>LT599022.1:300000-1500000 GCA_900079695.1 uncultured Alphaproteobacteria bacterium
GGTTCAGGAGGCGAACCCGGCGAACTGAAACATCTCAGTAGCCGGAGGAAAGGAAATCAACCGAGACTCCGCAAGTAGTGGCGAGCGAACGCGGACCAGCCCAGTGGCTGTGTGATAAGAACCGGAAGCGTCTGGAAAGTCGCACCATAGCGGGTGATAGTCCCGTACGGGTAAATTGTCGCACGGTCCTCGAGTAAGGCGGGACACGTGAAATCCTGTCTGAACGTGGGGGGACCACCCTCCAAGGCTAAGTACTCCTTACCGACCGATAGTGCACCAGTACCGTGAGGGAAAGGTGAAAAGCACCCCGAGAGGGGAGTGAAATAGACCCTGAAACCGGATGCCTACAAGCAGTCGGAGCCTCCTTGAGGGGTGACGGCGTACCTTTTGTATAATGGGTCAGCGACTTAATCTTACGAGCGAGCTTAAGCCGATAGGCGTAGGCGCAGCGAAAGCGAGTCTGAATAGGGCGTTCAGTTCGTGGGATTAGACCCGAAACCGGGTGATCTAGCCATGGGCAGGTTGAAGGTGCGGTAACACGCACTGGAGGACCGAACTCACGTCTGTTGAAAAAGACGGGGATGACCTGTGGTTAGGGGTGAAAGGCTAATCAAACTCGGAAATAGCTGGTTCTCCGCGAAAACTATTTAGGTAGTACGTCGCGTGATTACCCACGGGGGTAGAGCACTGGATGGGCTAGGGGGGCGCGAGCCTTACCAAACCTAACCAAACTCCGAATACCGTGGAGTACAGCGCGGCAGACAGACCTCGGGTGCTAACGTCCGGGGTCGAGAGGGAAACAACCCAGACCGCCAGCTAAGGTCCCCAAGTCATGGCTAAGTGGGAAAGGATGTGGGAAGGCCACAACAACCAGGAGGTTGGCTTAGAAGCAGCCATCCTTTAAAGAAAGCGTAATAGCTCACTGGTCTAATAGCCGTCCTGCGCCGAAGATGTACCGGGGCTGAAGCCATGCACCGAAGCTGCGGGTTCGATCTTTGATCGAGCGGTAGCGGAGCGTTCCGTAGGCCTGCGAAGGTGTGCCGTGAGGTATGCTGGAGGTATCGGAAGCGAGAATGCTGACATGAGTAGCGACAAACAGTGTGAGAAACACTGTCGCCGAAAGTCCAAGGGTTCCTGCGCAAGGTTAATCCGCGCAGGGTGAGCCGGCCCCTAAGGCGAGGGCGAAAGCCGTAGTCGATGGGAACCAGGTTAATATTCCTGGGCCTGCTGGAGGTGACGTCTCCCGTAAATTGTTCGGTCTTAACGGATTGATCGGGCAGTGAAGGGGGGCCAGGAAATAGCCCCAGCGTATAGACCGTACCCGAAACCGACACAGGTGGACTGGTAGAGTATACCCAGGCGCTTGAGAGAACGATGTTGAAGGAACTAGGCAAATTGCCCCCGTAACTTCGGGAGAAGGGGGCCTCGTTGGCGGGCAACCGTTGGCGAGGGGCACAGACCAGGGGGTAGCGACTGTTTACTAAAAACACAGGGCTCTGCGAAGTCTTAAGACGACGTATAGGGTCCGACGCCTGCCCGGTGCCGGAAGGTTAAGAGGAGGGGTGCAAGCTCTGAATTGAAGCCCCGGTAAACGGCGGCCGTAACTATAACGGTCCTAAGGTAGCGAAATTCCTTGTCGGGTAAGTTCCGACCTGCACGAATGGCGTAACGATTTCCCCACTGTCTCCAACATCGACTCAGCGAAATTGAATTCTCCGTGAAGATGCGGAGTTCCCACGGTCAGACGGAAAGACCCCATGCACCTTTACTATAGCTTCGCAGTGGTATTAGGAATTGAATGTGTAGGATAGGTGGGAGGCTATGAAACCGGGGCGCCAGTTCCGGCGGAGCCAACCTTGAAATACCACCCTTTTGGTTCCTGATATCTAACCGCAACCCGTGAAGCCGGGTTCGGGACCCTGCGTGGTGGGTAGTTTGACTGGGGCGGTCGCCTCCCAAAGAGTAACGGAGGCGCGCGATGGTGAGCTCAAGCTGGTCGGAAATCAGCTGTTGAGTGCAATGGCATAAGCTCGCCTGACTGCGACATCGACAGATGGAGCAGAGACGAAAGTCGGTCATAGTGATCCGGTGGTCCCGCGTGGAAGGGCCATCGCTCAACGGATAAAAGGTACGCTGGGGATAACAGGCTGATCTCCCCCAAGAGTCCACATCGACGGGGAGGTTTGGCACCTCGATGTCGGCTCATCACATCCTGGGGCTGGAGCAGGTCCCAAGGGTTCGGCTGTTCGCCGATTAAAGTGGTACGTGAGCTGGGTTTAGAACGTCGTGAGACAGTTCGGTCCCTATCTGCCGTGGGTGTTGGATACTTGAGAGGAGCTGCCCCTAGTACGAGAGGACCGGGGTGGACGTACCTCTGGTGTACCTGTTGTCGCGCCAGCGGCACCGCAGGGTAGCTAAGTACGGACGGGATAACCGCTGAAAGCATCTAAGCGGGAAGCCTCCCTCAAAACCAGGTATCCCTATCAGAGCCGTGGAAGACCACCACGTTGATAGGCCGGGTGTGAAAGCGCGGTGACGCGTGCAGCTAACCGGTACTAATGGCTCGATCGGCTTCAATCGCTTCCTTGCAGAAACAAGCCCGATCCAACAGAACGATCATAGACACTGTCTCTCAAAAATTGCGGGCTTCGATGGCCTGGTGGTTATGGCACGAGTGAACCACCCGATCCCATCTCGAACTCGACCGTGAAACCTCGTCGCGCTGATGGTACTGCATCTTAAGGTGTGGGAGAGTAAGTCGCTGCCAGGCCTTCAAAGCCCGCAAATCAACAGTCAATCTCTTCCAAGCCAAACATCAAGCGCCCGAACCTTCCCGTCCGGGCGCTTTCCCCTTCAACCCTCCCTTCCCGCGGGGTGGAGCAGCCCGGTAGCTCGTCAGGCTCATAACCTGAAGGTCGTCAGTTCAAATCTGGCCCCCGCAACCACTTTCGTTATAACTCAATAGAATGTGAGATATAACAATTACTTAGGTCGCCAAAAGGCGGCCTTTTGCCTTGTCCGACACCGTACTCAAGTGTGGTGGTGAGGCTTGCGGTCACGAAGACCAAATGGCGTTGGTCTCCGACGACATGATCCGGAATACCTATCCGGCTCGCACCGCATCGAGTAGATAGCGGAAAACGTGCTCGGTCATCCAACGGGCGCGCTGGAAGTGGGATTCCCAGCAGTGACGGGTTCGGTCGGGTTGAGCTTCTGGATCGCGATCCAGGACGATGCGGGCGACCTCGCGCCAGTCTGCGCCTTCGGCCTCCGCGTCCAGCAGGCGCAGGTAGGTGATGAAGTGGTCCTCGTCATAGGACGTGATTTCGTCCGCCCACGGCACATCGTCGGCGATCTCGGGATCGAGTTTGGCCATGCACCCGTCCTCCGTGCCGTGCACATCCATGGCGCCCGTTCAGGGCAGCCTCCGGGCGTCGGGTGCGCGGTGCTGCTCCACCTATCTTAATACGGAATGGCGCCGGGGGCCCGCGGGCATATGTCGATTAATACCAGCGGCCCTCACGATTGACCGATAACGGCCCATGCTCTGGTTCCGATTGATGTTACGGTGTCGGGCATGGCGATGAGGCTGTTCCATGCCTCGCAGGCCGCATCGATGATGTCGTCGTAGGTTTCGAAGACGCGGTTCGAGAGGAAGTTGGCGCGCAGATACTGCCAGACTTGCTCGACGGGATTCAGTTCCGGCGAGCGCGAGAGCAGCAGGATCGGCGTGATGTTTTTCGGCCAGCACAGGCTGCCTGTGGTGTGCCAGCCGGCGCGATCAAGCAGCAGAACGGCATGGCCGCCTCGTCGGACCATGGACGATATTTCGCAAAGATGCTGCTGCATCGCCTCGGTGTCTGCGAAAGGCATGGCAAGACCGGCCCCGACACCCCGGGCCGGGCAGATCGCGCCGAAGAGGTAGGCGCTTTCATAGCGCTGGTCGGCGGGTTGACGTGGGCGTGTTCCCCGGCGAGCCCATTGCCGGACAAATGCCGTTCTTCTGCCCGATGCGCGCCTCATCCTGGGACCAGATTTCGATCTTTCGATCGTGTGCGCGTGGTGGCAGATGCGCTTTCAGCGTCGAGGCGAAGTTTTGAACGCTTCCATCACACCGGCGTCCTGCCCGGGATGATGCGGGCGGGCGCTGATGTGCGAGAAGCCGAGGTGCTTCAGGAGCTTGCCAACCGTCCGCTCATGATAGACCACGCCGAAGCGCTCCTCGATCAATCGCTGAAGATCAACACGGCGCCAGCGCACTACGCCATGGGTTGCGCGATCCGGGCCGGTCTCGATAAGGCCCGCCAGCTCCTGATGTTGCTCCGACGACAAACGGCGCGGATTTCCGCGACGGCGATTGTCCTTCAACCCCTCCGGGCCGAGCGCGTTGAACCGATGCACCCAGTCCCGCAGCGTCTGGCGGTCCATGCCGCCGATCTTCGCGGCATCCGCCCGGCTCATTCCGTCCAGAATAGCCGCAATCGACAGAAGGCGGCGGCTCTGGCTCGCGTTCTTCGTCAACGCCGCCAGTCGACGCAGTTGTGCAGGCGTATAGCTCGGCTTGACCTCAACGACCTTCGGCATGGCAGGTTCTCCCTGCCACGGTGAATCACATCAACGCCGAAAGGGGAATCCCTTTCGAGTCAATTGAAGCGCCCGTTGGTATAATGTCTCCGGTCAGGTGCAATTCCTGCGGAACAGCGAAGGCGTCGTCCCTGTCATCTTGCGGAACACGTCCGTGAAATGGCTGTGGCTGGAAAAGCCAAGGGCGAGCGCGATCTCCGTGATCGACGCGCCGTCCGACAGCAGCATCTCCTTCGCCTTCTGAATCCGCCGCTCGGTGATGTAGCGGCAAGGAGGCTTGCCAAACGTCGTCTTGAACGCCTTGCCGAAATGATGCGGGCTGAGTCCTGCTTCCGCGGCGAGCGCTGCGAGCCCGATATCTTCGTCCAGATGCGCCTCGATGAAGTCGACGATCCGCCGCCGGCGCGAGGCGCCGAGACCGCCCCGGATCGACGGCGGCGGCCTACCGTTTTCGCCATAGGTTTCAAACAAGCGCAGAGCGAGCGAGGTACCGACGAGGTCCAGGCAGAGCCCGCCGCAGCGGCTATCGTCGATCAAGCTGCGCCTGAGGCAGGCTATCAGCTCCTCGACCGCCGGGTCGCGGAGCGCCGCCCTACCTCTGATCTCGGGCACGCGCCCGTCGAAGGCGTTGCCGATCGTGCGTTCGATGAAGCTATTTTCCATGGCAATGACGAAGGACTGCTTGTCGGCTGTCCAGCCGACATGGGCGGCCCGATCGGCCGGGCTCAAATGGAAGTGCCCTGCAGCGACCGAATGCTTCTCGATGCGGCGGCTTTCTGGCAGACGGCAGATGAGATCCAGCGGTTCGCTTTCATGCATGAAGAGGGCGAACTGTGCCGTGACGATCTGTGTCCCGGGATTGATCGGGATATCGCATCGGCTGACGACAATGCCGTTGCGGGCGATGCGCCGCGTGACAGACAGTACCGGGGACGCAATTTCCGACGTGAAATCGACCAGAGTGGTTTCGGCCATGACGCAATCTCCATCGCCTGAAAATTGATATCTCGGCCGATAGCGGGTTGCCGGCCTTTAACAAGTTCCATTCCCGGTAGAGTGTGTGTTTCAAAATCGATGATCCTGTGGCAACTTTGCGATGAGGACGGTGCAACTGTGGCAATCTCGGGTTTTGTTATCTCTGCCCGAGTTCATTTGTACTTTAATAAAATTCTGTAGTTTGCAGATCTATCCAGGTCTGATGTTGCGAATATTGTAACGATTTCCTGAAAGACGCCGCGAAAACACGGAAGCCAACCCGTGTCTCAACTATCGATAGTAATCGATGTCGTCGGCGACCTCCCGCCAGTGACATCGACCTGGCAGGAGGCGGCTTGTTCCAGGTGCTGTGCGACGGATCGTCAAATGGCCGCGCCGCGTCCGCTACGGCCGGATGGCCTCATGGGAGGAGACAAGCCCCATGTCCAAGGAGAAGACCGTCCCCGGCATAAGTCCGCGCGCCGACTGGCGCGATCCCGAAAGTTACAAACCCCTCATCGACCTGGACCGGGCCGGTTGGGCCTGGGAGTGGCTCAAGCGCAATCCCGACTTCGCCACGGCTGCCGGTGGGCTGCCACAGGTGTCGCCTCCACTCCGTCCGTCCGCCACCGAGCCCCGGCTGAAGGCCGCTCAGCCCCGAGTCCTCCGTATCCAGAATCCGGGGCCGTTCGAACACTGGGGCGTCTTCTTTCACCACTGGCGTTGCCCTGCCGGCTACGGACGTCTTTTGGCTGCCCGATCTCAATCCATCGGTGCTCGTCGTGGAAGCGCAGCCCATTGCACCCGGCCACACCGACGCCTTCGACATCCGATGCTTTGCGTCAATGACGACCGTGTTGTGCTGCGGCGGATCCGAGCACGTGCTTTTCAGCGATGGCTTGCGCCATCTCCAACTGATGGTGACGGCAGGCAGTGTTCTCGATGGCCCGGTGTGCCTCCGCTACCTGCTGTCGGGTCTCCGGCACATGGAGGCGAAGGTTCTGACGCTGCAACGCCTGTGCGGGCTTTGCCGCCTGGCCGTCTGCCGCGCGGCCTCTTTCCGCCGGAGCGCCGGGCCAGGCGCTGGGCGATGATGCTGCGCGCCTGGGACGGAGAAATGGTGGGCGCGAGCCGGCGGCAGGTTGCGGCGGCGATCTTCGGGGAGATGGCGGCGCGCGAGCTCTGGGAGTCCGGTTACCGCTCCCGCATGCAACGACTTGTCGGCGAGGCGGAGGAGATGGTCAGCGGCGACTACCTGGGACTGCTGAGGCGGGAAACAGAGGGAAAGAGGGGCTTCTGACGGGTGAAGGGCTGAAGCCGGCGAGAGAACACCGGCCCACCCGCAACCCGTGAGGAGACCTCCCATGTTCCAGTTCGTCCGCCTGTCCGCCGTCATCGGCATCGTGTTTTTCGCCTGTCTGTCCTTCTGGCCCGCGCTCGACGAGGAGCATTCCGGCCCGGCCAATGTGATCGACGCCGATACAATCGAAGTGGGCGGCGAGAAGCATCGCCTCTACGGCGTCGATGCCGTGGAGATCGACCAGCGCTGCCGCCGTCGCGATAGCGCGACATGGCCTTGCGGCAGAGAGGCCGCCGCCGCGCTTACCAAATTTCTCGAAGGCCGAAAGGTCAGTTGCGAAGTCTGGCAGGGAACGACGCGCGATGCCCATGGCCGGTTCGTATCTGTTTGCTACGCCGGTGGCGACGACATCAGTAGCTGGGTGGCGAAGAACGGCTGGGCGGTTGCCGATCGCGACGCCAATCGTCTCTACAACTACACAAGCGACGAGGGCACGGCCCGGTTTCTGCGCCGCGGCATCTGGAACGGAACCTTCGATCCGCCCGCCGAATGGCGGCGCCGGCAGCAGGTAGGAGGGTAGCCATGAACGCGCTGTTTCCCCCGCCGACCGACATCTCCACCATCAGGCTCCGAGCGCCTTCGCTCGGCGCCGGTGTGCAGTCTACCACCCTGGCCCTTATGGCCGCCCACGGCGAGGTCGGGCCGATGCCCGACTGCGCCATCTTCGCAGACACCGGCTGGGAGTCGAAGGCCGTCTATGAGCATCTCGCCTGGCTTAAATTGCCGAATGTATTGCCGTTCCCAGTGCATATCGTGACTGCCGGCAACATCCGCGACGGGCTGGTCCGCGGCGCGCAGGGCGAGCGCTGGGCCTCGATCCCCGCCTTCACCAAATCCGCATCGGGCAAGGTCGGCATGATCCGCCGGCAGTGCACCAAGGAACTGAAGATCGTGCCGATCCGCCGCAAGGTGCGTGAGCTGGTCGGGCTCACGGGCAAACGCTCGCCGGGCCGCCCCGTCGTTGAACAGTGGATCGGTATCTCCCTGGACGAGATCGTGCGTATGAAAATGTCCTTCGAGCCCTGGCAGGTGAACCGCTGGCCCCTCATCGAACTGGGGCATGGCGCGCCGCGACTGCCTGCGCTGGCTGGAACGGCACGGCTATTCCATGCCGCCCAAGAGCGCCTGCATCGGATGTCCGTATCATTCCGACGTCATGTGGCGGCAGATGCGCGAGGAGGATCCCGACGGCTTCGCCGATGCTGTCGCCATCGACCGGCTGATCCGCACCGGTTTCCGCAATCTGCGCGGCGAGGTGTATCTCCATCGCTCCTGCGTGCCGCTCGACGAGGCCGATCTCGACACGCTGGCGAACAAGGGACAACTCGACCTCTTCGCCGACGAATGTGACGGCATGTGCGGCGTGTGACCTGTTTTGCCTGATCGCCGAAAGGGTCGCTCTCGACAAGTTCGAGAGCGGCCCTTTCGCCCGTGACGGGTTGCCAGGTCCGGAACGGTTCTGGGCCGCCCGTCGCGGAGAACATCGATGCACGATCGCAATTACAGCGCCACCATCGCCAAGGCCCTCGCCACGCCGGGCGGCCATCTGAAGCTCGGCCGCGGAGGGTTCAGTCTGCACTACCTGAATGAGTATGGCGGCCAGAGCAGCCTGTCCGGCTACGACTGCGACGCCGTGAAACAGCAGGCCATCGCCGCCGGACTTGCGGTGATCGACAGCCGCTGTGTCGACTTCGACAAGGTGGCCAGGCTCGCTATCTCCGGGCCGATGATCTGCGTGGGCGGTACGCCCGAGCCTGAACCATGGGGCGCGTTCTCCTATGCCCCGCTGGTCGTGGTCGCCCGCGTCTACGCCGCAGCCGGGGCGGAGGTCTACAACCTCGACCTGGAGGAAGCGGCGGGGGCGGCGGCCTGAAGAGGGAGAGGGAAGTGGGTGTCTTCGTGACGAGCCTGGTTGGGGAAAGAGGGCTTTCTCCGGCTCGTCACGGAGAACCGATATGGCAAACCCCAAGAAAATCTCCCTTTCCCAGTCCCGGGATATTCCGTTTGACAAACTGGTGCTGTCGAGCCGCAACGTCCGGCGGGTGCGGGCTGGCGTATCGATCGAGGAACTGGCCGAGGACATCGTCCGGCGCACGCTGTTGCAATCTCTGAGCGTGCGGGCGGTGATCGGCGAGGAAGGTCAGCTCACCGACAAATATGAGGTGCAGGCCGGCGGACGGCGCTACCGGGCGCTGGAATTGCTGGTCAAGCAAAAGCGGCTGGCGAAGAACGCGCCGATCCCCTGCATCGTGCGAGTGGACGGCATTCTCGAGGAAGATTCGTTGGCCGAAAACTGCCAGCGCGTATCGCTCCACCCGTTGGATCAATTCCGCGCCTTCCAGTCGCTCAAGGAGCAGGGCCTCGGCGAGGAGGAGATCGCCGCCCGCTTCTTTGTGACGCCGCAGATCGTCCGGCAGCGGCTGAAGCTGGCCAGCGTGTCGCCTAGGTTGCTGGAAGTCTATGCCGATGACGAGATGTCGTTGGAACAGCTCATGAGCTTCACGATTTCCGACGACCATGCCCGGCAGGAGCAGGTCTGGGAAACCGTGCAGCGCGGCTACAACAAGGAGCCCTATTACATCCGCAAGCTGCTGACGGAAAACACCGTCCGCGCCATTGATAAGCGCGCCCGCTTCGTCGGGCTCGCAGCCTACGAGGAAGCCGGCGGCATCGTGCTGCGCGACTTGTTCTCGCAGAATGACGAAGGCTGGCTCCAGGATGTCACGTTGCTGGAGAAGCTTGTCACCGAGAAGCTCGCGGCCGAGGCCAAGACGATCAAGGCCGAAGGCTGGAAGTGGATCGAGGTCGCTCCGGACTTCCCCTATGGCCACACCGCCGGCCTGCGCCGCGTCATGGGCGAAACGGAGCCGCTGTCCGACGAGGAGCACGCCCGCCGCGAAGCCCTGCGCTCGGAGTTCGAAGAGATCGAACAGCGCTACTTCCAGGAGAGCGACGAGGACCTGCCCGAAGAGGTCGACCGGCGTCTCGCCGAGATCGAGGCGGCACTCGATGCCTTCGAGAATCGGCCCGTCATCTACGACGCGCAAGAGGTCGCCCGCGCCGGCGCGTTCGTCTCCATCGACAGCGACGGCCGGCTGAAGATCGAGCGCGGCTATGTCCGTCCCGAGGACGAAGCACCGGTCGCGGACGACCGGGGTGATGCTAGCGAAGCAAGGGGCGATGTCGATGCAGCATCGCCAAGTTCCGTCGAAGGCACGCAATTTGCATCCAGTCAGGATCCGACGAACGCAGATTCCTCCGACGCCGACGCGGATGGTGAGGAAGACGGCCTGAAGCCGCTGTCCGAGCGCCTGGTCATGGAACTGACAGCGCATCGGACACTCGCCCTGCGCGATGCGGTGGCCGGCGATCCGGACATCGCCTTCCTCGCCGCGCTGCATGCCCTCGTTCTCCAGACCTTCTGGCGTTATCCGACGGCGAGCTGCCTGGAGATTCGCGCGGAAAGCTCAACGCCGACCGTTCAGGGGCCGGGGCTGAAGGAGAGCCTGTCGGCGACGGCCATCGACGAGCGGCACGCCAACTGGGAAAAGCAACTTCCCGACGAGCCCGACCTACTCTGGGAGTTCCTTTGCGATTTCGACCACGACAGCCGCATGGCGCTCTTCGCCCATTGCGTATCGCTCACCGTTAACGCAGTGCATGAGCCGTGGAACCGGACACAGGGACGCCGGCATCATGCCGACCAACTCGCCTGCGCGGTTTCGCTCGACATGACCGCAGCCGGGTGGAAGCCGACGGTGGAGAACTACTTCAATCGCGTGCCGAAGGCTCGCATCCTCGAGGCGGTCACCGAGGCCAAAGGCGCCGGCATGGCGGAGCTCATCGAAGGTCTGAAGAAGTCCGACATGGCCGAGCAGGCCGAGCGCCTTCTGGCCGATACCGGCTGGCTGCCCGAGCCGCTGCGCACGCCCGGCGTCGAGACCGTAGTGGTCACGGGCGAACCGGGGTCCCCGGAGCCGGATGCCTCGCCATCGGAGTCTTCCGCCGCCGCCGAACTTCCGGCTTTCCTCACCGCTGCCGAATAAGCGGCTGCTCTCTCAAATCCATTCACTTAAGCCCGGTCCCCGTAAGGCGGAATGTCCGCGCGGGGCCGGGCTTCGCCCATTTCTGGAGGTCGAAATGCCGAACCCGACCAACCCTGCCTACACCCCATGGGGCAAAGCCGACTATGAAAAGGTCTATGCCGAGGGCATCGTCTTCTACGGCACACCGTCGCATGGCGGCTACAAGCTCGACCGCGAGCGCAACGCCAAGGTTCATCCTGCTCTGCGCGAGAGAGACGGATTTTACGAAGAGGATTGCGCCTGGGCGAAAGTCGCCTTCACCTTCCCCGAAGTCTTTTCCGAGAAGGACCGCGAAGCGGCCATCCGCACGCTGAAGGAATGGTATCCCGACGAATACGAGACTGTCGCAGGCGTTATCCTTGCCCCCGGCGAATCCCACGTCAAAGACGAGCGGCTGTTCCTTGAACGCCACGCCAACGACTGGATCGTCATCAGCGCGATCAGGTCGGACCAGCATCCCGGCATGGTCGAGTGCATCGCCACAATAGGCGGCCGACGCGGGCAATGGGGCAAGCCCGATTCCGCCGAGCGGCGCTATCTTGTGTCCAATCAGGAATACGACCAGCGCGGCAAATTCGGCTTCGTCATCGATCCCGATCGCCACGCGCTCTGCGACGATCCCGCCAGCCTCCTCACAGGGAGGGTGGCGTCATGATCCCTGACCACATCCGCGCCAATTTCCAGACCCTCATGCGTGCCGCCGAAAACGGCGACCTGGCGGAGAAGAATCCCTACGAGGCTTACCGGCCGCCAGAGTGAGAGCGGACCGGGATGAGGGTGGGCCGGGAGCGGGCAAGAGAGAGCCTGCCCCGGCCTTTTCCTTAAACCTCAATCCCGGAGCAATCTCATGAATCTGATGACGCCAGCGGCGGCGGTGACCGTCGCCGCACCCGTCCGTGCGCCCGAAGAAGAGGCCGCCTGCATCCTCAAGGCGGCGGAGCGCATTCTGACTGGTCTCGAACGCGGCCTTCTCATCGAGGCCCGTGTCCTGCGGCAGGCGATGGAGGAAGCGTTCGGCGGTTCGGACGCCGAGGGTTTCTGGACCTGGAAAGCTGCATACGAAGCTTGCGAAGCCGCGCAGGTGCTGTTCCTCCGTAAATATGGTCGCGCCATGCGGGAGACGGCGGGCTCGCCCGTCGCACAACTCGCCATGCTTTCCCGCATCGCCGAGCGTCTTCCCACCCACACCCGCCGCACGCAGGAATCCGAGGAGCTCCAGCAGTTCAGCACACCCATGCCGCTTGCCTATGCGGCCAGCATCGCGGCGGGCCTCACCGGCGACGATGCGGTGCTGGAGCCGTCAGCCGGCACGGGGATGCTTGCCGTATTCGCCGAGATTATGGGCGCGCGGCTGGCGCTCAACGAGATCGCCGCGACGCGGGCTGCGCTCCTCCGGCGGCTGTTCCCGGACAGCCTGGTCAGCACACATGATGCCGCCAGCATCGATGACCGGCTGGCGGACGATATCGCGCCGTCGGTCGTTCTCATGAACCCACCCTTCTCGGCGGCGCTCCACGTGCAGGGGCGCGTCTCCGACGCGGACTTCCATCACGTGCGCTCCGCGTTGGCGCGGCTGCCGCAAGGCGGTCGCCTAGTCGCCATTACTGGGCACAATTTTCCCGTCGATAAGCTGAACGGCGCGGTGCGCTTCACCTGCGTCGTGGACGGCGCCGTCTATTACAAGCACGGGACCACCTTCGACACGCGCCTCACCGTCATCGACAAGTCGCTTGAAACGGCTTCGCCGCCGGTTTTGCCGCGCGCGGAGAACGCCGCCGACTTGCTCGCCCGCCTCATCGAACATCTGCCGCCTCGCTTGGAGGTGGACGGCGAGATCGGACTCGGCACAGCGGCGAAAGTCGCTGTTGCACGCAAGGCCGCGCCAATCGCGCGCGGGCCGCAGCCCGTCATTTCTGCGGCGCCCGATGCCGTCGAGCTCACCTATGAGCCCATCGAGTGGAAGCCGGCCGAGGGCGCCGACCTGACCGACGCGCTCTACGAGGGCTACGCCCTGCAATCGATCCATATCCCCGGCGCCAAGCCGCATCCTACGAAGCTGGTGCAGTCGGCGGCCATGGCCTCGGTGGCGTCGCCGCACCCTTCCTATCGGCCGCATCTTCCGGTGCATATAATAAAGAGTGGCATCCTCTCCGACGCTCAGCTTGAGAGCGTCATCTATGCCGGCGATGCGCATTCCGGGTATCTCGCGGGATCGTGGACGGTCGATGAGACCTTCGACAATATCCATGCCGCGCCGGAAGGCGCCGAGAATGCCGTGCGCTTCCGCCGCGGCTGGTTCCTGGGCGACGGCACCGGCTGCGGCAAGGGCCGGCAGGTTGCCGGCATCATCCTCGACAACTGGTTCAAGGGCCGCCACAAGGCGGTGTGGATCTCCAAGTCCGACAAGCTGACCGAGGACGCGCAGCGCGACTGGTCGGCGCTCGGCATGGAGCAACTGCTCGTCCAGCCTCTGTCGCGCTTCAAGCAGGGCACGCCGGTCCGGCTGTCGGAAGGGGTGCTGTTCGTGACCTACGCCACCCTGCGCAACGAGCCGCGCCTGCGCCAGGTCATCGACTGGCTGGGAGACGGCTTCGACGGCGTGATCGTTTTCGACGAAGCCCATGCCATGGCCAACGCCGCCGGCAGCAAGGGTGAGCGCGGCGAACAACTTCCCTCCCAGCAAGGTCGTGCCGGCCTGCGCCTGCAGCGCGCCTTGCCGGGCGCTCGTATCGTCTATGTCTCCGCAACCGGCGCCACCGATGTGCGCAACCTCGCCTATGCCGAACGGCTCGGCCTGTGGGGCGGCGAGGACTTCCCGTTCGCCAATCGAGCCGAGTTTGTGCAGGCGGTCGAAGCAGGCGGCGTGGCGGCGATGGAGGTCCTGGCCCGCGACCTCAAGGCGCTTGGCCTCTACACGGCGCGGTCGCTGTCCTATGAGGGCGTCGAGGTCGAGATCGTCGAGCACAATCTCACCCCGGCGCAGGTGGAAATCTACGACGCCTACGCTGAAGCGTTCCAGGTGATCCATTCCAACCTGGGCGCCGCCCTCGAAGCCTCGAACGTCACCGGGGAGCGAAAAACCCTCAACGGCCAGGCGAAGTCCGCCGCCCTGTCGGTGTTCGAGGGCGCCAAGCAGCGCTTCTTCGCCGCGCTGCTTTCGGGGCTGAAGACCGCCACGCTCATCAAGTCCATCGAGGCGGATATGGCGGCGGGACATGCCGCCATCGTGCAACTGGTCTCCACCGGTGAGGCGATCCTCGACCGCCGCCTGTCCGAGATTCCAGCCGAGGAATGGGCGGACCTGAACGTCGATCTGTCGCCCCGCGACGTGATCCTCACCTATTTGCAGCACGCCTTCCCGACGCAGCTCTATGAGCCTTACACCGACGAGGACGGCAATCTGCGCTCGCGCCCCGCGTTCGATGCCGAGGGCAACCCGATCCAGTGCCGCGAGGCCGTCGCCTCCCGTGACCGGATGATCGAGCGTCTCGCCTCGCTCGATCCCGTGCCAGGCAGCCTCGATCAGATCATTCAGCGCTTCGGGACAGACAAGGTAGCGGAAGTGACGGGACGGTCACGGCGGATCGTGCGCAAGGGCGATCGGCTGTGCGTCGAGAACCGTCCGCCCTCGGCCAATCTTGCGGAGACGCAAGCCTTCATGGATGACGAGAAGCGCATCCTAGTCTTCTCGGACGCCGGCGGGACGGGCCGCTCCTACCATGCCGACCGCGGCGCGAAGAATCAGCGCCTGCGCGTCCATTACCTGCTCGAAGCGGGCTGGAAGGCCGACACCGCCATCCAGGGCCTCGGCCGCTCCAACCGCACCAATCAGGCGCAGCCGCCGCTGTTCCGCCCCATCGCCACGGACGTGAAGGCCGAGAAGCGCTTTCTTTCGACGATTGCCCGCCGCTTGGACACCCTCGGCGCCATCACGCGCGGGCAGCGCCAGACTGGCGGCCAGGGGCTGTTCCGCGCCGAGGACAATCTCGAAGGCAATCAGGCCCGCGCGGCGCTCAGGCAGTTCTATTACTGGCTGGCGCAGGGCGCCATTCAGGGCTGCTCGTTGACGCAGTTCGAGGAAATGACCGGCCTCTCGCTCACCTTCGAAGGCGGAGCGCTGAAAGAGGAATTGCCGCCGATCACGACGTTCCTCAACCGGCTGCTGGCGCTGCCCATCGCCATGCAGAACACGCTGTTCGCGACGTTCGAGGAGACTTTGAACGCCCGCATCGAGGCGGCGATTGCAGCGGGCATCCATGATGTCGGGCTGGAGACGATCCGCGCCGAAAGCCTGATCGTCACTGACCGGCGTACCGTCTGGCAGCATGACAGCGGAGCCGAGACGCGGCTGTTCACCGTCCAGCGGAAAGATCGCAATCAGCCGCTTTCCGCCGATGAAGCCTTAACGATCCGCGATGGCAAGCTTCTGGTCAATGAGCGCTCGGGCCGGGCTTCTGTCAAGACCGCCGCGCCGAGCCTGATGCACGACGATGGTAGCGTGGAACGCCGCGTGCGGCTGATCCGCCCCATGCAGCGCGACACGATGAGCGTCGATGACTTCGCCTCCACGCACTGGAAGGAGGCGGAGAGGGAAGAGTTTATCGCCGCATGGGAAAAGGAGATCGCCGGAATCTCGGAATTCTCGACGAGCACGTTCCATCTCGTCACCGGCCTGCTGCTGCCGATCTGGCGGCGTCTTCCGGAGACCAACGCCCGCGTTTATCGGCTGCAAACCGACGATGGCGAACGCATCATCGGCCGGATGCTGACGCCCATCGAGGTGGAAGCGTTCTGCCGCAATATCGGCATGGAGGCGCCGAAGCTCTCCGCCGGGGACGCCTGGGGCCTGATCAATGAAGGCAAGGTCACGGCCCATCTCGTCGACGGTCTCGTGCTCCGCCGCGTGCGCGTGATGAACGAGAGCCGCGTCGAACTCACTGGCTTCACCTCCGGCATGGTCGATGCCCTGAAGGCCCGCGGCCTGTTCGGCGAGATCATCTCCTGGAAGCTGCGGTTGTTCGTGCCTGTGGGCGAGGCCGGCAAGGCGATTTTCGAGAGCCTCACCGACCGTTGGCCGCTCACCGAAATCGTGAATCGGGGGTGACCTATGTCCCGCGCCGCCGATCTGGCGCGCCGTCTCGGTGAACAGGCCGAGGCGGTGTGCCGCTATTATTTGTCGAATGGCCGCCGCCAGGGCCGATACTGGATCTGCGGCGATGTCATGGGAACGCCGGGGCGCTCGCTCTACGTCCGCCTGTCCGGCGAACGTGCCGGAAAATGGGCCGATGCCGCCGTCGCCAGCGAACACGGCGACCTGCTCGACCTCATTGCCCTCAATCGCGGCCTCGACTTTCGCGCCGCGCTCGACGAGGCGCGCCGTTTCCTCAGCTTGCCGGCACCAATGATCCGGCGGGTCGAACCGCCCGCGCCGTCCGGCTCTTCCGAAGCGGCGCGGCGGCTCTTTGCCGCGTCGAAGCCGATCCAAGGCACGCTGGCGGAACGCTATCTCCAAAGCCGCGGCATCATTCTGCCTGCGGAGGTTTCCGCGCTGCGCTTCCATCCGCGCTGCTTTTATCGCGGGCCTGCGGGGCGCGAGATATGGCCGGCGCTCATCGCCGCCGTCACCGATCAGGGCGGCGCCATCACCGGTGCGCATCGCACCTGGCTTGATCCTGGCGGCGGCAAGGCGCCTCTCGATCAGCCCCGCCGCGCCATGGGACATCTCGCCGGGAACGCGGTCCGGCTCGGCGTTGCTACCGACATCTTGGCGGCGGCGGAAGGCATCGAAACGGCGCTGGCGCTCAAGACCGTGATGCCCGCCATGCCGGTCGCCGCCGCTCTCTCCGCCGCCCACCTCGCTGCCCTGGTGTTCCCGCCCAAGCTGCGCCGTCTCTATGTCGCGCGCGACAATGACGAGGTCGGGCGTTTCGCGCTGGAACGATTGCGCGCCCGCTCCACAGCCGGCGACATCGACATCCGCGCGCTCGCCCCGAGGACGGAGGATTTCAACGCCGATCTCCTGACGCTCGGCCCGGACCGGCTCAGGGCATGGCTCGCCGAGCTCCTCGCCCCGGACGATGTTCAGCGCTTCCTTGTCGCGGGCGGGCGGACACGATGCGTGTGAAGGTCGTCAGGGTCGGATGGCGATGAGCGAGCATTGGGCCGGCCTCCCGCTTCGGAAGAGGCCGCGCCACGGCCTTTCCAAGAGAGGGATCTGCCAGCGCCGGCCGGCTTTGCAACGGCCTGACGGCCGTCCTCCACTTCGTTGCGGCCCCCAAGGCGCGTAAGCGCCGTTATCGCAAAATGTAAGAGCGGTGCAAAGCCGCCCCTTGGCGCTGGCGGGCGATCCCTGGAAAGGCCGCGACGGTCGCGGCCTCGGAACCGGGAGACAGACCCATGCTGCACGACCTCTTCACCGACGACGCCGTCGAACCCCATCACGCTTCCTCGCCAACCGCCCATGTCCTCGACGAAATGGCGCTTCACGGCGTCCGTCCCGGTGCGGACGATCCGGAGCGCCTGACCGTGCCAGAAGCCGACCGTGCCGAGCAGGAGATCGAGACCGCCGCAGCCGCCCTCATCGCCCTCATGGCCGATACGGCGCTCGATGACGATCTCGACGACGTCCTCTGGGGCTTCGCCAATCTCTTCCATCGCCGCATCGCCTGGCTCGACCGCCTGCTTGACGACAACGAGATGGCGCAGCGCCGCTTGGCAAGTGAGCAGGACGGCTCGGAGGTCAAGTCCGTCGAGCTCGAGCGCCTGATTGCCCGTGGCGAGGCATTGCTCGAACGCCGCGCCGCCTTCGAGAACCTCCGCGATCTTGCCGCCATCCAGTTCGAATCGGCGACCGGTTCCGCCTGGCGGCCGCGATCCGGCTCGATGACGAACCGGCGGACGATGACGGCGGCCATGATCGACAGCCGCGATTTTCTGGCCGCCAAGCGCCGGGCCGAGATCGAGCCGCTGCTGCCCGCCGGTCCGCGCATTGCCTTCACCGGCGGCGTCGAGTGCAACGATCACGCCTGCATCTGGGAGGCCCTCGACAAGGCCCGCGCCAAGCATCCCGACATGGTGCTCATCCATGGCGGATCGCCGAAAGGCGCCGAGAAGATCGCCGCCTGCTGGGCCGACAATCGCGGCGTGGTGCAGATCGTCTTCAAGCCCGATTGGACCCGCCATCGGAACGCAGCGCCCTTCAAGCGCAACGACCAGATGCTCGAAGCGCTACCCATCGGCCTCATCGCCTTCCCCGGCTCGGGCATCTCGCAGAACCTCGCCGACAAGGCGCGGAAGATGGGGATCGCGGTGTGGCGGTTCGGCGAGGGCGGCGCCAAATAGGCGCCGTTCTCCTCCCGCTTATCGCGATGGACCGCGCTTAAGAACGGTCAGCAGGATGGCGAATGCCATCAGGCCTGCCGCCATTTGGAACGTTGTCGCAAATGCGGCGCTGATGGCCTCGGGCGCGGCCCCTACGATATCCGGCGTGCCGGCCGCCATGGCAAAAACCGCTCCCATGACTGATGCGCCGGTCATGAAGCCGAGATTGCGCGACGGGCCGAGCAGGCCGGAAATCATGCCGCGTTGGTCGTCCCTGGCCGCCAGCATGACCGTCGTATTGTTGGCGGCCAGAAAGAGCTGAAAGCCCGGCGTCAGCAGCATCAGGGACAGGATATAGCCCGCCACGCCGAAAATATCCGGCAAGACGGAAAGACACAGCAGGCCGATGACCATCTGCCCCAGGCCGACAATCAGTGTGCGTCCGGCCCCGAACCGGTCAGTAATCCTCCCGGCTGGAACGCCGGATAGCGCGGCCATGACCGGCCCGACCGCCACGACCAGGCCGACGAGGGCTTCGTTCAGGTGCAAGGCAAAGGTCAGATAAAACGGCCCGACCACCAGCGTCGCCATCATGACGTTGGAGACGAGAAGGTTCATCAGCAGCGATACCGAAACCGTGCGGCTGCCGAGCGCTGCAGGGTCAACGAGGGGCGTTTCCCTGCCGTGCTCCATGATAACGAAGACGACGACGCCCAGCGCCGCGCCGGCCAGCAGCAGGGCGTTCGTGATCGAAAAGCCATTCCCGCCACCGGACATGGACAAGGAATATGCTGCCAGCGTGAGCACGAGAACCAGTGCGCCCGGCAAGTCGAGACTTTTACGTTCCCCGCGCTGGCCGATCCGGTCTGTGGGGAGCGCCCGCGCCGCGAAGATCAAGGCCACGAGAGCCATCAGGGCAAGGATGAGAAACGTCGCCCGCCACCCCGACCAGGCGATGACAACCCCGCCGAGAGACGGTCCGAGCGCGGTTCCGATGGCGGACATGGTGCCGAGCAGCCCCATGGCGGATCCGGTTCGCTCCTTCACGACTGCCTCACGGATAATCGAAACCGGCAGGGCCATGAGAATGGCGCCACCCACGCCCTGGGTGACCCGCGCGGCGATCAGCATAACGATGGTCGGTGCAATGCTGCAAAACGCGGAGGCCGCCCCGAAAATCACCAGCCCGGCAAGGAGCACGCGCCGGTGGCCGATCAGGTCACCCAGCCGTCCAGCCATGACAATGGTCACGGTCACCGAAAGCAGGTAGGCCAGAACGACCCACTGGGCGCCGGTCACGGGCAGGGCGAAATCGCGCGCCAAAATGGGCAAGGCCACGGTGACGATGCTGATCCCCAGCGAGGCCAACAATATCGCCATGGCGAGGGCCGCGACGCCGAGATGCGGGCTTCGGGCCTGCGTGATCGCACCGTTGATTTCCATGCCTTTGTCCTTGCTGATTGCGCGTTGAAGCGGCACACCGCCACTTCAAGTTCGCTTGAGGTCAAGCATGGAAATTCTCGACATCGGCGAGGTGGCGGAACGCACCGGCGTGCCGGCCTCTGCCCTGCGCTATTATGATGAGATCGGCCTCGTTACCTCCGTCGGCCGACGGGGGCTACGCCGCCAGTTCGGGCCGGAAACGATCTGGCAATTGTCGCTGATTTCTCTTGGCAAAAAGGCCGGCTTCTCTCTCAAGGAAATTGCGGCGATGTTCGGCAAAGCGAGCGTCGTCGAACTGCCGCGACAAACTCTGCACGCCCGCGCCGATGAGATAGACAATCAGATCCGGGATCTGACCGTTCTCCGCGATATGCTCAGGCATGTGGCCGATTGCCCCGCACCATCCCACCTCGAATGCCCGCGCTTCAGGAAATTGCTACGGGTCGCAAGCCGGCCCGCAAGTCGCCGCTGACGGTTGATGGAGGTAAGCTGGAAACCCGTATCGGGAAGCGTCCGTGTTGCCTACCACTCAGCTCGCAACAAGAACGCCGCACCCCTTCAAGCGCAACGACCAGATGCTCGAAGCGCTGCCCATCGGCGTCATCGCCTTCCCCGGCTCGGGCGTCTCGCAGAGCCTCGCCGACAAGGCGCGGAAGATGGGGATCGCGGTGTGGCGGTTCGACAGCGGCGCCGAATAGGCGCCGCTACCTTCTGGCACTTCCGGTGAGCGGAAAACTGTCAGGGGCGGGTCCATCCTTCCGCCAGCTTTTCGATCACTTTCTCGAACCAATTCTCGTACCAATACCAAGTCTTGGCGACCATGACGCCGTAACCCTTGCTGGGCTTGCGCGCGTCAAGCTGCTTGGCGAGAAGAGTGTGATCGTACATGTTGAAGTTTGGATATCCGCCAGCGTTGACTCTCTGCACGATCTGAGACGGCAGAAACTTTGGTCGCTCTACTTCCTTCAGCAATACCCGCTCCACCGCTTCCGCTTCCGGCGATCCCGGCTTGATGAACTCAACTGCGAGGTCGGCTTTTGAAACCTTGCCCGATACCTTCGGCACGAAGGCCACACGGTATCTGAACTTCGGGTCCTTCTGCTCCTCCTCGGTCAGCCCATTGTGGAAATTGTCCATTGCGGTGGCGATATGCGCTGGCAAATCGGCTCCGATCAGACTGGCCCTCTGTGCACCGTCGAAGGTCACGAACTGCAGCGCGATCGGCAGGCGTTTTTCCAGGGCGAATTCTCTCCCGAACAGCGCTTTGATAGCGTCGTTGAAATTGATGCAGCAAGCTTGGAGCTTCGCGCTCAGGGCATCGTCGATCCTGTTCGTGGAGCGATGCTCGATCTCGTGGCGAATCTCGGTCAGGAATTTCAGGTTGTTGATAATACCTTTCTCCAGCGGGCATTTCCCGTGTGCCAGACATTGGCCAAGTTCCCAGTATTTGTCTGCACCGCTCGGTGTTTTCTCGATGACACCGCCCTTCTTGTGCCGGTAGTCGATGCCCTCTCGCTTGTAGTAGGCGTGCAAGAGATAGGTCCAGGCGATGATGCTGGTGACGATGAAAAGCTCGGCCCTGAAATAGAGCCCGGCGCTGTTGAAGGTGTGGACGGCCGCGATCATTGCTTCTCTCGCTTTGATCAGCAGTTCGTCGCCCTGAAGATGCAAACCGGTTGCCGGATCGATATTCGGCCAGGCCGCGAGAAAAGCATCCAGTTCTGTATCGGAAGCAGGCTTTATACCCTTGTGTTTGGTCCCGTCGCGTATCTCGGAAATGCGCGCGTGATTGATCGATCGCGTAGGGCGCGAGAAATAGGCCTGGATGTCTTGCGGCACATATTTCTTCGCCAGCATCGCTTTGACGATGGCGACTTCCCATTTTTCCAACGTGTTACCCGGTCGCCGCACCACGCTATTTCCCCCATCCAGATTTCGTTTCCCCACTGTCAATGTGATGACTTGCGAACGTCAAGAATTCGCTGGCAAACACATCGAGTATCTCTCTGTCCAATGGGCGCCCGCGCGGGGACAAGCCCCGCGCGCCGGGCTCTCGTGAACCGAACCGCCTTCGGCGTTTCGGCCTTCGGCTTCGATCCCTGGCGCGAGCGCCCGCTCCGCCGGCGGATGGCGGTCCAACAGGCGCCGGCCAAGACGCGCCCCGCCGGACGCGATGGTGACGGGGCCTGGAGGGGAGAATGCGGCGCTGGCCATAGCTCCCAAGGGCAGGCCGGAACGCTATCTTTCCCGCATCTCCCGCTCCGATGGGCGTGCGCATGCGGTCGAAAGGGGCGCGGCACGCAGGCGGTCGGATTGGTCTCGCTGCCTGCGCCTACAGTGGCGCAGCGGCGCCAGTTTCATCGGCGCAGCGATGCCATCAACGGCGCGGAGCGGGAGCTTTGGACATGCCTTGGGGCGCGGTCGAAGGCCGGGTGGTTGGCGGTTTTCGTGTCGTTGCAACCTCGGCCAAGCCGTCGTCCGATTCGGTGAACTCGGTGGCGGGAAAGGCAATGGCGCTCCTTCGCCAACTGTTCATCAAGGCAGTCACCATCCCTGCATGTCTCTCATCGCGTAAATCCCGCGCCGGCCCGTTCAACCCGCCATCCGGGAAAATTTCCCCTGCCGCGAAAAGTGCTCCGCTGACGCTGCGCCCCCGGCGGCCTATGGCCGCCTATTCTTACGAATAGCGCGCAGAGCGCGCGGGGGTGACGGCGAAGCCGTCAACTTTTCCCGGCATTCCTCGCGCCCGCTTCGCTCCAAATTTTCCCTCCCGGCGGGTCCTCCACTTCGTTCCGGCCCTTCGCTTACGCTGCGGGTGAACCGGCCCGCCTATGCGGTCTTTCCGCTGGAGCCATCGCAGGAATGGTCCCTGCGACGAACAGCGAAAGGATCATCACCATGGCCATCACCCTCGGCACGTTCACCAAGCAGAACGACGGCAGCTTCACCGGGACCCTCAAGACCCTCAACGTCACCGCCAGCCTCGTCGTCGTCCCCGTCGACAAGATGTCCGAAAACGCCCCCGACTATCGCGTCTATGCCGGCAACGGCCAGCGTTACGAGGTCGGCGCCGGCTGGAGCCAGGTCGCCAAGTCGAGCGGCGAGACCTACCTGAACCTCAAGATCGCCGCGCCGGAATTCGGCCCCAACTGGGTACGCGCCCGCCTCGTCAAGCTGGAGACGCCGATGGAGGACGGAACCTCCCACCTCGCCCTGTGGGAGCCGCGCGAGCGCTGATCCCGTCCACTCACGAAGACCCCGCCGGAGCGCATCCGGCGGGGCTTATCTTCATGCATTCCGCCGCGCCCGACCGCCGCAATCCAAACGGTGTCGGCGCTGGTCGCGCCGACGGGCTTTCCGTCTCGATCTTCCCATTCTGCCATCCGGCTTGGGCGAGCCTGTAAAGGATCGCAGGCACCCTCCAAAATACTCCGTTCCGCTGGCGCTCCACTCCGCATTTTGGCTCCTCCCGCGCCCGCTTCGCGGCGGCTTCGCCGTCCTTGACAGGCTCTATCCGGATGACCGGGGACCCCGTTCTCTGACCAAGAGAACGGCTCAATCAAGGAGGTTCCCATGTCCATCCAGATCAATTTCGCCCACGGCATCCGCGTTGAATATCGCGGCCATTTCTACGCCGAGGACGAGCTGCGCGAGAGCATTTGGCTCGTCAACATGGAGCTGCGCAACGGCCTGCCGAGGCGCGAGCACATTGAGGCCAAGCAGCAGATCGCGGAAATGGAAGCAGCGCTCAAGGCGCTTGTGACGGCCGAGGAAGCGGGGCGTTGAGCCCCGCCTTTCGGGGCGTTTTGTCCTCGCTGCGCTCGTTCATCTGCGATTCCGAGCCGGACGCCGGTCTCGTCCATTCATCGCGAAGGGGGGATCGTTTTCGGCACCCCCCGTTTTTCGATCCTGAGCAAGCACGCTCCCCGCCGACATCCTTTGCCCATTCGCGTCGATCTTCGTCGAAAGGAGCCAAAGGATGATCGATCACACATCAAGGGCGGCCGAGGCCCGCAAAGGCTCGCCGTTCCTCTCCACACGGGAGGCCGCATTCTATCTCGGCCTCTCTTTCCGAACCCTTGAAAAGATGCGCCTGACGGGTAACGGCCCGCGCTTCCGCAAGCATGGCCGCTTTGTCCGCTACCACATCGCCGACCTCGATGCCTGGTCCGAAGGACGACGGCATTCCTCCACATCTGACGAGGGAGAACGCGGATGAAAAGGCCCACTTTTCTTCCTCTCGCCGCCATGCTTGCCGGCATCGCGCTCGTCGGTTTCTCCGCCATCGCGCACCCTCAGCCACACCTTGTCTGGAACGCCTCCGCCAGCGCGCCGATCGGTCTTTATCGCGTCGTCTCCGGCGCGTCGGAACGCGGCGACTTCATCTTCGTTCGCCTCCCGAAATCCATCGAAAAGCTGGCCGCCATTCGCGGCTATCTGCCCGCCGGCGTGCCGCTCATCAAGCGCATTGCCGCCGTCGCAGGGGATGATGTCTGCGCCTTCGACGGGACCATCATCGTCAATGGCGACATCGTTGCCCGCCAACGCAAGGTGGATCGAGCAGGACGTTCCCTGCCGCGCTGGAATGAATGCCGGGAACTTGCCCAGGGCGAATTCTTCGTCCTGACGAAAGCCCCGGACTCTTTCGACAGCCGCTATTTCGGGCCGGTGACGAGCGCCCGCGTGATCGGGAGGCTCGCGCCGCTATGGATCGACTGAGCCCTCTTATCTTCGCGGCCGCCACCATCGTTTCCCCGGCCTATGCCGCGCCGCTCAACCAATTTCAGGGGCATATCAAAGAGGCGTCGCAGCGTTTTGGCATTCCCGCCAGATGGGTTGAGGCGGTCATCATGGCCGAGAGCAGCGGAGACCCGAAGGCTGTCTCACCCAAGGGCGCCATGGGCCTAATGCAGCTCATGCCGGACACATGGGCGGAGTTGCGCGATCAGCATGATCTCGGCGCCGATCCCTTCGATCCACGCACGAATATCCTCGCCGGAACCGCCTATCTCAAGGCCATGCAGGACCGCTTCGGCTATCCGGCACTCTTCGCCGCCTACAATGCCGGACCGGGCCGCTACGAGGCACATCTCCGTGATGGAAAGCCGTTTCCCGCCGAGACGCGCGACTATGTCGCGCGCATTGCGGAGACGCTCGCGGACGCGGGCGGATTCGCTTCGGACAGAACGAATTTGCCGCCGATTGACACACGGAATCCCGACCAAATCGCCTCCGGGCAGCGGCTCTTTTTCTCGCTCTCGCCGACGAAAAGCGAGGCCGCAGGCGACGAAAATGCCGTCCCGAATGGCGAGCTTTTTGTGCCGCTTTCGACGCGAAAGACGGATGAAAAATGAGGCAAGAAATGCGTCGCCGGAGTCCGTTTCCGGTGCGCTTCTCGCTCCTTCCTTCGCCCGGCGGCGCGGCTTGGCCGCCGTCGGGCTTGTTCCCCAACAGGACAGGTGATCGCAGGTGATCGTGGGTGGTCGCAGAGAGGCTGATGGGAGCCGCGTAAGGCAAGATGAAGCTCCGGCACCATCCGCGGTGTCGCGGGCTGTAAGCCTGTGTCTGCACATCGATTTTTCTGTTGGTGGGTGGTGCTATGCACCCCCGCCGTGGTGCCATGTGGGCCGCAACTCCCCGGTTTTCCTGGGGTCGGTTGGCACCAATTTCCAGAGGCTCGTTTCGTGCCCATTCTATTGGGGTCTATGAGGAGCAGACCGTGTTCGACGACGACGATTTCAAACTCAAGCCCGGCAAGATCCGCTCGCGCGGCTCGAAGGTCGGACGCAAATTCCTGCATCAGGTATTGGCTGCATCGAACCTCGCGCGCGGCGGGGCGGGCGGCACACGCAAGTCCCGCTTCACCGGCAGCCGCATCGGGCGCGGCGCGGGCGTCGGACGTGTGCTTGCCAATCGCGACCGCTATGCCGCCTTCCGCCAGCGCCGCGTCATCATCAAATCCCGCATCGTCAAGCTGGCCGGCAAGGGGATGGCCAAGGGAATGGAAAATGCGCGGGCGCACCTGCGGTATATCCAGCGCGACGGTGTGACCCGCGAGGGGGGCGCGGAGCGCGGCGAGCTTTACGGCGCCGAGCAGGACCGAGCGGACGGAAAAGCCCTCCTGGAGCGCTCGGAGGGCGACCGCCACCAGTTCCGCTTCATCGTCTCGGCCGAGGACGGCGCGGAATACGACAATCTCAAGCCGCTCACCCGCCGCCTGATGGCCCGCATGGAGGAAGACCTCGGCACGAAGCTCGATTGGGTGGCGGTCGATCACTACAACACCGGCCATCCGCACACGCATATCCTGCTGCGTGGCCGCGACGAGGGCGGCAAGGACCTCATCATCGCCCGCGACTACATCACCACCGGCATGCGCGAGCGCGCTGCCGAGATCGTCAGCCTGGATTTCGGGCCGCGGTCGGATTTCGAGATCGAGAACCGGCTGCGTCATGAGATCGAGCAGGAGCGTCTGACGAGCGTAGACCGCCGCCTCATCCGCGATATGGACGAGGCGGGTCTCGTCGCCGCGACTGACCGCGACGCCTTCCAGCAGAGCCTGCGCGCGGGCCGGCTGCACAAGCTGAGGCGGCTGGGCCTGGCCGAGGAGCTTCGCCCCGGCCAATGGCGGCTGGAGGTGGGGCTGGAGGATACGCTCCGCCGCATGGGCGAGCGCGGCGACATCGTCAAGACCATGCACCGCGAAATGGCCGGGAAAAACATCGCCCGCAGTCCCGGCGATTACGCGATCCTCGACCCCGGAGACCCGACCGCGAACCCCGTCATCGGGCGCGTGGTGGCGCGTGGGCTATCCGACGAACTCAAGGACCGCCACTATCTGATCGTCGACGGGGTGGATGGGCGCACCCATTATGTCGACATCGGCAGGGGCGAGGCGACCGAGCCGACACCGGACGGCAATATCGTGCGTGTGACGCCGAAGACTATCGAGCCTCGGCGAGTGGATCGAACCGTCGCCGAGGTCGCCGCTGCCAACGACGGGCGCTACACCATCGACCTGCATCTCAAGCATGATCCTCGCGCCACCGAGGAATACGCCGAGACCCATGTGCGGCGGCTCGAGGCCATCCGCCGCGCCACCGGTGGCGTTGCCCGTGAGCCCGACGGGACCTGGATCGTCGAGCCCGACCATCTCGACCGGGTGGTGGAATACGAGCGGAGCATGGCTCGCGCAGCGCCGGTCATCGTCGAGAAGCTTTCCCATCTCACGCTCGACCGGCAGGTGGGCACCGACGGCGCCACCTGGCTCGACCGCGAGCTCGTCTCGGATCATCCGGAGCCCACCCGCGACTCCGGTTTCGGCCGGGAGGTGCGCGAGGCCCAGGCCCGCCGCCGGCAATGGCTGATCGCCGAGGGCCTCGCTCACGAGGAACAGAATCGGATCGTCTATCGTGCCAACATGCTGGCGACCCTGCGCCGGCGCGAGCTCACTCGCGTGGCCGGTCAGCTCTCCGAGGAGTTGGGCCTTGCCTATGTTGAAGCCCGCCCCGGCGAGCCGGTGGAGGGGACGCTCCGCCGTTCCGTCCAATTCGCCAGCGGCAAATATGCGCTCGTCGAGAACAGCCGCGAATTCACCCTCGTCCCATGGCGCCCCATCCTCGAACGCCATGTCGGCAAGCAGGTCTCCGGCATCATGCGCGACGACGGCATTTCCTGGACCATTGGGAGGCAGAGGGGTGGGCCGAACATAACGTAGTCATTCGTGGGGAAAGACCCGTCGGCAGGGGGCTTCAATTGACAATCGCGGTGTTGATCAAACGACGGCGCGACCTTCCGCTAAGCGCTGCAAAGCATGCGTTTCGCCAGAAATGTCCAGAGCAACCCCGCCAGAATCAACCGATAGATCACGAAATGAGTAAAGCTGGCGCGCTAGAGCCAAGCCATCAGCCCGGCAATCGCAGCAAGTGCACTTGCAAACGCAAGCATCCCGGCAAGCACTGCGTCGCCCTGAAGCGCGACGTCCCCGGGCCGAGCGAGGTCATAACCTCCAAGAAGGCCCGCCGCGGTGGTGGTGCGGATAGAGAGCGGTAACGAAAAGTGTGCCGTGTCAACGGCGTCGCTTGTCCACCGTTGGGGGACAGTGGACGAGCGGCTAGTGTTCCCGGACAGACGCGGGAAGCTCACGATCGGCCCAATGCGGGATCGACCGATCTTGCTTTGGACGACGCGGAGGAGGAAGTATCCCCACCGCATGCTCAGCTTTGGCCAGCTTTTCGAATTGGTCGGGGGGTATCGCCGACCGCAATCCCTCGACGGCGGTCTTCAGAGCTTGGGCCTTTTCACCTCGTTCGATCGCTTGATCGGCCGCCAGTGTCGCAATCAACGGTACCGGCTGCGTACCGCCACCTGGCGGATGATCATTTGCTGTGGGTGGCCGCGTATCATCTTCCGGTCGTGGGCTAGCCGAGCGAGGGCGGAAAACGGGAGGCTCGAGGAAGTCGATTAACG
This sequence comes from uncultured Alphaproteobacteria bacterium, assembly GCA_900079695.1. Taxonomy (NCBI): domain Bacteria; kingdom Pseudomonadati; phylum Pseudomonadota; class Alphaproteobacteria; species uncultured Alphaproteobacteria bacterium. Next base: position 328,237 of record LT599022.1, read on the forward strand.
CTTTTTTCGCAGACGGACCGTGTTCGACTTGCGCGAAGACCTGCCGATCGTGAAGCGCCGCGTCAGCATCGGCAATCGATCGTACGATCGGCCGCTCCCTATCAAGTGAATGAGAGTTGAGAGCTTTCGATAGCGAAGGGGAGACCGTCGACACCAAAACTGTTGTCGACAAGAGCGCTAGGGTTTTGAGATTGTTCCTCATGCAAACTTCCTTCCATACCGCAGGCTACGGTCATGAAATTAGGAGGCTCGTGTATCTGGGGTTCATCCCTACGGTGCCGAAAAGTTTCCAAAGGAAGAAATTTTGTAAACGAACGTTGCTCGGAAGACCATTACGAGGAACGCGTCAAATCCGGGATGGTCGGCTGCAGCGCATTGAGGCAATCATCCAGTGGCAGCATCGTGTGGCGTCGGAAGGCGACAATCACCGCTTCCTCTTCCACCGACAGGACCGTCGAACGTGGTTCTGCCGGTCCCGTCCGGCGGTCGCTGACCGTATCACGGTTCTTCCACTTGGCGGCCATCTTCTGGTTAATCCCGTAGCGCTTGGCCAGCGTTTTCAGGCTCGCTTGACTATTCTGTATTGCTCGACGAACCGCCTCTGTCGTCGTGGCGCTGCCGTGAAGAAACTGTCCCATAGTGCATCCTTCCATTCCTGGGAAAACAATGCACCATCAAAGCCCGGGATCAAACACCAAGATCTGCCGCAAGAAGTTTTCAGGCGAGCCAAAATTCGATTGAAACTTCTGGCTGGTTTCGCGCTTGAAAGATACCGCAATCTCGTCAGGAGCAAACTTTGGTGGTAAAATGCCAAGCGCGTTCTACCAATAAAATCCATATCGACGGAATTTGGGCGGCAAGAACGAGGGTAGCCGTGGTTTATAAGACATGCCCGCAATTGTCGGATACTGCGGTGTTGCCAAGGCGGTGAGTTCACGCAGCCTGGCGATCCGACTTTCTGTGCTTGGATGCGTTCGCAAGAGAGACGGCTCGGGAATGCGCCGGCCGGGAAGAAAAATTTCTTCCCAGAACCTTCCGACACGACGTTCGAGTTTGCTCAGCGCTCTCATGAGACCCTCCGGGTCGCCAGTCAGCTCTGCCGCCGCGCGATCTGCGTCATACTCGCGGGTGCGCGACAGGCCGAGCTGCACGAGCGCCATCAAGGTGGGCGCGAAGATGAGAAGCGCCACGATATGCCACGGAACATAGACCGCGCCCGCGAAAATAAGAGGTAGGTTGAGGAGCAGCAGGAATTGTCCAAGCCAACTCGCGATGGAAACCAACCGTGACATCATATCTGCCAATCCCATGATCCACAGGTCGCGGTTCGCGATGTGGCCAACTTCGTGAGCCAGGACGCCGACGAGTTCGCGACCGTCGAGGAGTTGAAGCAGTCCATCGGTGACGCAGATTGTACTGTCTTCCGGACTGCCCATCGCGAAGGCGTTCGGCAACGGGCTCGATACGCGATAGAGCTTCGGCGCGCGCGGCAAATCGGCACGTCGCGCAAGTTCCGCTATTCCTGCGACAAGGCCGGGCGCATCACGTCCCGTTATGCGCTCCGCCTGATATGCGGACAGCAAGAAGTCTTGCGGCAGATTGGGGGCAAAAATCAGACCCGCAACCATTCCGAAGGCAAGCAGCAGCCCGACCTCCGCGCCGACGACCGCTGTCATGGACACCCAGGCGATCATCGCCATAAGGCCAAGCAAGAGCGCGGATTGGACGAGATTGATAAATCGATGCCTCGTCGAGACAGCAGGCATTTCCGGCTCCTATCGCGGTTCGCCAAGTGTGATCCTGAGGCTCTTGTGTTGATCGCCGCGCCGGAGGTGCAATTCAACCTGATCCCCGGGGCGATGCGCTTCGAGCGCCGCGATCAGGTCAGCCGCTTCATCAACTCTAGTCGCTCCAAGGCCGATTATCCGGTCGCCGGCTACAATGAACCCATCGCCGCTAATGCGGGCGGGGACCAGTCCCGCGCGGGCAGCGGGGCCGTCAGGATCGACTCCGAGGACCATGACGCCGGAGGAGCCATCCTGCGCGAGCATCGCGTCGACCCTGGGATCGAATAAGATGCCGAGTCGTGGTGGTGCATAGCTGCCGCGAGCGATGAGCTGTGGCACCACCCGGTTGACCGTATCGACGGGAACCGCAAAGCCGATTCCCGCGCTGCCGCCGGATGGACTGAAAATCGCCGTGTTGACGCCGATCAGACGCCCCGCGCTGTCAATCAGAGGGCCACCGGAATTTCCGGGGTTGATTGCTGCGTCCGTCTGGATCAGGCCACGTATCGGGAGACTGCCTTCTCCCGGCAATTCGCGGCCGAGAGCCGAGACAATTCCGGTCGTCATCGTCCAGTCCAAGCCAAACGGATTGCCGATGGCGAACACGCTCTGACCGACACGCAACTCGTTGCTGGTGCCGATGGGGATTGGCGGTGGCCGGTCAGAACCTACGCCGATATGCAGGACTGCCAGATCGTGCTCGGGGGCACGCCCCACCAGGCGCGCGGAGAAGGCACGGCCATCAGCCAGCCTGACGACTGCCCGGCTCGCGCCGGCGATAACATGATTGTTCGTCACCACATGACCGAGTTCGTCCCAGACGAATCCTGAACCGTTCCCGCGCGGAACGTCATAGGCATTCCGGGTCCAGGGATCGACTACACGCTCGGCCGTCGTGATGAAGACGACACTGTCTCGAGCGGCGTTGAATACCGTGATGGTGCTTTGTTCAAACGCCGCCAGGTCGCCGCGCGGAGCCACGGCGCGCGGTTCGGCAAACCGACCGAGCACAACGCCCTGAATGATAGGAAAGCTCTGCCACACAATTATGATAAGGAGCGCGGCAGAGGTTGCTGAAACAAGTCGAATGAAAAAGGTTCGGTTCATTGACCGCCATCTGCATTTTCAGTAGGGGGCTGTTCGCGTCGGTCCTGATCGCGCACGAGCCAATGGACAACCCCGAGCGCAAGCGCCGCGCCCGAGAGTGCGGCAATCTTGGATGATTCCGTCTCGCCGAGGTCCAGGATGATGAATTTGCGCGCGATGGCGAGGAGCGCGATCAGCACGATCGTGCGGACCTGGAGGATCCCGAAGCTGCGTTCGGTCGCAACAAGAAGGGAGCGCTTGAACTCGAGCGCGATCACCACGGTGAAGATCATGCCGAACACCACCTGAAAGGTGGCGTAATCGAGAGTGTCGAATGCCCCCAGAACCAGGCGGTTCACGACTTCGCGCATCAGCGCCCAGACCGATGCCACGACGATCGCCGCAATGATGACGCCGAGGACGAAGATGACAACTTGCTCGAACTTCTCGTAGAGCGTCATCGCCGACCATTGTTCACGGGTCAGCCCGGATCGTTGCAAGTCCTTCATGATTGCTCCTCGAAAGCCGCCCCGGAGAGACAGGCTCCCCGGGGCTTCGCCAGACGGTGCGATATCGCACGGAGCGGAGGGGACGCCGCAAACCGGCGACATCCGATTTGGCAAATCAGCCGTTCTTGACCTCGATGCGCTTGACCTTCGCCTGCGCCTCGGGGGTCTGTGGCAGCTTGATCGTCAGAACCCCGTTCTTGAAGGATGCTTGCGCCTTTTCGCCATCCACACCGGGAGGGAGCGGAATTGTCCGGTAGATCGCGCCGTAGCTGCGCTCGGAGAGATAGTACCCCTTCTTCTCCTCTTGGCGCTCGATCTTCTTCTCCCCCTTCACAGTCAACATGTCATCGTTGACCGTCACCTCGATGTCTTTCATCTCCATGCCCGGCAGCTCGATCGACACTTCGATCGCCTTGTCGGTCTCGACCACGTCGGATTTCGCTTCGCCGCTGCCAAAGGGCCATTCGAAATGACCGACCCGGTTCCAGAAGTTCTCGAACACATGGTTCATTTCGCGCTGGAGTGTCGCGATCGGGTTATCTTCGCTGCTCTTGGCGTCTGGCGCGCCGTCCTTGCGCGCCCAGGGAATGAGGTCTTTGATCTGCATGATATGGTCTCCTTCGGTTTTCAGGCGCCCTTGACGGCGATCCTTTTCGGCTGCGCTTCAGGGGCTCGGGGGAGCGTCAGGGTGAGGACACCTCCACGCATCTCGGCTTCGATCCTGTCGGGGTCGAAGTCCTCGGAAAGCGTGAAGGCACGCTCGAAATCGCCCTCGCCATATTCGGCATAGGCAAGTTCGAGGTTTTCCGGCCGCACCGGGTCAACCTTGCCGCGGATCGTCAACACGCGATTTTCCAGCGTGATTTCGACCGCATCGGGGGCGACCCCAGGCATTTCGAGCATCATGGAGACGCCCTGATCGGTTTCGACGATATCGGTCAGCGGGCGGTAGATGCGGCCGCCGCCGGTTGTCTCGGGCGAGTCTGTCGGTGTCTTTTCGGTGGCTTGCGTGATGTCGGTGCTCATCGTTCCAGCTCCTCTCAGGCTGCCTTGATTTCGATTCTCTTCGGCTTCGTTTCCTCGGGCCTGGAGATGACGATCCGCAATACGCCGTTCGTCATCCTCGCCTCGACCTTGTCATCCGAGGCCGCGAACGGCAGACGGATAGCGCGGGAGAACCTGCCGTAACCGCGTTCGTTGCGGTGCCAGCGCGCACCTTCGGGAACCTCGGGCGCCTTGCGTTCGCCCGACAGCGTCAGGACGTTGTCCTTGATCGAAATTTCAATGTCGCCCGGTTCGATGCCGGGAAGTTCAGCGGTGACGGCGACGGCCTCAGGGCCTTGCCAGACATTCACCGCCGGGAACGCCGCGCGGGACGTCGGCCAGACGCCGCGGTCGAGATCGCGCATCATGGAGCGCATCAGCGCGAAGGGATCCCTGCGGCGCAGATATGTCGGATAGAGCATTGCTGGCCTCCTGCTGCTGATCGATGCCCCCGAACCGGCGGCATGGTCCGAGCGGGCAACGGTGCCGGCCAGATGTCGGTTCGGAGACCGCCCATCAAGATAGGCGGTTCCCATTTATTATGCAAGCATATATAATGGGTGCATTGCGTTTTGGATGGAGTGCGGTCTCTCCTGTGTCCCATGCAATCGGAGGAAGGATACCCATGATCTCTTCGGACATCGCGCTGATCGGGACGACGATCCACCGGGTCGCGCAGCTCATCCAGCAGCGGATCGACCAAGAAATTCGCGGCAGCGGCCTGACCCGCCTGTCCTGGATGGCGGCGGCGCATGTCGAGGATGAGCCTGGGCTGACCATCGGCGATCTGGCCGACCGGCTGGAGGCCGGCCCGGCCACAGCCGGCCAGCTCGTCGATCGCATGGTCAGGGGCGGCTGGGTCGAGCGGTCGCCCTCGCCCGACGACAGGCGGGCGCAGATCGTCACGGCAACGTCGAAGGCCCGGGCAATGCTGAAGGAACTCGCGCCGCGGCAATCGGCGCTCGAAGATGAAATCCTGCAGGATCTGTCGGCGGACGAAAGGCGCGTCCTGCTGGCGCTGATCGAGCGGATCAGGGCGCGGATCGGGCGCTAGTGAAAGGGACAAGGGGCATGGAAAAGAAGACCGAATACAACATCTGGTACTGGGTGGTGGCTTTCATAGCCGTGCTTTTCATCCAGAACCTGATCGCCGGCTGGCAATCCGTCGCGCCGATCAGCTACAGCCAGTTCGAGAAGTATCTCGCTGACGGGAAAATTTCCTCTGTCGCGGTCGGGTCAGACACTATCACAGGCGCCTTCGCCGAACCGGTCGACGGCAAGAAGCAGTTCGTGACGACCGTAGTGAATCCCGCAATCCTGGAACGGATAGACCGGTCAGGTATCGAGATCACTGGCGTTCCGCAAAACACTTTTCTCGGCACGCTGATTTCCTGGGTGGCGCCAGCGCTTGTCTTCTTCGGAATCTGGATGCTGCTGTTCCGCAAGTTCGCCGACAAGCAGGGCTTCGGCGGGTTCATGCAGGTCGGCCGCAGCAAGGCCAAGGTTTACATGGAAAAAGAAACCGGCGTCAGCTTCGCCGACGTGGCCGGTGTGGACGAGGCCAAGGCCGAGCTCGAGGAGGTCGTGGAGTTCCTCAGGAACCCCGCCGAATACGGAAAGCTGGGCGCACATATCCCCAAAGGCATATTGCTCGTCGGGCCGCCGGGCACCGGCAAGACGCTTCTGGCGCGCGCAGTGGCAGGCGAGGCCGGCGTGACCTTCTTTTCGATCTCGGGATCAGAGTTCGTCGAGATGTTCGTGGGCGTCGGTGCCGCGCGGGTGCGCGACCTGTTCGAGCAGGCTCGGAAATCCGCGCCGGCGATCATCTTCATCGACGAACTCGACGCTCTTGGGCGGGCGCGCTCCTCCGGACAGATCGCCGGTGGCCATGATGAGCGTGAGCAGACGCTGAACCAGCTTCTGACCGAGCTCGATGGCTTCGACCCTTCTGTGGGCATCGTGCTCCTGGCCGCCACCAACCGGCCCGAGATCCTCGATCCCGCGCTGCTGCGCGCGGGCCGCTTCGACCGGCAGGTGCTGGTGGACAAGCCCGATAAGAAGGGGCGCATCCAGATTCTCGGCGTGCACATGAAGACGGTGACGCTCGCCCCGGACGTCGATGCCGAGAAGGTCGCGGCCCTGACCCCCGGGTTCTCGGGCGCTGACCTCGCCAACCTCGTCAATGAGGCAGCGCTCCTGGCCACGCGCCGCAAGGCTGATGCGGTGACGATGGACGACTTCAACAATGCCGTGGAGCGTATCATCGCGGGGCTGGAAAAGAGGAACCGCGTTCTGAACCCGCGCGAACGCGAGATCGTGGCGCATCACGAGATGGGGCACGCGCTGGTGGCGATGGCTCTGCCCGGCACGGATCCGGTGCACAAGGTCTCGATCATCCCGCGCGGCATCGGCGCGCTCGGCTACACCATCCAGCGCCCGACCGAGGACCGCTTCCTGATGACGCGCGAGGAGCTGGAGAACAAGATCGCCGTCCTCCTCGGCGGGCGCGCGGCCGAGAAGATCGTCTACGACCACCTCTCGACCGGGGCGGCCGACGATCTGGTCAAGGCCACCGATATCGCCCGCGCCATGGTCGCGCGGTACGGGATGGACGAAGACCTCGGGCATGTTAGCTACGACACCGATCGGCCCGGCTTTCTCGGCACCGGCGACCAGTCGTCGTGGCTGAACCGCCGCTACAGCGACGCCACTGCCGAGCGGATGGACGCGAAGGTGCGCGACATCGTGGATGGCGTGTTCAAGCGCACCCTCTCGCTTCTCGAAGCCAACCGGGCGCTGCTCGAGCAATCGGCGCAGGATCTCCTGCAACGCGAGACACTGGACGAGCCCGATCTGGTGGCAATTGGGTCCAAGGTGAAAAGAACGGAAGCCGTCGCTGCGTGACACCGTCACTGACGCAGATGATCGGCGGACAACCCTGACTGGATAAAGAAACGGAGAGGAAAAATGGCAAACGGAACTTGCGATATTTGCGGTCGCCCGGCGACGGCGCGCGTGCGCGCTTCGGTGAACGGCAGAGTTCAGAACATGGAGCTGTGCGATCAGCACTACCGCGAAATGGTGCGCCGGTCGGGCCGCAGCGCATCGCCGCTGGAGTCCCTGTTCGGACGACATTCCCTTTTTGACGAATTCTTCGGCGACAGCGGGTTCGGCGGCCTCTTTGGTGACAGCCCGCTGCGGGGCGGCACGCTCGGCTCCATGGGTGACGGCGATGACGATGTCGTCGACGCCACTTTCGGTGAGGGTGCCCCGCGGCGTGGATCGCGGCGCGGCGGTGGACGCACCATCGCTGACCGGCTGAGCGAACAGGGCAACAAGCTGTTGCAGGATGCCGCACAGAAGGCAGGCGAATTCGGGCGCAGCGAGGTCGATACCGAACATCTGCTTCTGGCACTGACCTCGTCCGACGTCGTCAAAACAATCCTGGAACAGTTCAAGGTCGATGTGGACGACCTGCAGCGCCAGGTCGAGAAAGAAGCGAAGCGTGGAGAGGCCAGGACGGAGGGCGAAATCGGCGTCAGTCCTCGCCTGAAGGACGCGCTGAACCGGGCCTTCATCGCCTCGAACGAACTCGGCCATTCCTATGTCGGTCCCGAGCACCTGCTGATCGGCCTTGCCGAGGAAGGTGAAGGCCTGGCCGCGTCGGTCCTGCGCAAGTACGGCCTCACGCCGCAAGCGCTGCGCCAGCAGGTGACCAAGGTCGTTGGCAAGGGCGCCGAGGAAGGCCGGGTGGAGGCGCCGTCCAGCACGCCCGATCTCGACCAGTTCAGCCGTGACCTGACGAAGCTCGCCCGCGAGGGCAAGCTCGATCCCGTCATCGGCCGCGCCCGCGAGATCGAGACGACGATTGAAGTGCTGGCCCGGCGCAAGAAGAACAACCCGGTGCTGATCGGTGAGCCGGGCGTAGGCAAGACCGCCATCGTCGAGGGACTCGCACAACGGATCGTCGCGGGCGAAGTGCCCGAGGCGCTGCGCGACAAGCGGCTGGTCGAACTCAACATCAACTCGATGGTGGCCGGGTCGAAGTATCGCGGCGAGTTCGAGGAGCGGGTGCAGAAGATCCTCAAGGAGATCACCGAGGAGAAGGGCAGTCTGATCCTGTTCATCGACGAGATCCATACCATCGTCGGCGCCGGTCAGGGCGGTGGCGAAGGTGGTCTAGACATCGCCAACACCTTCAAGCCGGCGCTGGCGCGGGGCGAGCTGAACCTGATCGGCGCGACGACGCTCAACGAATACCAGAAATACATCGAGAAGGACGCAGCGCTCGAACGCCGCTTCCAGCCGGTCTATGTCGAGGAACCCACGGTCGCTCAGGTCATCATGATCCTGCGCGGCCTGCGCGACACGCTGGAGGCGCACCACAAGGTGACGATCACCGACGAGGCCATCGTCGCGGCGGCCGAGCTTTCGGACCGCTACATCACTGGCCGCTTCATGCCTGACAAGGCGATCGACCTGATCGATCAGGCCGCCGCACGTGTGAAGATCAGCGCCACAGCGCGCCCCGTGGACGTCCAGGAGCTAGAGGCCGAGGTCGCGCAGATCAAGCGCGAGCAGGACTATGCCGCAGCCCGCAAGCAATTCGACCGGGCAGCGGAATTGAAGAGGGAACTCGAACAGAAGCAGAAGGAGCTGGACGAGCTTCTGGAGATTTGGAAGCGCGACCAGGCTTCGGCGAACCATTGAGGCGATGACCGACGAGGCGCTGGATGCCCTCAAACATGGCGAGGTGCAACAGGCACGTCACGTGCTGGCTTTGCTGGCCAGTGAAATCGTGATCGCGGTCACCAACATCCCTCTGGCGTCCTATCCCGCAGCCGTGAAGTCAGTCGTGCCGCTGATCGATCAGGGCAAGATTGAAGAAGCCAAAGCCGCGCTGCAGGCAGCGCTCAGCACGCTGGTCGAGACGCGCAGCGTGCATCCGCTGCCCGCCCTGCGCGCCAGGCTGCTCCTGAAGCGCGCCGAGACCTTGGTAGAAGATAGTCAGCGGAGCGAAGCGTCCAATGAGCGCCTGGAGACATTCTTGAACGAAGCGCGGCAGCAGTTGGAAATGGCAGAACTGCTGGGCTATGGAAAGAAGAAGGACTTTGAGCCCCTGTATGCTGAACTCAGGAAAGTCAAGCAAAAGACGGCTGGGGGAGGCGGCGGAAAAGGCTGGCTCGATGAAATCAAGGCAAAGCTGTCCAAGTTGTTCTGAAACCGCTGGATAGGGCGTAAGAGGGGCGCGTCGCGCCCCTCTCTTTGCTCAGGAGTGTATGCTTTTTCACCCCATTAGGCCGCGTGGACGAACCTGATCCATAAGCGGATGCAGCCGAGCAGGGCGAAGCCGAGAAAGCTGGAAGCGGTGTGGTCGTAGCGGGTGGCCACGCGGCGGCAGTTCTTGAGACGGTTGATGAAGCACTCGATGCGGGAACGCAGGGCGTAGAGGCGTCGGTTGACGCTGTGCTGCACCTTGCGGCTCCGCTTGGTCGGGATCTCCGGCTGGGCCCCCCGGTCGCGCGCATCCTGCCGCAGGCGGTCACTGTCGTAGCCCCTGTCACCGAGCAGCACGCCGGGATCGCTGTCGCGCTCGGCCATGAGGTCGTCATAGGCGATTAGGNGGACGCAGCGCTCGAACGCCGCTTCCAGCCGGTCTATGTCGAGGAACCCACGGTCGCTCAGGTCATCATGATCCTGCGCGGCCTGCGCGACACGCTGGAGGCGCACCACAAGGTGACGATCACCGACGAGGCCATCGTCGCGGCGGCCGAGCTTTCGGACCGCTACATCACTGGCCGCTTCATGCCTGACAAGGCGATCGACCTGATCGATCAGGCCGCCGCACGTGTGAAGATCAGCGCCACAGCGCGCCCCGTGGACGTCCAGGAGCTAGAGGCCGAGGTCGCGCAGATCAAGCGCGAGCAGGACTATGCCGCAGCCCGCAAGCAATTCGACCGGGCAGCGGAATTGAAGAGGGAACTCGAACAGAAGCAGAAGGAGCTGGACGAGCTTCTGGAGATTTGGAAGCGCGACCAGGCTTCGGCGACCGCCGAGGTGCGCGCCGATCATGTCGCGCAGATCGTCTCGAAGATCACCGGCGTTCCGGTCACCGAGCTGACCACCGAGGAGAAGGACAAGCTCCTCAAGCTCGAGGAGAAGCTACACGAGCGCGTCATCGGCCAGGAAGAAGCGATCCGCGCCGTGGCCGATGCGGTGCGCCTGGCGCGTGCGGGTCTGCGCGAAGGCTCCGGTCCGACTGCGACCTTCCTGTTCCTCGGGCCGACCGGGGTTGGCAAGACGGAACTGGCCAAGACGCTCGCCGAGGTGATCTTCGGCGACCAGGATGCGATGATCCGCATCGACATGTCGGAGTATGGCGAGCGCCACTCGGTTGCCCGGCTGGTTGGCGCGCCTCCGGGCTACGTCGGATACGACGAAGGCGGGCAACTGACGGAGAAGGTGCGGCGTCGGCCCTACTCGGTCGTGCTCCTCGACGAAATCGAGAAGGCGCATCCGGATGTATACAACATCCTACTTCAGGTGTTCGACGATGGCCGCCTGACAGATGGCAAGGGCCGCGTGGTGGACTTCACCAACACCATCATCATCGCCACCTCGAACCTCGGTTCGGACATCATCCAGCGCAACCTCAAGAAGCGCGGCACCAAGGAGTTCGACGAGGCAAAGCAGAAGTCCGAACTGATGGACGTGCTGCGCGGTCATTTCCGGCCAGAGTTCATCAACCGGATCGACGAGATCATCGTTTTCCATTCGCTGAACCAGACCGAGATCCGCCAGATCGTCGAGTTGCAGCTGAACCGGGTGAAGCGGACTGCACTGGGGCAGGGGGTCGAACTCGAATTCGACGTGAGCGTCGTGGATCACTTCGGCGCGGTCGGCTTCCGTCCCGAATTCGGCGCCCGCGAGCTGCGCCGGCTGATCCGGTCGGAGTTGGAGACCGAGTTGGCCCGCGAAATGCTCTCCGGGCGGATCGAGGATGGTGACAAGGTCCGCGTCGCTTGGTCAGCGGACGAACAGAAGGTCGTGTTCGAAAAGATCGCAAAGGACACCGGTGACAATAGCCCGGACGATCAGGCCGAGGCCGGGATCGACGAGTCCAGCGAAGCTGCCGAAAACAAGGCGGACGCTCCGACACCCGATGTCCCGGTCGACACCAAGGATAGGGAGCAGTCCAAGGACGATAAGTCTACCGGGTGACGTCGTGGAGGACTGGCCGGCGCGATGACGGTCGCGCCGGCTCATCTCGTCAAAAAGCGACAAGCAAGGTCACACGGCATGGAAGTCATCAGAGCATTTCGCAATCTTGACCGGCACGGCCAACAGCGCGCGCCTGAGGTCATCGAGGAAGAGGTGCGGCAACTTGAACCGCATCTTGTACGCTTCCGCGAGAATCTCGTCCGGCTCGAAGTCGTCGCCTCCCAGACGAGGGGCAAGACGCGCATCAAAGTCAGCTTGCGCTTGCAACTGCCATCGGGCGTGATCGCGGCGCAGGAAGAGGGGTTCGAGATCGAGCCGGTCCTGCGCAAGGCCTTTGCCGACTTGCGCCGCCAAGTCGATCGGCATGTGGCGCGCCTCAAGCACGAGCCGGAGTACAAGCGTCCCGCCCGCCGGCGCCGGATCGGCGCCCCGCTGCCGCCCGCGCGGGATGCGGCGGAGGCGGAGCGGCGCCAACTCTTCTTCGACCTGATCGAGGATCATCTCGATACGGTCTACGACACCGTCAGGCGTGAGTTGACCTATCTCGAATGCAGCGGATCGGTACCACAGGGCTATCTTGCCGTTCGCGATATCGTCGATGCGACGATCCTCAATGGGCTCGATCGCTTCGAGCGGCGGCCGACCGAATTCTCCGTCCGGGACTGGCTGACGCAACTGGCCTTCGAGACCATCGAGGCCGAGGCGCAGGCCGCGCGCCGCGCGGTGCCCGAGGATGCCGCCCCGATCGACGTGGCGCCCGAGGTGCTGGCCGGGGAGCCTACTGAGTCGGATGAGGAGATGTTCGAGTTCTACCAGCCCGACGACGTGCTGATGCTCGAGGAACTCGTCGCCGACGACGGTGTGGACGACCCCGAAACGGCGGTCGCTAAACGGCAGGACGCGCTGTTCTTGCATCGGGCGATCGCCGGTCTTCCGGCGCTATGGCGCAGGGTCCTGTTTCTTGTCGACCTGAACGACACCCCGCTTGAGAAAGCCTCTTCGGTTCTCGGCATTCCTGAAGACGACGTGACCCGGATCGTCCAGTCGGCTCGCAATTATCTTCGCGATAAACTGCGTGACTCAGGTCAGTCTTCCGATACCGCTCATGCGCTTTTTGAGAGTGCTCACCAGAGGAGGGTGCGAATTCCACAGCCCCTGCGGGATCGCGCCCGGCTGGAACGCGCTTTTCTGGGGGATAACCGAGGGGAAGCACCATGATGCGCGGTCACAATCGTCCACCCTTTCCGCCGAAGATACCCGGGACCAACATGAGATCATGGGACGTTCCGACCGCGATCATTTACCGGCCGGCACGTTCCGCGATGACATCGGCGCCGCGGCCCAACTACTGGATATTGGAATTCGAGCCGTCGCGCCCGCCCCACATCGAGCCGCTGATGGGATATACCTCCAGCGACGATCCCTATCGTCCGATCCGGCTGAAGTTTCCCGACCGCGAAAGCGCTGTGGCATTCGCGGAGCGGCAGGACTGGCGCTACCTCGTGCGCGAGGACACGACTCACCGACGTGCGCCGCACCACTGGCGGGGAGAGGAATGGCATCGGCTCTACAAGGGAGCCGATGCGCCGGAAGCCTATCGTATACCGTCCCGCGTGGATCACGGTCGCACGGATCACCGCCTCCGGCGCGCGGTCGAGGAGAAAGGCACGGTGGACCTGTCGTCGCAAGAACAGGCCGAATTCGATCCGGTGCTCGAAGCCTCGCTCGAATCCTTCCCTGCCTCCGATCCCCCGGCCTGGACGGGCGTGACGATAGCCGGGAAAGAACAATGAACGGAATGTCTAGCGCGAGCGAGGATCTGCCGCTTGTTTCCCTATCTTGACAGCGTCGCGCGCCGCTACCCGCCCGTCATCGTATGGGCGGTCATCGGCATGAGCGTCCTCGCGTTCCTCTATCAGACCAGCCTGCCGCCGCACGCGCTGGATCGGTTCCTTTTCGAGTTCGCGCTGGTGCCCTCGCGCTTCTTCGGGCAACTGAGCCTCGTCGCCCCGTCGGACTGGACCCCTTTCCTGACCAACATCTTCCTGCACGGGGGCTGGCTGCACCTCATATTGAACATGTGGACGCTCTGGATCTTCGGCCCCGCCGTCGAAGATCGGCTCGGACCGGGTCGATTCACGCTGTTCTATCTGTTCTGTGGTGTGGCAGCCGGACTGGCTCACGCGCTGGCGAACCCCGACTCAGTCGTTCCCGCGCTTGGCGCATCGGGGGCGATCGCGGGCGTGATCGGTTGCTACGCGCGCATGTTTCCGGCGGCTCGGCTGGTGGTGATCGTGCCGATTCTATTCATTCCCCTCTTCTTCGAAGTGCGCGCGGTCATTTTCGCGATGATCTGGTTTTTCATGCAGGTCATTCCCGGCTTTCTGTCGCTCGGCAGCGATCAGGCCACGGGCGGGATCGCCTGGTGGGCGCATATCGGCGGGTTTCTCGCCGGTTGGCTTGTAACGCCACTCCTGCGAAGGCGCGCCGATGCCTATCGCCACTATTATCGCGACGAGGGCATCTATGGCTTTCTGCCGGATGGCCGACGGGAAGGAGGACAAGGTCCATGGACATAATGCAGCTGTTCTGGCTGTTCTTCATCATTTCGGCGCTGCAGCCGGTTCTGCAGCGCAGATATCTTGAGGCGATGCGCACTCGCAAGATCGCCAACATCGAGAAGAAGCGCGGCAGTCGCGTCATTCTGCTGATTCATCGGCAGGAGACCATGAACCTGCTGGGTTTCCCCCTGATGCGCTACATCGACGTCAATGACTCGGAGGAAGTGCTGCGCGCGATCCAGATGACCGACGACGAAGTGCCGCTCGACATCGTGCTGCACACACCGGGCGGCCTTGTGCTGGCGGCAACACAGATTGCCCGCGCCATTCAGGGACACAAGGGCAAGGTCACAGTGTTCGTGCCACATTACGCGATGTCCGGTGGCACGCTGATCGCACTCGCTGCCGACGAGATCGTGATGTGCGAACACTCCGTGCTGGGACCCGTCGATCCGCAACTTGGCCAGTTGCCTGCTGCCTCGCTCATCAAGGTCGTCGAGGAGAAACCCATCGCCGAGATCGACGACCAGACCCTGATCATGGCCGATGTCGGTCGCAAGGCCATTGCGCAGATCGAGGCATTCGCGAAACGTCTGCTGTCCGACAAGATGGACGAGAACCGCGCAGCGTCCGTGGCGGCGAAGCTGGCGACGGGCACCTGGACCCACGACTATCCCATCTCTGCCGATGAGGCCCGCGACATGGGCCTGCCCGTTGGAACGGACATGTCCAAGGAAATACTGGAGCTGATGACGCTCTATCCGCAGCCGGTTCGTCGCCAGGGCGGTGGCGTGGAATACCTGCCCGAGCCGCGGCAGCGAGAAGCGCGCCGCGCCATGTCCACGCGCTGAATGCTTGCATCAGCCGGCCGCCAAGACCGGCTCGTCAACGAAAGGATACAGGATGCCCACGGTCGCTTGCCCGCAGTGCAATTCCACCAACAGGGTGCCGCAAGAGCGCCTGACCGACAATCCCAATTGCGGACGCTGCGGCGCGCCTCTCTTTCAAGGCAGGCCCGTCACGCTTACAGCGGCTAATTTTGACCGTCATGCGAATGCCGAACTGCCCTTGCTCGTCGATTTCTGGGCCGAGTGGTGCGGGCCATGCAAGATGATGGCGCCCCAATTCGAGGCGGCGGCGCAGTCGCTCGAACCAAATTTCCGCCTCGGCAAGCTCGATACGGAAGCCGAACAGAAGATCGCCGGCCGCCACGGGATCCGCGGCATTCCCACCATGATCCTGTTCAGTAGCGGGAAGGAAATTGCGAGAACGAGCGGAGCAATGCCTGCCGCGCAGATAGCGCAGTGGGCGCGCTCGCACGTCTAGAGTTTACAGGTATTGGCCTTACCTGCGCCATGCCATCAGGAGAAGAACATGCATGGCGTGACCGGATTTGTCGAAAGTGCGGCCTTGTTGGTCTTTGCCGCGTTCGTGCTCGTGACGATATGTTCACGGATCGGCGTGCCCAGTATCGTCGGTTACATTCTTGCCGGCATAGTCATCGGACCTGCCGGCCTCGGCCTGATTGCGGAGAGCGCTGCCCTGAGCAGCATTGGCGAGATCGGAGTGGTACTCCTGCTGTTCGCTCTTGGCCTGGAATTCTCGTTCGAGAAGATCGTAACGCTCAGGAAGCATGTCTTCGGTCTTGGAGCCGTGCAGGTTGCAGTCACGACGATAACGGTGTCGTTGGTAGCGAGTCTGATCTTCGATCTCGCGCCCCTCCCCGCAATCCTCATCGGCGGGGCCGTTGCCATGTCATCCACGGCCATGTGCCTCAAGGTGCTCGCAAGCGCGAACGCTCTGGGATCGGCCCAAGGGCGTCTGGCCATTGCAGTGCTTCTGTTTCAAGACTTGGCAGCTGTCGCATTCCTGCTTCTGCACGATTCGATGAGTGGAGCCGCCGAGGGACATGGCGTGATAACGGTCGTCGCCAGTGCAATGGCATTGGTTGCAGCTCTGTTCATTGCCCGTGGCCCGTTGCAGGTGCTTGCCCGTTGGGTAGCGTCGCGTGGCGATCCGGAACTTGCCCAGCTCCTCGCGCTCACCATTGCGCTCGGGTCTGCGATTGTCGCGGCCTCCGCCGGTCTTTCTCCGGCACTCGCTGCATTCGCGGCCGGCATGATTATCGGCGAGGGTGACGCGCGCCATGCTGTCGAGAACGAGATTCGGCCCTTCCGCGATTTGTTTGTCGGGATTTTCTTTGTCGGCATCGGAACGCAATTGCCACTTTGGATCATTCCATCTGTATGGCCTGTGGTGCTGATCTGGCTCGCGATCATATTCGCGGGCAAGACGCTGATCGTTTTGGTCGTCGCCCGACTGTTCGGCGAGTCGCTTCAGAGCTCATGGCGCACTGGGATCATCCTGGCCCACGGAGGAGAATTCAGCCTGATGCTGCTGTCGGTTTCCTCGACCTCAAGCATTGTTGCAGAGGAATTCGCTGGTCCTCTACTCCTCGCGATTGGCATGAGCATGCTGGCCGGGAGTGTCATGGTCAGATGGGCGGGGCTAAAGGTTTAGCGGGACCAAAACAACTAGACCCGGCTGAATGAGCGAGCCGGTTGAATCTTGATGCAACGTTCTTACCTAAGCATTTTTCGATCACTCACCAGTCATAATCGGCAGCAGCGAGGTAGTGGAGACATAGACGAGAAAGATGGCGTCGATGCCGTTAGCAATAGTGTCCCAAAGCTCATTGACGAGCCGCGGCGCATGCTTCTTTATGGGAATGCTTTTAGCGTGGAGAAGGCTATTTCTACTGGATTTAAGTCGGAGTTGTAGTCCTGGAAAAGGTGCATTTGGAGGCCGGCCCGTTCGATGGCCCGGCGCACGGCGGTGCGCTTATGGCTGGACAGGTTGAGGGGGCGTCCACCCCATCAATCTGTCCAGCCATAAGGGTCCGCGGACTCGCCAGATGATCGAAACAGCGGGAGCGCCGTTGCTGTTTCTTCCGCCCTACAGCCCGGACTTCTCGAAGCTCAAGGCAATGCTCAGGAAGGCAGCCGAGCGCACCATCGACGGCCTGTGGGACAGGATCGGCAGCCTGATCCCAACCTTCACAGTGCAGGAATGTGCCAATTACATCGCCGCCGCCGGATACGATGCAGCATGAACGAATTCTGCTCTAAAAGCGGAACCTATCGAACGCCGGTCGTAGCAGGTTAGTCCGCTCCTCTAGCGGGCTGCGAAAGTGTGAGAAGGTCGAACGGAGAGTAAGGCGCCACGGTCAATAAGACGGGATCGGGAAAACCAGATCATGGATGCGCACCTCGAGCGCGCCAGATTGTATTGGCCCAATCCGCGAAATCCCCATACGGGCCCGCAGCGTGTGATAGCCGCAACAGAGGCCGGACACATGTCAGCACCCGACTACGCTCCGAACTCTTCGAAAAGATTCTTCTTGCATCAACGGGGGCGTCCAGACAGGTCCATGACGATAGTTTCGCCGGGCCTGAGCGTCGGTCCCAGGACCTGTTCGACTTGGTCGGAAACGCACGACCGCGCATGGCGCCGTCGAGCAGCAAGGGTGCTGTCCTGCTGTCGGTTCGAAGAAAGGCCGATGCCGGCATTGCCGTTGGCGCGGAGGGTACCAACATAGCCACTTAATTGTCCGATGTCGTTCTTGTAGGGGCCTATGTCTTAGAACCGTCTTTCGGCATTTCCACATGGCCTGCACGCTGCTGCTCTTTCGGGTCGTAGTGGCGGGGTCTTCCTCCGTCGATCCTATTGTGGGAGTTGTGCACATGGCCTCGGCGGCATACTTCGTTTGGCAGGCGACTCATTATGCCAAGTGGTTGTCCTGATCGTAGAACGTCGATCGCATTCCATCGTATATAAAGACCATAAGCGCTTCTGTCGCATCGCTCGATTATCGTTCCGTTTGTCTCAAGCAGCGGAACGACGCCCATGACCCCCACCAAGCTCCTGATCGGCCAGATCGCCGTCGTCTTCGCCATCGTCATCCTCGGCGTATGGGCGGCGACGCAGTGGTGCGCCGACATGTTGGGCTATCAGGCGCAGCTTGGCAGCCCCTGGTTCGTCCTGTTCGGCTGGCCGGTCTATCAGCCGTGGAAGCTGTTCGAGTGGTGGTATTTCTACGAGGCCTATGCGCCGGAGGTATTCGACAAGGCCGGGATGCTGGCGGCGGGCAGCGGCTTCATGGGCTGTGCGGCGGCGATTATCGGCTCACTGTGGCGCGCGCGGCAGAGCAGGCTCGTCACCACCTATGGCTCCTCGCGCTGGGCCTTGCCGCGCGAGATTCGCAAGGCCGGCCTGTTCCGTCCGGCAGGCGTGTTCCTCGGTAGGTTCGCCGACCAGTATCTTCGCCATGACGGACCGGAGCATGTCATGGCCTTCGCGCCGACGCGCTCGGGCAAGGGCGTCGGCCTCGTCGTCCCGACCCTTCTCACCTGGACCGGCTCGGCCGTCATCCACGACATCAAGGGCGAAAACTGGCAGTTGACCGCTGGCTGGCGCGCGAAATTTTCGCATTGCCTGCTATTCAACCCGACCGACCTGCGGTCGGCCCGCTACAATCCGCTGCTGGAGGTACGCAAGGGGCCGGACGAGGTGCGCGACGTCCAGAACATCGCCGATATCCTGGTCGATCCCGAGGGTGCGCTCGAGCGCCGGAACCATTGGGAAAAGACCAGTCACGCCTTGCTGGTCGGCGCCATCCTGCACGTGCTTTATGCCGAGGAGGAGAAGACGCTGGCGCGAGTCGCCACCTTCCTGTCCGATCCGCGCCGGTCCTTCGCGGCGACGCTGCGGCGGATGATGGCGACCAACCATCTCGGCACGCCGGAGAACCCGAGGGTCCATCCGGTCGTGGCTTCGGCCGCGCGTGAGGTGCTGAACAAGTCGGAGAACGAGCGCTCGGGTGTGCTCTCCACCGCCATGTCCTTCCTCGGACTCTATCGCGACCCGACCGTCGCGGCGACGACCTCGGCCTGCGACTGGCGCATCGCCGATCTCATGGATGCCGAACATCCGGTCTCGCTCTATCTCGTCATCCCGCCATCCGACATCTCGCGCACCAAGCCGTTGGTGCGACTGGTGTTGAACCAGATCGGGCGGCGGTTGACCGAGCGGCTGGAAGGAGACCCGAAGAAGACCCGCAGGCATCAGCTCATAATGATGCTCGACGAGTTTCCGGCGCTGGGGCGGCTTGATTTCTTCGAAACGGCGCTGGCCTTCATGGCCGGGTATGGCATCCGTGCCTACCTCATTGCGCAGTCGCTCAATCAGATATCCAAGGCGTATGGCGAGAACAACGCCATCCTCGACAATTGCCATGTGCGCATCGCCTTTTCCTCCAACGACGAGCGGACGGCGAAACGCATCTCCGACGCTCTTGGCACGGCGACGGAACTCAGGGCGCAGCGCAACTATGCCGGCCACCGCCTAGCGCCGTGGCTGAGCCACGTTATGGTCAGCCGGCAGGAGACCGCGCGGCCGCTGCTGACGCCCGGCGAGGTGATGCAATTGCCGTCCGCGGATGAACTGGTGCTGGTTTCGGGCCTGCCGCCGATCCGGGCGAAGAAGCTCCGCTATTACGAAGATCGCAACTTCACGCAGCGTGTTCTGCCGGCCCCACAGCTTTCCGAAGGCGGCTACGAGGACAAACCGGCACCGCGCCCCGACGACTGGAGCGGCCAGGTGCGCGATACCGACGACCGCCTGATGCCTTCCGGCGAGGACGGTACGAGGCGCGGTTCCCTTTGTGAGGAAGGTGGGCTTCAGCAGCAGCGCCACCCGGGCTTGGCGGAAGAAGAGATTGCGAAGCCCGCCGAACCGGGGCAGCCGGATATTCCGGGACTCGATGTAGACGAGTCGGATGTCGTCGCCGACCAACGCGCCCTGGATCGGCTGTCGAAGCCGGCGCGCGTCTATGGCGTCAACGAAGCAATGGGGCCGGAGAAAGATATCCTCGAAGGATTCTGATCCCGCGCAAGCATCCGCATGTGATCGCATTCCGTCGTACATAAAGGCCGTAAGAGATTCCGGCCCATCCGGCGATCCTTGCCCTGACTTCTTCAAGACTGTCAGGGCAACACTGCATGAAGCCACGCCACAACATCTACATTGACGAGGAAACGAGCGCCGAGCTCGAAGCGCTGGCGGCCAAGCCCGGTGCCTCCAAGTCAGCCATCATCACTGACGCGATCCGCCATTACATCCGTCACCGCGGTGCCCATGCGCTCGATGAGGCGTTGAGGATCCGCCTCGATCGGCTGACGCGCGAGAACAACCTCATCCGGCGCGACATCGATGTCCTGACCGAGAGCCTCGCCTTTTTCGTGCGGCTCTATCTCACCTTCAACGCGCACACGCCGATCCCGGACAAGGCGACGCAGGCGGTCGCGCAGGAGCGTTACCAGAAATTCGTCGAGCAGGTGGGCCGTCAGATCGCCGGCGGCAAGCGCTCGCTCGGCCCCAGGGACGGGGAGGAAAACCCATGAGCACAACTGCCGAAGAACGCCGCCGCGCCATGCTGAAGACGGCGATGGGCCCGGCAATTGCCGAGGCCCTCTCCGATACCGCCGTGATCGAGGTGATGGTCAACCCCGACGGCAGGCTCTGGATCGACCGTCTCGGCGAGGGACGCAGCGATGCCGGCCTGCGTGTTCACCCCTCCGAAACCGAGCGGATCATCCGCCTGGTCGCTTCCCATGTCCGCGCCGAGGTGCATGCGGACAATCCAATTGTCAGCGCCGAGCTGCCATCGGGAGAGCGCTTCGAGGGCGTGCTGCCCCCGGTCGCATTGGCGCCGTGCTTCGCCATCCGCAAGCCCGCCGCGAAGATCTTCACCCTAGCCGACTACGTCCGTGCCCAGATCATGGTCCCGATCCAGGCCGAAGCCCTCAGGCAGGCGGTGCGGGAGCGGATAAACATCCTGGTCGCCGGCGGCACCTCCTCGGGCAAGACCACACTCGCCAATGCACTGCTGGCCGAGATCGCCAATTGCGACGAACGGGTCATCCTCATCGAGGATACGCGCGAGCTGCAATGCGCGGCGGCCGATTGCGTGGCGCTGCGCACGCGGCGGGGTGTCGTATCTCTGGCCGATCTCGTTCGCTCGACCCTGCGCCTGCGCCCCGACCGGATCATCGTCGGCGAGGTGCGGGGCGCCGAGGCGCTCGACATGCTCAAGGCCTGGAACACCGGCCATCCGGGTGGCATCGCCACCGTGCATGCCAATTCCGCCCATGCCGCTCTCTACCGCATCGAGCAATTGGTGCAGGAGAGCGTCACCGTCATCCCGCGCCGCCTGATCGCCGAGGCGATCGATCTCGTGGTGTTCATCGCCGGGCGCGGCTCATCCCGACACATCGAGACCATCGCCGAAGTCACCGGCCTCGACGCCAACGGCGATTACGCGGTGACCACGCTTTCCATGCCCCAACTGCAATCGCTCTCGTGAAAGGACATCTCATGCGCAAAAAGCTCCGATTTCTGTCGGCTGCCGCCCTCACGTTTTTCATGGTTGCGCCGGCCTATGCGGCGGGCTCCGGCATGCCGTGGGAAGAACCGCTCCAGCGTATCCTGGAATCGGTTCAGGGGCCGGTGGCCAAGATCGTCGCGGTGATCATCATCATCGTAACCGGCCTGACACTCGCCTTCGGCGAGACCTCTGGCGGCTTCCGTCGGCTTATCCAGATCGTCTTCGGCCTGTCCATCGCCTTCGCGGCGTCGAGCTTCTTCCTCTCCTTCTTCTCCTTCGGCGGCGGAGCGCTCGTCTGATGGATGCTGCTCGCCACATCGAGGGCTTCGAAATCCCCGTCCATCGCGCGCTGACCGAGCCGATCCTGCTCGGCGGCGCGCCGCGCGCCGTCGCCATCCTCAACGGCACGCTGGCGGCCGCCATCGCCCTCGGTCTCCAGCAGTGGATCGCCGGGCTCGGCCTGTTCGTCGCCGGGCATACGCTCAGCGTTTTTGCGGCCAGGCACGATCCGGACTTCCTGCCCGTGCTCGCCCGCCATCTGCGTCAACGGGGGTGGTGGCGATGCTGAGCTTGGCCGAATACCGTGGGCGAGCCGACCGGCTCGCCGATCTTCTGCCCTGGGCGGCGCTCCTCGCGCCCGGCATCGTCCTCAACAAGGACGGCAGTTTCCAGCGCAGCTTCCGCTTTCGCGGCCCCGATCTCGAAAGCGCGACGGAGGCCGAACTGGTCGGGCTCGGCGCACGGGCCAACAATGCGCTGAAGCGCCTTGGCTCCGGCTGGGCGCTGTTCTTCGAGGCGGAGCGGCTTGAGGCGCAGGATTATCCGCGGTCCAACTTCCCGGATGCGGCCTCATGGCTCGTCGATGAGGAACGCCGCGCGGCCTTTGAAGGTGAGTCAGATCAGTCATCGCCCCGGTGGAGCGATGACCCGGCGAACGGGCAGGGCCGGCATTTCGAAAGCCGCTATCACCTCACACTTCTCTACATGCCGCCGCCCGACGCGCAGGCGCGCACCGAGAATGCGCTGCTGGATTCCGACCGGAAGGGGGAAGGGGACGGCGGCGGCCGCAACTGGCGGCAGGAACTGGCCCGGTTCCGGGACGAGACCGAGCGGGTGCTGGATTTGCTCAGCGGCTTCCTGCCGGAGATCCGCGCGCTCGACGATGCCGAGACGCTGACCTTTCTGCACGGGGCGATTTCGACGAAGCGCCATCCCGTCGCCGTGCCCGAAACGCCGATGTATCTTGATGGCGTGCTGGTCGATACGCCCTTGACCGGCGGCCTGGAGCCGATGCTCGGCGACCGGCACTTGCGGACGCTGACGATCCTCGGCTTTCCGAACGCGACCCGCCCCGGCATCCTCGACGCACTGAACCATCAGGACTTTGCCTATCGCTGGGGCACGCGCTTCATCCCGCTCGATAAGATGGCGGCGACGAAGGTGCTCACCCGCCTGCGCCGGCAGTGGTTCGCCAAGCGCAAGTCGATCACAGCGATCCTGCGCGAGGTGCTGACCAACGAGCCTGCTGTACTGGTCGATAGCGACGCCGACAACAAGGCGCTTGATGCAGACGCCGCTTTGCAGGCGCTCGGCAGTGATCATGTCGGTTTCGGTTATCTGACGACGACCATCACCGTCTGGGACGAGGACCGGGATACCGCGGAGGAAAAGGTCCGCGCCGTCGAGCGCATCGTCAACGGCCTCGGCTTCACCTGCATTCGGGAAACGGTGAATGCCGTCGAAGCCTGGCTCGGTTCACTGCCGGGCCATGTCTACGCCAATGTCCGGCAGCCGCTCGTCCACACCCTGAACCTCGCCCATCTCATGCCGCTCTCGGCGGTGTGGGCCGGACCGGCGCGCAACGCCCATCTCGCCAAAGTCACTCAGACAGAATGTCCGCCGCTACTCCATGCGGAAACCAGCGGCTCCACACCGTTCCGCCTCTCCACCCATGTGGGCGATGTCGGCCACATGCTGATCGTCGGCCCGACCGGCGCAGGCAAGTCGGTGCTCTTGTCGCTGATCGCACTGCAATTCCGGCGCTATGCCGGCTCTCAGGTCACCATCTTCGACAAGGGCAATTCGGCGCGCGCAGCCGTGCTGGCCATGGGTGGGGAGCATCATGCGCTGGGTGCGGCCCCTGATGACATCACGAACGCGCTCGCCTTCCAGCCGCTCCGCGACATCGACGACCCGGCGACGCGAAGCTGGGCGGCTGAATGGATCGGCGCGCTGCTCGCTCATGAGCATGTCACCGTTACCCCGGAAGTGAAGGAGGCCGTCTGGTCGGCGCTGTGCAACCTCGCCACCGCGCCGGCCGAGGAGCGCACGCTCACCGGCCTGTCCGTCCTCGTCCAGGCGAACGCCCTCAAGGCCGCGCTCCAGCCCTATACGCTCGATGGCCCCTTCGGCCGGCTGCTCGACGCCGCCGAGGACCGGTTGGCGCTGTCCGAGGTTCAATGCTTCGAGACCGAGGAACTGATGCATGAGGCTGGCGTCGTCCTGCCGGTGCTGACCTACCTCTTCCACCGTCTGGAGGAGAGGTTCGACGGGCGGCCGACGCTGCTCATTCTCGACGAGGCCTGGGTCTATCTCGACAATCCGCTCTTCGCCGCCCGCATCCGCGAATGGCTGAAGGTCCTGCGCAAGAAGAACGTGTCGGTGATCTTCGCGACGCAGTCGCTGGCGGACGTGGCCGACAGCTCCATCGCGCCCGCCATCATCGAGAGCTGCCCGCAGCGCATTTTTCTTCCCAACGACCGGGCCATCGAACCCCAGGCGCGCACGGCCTATGAGCGCTTCGGCCTCAACGATCGGCAGATCGAACTGATCGCGCAGGCAACGCCAAAACGGCACTACTACCTGCAATCGCGCCGCGGCAACCGGCTGTTCGAGCTGGGCCTCGGCCCCGTGGCACTGGCGCTCTGCGGCGCCTCCGATCCGTCCTCCCAGACCCTCATCGACACAATCCTGGCCGAGCACGGCAGGGAGGCCTTCGCCGTCGAGTTTCTGAGAGCCCGCGGCCTCGATTGGGCCGCCGACATCCTCGGCCCGTTCTCTCCCCAAATACAGGAGCCAACACCGTGAAACGCACGTCTCTCGCGGCGCTCCTCGCCGCATCTCTTGCCATCGCTACGCCACAGGTGGGCCATGCCGCCTGGCCGGTCTTCGATGCCACCAACTACGGTCAGAATGTCCTGCAGGCGGCGCGTGCGCTGGAGCAGATCAACAACCAGATCCAGCAGCTCCAGAACCAGGCGGTCATGTTGCAAAACATGGCAAAGAACCTTCAGCGGCTGGATTTCTCCTCGCTCGGACAACTCCAGGGGGCGCTGAACCGTATCGACGGGCTGATGATGCAGGTCGACGGCCTCAGCTTCGACCTGACGCAGCTCGAAGGCCAGTGGCGGCAGCAATATCCAAGCTCGTACGATGCCACGGTCAGCACCAGCGATATCGCCACTGCCGCGCGCGAGCGCTGGCAGAGTGCCATGAACGCTTTCCGCCAAACCATGCGGGTGCAATCGCAGATCGTCGAGAACGTGCGCGTCGACGAAGGGCTACTCACCGATCTCGTCAATCGGAGCCATGGCGCCGTCGGGGCGCTGCAGGCGCAGCAGGCCGCGAATCAGCTCATTGCGCTTTCGGCCAAGCAGCAGATGCAGATCCAGACGCTGATGGCCGCCCATTACCGCGCCGAGGCAGAAGACGCCGCGCGCAAGGCGCAGGCGGAGGAAGCGGCGCGCGAGACAACGCGCAGGTTCCTCGGTTCCGGCTCCGCCTATTCTGGGAACTGACCGGCAGGGAGGCGACGCGCGATGAATGATCTCGGCATCATCGACCGCTTCATGGAGACCTTCAGCCGCTACATCGACAGCGGCTTCGGACTCTTGTCGGGTGACGTCGCCTTCCTCACCACCATCCTGATCGGCATCGACATCACGCTGGCAGGCCTGTTCTGGGCTCTGGGCGGCGAGGACAACATCATCGGGCGCCTGATCCGGAAGGTGCTCTATGTCGGCGTCTTCGCGCTGATCCTCAACAACTTCCAGAACCTTGCCGAGATCATCTACAGGTCCTTCTCCGGTCTCGGCATCCAGGCCGCGCCCGGCACGCTCGCCGCCGACGATCTGCTCAAACCTGGCAAGATCGCCGCCACCGGTTATGAGGCGGCGTATCCGCTCATCGATCAGGTCGGCAATCTCGTCGGCTTTCCGGAAATCTTCGGCAACGCACTCACCGTCTTCGTCCTGCTGCTGGCCTGGTTCCTGGTCCTCATCGCCTTCTTCATTCTGGCGATCCAGCTCTTCATCACCGTGCTCGAGTTCAAACTGACGACGCTCGCCGGTTTCGTCCTGGTGCCCTTCGCGCTCTGGAACAAGACGTCGTTCCTCGCCGAACGGGTTCTCGGCAACGTGATTTCCTCCGGCATCAAGGTGATGATGCTCGCCGTCATCGTCGGCATCGGCTCGACGCTGTTCGCTTCCTTCACCAACGGCCTTCAGGGTCAGGAACCGGACCTTGCCGCCGCCATGTCGCGGGTGCTGGGCGCTCTGGCGCTGCTCGGTCTCGGCATCTTCGGCCCCGGCATCGCTTCGGGTCTTGTATCCGGAGCACCGCAGCTCGGCGCCGGCGCCGCCCTCGGCGCAACTGGTGCTGCGGTGGGCGCGACCATGCTCGCCGGTGGCGCGGCGCTTGCCGGGGCGCGCATGGCCGCTGGCGGCGGTCTTTCCGCCATCCGCGCGGGCACGGCGATGGGGTCTGCCGCTTCTTCCGCCTACCAACTGGGACAGGCGACCTCCGGGACGTCCGGCATGGCAGGCGCCGCGGCCGGTGTTGGTGGCATGGCGCGCGCTGCCGGCGGAGCCGCCACAAACGCCGCGCGCCAAGTCGCGGGTCGCGCCTCTTCCTCTCTGAAAGAAAGCGCCGATGCCGGACGCCGTGGCGCCTGGACGGCCACCGGCGGCACGCCGACCGCCTCCATGTCGGAGGCAAGCGCCGCATCGGCGGGCATCCCCTCCAGTTCCCCGCCGGATTGGGCGAACCGCCTGCGCTCCGAACAGGCGGCGCGTGCGCATCGGCAGACCGCCACCCAAGCCATCAAGGACGGTGACCGGCCCGGCAACGGCGCCAATCCCTCCCTCAATGACAAGGACGACTGACCCATGTTCTTCCGACGACCGATTCAACGATACGGCACGACGCCGGAGCCCGTCACTCCCTATCAGAGGGCCGCCCAGCTCTGGGACGAGCGCATCGGCGCGTCCCGTATCCAGGCAAGAAACTGGCGGGTCATGGCCTTCGGCTGCCTGGCGCTTTCCGTCGGTCTTTCCGGCGGCTTGCTCTGGCAGTCGCTGCAAAGCCGCGTCGCGCCCTATGTGGTCGAGGTCGACAAGTTCGGCGAGGCGCGCGCCGTCGCGCCGGCAATCCAGAACTACCAGCCGGCCGACGCCCAGATCGCCTGGCACCTCGCCCGCTTCATCACCAACGTCCGTTCGGTGTCCACCGATCCGGTGCTGGTGCGCCAGAACTGGCTGTCCGCCTACGATTTCGCCACCGACCGCGCCGCGCTGTTCCTGAACGACCACGCTAAGAAGAACGATCCCTTCAGCGCGATCGGCACCCGCAGCGTCTCGGTCCAGGTGACGAGCGTTGTGCGGGCCTCTGACGCCTCCTTCCAGGTCAAGTGGACCGAGCAGGTCTTCGAGCGCGGTAGCCTGGCCCGCACCGAGCGCTGGACCGCGATCCTGACGGTCGTGATCCAGACCCCGCGCACCGCCGAGCAGCTCCGCAAGAACCCCCTCGGCGTCTTCGTCAACGCCATCGACTGGTCGCGCGAACTCGACGCCACTGCGCCGCAATTGCCCAAGGAGCCCTCTCAATGAAGAAGAACATGTTCGTCATCACCGTGTCGGCGCTGGCCTTGTCCGCCTGCGCCACAAAGCCTTTGCCGCCAACGATCAGCTACGACTCCGACGACTTCAAGCCGGCCGTCATCGACAGGGAACCGGCCAGGCCGGTGAAGATCGTCGAGGTGCCGAAGGTCCTGCCATTGCCGGGCCAGCTTCTGCCGGAGCCCGGCGAGGTGACCGAGGACAAGCGCCCGCCGACCGAGCGGGTCGAGGACGCCAACAAGGCGGCGACCCAGGAGCCGACCAAGCACGGCTATGTCAACGCCATCCAGGTCTATCCCTATACGGAAGGGGCGCTCTACCGTCTCTATGCGGCGCCCGAGCGCGTCAGCGACATTGCCTTGCAGCCCGGCGAAAAGCTCACCTCCGTCTCCGCCGGCGACACCGTGCGTTGGGTGATCGGCGACACGGTGAGCGGCACGGACGATAGCGAGCGCATCCATGTGCTGGTCAAGCCCTTCGCGCCGGACCTCAAAACCAATCTCGTCATCACCACCGACCGGCGCGCCTATCACCTCCAGCTTGAAAGCACCGAGAGGACCGCCATGGCGGCGATCTCCTGGACTTATCCGTCCGACCAGATTCTCGCCCTGCGCCGACAGAACACAGCGGCCGAGGCGGCGTTGCCGGTCGCCTCGAACGTGGCGCTCGAGAACATCCGCTTCCGTTACGCCATCACCGGCGACAGTCCGCCCTGGAAACCGCTGCGCGCCTTCGACGACGGCCACAAGGTCTATATTGAGTTCCCCCGCCGCATTGACCAGGGCGAGGCGCCGCCGCTCTTCGTGGTGGGCGCCGACGGCGGCAACCAGCTCGTCAACTACCGCATGCGCGGCAACTACTACATCGTCGACCGCCTCTTCGCTGCCGCCGAACTGCGCCTCGGCGCCAAGCCGCAGCAGGTGGTTCGGATTTCCCGGACCGACGAGACGCCACGGCGCACCGCGTTGTTTTCGCGCACGGACCGGTAGGGGGAGAGGCCATGACGGATCCCGCCGCACCCACGCCAAAACCTGCCGGTTCGTCCAAGCGCGATCCCGGCAAGCTGGACCTGCGCGCCGCGCCCCGCCGCGTCGTACGCTTCAGGCGCGGCCTTGTCATCGGCGTGGCCGCGCTCGGCTCCGGCGCCATCCTCGGCGTGACCATGATGGCGCTGCAAGGCCCGGCCCTGCGAATCCAGGACCAGGCCGAGGAGCTCTACAACACCGAACGCAAACCGACCCCGGACGGCCTTGCCGCGTTGCCCGGCGATTACAGCCAGGTCAAGCCGGAGACACCGCAGCTCGGGCCGCCGCTGCCCGGCGATCTCGGCCGGCCGATCCTCGAACGCCAGCGGCAGCTCGGCATCGCGCCGGGAGGATCGGAATTGTCCGCCGAGGAGCAGCGCCTCGCCCAGCAGGCCATCCAGGCGAAGGAGGCCGGCGTCTTCTTCCGGATCGAGAACCGGCCGCGGCAGGACACGCCGGCAGTGACGGGCCAGTCCCAGCAAATGGCAGCGACGGAGATAGTTTTGCCCGACGCTGACCGCCTGGCACTCGATCCCGAACGCGACCAGAACAACCAGCAGCGCAAGCTCGACTTCCTGAATCAGCGCGATACTGGCGGCATCTACAATCCGCATGCGCTGCAGACCCCGGTCTCGCCCCATCAGGTGATGGCCGGCAGTGTGATCGCCGCGAGCCTGATCACCGGCATCAATTCCGACCTGCCGGGCCTCGTCGCCGCCCAGGTCACCGAGAACGTCTACGACACGGTGACCGGCCGCACGCTGCTGATCCCGCAGGGCTCGCGCCTAATCGGCACCTATGACAGCGTGATTGCCTTCGGCCTGTCCCGTGCGCTGCTTGTCTGGCAGCGCATCATCCTGCCCGACGGCTCCTCCATCGAGATCGACAATCTGCCCGCCACCGACACCGCCGACTATGCCGGCCTCGAGGACGAGGTCGACTACCACACCTGGCGGCTCATCAAGGGCATCGCGCTTGCCACCCTGCTCGGCGTCGGCACGGAGCTGAGCCTCGGCAGCGACGAGAGCGACCTGGTCCGGGCGATCCGCGAATCCACCCAGCAGAACGTCAACCGGGCCGGCCAGCGCATCACCGAGAAGAACCTGAACATCCAGCCGACCATCACCGTCCGTCCCGGCTGGCCGCTCAGGATCATCGTCCACAGGGATCTCGTATTGCGCCGCTACCAGGGCTGAAACCTGTCCACCGAAGCTTTAGCAAAGGAGGATCGATCATGGCCAATCTGAAACTCGGAAAACTGCCCGACCGCACGCCGGCGAAGATCACCATCACCGTCGGCGCCGACCTGAACCAGGCGCTACGGGATTATGCGATCCTCTACCGCGCCACCTATGGCGAGGCCGAGTCCGTCGCCGAGCTCATTCCCTTCATGCTGGAGGCCTTCCTCGACAGCGACCGCGCCTTCGCCAAGTCGCGCAAGGAGGGGTTGCCCGAGACGAACATCGACAAACCGGCGCGGCGCGCCCGCTCACCCCGCGCGGGCGATAGCGAAGCGGCGTCGCCCGCTGTCTCATCCGCATCGCAATTCCAGGAGTAACCTATGCAAATCGGCACCTTCACTTTGTCCAATGACGGGGGCTGGACCGGTTCCATCCGCACGCTCACCATCGACGCCAAAGTCCGGCTCGTCCCCAATGACGACCGTACCCATGACAACGCCCCGGCATTCCGAGTCCTTGTCGGCAACGCCCGCATCGGTGACGCCTGGGATGCCCGGACAACGGGTGATCACCCGAAATACTATCTCCGCCTCCGTCTCGACGACCCGAGCCTTCCCGAACCCTTCACCGCCGCCCTGTTCCCCTCCGAGGAGGGGGACTGGGCGCAGCTCGTCTGGAACAGGCGGCGGGAGGGATGAACTGCTCCGATTTGCTCTATTCCGAAATCGTTCGCAAAAGACTTCAGACGGCGATGGCTTTTGCCCATGAATTCGGAAGTCGCGCCCTTCGCGGTCGTGTGGATGTCGCGGAAGGCAAGGCGAGCCTTCCTGCAGGGGAGATTGTTACGAATCCTCGGACCATAAGCGTATGTGCCGAGGATTCGTATCATCGTCCTGCCGGGCTCTCGAAAAGGGGTGCGTCCGTGGTCGTTCCTGCCGGTGCGCCCGTCCCGGACGGCAATGGCATAGAGAATTTTGAAGTCTCCATTTTTTGATGGTTATGGACCATCAAAAGGGGATATATAGGAAATGAAAGTTGCGCATATTTTCAAAATATGCGAATTTGATGGTTATGAGCCATCAAAGAACACCAAGGCTGAAGCCCTTTCTGGAGCGCGTTCCTCCCGGCTTCCTGGTCGACGCCGCATGGCTGAAGCGCTTCGGCATCGATCCCAAGTCCATCCACGATTACGCCGAGCGGGGCTGGCTGGAGCGGGTGGTACGCGGGGTCTACCGCCGGCCGCTGCCTCATACCGATCAGGCAGGGCGCCCGCTTGTCCGACCGGAGACCGACTGGCAGCTCCCGCTGCTGTCGATCCAATGGATCATGGAACATGACGTCCATCTGGGTGGCTTGAGCGCGCTCGGCTTCCATGGGCTCGCTCACTATCTGCCGCTTGGCGGCGGGGAGCGTGTCTATCTCTATGGCGAAGTTCCCTCCTGGCTGGCCCGCCTTCCGGGCAAGGCACAGTTCGTCGTTCGCTCGCGCGTCCTGTTCGGTGACGACCTTGCCGGCGTCGAAAATGCCGAGCACCAATTCGAGAGCGCGCCGGGGGTGGGGGCGGGACATGGCCCGACCGTGAGCCCCTGGCGCTGGCCGCTCAAGGTTTCGTCCCCCGAGCGCGCCATCCTCGAAGCGCTCGACGAGCTGCCAGCCCACGCGACCTTCGACAATCTGGACATGATCTTTCAGGGGCTGACGAACCTGCGTCCCAAGCGCCTGATGACCCTGCTGCGCGCTTGCCGAAGCATCAAGGTTAAGCGCCTGTTCTTCGTGTTCGCCGACCGGCATGCCCATGCCTGGGTGAAGCATCTTGACAAGAGCGCCATCGATTTCGGATCCGGCCCGCGCGCGCTGGTGAAGGGCGGAAAACTGCACCCGGTCTACCGGATCTATGTGCCCGAGACGCTTCTGCCTGCGGATGGGGACGAGGACGCGAGCCATGCGTGAACGCTATGTCGAGCAGGTCCGCTTGCTGATGCGCCTCCTGCCGGCCATTGCGGCTGAGGAGGTCTTTGCGCTCAAAGGCGGTTCGGCCATCAATCTCTTCTACCGGGACATGCCGCGTCTGTCGGTCGATATCGATCTGACCTATGTGCCGATCGAGGATCGCGCCGTCTCTCTTCAGCAAATCGATGCCACGCTCGACCGGATCATGGACTCATTCGGCCGCAGCAACAGGGATGTGCGGCTCCAGCGCATCGCTGGCGGCGGGAACCTGGAAACCCGCATCATGGCCTCTCGCGGTGCGGCGAGTGTGAAGATCGAGACCTCGCCTGTCATGCGCGGAACGGTGCTGTCGCCGGTGCCGATGAGGGTTTCGGACGCGGTGGAGGAGGCCTTTGGCTTCGCCGAGATGCCGGTGCTCGCCTTCGAGGACCTCTTTGCCGGCAAGCTGCATGCCGCCCTCGACCGCCAGCACCCGCGCGATCTCTACGATGTCCACCTGCTCTATGAGAATGAGGGGCTGACGGACGATTTGTTCCGGGTCTTTCTGGTCTATGTCTGCGCGTCCGGCCGTCCGCCGCACGAACTGCTGGCGCCACCGGCTATCCCGATAGAAGAACTGTACACTGAGGAATTCGTTGGGATGACGCGGGAAGAGATCGCGCTGTCCGATCTCGAAACGGCGCGAACGCGCCTGATCACGGATGTCCGAAGGCGTCTGACCGACAACGCAGCGGCATTCCTGATGTCGCTTCACAACGCCGAACCGGATTTCGCTCTCATCGACCTGCCCCAGGGCGAACGGCTCCCCGCCATCCAGTGGAAGCTTCTCAACTTGCGCAGGCTCAAGGCAGAAAATCCAGCCAAGCATGCCGAGCAGGGAGAAATGTTGAAGGCGCTGTTTGCCTAAAGGAGGCGTGGGAGAAGACCAGGGTATATAACGGCCATAAGCACTCGGCTGCTTTTGCGCGATCCTTATCCAGTATGCATCAATACTGGAAAGGTTCGACCCATGAAGGAAAAGGAGGACCAGGCGGCCGCGGTCATCCCGCCTCCGGCGAACGATAATGGGCCAGAGCAACTGGCGAGGGAAGAAGCGGAGCGGCACTTGGACACCATCGCGCGGGCCATTGGCCGCCACATCGCCTGCGAACACATCAGGGCCTGGGAGCGGGAGCGGCGGAAGCGGGCGGCCAACGACAACTGACCAAAGGAAGAGGGGCGGGAACCGGACGGGTGAAATCCGCCCTTGAGAGAAAGGAAAGTCTTATGACCCGCGTTGCGCTATACGCCCGCTATTCCTCGGACAATCAGAGCGTTTCCTCCATCGAGGACCAGTTCCGCATTTGCCGGGATCAGGCGGCGCGGGAGAAGTGGAAAGTGGTGGGGGTCTACAAGGACGCCGCCATTTCGGGCGCAAGCGTCACCTTGCGGCCGGGTATTCAGGCGCTCTTGCAGGACGCGCAGGCGGGCAAATTCGAGATCGTGCTGGCGGAAGCGCTGGACCGCATCAGCCGCGACCAGGCCGATGTCGCCATCCTCTACAAGCATTTCAAATTCGCGGGCGTGACGCTCGTGACGCTTGCCGAGGGCGAGATCTCGGAGCTGCATGTCGGTCTCAAGGGAACCATGAACGCCCTGTTCCTGAAAGACCTCGCCGCCAAGACCCACCGCGGTCTGCGCGGCCGCGTCGAGAAGGGAAAGGCGGGCGGCGGCCTCTGCTACGGCTATGACGTCGTGAAGCGGCTCAACGGCGATGGCGAGCAGGTGCGCGGCGAACGGAAGATCAACGAGGCCGAGGCCGAGATCGTCCGCCGCATCTTTCGCGAATTCGCCGCCGGCAAGAGCCCCAAGGCCATCGCCGCCGATCTCAACCGCGACGGTATTCCCGGTCCCAATGGCAAGGCTTGGGGAGACACCACCATTCGCGGCCATGTCTGCCGGGGCACCGGCATCGTCAACAACGAGCTCTATGCCGGTGTGCTGGTCTGGAACCGGCTCCGCTACATCAAGAACCCGGCGACGGGAAAGCGCGTCTCGCGCGTCAACCCGGAGGCCGAATGGATCAGGACCGAGGTGCAGGAACTGCGCATCGTCGACGAAGACCTGTGGCAGGCGGCGCGGCGGCGGCAGGAGGAGATTTCTAGGCAGTTCGAGAATGTCACCAAAGGCGTGCGCGCTTATCGTGCCAAGCACGTCAACGAGCTGCGCCGCCCCGCCTTTCTGTTCTCCGGCCTACTCAAATGCGGCTGCTGCGGCGGCAATTACGGCATCATCACCCGTGACCGCTATGGCTGTCTCAATCGTTATCGGCGGGGTACCTGCGACAACGGCCATACCATCCGTCGCGATGACATCGAGCAGCGTATTCTGTCCGGCCTTACCGAACGGCTGGTTTCGGCCGAGCGGGTCGCCAAGGCCGTGCGCGCCTATGCCGAAGCGCTGAACAGTCAGAACCGTGAACGCCGGGCGCAGGTGGAGCTTGACCGTAAGGCGCTGGAGAAGATCGAACGCGGTATCGCCGGCATCATGGCAGCGATTGAGGACGGCATGTATCAGCCGGCCATGAAGGATCGGATGGAGGAACTGGAACGCCAGAAGGCGGATGTCCTGGCGCGCATGGAACAGGCGCCCGAGGATGTCCCGGACATCCACCCCAACATCGCCGAAATCTACAAGGCCAAGGTGACGCAGTTGAGCGAGGCTCTGGCCGATCCCGAACTGCGCGATCAGGCCGCCGAGGCGTTCCGTGCGCTGGTCGACGAAGTGGTGCTTGAGCCCGGCGACAAGCGCGGCGAGGTCAACGCCACCTTACGCGGCGAGGCGATGAACATCCTCGACATCGTTTCCGGGCGCAAAAGCCGCAACAGATCCCAAGTTATAACAAAAGACGTTGCGGGCCCCCGCAACCATATATATCAACGCCTTAGCCCGTGAAACGGCTGAGGCGTTTTTCGTTGCGGAAGCACGGCGGAAGCAGGGTGGGGCCAGGAATCATGGCCGTGCTTTGGTGGGCTGGTCTTGGAAGCGAATACCTGATTATCTACGGTGATAGATTTAATGTACTTCTCGGCGCATTGCTTTCCGCGTGTCGAAGAAGCCGCCTTCGATACCAAATCCGTCCTATGCTTCTCGACGCTTCTGGCTGCTGGAAATGGTCGCGAAAGTTCTAGCATTGACGAAGTCGAGGGAACGACGAGACGGGACACACTGGAAGGAGGCTGTCGATGATTACGGAAAAAAGTCCGGGGAATTGGCGCGAGCTGCAGGATTGGACCGCCCAAATTCTCCGTGAGTGTGGGTGGACAGCAGATACGGAAGTTACGATTAAGCTGGCACGGGGAAGAGCGAGCATTGACGTCTTGGCAACGGAACATGTCCAGGGGCGCAACTATCTCACCCTCATAGAATGTAAACACTGGGCAACCCCCGTTCCTCAGGCGGTAGCCCATAGCTTCCGAACCGTTGTGGCCGAGGCTGGGGCTAACGCTGGGTATATCGTATCGAAAGCGGGTTTCCAATCAGGTGCGTACGACGCCGTCGAACACTCGAATATCAAGCTGTTGACATGGGAGGAGTTTCAGGCGGCTTTTGAAGAACAGTGGTATTGGTCCCACCATGTAGAGATGGTCAAAGATATATTGGACCCGCTGTGCTCGTACCTGGAGCCGATACCGGCTATGGCCGCATGGGATCAATACCTCGACAAGGAGCATGTGGACCGATTGGTTACGATGCACAGGGAGAATTTCCAGCTTGGGGCGCTCATAATGAGTATGCATCCGGTGCAAAGGAATTTGCCGGGGCGCGGCGGACGCGTAATCCTTCCGCTTGGTGACCGAACTAAGGAATATGGGAATCTGCCTGAGGGACTATATGCCATAGCAGGATATCGTGAGTTTCTTGACGCGTTGACCTGCCATGCGCTCCCGATCTTGGCCGAATTTCGGAGCTATCGAGACATTGCGATGGAGAGAAAAAAGCGCGCCGAACCGAACGTGGTTTAGGAGCTCATCACCATCGTCACCGGTGGCCAAGCGATAAGCTGGCGCGTTTGGACGGCCGCAGGCTGAAAGATGCGGTGGGGCATCGTCTGCCGCAGGGCCAGCTTGCTCGCTTCCGGCTCTTTCTAGGCAGTGTGCGGTCGCCGCGGCTGGGAGGCCGCATATCTCCGCGTTGATATCCTCAGGTCTCACCCCGCCGAACGCGCCGCTCATGCTTATATGCTGTGACCCCCGAGTTTCATCCAGCGGAGACTGGAGCCCGGAGTTGAGATTGGCGCAGTAACGCCGGCGAAGCAATGGGCGAGCGGCGGAGCCTGTCCGACGACCGACGTTCCGGTCAGAGCAGCCCTTCCTGCCGCAGATAGTCCAGGATATGGTTGGCGACTTGGCCGACCAGACCGGGCGAGAGTATGGTTTCGTGCGTGCCCTCGGTCCATTTCAGGCAGATGTTGGCAGGGTCGACGAAGCGCCCCCATCCCTGCCACAGGTCGTCGGCGACGATAGAGGGATTGTTGGTGAAATCGGTCGCGCGGACGAACAGAATCTTGTTCGACGAGCGTTCCCGCTTTTCGTAGCGGGCGGCGGCGACGGTGTTGCGACGATAGGTCTGCACCAGATTGCCCATTTGCACGGCGTTGAATCCGGTCGGCAGCACGCCGGAGGCTTCGCCGCAGCGGACCAGATAATCCATACGTTCCTCGCGCGGCAGCGCCCTCAGCACGTCTTTGTCGAGGGCGAAGGTGGCCTTGAGCAGGGTCGTCAGCAGGTCGACGTCGTCCTTGGCGGCCATCTGCCGGGCGGTGCGGTTGTCGGCGACGGTGTCCAGGATCAGCACCGGGTTCGGGGCGTGACCCAGGGCCTGATAGCGAAGCGCCGCCTCGTAGGCGAGCAGGCCGCCGAAGCTCCATCCCGCGAAGATCACATCGCCGCGCGCGACCTTCACGATTTCCGCCAAGTAGTCGTCGGCGAGGGTTTCGACCCGCTGATGTTCGGAGCTGACGGCGTTGCGTTCGGTCGAAAAACCTGCGCTTTCGACTGCGTAGACCGTACAGTGCTCTCCGAGCAGGCGGGCGAGGTCGCTGTAGCAGAACACGCTGCCGCCGACGGGATGGAACAGGAAGATGCTGCTGCCGCCTTCGTGGTGGCTGAGCTTGATCACCGGGCCGTCGCGCTTGACGGTCTTGCCCCCCAGGATCTCGGCGAGGTCGGCGATGCTCGGGTTCTGGAACAGATCGGGCAGAGACAGATGCACGCCGATCTCCTTCTCGATCAGCGCCACCAGCCGGATCGCCAGGATGCTGTGCCCGCCGAGGGTGAAGAAGCTGGCGGTCGCGTCGGCGACCGTAACCCCCAGAAGGCGGGTCCACAGGGCCGCCAAAGCCTGCTCCAGCGCGCTTTCCGGCGGGCGTCCGCCGGATGCCGCCGCCGCCCGACCGCCGAGCGGCGAGGGCAACGCCTTCTTGTCGACCTTGCGGTTGGCCGACAGCGGCAATTCGACCATCGGCACGAAATAATCGGGCACGCAATAGGACGGCAGCTGCCGGGCGAGATGGGCGGCAAGAGCGTCGATGCCGATATCGCCCACGACATAGGCGGCGAGACTTTTGTCCTCGCCGGTGCGGAACTGTCCGGCTACGACCGCCACCTGCCGCACGCCGGGAAACGCCGCCACGGCCTTTTCGACCTCGGCGATCTCGACGCGGTTGCCGCGGATCTTGACCTGCTGATCGGTGCGGCCGCGGTAATGGATCAGTCCGTTCTGGGCGAAGCCCTGATCGCCGCTGCGGTAGGCCCGCACGCCGTTTATCCGCACGAACGATTCGGGGTTCTCGCCGTTGAGGTAGCCGCGCGACACGCCTGCGCCGGAAATCCACAGCTCGCCGGTGACCGAGTCCGGCAGTTGCTGACCGTTGCGGTCGTGCACGGTGATCGTCACGCCGTTCAGGGGTGCGCCGATCGGATAGGCGGAAAAGGCCTGGTGGTTGGCGTAATCGATGCGAAACGCGCTGCTGTCGACCGTGCATTCGGTGGGGCCGTAGACGTTGAACAGCACCACCTGCTCGTGGCCGGGAACGGCGTAGAACTTGCGCACCATGTCCGGGCGCAGCACCTCGCCGGCCAACAGGATGCGCTGGATCGGAAGCGGGCTGCGGGTTTCGTGCAGATGGTCGACCAGCAGATTGAAAAAGGCCGGGGTCATGTCGGTAAGGTCGATGCGCTCGCGCGTCACATAATCCCGGAACGCCTCCGGGCGTTTGCGCTGCTCGTCCGAAAGGATGTGCAGGGTCTTGCCGCGAAACAGCGAAACCGCGATCTGCTGGATCGACGCGTCGAACGACAGCGGCGCCACCAGCGCCACCCGGGCGCAGCCGTCGCTGAAATTCTTCAGCGCCGCCAGGATGTGCAGAAGGTGGCGGTGCTCCTCCATCACACCCTTGGGCAGGCCGGTCGAACCGCTGGTGTAGACGATGTAGGCCAATTGTTCGGGAGCGATCGGCGGCAGGGATGCGGGAGCCCGGTCGCGGGCCCGGGCGATCTCGTCGGTGCCGAAGCGGCAGGGATCGGCGGCGATTGCGGTGCGCCCGCCTTTGCGGATGATCACGTCGAAGCGGCTGTCGGCGAAAGCCGGGCTTCCAGGCAGGGTCGGGCGGAACGACAGTTCCACCGCGACCGGACTGTGCGCCGCCCAGTCGGTGAAGACGCGGCGCGGCACGAACATCTCGGTCGTGGCGTCGAGGTGCAGCAGGGCGCTCTGGTCGCCCGACCGGCGGGCATGCTCCACGACCCGTTCCCGCAGCCGGTCGCGGGCGTCGAGGTCGCGCACGGCGCCGAGGTAGACCGCGCCGCCTTCCGCCAGCCGCGCCACCGCCGCATCCAGAACCCGGCGCAGATAGGTGTAGCCGGGGAAATTCTCGACGACGCCGTTCAGGACGATGGCGTCGAACTCGCCCTGTTCGAGAAACTCGAGATCGATCGCTTCCAGGGGCAGAGCCCTGACCGGCGCGTCGGCGGAGAATTCGGCCAGGCGGTCGATTTCGTTGCGGGCCAGTTCGAAGGCGGCGTAGACGCCCGCCGTGCGCGACAAGGTCCGCGCCAATGTGCCCGAGCCCGAACCGATATCGAGGAGGGTTTTGCCGCTGTCGGCCCCAAGGTCCAGGGCCTCGACCACCGCCTGGGCCATCGCCTCCAGGGTGTCGGCGGACAGGGGGGTGCCGTCGACGTCGTTTCGCCAACCCCGGTCGCTGCCCGATTCGGCGATCTGCTCCCAATGGGCGATGCTGGATAGGGCGCCGTCGAGCTTGATCGCGTCGTCGCAGCGGGCGGCGTCCAGACAGAGGACGTGCCGGGCGGCGGGGTTGCGGTAGAGCAGATATTCGGCTGCGTTCGAATTTTCGCTGTCGGTGACGATCAGCGCCGCCGGTCTGAGCATGATTTCCTGGCGCGCGGTCGGCATGTCGCATTCGATCGGCAGATAAACCCCGCCCGCCCGCCAGATGCCGAGCGCCGCCGCCAGATAAAGCGCGCTCCTTCGGCACAGGACGCCGACCACCGGCGGGGAATCGTAACGCCGCGCCAGGATGAAATCCGCAATGCCGCGCGACAGGTGTTCCAACTGGGCGAAGCTCAACGTCTGTCCGCCGCCGACCAGGGCGATGGTTTCGGCATGGTCCGCGACGATCTCCCGGAACAGATCCTCGATACTGCGGGAGGGGGCGGCGTTCGTCTCGGCGGCGGGGCGGAGGGGTGGCCGGGGCGGCAGGGCGAGCGGGATGTCGGCGATCTTCACGCGCAGATCTCCTCGGTGATTCCATCCAGGAAGTGGTCGAAATAGCCCAGCCAGTTCCGTACGGTGGGTTCGTCATGCAGATGTGTGTCGAACACGAAACGCACCGTCAGGCGACCGTTCCGGGCTTCGACCCGGCAGGCAAGGCCTGCGGCGGTATCGGCACGATCCTCGCCGTCGTCCGCACCGTCCCGCCAGGAAAACGCCAGTCCCGCCGCGTCGGCGGCTGCCGGTTTGGCGTGCGCCGTCAGTGCGGCTTCGGCGTTTCGCAGCAGGTCGTCGAACTCGGTGGCGTCGTCCAGCGTGAAGCGGGCGGTCTCGCCGCCCGGCAACCCGACCGCGAGCAGACCGACGTTCTGCACCCGCGCCATCAGGCCGGCGAAGGTGGCCAGCAGCACCGCCGCCTCGGACACCGAAGCCCGGCGCGCGAGCCGGGCGATGCGCTCGTGCCGAGCTTGATCGATCGTCGTCTCGATCCGGCCGAGGTCCGCTTTCGCCGACGCCTGCCGTCGCAGCGACAGAGGCCGGTCGGGATCGGGGCCGGTCAGATCGGCGAGGATCGCGATCAGATCGTCCGCCATGCGGCGGATGTCGTCGGCGTCGAAGAGGTCGGCGTAATATTCCAGCGCGAAGCCGATCTCGGATCCGGTGTCGCTGACGAAGATCGACAGGTCGGTCTTGCTGGCCCGCTTGTCGAAACGCAGCGTCTCGAACAGGGTGTCCTCGCGGCCTCCGAATTCGAAGTTCATGTACGACAGGATGATCTCGGAGAGCGGTGAACGCTCGGGCCGGGCCTTCGGTTTCAGGTCCATCAACAGGTCGTTCAGCACGTAGGCGCGGTGTTTCATCGCCTCGTTGTTGCGATCGCGGCAGTGGTGCAGAAGGTCGCGCATCGTCGCGCCGGGGGCGACGCGAAGCCTGAGCGGCAGCAGCGAGGCCATCATGCCCGCCGAGTTCAGGGCGAGGCCCCGGCCGTCGACCGAGACGCCGATCACCAGATCGTCGCGTTGGGCATAGCTCGCCGCGAGGATCGCCCAGGCACTCAGAACGACATGATAGTTGGTCATCTTCTCGCGCCGCGCCAGCGCGTTGATCGCCTGCACCAGATCGGCCGAGAGTGCGAATTCGTGCAGGGCGCCGCGGCCGGTGTGGATCGGCGGCCGGACATACTGCGAGGGGAGGTCGAGCACCGGCAGGTCCCCGGCGTAAAGGTTCTGCCAGTAGCGTTTGGCTTCGTCGTCCGGCCGGGTGATCTCGGCCCAGGCCAGATCCTTCTGCTGGGCATCGACCGGCGCCAGCGGCCGACCGTGATAGAGCTTGTAGAGATCGGCGTTCAGCAGCGACATGGTGCGCCCGTCGGCCAGGGCGTGGTGGACGTCCAGATAAAGCACCGCCGGACCGACGTCGGGCCTGAGCAGCTTGGCGCGAAATCCCCGTTCGCGCCGAAGGTCGAAGGGCGTGATCAGCGCGTCCTTGCCCGAAAGATCGGGCAGGCGGACCTCCTCCAGGGTAAAGCCGTCGAACGGATGAACGATCATGTTCGGCCGTTCGGCCTCGAAGTCGCAGAACGAGGTGCGCAGGACTTCGTGGCGGCGGATCAGGGCGGCGAGCGCCGCTTCGAGCCGGTCCCGGTCGAGATCGTCCGGCATCACCATGAACACCGGCAGATTGAAGCCGAGACCGCCGTCGTTGGCCGCGTCGGCGTACAGGATGGCGAGTTGCTCGCGGCCGACCGGGTATTTCTCCATCGGCGGCGCCACGGGCGGGGTCTCGGGGGCGGACGGTGCGTTGCTTCCGGCGGTCACGCGGTCCAGGAATTCGCCCAGCGAGCGGCTTTCCATCAGTTCGGCGACGGTGGCGGGAAGACCCAGGCTTTGCGTGATCCGGGCGACGATCTGGGTGGCGGCGATGGAATCGCCCCCCAGGTCGAAGAAGTCGTCGTCGCGGGACGGCGTGGCGTCGTAGCCGAGGCCGTCGCGCAGGATTTCCAGAATCTCGTCGCCCAGCTGGCCCGCGGCGGGTGTCGAGGCGACGGGCGGTTCCGCCGCGCCGGTCTTGACCTGGGCCGAGCGCCAGGTCGCGACCGTCTCCTCCGGCGTCGCGACGGCAAGCAGTTCGTCGCTTGAGGCCA
The DNA here is from genome assembly GCA_900079695.1 of uncultured Alphaproteobacteria bacterium. Classification (NCBI taxonomy): domain Bacteria; kingdom Pseudomonadati; phylum Pseudomonadota; class Alphaproteobacteria; species uncultured Alphaproteobacteria bacterium. The sequence continues at coordinate 369,855 of LT599022.1, forward strand.
GGGCGGCCGACAGCAGGTCGAAGGCCTGATCCGGGTCGAACAGGCTGGACGCGCCTGCGCCCTCGGCGATGCCGTGGCGGGCGGCCATGCCGACCTTGGCCCAGGCGTTCCAGCACAACGCCGTGGCGGGCAGGCCGAGCCTGCGGCGATAGCCCGCGAAGGCGTTCAGGTAGGCGTTGGCGGCCGCATAGTCGCTTTGGCCGGGGGCGCCGGTCAGCGCCGTGCGCGACGACGCCAGCACGAAGAACGACAGGCGGTCGTTCAGGGTTTCGTCGTGGAGGTTGCGCGTGCCCTCGGTCTTGGGGGCCAGCACGGCGCGGTATTCCGCCTCGGTCCGGCTTGCCAGATAGCCGTTGCCGGCGATGCCCGCGGCGTGGATGACGCCCTGGATCGGTCCGAACTCGCGGCGGATGGCGGCGAAGGTTCGCGCCACCTCGGCACGGTCGGTGACGTCGCAGCGATAGGTCGGGAACGGCAGATCGGCGGGTGCGCTCTCGCGCCGGTGCAGCAGGACCACGGTTGCCCCGGTGCGGTGGCGGATCTGCCCGGCCAGGGTCAGCCCGATGCCGCCGGTGCCGCCGCTGATGACGACCGCGCCGAGGTCGGCGCGGATGGCGGTGCGGCCGGATGCCTCGCCGTTCGCCGCCAGCCGTCGGCAGGAGAGCCCACCGCCGTCGTCGATCCGATAAACGCCGGTGATCTCGCCCAGGCTTGCGATCAGCGCGTCGGCCGTGGTGTCGGTGACGGCCTCGAGGTACGCGAGACCGGCGGTGATCGCCGGTTCCTCGAGGGGCAGGCACAGAAGCGGTCCGGTCGCCAGACAGGCCGAGGGTTCGGCCGGGAACGGCGCGATAGCCGTCACATGCAGCGGCTGGGTCGGCGCCGCGCGCACGATCCGGCGCAAAAGATCGGGCAGCCACCAGGGTTGCTCGTCCGCTGCGGTGCGATAGGCGATGCGGCGAATGCCCTGGGCGACGACGGCGCCGGCGACCGCCTGGCGGTCCTCGGCCCGACGAGGCAGCGGGCGGCGGGACGACGCCTGGCTTTCGAGCGCCAGAGTCAGCGGATCTCGATTTTCGCCGTCGTCCAGCAGCAGCAGAGAACCGGCGGTGCGCGGCACGCCTGAGGGTACGTTCATCGGTTCCCAGACGAGGCGGTGGAGGTCCGCGCCTGTCTCTTTCGGGTGGGATGTGGCCGGGGCCGCCGTCAGGAACAGCAATCCCAGCAACTCCACCAGAATCTGGCCGTCGTCGTCGCAGATGCGGCAGTCGGCGCCGATCGTCAGGTCGCTGCGCTCGGTGACGGTGACATGGGCGAAAACCCGTGCGGGCAGCGGCCGGTACAGCCGCACGCTGCGGCAGGCCGCGGGCACGAAGCCGCTGCGGCCGTACAAAGCCAGACTGGCTGCGACGTCGACCATCGCCGGGTGCCAGCGGAAGCGGGTCAGGTCGTCGGCGAATGCGGGCGGCAGGACCAGGCGCCCCAGCAGTTCGGTGCCCTCGGGATCGCACCACAATGCCTCGCGGCAGTCCCAGCGGGCGCCGACGGCGATCGCGGACGTCGGACCTTCCTCGGTGACGGGACGCAGGCCCTGCCGCAACCGGCCGAGATCGAGCCGCGCTCCGGCGCGGGCCGAAGCGGGCATCGCGGTGGCGCTGACCGCCACGTTCCAACGGTCGCCCCGGCAGTGGTGCAGAGCGACGCGGGCGGCGTTTCCGTCGCCCTCGGCCGCGTGCGCGACCAGCAGCGTGGCGCGGCTGCCGTCCTCCGCCGTCAGCAGCTTCTGCCAGCGCAGATCGTCGATCTGTAACGGGTCGTGCGGGACGGCGGCGGCGATCAGCTCCAGCACGCCCATGCCGACCAGGGTCGGGATGCCGCCGACCCGATGCTCGGCGACCGGCCAGAAATCCTCCCGGTCGATGGCGACCGTGAAAGCCTGCCCCGCCGGGGTGTCGAGCGGATCGGACAGCAAGCGGGCGGGGAACCGCGGCCACAGCGGCACGCGGGCCAGCGGCGTCGGCGGCAGGTGCAGGCGGTAGAGCGGCCGATCCTCGGGCCAGCCGAGGCTTTGGCCGGAGAGGAAGGCTTGGGCCGCGCGTTCGGCCGCGTCGCGCTCGGCCCAGCCGCCCGCGGCGACGGTTGCGCTCCGGCGTTTGACGTTGGCGGCCGGGGTCGGTCCCTCGGCCAGCCGGTCGATCAGTTCGTCCCGCGAACGCGCCACTACCGCCGCCCGCGTCGGCAGGGCGTCGCGACCGGCGATCAGGGTCGCGGCGATGGCGTGCAGCGGCCAGCCGGGATGGGCACGCACCGCATCGAGGATGTCGGCGGCATAGGCGGCCAGCGACGCTTCGTCCGGGGCCGAGAACGGCAGGCACAGCCAGCGCCCGTCGTCGTCGGGGAAGGATTCGGCGGTCGGCCCCGACAGCACCACGTGGGCGTTGACGCCGCTCAGGCCGAAGGCGCTGACGCCCGCGCGCCACGGCCGGGCCGACGGGGGCAGGGGTTGCAACTCGCGGGCGACCCGCACCGGCGCACGGTCGAAATCGATGTGCGGGTTCGGTTGCCGGAAATGGGGCTGCGGCGCGGCCTGGCCGCGTTGCAGGCACAGCACGGCCTTGGCCAGCCCCGCGGCTCCGGCGGCCGCGTCGAGATGGCCGAGATTGCCCTTGACCGAGCCGATCGGCGCCTTGGTCGTCGGCGTCGCGCCGGAGAGCGCGAAGGCCCGGGACAACGCCTCGATCTCGATCGGGTCGCCCAGCGCGGTGGCTGTGCCGTGGGCCTCGAACAGGTCGATCTCGTCGAGACCGATACCGGCCGATCGCGCCGCCTCGGCGATCACCCGCGCTTGCGCCTCGGGGTTCGGGGCGGCCATGCTCGAGGCCTTGCCGTCCTGGTTGACGGCACTGCCGAGAATCACCGCGTGGATCGGGTCGTGATCGGCGACCGCCCGATCCAGACGCTTCAGCAGGAATACCGCGGCGCCTTCGCCGGCGCCGACGCCGTCGGCATCGGCGTCGAAGGTGCGGGTCCGCCCGGACGCCGCCTCGATGGTGAAGGTTCGCTCGCCCTTGAGCGGCAAGTCGACGATGTGGGCGCCGCCGACCAGGGCGGCCTCGCATTCGCCGTTTCGCAGGCTGCGGCAGGCCTGGTGCAGGGCGGTCAGCGACGACGAGCAGGCGGTATCGACCATCGCCGCCGGGCCGCTCCAATTCTTGATGTGGCTCAGCCTCGCGACCACGTTCGACGGCACGTTCAGCAGGTAGATCTGCTCGGCCTGGTCGGGGAAGGCGCGGGTCGCCGCGTTCTGGAACAGCCGGAGCGGGCTGGCCCCCACGAAGGTGCCGACCTTGCGGTCCTGAAGCGATGCGCCGCCATATCCGGCGTCGTCGAGGGCGCGCAGCGCGGTGTCCAGGAACAGGCGCTGCCAGGGGTCGAGCAGACCGGCGTCGTTGGGCGAAAGCCCGAAGCGGCGATAATCGAACGAGCTGACGTCGGCGAGATACGCGGCCTCGCGGATGCGTGCGGGATCGAACTCGAGCCCCGCCGCTTCGAACAGCTGCCGGGTTTCGGCGCGCCGCCGTTCGGGCATCTGCGTGGTGAGATCGGTGGCGCTGGCCAGATCGCGCCAGAAACGGTCGCAATCCTCGTAGTCGCCGAAACGCACGGCCATGCCGACGATGGCGACGGCGGCGTCGGACGCGGCGGGTGCCTCGGCCGGGGCGGGTGCGGCCCGGCGCCGGTCGATCCGCGCCGCCTGGGCCTTGATGGAGCTGTCCGAGAACAGCCCCGCCAGCGTGAACAGGCGCGGCCAGTGGCGTTCCATCAGCGCGTGCAACTGCACCAGCAGCAGCGAGTTGCCGCCGGCGTCGAAAAAGCCTTGCTCGACGCCGGGGTGAACCTCGGGCATGACCTGTTGCCACAGCGCCCGGACGCGAACCTCGGTCGCGCTTTCTGCCGTCGGGGCGACGGCGCCGGAAACGCCGTCCAGCGGGTGCCCTACAAGATTTTTGCGGTCGGCCTTGCCCGAGGGGGTCAGCGGGATTTCATCGGCCAACAGGAAGCGGGACGGGCACATGTAGTCGGGCACCATCGCCAGCAAACCGCTTCGGATCGCCTGGGCCGAGAGCCGCGCCCCGGGTTTCGGCAGCACGAAGGCTTCCAGCGCGTCGCCGTCGCCGACCCGCCAGGGCCGCACGACCGCCTGGGCGATGCCCTCGCACCGCAGCAGCGCCACTTCGACTTCGCCGAGTTCGATGCGGAACCCCCGCACTTTCACCTGGTCGTCGTTGCGCCCCAGATACTCGACGCATCCATCCTCGCACCAGCGGCCGAGGTCGCCGGTGCGGTACATCCGCTCGCCGGGCTGAAACGGGTCGGCGGTGAAGCTGGCGTCGGTCAGAGCCTTGCGGTTCACATACCCGCGCGCCACCTGGACGCCCGCGATGTGGATCTCGCCGGTGACGCCGACCGGCACCGGCTGACCCAGCCGGTCCAGAAGGTAGAGGCGGGTGTTGGCGATCGGCCGACCGATCGCGACCGCCCGGTTTTCCGCCGGGGTTTCCCGGCACGGCTGCCACGAGACGTCGATGGTGGCCTCGGTCGGGCCGTACAGATTGTGCAGATCGGCGTTCAGCATGGCGTTGAAGCGGGCCACCAGTTCGCGTGGCAGGGCCTCGCCGCTGGCGAACACGGTTTTGAGGCTGCGAAGGCGATCGGCGGTTCCCGCGTACGCCTCCAGATGATCGAGGAAGGCGCGCAGCATCGACGGCACGAAGTGGACGACGGTGACGCCGTGGCGCTCGACCGCCCGGACGATGCGAGCGGGGTCCTTCTCGGCCCCCGGGTCCAGCAACGCCACGGCGGCGCCGGTCCACGACCACCACAGCAGTTCCCACACCGACACGTCGAACGACACCGTGGTCTTTTGCAGAACCACGTCGCCGACGCCGATCGGGAAGCGGCTTTGCATCCACAACAGGCGGTTGGCGAGGCTGCGATGCTCGATCGCGACCCCCTTGGGGCGTCCGGTCGAGCCGGAGGTGAAGATCACGTAGGCCAGGCTGTCGCCGACCGCTTCCGATGGGTCGGTGGCGGCGGCATCGTCCGCTCCGTCCTCGGGGGGCGTGATCGCGGCAAGGCCCAGCGCTTCCAGCCGCGCCCTGTTCCCCTCCGCGCAGACGATCGGCGCTTGGCCCAAATCGTCCAGCATCGCGCGCAAGCGGGCCTCGGGCAGGTTTTCGGCGAGCGGCACGTAGACCGCGCCTCGGCGAAGGACCGCGTATATCGCGACCATCATATCGCGCGAACGGGGAAAGCAGACGCCGACCGGATCGCCGTGGCCGATGCCGAAGCCCTGCAACCGGGCGGCGAGCCGTTCGACCATGCGGTCGAACTGGGCGTAGGTCCAGCGCGTTCCGTCCGCCTCGATCAGCGCGGTGGCGTCCGGGGTCCGAAGGCACTGGCGGCGGAACCGTCGATCCGCGTCGCCTTCCAGGTCGCAGGCCTCGCGGGTCGCGTTGAACGAGGCCAGCAGCGCCTGCTCGTGGGCGGGCAGCAATCCCAGCCGGGCGACCGGGGTGCGGTCGCGGCGGAGTGCGGCGTCGGCCAGGGTCGCCAGCCGTTCGCCCATGGTTCGGATCGTGCTCTCGCGGAACAGCGCGGTGGCGTATTCGATATCGACCCGATAGCCGCCGTCGGCCCGTTCGCGGAAATAGAAACTGAGATCGAACTTGGCGCTCTGATGCGGCAGGGGGATCGGTTCCATGCCCAATGGCGCACGGTCCCACACCGCCCACGCGGCGTCTTCCAGCGACACGAAGACGTCGAACAGCGGATTGCGGGCGGCGTCGCGCGGGGCGCCGACATCCTCGATCAGCCGTTCGAAGGGGTAATCCTGGGCGGCGAGCGCCGTCTGCACTCCGCGGTGGCAGGTGGCCAGCAGCCGGTCGAAATCCTGATCCGGGTCGAAGCGGGTGCGCACCACCACCGTGTTGGCGAACAGGCCGACCAGACTCTGGGTTTCGGCGATCTCGCGGTTGGCCGACGGGCAGCCGACGATCAGATCGGATTGGCCGGTGTGGCGGAACAGGAACGCCTTGACGAGCGCCAGCAGCAGCGTGAAGGCGGTGGTCTCAGCCTCGGCGGCCCAGTGCTTCAGCGCCTGGCCCCGGGTTGCGTCCAAATCCAGCGTGATCACCTTGCCGTCGAAGCTTTGGGCGGCAGGGCGGGTGAAATCGAGCGGCAGAGCCAGGCGCTCCGGCAGCGGCCGAAGCGCTTCGATCTGCTGCCGGGCGGCGGGAACGATCCGGTTCGCATCCCAGGCGACATAGCTCAGGTAATCGAGGTGCAGCGGCTGCCAGTCCGGGCTCTTGCCCGAGCCGACGGCTTCGTAAGCGTCGTTCAGTTCGCGGGTCAGGATCTCGGCCGACCAGCCGTCGAACATAATGTGGTGAAAGGCGATCAGCAGCATCGGAGCCGGATCGTCCGGGCGGTAGAGGGCGACCCGGACAAGCGGGTTATCGATGCCCAGAGGGATGCGGAGTTCGTCTACGGCGTCGTCGCCGGGGCCGTCGTGAACCTCGAGGCGCAGACCGCCGGGGGGCGCCAGATGTTGCTCGGGCGCTTCGACCGATACCCGCAGGCGGAGTGCGTCGTGGCGTTCCTCCAGCAGGCGGAGGGCCTGCTGCAAACGCTCGGGGTCGACGGGGCCGGCAAGCCGGGCCGCGAACGGGATTCGATAGACCCGATCGTCGTCATGCAGATGCTGCAGGAACCAGATGCGCCGCTGTGCCGGCGACAAGGCGTGCGATCCCTCCGTCGATACCCGGGGAATGACCGCGGTGCTGCATCGTCTTGCGGCCAGGATCCGCTCGGACAGCTTCCGTATGCTCGAATGGGCCAGGATGTCTTCGATGCCGATGTCGGCCGACAGGCGCTGGTGCAATTGCGCCAGCACGCGCATCGCTTTGAGGCTGTGCCCGCCCAGAAGGAAGAAATCGTCGTCGATCGAACCGATCTTGCAGTCCAGGGCCGATTCGTAGCAATCCTGAACCACCTGCCGGATTTCGGCGTCGTCGTCCGAGGAGGGCTGCGGCTCCGCCGCCGTTTCGCGCAGGGCCTCGGCGGGAGGAGGGACAGCGACCGGCGCGGCCTGCGCCAGGGTGCGCCCGGCGGCCAGGGTTTCCAGCGCGGCCGCTCCGGCGTCGTCGTCCTCGGCCACCCGCCGCAAGAGGGCGGCCAGACGGTCGCTGAGCTCCTGCACCTGCTCCCGCTCCAGGCGGACCGGATCATAGCAGAAGCGCACGTCGATGACGTCGCGGGCAATCACCGAGATGCCGAGCGGGTAGGGGCCCTTCTCGTAACCCTGGACATCGAACAGTTCGACCGTACCGCCGAGGTAATGGCTGTTCAGCGGATAGTTCTCGAAGGCGATCGCGTGGTCGATCAGGTCCTTGCCGATCTCGGCCAGTTGCAGGTAGCCGTAGCGCATCTGCTGCTGGCTTTGCGGTTTCAGACGCGCCAGCATGTCGGCCAACGTGTCGCCGTCCTGCCAGCGGACCCGGACCGGGATCGACTGGATGAACAGGCCGACCGCCCGGTCGATGCCCGGCAGTTCGGCCGGACGGCCCGCGCTCACGATGCCGAAGACGACGTCGCGCCGTCCGCCGTTCAGCGCACCCAGCACCACCCCCCACACGGCCTCGATCAAGACCGACAACGTCACCCCATGCTGCCGCGCGCGGGCCTTCAGCGCTGCGCAGACGGGTTCGTCCAGGGCGAGCGTGAGGATTTCCGGATCCCGGTCGCCCGGCGGCACGGACCTGCCGCCGACGCCGGTCGGCGCCGGGAAACCGTCCAGCAGCGATGCCCAGTAAGCCCGCGCCGCGTCCTCGTCGAAGTGCAGGCGCCACTCGGAATAATCGGAGAGATCGAACGGTTTCGGCAGCGGTTTCGGCGCGTCGGCCTGTAGGGCCAGCATTTCGTCGAGCAGGATGCCCATGCACCAGCCGTCCATCAGCACGTGATGGAAGTACCAGCTCATCACCACGGTCTCGGCATCGAGGCGGACGATCTGCGCGGTCAGCAGCGGCCCCTTCTGCAGGTCGAGCGGCCGTTCGCGCCTTGCCTCAAGCAGGTCCTTCAAAATCGCCCGCGAATCGTCGGCGGCGAGGTGCGAAAGATCGTGGCATTCGACGCTGGTGCGGGCCTGATGGCGGACCACCCGATGGAACGCTCCGTCATGCAGCATCGGGAACAGCGAGCGCAGGCTTTCGTGGCGGTTGACCACCCGCGGCCAGGCCTGCGCCAGCCGGAATTCGTCGATCGGCCCGCGCAGGAACAGATTGATCTGCTGGGTGTAGACCTTCCTTCCGGGCAGCAGCGACTGGTAGAGAATCGGTTCGTGGCAGGGGTCGGGTAGAACGATCCGTTCGATCTCCTCGCCGCCGACTCCGCAGGCGGCGTAAAGGGCGTCGCGCTGTTCGTCGGGCATGAAACCCGGCAGCGTGCGGATGGCGGCGTGCCAGGCGTCGAACAGGGTGCGCACCCAGTGTTCCGACAACAGGCGAGGATTGTAATAGATGCCGACCTGCAGCGTGCCTTCGCCATCGAGGAAGATGGTGATCTCGACCGGACTGTCGGGTTCGCTGGCCGGATCCAGAAGCTCCGGGATCATCCCGGGGCTCGCCGTGGTCATCAGCGAGGCGGCGCCGCTCTCCGCCCAGGAATCGTGCTTGCCCAGATAGTTGAAGGTGATCTGCGTCGGCCGGTCGAAGCGCACCGGGTCCTGGTCGCGCAGATAGACGTAGGCGTTGCAGTCGGCCGGGTTGAAATGGTCGCGCAGCCAGGAGAACACCCGGCGACGGGCTTCGGAGCAGGAGCGGCTCGGCGCCAAGGGCATCGGACAGATGGCGGTGAACCAGCCCATGGCGCCGCTGACGTCCAGGCCCGGAAGCCGCTCGTCGCGGCCGTGGCTTTCCAGCGCCACCGAGATGGCCTCGCGCTGGCCGATGCGGTGAAGCCCGGCCGCCAGCGATGCCAGCATGTCGCACAGGACCGAATTGGTCTGTTCGGGGCGGTAGCCGCGGATCTCGGTGACGAACGAATCGCGGCCCCGGGCCGGGCGCCTGTCGTCTTCCCGGGGGGCGAGGCCGACCAGGACGCCCTGGGGCGCGGCGCAGATATCCGCCCAGAAGGCGTGGTCTTCGGCGCTGGGGAAGCGGCCCGTCTCGACCAGGGCCTGCATGTGCAGGGCACGGGTGGCCACGCCGTGGACCTCGGGGGACGGCCGGCCGCTCCGCAGATACTGGACGAAGCTGCGACGCAGGACCTCCATCGACAGGACGTCGAGGGCCATGTGGTGGCCGATCGCCAGGAGATAGCGCCGTTCGCCCTGTTCGTAGAGCGCCACGCCCAGGGTGCGTCCGTCGGTGGGGTCGAGAGTTGCGATGATCGCGCGGGCGGCGGCGCGGAAAATCTCGGTCAGCGGGACGTCGGCGCCGAAGGCGGCGCGGTGCAGCCGGACCGGCCGGGGCTGCGCCAGCATCACCGCCTGGGTCGGGCCGAACGCCATCCTCAGGGCCTGATGGCAGGCGGGCAGTCCGGCCAGCCACCCTTCGACCGTGGCCACCGGAACGCCGGTGTCGATCTCCATCGGCAGCATCATGTGGCAACCCAGCCATTGCTCGGCGTGGGTGCGGATGAAGTGACGCTGGAACGGCAGCAGCGGCACCGTCCTCCCGGGCGGGATCGGGGCGTACACGGCGGGAGCCTGGGGCGCCGCCGCGACCGGCGCGTCGTTCAAGGCCCGGCAGAGATCGCCGAAGCGCGGCGTGCGCATGAAATCGGGTGCGGTCAGGCGAGTGAGGCCGTGCCGGTGCAAAAGGCCGGTGATCTGGATGGCCTTGATCGATTCGCCGCCTTCCTTGAAGAAATCGCTGTCTTCGGTGGGAGCTTCCGAACAGTGCAGGATGTCGCACCAGGCCTCGGTGAGGATCTCCGACGGAAGCCGCGCCGGTGCATCGAGGCCGATGGCTTGGTCGATGTCGCGGGCCAGTTGCTCCAGCAGCGCCGCCGCGTCGGGAATCAGATCCCGGTCGTATTCCAGATAGATTCCGGCATTCTCGCCGGTTTGCAGGATGAAACTGGCGGCGAACTTGCTGGCCCGAAGCTCCAGCGGCAGGCGTTCGGCGGCGACGCCCGGTCCTTCGATCGGCGCCGAGACCGTGTGGGTCGCGAGAATTTCCGGGGTGGCGGCGACACGGTGGCGGCTGTGGGCCAACGCCCCGCGGAACGCTTCGGCAGCCTTTGCGACGCTCTCGGTCAGGTTGGCGGTCCGGACGGAGGAGAGGCGCAGCGGCAGGGTGTTGACGTAGAAGCCTGCCGTATTGAACTCGGCCGGGCTTTCGCGCATGCCGATCGGCACGCCGATCAGCATTTCGTCCCGCGCGAACACCTGACCCAGGCGGCGTGCCAACACGGCGACGAAACAGGGCAGCACCGTGGTGCCGTTCTCGCGGGCGAACCGTTCCAGGCCGTCGACCCGGGCAGCGGACAGAGGGAACGGTATCATCGCGCCGTGACGCCGGGTGGCGTGCGTCAGGCGGGGCACGGGGGGATCCAGACGCTCGCGCCAGTAGACCGCGTCCTCGCCCCAGTCCGGCGACCGGCGATAGCTTCGCTCGCGGACGCAGGAATCGGCCTGGGTCGCCAGCAGGCCCCTGGTCGAAGCTTGGCGATCCAGGCGGCCGAGGGCGTTCCGCAGCAGAAGATCGATCGTTTCGCCGTCGCCGACGATGTGGTGGATCAGCAGCAGAACCTGCACGCTGTCCGGGAGACGCACCGCCAGCAGCCGGACCGGCGCTTCGCGGGTCAAATCGAAGGGGGTGTGGATCTGCTCGTCGAAGAACGCCGGGGCGTCTTCACGGGAAAGGGATAGGGTGCGGACCTCGATACGGCTCTTCGGATCTCGGGCGAAATACGGATCGTCGATGTCGCCGCCGATGGTACAGGAGAATAGCTCCTGCTCGTTGACCGCCGCGGTCAGAGCGGTCACGAAGTCGTCGGCCCGGGGGCCCCGGACTTCCAGCAGCAGGGGCATGTTGTAGTCGATCGCGCGGTCGTTCGCCTGCTGGTAGGCCCAGATCTGGAACTGCCCCGGGTTCAGCGGAGCGCGGTCGAGGCTGATGGCGGCGCGGACTTCCGAATCCTCGGTCTGGAGCAGCTTTTCCAGTTCGAACAGATCGTTGCACGCGGCGAACAGGCGGAACGGGATGGCGACGCCGAAGGCCTTGCGGATCTCGCGCAGGAGCCGCATGCCCTTGAGGCTGTCGCCGCCCTGGGCGAAGAAATTGACGGCCGGATCGTAGTCCTTGCCGAGGATCCGGCGGCACACCGGCAGCAGACGCAGGTCGTCGGCCCCGGAGGCCGTGCGGCGGGCGTCGCCGGAACGGCTTTCAGCCTGTCGCTTCAGGGCGTTACGGTCGATCTTTCCGGTGCTGCCGAGCGGCATGGCGTCCAGTTGCCGCCAGACCGTCGGCACCATGTAGCTGGGCAGATGGTCGCGGCTCCAATCGATCGCCGCGTCCAGGGTCGTGTCCGCGCGCAGCACCACGAATGCCGCAAGTTCGGTCCGGTCGTCGCGGCCCTTGATATCCAGCACGGCGGCCTGGGCGATGCCCTCGCTGCGTTCCAGCAGGTAGGCGACTTCGCCCAGTTCGACACGGTTGCCGCGCACCTTGACCTGATCGTCGGCGCGGCCGACCAGCAGGATCTCGCCGTCTTCCGACCATTGCGCCAGATCGCCGGTGGCGTAGCTGGGGCCGTCCGCCCGGTCGGGCAGGACGACGAACCGGCGCTCGGTCAGTTCGGGATTGTTGTGATAGCCCAGAGCGACGCCCGGCCCGCCGACCCACACCTCGCCGACGATCCCGGCGGGCAGCGGCTTGCGGTCGACGCCGCGGACCGACACCGTCAGGTTGGGCAGCGGCCGTCCGACGCCGAGTGGCGGCCGGGCATCCGCCGCGATTTCGGCCAGCGTGGCGCAGACGCAGGTTTCGGTCGGGCCGTAGGCGTTGAAATAACGCAGGGACTTTGCGTAATGCAGAGCGTCGTCGGCGATCGGCGGCTCGCCAGCGGTGATCAGCACGCCGAGATGTTCGAACGGCTCCCGCTCGAACAGCGACAGGTAGGACGGTGGAAAGGTCACCACCGAGATGCGCTGCTCGGCCATGTAGCGCTTCAGGTCCCAGGGGGCGTTCTTCAGCGAATCCGATACCGGATAGAGGCACGCTCCCGACAGCAGCGCCATGAACATCTCGGACAGAGAGGCGTCGAACACCGGCGGCGCGAAGAGCAGGACACGATCGGAAGGCTCGACGCCGAAGCGCTCGATCTGCCCCTGAATCATGTTGGCGAAGCCGCCGTGCGGGGCCAGAACGCCCTTGGGCTTGCCGGTCGAGCCCGAGGTGTAGATCAGGTACGCGGCATCGGTGGGGGCGGCGACCGGCGCCAGCGGTGCCATCGGCAACTCGCCGTAAGCCGGCTGGCCCAGAGGCACGCGGATCTTGGCGCTTGAGTCGGCGAGGATATAGGCGAGCCGGTCGGCCGGGGCCTTCGGGTCGACCGGCAGATAGACGGCGCCCACGCGCAGGATGCCCAGGACGATTTCGGCAAGATCGGGGGTCCGTTCGGCCAGGACCGCGACGACGTCGCCCTTGGCGACTCCCTGCCCGGTCAGCCATGTGGCGGCACGGCGGGAATTCTCGGCCAATCGGGCGTAGCTCAGCGTCGCGCCCTGTTCGTCGCGCACCGCGGCGCGATCGCCGAAGCGCGCGGCGACGGCGTCGAACAGTTCGGGCAGCGTCAGGATCGGGTAGGGGCGGCGCTCGCCCTGCTGCCACAGGGCCAGTTCCGCCGCTTCCTCCTCCAGCAGGAAGTCGAGGTCGGCGAGATCGACGCCGGCCAGCAACTGCCGGGTGACGTGGGCGAAGCGCTTCACATAGCGCTCGACGTCCTGCTCGCTGAGATGGTTGGCGCTGCTGCGCACCGTCAGCGAGAAGCAATGGGTGTGCGGGTCCTGCAGGACCATGGTGCCGAACAAAACCGGCTCGCGCGCGCTGTGGCGCTGCGACATCACGCGGATTTTGAAGTCCGGCGTTCCGCCGGGCGTGTTCGGCAGAAAATTGATGAAAGTATCGGCAATCGCCGAGAAGTCCCGGTTCGCCATTCGCCGCATCGCCAGTTGGTAGGGGGTCCGGATGTGGCGGAAGAACAGGCCGTTCTGCTGGGCGATCTCGTCGATCAGTTGAGGAAACGAGTCGAAGCGGCCGAGATCGAGCGCCAGCGGCGGCATGCCGATCTGCGCACCCTGGCGCCTGGCGTAGATCCGGCGCTCGCCGAAGCCGACCGGGGTTTGCACGACTACGTTCTTTTCGTCGCACAGAAAACCGACGAACAGCGCGTGCAGGGCGGCGAAATAGACGGCGGGGCTGGTGTGAAAGCGGGCCAGCGCCGCGTCGATGTCGCGAGAGACGTCGGCGTCGAGCTCGTAACGCTTGTGGCGGGTCTGGCCCAGAAGGTCGGGGTGGCCGGGGCGGGGGCGGAAGATGCGCTTCTCCTGCAGGCATTCGAGATGCCGCTCCCAGAATGCCATATCCTTATCGAACCGCGCCGAGGACAGGTGGGCCTGGTCTTCCTCGTACGCGGCAAGGCTCGAGCAGGGTTCGCCGAGGTCCGGTTCCCGGCCGTGGATCAGCGCCGTATAGATGTCGCCGAGGAAGGCCATGTGGAACATCATTCCCATGCCGTCCAGGATCAGATGCGACGACTTCACCAGGATGATGCAGAGCTCGGGGCCGGTGCGCACCACCATGTGGCGGATCAGGCGATCCTCGACCGGTTCTTCGAAGAAGGCGTCCTCCAGGGCGGCCTCGGCGGCATCGGGATCGGCCTCGCCGGAGACGTCGCGGTAGCGGAAGTCCGGCTCGGGATGGCTGCCCATGACGAAATAGGGGGTTTCGTCGGTCTCGCACAGCGACGCGCTCAGCAAGGTGGTGTGGCGCAGCGACCGACGAATGGCTTCCTCGAAAATCGCGGGAATGACGGCATCGTCGACAATGAAACGCGCCCATATCGTCGTTTCCGCATATTCATACCGCGACGCTTGGGAAGCCAGCCAGAGTTCTTTCTGGCAGCTCGTGAGAGGAACGGTTTCTTCCATTTTATCGTTCGTCGTCCATATTGCGGAGATGCGGGGGTATCGCAGGCGGGAGGGAGGGGTTTAATCGAATTTGATTCGAAATTCGACAATAGAAGTCGTTGTGTTGTTTGCTGCGTGTTTATGGATATTATTTGCGGAGGGGTCGATCGAACCTTGGAGTGCCCTTCATTTTCTAATGGTTTTTTGGAGTCCATGCAATAGAGTGGGGCGAGAGCCCAAGGTTCGGCGAGGCGGACGAGGAGTTGGAGCAGTCATGGAGGCTGCGATGTCCGATGGTGGGATTCCCGGCAGCGTTCGGACTGGAAACGCCAACCGGCTCGCGACGGCCGGACGGCGAATCACGTTGAGAACGTAAAATGACCCTCAGTCCACCGAATGCGCGGCGCCAGGGCGCCGAGAACCTGTCGCTTCCCGAAACGCCGTGTCCAGACGAGGTGCTGCAGCTTTATCGGTCGATGCGCGGCGCGCGGGCGATCGACGAGATGGAGCGGGAACTGATCGCGCGCGGCGAGGCGTTTTTCCATGTGAGCGGAGCCGGGCACGAAGCGACCGCGGCGCTGGCGAAATATCTCCGCGACGACGATTTTCTCCACTGCCACTATCGCGACAAGGCGCTCCTTCTCGCCCGCGGCGTTCCCGTCGGCGCGTTCTTCGACAATCTCCTGTGCAATGCGGACAGTCAGTCGGCCGGGCGCCAGATGAGCGCGCATGTGTCGGCGCCGGAGCTGAACGTCCTCAGCATCGTCGGTCCCGTGGGCAACAGCGCCCTTCAGGCCGCCGGCGTCGCGCATGAAATCAAGGCGCGCGAGAGCCGTCCGATCGTGCTGTGCGCGCTCGGCGACGGGATGAGTCAGCAGGGCGAAGTCCTCGAGGCGATCGCCGAGGCGGTGCGCTGGCGCCTGCCGGTCTTCTTCCTGATCGAAGACAATTCCTACGCGATCTCGACGCGGACCGGCGGAAAGACCTTTTACTCGACGCCGGACGGCGATCCCGAGACGTTTTGCGGGCTCGCGATCCATCGCGTCGACGGCAGCGATCCGATCGCCTGCGCCGAGGCTTTCGGTGCGCTGGTCGGCACGGTTCGCGACACGCGCGGCCCGGCGCTCTGCGTGATGACGGTCGCGAGGCTGTGCGACCATACCAATGCCGACGACGAAACCGTCTATCGCACGCCGGACGAACGGCGTCATCTTCGCGCGACCGCCGACCCCCTCGCCAAACTGCGCGTTTGGCTGATGAGCGCGGGCGTCGGAGAGGAACGGATCTCGGCGCTCGACCGCGCGATCGCCGCCGAGACGCGCGCGGCCGCCGAGCAGGCGCTGGAGCACGATGCGCCCCGCGCCATGTTCGGCGCCAAGGCGCCGCTCGGCGACGAGATGACGCGCCGGGAGCGGGAATGCCGCGGAACGGAGGGCGATGCCTCGGTTCCGATGGCCGCCGCTCTGAGAACCTGCCTGGCCGCGAGACTGCGCGACGACTCCCGGGTCACCCTCTACGGAGAGGATATCGAGGATCCCAAGGGCGATGTTTTCGGCCTGACGCGCGGCCTCGGCGATGAGTTTCCCGGCAGGGTCGTGAATTCTCCCCTGAGCGAATCGACGATCATGGGCGTCTCGATCGGACGGGCCCTGGCGGGCGGCCGGCCGGTCGCCTTCTTTCAGTTCGCCGATTTTCTTCCGCTCGGCTTCAACCAACTCGCCGGCGAACTCGCCAGCCTGCATTGGCGGACCGACGGCGGTTGGCGCGCGCCGGTGGTCGTCCTCGCCAGTTGCGGCGCCTATCGTCCGGGCCTCGGGCCGTTTCACGCGGGCAGCGCTGAGGCGCTCGTCGCCCATGTTCCGGGGCTCGACGTCGCGCTGCCCTCCACCGCCGCCGACGCGGCGGGGATGTTGAACGCGGCGTTCCGCAGCCAGAGGCCGACGGTCGTGCTGTATCCCAAGGCGCTTCTGAACGACGCCACGCGCGGCGGTCCGGCGAATGTCTCCGACCTGTTCGTTCCCGTCGGCACGGCGCGCAAGGTTCGGGAAGGCGACGCGCTGACCCTGGTCGCCTGGGGCAACACGGTGCCGTTGTGCGAAAGAGTTGCCGAGACCCTCGCGGAAACCGGAGTCGCGGCGGAGGTCATCGACCTGCGCTGGATTTCGCCCTGGGACACCGAGATGGTTTGCCGCTCGGCGCGCAAGACCGGACGGCTTCTGGTCGCGCACGAAGACAATCTGACCGCGGGCTTCGGCGCCGAAGTGATCGCCGCCGTGGTCGAACAGGTCAAGGCGCCTCTCGAAGTCCGCCGGGTCGCGCGGCCCGACACGTTCGTGCCCTGCCATTTCGGCAACCAGCTCGAAGTTCTGCCGTCCTACCGGAGGATTCTGACGGCCGCGGCGGAGATGTGCGATCTCGATCTCGCCTGGGACGTCGCTCCCGACGCCGTCGACGGGCACCTCGTCGTCGAGACCATCGGTTCGAGCCCGGCGGACCAGTCGATCGAAGTCGCCGAACTGTTGGTGAAGTGCGGCGACACCGTGGTGGCCGGGCAGACCATCGCGAGCCTGGAGGGGGACAAGGCGGTCATCGAAATCGCGTCTCCGGCGGACGGCGTGGTCGAAGAGATTCATCTTCGGCCCGGCGAACGCGGCACCGTCGGCGCACCTTTGATCACGCTCGGCGTCGCCCGCCAACGGCGGCGCCAGCCGGTTCGGGAAGACACCGGAACGGCGCGGCTTACGCGGCGCAAGTCGGCCGTGCCGCAGCCCCAGTCGCGGCCGCAATCCGGCGATCGGAGCGTCGTCGCGGTCGCCGGGCTCGGCGCCGTCTTGGGGTGCGACCGGCTTGAAAACCGCGATCTGATCGCGAGGCTGCCGACGCTGGCGATGGACGGAGGCGACGGCCTTTATCAACGCACCGGGATCGAAAGCCGTCCGGTCGCCGATTCCTCGCAAACCGTCGTGAGCATGGCGGCGGAGGCGGCCCGCGAGGCCCTTGCGGAAGCGGGGCTCGGCGTCGACGCCCTCAGCCTGATCATCTGCTGCACGACGACGCCCGAGATGATCGCGCCCTCCAGCGCCTGCCGCATCCTGCATGCCCTCGACCCGGCGGTGGAGGTGGCGGCCTACGATCTTCAGGCCGCATGCTCGGGGTATCTTTACGCGCTGACCGCGGCCTTCGATCATCTTCAGGCTCGCCCGGACGGGGCGGTATTGGTGCTGACGTCGGAACTCATGCGCCGGATCGTCGACATCGACGATCCCGCGACCTCACCGGTTTTCGGCGATGCCGCCACCGCGACCGTTCTCACCGGCGCGGCTTCGGCGGCCCGCCGTCTGGCGCTGTTCCGGCGGCCGTTCGTGAGCGCGCACGGCGAGACCGGAAAGACGCTGCAGGTGCCCTTGCCGGGACCGGATGCCCATGTCCGGATGGACGGCAGACGCATCTTCGGCGAAGGGGTCAGGCGGATGGGCTTCGCGCTGCAGGAAGCCTGCGCGCGTTCCGGACTGGCGGTCGAGGATCTCGATCTGATCGTTCCGCATCAGGCGAACGGGCGGATCATCGAGGCGCTCCGCGCGCGTCTGCATCTGCCCGCCGAACGGGTCTGGAACGAAATCCGCTTCCGCGGCAACACGTCGTCGAGTTCGATTCCGCTTGCTTTGACCACGATATTGCGGGAGCCGGGTCCGCCACGCCGGATCGGCGTCTGCGCGTTCGGCGCCGGGTATACGTTCGGCGGCGCGATCTGCGAGACGGCGCGGTGACGCGAATGGGCGTCCGCCGGGCTCCGGTCCCGGCGGCGCGAACCTCTGAGGCACGACAGGTACGGAAAGGACCGGGAAACGTTGATCAACTCGGGCGGTCGGGTGAAATTCCACCGCAAGCCCCGGGGAAATAGGCATATATTTTCGTTCGTCGTGCTGTGGGCCCGGCCGGCTCCACGGCGTTCTCCCAACATCGGAAAGGACGCCCGGAGGTTCGGCCGCATCTGCCCGGCAGTCATCAGCCATGGCAACGCGTATCGAGGCGGGACCCGGTCGAACGGGTCGAGATCTTCCGCCGGGAGGGAACCCGCTTGCGGGTGATTGGGGAGTCGTCTTGAAAATCGTCGTATGTGCAAAGAAGGATCTCGCCGGATGTCTCGCGCTCAACCGGTTGACGGCCGCGCTTGCGGGGCGGCATGAGGTCTTCGTCGTCCTGTCCGACTACGTGATGAAAGAAGAGACCGGCAATCCTTACGCCGCGTGGTTGGTGGCTCACGAACGGAACATCGTTCTGGACCGGATACTGCCTTGGTTGGACGCACGTTTTCCGAAGGGGAGCGCCGCAGCGTGCCAGACCTACGCGGGGCTCTCCGCGCGCTACGGCATTCCGATCGAACTCTGGGGGCCGATCCGATCCCCCGAAGCCACGGAGGCGATGCGGAAGCTGGCGCCGGACGTGATCGTGTCGTGTCGCTACGATTACGTGTTCCGGAAGGAGGCGATCGCAATTCCGCGCCTGGGGCTTTACGGCATGCATCCGGGTGCGCTGCCCGCGTTTCAGGGATTGTGCTGTCCCTATCGCGCGATGGAGCGGGGGGAGGCGCGATCGGGTTGCACCGTGTTCCAACTCGATGCCGGGCTGGATACGGGGCCGGTAGTGGACGTCGGCTGGTGGCCGATCGCCTACGGCCGTTCGGTTCTGTGGAATTTCGTCCACACCTATTTCGCCGGCGTCGACGCGTTGATGCGGCACCTGCCGGTACTCGAAACCGGCGTACCGCTGCCCGCCACGCCTCAAAGGTCCGAAGGCCGTCACTACTATTCCTATCCCACGGAGCAGGAATTCCGCAGCTTCGCCGAGCGCGGCGGGCGGCTCGTCGATACCGGCGACTATCTCGAAATGCTGTCGTGGTTCCTGCCCGACGGGATGGCGGATGCGCGGATGCCGGAGTTGCGCGCGTTGGTCAGCGCCGGGGAGAGCGAAGTCGCCAGAGTGCATGAAAGAGCATAGCCGCCCCGCAGACCGCGCCGCCGACCAGCAGCAGGGTCCGCGTGGCGCCGACGGCGACGACCGCCATGCCGATGACGACGGGACCGGCCACCTGTCCGAGACGTTCCAGTCCCCGATAGATCGCGGCGGATCGCTCCCGGCCGAGCGCCTGCGCCGAGGGAAGCGTGAGAAGGCATAGCATCGAAGCCGGAGCGACGATGCATTGCGCGAGGCCGAGGAAGACGACCGCCGCCACGGTTTCCGGCATTCCGGTAGCGCGCGCCGCCACCAGCAGCGAGAGGCCGGAGAGCAGGCCGGAGAGCGTCAGGAACAGGGCTTTGTCGTTCCGCCGGTCGATCCACCGGCCCAGCCACGGTCCGGCGGTGATGAAGCACAGGCCGTAGACCATGAACGTGCGGCCGATGTCCGATTGTTCCACGTGGGCGTTGGCGAGCTGCAGCGGCATGAGGTAGTGCAGAAAGCCGGTCAGGCAGATGGACACCGGAATGCCGACGAACAGCAGCATGACGTGCATGCCTGGGTCCCTCAGAAGCCGCAGATTTCCGGAGACGGGCGCCGCGCGCACGGCGGTGGCGTCGGGCGCGGCGGGCTTGCCGAGCAGCACGGCGCATGCGGAAAACAGGGTCACCGCGCCTCCGGTGGCGAGCGCGGCGCCGAACGACAGATGGTCCGCCAGCATCGCCCCGGCTGCCGCTCCGCAGATGCTGCCGGAGAAGATGCCCGCGAACACGCTCGCCATTCCGGCCGCGGCATTGGCCTGACCCAGGGTGCCGATCTGCGCCGCCATCAGCGTCAGTCCGAACCCGAAACCTGCGGCGGCGCGACCCAGGATGAGCATCGGCAGGCTGGTGGCGAAACCGCCCGTCAGCAGCCCCAGGGCCGCCGAGAGCGCGCCCGCGACGAGGACCTTCCGCCAGCCGTGGCGCGCCGAGAGATGCCCCGAAAGCAGCAGGGCGATGCCCGCGCAGATCATCTCCATCGAGATCGGCAGCCCGATTACCACCTCTTCCGACAGTCCCCAGACCGGCGCGTACAGCTTCCGGGCGAGCAGGGGGATGAAGGAAATGCCCATGTCGTAGCCGAGAAAGAAGACGAACCCGGCGACGCGCAGGGCCTGGGCGGTCACGGATTGCTCTTCCGGCGGCGAAGGTGCGGCGGATCGCTTCGCCAGGATCAACCCCAGGAGTTTCGACAGTTCCAGAAGAAGCAGGAAACTGATCGTCAGGGACGTGGCGAGGTCGAGCGTGAGCCTGGTGAGGCGGGAGGTGATGACGTGCGGGTCGATCGCCAGGCGGAGCCGCATGATCTCCTCGCGTTGCCGGAAGCGGCTCGGCCAGTAGGCGTTCAGGGAACGGTCGACGGTCGGCGCGGCCGAGGGAAGGTCGCCCGCCTGTGCCAGCAGGGTGCCGTCCGGCGCCAGCAGCGCGGCCCCCGCCAGATCGCGATTGGCGGCGACGAGTTGCGCCAGCGCCTGTTCCTTGCCCTTGAGGTGGACGACGTCGACGCCCTTGTGAATCAGATACTCGAAATCTCGCTCCACCGTTTGGGCGAGAATGTCGGCCTTGGTGGTGGCGATGTCGCCGACGAATCCGTCGAACAACGCGAGGGTGCCGCAGGAGTAGAGGACCTGCGTGCCGCCGACGATGACGAGCAGCAGACGTCCGAGGCCGTGCCGCGGGGAGCCGTCGCCGCGGGCGGACGCACTCTCCAGTCGTCCGTGGAGAACGATGCCGACCACCAGACACGCCGCCGCCAGGAGGGCGAGGGACCATCGGAGGAAGTTGTCCTTGACCGAGTCGATCTCTCGGGCGTCGACGACGATCGTCAGCCTCCCGACCTCGGTGTTGTGGCGGATCGGCAGAACGATGCGATAGCCTTCGGCGGTGCGATGTGGCGTGCGATCGATCGCCGCGTCTCCGACCTCGCCGCCGGGGTCCGGCGCTTCCGCGGCGGAAATTTCGATCCGCAGGACGCCTCTGGTGGTGTGCCGCACCTCCGCCAGCATCTCGTCCAGGCCCGCGTAGGACTCCAGCGGTTTGCCGAAGCGCAGTCCGCGCTCGATGCTTTGCACGAGGCGCTGCCCGCTGCTGCGGTAGCCGGAGAGGATCAGATCCTTGGCCAGCGTGTCCAGCGTCGAGACCGAAAGCAGCACGTTGAAGCCGAGCGAGACGACCAGCACCCCCAGCGACAGGAGCAGGGCGTTCAGACGCAGTTTCTGCGGGATGGCGAGGGGCAAGGTGCGTCCTTTACGGCTTTTCGGCCGATGTCGGCGTGACGGTTTCGTAGAGTTCGTCGGCGGCGACGAGGACGTCGAACGGGAAGTCGAAGCCGATGGCCTTGGCGACGGCGAGATTGAGGGCGATCGACGGCTCGACCCGGTCGACCATCGACAGCGTGCGCGGACGCGCCCCCGCGAAAATCGCGTGGGCCTGCGCGGCGAGGAAATCGCCGGTCGGCGCGAAGTTCCAGGTGGAGAATCCCATCAGTGCCCCCGCCTTAACGTAATCGGAACCGTCGCGGGCGAAGGTCGGGATCTTCCAGCCCGCGAGCGTGGACAACAGGGGCGCGAGCGCCTTGCCGTTGATGTCGAAGCAGTTCAGCGGGCCGATGAAGAACGCGTCGATGCCCTGTTCGTGGAGGGCGTCGAGGCCCTTCCGGCATTCCTCGGCGGTTTCCGCCGACGAGAGCCCGCCGTAGCGCACCAGCGAGAACCCCAGTTCCTCGGCGATCGCCTCGGCCGCGTCGAGGGACGCGTAGACCCGTCCGTCGGGAGTGTCGGCGTACATGATGCCGAGCTTGCGGAACCGCACCACGTCGTAGAACACGCGGAACATCGACGGCCAGCGGTCGACCGTGACCGGGCAGGTGAAATTGTCGACGCCGGAGTCCTGGGCGCTCGCCACCACCTTGGCGGCGAGCGGATCGGCCATGCCCATGCCGAGAATCGGGGTGCGGCCGGTGTTGGCGTTCAGCAGCGCCCGAACCGCCGCCGTGCCCATGCCGACCACGAGGTCGAGATCGTCGCGCTCCATCAGCCGTCGCGCATGTTCCGCGAGAGTCTGCATCTGTGCCGGCTCCCAGCCGGGGCTGATGCGGGCATCGGCAGGGAACGCATAGCGGAAGTCTTCGTGACGGCTCAGCGACGACCGGAACGCGGCCCAGGTGTTGTCGAACAGCCAGAAGGGCCCCGCCTCGAGGTAGCCGATGCGCTTGAGCGGGGCCTCCGCCAGGGCGGAGGCAGCGCCGCAAAGCAGAGCGCAGACCAACGTCAGCGCCCTCAGCAGCGCCGTGACGATGCGCCGCATCCGCACGGGGTGAGTCCGGTCCATCGCGGACCCTGCCGTGCGACTATTCGCGTCCGGGCGCCCGGCGGCCCGAAGCCATGAGGAGCAGCAATCCCATCGCGGGCGTGAAGAGAATGCTCGCAAAGAAGTTCCCCCAGAAGCCGAAGCGCGTGTGGATGCCGAACAGGCCGATGACAATGCTGAGACCCAGAAAAATGAGGAACGGATTCACGATCGCCTCTCTTGCTGCTACTGCGCCTGGGGAAGTTCACGATTCGGATTCAGCGCGAGCGTGTCGAGCCGCCGGAGGAAATCCGCGATGCTTTCGCCCGAAGGTAGCCACCCGGCCTTGTCGGCAGGGGAGGCCGCCGCATCGGGTGCGGGGGCGTCCTGCGTCTTCGCGTCGGACGCGGGCTTGCCTTGCGCTTTCGCCGCGGGAGGTGGCGCGGCCTTCGGCGAGAGGGCGGGCGGCGGATCGGTGTTGAGGATTACCGGCAGACCGTCCCGGCCGCCGATGACGACGACCTTGGCGTTGTGCGATTCCGCGAGTTCCCTGGTCGCCTTGATCCCTTCGTAGCGGAGGAAGTCCGCGGTCATGTTCTTGTTGACGAGCCCCTGATAGGCCTGGATGCCTTCGCCTTCGATGACCTTGCGTTTGGCTTCCTGCTGCGCTTCGAGGAGCAGGTATTTGTAACGCAGGTACTCCTGCTCCGCGACCAGCTTGTGCGCGATCGCGTCGCTCAACGCGGCCGGAAGGGTGATGCTCTTGACCACAAAGCCCTGGATCAAGATCGGGATGCGGCCCATCTCCTCGATCGCGTCGACCAGCATCTGGTCCTGGAGCTTCTGCCGCATGGTCGAGTACAGGTCGTCGGGCCGATAGCTGCCGATGGTTTGGCGCACCGCGGAATTCATGATCGGGATGACGACCTTGGCGCGGTAGTTGGGGCCGATCTCCTGGTGCAGGGTCGGCAGGTTGTCGCGGATGATCTGGCTGCGCAGGGAGACCTGGACCTTGATCGTCAGCCCGTCCAGCGTCAGGACGTCGATATCCTGCGTCTCCTCCTGCACCCGCACGTCGTAGACGTACATGATGTCCCAGGGCGCGATCAGATGAAGACCTTCCTCGTAGGTCCGGTCCTTCACCGTGCCGCCGCCGAAGCGCGAGTAGAGCACCCCGAGTTCGCCGGGGCGGATGGAGATGACGATGCTGGGCCACAGGAACGCCAGCAGGAGCGTCGCGACCAGACCGGCGCACGCCAGCCGGAAGCGGTTCCGCCGTACCATCTCTTTCAGGCTTGCATGGAGCTTCGTCATCGATCTAACCGGTAGGTTTGTTGCGTGTATTGGGCGGAGCCGCGCCAGAAGACATCGAGGGTATAGTCGATGCACTGACGTTCAAAGAGAACGCAGCGTTCTCTGTCCTGTTCGGTCTGCCCCATGCAAAGGTTGTAGAGGATCGGGCATTTATCGACATTGAGAACGAACTCGCCGATATTTGGGCGGGAGTGGATGGTTTCGCGCGCCAACCCGACGATACGTTTGACGTATGCGTTGTTACAGACTTGAATGCGCTGGGTATAGCTGTGATTTGCTTCGTAGCATTTCAGCCGGTCGCGGATGGCGGCGGTGTTGCCTGCGGCGTTCACGCCCGAGGGCAGGGTTCCGAGCACCCGCTCGTACAGATCGCGGACGATCCGGATGTTGGAATTGCCGGTCAGATCCTTGGCCGCCGCCGTGGCGGAGAGACCGATGCCGAGCACCGCCGCGAGAATGCCGAGATCGCGCCTCATGCCGCCCGCTCCGGGTTGTCGTCTGCGTCTTCGGCGAATGCCCCTTCGCGCATCGTCAGCACCCGGTCCGCCACGTGGAAGTAGCGGTCGTCATGGGAGATCGCGAGGACGGTCGCGCCCCGGCCGACGATGCCGGGTAGGAGATCTTCGTAGAAATAGCGCCGGAACGCCGGATCGAAGTCGGCCGCCACCTCGTCGAACAGATAGACCGCGCGGTTTTCGAGAAGGGCGCAGGCGAGCGCCAGGCGCTTGCGCTGGCCCGCGGACAAATCCAGGGTCGAGAACGACCCGTCCTCCAGCAGCCGCACCTTCGTTTCGATGCGAACCGTGCGCAGGGTCGCTTCCAGTTGCTCCGGGGCGATCCTGAGGCCGAGCGGGCGCGAGAACAGGTGGTAGTCCGTCGGCACCATGGTGAAGATGTTGCGGTAGGCCTCGATGTCGACGTCGGCGAGCGGCGCGTCGTTCAGCCGCACCTCTCCCGCCTGCGGACGGTAGAGCCCGGCGAGAACCTTCATGAAGGTCGATTTTCCCGAGCCGTTGCCGCCGCGGATGAAGACCAGTTCGCCTTTGCGGAGTACGAAGTCGTCGACCCGGATGCCGAAGACGCGCGCGCCGTTCCGGTCGTGGTAGTCGAACCGCACATCCCGCAGCGAGAGCGACGAAAACGCCGGAACCGGGGGCGGGGGCTGCTGCCAGCGGGCGGCTGCCCCCGCCGCCTCGAAGGGTTCGGCCGCAGCGTCGATCATCGCTTCCACCCCGGCGAGTTCCTGCAGGCTGAGCTCCACCTTGGTCATCAGCGGCACGAACGTCACGAGGCTGATCAAGGGACTGAGGCAGAACATGCAGAGCACCAGCAGCGTCGCGGTATCGGTGGCGTCGACGTCCAGCCACCCCGGCATGAGGAAGAGGACGAGGCCGAGAACCAGCAGGTTGAGCATCGCGAAGAACGAGATGCCGAAGGCATGTCCGCGTTCCGTGGCGTTGCGCGCCTCGGAGGCGTTGGCGAGGTCCGGAATCAGTTGGCGTCTGAAGAGGTCGGCGGTCTTCGGCTGATGGATCTTGAGTTGCTGAAGTCCTTCGTAAAGGTCGCGCAGCCCCGCGCCGAAGCGCAGGTCGGCCTGCATGGCCGGCCCCATGCGGCGATGCACGGTGTTGATCAGGCGCAGGAATATCCAGAACCCGGTCCCCACGAACAGAAAGACGCCTGCGGTTCCCGTCAGGGACACGCTCGCCATCTTGATGCAGGAGAGAACGATCATGACGGCGTTGGCGGTCGCCGCCATCAGCATGCGCGACGCTTCCACGACCATTTCGCGGCCATCCGTCAGCGCCGCGTGAATGCGTGCCTGGTCGAGTTGCTCGTAATCGACCAGCGAGACGCCGCGCAATTTGGCGGCAATGCGCATGCGCCACTCCATCACTCCATTCAGGGCGATCTGGGCGGAACGGCCGGTGATGTAGCGGAACAGGAAGTAGAACGACGCCAGGCAAATCAAAAACGCAAGAAAGGTGTGCAGCTTGAGGCCGTCGCCGGACAGTTCGTCCAGCCCCTGCAGAACGCAGAAGACCGCCAGACCCTGCGCCGCGCCCGAGGCGAGGCTCGCGGCGAGGAGGCGCGGGCCCTCGTCTCCGGCCTGGTTCCGGAGCAGCTTGAGAAAATGCGTTTCCGTCATATGCAGCATGAAGTCTGTCAGCCTTCGCGGTCGTGCGTCGCACGCACCGGTTCCGAGAGCGGCCGGGGGAGGGGGTTCGCGGGCGAAACCTCTCCCCCGGAGGCTCGGGGGTCGGGCGAGCGGGGGGCGATGGGCGGAACGGCCGTCAGGCGGTCGGCGCGGCCTGTTCCGTCATCGCCGGTTCATCGGCCGCGGCGGATTTGTCCTTCTTGACCTTCTTGCGGATCTTGCCGACGAAGTCCTTGCCCTCTTCGACCTTGGTCTTGAAGTAGGTCTTGGCTTCTTCCGCGTCGAAATCGACGAGCGATCCGCCTTTGCGGAAGTGGCGATCGAAGACGCAGCCGAGGGCGTAGGTGGTGGCGCCGCCCATGATGCTGATCGTTGCCACGCCGGTGGTCAGACCGATCACCGGAATGCTCTTGAGCAGCGAGGCGGCGAACGGCACGCTCGCGGTGGTCAGGGCACCGCCGCACAGCGACGAAACGATGGATTTGACCCGCTCCTTGCGGAATTCCACGCCGTACGCCTTGGCGAGTTCGTGGATCAGGTCCAGCTGCACGGCGGAGAGGCCGAGGAAATCCACCAGCGGCAGAGGCACGAAGCCGACGCCGATCGCGGCGTAGACCCGCTTGCGGATGATCGCGGCGATCGCGGCTTCGTCGGGGCATGCCCGAGCGGTTGCGCAGGTTTCGGCCTCGCCGGGGGTCTGCCCCTCGACGCCATCGGCCTCGTTGTCAGGAATAGTGTCGGTCATGTGTTCCTACCTCGTTTTCATCGGGTCCAGAGGGCATGAACATTATTGCGCCGTGCGTGCCTTATGGGCGTCCGCAAGCGTGGAGTCAAAAAGTTCGTCGGCGGAAATCAGAAGAAACATCGGGAAATCGATTCCGAGTTTATTGGCGGTCACTAGGTTGAGCGCAATCTTCGGCGTGTAGACGCTCTTTTCCAAATCGGCCTGCGGCGGCAGAAGTCCCAAAGCTGCCGCCATGCGGTCGGCGTAGAACTTGCCCAGCGGCGCGTAATCCAGCGTGGACAAGCCCATCAACGCTCCGCGCCGGACGTGGATGCTGCCGTCGCGGGCGAAGGTCTTGATGGACCGGGCGTTGAGTTTGTCGAACAGCGGCTGCGGAGAGTCCTGCGTCCAGTCGAAGCAGTTGAGCGCGGACACGTAGAACGCGTCGATGCCCCTTGCGAGCAGCCAGTCGATGCCCCGGGCACAGGTCGCGGCGCTTTCCGCCTTGTCGAGAAGTGGGTACTCGACGAGGGCGAAACCGCGCTCGCGGGCGACTTCGCGGGCTTCGCGCACGTTGGAGTAGGAGAGGCCCTCGGCGCTGTCGTGATACATGATTCCCATCCGACGGAACGGGATCGCCTCGTGGAACATCGCGAAGACCTTGAACCACTTGTCCTTGATGTACTGGATCGTCAGGTTCGGCGCGCCGAGGCCGGTGTGCGGGTCGACGATGCCCGCGCCCACCGGATCCGCGACGTCGACCGACATGATCGGGGTCCGGCCGTTGTTTTCCGCCAGCAGCGCCTTGGTCGCCGCCGTGCCCATGCTGACGATGACGTCCACCGACGGATCGTCCATCAGCTTCCGGGCTTCCCGGCGGTAGTCGCTTTCGGCGGCGTCCCACCCCGGACTGACGTGCAGACGGTCGGGAAAGGCGATGCGGTGCGCGAGGCCGCGGCGATCGAGCGCCGTGACGATGTTCTGTTGGATCAGCGCGAATTCCCAGTACGGTCCCGCCTCGAAATAGGCGGCGGTCTTCGGGGGCGCTTCGCTTCCGGTTTCGGCGCGGACCCTCGGCGTAAACGGTCCGGGCACGGCGGCGCAGATCGCCGCCGCGGCAAGAACCAGAACCGCGCTGAAGGACCTGCGCATAAGCCGGAAATCTCCTGACGGGAACGCGACGGACGACGGAAGGAAAAATTTGGGTGGTGCGGACGCGAGGGCCCGCCCGAAGCCGGTAACCTGCTGAACACTATGAGCCTCCGGCGCGAATATGGCGAGTTCCAAATATGG
Source organism: uncultured Alphaproteobacteria bacterium (assembly GCA_900079695.1). Taxonomy (NCBI): domain Bacteria; kingdom Pseudomonadati; phylum Pseudomonadota; class Alphaproteobacteria; species uncultured Alphaproteobacteria bacterium. The sequence continues at coordinate 397,826 of LT599022.1, forward strand.
GGCCGGTGTCGCGAGGCGGCCGCCGTCGTCCGGTCCGCCGTATCCGGCGGTACGGCAAACGCGTCATCCGGGACCGGCGTATGACGGGAATCGCATTTTCTGCATTGTTCAAGGGGAAGTGCGCGGGCTAACGTCGAGATGTCATATGAAAAATCGGGTTTTCCGTCCGCAGCTTCGGCTTCCCGATTCGCCGTCGTCTTCCCCGGCCACGGCGGGGCGCGGCGGAGGCCTATCCCGGTCGGGTCCTGCGTAACACTCGGGGAAGGAGACTTCGATGTCCGGATTGAGAGCGTTGACGTGGGGACTGGCGCTCCTGCTGCCGAGCGTCGCCTCGGCGACTTCGCTGGATCTCGTGACGCCGGCCGACGACTTTTTGAAGGAGTCCGGTGCGCCTGGGGTGGAGGTTTCCGTGCTCGAGCGCGGCAAGGACCGGCCGCAGACGCTCGCGCGCGGGTTCGCATGCGTGGAGAATTCCGTGCCGATGCGCGCGGATTCGGTGATGAAGCTGGGCTCGGTGACCAAGGTGTTCACCGGACTGCGCATCCGCATGCTGATCGAGGAGGGGAAGCTCGCGGAAGACGCGCCGTTGAGCCGCTTCGTTCCCGAGCAGGTGCGCGGCGACGAGATCACCGTCCGGCATCTTCTGACGCATACCTCGGGGCTGCCCGAGATGCTGGGTCTCGAACCCTTCGCCTCGAACATGGCGCATCCCTGGACGCCCCGGGAGATCGCGGCGGTGATTGCGAAGCAGCCGCTCGACTTCGCGCCGGGCAGCGCGCAGCGCTATTCGAACTCGAACTACCTGATGCTCGGGCGGATCGTCGAAATCGTGACCGGCGAACCGTTCGACCGCGAAATCCGGCAGAGGATCGCGACGCCCCTGGGGATGCGTCATCTGTCGATGGGGGACGACGAGACGGTGGTGCGCAAGGCCGCCTGCGGTTACGCGGGCGGCAAGCCCGGAGAGCTGAAACGGCCGATGATGGCGAGTCTGGTTCCGCCGATGGCGACCGGTAACCTGATCGGCACCTCGGAGGATATCGTTCGCCTCGTCAACCAGGGCCGGGTGTTGCGCCACAACCTCATCGATTCGCCGCCGCAAGGCCCGTGGCGGCTCGCCGACGGCAGTCCGGCCGTGAAGCCGCAGCATGGCCCGGATCAGGGTCTGGAGTTCGACCAGAGCCTGCTGGAAGGGATGACGCTCTTCCGTTTCGACGACCGGCCGCTCTCCCTCGTCGGCAAGGCCGGCATGTTTCCGGGTTTCGCGGCGTGGTTCCTTTACGATCCGCAGACCCGCACCGCGGTGGCGGTGACGACCAATCTGGAGACCAAGTCGATGGAGGCGATGCGGTTGGGGGTGCGGGTGCTGGAGGCGCAGCGCCGGGCGAAGGCGGTTCGCTGATCTCGGGGCGCGGAGGGCGCTCCCGCGCGGGGGCGGGAGCGCCATGTGTGCGGAGAGCGCGGCGTCAGGCCATCCGCGCGGTGATGCCGGGTCCGATCGGCAGGTTCAGCAGATAGAATGCGGTGAACAGCAGAACCCAGGCCAGGACCGAGGCCGCCACGTAGGGCATCAACAGCGAGAGATACCGCCCGTACCCGAGCGACGGGTCGTATTCCTGCCCGGTGCGGATGGCCGCGGGAACGAACGGGTTGCAGGGCGAGACGGGAATGAAGCTGCACATGCCGACGCGCATCGCGAGCTGGGTGAACGCGGGGGTGTAGCCCAGCATCATGAACATCGGCACGAACAGCGGCCCCAGCAGCGCCCAGGTGGCCGAGCTGCTGGGAATGAAGATCAGCAGGAAGGCGGCGACCACCATCAGCAGGAACTGCGCCGCCAGCCCGGTCATGTCGAGAGTCTGGAGCAACGCCGCGCCGGCGGTGGCGATCACCTGGCCGATGTTGGTCCACACGATCGCGGCGGTGAAGTTGGCGATCAGGAACATCAGCACGATGAAACCGCTCATATCGCGGATGGTGTCGGTCGCGAGCTTTCCGGCATCCTTGGCGCTGCGGATCTGCCCGGTGAAGACGCCGTAGGTGATCCCGGTAACTGCGAACAGCAGGAACATCAACGCGGCGATTCCCTTCAGGAACGGCGAGCCGATGATGCCGTGGGTCTCGGGGTTGCGAAGGATGCCGGTCTCGGGAATCACCGCCAGCGCGACCAGCCCGACGAGAACGAGCGCGGCAAGGCCGGTGAACGCCAGCGCGCGCCGCTCGCGGGGATCGGCCTTTTCGAGGGTCTTCTCGACCGCTCCTTCGTAGACGCCGAGGCGCGGCTCGACGATCTTTTCGGTCACCAGCGTCACCACGATCGTCAGCAGCGCCACGGCGGTGGTGGTGAAATACCAGTTGTCGACCGGGCTGACGTGCGCCTGCTTGTCGATGATCTGCGCCGCCGACGTCGTCAGTCCGGCCATCACCACGTCGAGGCCGACGATGATCAGGTTGGCCGAATAGCCGCTGCCGACCGCCGCCATCGCGGTGCAGAGTCCCGCCAACGGGTGGCGTCCGACCGCGCGGAACACGATCGCCCCGATCGCGGGCATGATCAGCAGCGCGACGTCCGAAGCGATGTGGCTGAAGAAGCAGATGATGCAGAGCATGATCGTGACGCCGCGGCGGGGAATCCCCATCACCATCGCCTGGATCACCCGCTCCAGCAGCTTGGTGCGCTGCGCGATGCCCACGCCCATGGCGAGAACGACGATCAGCCCGAAGGGCGGAAACGCGACGAAGTTCCGGATCATGCTGGTGGTGAGCCAGCTGAAGGCCTCGGCGCTGAGCAGGCTGCGCGCCTCGACCTCGGCATGGGTGATGGGATTGATCACGCTCACGCCCGCGAGCGAAAGCGCCACCGACAGCCCGATCAGCACGCAGATCGCCCAGACGAACAGCGTAAACGTATCGGGGATCTTGTTGCCGAAGCGCTCGACGGCGGCGAGGAGCCTGCCGACGATTTCGGAGGACGGAGTCTCGGCCGATGGACTGCCGAGCGAATCCTTGGTGCTGGACATTCTCGCTCTCCCTGTTCCGGATTTTCGTTGTGCGTGCGCGGCTACTTGGACGGCGCCAGCAGGGTTTCGACGAGGCCCGCCCAGAAGGCGATCCCGGGCAGCAGGGCGGCGTCGTTGAAGTCGTAGGCGGGGTTGTGCAATGCCGCGGCGGGGGCGCCGGGGGCGCCGCTTCCCAACAGGAAGTAGGCGCCGCGCTGTTCCTCGAGCATGAAGGCGAAGTCCTCGCTGCCGAGAACCGGCCGCGCCAGTTCGAAGACGGCGTCCGCGCCGAACAGCGCCCGCGCTGCGTCGCGGGCGGCCTCGGTCGCCTCGGCGTCGTTGACGAGAACCGGGTAGGGGCCGGGCGCGGCCACGATTTCGGCGCGGCACCCGAGGGCCTGCGCCTGCGCCGCGATCAACTCCCGCACCCGCGCGTTGACCGCAGTCCGGACCGCCGGGTCGAGCGTGCGGATCGAGAGTTTCATCTCCGCCGACTGGGGAATGATGTTGAACGCGGACCCGGCGTTGACGGCGGTCACGGACACCACGGCGGCGTCGAGCGGATCGACGTTCCGGCCGACCACGCTTTGCAGCATCACCACGATCGACGCCGCGGCCACGATCGGGTCGCAGCCGGTGTGCGGGGCCGATCCGTGCGCGCCCTTGCCCAGCACCCGCACGGTGATCCGGTCGTTCGACGCCATCATCGGGCCGGGCCGGTAGTTGAACCGGCCGACCGGCAGGTCCGGCCAGTTGTGCAGGCCGTAGACGGCGTCGCACGGGAATGCCTCGAACAGGCCGTCGTCCATCATCCTGCGGGCCCCCGCCTTGCCCTCTTCGGCGGGCTGGAAGATGAGGTGCACGGTGCCGTCGAAATTGCGCGTCGCGGCGAGATGGGCCGCCGCCCCGAGCAGCATCGCGGTGTGGCCGTCGTGACCGCAGGCGTGCATCTTGCCGGGGGTGCGGCTGGCGTAGGGCAGGCCGGTCGCCTCTTCGATCGGCAGGGCGTCCATGTCCGCGCGCAGGCCGAGGGTGCGGCTTCCCCCGCCCGCGCGGAGGGTGCCGACGACGCCGGTTCCGCCGATGCCGGTGCGCACTTCGTAGCCGGATGCGGCGAGCTTTTCGGCGACGAACTTCGCGGTTTCGAATTCCTCGAACGCCAGTTCCGGGTGCGCGTGAAGATGACGCCGGACGACGGCGGCCTCTTCGGCCAGGGTGCGGAAACGATCTTGCCAGTCGGTCATCGCAGGACATGCCTCCCATTTCAGCTTGCCGGAAATGAAGGCACCCCGCAGACTCGCGGGAAAGACAAAAGTCAGCTATCCAGATAACCGCAGGTGGTCATGAAGCTCTATCAACTCCGGGCGTTGGATGCCGTCGCGCGGCTCGGAGGCATCCGCGCCGCGGCCCGCGATCTCGGAGTCACCCAACCCGCGCTGACCAAGGCCTTGCGCGAACTCGAGGCGGAGGCGGGGCTGGGGCTGCTGGAGCGCGCGCATTCCGGCGCGGTTCTCAGCCATGCCGGTCAGCGGCTTCTCCTGCGGTCGCGGGCGATCTTCCGGGAGTTCGCCTACGCGGAGATGGAACTCAGCCAGATGCGGGGCGAGACCAGCGGGAAGGTCTCGATCGCGATTTCGCCGTTGTTCGCGCGGATCGTGTTTCCCGACGCCTACACCGCGTTCCGGCGCGAGTTCCCGCAGATCAAGATCCGCGTGATCGAGTCGTTCATCAGCACCACGCTTCCGGCGATCGCCGACGGCAGTCTCGACTTCGCGGTGATGCTGTTGGCCGGAACCGAGGTCGCCGCCAATCTGCTGCAGGAGCACTGGATGGACGTCGACCACCGCATCGTCGGCCGCAGCGGGCATCCGCTGGCGCCGAAGGCGACGCTGGCCGACCTGTTCCGGTGCGACTGGCTGCTGACGAACGCGGTCGAGACGATGGGGCAGCTCTCGCTGCTCGGGAGCATCGCCCTGCAGGCGGCTTTGCCCCTGCCGCGCAACATCCAGGAAGTGCCGTCGGCGGCGATGATCGAAATGCTGGTCGCGGGGAGCGACGCGCTTGCGATCGCGCCGGTGTTCGCGGGGGTTTCCGCGTCTCCCAGCCTCTGCCCGATCGACTGCGACGAGGTTCCTCCGCTGGTGAAGAGCTTCGGCCTGGTGCGGCGGGCGGATACGCGCCTCAGCCCCGCGGCGGAGGGGATGCGGGACGCGATCCGTCAGGCGATGCGCAAGCTGAATCTCTCCGCCGAGCGGCGCCGGCGGGACGATCGGCGGGCATAGCCGGCCTTCGGGACGGGAGGCTCAGCCCTCCGCCTCCTTGCCCTTGTTGCGCTTGCAGTTTTCCTTCTTGCCGCCGCAGACCGGGCAGTCTTCCTTGTCGATGCCGAGCAGGGCGATGCCGCCGCACGACCCCATCAGGGGTCTGCGCCCGGCCATGACGCCGATGGCCATGGCGGCGACCACCGCCAGCATCACGCCGAATACGATCAACCAGGTCATGTGCTTCCTTTCACCGAGGGGAATTGTTTCTCGAACTCCGGGGTGCTGCGGACCGCGAACGCCCGCGCGTCGCCCTCGTCGACTCCCGGATCGGCCTTGATCACGAAAAAGGCCGCCAGCTTGTGCTCGACCGCGAAATCATAGCCGCGTTCCGGCCCCAGCACCATCAGCAGGGTGGAGAGGCCGTCCGCTTCGAGCGCGGTCTTCGCGATCACCGAAACCGACGCGAGTTTGTGGGTGACCGGCGCTAGCGTCCGCGGATCGAGGGTGTGCGAATATCGCACCCCGTTCTCCTCGAAGTAGTTCCGGTAGTTGCCGGACGTCGAGACGCCCAGCCCTTCGAGCCGGACGATGCGTTCTGCCACCCGGGCATTCGATATGGGCGCTTCGAGGGCGATGCGCCATGCGCTGCCGTCGGGCTTGCGGCCGTCGGCGTGCAGTTCCCCGGTCACGTCGACGAGGAAGCTCGACACCCCCTGGGCACGCAGGTACGCGACGATGCGGTCCACTGCGTAGCCCGCGGCTATGCTGTTGAATTCGATGTTGGTCGCGGCGTCCTTGCACAGCGTCTGCGGGTCGTCGGGAGAGAGCCGGACGTGCGCCATGCCGACGATGCCGCGCAGAGAGTCCAGCGCGTCGGGCGACGGCCGCTCGGCCACCTGGCCGCGCGGGCCGAACCCCCACGCCGAGAGGGCGGGCAGGAGGGTGACGTCGAACGCGCCGTCGCTGTCCCGGTTGAGCGTGCGGGCGTATTTGAACAGATCGACCGCGCTCGCGGGCATGGACAGGCAGGTTCCGGCAGGGGCGGCGTTGAAGCGCGCCACGTCGGAATCCGCGCGGTAGGTGGAAACCGCGCGGTCGAGCTCGTCGAGGATGCCCCGGACGCCCGCCTGCAGGCGTTCCGGCGGCGGAGACTTGCCGTCGGCGACGTATTGCACCCGGTAGGCGCTGCCCATGGTGGGGCCGCCGAAGCTCTGGACCGTCTCGCCGTCGCACGCCGTCAGCAGGGCCGCGAGGGCGATGCAGGCCAGCCGCAGCCGGCCTGCGTTCCCGGCGTCAGCCGCCGAAGTCGTCCAGGAAGATACTGTCACGCTCCACTCCCAGATCCATCAGCATCTTGATCACGGCGACGGTCATCATCGGCGGGCCGCACATGTAGTACTCGCAGTCCTCGGGCGCGGGGTGGGCCTTCAGATAGTTTTCGTAGAGCACGTTGTGGATGAACCCGACCGGGCCGGTCCAGTTGTCTTCCGGCTGCGGCTCGGACAGCGCCAGATGCCAGGAGAAGTTCGGGTGCTCGGCCTGGAGCTGGTCGAATTCCTCGATGTAGAACGCCTCGCGCAGCGACCGCGCGCCGTACCAGAAGGTGATCTTGCGGTTGGTGTTGATGCGGCGGAGCTGGTCGAAGATGTGCGAACGCATCGGCGCCATGCCCGCGCCGCCGCCGATGAAGACCATCTCGGCGTCGGTCTCCTTGGCGAAGAATTCGCCGAACGGGCCGTAGACCGTGACCTTGTCGCCGGGCTTGAGGCCGAACACCCACGAGGACATCTTGCCCGGCGGGAGGTCGTCGCGCTTCGGCGGCGGGGTGGCGACGCGGATGTTGAATTTGACGATGCCGCGCTCTTCCGGATAGTTGGCCATCGAGTAGGCGCGGATCACGGTTTCGTCCACCTTGGAGACGTAGCGCCAGAGGTTGAACTTGTCCCAATCCGCGCGGAACTTCTCGGGAATGTCGAAGTTCTTGTAATGCACCTCGTGCGGCGGCGCTTCGAGCTGGACGTAGCCACCCGCGCGGAAGTGCACGTGCTCGCCCTCGGGCAGGCGCAGCGTCAGCTCCTTGATGAAGGTGGCGACGTTGTCGTTGGCCTCGACGGTGCATTCCCACTTCTTGACGCCGAACACCTCCTCGGGAACGACGATCTCCATGTTCTGCTTGACCGGGGTCTGGCAGGAGAGGCGCCAGCCCTCGACCATCTGGCGGCGGGTGAAGTGGGGCTCCTCGGTGGGCAGCATCTCGCCGCCGCCCGCCTTGACGATGCACTTGCACTGCCCGCAGGTGCCGCCGCCGCCGCACGCGGAGGAGAGGAAGATCTTGTTGGAGGCGAGCGTCTGCAGAAGCTTGCCGCCGGCAGGCACGGTGACGTCCCGTTCGCCGTTGATCTCGATGGTGACGTCGCCCGAGGAGACGAGACGCGAGCGCGCGAACAGGATGATCGCCACCAGCGACAGAACGATCGCCGTGAACATGCCGACGCCGGCGAGGATGATTGTGGTGTTGCTCATGCTTCACGCCCCTCAGATCTGCACGCCGGAGAAGGACATGAACCCCAGCGCCATCAGGCCGATGGTGATGAAGGTGATGCCCAGGCCCTGCAGTCCGCCGGGCACGTCGCTGTACTTGAGCTTGTCGCGGATGCCCGCCAGGGCGGTGATCGCGAGCGCCCAGGAGATGCCCGAACCGAGGCCGTAGACCGCGCTTTCGCCGACGGTGTAGTCGCGCTCGACCATGAACAGCGAGCCCGCGAGGATCACGCAGTTGACGGTGATCAGCGGCAGGAACACGCCGAGGGCGTTGTAGAGGCTCGGCACGTACTTATCGAGGGTCATCTCGAGGATCTGCACGATCGCGGCGATCACGCCGATGTAGCTCAGCAGGCCGAGGAAGCTCATGTCGACCCCGGGCAGGCCCGCCCAGGCGAGCGCGCCGTCCTTGAGCAGGAAGCGGTAGAGCAGGCTGTTGGCGGGAACGGTGATGGTCTGCACCACGATCACCGCGATGCCGAGGCCGATCGCGGTTTCGATCTTCTTCGAGATGGCGATGAAGGAGCACATCCCGAGGAAGAACGCGAGCGCCATGTTCTCGACGAACACGGAGCGGAAGAACAGGCTGAGATAGTGCTCCATATCAGTACGACTCCGCTCGCACGTGGGCGCAGATCCGGAACGTCGGCACTTCCTTCTGGCTGCTCTTCCAGGTGCGCAGACCCCAGATGATCAGGCCGATCAGGAAGAACGCCGAGGGCGGCAGCAGCAGCAGGCCGTTCGGGATGTACCAGCCGCCCTCGTTGACGGTGGGGAGGATGGTGTTGCCGAACAGCTTGCCCGCGCCGAACAGCTCGCGCACGAAGCCGAGGGTGAGCAGCATGACGCTGTAGCCGAGGCCGTTGCCGATGCCGTCGAGGAACGCGAGCTTCGGCGGGTTCTGCATCGCGAACGCCTCGGCGCGGCCCATCACGATGCAGTTGGTGATGATCAGCCCGACGAACACCGAGAGCTGCTTGCTGAGCGAGTACGCGAACGCCTTGAGCAGCTGGTCGACCACGATCACCAGCGAGGCGATGATCACCATCTGCACGATCATGCGGATCGAGGAGGGGATCTGCGAGCGGATCGACGAGACCGAAAGGTTGGAGATCGCCGTCACCATCGTCAGCGCCAGCGACATCACCGCCGCGGTCTTGAGATTCGACGTGACCGCGAGCGCCGAGCAGATGCCGAGGATCTGCAGGCCGATCGGGTTGTTCTCGAAGATCGGATTGAAGAGAACTTCGCGAGTGGTGGGTTTTGCCATGATCAAGCCTCCCCCTTTCTCAGGTTCTGCAGGAAAGGCCCGAACCCGTTCGGACCGAGCCAGAAATGCAGCAAATGTTCGACGCCGCGGCTGGTGAGCGTGGCGCCGGCGATCGCGTCGACCCGATGCACCGCCTGCGGGCTGCCGTCGTTGGCGCCGCCCTTCAGCATCACCAGTTCGACCTCTCCGGCGTCGTCGTAGACCTGCTTGCCGGGCCATTGCGCGAGCCAGCGCGGGTTGTCGACCTCGCCGCCGAGGCCAGGGGTTTCGGCATGCTGATAGAAGCCGAAGCCCTTGACGGTCTTGAGGTCGCTGCCGAGGGCGATAAAGCCGTAGAGGGTCGACCACAGACCGTAGCCGCGCACCGGCAGGATCAGGGTTTCGATGTTTCCGCCCTTTTCCACGATGTAGGCGACGCTGTAGCGCTCCTGGCGGTGGATCGAGGCGATGTCGGCCGCGGCCGGAAGCGTGCGCGACAGCGAGGGATCCTGCGCCGCCTTCAACGGATCGAAGGTGCGCGGGTCCTCGGCGGTGCTGAAGCGGCCGGTCTGGAGGTCGACGAGGCGGGGGGTGATGCCGTCGGCGAAGATCCGCCGCACCTCGGCGCCGCTCGCGCCGTCCTCAACCATGCCCGCGACGCGCAGGATGCTGCGCTGCTTGTCGAGCAGGGCGTTCTCCTGCTGGAGGGGCTTGAGCGAAACCGCCGCGCCCGCGACGAACACCGAACACACCAGGCAGACGGCGAGCGCCACCAGCAGAGTGCGGCCGATGGTTTCCTTTTGCTCAGACATTGCGCGCGGCCCTCCGCTTGATGTTGGCCCGGATGACGAAATGGTCGATGATCGGCGCGAACAGGTTGGCGAACAGGATCGCCAGCATCATCCCTTCGGGGAAGGCGGGGTTGATGACGCGCACCATCACCACCATCACCCCGATCAGGGCGCCGAAGATCCATTTGCCGGTGTTGGTCATCGACGCCGAGACCGGGTCGGTGGCCATGTACATCATGCCGAAGGCGTAGCCGCCGACCACGAGGTGCCAGTACCAGGGCATCGCGAACATCGGATTGGTGGACGAGCCGATCCAGTTCAGCAGGGTGGAGAAGGCGATCATGCCGATCATCACCCCCGAGACGATGCGCCAGGAGGCGATTCCCATCAGCACCAGCACGCCGCCGCACACCAGGATCGCGAGGGTGCTGGTCTCGCCGATCGATCCCGGCATGAACCCGAGGAAGGCGTCGGTCCAGGAGAGGCCGTTGGCGACCACCGCGTCGATCCCGCCCGAGGCGGCGTTGCTGAGCGCGGTGGCTCCGGCGTAGCCGTCCACCGGCACCCATACCCGGTCGCCCGACATGAAGGCGGGGTAGGCGAAGAACAGGAACGCGCGCGACACCAGCGCCGGGTTCATGAAGTTCTTGCCGGTACCGCCGAACACCTCCTTGCCCAGCACCACGCCGAAGCTGATGCCGAGCGCCGCCTGCCACAGAGGCAGCGACGGCGGCAGGATCAGCGCGAACAGCACCGAGGTGACGAAGAAGCCCTCGTTGACCTCGTGGCCGCGCACCTGGGCGAACAGAATCTCCCAGGCGATGCCGACGGCGAAGATGGTGATGTAGAGCGGCAGGAAGTAGAACGCGCCCTGCACCAGGTTGTCCCACGCGCTCGCGGGGTCGAACCCGGCGAGCATGCGGATGAAGAAGAAGCGCCAGCCGTCCTGGGCCGCCAGCAGGTCGGGCTGCTGGGCGAACACCTGATTGGCCTGCCAGCCGATGTTCCACATCCCGAACGCCATGATCGGGAAGGTGGTCAGCCACACCGTCGTCATGATCCGCTTGAGGTCCATGGCGTCGCGCACGTGGGCCGTCGTCGTGGTGACCGAGGCGGGTCGGTAGAAGAAGGTGTCGATCGCCTCATAGAGCGCGGCGAAGTTCTCGTACTTGCCGCCCGGCTCGCAGTGGTGGCCGATCTTGTCCAGTATCTCTCGCAGTCCCATGCGTCAGCCCTCTTTCTCGATGCGGGCCAGCACGTCCCGCAGCACCGGACCATATTCGTATTTCCCGGCGCAGACGTAGGTGCAGAGCGCGAGGTCTTCCTCGTCGAGCTCCAGGCAGCCGAGCTTCTGCGCGGTTTCGGTGTCGCCCACCAGCAGCGCGCGCAGCAGCTGCGTCGGCAGGATGTCGAGCGGCATCACCGCCTCGTAATTGCCGATCGGCACCATCGCGCGGGGGCTGCCGTTGGTGGTGGTGGTGAAGGGCAGCAACCTGCGCCCCAGCCAGCTCGCGAGGAAGGCGTGGGTGACCGAGTGCTTGTTCACGCCCGCGCGCAGGTAGTGCATGAACTCGCGGTCGCGGCCCTCGGGGAGGCAGCTCACCTGAAGGTGATAGCGGCCGAGCCAGTTCGCCGCGCCGCGCGCGGTGCGTCCACCCAGAACCGAGCCCGAGATCACCCGCTGCTCGCCGGGCGCGAGTTCGCCGTCGGTGAGGTCGCCGAGATCGGCGCCGAGCCGGGTGCGCAGCAGCCGCGGCCGCAGCACCGCGGGCCCGCCCAGGGCGACGATGCGTTCGGTCCACAGAGTTCCGGTGGTGAACAGCTTGCCGATCGCGATGACGTCCTGATACCCGATGGACCAGACGGTCTTCTTCGCGCCGACCGGGTCGAGGAAGTGGATGTGGGTTCCCGGCAGTCCGGCCGGGTGGGGGCCGACGAAGGCCTCGGTGGCGACCCCCGGGATGTCTTCGCCCGGCAGCGCGGCGGTGGTGCCCTTGCAGAGGAAAACCTTGCCGAGCCGTGTCAGAACCGTCAGCCCGTGCGCGAACGACTCGGCCTCTCGGGCAATCACCACCGCCGGATCCGCCGCCAGGGGATGGGTATCCGCGGCGGTGACGAAGATCGAGTGCGGCGTGGCGGCGATCGCGGGCACCTTGCTGAAGGGCCGGGTGCGGAGCGCCGTCCACAGGCCCGAGGCCTGGAGGTTCTCGCGCACCTGCAGGTCGCTCAGATCGGCGAGGTGGCCCGGTTCGTAGCGCGCGAACTCGACCGCGTCGTCGCCCTCGACGTCGATCACGATCGACTGGAACAAACGCCGCGCGCCGCGGTTGATGTCCCGGACGACGCCCGCCGCCGGCGCCGTGAATTCCACGCCGGGATTGTTTTTGTCCGCGAACAGGGGTTGTCCCAGTCGGACCCGGTCGCCGGGTTGCGCCAGCATCGTCGGTTTGAGGTCGGGGTAGTCGAACCCGATCAGCGCGACGCTGCGGACGGGCTTTCCTTCCTGGATATCCTGTACGGGCTCACCTGAGATCGGCAAGTCCAAGCCAACTTTGATTTGCATCGCAAAAACCCGCCTCTCTATTGAAAGTAAAACAAATTTTCGCCAACTGCCAACGCCGGGCGGTGGGGCCTGATCACATGGGAAACGGTGACGGCCGGGGACCACCAGGATTTTCGGTTTGATGCTTCGCGACGACGGATCCTGATCATGCCCTTCGAGGAACGGAAGAACCAGATGCTGCTCGCGGTCCCCCACGGCCGCGAGGAGAGGCCGCCCCGCGGCGACGGCACAGGGCATCGCATGCTGCGGAATCGGCCGGTGGGCGACTCCGGCCGAATCGGGCCCGACGGGGACCGATGCAGGTCGCGGCGTTCGAGTCGCCGTCGCCCATGCCGCAAACCGCGGAAGCACCCGTCCCCACGTCGGGACCCTTGCCCGGAATGGTGGGTTCGGCGTTCGGATTTGGGGCTGTTTTCATGGCGGAATCGGAACTCGGAAAAATACGCTGCCTGGAGTTGGAACGGGCTATCGGATCGACCACAGCGAAATTAGCACCCTCCATAATGCGGTGCAAAATATTAAAGAAGAGGCTTGATTCACCTCCATTATCTTCCGTTCTACAAAAAACTGCGAAACGCATAGGCGGAAGGTCATATCTCCAAATCGAGGCCGCCGCCCCGGCAAGAAAACCCCTAGAAACATCCAGGAATTTACCCTCGGCGGTCGGCAACGTCCCGACGCCTTTCCGATCCCACTCGATCGGAGGGGGGCGGAGGGTGGCGCGGCGCTTCCGGCCGCCTCTCGGCAATTGACAGCGGCGCGCGCTTCGGCTAGCCCAACTACGTTATAGTATTGCGTTCTGGGGGCGGGATGAGAGGTCGGGGATTGGCACTGGCTGCCGCCGTCGCGCTCGCGACGATGGCGACGGCGGACGCGCGGGCGGAGGAACGGATCGTCAGCCTCGGCGGATCGCTGACCGAAACCGTCGCGGCGCTCGGCCTCGGCGACGCGATCGTCGGCGTCGACCAGAGCAGTCTGCGCCCGCCCGAGGTGGCGAAGCGGGCGCCGCGTGTCGGCAGCCCGCGCGCGGTACCCCTCGAAGCGATTCTCGCGGTGTCGCCGACGGTGGTGGTGGCTTACGACGATCTCGATCCGCCGGGAGTTCTCCCCGGGTTGCGCGGGCTCGGGGTGCGGGTGGTGACGGTGCCGCGCCGTCCGGACGTGGACACCGCACGACGGAAGGTGCTGGCGATCGCCGAGGGCCTCGGCGTGCCGGAGCGCGGGCGGCACTTGCTGGCGGAGATCGACCGCGATCTCGCTTGGCCCGAAGCTAAGCCGCGCCCGGCGCGCAAGGTGCGGGTGCTGTTCGTTCAAAGCATGGGCAGCGGGCCGTTGATGATCTCCGGCACCGGTACTTCGGCGGCGGCGCTGATGGAGGCGGCCGGGGTGGAGAACGCGGTGACGGCGTTCGCGGGCTATCGGCCGCTCAACGCCGAGGCGGCGCTCGCCGTCGATCCGGAGGCGATCGTCATCCTCAAGCGCGCGCTCGAACGGATCGGCGGGCTCTCCGGCCTCGCCGCCACGCCCGGCCTGGGCGACACCAAAGCGGTGCGCGAGAACCGCGTCGTGGTGTCCGACGATGCGGCGTTCCTCGGTCTCGGTCCGGGGCTCGGCAAGGCGGTGCGGGACCTGCGCGAAGCGGTGTACGGCGAATGATCGGGGCGCTGAGATCGCGCCTCGCCGCATCGTCGGCCGAGGGCAACGAGCCGCAGGCCTACGCGCTGCTGGCGGCGGCGCTGGTCGCCGCGCTGGCGCTCAATTTCGGCGCGGGGGCGCTGCACGTGCCCGCGGCGGCGATGCTGCGGGTGTTCGCCGCCGCCCTCGGGCTTGCCGAACCGCAGGCCGCCGACCGGGTGTTCGAGGTGGTGCTGCTCGACGTCCGCCTGCCGCGTCTCGGCATGGCGTGCGTGGTCGGCGCGACGCTCGGCGTCGCCGGGGCGGCGATGCAGGGGGTTCTGCGCAACCCGCTCGCCGAGCCCGGTCTGCTCGGCACCACCAGCGGCGCGGCGCTCGGCGCGGTGGCGGCGATCGTGCTGGAAGGCGTGCTGACGCAGCGGCATGATTTCGCGCATCTGCTGGTGCCCGGCGCGGCGTTCGGCGGCGCGCTGGCGGCGACCCTGGCGGTGGTGGCGGTGGCGCGTGCTGTGGCGCTGCCGAGCGCGGCGACGCTGCTGCTCACCGGCATCGCCATCAACGCGCTGTCGGGTTCGGCGATCGGCCTGTTGATCTCGATCGCCAACGACGAGCAACTCCGTAACCTCACCTTCTGGATGATGGGCAGCCTCGCCAACGCCAACCGCGCGCACCTCTTGGTGGTGGCGCTGGCAGGCGGGTTCGGCGGGCTGGCGGTCTATCGCCATGCCCTGGCGCTCGATGCGGCGACTCTCGGCGACGACGTCGCCGGGCACCTCGGGCTCGATGCGGTGGCGGTGCGCGGCCGGGTGCTGGCGGCGGTGGCGCTGGCGGTGGGAGCGAGCGTCGCGTTCGTCGGCATGATCGGGTTCGTCGGGCTGGTCGCGCCGCATCTGGTGCGGCTGATGCTGGGGGCGCGGCACCGGCTGGTGATCCCGGCGGCGGCGCTGCTGGGGGCGACCCTGGTGCTGCTGGCCGATCTCGCGGCGCGCACCGTGGTCGCGCCCGCCGAACTGCCGCTCGGCGTGCTCACCGGGCTGATCGGCGGGCCGTTCCTGCTGTGGCTGCTGATGCGCGGAGGGATGGAGCGATGATCGCCGCGCAGGGGGTGGTGGTGCGGCGCGGCGGCCGGGTGCTCCTCGACGGCGTCGACTTCGCGGCGGCGGCGGGCAGCTTCACCGCGATCGTCGGCCCCAACGGCGCGGGCAAATCGACGCTCTTGAAGGTGCTCTCGGGCGACCTCGCCGCCGATGCCGGAACCGTTACGGTGCTCGGGCGGGCGCTCCGGGAGTGGCCGCGCCGCGATCTTGCGCGCCGCCGCGCGGTGCTGCCGCAGGGGAGCCTTCTCGCCTTCGCGTTCCGCGCCCGCGACGTGGTGCGGCTGGGGCGGTTGCCGTTCGGCGCGCGGCCCGACGACCGCAGGCGCGCCGAGGCGGCGCTCGCCGAGGTCGGTCTCGCCGACCGCGCCGCCGAACTCTACCCGAACCTTTCGGGCGGCGAACAGCGGCGGGTGCAATACGCCCGGGTGCTGGCGCAGATCGCCGATGCGGCGGAGGCGGGCGAGGGGGTGCTGCTGCTCGACGAGCCGACCGCCAATCTCGATCCCGCCCATGGCCTGTCGGTGCTCGCACACGCGCGCAGGCTCGCCGACCGCGGGCTGACGGTGGTCGCGGTGGTGCACGACATCAACCTCGCGACGCCGTTCTCCGACCGTTTCGTCGGCCTGCGCGAGGGACGGGTGCGGTTCGCGGGCGCGGCGGCGGAAACCGTCACCGCCGCCAATCTCGGCGAGCTCTTCGGCATCGAAGCCGTCGTCACCCCGCATCCGGTGCACGCCTGCCCGACGGTGGCGTTCGTCGCCCCGATGTGACCGGCGCGCCACAGCTCCGAATTAGATACGATATACAGTAACAAATGACTCGTCCCGATCCGCCGCGCACTCTAGTATGCGCGGCGTCGCCGATCTTCGTGTCGCGCGGCGCTCGGGACGGCCGCCAGGTGGGCGGCGGTCCGGCGAATTCAGGACCGAGGGGGGAAACCCGGTCCGCAACCGTTCAGGGGGAGATACCCAATGATCCACCGCAGGATGTCGCGGGCCGCGCTCGCCGCGGGCGTCGCCGCGCTCGCGTTCGCGCCGGTGCCGGTACAGGCGCAGTCGGCGCAGAACCTCGGCACGATGGTGATCTCGGCCAACCGCACCGAAACCGAGGCCAACAAGGTCGGCAGTTCAGTCACCGTGATCACCGCCGAAGAGATCGAAAAGAGGCAAGCGGCGACGCTGGAGGACGTGCTGGAGGACGTGCCCGGACTTTACGTCTATTCCAACGGCAACGCGCAGAACAACACCCGCTTCAAATTGCGGGGCTTCGATTCCGGCCGGGTTCTGGTGCTGGTCGACGGCGTCAAGATCGACAACCAGGCGAGCCAGATGTACGACCGGCCGTACAACCATCTGCAGGCCGCCGACATCGAGCGCGTCGAGGTTTTGCGCGGTAACCAGAGTTCGCTCTATGGGTCCGACGCGATCGGCGGCGTGATTTCGATCACCACCAAGTCCGGCAGGAATTCCTCGAAGATCCTCGAAGGCGTCGCCACCGCCGAGGTGGGATCGTTCGTTACCCGGCGGGGATCGGTGTCCGCGTGGGGGCGGTACGGCGACGTCTATTACAAGGCGGCGGGCGCGGGCCTCGCCACCCATGGCGACGACAATCGGCCGATGGTCGATCCCGACGAGGCCGACGGCTCGCGGAGCGTCAATTACGACTTCAAGGTCGGCGTCGACGCGCTCAAGGACGTCGGCATTCTCGATCTCCTTAACGTCGAGGCGACCTACAACACCATGCGCGGCGACGCGGAGTACGATTCCGCCACGAGCGGTATGGCGGGGAACCCGGCAACCGCCGACACCGAAGGTTTCCTCCACCAGGAAACCGACACCGCACGGATCCAGGTCAACGCGAAAATGTTCGACGGCCGCCTCGACAACACCTTCTCGGCGAGCCGGATGGACGCCTACGTGGTGGCGCGCAGCGACCGCTATTCGGGATCGGCGAACCGCTATTGGGGCGATCTCGAAAAGTACGAATACCAGGGCATACTGCGGCCGTTCGACGGTCACTCGCTGGTGTTCGGCGCGGACCAGGAGCGCGATCACTTCCGCACCAAGGCATCGTCGAGCCAGAACGCGGCGCTGGTCAACAGTTCGGTGTTCGGCGACTACGCCGTCGACGTGACCGACAATCTGACGCTGAGCGCGGGTCTGCGGCGGTATTCGCACGATACTTTCGGCGAGACCACCACCTACCGCACCACCGCGTCGTATCGGGTCCCCGAAACCGGCACCCGGCTCCACGGCAGCTACGGCACCGGCTTCAAGGCGCCGACCCTGGTGCAGGCGCTCTACAACCGCGAGACGGCGGTCGCCAACGGCTTCGACGAGACCCTCAATCCCGAGGAATCGCGGGGCTACGACGTCGGCGTCGAACAGTCCCTGCTGGGCGACCGGCTGGTGACGGACGTGACCTTCTTCAACAACCGCATGACCGACGCGATCGAATCTCGCGGTCCGTCCGGCAACCGCTATTACGTCAACATCGGCTCGGTGCGGAACATGGGCTTCGAAACCAGCGCCGATTTCGACGTCACCGACGAAGTGCGCCTTTCGGGCACCTACACCTATACCCAGTCGCGCGACAATGCGACGGGCCTGCAGATCGACCAGACGCCGGTGCATCAGGGTGCGATGCGGGTCGCCTATGCGCCGAAGGCGGTGGAGGGGTTCGATACCTGGATGCGGATGCGTGCCGCGGGCAAGAGCTTCGATACCCCGAGCACCAAGATCGGCCGCAAGGAAGTGGGCGGCTATGCCACCTTCGATCTCGGCGCGGACTATGAGATCGACAAGAGCTTCAGCGTCTACGGCCGGGTCGAGAACCTGCTCGACAAGACCTACGGCCAGATGTACGGCTTCGAGAACGCGGGCTTCGGCGCGTATACCGGCGTCCGTGCGAAGTTCTGACCGGCGCGGCGGAGTGGCCCGTGCCGCTCCGCCCTCGGCCTCCCAAAAAATGCGCTTGCCGTACCTCGTGAATCGGCAGCCGGGTGGGGCGGACGCCTGTGTCCGCGCACCTCGTGGAACGCGCGTGCTTCGACGATGCCGCGGCGAGAGGGCGGCAACCCATCGCGGCCGATTTCGAAGATCTCCGGCTTCGGCGTGAGGTGGGGCGGCGCGAGCCGTGCGGATCTGCCGCGGAGTTGCTCATGCGGTCGCATTCCGCAATTGACAGGCGCGAGCAACTCTGAAATTTGTAACTTTATATCGTTTCTGGCGCTCCGAGAGGAGCCGAAGAGGGAAGTCGGTGCGAAGCCGACGCGGTCCCGCCGCCGTATGGGGGAGCCGAACCGGAACGCCACTGGAGCGAAAGCTCCGGGAAGGCCCGGCAAGGCCGCGATCCCGAGCCGGAAGACCTGCCCGAAACGCGTGACATCTGGTTTCTGCGATGGACAGGAGACAGCCATGACCTTCCCCGATCTCGTCGAGGTTCCGCACCGCTAGCCCCGCCGTCGCTTCATGTGGACGGGGGACCGGCCCGGGGAGTCGGCTGGCCCTTCGCGAAGACGGCGCGCCCGGCGCGCCGGAGGGAAACGCGAACAAAGGGGATACATCTGCGATGACACAGACATTCGTGGCGCGTGCCGCGTCTGCGGTTTCGCGCGCGGCATCGGCGCTCGCGCTCGGAGCCTTGGGCATATCCGTCGCCTTCGCGCAGGAGGCGTCGGACGAGGACGACGTTACGTTGCCGAAGATGGTGGTTACCTCGACCCGCAAGGAGCTTCAGGATGCGCTGTCGCCCGGCGTGGTCTCGGTGGTCTATCCGGACGACGCCAAGGGCGAGCACAAATCGCTGCCGGAACTGCTCGACCGCATCCCGGGCGTCTACGTCCGCCGCGTCGCGGGCACCGGGCAATACACCACCGCCAGCATCCGCGGCTCGGCGCCGAGCCAGGTGAACATCTACATCGACGGCGTGCCGTTCAACCTCGCGAGCGAAACCGCCGCCGATCTCTCGACCATTCCGATCTCCAACGTCGAGCGCGTCGAGGTCTATCGCGGCACCACCCCGGCGCGCTTCTCCGGCGCGCCGCTCGGCGGCGCCATCAACATCGTCACCAAGAAGCCCGAGGGCCTCGGCGGCACCGTCGAGGCGGGCGTGAGTTCGTTCGTCGGCCGCCAGGGCGGCGCCAGCGCCACCGCGCCGCTGTTCGGCGGCACCCTGCTGGTGGGCATGAACCACGACGAGAGCAAAGGCAACTTCAAGTGGGACAGCTTCCCGATCTCGGCGTTGGAAAACGGAATTTCCTATTACGCGAGCGGGCCCGACTGGCGAGACGGAAAACTGACGACCGTTACCAACAACTCGGACATCCCGGTGGAGCGGACGCGCCGGAACAATAGTTACGACAAGGACGACATCCTGGTGAAGTGGCAGGACGACGCCTTCTATGCCAAATGGGCCTACACCTACATGGACCGCTATCTGCCGACCTCCACCTGGGGGGGGCAAACGTTGAACTTCGGCGTTGCCAACAACGAGGCCGATGTCAGCTATTACTGCTACGATGACGGAAGTTGCATAACGCCCCGCCAGAACGCCACCCGGCAGAAGCAGGGGCAACACGACGCGGTGGTGGGCTGGAACGAAAGCTTCGGCAATCTCACGCTCGGCCTTAACCTCAGCATGATGAACAAGAGCGCCCACTTCGAGGCCACCGATCCTCCCGGCACCTTCTTCGTCGGCCAGGAGTGGACCAAGAACCACACCCGGCGCTACGGCGCCGCGGCGGACGCCGCCTACCAGCTCGGCGACGGCTGGGCGGTCGACCAGCTTCTGGAGCTCCACGGCGGCTTCTACCGCGAGACCTTTCACGCCGACATGAGCGGCGACTGGACGGGTACCGACTTCGTCGACCGCCTCCGCCGATACAAGACCGACATCCAGGCGCAGAACACCTTCACCCTCAATTTCCTCGACGGTCTGCAGATCACCCCGCTCGGGCGGCTCGAACGGATGGACGGAGATACCACCGTGGGCACTTCAAATCTGGTGGGCGTGGGCTCGAACCTCGGCACCGAGGCCAACTCCGGCTGGCAGCCCTCCGGCTCGATCAGCGCCAAGAAGACCATCGGCGAGGGCTGGCAGGTGTTCGGGAGCTGGGGCAGCTACAGCCGCTATCCCAACTTCTACGAGATCTACGGCGACGGCATCTGGGTCCGCCCGAACATCGAGGGCAGCGGCAACGACGTCCACATCGTGCCGCTTTCCCGCGAGTTCGGCCACAACGCCGACGTCGGCTTCGGCTGGGATGGCGACCTCGGCTACACCCTGCTCGGGAAGGACCTCAAGGGCGGCTTCCGCGCCACCTACTTCGAGCGCAAGACCAAGAACGAAATCACCCTCTATTCCTCTCCGGTCGGGGCGAGGTACGTCAACTCCGGCGATACCTACACTCACGGCGGCGAGCTCGAGGGCTACGTCGTGTGGGGCAAGCGCGCCGACCTGCAGTTCGCGGTGACGCGGCAGGAGGGCTGGTACCAGAACGACGGCTACCGCTATTACGGCGGTAGCACCCCGGGCCAGCGCTATCCGGGGCTGACCAATCGCACCCTCAACAACCCCGATCTCGTCGCCAACCTCCGCCTCAACCTCCACTGGCTCGACGGCGACCTCGTCACCTTCTTCGAGACCAAGCACACCGGCCGGGTGTTCCGGACCGTGACGGGATTCGAGCGGTCGCTCACCACCTTCGATACCGGCGTCCACTACGCCCTCGGTCTCGGTGCGAAGGTCTCCTTCGGCGTCAACGATCTCTTCAATCAGGGGCCGAAGCAGTCGTATTACGCGGGCGGTACACAGAGCAGCGTGGCATCGGCCTCCGGGTACGATTGCAGCCATTCGCCCCTCGGCGAGGCGCTGTGCAACCTCGTCAACGGTGGGGAAACCACTTGGGACTACCGCCCCATCACCTACAACGTCCAATACCCGCAGCAGGGGCGCACGGTCTACGCGACTCTGGCGTGGGAGTTCTAGGAAGGCCGGGAACCTCTTCGTCGCGTCGCGGAAAAGTCACCGGATGCGCTTTGAAGATGTAATGTTATATCTTATATAGAATGCCGTGTGGCGGCCGGGCATCGGCCGCCACATCCGACCGCGACGCATGAAGCGCGGCAGTTGTTCAGAGCTCGGGCGTAGCGTCTGTTCGAACCCATTCAGGAGAGACTCCGAAATGGCCAACACTTTCAGCGCCTACACCGTCTACAACTACGATGGCACCGGCGGCCACGGCATGGCCGGGCGCGTCTTCGACACCGGCTCCGTCGTCACCACGTTTCCCAACATGACTCAGAATATCGCCAATAACATCAACGGCGACCCCAAGGTCGAGGGTGTGGTGCAGTCGGGCAGCAACCTCGACATCGTCGTTACCGACTATGAGAACGGGGTGACCAACCGTCCGGTCTACGTCTACAACGCCGTCACCGGCAGCCTCGACACCACCGTCTCCGGCGGCTGGAGCAACGTCGACAACCTCTATACCCTGGTGCAGCTCGGCAGCTATCTCTATGCCATCGACTACGACAACGCCCGGGTGGTCGAGATCGACCCCTCCACCTACGCCCAGACCGGCATCAGCTACACCCTCGCGGGCAGCTACGTGCCGAGCGGCTACGCCGCCCGCGGTCAGGCGCTGATCGTCATCGGCAGCACGCTCTACGGCCTCTTCACCTTCGTCGATTCCGGCTGGAGTTCGTGGGCGCCGAGCCTGCTGGTGCGCTTCAGCATCACAGGCGGCTCCTCGATCGGCATCGCCAGCGCCACCAACGATACCAACGCCAATCTCGCGCCCAACGCCTTCGCCATGGATGTCAGCGGCTCCGATCTCTACGTCGCCGCGATCGGCGGCGCGCAGGGCTCCTCGGGCACGCCGAACGCCGCCTCGCGCCTGCAATCGATCCCCTACGGCGCCACCACCCTCGGCACCGCCACCGTCACCGACGTGATGAAGCCGAACAACGCGGGCGGCACCTACCCCTATGAGTTCCGCGACATCAGCTTCAACGGCGGCACCGCGTACGTGCTGATGGGTACCTACAACGCAAGTTGGAATCTCGCCGGGATGCTGGTGAGCACTACCGACTTCGTCAACTTCACCGTCATCGACGACTTCAGCAGCGGCGCGAGCGGTTACTTCTGGATGGCCCAGTACACCGCCGACAACGACCGCCTCTGGTACGCCAAGGGAAACCGCATCGTCCTCTACGATGCGTCCAGCACCGGCACTCCGGTGGCGACGATGAGCTTTACCGCCTCGGCGCCCTACAACCTCATCGCGTCGGGTCAGGCGTTCGACAATCTCAACGATTTCGCCTACGTCGGCCCGTTCAGCCTCACCGCGCGCACCATGCGCGGCTATCGCTCGCCGTTGCAGGCGTCGCGCACGCCGCGCGCCGCGCGCGGCCGCGCCCTCGCCAAGGGCCGCCCCGAGCTTCTGCCGGAGGAATTCAAGCAGCTCGACGCCGAGTTCGCCTGAGTCCCTCGACGCCGGGACCCGTCACCGCGCCGGTTCGTGCGGTGACGGGCGGCGCGCCCGGCGGCGGGCGTTGACTCTCGCGCAAAGGTAATGTTATCACATCCAGGCGCGACGGTCCCCGCCCGCGGGTGGGGCCATGAGGGAACCCGGTGGGAATCCGGGGCTGCCCCCGCAACTGTCAGCGAGGAGTTGCCGCCCACATCTGCCACTGACGACCCGGAAGACCGGGGAGCCGGGAAGGCGGGCGGCCGCGACGATCCGCGAGCCAGGAGACCTGCCGTCGCGCGCGGAACCCACCCACGGGGCGGGGAGGCCCCAGGGGTACGGGACATCGGCTGGCGACGCCGGGGTCCGCGTCCGGTCGCTCCATTGGGGGAGTGGCACCGGCCGCGGCGGCGAGCGCCGGATTGCGTTGGGGGTGGCCGTAGTGAAAAAGAGTAACGATACAACATACCCGACTCGATTGCCGATGGCGTATCAGCCCAGCATGGAGTGGGAATGATTATGGATCAGCAGGACTTCAGGCTCGCGGCGGACTTCCCCGCCGTCGCCTACGATCAATGGAAAAAGATCGTAGAAGAGAAGGAACTCAAGGGCGCGCCCTTCGAGAAGAAGATGGTCACGAAGACCCCGGAAGGGATCGACATCCAGCCGCTCTACGTTGCCGAGAACTGGCCGTGGGCGGGGGATCCCTCGGGTTTTCCCGGTTTCTTCCCCTATACCCGCGGCACTCAGGCGATCGCCCGCACCCGTAACGGGTGGGACATCCGCCAGGAGTTCCGCGAGGCCGATCCGGCCGACGCCAACCGCGAGATCAAGCACGATCTCGGGCGCGGCGTGACCTCGGTCAGCCTCCGCCTCGACGACGCGGCGCGCGCCGGTCGCGGGCCGGACGCCGAGGGCGCGGGGGCGAACGGCGTGCTGGTTCACGATCTCGCCGGTCTCCGCGATGCGCTCGCGGGGGTCGATTTCGCCAAGGTGCCGGTGGCGCTCGAGGCGGGCGCAGCGTTCCTGCCCGCCGCGATGGCGCTGTCGTCGCTGTGGAAGGCCGCCGGGCTGACCGCCGAGACCGCCCGCGGCGGCTTCGGCGCGGACCCGGTGGCGGTTCTCGCCGAAGGCGTGCCGGTGGCGGTGGACGCGGCGCTCGCGCAGTTGGGCGCGCTCGCGGCCTTCACCGTCAAGACCTGGCCGCAGGTGCGCGCGGTCGCGGTCGACACCTCGGTCTATCACAACGGCGGCGCCAACGAGGCGCACGACCTCGGCATCGCGCTCGCCACCGCCGTCGCCTACGTCAAGGCGATGGAAAAGGCGGGTCTCTCGATCGACGCGGCGTGCGGGCAGATCGCCTTCACCGTCTCGGTCGGCTGCGAGGAATACATGCAGATCGCCAAGCTGCGCGCCGCGCGCAAGCTGTGGGCGGCGGTCGCCAAGGCGTGCGGCGCGTCCGACGCGGCGGCGGCGATGAACCTCCGCGCCAAGTCCGCCGAGCGGATGTTCACCCGCATCGACCCGTGGGTGAACCTGCTGCGCGCCACCGTCTCGACCTTCGCCTCGGCGGTGGGCGGGGCCGACGTCGTCACCTGCCTGCCGTTCGACGCGGCGATCGGCCTGCCCGACGGGACGGGCCGCCGCATCGCCCGCAACACCCAGATCATCCTCGCCGAGGAATCCCACCTCTACCGCGTCGCCGACCCGGCGGGCGGGGCGTGGTCGATGGAAACACTCACCACGCAGATGACCGAAAAGGCCTGGGCGTTCTTCCAGGAGATCGAGGGCAAGGGCGGCATCGTCGCCGCGCTCGAACAGGGCTTCGTCCAGGACGCGATCGCCGCGACCATGGCGCAGCGCGACAAGGATATCGCCAAGCGCAAGGTGGCGCTCACCGGCGTGTCGGAATTCCCGAACATCCTCGAAAAGCCGGTGGTGCGCACCGCGCCCGACGTCTCCAAGGCGAAGGCCGCCGCGGCGCAGCGCACCGCCGCCGCCAAGGTTCCGGCGGCGGGCGGCAATCCGGTAGCCGATACGGCGCACGCGGTCGGCGCGGGCGCGGCGTTCGCGGCCGCTCTCGGCGCGGGCGTCAAGACCTCGGTCAAGCCGGTGGTGAAGCGCCACTTGGCCGACACCTTCGAACGGCTGCGCGACGCGGCGTCCGCCCACAAGGAGAAGACCGGGGCGTTCCCGACCATCTTCCTCGCCAACCTCGGGCCGATCGCCAAGCACACCGGCCGCGCCACCTTCGCCAAGAATTACTTCGAGGCGGGCGGCATCCAGGCGCTCGGCAACAACGGCTTCTCCGAGGTCGAGGCGTGCGTGAAGGCGTTCAAGGAGAGCGGCGCGAAGATCGCGGTGATCTGCTCCTCCGACGCTTTGTACGAGGAGATGGTGCCGGTCTACGCGCCCGCGCTCAAGGCCGCCGGAGCCGAGACTCTCTACCTCGCCGGTGCGCCGGGCGAGAAGAAGGGCGCCTACGACGCCGCGGGCGTCGACGACTACATTTTCATGGGTGCGGACGTTCTGGGCAAGCTCACCGCCCAGCTGGTTCGCCTGGGAGTGATCGCGCAATGATTCCGAATTTCGCCAATCTCGGCCTCGACGAGGTCAAGTCCAGCGCTTCTTACAAGGACTGGGAGGCGCGCGCCAAGGCCGAAGCCGGACGCGCCATCGACGACATGCTGTGGGAAACCCCGGAAAAGATCGGCGTGAAGCCGCTCTATTCCGCCGACGCGCTCGAAGGCATGGATCATCTGCACACCATGCCCGGCCTGCCGCCCTACAAGCGCGGCCCGTACACCACGATGTACGTGATGAAGCCGTGGACGGTGCGCCAGTACGCGGGCTTCTCCACCGCCGAGGAATCGAACGCCTTCTATCGTCGCAACCTCGCGGCGGGTCAGAAGGGCCTGTCGATCGCCTTCGACCTCGCCACCCACCGCGGCTACGATTCCGATCATCCGCGCGTCGTCGGCGACGTCGGCATGGCGGGCGTGGCGGTGGATTCGATCCTCGACATGGAAGTGCTGTTCTCCGGCATTCCGCTCGACCAGATGTCGGTGTCGATGACCATGAACGGCGCGGTGCTGCCGGTGCTGGCGCTCTATATCCTCGCCGCCGAGGAGCAGGGCGTCCCGCGCGAGAAGCTGGCCGGAACCATTCAGAACGACATTCTGAAGGAGTTCATGGTCCGCAACACCTACATCTACCCGCCGCTGCCGTCGATGCGGATCATCTCCGACATCTTCGAGTACACCTCGAAGCACATGCCGAAGTTCAACTCGATCTCGATTTCCGGCTACCACATGCAGGAAGCCGGGGCGACCGCCGACATCGAGATGGCCTACACCCTCGCCGACGGCAAGGAATACATCCGCGCCGGCATCGGCGCGGGCCTGACGGTGGACGACTTCGCGCCGCGGCTGTCGTTCTTCTGGGCGATCGGCATGAACTTCTTCATGGAAGTGGCGAAGATGCGCGCCGCCCGTCTGTTGTGGGCGCGGATCGTCAAGGGCTTCGATCCGAAGAACCCGAAGTCGATGTCGCTGCGCACCCACTCGCAGACCTCGGGCTGGTCGCTCACCGCGCAGGACGTGTTCAACAACGTCGTGCGCACCCAGATCGAGGCGATGGCGGCGGCCCAGGGCCATACCCAGTCGCTCCACACCAACGCCCTCGACGAGGCGCTGGCGCTGCCGACCGACTTCTCGGCCCGCATCGCCCGCAATACCCAGCTGTTCATCCAGCAGGAAACCAAGATCTGCAACATCATCGACCCGTGGGCCGGTTCCTACTACGTCGAATACCTCACCGACCAGCTCGCGCGTCGCGCCTGGGCGCATATCGAGGAGGTCGAGGCCTCCGGCGGCATGGCCAAGGCGATCGAGGCGGGCATTCCGAAGATGCGCATCGAGGAGGCGGCCGCCCGCACCCAGGCGCGCATCGACGCCGGCCGCCAGACCGTGGTGGGCGTCAACAAGTACAAGCTCGACGACGAGGAGTCGGTGGACGTGCTGAAGGTGGACAACACCGAGGTGCGCAAGCGGCAGATCGAAAAGCTCGAACGGCTGCGCGCCAACCGCGACCAGGCGAAGGTCGACGCCTGCCTCGCCCGCATCACCGAGGCGGCGGGGGCGAAGCGCGGCGAGGCCGCCTACGGCAACCTTCTCGAACTTGCAGTCGAAGCGGTGCGCGCCCGCGCCTCGCTCGGCGAAATCTCGGACGCCTGCGAGAAGGTGTTCGGCCGCCACAAGGCGGTGATCCGCGCGATCTCCGGCGTCTACACCGCCGAAGTCGGAAAGGATTCGAAGCAGATGACCGACGTCGCCAAGCTGATCGAGAGCTTCGAGGCCAAGGAAGGCCGCCGTCCGCGCATCTTCCTTGCGAAGATGGGCCAGGACGGTCACGACCGCGGCCAGAAGGTGATCGCCACCGGCTTCGCCGACATGGGCTTCGACGTCGACATCGGGCCGCTGTTCCAGACCCCGGGAGAAGCCGCGCGTCAGGCGGTGGAGAACGACGCCCACGTCGTCGGCGTCTCCTCGCTCGCCGCGGGCCATCTCACCCTGGTTCCGGCGCTGCGGGAGGAGCTCAAGAAGCTCGGCCGCGAGGATATCCTGATCATCGTCGGCGGCGTGATCCCGCCGCAGGATTTCCAGGCGCTCTACGACTTCGGCGCTGCGGCGATCTTCCCGCCCGGCACGGTGGTTTCGGAATCCGCCAAGGAGGTTCTGGAAAAGCTGATGGTCCACCTCGGCTACGACCACGAGGCCGCGTGATGACGGCGCTCTCGGTCGATACCGGCAAGGTGCCGGTCACGCCGCCCAACACGGGGAAGGAGGCGCGCGTCAAGCGCGCCTCCCTGAGCCTCGACGACTACGTGGACGGCGTCCTCTCCCGCGATCGCGCGCGTCTCGCACGGGCGATCTCGCTGGTGGAAAGCAGCAATCCCGACCACCAGAAGCTCGCCCAGGAGCTGCTGGTGCGGATCGCCCCGCATGCGGGCAACGCCCATCGCATCGGCATCACCGGGGTGCCGGGGGTGGGCAAGTCCACCTTCATCGAATGCTTCGGCAACCTTCTCACCGCCCGGGGGCATCGCGTCGGCGTGCTGGCGGTGGACCCGAGCTCCAGCCGCTCCGGCGGCTCGATCCTCGGCGACAAGACCCGCATGGAGACGCTCGCCAACAATCCGGACGCCTATATCCGGCCTTCGCCTTCCTCGGGGCGGCTGGGCGGCGTCACCCGCACCACGCGCGAGACGATGCTGGTGATGGAGGCGGCGGGCTACGACGTGATCCTGGTGGAGACGGTGGGCGCGGGCCAGAACGAGACCGTGGTCGCCGACATGACCGACTTCTTCCTGGTGCTGATGCTGCCCGGTGCGGGCGACGAGCTCCAGGGGATCAAGAAGGGCGTGCTCGAACTCGCCGACATGATCGCGGTCAACAAATGCGAGGACGACAACGCCCAGAAGGCCGAGGCGGCGCGCCAGCACTATGCCAACGCGCTGCACATCATGACCCCGACCTCGCCCAACTGGCGGCCGCCGGTGCTCAAGATCAGCGGTCTGCGCGGCATCGGCCTCGACGAGCTGTGGGAGAACATCGAGGAGCATCACCGGATTCTCTCCGAAACCGGCGAACTCGCCGATACCCGCCGCCGTCAGCGCATCAAGTGGATGTGGAGCATGATCGAGGACAAACTGATGGATGCGGTGAAGACCCATCCGGCGGTGCGTGCGGAGCTGCCCGCCGTGCGTGCCGAGGTGGAGGCGGGGAGTCTGACGGTGCCGCTCGCGGTGCTCAAGGTGCTGCGTACGTTCGGTTTGGAGGTCGGTCTCGGGGGGTGAAACGCTCTTGACCGATGGTTCGTTATAGTATAACAAATTATCTTGTCGATGCGACGGTTCCCCCGGGCGACCGGGGGTGAAAAGGGAAGCCGGTTTGAGTCCGGCGCTGTCCCCGCAACTGTGAGCGGCGAGCCCAGTCCGGATGCCACTGGCCGAATGGCCGGGAAGGCGGACCCCCGGGGCCCAGACCCGCGAGCCAGGAGACCTGCCGCCGCACGCGTCACGACCGCAGGCCGGGGGCTGTGTGCGGTGCGGATCTCCGCTTGTGGCGCACGTTTGTGGTGTCATCGGTGGAGTGCGTCGCGATGCGTGAGTTTCCCGGGTTTTCCCTTCATGTCTTGGCCTGCTGGTCGGGCGAATGTCCGTTGGCGCCGCGCGTCTGGCCGGTGCGGCGGTTGCCCGATGCCTATCCGTTCGCCGTCGCGCGCGCCACACCGCGCCCGTCGGCCTGAAGACCGTGGCCTGCAACCTGGAGCGGGACGATACGGCCTTTCCGCTCTCCCCTGTTGAAGGTCGCGTTTGACCGGCTCCGCACCGAGCAGCGGGTCGGCAGACTTGCGGCGGCAGCCTCTCCCGGTTGCCGCCGCCTTTTCGTTCATGGAGACGCGTTCTGGCGCTCCGCCCGCCAATCCACCGTCACGGTTCGCAGGTCGTCGGAATGCGGGCCGACGCCGATGACGAAGCGGCCGGGCTCCCATACCCGGTCGAGGCGGGCGTCGACGAATTCGAGATCGGCGGTGGTGATGCGGAACGTCACGGTGCGCGTCTCGCCCGGGGCGAGCGAGATCTTCTCGAAGCCGCGCAGCCGCTTGAGCGGCTGCACGATGCTCGCGACCGGGTCCGAGACGTACATCTGCACCACCTCCGCGCCCGCCCGGGTGCCGACGTTGGCGACCTCGACGCTGACGGAGAGGACGTCGTTTCCGCGCAACTCGGTCTTGTCGGCGCTCGGCGCGCCGTAGGCGAAGCGGGTGTAGCCGAGCCCGAAGCCGAACGGGAACAGCGGTTCGGAGGGGCCGTCGAGATAGCAGCGGGTGGTGTACTTGGCGGGGTCGTCGCCGCGGTTGCCGGGGCGCCCGGTGGCGGGGCGGTCGTAGGAGAGCGGAATCTGACCGACGTGGCGCGGCCACGTGGTGGTGAGGCGGCCGCCGGGGTTTTGCGCGCCGAACAGCAGGTCGGCGATCGCGTTGCCCGCCTCGCAGCCGCCGAACCACGCGGCGAGGATCGCCGGAGCGTGGACCGCCTCCCACGCCAGGGTCAGCGGCCGCCCGTGCGCCAGCACCAGAACCACCGGCCGGCCGGTGGCGGCGAGCGCGTGCAGCAGCGCGCGCTGCGGCGCGGGCAGGCCGATGTCCATGCGCGAGGCGGCCTCGCCGGACATTTCCGCCGCCTCGCCCAGCACCGCCACCACCACGTCGGCGGCGCGGGCGGCGGCGACCGCCTCGGCGATCATCTCTTCCGGGTCGCGCGGGTCGGGCGTCACCTTCGGCCCGGCGAAGTTGACCAGTTCGATGGTGCGCGGATCGTCGAGGAGGTTGCAGCCCCGGGCGTGGACGATCCGCGCGTCGGGGGCGGCGGCGCGGATGCCTTCGAGCACCGATACCGCCGTGCCCGGGTCGCCCTGGAAGCTCCAGGGGCCGAGGAGGTTCCAGCGATCGTCGGCGAGCGGCCCGACCACCGCGATCGCGCCGCCGGGCGCGAGCGGCAGCAACTCGCCGTCGTTCTTCAGCAGCACGCAGCTTTCCGCCGCCGCCTGCCGCGCGGTGACGCGGTATTCGGGAGCGCGGAGGTTGCGCGGCCGTTTAAACCGGGCGAACGGATCGGCGAACAGGCCGAGCTTCGCCTTCGCCTCCAGCACCGCCCGGCAGGCGGCGTCGATCTGCGCCTGCGAGACCCGCCCGGCTTCGAGCCCGGCTTCGAGGCGGGTGGCGAAGCCCTTGCCCATCATGTCCATCTGCACGCCGGCGCGCAACGCCCGTTCGGAGAGGGTCTGGAGCGGGTCGTCCGCGTCGATGCCGCCGTGCTCGTCGCCGAGCCCGTGGGCGATCATTTCGGGAATGGCGTCGAAGTCGGAGACCTTCAGCACGCCGTCGAGCAGGCGGAGGAGGTCGGCATCGGCGTGGGAGGGCATGCCGTTGACGGCGGAGAACGACATCATCGCCGAACCCGCTCCGGCTTCGAGCGCGGCGAGGAACGGCGGCAGATAGACCTCGAACAGCCGCTGCGGACTGAGGTCGGCGTTGTTGTAGTCGCGCCCGCCCTCGGCGGCGCCGTAGGCGATGAAGTGCTTGATGCACGCCATCACCGATTCCGGATCGGCGAGATCTTCGCCCTGGAGGCCCCGCACCATCGCCGCGGCGATCCGCGCGCCGAGGAACGGGTCTTCGCCCGAGCCCTCGGCGATCCGCCCCCAGCGCGGGTCGCGGCCGATGTCGAGCATCGGCGAGAACACCCAGTTGAGGCCGCAGGCCGCGGCCTCGCGGGCGGCGGTGCGCGCGCAGGCTTCGATCAGTTCGGGATTCCACGAGCACGAGAGCGCGAGCGGGATCGGCAGCACCGTCTGATGGCCGTGAATCACGTCGTATCCGAACAGCAGCGGAATCCCGAGGCGGCTTTCGTGGACCGCGATCTTCTGCAGTTCGTGCAGCGCGTCCGGCCCGTTCACGCCGAAGCTGCACTCCACCAGGCCGCCGAACATGCCGCCGATCCGTCCCGCGCGGATGTCGGCGATCCGTTCCGGCGCGGCGGGGATGTTGGAGGTGACGAGATTGAGCTGACCGAGCTTCTCGGCGAGGGTCATTTTCGCCAGCAGGCCGTCGACCAGGGTGTCGGTGGAGGTCATCGCGGGGCTCCTCGGGTCCAGACGCAGGTGGCGAGCGACTTCGGCGGCAGCGTCACGGCGGGCGAAGCCGCAGGCGAAGCCGCACCCGCCACGGCCAGCGACAGGGCGCGCGGCGCGTCGCCGGAGTTGACGACCAGCGCCGCGATCGCGCCCGCCGGGGTGACGAAGGCGACGTGCGGCAGGTCGCCTTCGGCGGCGATCCGCACCGATCCCGGCGGCACGAAGCGCGCGGCGTGGGCGATCAGATAGCAGGCGACGTTGCGCTCCACGCGGTCGCCGTCGAGGGTGAGCGCGCCGACGCAGTTGGGTTCGCCGCCGGGGGTGTGAGGCTTGCAGTCGGGATCGGCGGCGAGGTTCCACTCCAGCACGATTTCCGCCCAATTGCGCAGCGCGCCCACCAGCACCAGTTCGCCGTGCCACATCAGCGCGCCGCCGAAGTCGTCTGCCCGTCCGACCCATTGCTCGGTGAAGATCACCGCCTTGTCGGGGAAGCGGGCGTGGACCTCGGCCATCGCCTCCGGCTCCCCGGCGTAGAGGTGGAAGGCGGATCCGGCGAAATGCGCGCGGGCGGCGGCGAGCACCGCGAGCGGATACTCGGGTGCGTCGCAGTTGTGGTCGTGGCAGAAGATCTCGACGTCGAGCCCGGCGGCGGCGAGGGCGGGGGCGAGGTGGCGGGCGACGAACTCCGCCTGCTGCGCCGCCGACATCACCATGCTCGGGTCGTTCTTGTGGTTGCCGGGCTCGTTCTGCACCGTGATCGCGCGGATGCGGATGCCGTGGCCGCGCATCGCCGCGAGATAGGAAACGAGATAGTCGGCGTAGTCGGCGTGGCGGTCGGGCCGCAGCTCGCCGCCGACGAAGCCGTCGTTGGTCTTCATCCACGGCGGCGCCGACCACGGCGAGGCGATCAGCAGCAGGTCCGGCGCGATCGCCAGGATCTCTTTGAGAACCGGCACCACCTCGGGATCCCCGGCGAACAGGTCGAACGGGCGGGCGGGGTCGTCGCGGTAGGAAAACGCGCGGGGGCCGAGGTCGGACGCGCCGATGGTGAGGCGCAGGCAGCTCACCCCGATCGGGCCGTCGGGGGCGAACAGCTCCTCCAGAAGCGCCCGGCGCTTCGCCGGGGTCATCCGCGACAGCAGCAGCGCGCTGCCGCCGGTGAGCGAAAACCCGAATCCGCGCACCGTCTGGAAACGTTGCCCGGGGTCGAGGGAAAGGACGGCGGGCGCTTCTGCCGCCGCGGGTTCGGCGGGGGCGAGCAGGCGGTGGCGGTCGCCGGAGGTGATCCGGGCGACGAACGACGTGGACGGCATGCCGATGATGCGCTCCCCAGCGAACGTAAGTTTCTGAATATCGATGATATTCGTGTGGGGGCGGGTGTCAACGCGGGGCTTCAGCCGAGCAGCCAGCGGGCGAGCAGACGGGCGGTTTCCTCGGGCTGTTCGAGCGGCGGCAGGTGCCCGCAGTCGGCGAAGACGTGGAGCCGCGCGTCGGGAATGCCGAGATAGATCTCGCGCGCCGCGGCGGGTGGCGTCAGCACGTCCGAGTCGCCCACCGCGACCCAGGTCGGTGCGCGGATCGCGCCGAGACCGGGGCGAAAGTCGGGGCGGTCGAGGATCGCCCGTTGTTGCCGCAGGAACGCTTCCGCGCCGACCCGCTCGGCCATCGCCCGCACCCGCGCGCCGACCGGGCCGTCGACGTGGCGGGGGTGCACGAGCTGCGGCAGCAGACGCCCGGTGACGCCCGCGAAGCGGCCGACGCCGAGCGAGGCCATCGCCGTTTCGCGCCGCTCGGCACGCCCCGAGGAATCCGGAGCGGCGCCGGTGTCGATCAGCGCGAGGCGGGAAATCCGATCCGGCGCGCGCCGCAGAATCTCGAAGGCGACGTAACCGCCCATCGACAGGCCGACGAGGGCGAAACGCGGCGGTGCGGCGGCGAGCACCCGTTCCGCCATCGCCCCGAGGCTGTCGTCCCGCGTCAGGTCCGGCACCTGCGGCGACACCGCGTCGCCGAGGCGGGCGACGACGTCGCGCCACAGTTCGGCGTCGCAGAGCAGGCCGGGCAACAGCACCAGCGGCGTGGGGGGGGGCGAGCATCGGGGGCTCCGGCAATTTGTGCGCGAGTGACAAGTGCACCATACAATCTTGGCAAGGGAAGGTATATATTGTTCCCATTCGCTGGGGCTGGGGGAGGACGAGATGATTACCTTTGCGACTGAATTTTTTGTTACGTCGAACATCGATCGCGGTGAGTTTCTTGCGCAGGTGGTTGCGTGGTTGCGTGGAGCTCCTTATAGCGCTTTATTTCAGACGGCAGATATTGCGGCGGAACTTGATGTCGAAAATGCACTTTTGACATCCCCAGAAGGGGAAGAGCTTCGGTTTAGAGAGGTTAATGGAAATGACAATGTGTATTCTATTGGATGTCAGTATAATTATCCGGATGATGAGGGGAGGTTGTGGAGAACTGAGGTTGTTCTTTTGAAGAGAGGGAAGCAGAGCGTTCAAGATTTGATTAGAGTGAGGGCGCAATGTCTTTCTGTTGAAGCCGGGGCGATGCTTAAAACACCCAAGAAGCCATACATAATTAAATCAATAATACAAGATGGATGGGGCGGAAGGGATGGGCTGATTGATGTTGGAGATCAGCCGGTGTGGGTCGGTTCTTCTGCGGAAGATGTAAATTTTACTAGATCTGTTATTGATGGTGAAGCGTCTTTGATTCTTCCTGTTATTTTTATATCTTCTATTGGTGGAGAACGTTGGACACTAACTCGAGATCATATTGCTAAATTGGCCTATGATTTGGGAGGCATTGCTCACGTAGTGGTTGAGACCGACAGATCGTGTTCATCATCTTTAAAAGAAATTGTGCATGATCGAAATATTTTCGATGGTGTTGCAAGCTTAATACTCCCAGCCAGGGGTGTTATTCGGCGCTTTTTTCGCGGATGGACCTTGCAGAATAGTTATGATTTATTGAAAGCCCTCACGGCATCTGCAATAACTGCGCGCAGTTTTATGCCTGTGATAGGATGGGATTGGACTGAGCTCCAAGAAGAAGCGCTTAGACTCCAGCGAGAAAGGGATCGAAACCGTCTAACCTCTGAAGAGGCAATGGCTCTGTATCGTGAAGAGATTGATAACCTTCAGTTGCGTATCAAACAATTGGAGGGCCAGATTGCTTCTGGCGGTTTGGTTCAGAAGGTAGATTATGAGGCAGAGACTAGTTTTCTGGAGCAAATGACGGAGCGTCTTGGTCCGGAAATTTATCCTGGAGAATTTGGGGACAGGCTGAGATTGTCTGCAAAAATTTCTATTGAATATGCGGAGATGATAGGTCTGGATAAAAGATCCAGAGAAATATTTAAGTCGATAAGAGAGAGAATGCCTATGTCGTCAGCTTTGAGTGATCTCCAGCAGGCGTTGGATAAGGCGACAAAGGACCCCAAAAGGGTTGGCTCTGACCTTACTCAACTTCTTGTGCGGCATGGGTATTCGGAAAAATCCGAAAATAGACATATCCGACTCGATGCCCAAGCAGGTTATGTCGGGCTTGATGCTATTACAATTTCTAAAACCCCAAGTGAGATAAGGGGTCTTAATAATTTAAAGAATCAAATAAAGCGTACACTTGGAATCTCGAAATTAGATTAGCATAACATGGATTTTGTAAAAATTCAGTATCGATCTATGTAAGATAAAGGGCGACGCGGATGCCGCCGTGCAATACCGGCGGCGAAGGGGCGCGGAACGGCAGGCCGGTCGCGGCGGCGAGGCGGGGCGTGTCGGTGACGATGCCGATCCGCCACCCCGCGAAGCGCGTGGCGAGGGTGCGGCCGAGGGCGCGATAGAGGGCGGCGAGTTCGTCCTTGTCGCCGATGCGGCCGCCGTAGGGCGGATTGACGACGACCAGACCGGGCGGTCCCTCGGGGCGCGGAAGGTCGCTCACCGCATGGCGGGCGAACGCGGCGATCGCGCCGACCCCGGCGCGTTCGGCGTTGGCGCGGCTCATCGCCACCGCGCCGTCGTCGCGGTCGCTGCCGTAGAATTTCACGTCGGGCAGGGTGCGCGCGGGCGCATCGCGCAACGCCCCCCAGGCCTCGGCATCGAAACCGGCCAGACGTTCGAAGGCGAATCTCCGCGCGCGTCCGGGCTTGAGCCCGGCGGCGATCTCGGCGGCCTCGATCACGAAGGTGCCGGAGCCGCACATCGGGTCGAGCACCGGCTCGCGTCCGTCGTATCCGCACATCCGCAGGAACATCGCCGCAAGGGTTTCGCGCATCGGCGCCTTGTTGACCGCCTCCTTGTACCCGCGCTTGTGCAGCGGCTCGCCCGACGTGTCGACGCTGACGGTGCAGAGGTCGTCGTCGATGCGGGCCTTGATCGCGATCTCGGCGTCTTCGGCGATCGGCGCGCCCAACTCCTCGCGGATCGCGCGGGCGATGCGCTCGGCCGCTGCGCCGCCGTGATAGATGCGCGAGTTCTTCGCGGCGCTGGCCTCCACCCGCACCGGCACGTCGGGGCGCAGGAATTCCGCCCACGGCACGCGGCGGGCGCGTTTGTCGAGCTGCGCGAGGTGCATCGCGCGGAACGCCGCGACCCGCGCCAGCACCCGGCTCGCGCCGCGCAGTTCGAGGTTGGCGCGCCACACCTCCGGCCAGCCGCCGGTGAAGGCGACGCCCCCCGGGGCGATGCGCGCGTCGGCGAAGCCCGCGTCCCGCGCTTCCGCGCAGAGGGCGGATTCGAGGCCGGGAGTGGCGACCAGGAAGATTTCGAAACGGCTCGTCATCGCGCCTCAATAGGCGAAGTCGGCGCGCGTGTCGAGGCTTCCGCCGCGGCGGACGGTTCGGCCAGAATCAGGTTGATGCCCGCGCGGAGCAGCAGTTCCCGGGCCGGGCCGGGCAGGCCGGTGTCGGTGATGATTCCGTCCATCTCCTGCGGACGCACGACGTTGAAGAACCCGAGGCGGCCGAATTTGGAGGAATCCGAAACCAGATAGGTGGCGCGCGTCGCTTTCAGGATGGCGTGCTTGACCGCGATCTTGGATTCGTTCGGGGTCGAGATCCATTCGGCGTTCCACGACGAACTGGAGACGAACGCGAGATCGAGGTTGAGCCGCGAGATTACCCCCGCCGAGGTTTCGCCGATGCAGGACTTGTTGTCGCGCAGCACCTCGCCGCCGGTGTGGTAGAGGCGGCAGCCCGCGTGCGCCATCAGGTGCGAGACGATGGTGAAGTCGTTGGTGACCGCGAGGATCGAGTCCCGCAGATCCGGCCGTGCGGCGATCGCCTCGGCGACCGCGAGGCAGGTGGTCCCGGCGTCGAAGAACACCGCCATTCCCGGGCGCGCTAGGTCGGCAGCCTTTTCCGCGATCGCGCCCTTTTCGGCGGCGCGGAGATCGCGCTTTTCCGCCAGCGGCAGTTCGAAACCGATCCGTCCGACGCGCCGCGCGCCGCCCGAAACCAGCATCGCCTGTCCCATCCGTTCGAGCGCCTGCATGTCGCGCCGCACCGTCATCCGCGAAACCCCGAGATGCTCGGCCATATCGGCGATGCTCACCATACCCCGGGCATCGAGGAGTTCGCGAATGCACTGCTGTCGTTCGGCGGGAATCATCTCAAGCTCCTGTGGGCGGGGTGCCGGGGACACGCGGAACCGGTCTCGCCCATCTAACGCGTGCCGCGATCACGACGCAACAACGCCGCGGAGGATGATGCGGATTTTCTGTGAGAATTTGTTAAGCGCATTCGCGATTGAGGCACAACTCCCCGGATGAAAACCGGTTTTTTCGCCGGATACGGGGGTGGGTGGCTTCG
Source organism: uncultured Alphaproteobacteria bacterium (assembly GCA_900079695.1). Classification (NCBI taxonomy): domain Bacteria; kingdom Pseudomonadati; phylum Pseudomonadota; class Alphaproteobacteria; species uncultured Alphaproteobacteria bacterium. Next base: position 434,956 of record LT599022.1, read on the forward strand.
GTTTCCAACGTTGAGGTGACGGAACCGGCAAATTTTAGCCGCAGGGAGAGGCGGAAAACCGGAGTTCGCGGGTGCGTGTGATAAAAAATGTAAAGAAATTTTCCTGTGTGTTGCATAGCCTGTGCGGTTGCGGTAGATTTTGTGACAAAACAATACGCCCTCGGGGCGCGAACAGGGGCCGGACGGATCGTCGTCCGGCATCGGGCAGGCAAACATGAGTTCAGGCGGCAGTGCGGCTGCGTCCGTCGGCGCATCCGGCGTTTCATCTCCCCAAGGTGGGCGGGGTCGCCCCAACCCCGCGCGCACGGCGTTTGCGCCGCGGCGCTCCTCCTCCGCATTGCCGCCTCCCCCGAAAATCCTTCGCGCCGCTTCCGGCGCATGCCCCCGCTTCGGGGGCGTTTCCACGATTGAGGAGAAGCTTCGATGAAAGCTGCAATGGTGACCGGCAAGGAAGAGGTGAGCATCCGCGACGTCGAGCGGCCGGTGCCCGCCGCCGACGAGGTGCTGATCCGCGTGCGCACCGCCGGGGTGTGCGGGTCCGACCTGCATCTGTTCCACGGCACCCACGCCTTCCGCAAGCCGCCGGCGGTGCTGGGGCACGAGGTTGCGGGCGACATCGTCGAGGTCGGCGCCAAGGTGACGAAGTTCAAGGTCGGCGACCGCGTCACGGTCGAACCGCACCGCGGCTGCGGCACGTGCGAATTCTGCAAGCAGGGGTTGGTGAATCTCTGCCTCGACAAGAAGGCCCCCGGCACCCCGGGCTGGATCGGCACCTTCGTCGAATATTTCAACGCGCCGGAGGAGACCCTCTACAAGCTCGCCGACGGCGTCGGCTACGAACTCGGCACCCTGGTCGAACCTCTCGCGGTGGCGGTGCACGCGATCTCGCGGGCGAGCGTGCCGTCCCGGGACTGCGTGGTGATTCTCGGCGTCGGCACCATCGGTCTGTTGACGCAGGTGGTGGCGCGCGAGATGGGCTACGGGACGATCGTCACCACCGATCCGGCGCCGTTCAACCGCGAGATGTCGCTGAAGCAGGGGGCGGCGGCGGCGCTCGACCCGCTGAAGGACGACGTCGTCGCGAAGGTGATGGAGCTGACCGGCGGCCGCGGCGCGGACCTCGCGATCGTCGCGGCGGGGGCGGACGACATTCTCGACCAGGCCTCCGCGTGCGTGCGCAAGCGCGGCGAGATCGGCCTGGTGGCGATGATCACCAAGAAGATCCCGTTCTATTGCTACGGCGTGGTGTTCAAGGAACAGAACATCTACGGCGCGATGACCTACGAGACCCGCGACTTCGCCAAGGCGGCGGAGATGATCAACGGCGGTCTCGATCTTTCCGATTTCGTCACCCAGCGGCGGCCGTTGGACCGCTCGCAGGAGGCGCTCGATCTCCTCAGTCAGAAGAAGGAGAACGTCGTCAAGGTGATCGTCACCGTGTGAAACGGTGAGGATCCGGTCGCGTAGTGGGGTTTCAGCCAGTCCGGCACACGTCAACGACACCACCCGAGGAGGACGGACCAAATGAAGAAATTGTTCGCGTTGATGCGCAAGACCACGTCGGTCTGCGCGGCGCTTGCTTTCGCGGGCGGGGTGCTCGCCGCCCAGCCCGCCGAAGCCCTGACTCTCAAGCTCGGCCACATCCAGTCGGAGCAGGACTTCTGGCACCTGGGCGCGCTCAAGTTCAAGGAAGAGCTGGAGGCGCGCTCCAACGGCAAGATCACCCTCGCGATCTTCCCCAACTCGACGATCGGCGGCGACCGCGATCTCGTCGAAGGGATGCAGATGGGCACGGTCGATTTCGGCCTGATCGCCGGCGTGCTCGGCAACTTCGAGAAGACCATCCAGCTTCTCGAACTGCCGTATCTGTTCGATTCCCAGGAAGACTTCAACAAGGTGATCCACGGTCCGATCGGCGACGAGATCGCCGCCAACGTGCTGAAGGCGGCGGGCGTGCGGATCGTCAACTGGTGGGACCGCGGCCCGCGCGAGGTGACTTCGAACAAGCCGATCAACGGCCTCGCCGACCTCAAGGGACTGAAGATCCGCGTGCCGGAGATTCCGGCGATGGTGACGACCTGGCGCGCGATCGGCGCGAATCCGACGCCGATGGCGTGGAGCGAGGTGTACACCGGTCTCGAACAGAACGTCATCGAGGCGCAGGAGAACCCGATTCCCTTCATCTACGGCGGGCGCATCCACGAAGTGCAGAAGTACCTCGCGTTCACCGATCACAAGTATGAATACGTCACCATCGCGATGAGCGAGGTGCGCTGGAAGTCGCTCAACGACGAACAGCGCAAGATCGTCACCGAGGCCGCGGCCGCCGCCACCGCCTATGAGAACAAGCTGGTGCGCGACAAGACCAACGAGCTTCTCGAAACCATGAAGAAGGGCGGTCTCCAGGTCACCCATCCGAACAAGGCGGAGATCGCCCGCGCGGCGCGCACCGCCCATGCGGACTTCGCGAAGACCGTCGACATGGACCTTTACGGTCGTATCCTCAAAGCCCTCGGGCGCTGACGCCCGCCAGCCCGCGCCCCGGGCGTTCCCGGGGCGCGTCCGCCGCATTCGACCGGGAGACGGTGATGTTGAAGAAGTTGGACGCGTGGCTGCACGCCGCGCTCTTGTGGGCGTGCGGACTTCTGATGTTCGGGATGATGACGATCATCTTCTCCCAGGTGGTCGCCCGCTACGTCTTTCATCAGTCGCTGAGCTGGTCCGAGGAGGTCGGGCGATACGTGTTCGTCTGGATCACCTTTCTCGGTCTCGCCGCGGCGTTCAAGTCGGGTTCCCACGTCGCCCTCGATCTTCTGGTCAAGGCGGTCGGGCCGCGCTTCCGGCGCGGTCTCGAAATTCTCAACGGCGTCCTCGTGGTGGTGCTCGCCTCGTCGCTGTTGCTGAGCGGCATCCGTCTGCTCGAATTCGGCATGCGACAGAGGAGCCCGGCGCTCGGCATTCCGATGTCGTGGGTCTATATCGTCGAGCCCGTGAGCGGCGCGATTCTCCTGTACTTCTCCGTGCGCGCGCTGTGGGCGTGCGCCTCCGGCGCGAGGGCCTAGGCGATGCTCGGATTGATCCTGTTCGGCGGTTTCGCGCTGTTCCTGTTTCTCGGTCTGCCGGTCGGCTTCGGCCTCGCGCTCGCGTCTCTCGGCGCGATCGACTACAGCGGCTATCCGATCGCGGTGTTCGGCCAGCGGATGTTCACCGCCGTCGATTCGTTCCCGTTGATGGCGATCCCGCTGTTCATGCTCGCGGGCTCGCTGATGAGCCACGGCGGCATCACCCGGCGCATCATCGGCTTCACCCTCGCGTTCGTCGGCGGCATTCGCGGCAGCCTCGGTCACGTGGTGTCGATCTCCGGCATCATCCTCGGCGGCATCTCGGGGTCGGGCGTCGCCGACGTCGCGGCGCTCGGGTCGGTGATGCTGCCGGAAATGAAGCGCCGCAAATATGGCGAGGGCTTCTCCGCCGCGCTCGTCGCGTCGTCGGGCAGCATCGGCCTGATCATCCCGCCGAGCATCGCGATCATCATCTACGGCGTCACTACTCAGGCGTCGATCGGCGATCTGTTCGTCGCCGCGATCGCACCCGGCGTGCTGATCGGCCTGGGATTCCTCGCCTATTCCTATTATTACGCGGTCAAGCAGGGCTATCCGACCGAAGGCGAGGTCAATGGCGCGGAAAAGTGGCGACGCTTCAAGGACGCCTCCTGGGCGCTGGCAATGCCGGTGATCATCGTCGGCGGCATCCGCGGCGGCGTCTTCACTCCGACCGAAGGCGGCGCGGTGGTCTCGGTCTACGCCTTCCTCGTCGGCCTGTTCGTCTACAAGGAGATCACCGTCGCGAAGATCCCGCGGATCTGCATAGAAGCGGCGATCGGCACCGCCACCATCGCCACCATCATCGCCGCGACCTCGCTGTTCGGCTGGCTGCTGGCGAGCGAGCAGATTCCTCAGCAGATCACCCGCGCGCTGCTCGCGGTCACCGAAAACCGCTACCTGCTGCTGCTGCTGATCAACGTGCTGCTGCTGGTGGCGGGCATGTTCATCGACAGCGGTCCGGCGATCATGCTGTTCGCGCCGATCCTGTTTCCGGTGGTGGCGAACCTCGGCGTGCATCCGGTCCAGTTCGGGCTTCTGATGGTGATCAACCTCACCATCGGGCTGTTGACGCCGCCGGTCGGCACGGCGATGTACGTGGCGAGCAATATTTCCGGAGTGCCGATGGCGCGGCTCAGCCGCTGCTTCGTGCCGTTCTGGGCGATCATGATCGGAGTGCTGATGCTCGTCACCTACGTGCCGGGGTTCACCACCTGGGCGGTGTCGCGATGAGGGAGGAGGAATGACGCCGGACATCTATCTGGTGCGCCACGGCCAGACCGAATGGAATCGCGACGCACGCCTGCAGGGACAACTCGATTCGCCGCTCACCCCCCGCGGCCGCGCGCAGGCGCGGGCCGCCGGGCGGGCGATGGCGCGGCTCGGGCTCGCGGGGTTGCCGCTGTCGGTGAGCCCCCTCGGCCGCGCCCGTGCCACCGCCGCGTTGCTGGCCGAGGAGGTGGCGCTCGGGCCGGTGGTCGTCGAGCCGCGGCTTCAGGAGGTGGCGCTCGGCTCGTGGGAGGGCCTCACCTGCGAGGCGATCGCCGCCGCGCACCCGGATCTCGTGAACGGTTGGTCGGGGCACGGCTACGGCTTCCTCTGCCCCGACGGCGAGGGCTACGACCGCGCCGCGGCGCGGGTTTCGGCATGGCTCGCCGAGCAGAAGGAACCGCGCATCGCGGTCGCGCACGGGATGATCGGCCGGGTGCTGCGCGCGGTCTGCACCGGGCTGCCGCGCGAGCGGGCGATGGCCGAACCGCTGCCGCAGAACGTGATCTGGCGCTTCCACGACGGTGAGATGACGGTGCTGGCGGTGGACTAGCGGAACCGCCAGCGGCCGCGGCGGGTTTCCGGGAGGCGGGGCGACGGCGTCCCGCCCCACGGGAGGCGCGCCGCCGTGACGCCCTACATTTTCGGCCTGATCGCTTTCGGCGCGCTGGTGCTGCTGACCGCGTGGATGCCGGTGCTGCTGCGCGAGGCGCCGCTGTCGCTGCCGATCGTGTGCGTCGGCATCGGCGCCGCGGCGTTCGCGCTGCCGCACGACTGGGGCGGCCTGTTGCGCCCCGACGACCATCTCACGCTGGTCGAGCACGTCACCGAACTTCTGGTGATCATCTCGTTGATGGGCGCGGGCCTGAAGCTCGACCGCCCGCTCGGCTGGCGCGCCTGGCGCCTCACCTGGCGGCTGCTCGGGGTGGCGATGCCGCTCGGCATTCTCGCCTTCGCCGTGCTGGCGGAAGCGCTGCTGGACGTCGGCTGGGCGGCGGCGTTGCTGCTGGCCGCCGCCCTCGCGCCCACCGACCCGGTGCTCGCGAGCGACGTTCAGGTGGGGCCGCCGAATTCCGGCGAGGAGCGGGAGAGCCGCTTCGCCCTCACCTCCGAGGCGGGGCTCAACGACGCGCTGGCGTTCCCGTTCGTCTATGCCGCCCTCGGCCTCGCCGCCGCCGCCGAAGCGGGCGAGCCCTGGTTCGCGCGCTGGCTGCTGGTCGAGCTGATCTGGAAACTTGCCGCCGGGCTGGCGGTGGGGTTGGCGGTGGGACGGGCGCTCGCGTGGCTGTTGTTCCGCATTCCCGCGCGGGCGAAGCTTTCGCGCTCCGGCGACGGCTTCGTCGCCCTCGGCATCACCCTGATCGTCTACGGCCTCGCCGAACTCGCGCACGGCTACGGGTTTCTCGCGGTGTTCGTCGCGGCGCTGGCGGTGCGCGCCGCCGAACGCAGCCACGACTACCACTCCCGCCTGCACGATTTCGCCGAGCAGCTCGAGCGCCTGTTCATGATGGCGCTGCTGGTCGGCTTCGGCGGCGCGCTGACCGGCGGCGGTCTGCTGGTCGGGCTGACCTGGGGCGGCGTCGCCTTCGCGGCTGCCGCGGTGTTCGTGGTGCGGCCGCTCACCGCATGGCTCGGCCTCGCCGGGACCCGGTTGCCCGCCGACGAACGCGCGGTGATCGCATTCTACGGCATCCGCGGCGTCGGCTCGGTCTACTATCTCGCGTTCGGTCTCGGCTATGGTCTGTTTCCGGCACCGGGCGAGCTCTGGGCGACGCTCGGCTTCACCGTGCTGCTGTCGGTCCTGCTGCACGGCGTCACGGTGACGCCGGCGATGCGCGCGCTCGACCGCCGCCGGGAACCGAAGCGGGGGAACGGCGGTTTCGCTCCCTGAGGCGCGCGCCGCGCGCCGCCGGAAAGGAGATCGCGCATGGCGAAGCAATCGGAGCCGCAGAAGCGGACGGTCGAGCGGGTGATGCACGAGTACAAGCACGGCGAACTCGAAAGCGGCTCCGGCCGCAAGGTAAGGAAACGCCGTCAGGCGGTCGCCATCGCCCTGAGCGAGGCGGGCGCCTCCAGCCAGGAAAGCCCCCGGGAGAACCGCAGGAACCTTCGCCGCACCAAGGAGAAGGAGCGACGCGGCGAAACCGCCCGGGCGCGGAAGGAGGGCGAGGCGGCGCAGCGGCGCACGACGGGGGAGCGGACCAAGTCGGAGCTCTACGCCGAGGCGCGCCGCCGGGAGATCCCCGGCCGCTCGAAAATGTCGAAAGCGGAGCTCGAAAAGGCGGTGCGCCATTGACGCGGCGACCTCGCCGCAACATATCCAATTTTACGGGGACGACCCATTCTCGGTTCCACCGTCCGCTTTTCAAGTGCGGGGTCGGCACGGGCCGATGAAGATATCCGGCAATTCCGGACGATGTCCGCAAGAGCCGGAGGGCGTTTCCCGAGAGGGCCCGTCGGAGTGGATGAGATCCGCCGACGGGCCTTTTCGTCGGACCTTCCGATACCCGTTGCACGGCGGCGTTGCGCGTGCGATCTGAACAGGCGTCGGGCGTTTCCCGTATTGGGAGCGCCGAGCCGGATGGTCGCGTGATGACGAATTCCTCTTCTTCCGGCGAGCTTCTGCCGCGTTCGCCGTGGCGGCGGTTCGCCGCGTTCAAGCCCGTTCTCGCGGTCGCCGCGACGGTTGCTGTGCTGGCTCTGGCGTGGCTTGCCGCCGGCCGCCTCGCCCAAGAGGTGACCTACGCCGATCTGATCGCGGCGTTGCGCGCCACGCCGCGTGGCGCGTTGGCGGCCGCGCTCGCCTGCACCGGCGTGAGCTTTGCGGCGCTGACGATCTACGATTTCGGGGCGCTCGCGTTCGTCGGACGCAAGATTCCGGGCGCGGTGGTGGCGCTTGCGTCGTTCTGCGCCTACGCGGTCGGCAACACCGCCGGGTTCGGTCCCCTCACCGCCGGCGCGATCCGCTATCGTTTCTACACGCCGCGCGGCGTCGAGCCGGACGACGTCGCCCGCATCGTCGCCTTCGTCACCGTCGCCTTCGGGCTCGGCCTTTCGGGCGTGGCGGCGCTCGGCTTGCTCGCGGTCTCGGGAGAGATCGCGGCGCTGCCGCTTCCGCCCGGCGCGGCGCGCGGACTCGGCGCGCTGGTGCTGGCCGCGCTCGCGGCGGTGTGGTGGACGGCGGGGGAGGGGCGCGAGATCGCCGCGTTCGGCCGCCGCGTGCGCCTGCCGTCGCGGGCGGCACTGCTGCGCCAGTTCGCCGCCACGTTCGTTGACGTCTCGGCCGCCGCCGCCACGCTGTGGGTGCTGCTCCCGGCAGGGACGATCGGGCCTGCCCGCGTTCGTGGCGATCTATGCGGTGGCGATCGGCCTCGGCGTGCTCAGCCACGTTCCCGCCGGACTCGGCGTGTTCGAAGCCGCGATCATCGCCGGACTGAGCCCGCACCTCGGCGTCGACGCGATTCTCGGCGCGCTGGTGCTCTACCGCGTGATCTACCATCTCGTGCCGCTCGCGCTGGCGGCTGCCGCCGTCACCGTGCTGGAGCTCCGCCGCGTCGCGTCGCATCCGGCGCTCGGCCTCGCGGCGCAGGCGGGCGCGCGGCTCGCGCCGCCGGTGCTCGGCGGGTTCGCCGTGGTTCTCGGCGCGGTGCTGATCTTTTCCGGAGTGGTGCCGGTCGACGACGAGTCTCTCGACTGGCTCCACGGGCTCCTGCCGCTGCCGCTGGTGGAGGGCGCGCACTTTCTCGGCAGCGTGCTCGGCGTGGTGCTGGTGCTGGTGGCGCGCGGGCTGGTCTATCGCCTCGACGGCGCGTGGTGGGCGGCGGTGATCGTGGTGCCCGCGTCGATGCTGCTGTCGCTCGCGAAGGCGGCGGCGGTGGACGAAGCCGCGCTGCTCGGCCTGATGCTGGCGGCGCTGCTGGCGTCGCGGCGGGCGTTCTCGCGCCGCGCCAGGCTGCTGCATCAGGCTCTTACCCTCAACTGGGCGCTGACCGTCGCGATCCTGCTGATTACCGCGGCGGCGCTGTTGTTCTTCGTCTACAAGGACGTCGACTACGCCAACGAGTTGTGGTGGCAGTTCGAGTTTTCCGAGCATGCCCCGCGCAGCCTGCGTGCGCTGATGGGAATCGCCCTGACCGCCGGGTTCGGCGCGGCGTGGATGCTGCTGCGCCCGGTGACGGACCGGATCCGCCCGCCGACGCCGGAGGAGATCGCCCGGGCGCTGGCGATCGCCGCCGCGCAGCCGCGCGTCGAGGCGCAACTCGCGGCGATGGGCGACAAGAGCTTCCTGTTTTCCGACGATGGCCGCGCGTTCGTGATGTACGCCCGGCAGGGACGGTCGTGGGTCGCGCTCTCGGACCCGGTGGGACCGTGCGATCTCTGGCCGGAGCTGATCTGGCGGTTCGTCGAGACCGCGCGCGCCGCCGGAGGCCGGGCGGCGTTCTATCAGGTTTCGGCCGGAAGTCTCTCGCTCTACGCCGATGCCGGGCTGCGTGCCTTCAAGCTCGGCGAAGAGGCGCGGGTCCGGCTCGACGGGTTCGACCTCAAGGGCGCGAAACGGGCGAATTTTCGCAATCTTCTGAACCGCGCCGAGCGCGACGGACTGAGCTTCGCGGTGCTTCCGCCCGACGAGGTCCGCACCCGCATGGCGGAACTCGCCGCGGTCTCGGATGCGTGGATGGCGCAGCACAACGTGCGCGAGAAGCGCTTCTCCCTTGGTGCGTTCATGCCCGAATACGTCGCCCTGCAACCGGTGGCGGTGCTGCGCGACGGCGAGCGGGTCGTCGCTTTCGCGACGCTGATGCGAACCGGTTTGCGGGAGGAAGCGGGCCTCGACCTGATGCGCTTCTCTCCGGAAGCGCCCGCCAGCGTGATGGAGGTGCTGTTGTTGCGGCTGATCCTGCACCTGCAGGCCGAGGGCTATGGCTGGCTTACGCTCGGCATGGCGCCGCTGGCGGGCCTGTCCGCCAGCGCGGCCGCGCCGATCTGGGACCGGGTCGGTCGCGCGGTGTTCGAGCACGGCGAATGGTTCTACAACTTCAGCGGCCTGCGCGCGTTCAAGGCGAAGTTTTCGCCGGAGTGGCGGCCACGCTATCTCGCGGTGGGCGGCGGCATCAATCCGATGCTCGCGCTCGCCGACGTCACCGTCCTCATCGGCGGCGGGCTCAAGGGAGTGATCGGCAAATGAATCTCCTGGGTTTCTGCGGACTTTGGGCGGCGCTGCTGGCGGCGACCCCGGCACTGGCGGACGACTTCGACATGAACCTGGTCGGACGGCCCGAAATCGTCAGGCCCGCGGCGGCGCCGACCGGCGCGGTGGTGCTGTTCTCGGGAACTTCGGGATGGGGCGCGGCGGAAGCCGCGCTGGCTGACGCGCTCGCCGCCCGCGGGGCGCTGGTGATCGGCATCGAGACTCCCGCAACGCTCGGGCGCATCGCCGGAGCCGCCGACGACTGCGTCTGGGTGATCGGCGAGATCGAGGCGGTGAGCCACGCCGCGCAACGCGAACTCGGTGCGGCCGACTATCACTTCCCGGCGCTCGCCGGAATCGGCGCGGGCGCGGCGTTCGCCCTCGCGGTGGCGGCGCAGACCGAGGACGCCACCATCGCCCGCGTCGTCGCGGTCGACCCCGCCGCCGCGCCGACGACTGGCAAGCCGTTCTGCATGCCGGCGTCGGCCGCCTCCGGGAGCGCGCCGTTTCCGGTGTCGATCGTCCTGACCCCCTCGGCGCATCGCGGCGAGCGGCTGCGCGCCGCGAGCCTGGCGAAGGGGCGGCCGGAGGTGACGGTGCGCGAAACCGCCGCCGCGCCCTCGGATGCGCTGTTCGCCGCGCTTGCGCCGCCGCCGGTTGCCACGCGCGATGCGCTCGCCGATCTGCCGCTCGAGGAACTGCCGACGGCGACGCCGGGCGACGCGTTCGCGATCCTGTATTCCGGCGACGGCGGTTGGCGCGACCTCGACAAGGAGGTCGCGGCGATCCTGCGCAAGGACGGTCTGCCGGTGGTGGGGGTGGACTCCTTGCGCTATTTCTGGACCCGCAAATCCCCCGAGACGGTCGCCGCCGATCTCGACCGCATCGTCCGCGCCTACCGGGCGAAGTGGGGGGCGAAGCGGGTGGCGCTGATCGGCTATTCGTTCGGCGCCGACATCCTGCCGATCGCGGTCAACCGCCTGTCCGCCGACGTGCGCGCGGCGGTGGCGCAGGTGTCGCTGCTGGCATTCTCCGAAACTGCGGATCTCGAAGTCACGGTGGGAAGCTGGCTCGACCGCAAGGGGCGGGAAGCGATGCCGAGCCTCGCCGAGGCCCGGCGTCTCGATCCGCGCCGGGTGCAGTGCTTCTACGGTGCGGACGACGAGGATGCCGCCTGCGCGAAACTCGCGGGCAGCGGCGTCGAGGTCGTCCGAACCGCCGGAGGCCACCATTTCGATGGCGATTACGCGGCGCTCGCGCGCCGGATCCGCGAAGGGCTTCGCGCCCGCGCCGCGCTGCCGCCTGGATGAGTTCCGGCGGCACACGGCTTGTCGCCCGTGCAGACCATCCGTAAGTTATAGAACTTCGCCCGTGCGGACGGGCCTCGGCGGGGAACGCGAACGATGCGCGAGCGGCTGCATTACGGATGGATCGTCGCCGGGGTCGCCTTTCTGGTGATGATGGTGGGGGCGGGGGTGCGCGCCACGCCGGGGGTTCTGATCGTGCCGCTCGAACGCGAGTTCGGCTGGAGCAACGCGACGATCAGCGTGTCGATCGCGGTGACGATCTTCCTCTACGGCCTGGTCGGGCCGTTCGCGGCGGCGCTCTTCGAGCGCTTCGGCCTCGGCCGCAGCGTCGCCGTGGCGCTGCTGCTGCTGGCGGCGGGGGTCGCCGCCACCTCGCGGATCGCCGAACCCTGGCACATGACCGCGCTGTGGGGCGTGCTCGTCGGCTGCGGCACCGGAATGATCGCGATGGTGCTCGGCGCGACGGTGGCGAACCGCTGGTTCGTCAAGCGCCGCGGACTGGTGCTCGGCGCGCTCACCGCTTCGGCCGCCACCGGCCAGTTGGTGTTCCTGCCGATGCTTGCCTCCTTGAGCGCCGCCCACGGCTGGCGCACGGTGTCCTACGTCGTCGCCGCGGCGGCGCTGGCGCTGGTGCCGCCGGCGTTGTGGCTGCTGCGCGACCACCCGGCGAACCTGAACCTGCCGCGTTACGGCGAAAGTACGGTTGCGCCGCCGCCGGTCTCCACCGTCAATCCGGCGAAGCGCGCGATCGGCGCGCTGCGCGACGGCCTCGGCGCACGGGATTTCTGGCTGTTGTCCGGCACCTTCTTCATCTGCGGCGCGTCCACCAACGGGCTCGTCGGCACCCATCTGATCCCGCTGTGCGTCGATTACGGCTATACCGAGGTGGTGGGGGCGGGGCTGCTGGCGGCGATGGGGGTGTTCGACCTGATCGGCACCACCGCGTCGGGCTGGCTTACCGACCGCTACGACAGCCGTAAGCTGCTGGCGTGGTATTACGGCCTACGCGGCCTGTCGCTGATGTTCGTGCCCTTCGCGTTCGGTTACGAGACCCTCGGGCTGTCGGTCTTCGCGATCTTTTACGGTCTCGACTGGATCGCCACGGTGCCGCCGACGGTGCGGCTCGCGGGCAAGGCGTTCGGCGAGGCCAACGCCGCGCTGATGTTCGGCTGGATCGCGGTGGCGCACCAGATCGGCGCGGCGTCGGCGGCGTGGGCTGCCGGGTATGTCCGCACCGCCTCCGGCGACTACTTCGCCGCGTTCTTCGGCGCGGGCGTGCTCTGCCTCGCGGCGGTGGTGATGGCGCTGGCGATCGGGCGGCGGCCGGAACCTCAGGACGGGCTCGCCGCCGAGGCCGCCTGAGCGGCGCGGCGCGCCGAGACCGCGAACGCCGCCGCGAACTCCGCCGTCAGCATCAGCACCACCGTCGGCGCGGGGGCGCTGTCGAGCAGCGCGCTCAGCGGCACGCCGACGCAGCAGGCGAGAAGCGAGGCGGCGACCGCGGTCGCGAGCATCCGCCCGAAGCTGCGGACGAGCAGGAAGGCGATCGCGCCGGGGGCGATCAGCATCGCGATGGTGAGGATGATGCCCGCCGCCTTGAGAGCGCCGACCACCGCCAGCGACAGCATCGCCAGCAGGCCGTAGTGCAGAAGCCGCACCGGCAGCCCGACCGCGCGCGCCTGCACCGGGTCGAAGATCTGCAGCAGCAGGTCGCGCCACTTGAGCGCGATCGCCGCGACGATCAGCGCGGCGATCAGGGCGCTGTCGCGGATGTCGGCGGGCAGCACGCCGAGAATGTCGCCGAAGAGGATGTGGTCGAGGTGGATCTCGGTCTCGATCTTGGTGTAGAGCACCAGCCCGGCCGCGAACATCCCCGAGAACACCACGCCGAGCACGGTGTCCTGCTTGACCCGGCTGTTGAGTTGGAGATATCCGGCGCCGAGGGCGCAGGTCATCCCCGCCGCGAACGCGCCGACCGCGAGCGGCAGTCCGGCGAGGTAGGCGAGGACGATGCCGGGCAGGACCGCGTGGGAGATCGCATCGCCCATCAGCGACCATCCCTTGAGCACGAGGAAGCACGAGAGCAGCGCCGTCGGCACGGCGACCAGGGCGGAGATCAGCAATGCCCGCTGCATGAAGTCGGTCGACATCGTCAGGATCAACGGGTCGAGAACCGCGCTCATCGTCCGCCCTCCGCCGCCAGGCGTGCGCGACGGCGGCTGGCGAGCACGCCGTGCTTCGGCGCCAGCGCGAACGCGGCGAGGAAGACGAGGGTCTGAAGCACCACCACCACGCCGCCGCTGGCGCCGTCGAGAAAGTAGCTGGCGTAGATGCCGATGAAACTGGTGACGACGCCGATGCCGACGCTGATCGCGAGCAGGTGCGAAAACCGATCGGTGAGGAGGTAGGCGGTCGCTCCCGGCGTCACCACCAGTGCGATCACCAGGAACGCCCCGACCGCCCGCAGCGCCGCCACCGTGCAGGCCGAGAGCACCGCGAAGAAGCCGATCTTGAGGGCCGTCACCGGCAGGCCGATGGCGCGGGCGTGGGCTTCGTCGAAGAATACCGCGAGCAGGTCCTTCCACTTCAGCCCGAGGAACAGCAGCGACGTCGCGCCGATGATCGCAAGCTGGAGGGCGTCGCCGGGGGCGATCGCAAGCACGTTGCCGAGGACGATCGTCTGCACGCTCACCGACGCCGGCGACAGCGACACCATGAACAGCCCGAGCCCGAAGAACCCGGTGAAGATCAGGCCGATCACCGCGTCGGTCTTGAGCCGGGTGCTGCGGTTGAGGAACAGCATCGCCGCCGCCGCCAGCCCTCCCGCCAGGAACGCGCCGAGCGCGAACGGCAGGCCGAGCATGTAGGCGCCCGCGACGCCCGGCACGATCGCGTGGGAGAGGGCGTCGCCGATCAGCGACCAGCCCTTGAGCATCATGTAGGCGGAGAGAAAGGCGCAGATGCCGCCGACCATCGCGCCGATCGCCATCGCGGTGCGCATGTAGTCGTAGGCGAACGGTTCGAGCAGGTGCGTCATCGGCCGTCCTCCGCCGCGCGGTTGCCGTAGAGGATCAACGGCCGTTCGTCGTCGGTCATCACCGCGCCGCCGCCGCCGAGGGCGACGTGGCGCAGCGCGCCGCCGAACGCGGCTTCGAGGTTGGCGCGGGTGAAGACCTCCGCGGTCGGCCCGCAGGCGAGCACCGAGCGCTTGAGCAGCACGGTGTGGTCGCAGAATTCGGGCACGCTGCCGAGGTCGTGGGTGGAGACCAGCATCACCCGACCCTCGTCGCGCAGGCCGCGCAGAAGATCGACGATCGCCGCCTCGCTCTTGACGTCGATGCCGGTGAACGGCTCGTCGAGGAGAATCATGCGGCTGTCCTGCGCCAGCGCCCGGGCGAGGAAGACCCGCTTCTTCTGCCCGCCCGAAAGTTCGCCGATCTGTCGCCGCCGCAGTTCGCCGAGGCCGACGCGGGCGATCGCGGCGTCCACCGCCGCATGGTCGCGGGCGCGGGGAATGCGCAGCGGCCCCATCCGGCCGTAGCGGCCCATCATCACCACGTCCTCGACCAGAACCGGAAAGCTCCAGTCCACGTCCTCGCTCTGCGGCACGTAGGCGACGAGATTGGCCTTGAGCGCCGCCCGCGCGGGCATGCCGAGGATGACGACCCGCCCGAGGGCGCGCTCGAAGCCCATGATCGCCTTGAACAGCGTCGATTTGCCGCTGCCGTTGATCCCCACCAGCGCCGCGATGGTACCGGTGGGGATGGCGAAGGTGGCGCCGACGAGGGCGGTGTGGCCGTTGCGGTAGGTGACCGTCAGCCCCTCGACGGACAGGCCTTCGGCGCGGCGGATCATTGCGTCAGCCCCCGGACGACGGTCTCGGTGGTGACGCGCAGCAGGTCGAGGTAGGTGGGCACCGGACCGTCCGCCGCGGAGAGGGAGTCGACGTAGAGCACGCCGCCGTATTTCGCCCCGGTTTCGCGCGCGACCTGCTGCGCGGGCTTGGGCGAAATCGTGCTTTCGCTGAACACCGCCGGGATGTGGTGGCGCCTCACCGCCTCGACGACCTTGCGCACCTGCTGCGGCGTGCCCTGCTGGTCGGCGTTGATCGGCCAGAGATAGAGCTCCTTGAGGCCGAAATCGCGGGCGAGGTAGCTGAACGCTCCCTCGCTCGTCACCAGCCGGCGGCGATCTTCGGGGATGCCCGCCAGGGCGGCGCGGATCGGCGCGACCGCGGCCTCGATCCTGGCCTTGTAGGCCTCGGCGTTGGCCGAATAGATCGCGGCGTTGGCGGGGTCGTGCTGCGCGAACGCGTCGCGGATGTTGTCGACGTAGATCAGCGCCGCCTGCGGCGACATCCAGGCGTGGGGGTTGGGTTTGCCGGTGTAGGGGCCTTCGGAGATGCTTATCGGCTCGACCCCGGCGGAGACCACCACGCCCGGCACGCCTTCGAGGTTCCGAAAGAACTTCTCGAACCAGAGTTCGAGATTTAGGCCGTTCCACAGGATCAGCTTGGCGCCGCGCGCGCGCATCAGGTCGCCCGGCGTCGGCTGGTAATTGTGGATTTCCGCATTCGGCTTGGTGATCGACTCCACCTCGGCGGCGTCGCCCGCGACGTTGCGGGCGATGTCGGCGATCACCGTGAAGGTGGTGACAGCCTTGAATTTCTCGGCGGCATGCGCCGGCCCGGCAACCAGCAGAAACACGGTGAGGTACGCGAACGCACGCAAACGGGCCATGATCCGGTCTCCTGCAGGATGAGTTCCGGATGGAATATAGCTCGTGCTATATATTGTTGCAACTCACTCTCAATTGAAAATGACGGACCGGCCGCAGAACCCGTTCGTCATTTTCGAATCATTCGTCGCGGATCGCGGAGAGGATGTCGTCCACCGCCACCTTGAGATCGGTGGTCTGGCGCAGCAGGCTCCGGCATTCGTCGGAGAGCTTTTCCGACGCTTTCTGCGCCTCTGCGGCGGTATCCACCACCGTGGCGATGGATTCCGACACGGTGCGCGTGCCCTGCGCCGCCTCCTGCACGCTGCGGCTGATCTCCGAAGTGGCGGCGGTCTGTTCCTCGATCGCCGCGGCGATCGAGGTGGTGACGTCGTCGATCCCGGCGATGCGCTGCGACACCGTGCGGATCGCGCCGACCACCTGCTCGGTTTCCGATTGCACGCTGTTGATCTGCTCGGTGATGTCCTGGGTCGCCTTGGCGGTCTGGTTGGCGAGGGTTTTGACTTCGCCGGCGACGACCGCGAAGCCCTTGCCCGCCTCGCCCGCGCGCGCCGCCTCGATCGTCGCGTTCAAGGCCAGCAGATTGGTCTGGCTGGCGATGTCGGTGATCAGGTTGACCACCTCGCCGATGCGGCCGGCGGTGGCCGCCAACGCGCCGACGCGGGTGTTGGCGGTTTCGGCGTCGGCGACCGTTTCCCGCGCGTTGGAGGACGCCTCCTGGACCTGATGCGCGATCTCGGAGATCGAGGCGGAGAGTTCTTCCGATGCCGAGGCGACGGTTTCGACGTTGCGCGACGCCATGTCGGAAGCGTCGCGCACGGTGCGGGCTTCGGCCGAGGTGCGCTGGGCGTTGTCGCCCATCATCCGCGCGAGTTCGGTGAGGGTCCGCGCCGACGACGAGGTGTTGCGCAGCACTTCGCCGATCGCGCTTTCGAAGTCGTCGGCCAGCTTGTGCATCAGCGCCCGGCGTTCGGCGGCGCGCTGCTCCTCGGTCTGCGCGGCTTCTTCGGCGAGGCGTTGGCGGTCCCGCGCGTTCTCCTTGAAGACGTTGACCGCCTTCGCCATTTCGCCGATCTCGTCGGAGCGGTCGCGATAGCCGCTTTCGGCGTCGAGATCGCCCGCCGCGATCCGCCGCATCGTTGCGGTCATCTCCACGATCGGCCGCGAGACCTGCCGTCCGACCCAGGCCGACGGCAGCACGATCAGCACCAGGAACGTTCCGGCGACGGCCAGCAGCTTCCAGGTCACCGCCGTCACCTCGGCGTCGATGTCGTCGACGTAGAGGCCGGTGCCGACCATCCAGTTCCACGGCTTGAACGGCAAGGTGTAGCTGACCTTGGGCTCGGGCTTCGGCGAGCCGGGTTTTTCCCACAGATAACGGGTGATCGCGTGCCCCTGGCGCGAGGTGCCTTCCATGAAGTCGCGCACGATGAAGAATCCGTTCGCGTCCTTCATCTCCACCAGGCTCTTACCTTCGAGGGCGGGCTTCGGCGGAATCATCACCGCGGTGCCTTCGCCGGTGTAGATGTAGATGTAGCCGTCGTTGCCATCGTAGCGCAGACCGCGCAGCGCGGTGATCGTCGCCGCCTGCGCCGCGTCGACGCTCAGACGGCCTTCCGCCGCCTCTTTCTCGAAACGTGCGGCGGTGGCGACCGCGCCCTCGGCGACGCTGCGGATCTTCTCGATGCGGTCTTCGAGCATCACCGTGGCGATCGTCGACCGCGCATAGACCGTGAGCGCCGCGAAACCGATCGCCGCGACGACGATCGGAATCCAGACCTTCTTTGCGATGCTGAGTTGTCCCGCCATGAAACCGGAGCCCCTGATGATGCGGACGCGGCGCACGCCTCACGGCACACGACCTCAAATCCGAAATCTATCATGAAAGTTCGCACGGCAGGGGGAAATGTTGCGAAAGCAACTCGTTGCGCGAAACGGGGGGGCGGTTTCGCGGCGCGCCGGACGCCCGGCGCGCCGCGGGAGTCATCCGGTGATGTAGCCGAGCCGCTCCGGCAACCACAGGGCGATCCCCGGGAAGGCGATCACCAGTCCGATCGCCACCGCCATCGAGATCACGAACCAGATCACCCAGCGCGTCGTCGCCTCGATGCTGACGCCGCCGACCTTCGCGGTGACCATCAGGTTGACCGCCACCGGCGGCGTGAACTGGCCGATCGCGATGTTCATCGCCATCAGGATGCCGAACCACGTCGGGTCCCAGGCGAACCGCTCCATCAACGGGATCAGCAGCGGCAGGGTGATGAGGTAGATCGAGATGCCGTCGAGCACCATGCCCGCCATCAGCAGCACCACCATCACCAGCAGCAGCACCACGGTGCCGTTGTCGGAGAGGCCGAACATCAGCCTCGCACCTTCGTCGAACGCGCCGAGGGTGCTGCCCGCCCAGGCGAAGATGCCCGCCAGCGACATGATGATCAGGATCACCGCCGAGGTCTGCGCGGAATCCACGAGGGCACGGTAGACGTCGGCGAAGGTGAGGGTGCGGTAGATCAGAATGCCGACCAGCAGGCCGTAGGCCACCGCCACCACCGCCGCTTCGGTGGGGGTGAAGGCGCCGGTGCGCAGGCCGCCGAGTATGATCACCGGCGCGAGCAGGCCGGGCAGGGCGGCGAGGAAGCTCTTGAGCAGCGGCGGGCGCTTCGCCTCCTCGAGGTGGCCGAAACCGTGGCGCGCCGACAGCCACAGGGTCGGCAGGATCACCGAGAGCCCGGCGAGCAGGCCGGGGATCACCCCGCCGGCGAACAGGGCGCGCAGGTCCAGCCCCGGCACCATGATCGAATAGACGATCAGCGCGATCGACGGCGGGATCAGGATCGCGGTCGAGGCGGAGGCGGCGATCACCCCGGCGGAGAAGCCGCGCGGATACCCCGCCTTGGCCATCGAGGGGATCATCACGGTGGCGACTGCGGCGGCGTCCGCCGGGCCGGAGCCCGACATTCCGCCCATCAGCATGCACACCAGCACCGCCACCACCGCCAGACCGCCGCGCCGGGGGCCGACCAGCGCCGACGCGAAATCGACGAGCTTCTGTGCGACGCCCGAGCGTTCGAAGATCATGCCGGTGAGGACGAACAGCGGGATCGCGATCAACGGATACTTGGCGACGCCGTTGTAGGTGTTGGTGCCGATGGTGCCGAGGGCGTAGGTGTCGAGCCCGGCGAGGATGCCGACGACGCCCGCGAGGCCGAGCGACACCGCGATCGGCACGCCGGCGACGAGCAGCACCACGAAGCTCAGGAGCAGCGCGCAGGAAGCGTCCATCACGCGTCTCCGCCGTGGCGGAACAGCCGGAACAGCCTGCCGCCGATGCGCGCGAGGATCCAGCCGGAGAGCACCGGCAGCCAGACGGTGTAGATCCAGTTGGGCAGGCCGAGGCCGGGCGACGTCTCCTCGTATTCCCACTCGTCCCAGGCGAACAGCGCGCCGTAGTAGAGCACCATCGCGAACAGCAGCCCGGCGAGCAGCAGCGCCGCGGCGTCGGCGAGGCGGCGGAGGCGGCGGGGCAGCAGATCGCGGAAGAAGACGATGCGGATGTGACCGTCGGTGGCGAATGCCACCGCCGAACCGGTAAGGGTCATGAACACCAGCAGGAACACCGAGAATTCCTCGGTGAACGCGAACGAGACGTCGGTGAGGTAGCGGACCACCACGTTGGCGAGGCTGATGACGCAGATCAGGGCCATCGCCAGGGCGGCGAGCATCTCGTCGATGCGGATCGGCCGGCCCCCTTGCGGGGGCTGGCCTTCGGTTGCGGGATCGCAGGACAACGGAACCACTCCGGCGGAATTACTTTTTGGCGGCGACCGCCTTTTCGGCGGCCTTGACGAGATCGGGGCCGATCTTCTTCGCCCAGTCGGCATAGACGCCGCGGGTCTTCTCGACGAACCGGGCGCGTTCGGCCGGGGTCAGCTCGGTGACCGTCACGCCCTCGGCCTTGATCTCCTTGAGCGCGGCTTCGTCGCCCTCGCGCGAGGCCTTGATGCCGTAGGCTCCGGCGTCGATCGCGGCCTGCCGCAGGATCTTCTGGTCCTCGGGGGTGAAGCTCTCCCACACCCGCTTGTTGACGGCGAAGATCAGCGGATCGTTCACGTAGTTCCAGCGGGTCATGTACTGCTGGCCGACGGTGGCGATCTTGGCGATCTTGAACACCGAGATCGGATTTTCCTGGCCGTCCACCGCCTTGGTGGTGAGCGCGGGCTTGGCGTCGGCCCAGCTCATCTGCGTCGGATTCGCGCCGAGGGCGGTGAAGATGTCGTTGTAGAGCGGCGAGCCGACGACCCGGATCTTGAGGCCCGCGAGGTCGGCCGGGGTGTGGATCTCGTGCTTCGAGTTGGTCACCTGACGGAACCCGTTTTCCGCCCAGGCGAGCGGCTCCACGCCCCGCTTCCGCAGGATTTCGAACAGCTCCTTGCCGACCGGACCCTGAGTGATGCGGTCCATCGCCGCGTAGTCGGGCATCAGAAACGGCATCGAGAACAGGTTGAGCTCCTTGACCTGGGGCGACCAGTTGATCGTCGAGCCCACCGCCATGTCGATGATGCCCTGGCGCATCGCGGCGAATTCCTTGGTCTGGTCGCCGGAGACGAGCTGCGAGTTCGAGTAGATCTTGAGGGTGATGCGCCCCTGGGTGCGCTCCTTCACTAGGTCCACCCACTTGTCGGCGGCGATTCCCCACGGGAACGGCGCGGGCAGCACGGTGGACACGGTGTACTCGGCCTTGTAGTCGGCGGCGACCGCGGGCGACGCCGCGAAGAACGACGCGACGGCGAGCGCCGCGACGGCGAGCTTGCGGGGATGGTGCATGCGGGAAGTCCTCCTGAGGCGCGGCTTCGTGCGCGGCCGCATTCGATGAAAGGCGTTACGCCCGTATGTATCGGACGTTCTTTTTGCCCCAGGGAAAAGAAATATTCAACCGCTGTTCGACTGAGAATTGTCTGAAAATTTCGAGATGGATCCGCGGTTCACTCCGACACCGCTTCCACGCGGTCGCGGCCCCGGGTCTTGGCGAGGTAGAGCGCGGCGTCGGCACGGTGCAGCATCGGGGTTTCGTCGCCGTCTTCGGCGTGCGCGGCGGAAACTCCGACGCTCATCGTGGCGCGGAGTTCGCCCTCGGGGACCCGCACCGTCATCGCCCGCGCCGCCGCGGCGATGCGGGCGAGCACCGCTTCCGCCGCGGCGAGGTCGGTGCCGGGGAGGAGAACGCCGAACTCTTCTCCGCCGAGGCGTCCGAAGCAGTCGCACTCGCGCATCATCTTGCGGCACGTGGAGGCGACCGCCTTCAGCACCGCGTCGCCCGCGGAATGGCCCCAGGTATCGTTGACGCGCTTGAAGTGGTCGAGATCGATCATCGCCACCGAGAGCGGAGCGCCGTGGCGCTGCGCCCGGCGGAATTCCTGCCGCAACAACGCGAGAAAGCGGCGGCGGTTGCAGCAGCCGGTGAGGGCGTCGGTGCTGGCCAGGGTCTTGAGCTTGCGTTCGAGACTCTTGCGGCGGGTCGCGTCGTGAATGAACGAGATCAGGGCCAGCCGCCCGTCGTAGAGAATCGGTCCGGAGTAGACGTCCACGTCCTGCACCGTTCCGTCGTGCAGGCGGTGCTGAAATTCGAAGTGATTGCGCCGCGCCGCCACCGCGAGACGCATCCGCTGCGCGATCTCGGCGGGCGGCAGGGTGTTGATCTCGCGGATATTGCGGGTGAGGAGGGCGGCGCGCCCGCCGGCGTAGCGGCGTACCGCCGCGGCATTGGCGTCGAGGATTTCGCCGCTTTGCGGATCGATGATCAGGATCGCCGCGTGGTGGACGTTCATCAGCCCGTCGATGCGTTCGGCGAGCATGCGGTTGCTCCGGCGCAACGCATCGCATTCGGCGATCAGCGCGCCGATCGTCTCTCGCGGTGTCCCGGTCGAAAGCTCGGCCGCAGCCACGTCCCACTCGTCCATGACGCGTCTCCCGATGCGTTTCAGGCGACAGGCTCATATCTTCGCGCGAAAATTGCAGATCGTCAGCAACTTTTAGGGAGGAGCGCAACGGCAGGTTTCCGGAGTCGCGCCGGATTCGCCGCGAAAACCCACCCGGACGAGCGGGCGTAGTCGCCTTGCCGGGACCGCTGCGGCGGTTCGCCGAATCCACCAACGGGTTGAATTGTTATGGTTTTATTTTTCCGGTCGAGCGATGGCGGCGGGCCTCGCCGAGTTACGGTGGATGCAGGACTTGACGTTCATACCTAACCGGCGCATAGGGACAATATCCGTAATCTTTCTGCGGTTTTTTCTGGAACGTCTTATCGACACAAGGGGGTATTCATGTCCTGTGTTCTGTGCAGATCCTGGTGCGTGGCGGCGGTCGCGCTCGCGAGCCTCGCCGGTGCCGCAGCCCACGCCGAAGAGGGACTCGGGGCGGGCGATTTTCTCGTGCGCGGGCGCCTGCTCGGCGTGTTGCCGCAGGAAAGCGGCCACGACGACCAGCTCGGCGGCAAGATTTCCGTCGGCAACGCCGTGGTTCCTGAAATCGACTTCACCTACTACATCACCGACTACTTCGCCGCTGAACTGATCGCCGCCACCACCCGGCATTCGGTGAAGGACAAGGGCAGCAGCATCGGCAACGTCGACCTCGGCCACGTCTGGCTGCTGCCGCCGACCCTCACCGCGCAGTTCCACCCGCTCGGGCGCAGCCGCTTCGATCCATATGTAGGCGCGGGCATCAATTATACCATCTTCTACGGTCAGGGCGGGGCGGAGAACGTCGGCGGGAAGACGAAAGTCAATTACGACAACGACTTCGGCTACGCTCTTCAGGCCGGATTCAACTATCAGATCGACGATTCGTGGTTTCTGAACCTCGACGTCAAGAAGCTCTACGTCACCACGTCGGCGCATGTGATGGTGGACGGGGCCGAGGCGACGCGCGCCCGGGTTCATCTCGATCCGTGGCTGATCGGCGCCGGTATCGGCTATCGGTTCTGATCCGCAGCCCGGCGGCCGCGGCCGCCGGGCGTCCCGCCGCGCCAATATCACGATTTCCTTATGCATTGTCGCGACTTCGCGCCGCCTTGTCGGCGTCGCCGCGAACCCCCATTGTCGAAAGGCACAATTCACAGGGGGGAGCGCAGGAGTTGGAAGCGCACAGCGGAACCATCCGCACCGTCGGTTTTATCGGTCTCGGGATCATGGGCGGGCCGATGGCCGCGCACCTGATCGACGCGGGCTTCGCGCTGCACGTCCACAACCGCAGCCGCGCCAAGGCGGAGCCGCTGCTGGCGAAAGGGGCGGTATGGCACGACCGGGTCGCCGACCTTGCCGCAACATGCGATGCGGTGGTCACGGTGGTGGGGTATCCGGTCGACGTCCGTCAGATCTATCTCGGCGAGGCGGGGCTGATCGCCAATGCCCGGCCCGGCACGCTGTTGATCGACATGACCACGTCCAATCCGTCGCTCGCCCGCCTTCTGGCGGATTCGGCGCGGCCACGCGGGGTTTCCACTCTCGACGCGCCGGTTTCGGGCGGCGAGGTGGGTGCGCGCGAAGGGCGGCTGGCGATCATGGTCGGTGGTGCGCCCGAGGATTTCGACCGCGCGCTGCCGCTGTTCCAGGCGATGGGGCGGACGATCCGGCGCATCGGTCCCGCGGGGGCCGGGCAGCACGCCAAGGTGGTCAACCAGATCGTCGTCGCGGCGACGCTGATGGGCATCGCCGAGGGTGTCGCCTACGCGCGCCGCTGCGGTCTCGACGCCCACGCGATGCTGGAGGTGGTCGGCGCCGGTTCGGCGGCGAGCCCGCTGCTCGCGGTGCAGGCGCCGAAGATGATGGCCGGCGACTACGCGCCCGGCTCCCACGTCCACCATTTTCTCAAGGACATGGGCATCGCGCTCGACGAAGCGGCGGCGATGGGGCTCGATCTGCCCGCGCTGGAGTTGTCCAAATCCCGTTACGAGGAACTCGCCGCTCTCGGCTTCGGCGCCGAGGGCGCGCAGGCGCTGGCGCGGCTTTACGAGGACGATCTTGGCGCATAGGCCCGCGCCGCTGCTGGCGCTGTTTTCCGATTTCGGTTCCGCCGGTCCCTACGTCGGCCAGGTGATGGCGGCGTGGGCGGCCGCCGCGCCGGAGATTCCGCGGGTGGCGTTGTTCTCCGAATCTCCGGCGTTCGACGTCGAGGCGGGGGCGCATCTGCTCTTCGCCTTCACCCGCACGTTGCCGCAAGGTAGCGTGATCGAGGCGGTGGTCGACCCGGGCGTCGGCGGGCCGCGCGGCGTCGTCGCGGTCTCGGCCGACGGGCTGTGGTTCGTCGCGCCCGACAACGGCCTTCTGGCGGTGGTGGTCCAAAGGGCGCGAACCTGTGCCGCATGGCGGGTGGCGTGGCGGCCGGAAGCGGAAATTCCGCAGACCTTCCACGGCCGGGACCTGTTCGCACCGATCGCCGCCGCACTGGCCCGCGGCGGCGAGCCGCCCGCACCGTGTGCGGCGGTCGATCTCCCGGCGCTGCTCCGCGATGTTTCCGACCCCGCCTTTCGGGTGGTCCTGGTCGATCCTTACGGCAACCTGATGACCGGGATCCGCGCTTCGGACGTGCCGCCGGAAACCCGCGTCGCCGTCGGTGGGGAAATCCTGGGCGCCGCGCCCCGTTTCGAAGCATGCGCGGCGGGAGAGGCGTTCTGGTACGCCAACGCCAACGGACTCCTCGAAATCGCGGTCAACCGGGGCTCGGCCGCGGCGCGGTTCGGCGCAAAAGTGGGCACGCCGGTGCGACTCGTCCGTTCGTGATTTTTGCGCACCGATGGTGTGATTCCCGTTTACGAGATTAACCCTCGATGGTATGAGCGCACGCGCGTTCGGCGTATGACTGTGCGTTCGGGGCGGCTCTGGCCGCCTTTCGGCTGTTTGGAGGGTGAGCGGGAATGGTTTGGTTCGAGAATTTGCGTTTGTCGCGGAAGTTGCTGGTCGCGTTCGCCGCGGTCGTGACGCTGGTCGCCGTGCTCGGCGGCATGTCGCTGCTCGAACTGCGCCGCCTCGGCGCCGCCGCCGACGACCTTGCACGCAACTGGATGCCGAGCGTCAACGCCGCGCGCAAGCTGCAATACGAGATGCAGGCGCAGCGCACCGTGCTGTACCAGCTGATCACCTCGACGGAAGCCGACGACATCGCGCGTTTCTCCGACCGCATCGACATGTACGAGCGACGCATCGGCGCTTCGCTGGACGCGGTGAAGGCGCTGGCGGCGAGCGCCGAGGAAGCCGCGGTGGTGGAGGCCCTGACGGCTCGCCGCGGCGAGTTCGCGCGGTTGCAGGAGCGGATCGTCGCGCTTGCCAAGGCGAATCGCGATGCCGAGGCGCTGGAGATCACTTCCGGTCCGGCGCGCGACCTTGCCCTCAAGGCGGCGGGCGAAGCCGAGCGTCTGTCGGCGATCAACGAAAAGGGCGCTGAGGCTTCCGTGGCGCAGGGTGCCGCCGTCCGTACCGAATCGCTGACCGTGGTGATGTCGCTGCTCGCGGTGGTGACGCTGATGTCGCTCGGGGCGGGCATGCTGCTGCAGCGCGGCATCGGCCGCCCGGTGCTGGCGATGACCGACGCGATGCGCCGTCTTGCCGAGGGCGACCGGAGCGTCGACATTCCGGCGGCGTCGCGCCGCGACGAAGTCGGCGCGATGGCGGCCGCGGTCGAGGTCTTCAAACGCAACGCGATCGAGGCCGAACGCATGGCGCAGCACGAGGCCGCCGCGCGTGCCGAGCGCGAACGCCGCGCCGAGACGATCGAGAAGCTGACCCTCGACTTCGACAC
Source organism: uncultured Alphaproteobacteria bacterium (assembly GCA_900079695.1). Lineage (NCBI taxonomy): Bacteria > Pseudomonadati > Pseudomonadota > Alphaproteobacteria > uncultured Alphaproteobacteria bacterium. The sequence continues at coordinate 460,350 of LT599022.1, forward strand.
CCGGATCTCCGGCGTGCTCGACGTCGTCGCCCGCGCCTGCGGCGAGATGGACGACACCGCCCAGGGTCTTTCCGCCAATGCCGAGCAGACCAATCGCCAGTCCGAGGCGGTGGCGGCGGCGACCGAAGAGGCCTCCGCAAGCGTGCAGACGGTGGCGAGCGCCGCCGAGGAACTCGCCGCCTCGATCACCGAAATCGGCCGTCAGGTCGAACATGCCAGCACGATCAGCCGCATGACCGCCGACGAGGCGGAGCGCGCCAACGCGCGGGTGAAGAGCCTGGCCCAGAACTCGGCGCGGATCGGCGAAGTGATCGGACTGATCACCGACATCGCGAGCCAGACCAATCTACTGGCCTTGAATGCGACGATCGAGGCGGCGCGCGCGGGCGATGCGGGTAAGGGCTTCGCGGTGGTGGCGGGAGAGGTCAAGACCCTCGCCAATCAGACCGCCAAGGCCACCGAGGAAATCGGTCAGCAGATCGGTGCGGTGCAGACGGCGATCGACGACGTGGTCGCGGCGATCGGCGATATCGTCGGTCGCATCGGCGAAATCAATCAGATCTCCTCGGCGATCGCCGCGGCGGTGGAACAGCAGACTGCCGCGGCCGCCGAGATCGCCCGCAACGTCCAGCAGGCGGCGGTCGGCACTCAGGAGATCGCGGGCAACATCGCGGGGGTCAACCAGGCCGCGGGCGAGACCGGTGCGGCGTCCCAGCAGGTGCTGGCGGCGTCGCAGTCGCTTTCGGTTCAGGCTTCCGATCTCAGGACCGTCGTCCACAGCTTCCTCGGCGGCGTGCGCGCCGCCTGAGGATCGTCAGATCCGTCGGACCGCGCCCGTCACGCGGCCGACCACCCGAACCTCGGCGACCCGCGCCGCCTCGATCGTCCAGGCGCGGAACGCCGGGTTGTCGGCCTCGACGATCAGCGCCGCGCCGCTGCGCTGGATGCGGCGCAGTAGCGCCGTCCCCTCGAACGTCATGACATAGAGCCCGTCGTGGGCGATCCGCCCGCAGGCGCGATCGACGAGCGCGAGGTCGCCCTCGGCGAGCCCTGGGGTCATGGCGTCGTCGCCGACCTTCGCCGCGACGATCGCACCATCGCGGCAACGCAAGTGCGCGTGCGTCAGATCTTCCGGCAAAACCAGCGCGTCGACCGGCGGAGCATCGTCGGCCAGCGCGTCCATTCCGGCGTAGACCGGCACCCGTACGCCGTGGGCGAGCCCGGCGTCGGCTCCGGTCGCCAGCCAGTCGAGGCTGACGTCGAGGGCGCGGGCGAGCGCGGCGAGGTTGTCGACGGTGGGGCGCGATCCGGCAAGGATACTGCGCAGGGTGCTGTCGCTGATGTCGGCTCTGCGCGCGATGGATCGCGCACTTTCGTCGCCCATTGCCGTTCGGATTCGCTTGCCCAGGCCGTCGTCGTTCATGCGGTGACTCTTCTGTATGATCTTCCTCGGCAAAGTCGGGAAACCGAGGGAGAGCGGCGTGAAACGCCAAAATGAGACGAATGAGCGAAGTACCGCACACAATGCGCGATAAAACGCTCAAATAGGCTTGATCGCTGCCCGTCGAATCGCTAGCCTCTCATGCAAGGGTATGGATGCGATTCCCTCCTTTTCCGCGGAGACCGACCAGGGATCGTACGGACGTGACTGACATTTCAGCGGTGGATCGCGCGCGCGGCGCGATTCTCCGGATGGTTGTTTTTGCGCTGCGGCCGCGCGCCGTGCGCCGCAAACAACGCCAATAACCGATTTCCGGAACGTCGGAAACCGGCTGGACGGGTTCTGCCGCGCGAGCGGCAAGGGTCGAAGGTCGATCCCGCCCGGAAGGGTCGGACCGGGGTCGACGGTCGAGGTCGCGCCGCTTCCCGGCCGCGATCGCCAATCCGGCAGCTCGGTTGCACAACTTTGCAACAATGCCAATCCCCGCCGCGGATTGCCATCGAAAATCCGGTCGTTCGCCAGGACAGGCGACGAGGTGCGAAGAGGTTCGCAGGTATAGGACGAGTATTTGCGTACTCATGACTGACGTATAGGGCCGTGGAGAAGGTCCCGGCCGCCGCACCGGCGGCGCGTTCGGCAGCCAGAGCCGTGCGCGCCTCCGCGCTCGCGGCATTCCGTGCCTTCCGCGATGTCGGCGCGGGCTCGGGGTAGCGGGGCTGGCTGTCGGGTTTTGTGCGGATGCCCCGCCGTTTCTGGCGTTCCCGTCGATGCTCGGTGCGGGAATGCGCAACTGACGCCGCAACGAAGCGGCGGGAAAGGGGGCTAGCTTATGGTTTCGATACATAATCTTCGCATATCCGGGAAGATCGGCATCGTCATTGCCGTCCTGGCGTTCGCCTCCGCGACGATCAGCGCGGTCGGCTACTACGGTCTTTCGGAGCTTGCGGTCGCCGCCGACCGCATCAACGAATACGGCAACATGACCCGCATCGGCGCGCGGATGAACGACAACCTCACGGCGATGAACCGGGCGGAATATCGTTTTGCCGCCAATCCCACCGAGGCGGACGACATCATCCGCGCGATGCGCGACGCCGAGACCAAGTTCGCCGAGCGCCTCGACCGCCTGAGCCAGAAGGTCGATCCCGAGCGCCGCGCGCCGCTGGAGCGGATCCGCAAGGATTTCGAGGCGTATCGCGCCGAACTCAAGGGCACCATCGAGGTGGCGGCCCGCCACAAGAACGCCGAACTCAGCGTCGCGCAGCGCGAGGTCTACGCGTCGGTGCAGGATTCGGTGAAGGTGTTGCGTCCGTTGACGCAGGAGGTGGGGAAGTTCGTCGACGACATGGACGAGGCGGGCAACCGGGTGGTCGAGGACGCCGCCGCGCAGGCGGCGATGCTCAACCGCCTGATGATCGGTGTCGCCGCCGCGGGCATCCTCTTCGGCGTGTTCCTCGGGCTGGCGATCGCGCGCGTCGGCCTGGTCAACCCGATCGCCGCGATCATCAACGTGCTGAAGCAGCTCGCGGGGGGCAACCTGTCCTGCGAGATCGCAGGCACCGCGCGCAAGGACGAGATCGGCGACATCGCCCGCGCCGCCCTGGTGTTCCGCGATAATGCCCGCGAGGCCGAGACGATGCGGGCCGAGCAGGAGGCGGAACGGAAGAAGCGGGAGGAGCGCGCCCGCGCGATCGAGAGCCTGACTCACGAGTTCGACCGCAAGGTCTCGGGGATGCTGGAAATCGTGTCGTCGGCGTGTTCCGAAATGGACGCGACCGCGCAAAGCCTCTCCGCCAACGCGGAGCAGACCTCGCGCCAGTCGGCGGTGGTGGCGTCCGCCACCGAGGAGGCGTCGAGCAGCGTGCAGACGGTGGCGACCGCGGCGGAGGAACTTTCGGCCTCGATCTCCGAAATCGGCCGCCAGATCGAGCACGCGACCACCGTCAGCCGCCGCGCCAACGACGAGGCGGGCCGCACCAACGCGCGGGTGCGCGATCTCGCGGACATTTCCGCGCGGATCGGCGAGGTGGTCAATCTCATCAACGACATCGCCAGCCAGACCAACCTGCTCGCCCTGAACGCCACGATCGAGGCGGCGCGCGCGGGCGAGGCGGGCAAGGGCTTCGCGGTGGTGGCGGGCGAGGTGAAGACCCTCGCCAATCAGACCGCCAAGGCGACCGACGAAATCGGCCAGCAGATCGGCGGCGTGCAGAGCGCCACCGAGGACGTCGTCGGCGCGATCGCCGAAATCGCCACGCGCATCGGCGAAATCAACGAGGTCTCGGCGGCGATCGCGTCGGCGGTCGAGCAGCAGATCGCCGCTGCGGCCGAGATCGCCCGCAACGTTCAGCAGGCGGCATCCGGCACCCAGGAGATCGCCGCCAACATCGAGGGCGTCAATCAGGCCGCGGGGGAAACCGGCGCGGCCTCGCAACAGGTGCTTTCGGCATCGCAGTCGTTGTCGCAGGAGGCGGTGGGGCTGCGCTCGGTGGTCGAGGATTTCCTCGCGGGCGTGCGCGCGGCCTGATCTTCGCGCCGGAAGGAAAGGCCCGCCGCGAATGGCGGGCCTTTTGTCATCGCAGGCGGTCGGGATTGACGCGGATGACGATGCGGCGGTTGATTTCGCGGTTCTGGGGCAGCGGATTGCCGAACGGATCGAGGTTCGGCACCTTGGGCGCGACGTCGGCGAGGCCGACCGCGCGCAGCCGCGCGGGCACCATCTTCTGCTCGAGAAAATAGCGCACCACGCCGGTGGCGCGGGCCGCCGAAAGCTCCCAGTTCGAGGGGAACTGCGCGTTGTGGATCGGCGTGTCGTCGGTGTGGCCCTGCACCTCGACCTGAAAGTTCTTATAGATGTCGGCGTTCAGCGTGTCGGCGACGCGCGAGAGGATCGGCTTCGCGGTGTCGCGCAGCACCGCCGATCCCGGATCGAAGAACGAACTCGACGCGAACTCGATGATCACGCCCGAGGAATCCGAGCCGATGCTGGAGGTCTCGTCGACGTTCATCTCGACGAGAATCTCCTTGACCTCGCGCTTGAGATTTTCGAGCGGGGTTTCGATGTCGCGCTTGCCCACGCCCTTCGCCATGCCTGCCTGAACCTGCTCGAACAGCGCCATGTCCACCTTCGAGATCGACGCCAGCAGGATGAAGAAGCCGAGCAGCAGCGTGACCATGTCCGCGTAGGTGGTCATCCAGTCTTCGTCGTTGGACTGGGGCGGGCGGCGCGTCGGGATGATCATGGGCGAGCCTTGAGATGGCGGTCGATGTTGAAGTGCATCGACGGATCGAGGAACGAGTTCATCTTGTCCTGGATGTAGCGCGGGCTCTTGCGCTCGGCCAGCAGAGCCATCCCCTCCGCCAGAAGATAGTTGCGGAACTGCACGATTTCCTCGCGCTGCTGGATCTTCGATGCGGCGGGGAGAAACACCAGCCGCGCCGCCAGCACGCCGTAGAGCGTGGTGATCAGCGCCACCGACATGCCGGGGCCGAGTTGCGAGGGGTCGCTCGCCATGCTGTCGAGCATGATGATCAGGCCCACCAGGGTGCCGATCATGCCGAACGCGGGCGCGGTGTTGCCCATGCTCCGGAGGATGTCGGCGTTGATCACCGAACGCTGGAACGTGGTCTCGACGGTGTTCTTGAGAATCTCGCGGATTTCGTTGCCGGAATAGCCGGAGATCACGAGGTCGATGGCGAAACCGAGGAAGCGGTCCTGCCGGGCGAGATTCTTGGAATCGGTCTCGAGCCCGGGCAGGCCGCTTTTCTGCACGATGTAGCCCCAGCGGATCACCCGGCCGACCTCGTTGGTGAGGATGCTGCGGCTGAAGCGGTGGACGAACATGATCGACGCGGTGACGCGCAGCGCGTTCAGCACGTATCGGGATTCGAAGGCGATGAAGGTTGCCGCGAAGGTGCCGCCGATCACCATGATGAAACTGGCGAAATCCAGAAACAGCATGTAATTGGCGGTCTTGAGGACGATCGAGCTGACGAACAGGCCGAACCCCAGAATAATTCCAAGCACCGTGGTCAGCGACATCCGACACCGCTCCGACTGGAAGAGACCCTCGAGAGACACGTCACTTTAAATCAATCCCGTTGCCAAATCATTATCTTATGGCACGGGCAGAGGCGCACTGGCGCGTGCGCGCTATGATATGACGTGAGGAAGGGAGCGGACGGTGTGACGGCGCGCACAGGCGGACGGGTTTCCGCCGGCCTGCAACAAAAAACCGCGCCGGAGCGCGGTCTTGAGAAGATGGAGGCCGGAGCCGGAATTGAACCGACGTACGAGGATTTGCAGTCCTCTGCATCACCACTCTGCCATCCGGCCGTCCGAGGCAGGGCCGCGCCGCGGGGACGCGAGGGCGCAACTATACGGACCCGGACGTGGCGATCAAGTGGTTTTTTCGCCTTCGCGCCCCCGCGGGCAAAAGAAAAACCCGCTCGGAGGCGGGTCTGACGCATTCGGTCGGGACGTTGGGACGCGTACTGGGCGGCGCTGGCTCCGGAGGAGGGATTCGAACCCCCGACCAGCCGGTTAACAGCCGGCTGCTCTACCGCTGAGCTACTCCGGAATGCGCGCCGCGGGCGGCGGTTTCGCCCGCGCATCCTGCCGGGTTTCCCCGGCGAGGTGGCGATGTATAAGGGATGCCCGGGTGGGGGTCAAGGGGCTTTTTTCGGTTTCGTGCGGCGGCGCGAATTCGCGGGGTTTCCTCTTTGTCTGCCGGGGGCTGCGTGGCTATATAGGAGTGCGGCGGGCGCATCCGGCTCGCCGAACGAGCGAGGATGACCGCAATGGACTTCGAACTGGCGCGCCGCAACATGGTGGACAACCAGGTCCGCACCAACCGCGTCACCGACCCGCTGGTGGTCGCCGCCCTGCGCGCGATCCCGCGCGAGGTGTTCGTGCCCGCGCCGCAGAAGGGTGTCGCCTATCTCGACGACGACATTCCGGTGACGCCCGGACGGTATCTGATGGAGCCGATGGTGCTCGCCCGGCTGCTGCAACTCGCCGAGGTGCAGCCCGCCGACGCTGTGCTCGACGTCGGCTGCGCCACCGGCTATTCCACTGCGGTGCTCGCCCGGATGGCATCGAGCGTGGTGGCGCTGGAGGAAGACCCGGCGATGGTCAACTGGGCCACCGAAACCCTGCTCGGCCTCGGGGTCGACAACGCCGTGGTGGTCGAAGGTCCGCTCGCCGAAGGACTGCCGGGGCAGGGGCCCTACGACGTGATCGTGTTCAACGGCGCGATCGCGCGGGTGCCGGAGAATATCCGCGCCCAGCTCGCCGAAGGCGGGCGGCTGGTGGCGGTGGTGCAAGGCGAGCGGGGCGTCGGCCACGCGACGCTGGTGACGCGCCAAGGCGGTGCGTTCGGCCACCGTACCGAATTCGATGCGACGATCCGTCCGCTTCCCGGTTTTTCAGGCGAGCCCTCATTCGTCTTCTGATATAAAATCTCCTTCCGCGACAGTAGGTGAGCGTTCCGTTCCCCGCGGCCCCTGGACAATCAATACCGATCGGTATATTTCTCTGGCGTCGGGAGCCCGCAGCGGGGGGAGAGGGTGCTTGTGCGCCGCCTTTGGGACGAGGCGGCCGGATCGTCGAATATGGAGTTTTTCATGGCGGCTAGAAGCCAGTTTCTGACCGGCGGCATCGCCCTGGCGGCGGTCGCGTGCGCGCTCGCCGGGGGCGCGGCCCGCGCCGACACTCTCAAAGAGGCGATGGCGATGGCCTATGCCTCGAACCCGCAACTGCTGGAACAGCGCGCCTACCTGCGTTCGATCGACCAGGGGGTCGCCGAGGCGCTCTCGGGATGGCGGCCGACGGTGACGCTCAACGCCGATGCATCGAGCGTGCATCGCAGCGGCTATTCGGTCAACGGCAACGGTCAGCCCTCGAGCTGGCGGCAGGAGCGCGGCGCGAGCGTTTCGGTCTCGCAGCCGGTGTTTCAAGGCTTCGGAACCGTGAATGCGGTCGACCGGGCGGAAAACACCGTGCTCGCCGAGCGCGAGCATCTGCGCTCGGTGGAGCAGGGCGTGATGCTCGACGTCGTCACCGCCTACGTCGACGTATGGCGCGATCTTGCGGTGGTCGAGCTCAACATCAACAACGAGCAGGTGCTGCAGCGCCAGCTCGATGCGGCGCGCGACCGTTTCGCGGTCGGCGAGATCACCCGTACCGACGTGGCGCAATCCGAGGCGCGGTTGTCGCAAGCCCACGCCAGCCGTGTCGCTGCGGAAGGAAACCTTCAGGTTTCCCGCGCCACCTATCAGCGTATCGTCGGCAAATCGCCCGAGAACGTCTCGCGGGTGCCGCCGACCGAGGCGCTGCCGACCGCGCTCGACCCGTTGGTCGCCGAGGCGCTCGGCGACAATCCCGACGTGCGCACCGCGGCGCACACCGTCGACGTGCGCGAGAACGCGGTGGCGGTGGTGCGCGCCGAACTGCTGCCGGACGTCAAGGCGGTGGCGAGCGTCGGGCAATTCTACGACCAGACCTACTCGAGCGACGAAGCGACCGTCTACTCGCTCGGTGCGCAGATGAGCGTGCCGCTCTACGAGGCGGGCGGGACCTATGCCCGCCTGCGCGCCGCCAAGGATCAGGCGGCGCAGAGCCGGAAGGCCCTCGAACGGGTGCGCCGTCAGGTGGTCGAGACCGCCACCTCGGCATGGGAATCCCTGACGTCCGCGCGCGCGCAGATCGTCGCCTACCGCGAGGAGGTTCGTGCCTCGGAGATCGCTCTCGACGGCGTGCGGCGGGAGTCCGAGGTCGGATCTCGCACCGTTCTCGACGTCCTCGACGCCGAACAGGAACTGCTCGACGCTCGCGTCAATCTGGTGCAGGCGCAGCGTAACGAGGCGCTGGCGTCGTATCAGGTTCTGGTCGCCCTCGGCCGTCTCACCGCCGCCGACATGGGGCTCGATACGCCGCTCTACGATCCGTCGGTGCATTACGACCAGGCCGCCGGGAAGTGGATCGGGTCGGGCGTGTTCTCCGACGACGGCCGCGAGGCGATGCGCCCCGCGAAGTGATCCCCGTGAACCGTCGCCGCCGCGACAATCCATTGCGACGGCGACGAAATCCGGCTTAAGTTCGCGTGCAACCTGTGTTATGGGTTGATCGGATCGAGTGGGTGCCTGCGCTGGGTGCTCATTTCCGGGTTTCCGCGTGCAGAGGGCTGGACATCCATGAGCGAGGACAAGGGCCAGCAAGAGCCGTCGATGGAGGACATTCTCGCCTCCATTCGCCGGATCTTGTCCGAGGACGATGGAAAGAAGGGGGGCGACATCGCTCCCGCCGCCGAGTCGGCCCCGGTCAAGGCCGCGCCCAAGCCCGCGCCGGTCGAGGCCAAGCCCGCGCCGCCGCCGCCCCCGCCCCCTGAGCCGGAGCCGGAGCCTTTCCCCGAGCCCGAGCCTTTCCCGGAACCGGAACCGTTCGTCGAGCCGGAGCCCGAGCCGGAACCGGAACCGATCGCGCTTCTGCCCGAGGACATGGTCCCCGACGAGCCCGAGGACGATCTCGACGAACCCGACGACGTGCTCGACCTCACGGACGCGATGGCGTTCGAGCCGCCGCCGGTGTCGAAGCCCGATCCGTTCGAGGATTTTCCGCTTCCGCCCGAGCCCGAGCCGCGGCCGGTGTTCGAGATGGACGCCGCCCCCGAGCCCGAGCCGGTGTCGCCGGACGCGCTGCTCGACCGCACCACCCAGGACGTTTCCGAGCAGGCATTCGCGAGCCTCGCGAGCGTGCTGGCGCGCCGCAACCTCGGCGTCGGCCAGCTCGGCGTGACGCTCGAGGAACTGGTGCGCGAGCTGCTGCGCCCGATCCTCAAGGCGTGGCTCGACGAGAACCTGCCCGGCATCGTCGAGCGCATCGTCGAGCGCGAGGTGGAGCGGATCGTCAATCGCCTCGGTCCGATGAAGTGACCTGAACCGGATTTCCGCATCTTCCAGCGGCGGGCGTCTTGCGCCCGCCGCGATTGTTTTCTACACAGAGTGCCGCGCGTTCGCGCGGATCGCCCGCTTCCGATGAGGTTCCCGAAAATGCTGGACAAGACCTACGCCCCCGCCGAAATCGAAGACCGCCTCTACCGGCAGTGGGAGGACTCGGGCGTATTCGGCTGCGATCCGGACAGCGACGAAAAGCCCTTCTGCATCATGATCCCGCCGCCGAACGTGACCGGCAGCCTGCACATGGGGCACGCGCTCACCTTCTCGATCCAGGACATCCTGATCCGCTACCGCCGCATGAACGGCCGCGATGCGCTGTGGCAGCCGGGCACCGACCATGCCGGCATCGCCACCCAGATGGTGGTGGAGCGCCAGCTTGCGGCCGAGGGCAAGACCCGCCACGATCTCGGGCGCGAGGGGTTCATCGAACGGGTGTGGGCGTGGAAGGCGGAATCCGGAGGGGCGATCACCCGCCAGCTTCGCCGCCTCGGCGCGTCGCTCGACTGGCCGCGCGAACGCTTCACCATGGACAAGGGCCTGGACCTCGCGGTCCGGAAGGCGTTCGTCACCCTCCACAAGGAGGGCCTGATCTATCGCGACAAGCGTCTCGTCAACTGGGATCCCAAGCTTCACACCGCGATCTCCGACCTCGAGGTCGAGCAGCGCGAGGTGAAGGGCAAGATGTGGCACCTGCGCTATCCGGTGAAGGGCGAGGACGGGGTCTATCTCACCGTCGCCACCACCCGGCCGGAGACGATGCTGGGAGATTCGGGCGTCGCCGTGCATCCCGACGACGAGCGCTACAAGCACCTGATCGGCAAATGCGTGGTGCTGCCGCTGGTGGGGCGCGAGATTCCGATCGTCGGCGATGCCTACGCCGACCCGGAGAAGGGCACCGGCGCGGTGAAGATCACCCCGGCGCACGATTTCAACGACTTCGAGGTCGGCAAGCGCCACAACCTCGAACTCATCAACGTGCTCGATCGCGACGCGCACCTCAACGAGGTCGCGCCGGAGGCCTATCGCGGCCTCGACCGGTTCGTCGCGCGCGAACGCATTCTCGCCGACCTCGAAGCCCTGGGGCTCCTCGAAAAGGTCGAGGAGAACCCGATGACCCAGCCGTTCGGCGACCGCTCCGGCGTCGTCATCGAGCCCTGGCTCACCGACCAGTGGTTCGTCGACGCCGCCGAGCTCGCCAAGGATGCGCTCGCCGCGGTCGAGGACGGGCGGACGAAGTTCGTTCCCGAGAACTGGACCAAGACCTATTACGAGTGGATGCGCAACATCCAGCCGTGGTGCATTTCGCGGCAGATCTGGTGGGGGCATCAGGTTCCCGCGTGGTACGGGCCGGACGGCCGGATCTTCGTCGAGATGACCGAGGACGAGGCCAAGGCCGCGGCCCGCGCGCATTATGGCGAGGACGTGGCGCTCACTCGCGATTCCGACGTGCTCGACACCTGGTTCTCCTCGGCGCTGTGGCCGTTCTCGACCCTCGGCTGGCCCGAGCGGACCAAGGAACTCGCGCGCTATTACCCCACCGACGTGCTCGTCACCGGCTTCGACATCATCTTCTTCTGGGTCGCGCGGATGATGATGATGGGCCTCAAGTTCATGGGCGAGGTGCCGTTCCGCACCGTCTACATCCATGCCCTGGTGCGCGACGAGAAGGGGCAGAAGATGTCGAAGTCGAAAGGCAACGTCATCGATCCCCTCGGTTTGATCGAGACCTACGGCGCCGACGCGCTGCGCTTCACCCTTGCGGCGATGGCGGCGCAGGGGCGCGACATCAAGATGTCGGAGAACCGCGTTCAGGGGTATCGCAACTTCGCCACCAAATTGTGGAACGCCGCGCGCTTCTGCGAGATGAACGAATGCCGTCTCGACCCGGCGTTCGCGCCCGAGGCCGCCGCGCACGCGGTCAACCGCTGGGTCGTCGGCAAGGTCGCCGAGGCCGCGACCGCGGTCACCGAAGCGCTCGACGCCTACAAGTTCAACGAAGCGGCGGGGGCGATCTATCAGTTCGTCTGGGGCACCTTCTGCGACTGGTATCTCGAAATCGCCAAGCCCCTGCTGACCGGCGACGACGCGGCGCTCAAGGCCGAGACCCGCGCCACCGCCGCCTGGGTGCTCGACGAAACGTTGAAGCTCCTGCATCCGTTCATGCCCTACATCACCGAGGAGCTGTGGGCGAAGACCGCGATCGCGCCGCGCGGGCAGCTGATCGTCGAGAGCTGGCCCGCCGTCCGCGCCGCCGATGCGGCGGCGACCGCCGACGTCGATTGGGTGGTGGCGCTGATCGGCGCGATCCGCTCGGCGCGCGCGGAGGTCAACGTGCCGCCGTCGGCGAAGACCCAACTGGTGGTGCAGGAAGCCGACGCCGAGTCGCGTCGTCGGCTCGAAGCCTACGCGCCGGTGGTCGAGCGTCTGGCGCGCGTCGAAGGGATTTCCGAGGGCGAGGGGCGTCCGCTCAAGGGCGCGATGCAGATCGTCCTGGGTGGCGCTACCTTTGCCGTTCCGCTCGCCGGGGTGATCGACCTCGATCAGGAAAAGGCGCGTCTCGCGAAGGAGTTGAAGCGCTGGGACGGTGAGGTCGAGCGGTTCGACAAGAAGCTCGCCAACGAAAAATTCGTCGCTTCGGCGCCGGAGGAAATCGTCGCCGAGCAACGCGAGAAGCGCGCCGAGGCGCTCATTCAGCAGGAGAAGGTCCGGGAAGCGCTGAGGCGTATCGAAACATTTTGAACCTTTCGCAGATTTGTTGTTTGCTGTCACGGCAAGGATGTCCGGCGAAGGGGGAAGGGACGCCATGGCTTACGTCCAGTGGTCGCGTCGATTCGAGCTGGGGGTGCCGTTCATCGATTCCGACCACAAGGTTCTGGTCGGCCTGTTGAACCGCATGAACGACGCCGCGCGCACCGACGGCGACCTCGCCGACATCGGGGGAATCCTCTCCGGGCTGGTCGACTACACCCGCTACCACTTCGCCCGCGAGGAGCGCGCCCAGGACGCGGCGGGCTATCCCGATATCGACGAACACCGCGAGCAGCACGCCCGCCTCGCGATCGAGGCGCGGCGGCTGTTCGAGGCCTACCGCCGCGATCCCGGCGGCATCGAGGTCGGCGACATCCTCGATTTCCTCAGCGACTGGCTGATGGACCACATCCTGTTGCACGACATGGCGATCAAGCCCTATCTGCTCGCCAACTTCGAGGCGGTCTCCGCCGCCGAGGGCGTGGACTACGCCAGTCTGATGAGCGAAGGAACCGATCGCAAGCATCCGGACTGGTCGCGCCTCGCGGTGCTGGCGGTGGAAGACAGTCGCCCGTTCGCGCACGTGCTGCAGGCGATCCTCAACGTCATCGGCATCCAGAACGTCGCCGTCGCCAACGATGCCGAGGAAGGGTTGCGGCTCGCCGCCGAAACCCCGTACGACCTGATCCTCGCCGATTGGCGGATGGAGGGCATGGATGGTCTCGACTTCGTCCATTCCGCCCGCAACCGCGGCGTCGCCGCGCCGGTGGTGATGCTCACCGGCTACGTCGACGAGAGCCTCGAAGCCGCGCGCGAGGGCTTCCAGATTTCCGAATGGCTGCAGAAGCCGGTCACGTCCGCCGAGCTGATGGCCTGCATCGCCCGGCACGTTCCGGCCTGACGGCCACTCACCCGGCGAGGCGGCACCACACCGGCGCGTGGTCGGATGCCTTTTCCTTGCCGCGCGGCGCGCTGTCGACCCCGGCCGCCAGCAGCGCGTCGGCGGCCTCCGCCGAGGCGAGCAGGAAGTCGATGCGGATGCCGTGGTTCTTCTGCCACGCGCCCGCCTGATAATCCCAGAACGAATAGAGCCCCGGGTGCGGATTGAGCGCGCGGGTGGTGTCGGTCCAGCCCTGGTTGAGGAGGGCGTGGAAGCGGCGGCGCGTTTCCGGACGCATCAGCGCGTCGCCCTCCCACACCTTCGGATCCCAACAGTCGGCGGGGTGGGGGATGACGTTGAAGTCGCCGCCGAGGAGGGTCGGCCGGTCGGCGGCGAGCAGGCGCTGCGCGTGCGCGGCGAGGCACTCCATCCACGCCAGTTTGTAGGAAAACTTCTCGGAAGGGTCGCCGCCCGCGTCGGCGACCGGGTTGCCGTTGGGCAGGTAGATCGAGGCGACCCGCCAGCGCCCGCCGACGGTCGCCTCGACATAGCGGCTCTGGGGCGGACCGTCGTGGCCCGGCAGTCCGACCACCGGATCGGCGATCCCGATCCGCGAGAGGATGGCGACGCCGTTGTAGCTCTTCTGCCCGTGCACCAGAACCTCGTAGCCGAGCGCCTTGAACTCGAACTCGGGGAAGTCGCCGTCCTGACACTTGATCTCCTGCAGCATCACCACGTCGGGCGAGAAGCTCTTGATCCAGTCGGCGACGATCGGCAGGCGGGCCTTGATCGAGTTGACGTTCCAGGTGGCGATGGTCGGCACGGGCGGGACTCCTCGAAAAATGATCCCGAGAGTATAGGCGCGCGGCCCCGCATGACAACGTGTTGCGCCCAAAGGGGCGGGGATGTAGTGTCCGGGGCATGGAACCGACCTTCTGTCAGGCCCCGCTGGCCCCCTATGCCTGCATTCCGGACCGCAGTCGCGGGCGTCTGGTCGACGAACCGTCGGCGGGCGGCCGGTCGCCGTTCCAGCGCGACCGCGATCGCATCATTCACGCCGCCGCGTTCCGCCGCCTGTCGTCGAAGACCCAGGTGTTCGTCTATCACGAGGGCGACAGCTACCGCACCCGCCTGAGCCATTCGCTCGAAGTCTCGCAGATCGCCCGTTCGATCGCGCGCGAGCTGCACCTCAACGAAGACCTCGCCGAGGCGCTCGCCCTCGCCCACGACCTCGGGCATCCGCCGTTCGGGCACGCGGGCGAGGACGTGTTGCGGCGCTGCATGGGGCCGTTCGGCGGCTTCGATCACAACGCCCAGTCGCTCAAGGTGGTGACCCGCCTCGAACGCCATTACGCGCAGTTCGACGGCCTCAACCTGTCGTGGGAAACCCTCGAAGGGCTGGTCAAGCACAACGGTCCGCTGCTCGACGACGTGCCCGCCTACATCGCCGCGTTCGACCGCGCGTTTCCCCTCGACCTGCGCCGTCATTCGAGCCTGGAGGCCCAGATCGCCGCGGTCGCCGACGATATCGCCTACAACAACCACGACATCGCCGACGGTCTGCGCGCCGGGCTGTTCGGGCTCGACGAACTGCGCGATCTCGCGTCGGTCGGTCCGCATCTCCGGCTGGTCGAGAACACCTATCCGAACCTCGAACCCGGTCGCCGGATCCACGAGACGGTGCGGCGGATGATCAACGCGATGGTCTCCGACGTCGTCGCCCACGCCCGCGCCGAAATCGCCGCCGCCGGGGTGCGCGACATCGAGGACGTGCGCGCCGCGGGCCGCACCCTCGTCGGCTTCTCGCCGGGGATGCGGGCCACCGACCGCGCGCTCAAGGAATTCCTGTTCCCCAACATGTATCGTCACCACAAGGTGATGCGCGCCACCACCAAGGCGCGCCGGGTGGTGGACGATCTCTTCGGGCTGCTGCTCTCCGAGCCGCGGCTGTTGCCGGGCGACTGGCGGCAGCGCTGCGACGGGCCGGGTGGGCCCGCCACCGCCGAGGAAGTCTGCGACTACGTCGCGGGCATGACCGACCGTTTCGCGCTCGACGAACACGCGCGTCTTTTCGATCCGAAAGTCAATCCATGAACCTGTTTGCCGAATTCAAGAGCCGCATCGCCGATGCGGTCGCCGCGCTCGCCGCCGAGGGCGTTCTGCCCGCCGGTCTCGACGTCGCCCGGGTGGCGGCCGAGCCGTGCCGCGACCCGAGCCACGGCGAAATCGCCACCAATGCCGCGATGGTGCTGGCCAAGCCCGCCGGAATGAAGCCGCGCGACCTCGCGCAGGCGCTCGCCGATCGCCTCGGCCGGGCGGACGACGTGGCGGCGGCGGAGGTTGCCGGTCCGGGATTCATCAATCTGCGTCTCGCGCCGTCGTTCTGGCACGACCGGCTGCGCGACGTGCTGAAGGCGGGCACCGACTACGGCGCGTCCACGATGGGCGGCGGCAAACCGGTCAACGTCGAATACGTCTCCGCCAATCCCACCGGGCCGATGCACGTCGGCCACGGCCGCGGCGCGGTGGTGGGCGACGTGCTCGCCTCGCTGCTCGCCAAGGCGGGCTTCGCTGTGACCCGCGAGTACTACGTCAACGACGCGGGGGCGCAGGTGGACGTGCTCGCCCGCTCGCTGCACCTGCGGTATCGCGAGGCGCTCGGCGAAAAAATCGGCGAAATTCCCGAAGGGCTCTATCCCGGCGACTATCTCGTCGCGGCGGGCGAGGCGCTCGCCGCCGAAGTCGGCGACCGCTATCGCGACGCCCCCGAGGCCGAGTGGCTGCCGAAGCTGCGCCTTTACGCGGTGGACGCGATGATGGCGCTGATCCGCGCGGATCTCGCCGCGCTCGGGGTGCGTCACGACGTGTTCTCCTCCGAGCGCGCGCTGGTCGAGGCGGGCGGGGTGCAGAAGGCGTTCGACGCGCTGGTGGAGAAGGGTCTGATCTACGAGGGCGTGCTGGAACCGCCGAAGGGCATGCTGCCCGAGGACTGGGAGCCGCGGCCGCAGACCCTGTTCCGCGCCACCGAATTCGGCGACGACGTCGACCGTCCGCTGAAGAAGTCGGACGGCTCGTGGACTTATTTCGCCTCCGACATCGCCTACCATTTCGACAAGTTCCGCCGCGGCGGCACGGCGATGATCGACGTGCTCGGCGCCGACCACGGCGGCTACGTCAAGCGCATGGTGGCGGCGGTCAAGGCGATCACCGAGGGGCGCGGCACCCTCGACATCAAGCTCTGCCAGATGGTCAACCTGATGCGCGACGGCGAACCGGTGAAGATGTCGAAGCGCGCGGGTACCTTCGTCACCCTGCGCGAGGTGATCGACGACGTCGGCAAGGACGTGGTGCGCTTCATCATGCTCACCCGCAAGAACGACGCACACCTCGATTTCGACCTCGCCAAGGTCACCGAGCAGTCCAAGGACAACCCTGTGTTCTACGTGCAGTACGCCCACGCGCGCGCCCACTCTGTGCTGCGCCATGCCGCCGAGACGCTGCCGGGCGCCGACCTCGCCGCCGCGAATCTCGCCGCGGCGGACCTCTCGGCCTTGACCGACGAGGCCGAGGTTGCTTTGATCAAGCAGCTTGCCGCCTGGCCGCGCGTCGTCGAGGGCGCGGCCGAGGCGCACGAGCCGCACCGCATCGCCTATTACCTCGGCGAAGTGGCGGCGGCGTTCCACAGCCTGTGGAACAAGGGACGCGACGCAACCGAACTGCGGTTTCTCCAGCCGGATCGCCCCGATCTGTCGCTGGCCCGCGTCGCGTTGGTGCGGGGGATGGCTCTGGTTGTTGCCTCCGGCCTGATGGTCCTCGGCGTCACGCCGGTTGAGGAGATGTAAGCTCATGGCTTCGCAGGACAGACGCGATCGCGAGACCTTCGACGTCAGCCTTCTGGAAGGCTTGCGCGAACGGGTGGGGCGGGAAGCGCCGCCCGAGGAAGACCTTCTGCCGCCGCGGTCGGCGCGGCGCAGCCTGCTGTTCGGCGCGCTGATCGGGCTCGCCGCCGCCGCGGGCGCGGCGTGGTACATTCTCGGCACCGGCGGCCAGCCGAATTCCGGGCCGCAGGAAGTGCCGGTGGTCAAGGCCGAGAAGGCGCCGGTCAAGGTGCGCCCGGCCGACCCGGGCGGGATGGACGTGCCGAACCAGGACAAGCTGGTCTACAACCGCGTCGAGCAGGGCTCGGTCAAGCCGGAGGTGGAGCACCTTCTGCCGCAGCCGACCCAGCCGCGCGATCTGCCGAAGTCCGCCGACGGCCTCGGCGACGGTATGACGCCCCTGCCGCCGCCGCTGCCCGATACCGCCAAGCCGGTGGAGACGGTGAAGGTGACGCCGCCGCCCGCGCCGGCCGAAACGCCGAAGGCCGCCGAGCCGCCGAAGCCCGCGCCCGCGCCGGTCGCGCCGGTGGCCAAGGCCGAGCCCGCGAAGCCCGCCGAGGCGCCGAAACCCGCGCCGACGCCGTCCGCCGCTTCCGGCGCGTGGCAGGTGCAGCTCGGCGCCCTCAAGGACGAGGCCGGGGCGGAGCAGGCCTGGCAGCGCGCGGTCAAGTCCGCGCCCGAGCTCGGCAAGCTCAACCACGAGATCGTCCGTGCCGACCTCGGGGCGAAAGGGGTGTTCTATCGCCTTCGCGCCGGCGGTTTCTCCGCCCGCGAGCAGGCCGACGGCCTGTGCGCGAGCCTGAAGGCGAAGGGCGTCGGCTGTGTCGTCGCCAAGCGCTGACGGTTTCGCCGCGGCGGCCCTGTTCGGCTGCCGCGGCCTCGCGCTCTCGGCGGAGGAGAAAGCCTTCTTCGCCGAGACGCGGCCGTTCGGCTTCATCCTGTTCGCCCGCAACGTCGAAAGCCCGGATCAGGTGCGCGCCCTGGTGGCGGAGATGCGCGCCGCCGTCGGCCGCGCCGACGCGCCGGTGCTGATCGACCAGGAAGGCGGGCGGGTGCAGCGCCTGCGCCCACCGCACTGGCGCGCCGCGCCCGCCGCCGCCGAGATCGCGGCGATCGGCGCGCGGGCCGGACATGCGGCCTATCTCAACGCGCGGCTGATCGGCCGCGAGCTTGCCGCACTCGGCGTCACCGTCGATTGCGCCCCGGTGCTCGACGTTTCGCGCCCCGAAACCCACGCGGTGATCGGCGACCGCGCATATGATTCCGACCCCGCCCGGGTCGCGATGTTCGGCCGCGCGGTGTGCGACGGCCTGCGCGCCGAGGGCGTGCATCCGGTGATCAAGCACATCCCCGGCCACGGCCGCGCCCGCGCCGACAGCCATCTCGAACTGCCGCGCGTTCCGGCCTCCTACGAGGAACTGGAGGCGCTCGACTTCGCGCCGTTCAAGGCGCTGGCGGGCGAGGATTGGGCGATGACCGCGCACATCGTCTACGACGCCGTCGATCCGGAAGCCCCGGCGACCTGCTCGCAGGCGATGATCGGCGGAGTGATCCGCGACGCCATCGGTTTCACCGGCCTGCTGATGAGCGACGATCTCTCGATGAAGGCGCTGGATGGCGACTTCGGCGACCGCACACGCGCCGCCCTCGATGCCGGGTGCGACATGGTCCTGCACTGCAACGGCGAGATCGCGGAGATGCGCGCCGTCGCCGCCGCGCTGCAACCGCTTTCGCCCGCCGCCTGGGCGCGTTTCCGTACCGCCGAGGTGCGGCGCGCCCGTGCGCGGCTGAGCGCGGAGCCGGTCGCGACCGCCGATCTTCTGGCGCAGTTCGACGCGTTGATGTCGGGGTAGGGGCGCGATGGTCCAGGAGCGCCTGCCGACCTTCGACGACTGGGCGGAACAACCCGCTCCCGAGCGCGGACCCGGCCTCGACGTGCTGCTGCTGGACATCGACGGCTACGAAGGCCCGATCGACGTTCTCCTCGCGCTGTCCCGCGACCAGAAGGTCGATCTGCGGCAGGTGTCGATCCTCCAACTCGCCGAGCAGTATCTCACGTTCGTCGCCGAGGCGCGGCGGCGTAATCTCGAACTCGCGGCCGACTATCTGGTGATGGCGGCGTGGCTGGCGTATCTCAAGTCGCGCCTGCTGCTGCCCGCCGCGCCCGACGCGGAGGAACCTTCCGGCGCGGAGATGGCCGCCGCGCTTGCCTTCCAGCTCGAACGCCTGGACGCGATGCGCAAGGCGGGCGAAGCCCTGATGGCGCGGCCGCGTCTCGGCGAGCGGGTATTCGCGCGGGGCGCGCCGGAAGGGCTGCGCGACGTGGCGAGGCCGGTGTTCGACGCGCGGCTCTACGATCTCCTTGCCGCCTACGGCGGTTTTCAGGCGCGCAAGACGGTGACGCGGCTGGAAATCCGCGAGGCCAAGCTCTATTCGGTGGACGACGCGCTGGCGCGGCTCTCCTACCTGATCGGCGCGGCGGCGGACTGGCAGCGGCTCGAAGCCTTCCTGCCGCCGGGGCTCGCCGATCCGCTCTACCGCCGCTCGGCGGTCGGCGCAACCTTCGTCGCCGCCCTCGAACTCACCCGCCAGGGGCGCGTCGAGCTGCGCCAGGACGGCGGCGCGTTCTCTCCGATCCGACTGCGAAAGGCGACGCGATGAGCGAAGATGCCGAAGATCCGGAAGTTGCCGAAGCCCCGGCCCCCGATCCGTTCGAAGCGGAACGCCTGATCGAGGCGGTGCTGTTCGCTTCCGCCGAGCCGGTGACGCTCGCCGCCCTGCGCGCCCGCCTGCCGGAGGTTGCCGATCTCGGCGCGCTGCTCGAAAGCCTCCAAGCCCGTTATTCCGGCCGCGGCGTCGAGCTGGTGAAGCGCGGCGACGGCTGGGCGTTCCGCACCGCGCCCGATCTCGCGGCGCGGCTGCACCTCGAAGTGCCGCAGGTCCGCAAACTCAGCCGCGCCGCGATCGAGGTGATGGCGATCGTCGCCTATCACCAGCCGGTGACGCGCGCCGAGATCGAGGAGATGCGCGGCGTGGCGCTGAGCCGCGGCACGCTGGACGTGCTGCTGGAGGCGGGCTGGGTGCGGCCGATGGGCCGCCGCCAGACTCCCGGGCGGCCGATGACCTGGGGCACCAGTCAGGCCTTTCTCGATCATTTCGGGCTCGAAAGCCTGGCTGCGTTGCCGGGCGTCGAGGAGCTCAAGGCGTCGGGGCTGCTCGACGCGCGCCCGGCGATGATCGCCTACGCCGCCCAGTCGGAAGACGAACTGCAGCTGCCGCTCGGCGACGATACCGTGCTGCTGGGCGACGAGGACGGGGCGTAACGATCAGCCGCCCAGGGCGAACTGCGCGCGCGGCGCGACCGCTTCGCCATCGGCGGCGACGACCGTCAGCGTGCGGACGACGCCGGAAATTTCGAAGCGCGTTTCTCCCAATCGGGCGCACAGCCGCGTCGCCGCGTCGAAATCGGCGCAGCGTCCGACGGTGATGTGGGGCACGTAGGGCACGTTTTCGCAGAGCAGCGGCGCCAGAGGGCCGGTGCAGAGCTGCGCATGAAGCGCCGCAAGTTTTTCCGCGCCCGCGTCGGGAACCAGAAACGCGTATCCTTCGGCGGTTGCGTGGTCCCGCCCGGGCTCGAGTCTCCGGCAGCGGAACGCGAACGGCGGAACCGCGGCCGCGATCTCGGCAACGTGTGCGAGGTAGACCCGTTCCGCGATCGTCCGGGTTCCGAAGGCGAGGGTGAAGTGGGCGGCGATCCGTGCCGCGTCGGTCGGGCAATGCTCGCGGCGCAAGCCCTCGATCCACCGGCGGTCGTCGGGGGACACCTCGGGGTGAGCGACGGCGTAGAGCATTCCGCGATTCTCCGGGCTGCCGCGCAGGCGTTATCGGGCGTGCCGGGCGAGGAACATTTCGACGCCGTAACGCGCCTTGGCTTCGAGCTCGGCGTCGCTCCAGTGCGTTTGCAGGCCGAGCATGTTGCGGATCAGGATCTGGCCGTTGAGGAGGCCGAAGAAGCTCTCGGCCGCGAGGCGTGCGTCGTCGATCCGCAGATCGCCGGCCGCGTCCCGGGCTCTGAACCACGCCGCGAGCTGCGCGAGGGCGCGCTTCGGGCCGTTGTCGTAGAACGCCTGGGTGAGCGCGGCGTCGGGCGAGGCCTGAAGCATCAGGCGGTAGACCTGCGACACCTGTCCGCCGGTCATGAACCATACGAATTCCCGCGCGATCCGCAGCAGGCCTTCCGGCGTCGGCAGGGTTTCGGCGGGGGCGGGAATCGCCGTGACGATCACCTGCGAGCGGGTCGCCACCACCGCGCCGAAGAGCTGCTCCTTGGTCGAGAACAGGTTGTAGATCGTCTGCTTGGAAACCCCCGCCTCGGCCGCGATCGCCTCCATCGTGACGCCGTAGCCGTGGGCGCAGAACAGCCTCCCCGCCGCATCGACGATCGCGGCGCGTTTCGAGGGATCGGGGCGGCGCCCGCGGCGGGGACAGGTATTCATCAATGATCTCCTCCCGGTTGGGGCGCGGCCTGGGGTTTGCGCGCCAGCAGCACCACGCCGATCGCCGCCAGCGAGATCCAGGCCATCGCCCAGAACACGTCGAGGAAGCTCATCACCGTCGCCTCACGCATCACCATCCGGCCGAGGGTGCGCGCCGCCGCGGCGGTCGGGTCGATGCCGGGAAACTCGGCGAACCGCTGCGAGAGCCCCCGGAACGCGGCCTGAACCTCGGGCCGGGTCGGATCGATCGCCTCGCCGACCCGCGCCCAGTGGAAATTGGTGCGGTGTTCGAGGAGGGTGTTGATCCCCGCGAGGCCGAATGCGCCGCCGAGGTTGCGCATCAGGTTGTAGAGCCCCGAGGCGTTCTTGACCCTTTCCGGCGGCAGGGTGCCGAGGGCGAGGACGTTGGCGGGAATGATCGTGAACATGTAGCCGATGCCGCGCAAGATCTGCGGCACCACGAACTCGTTGAAGTCCCACTCGGCGGTGAGCCCGGTGAGGAGGAAATTGGACACCGCGAGGCAGCCGAAGCCGAGGCACAGCAGCACGCGCGGGTCGACCTTGCGAGAGATGCCGCCGACGATCGGCGCGGAGAGGAATTGCGAGGCGCCGGTCACCAGCATCACCACGCCGATCTGCATCGCGTTCAGCCCGCGCACCCGCGCGAGGTACTGAGGTTGAAGATAAACAAGGCCGTAGAGCGCAATTCCGAGAATGAAGCTGAACATGCAACCGGTCGCGAAATTGCGGTCGGCAAACGCCCTGAGGTCGACGATCGGGTTCTCGGCGGTGAGGGTGCGCCAGAAGAAACCGACTCCCGCCACCGCGGCGATCACCGCGCAGGTGAAGATCGCGTCGTCTGCGAACCAGTCGTTGCGCTGACCGTCTTCCAGGACGAAGTCGAGGCAACCGAGAAACGCCGCCATCAGCACCAAGCCGACGACGTCGAGGCGGCGGATCAGGTCGAACTGCGGGTGGTCGCCGTGGACGAACGACCATACCAGCGCGGTGACGATCACGCCGGGGACGACGTTGACGAGAAACAGCCAGTGCCACGAGAAGGTTTCGGTGAGCCAGCCGCCGAGGGTCGGGCCGACGGTCGGCGCGAGGGTGGCGACGAGACCGATCATCACCGTGATGGAGGCCTGTCGGCTGCGCGGCATCAGGGTGTAGGCGGCGGCGAACACGGTGGGGATCATCGCCCCGCCGATGAAGCCCTGGATCACCCGGAGCACGATCATCTGCCCCATGTTCTGGGCGAACGCGCAGGCGAGCGAGGCGACGGTGAAGCCCGCCGCCGAGGCGACGAAGGTGATGCGCATGCCGAGCGCGCGGGAGATGTAGCCCGACAGCGGGATCATCACCACTTCCGCGATCAGGTAGGCGTTCTGCACCCAGACGATCTCGTCGGCGCTCGCCGCGAGCCCCGCCTGGATCTCGGACAGCGAGGCGGCGACGATCTGGATGTCGAGGATCGCCATGAACATCCCCACCACCATGGCGAGGAAGCCGATCAGCAGGCGCGGCTCGAGGCGCTCCTTGTCCGGGGTTTCGGCCATCAGCGCTGGGCCGCGGTCTGCGGCGCCGAGGCCTCGGCTTCGCGCCGGGCGAACGCGTTGGCGCGGGTGAGCCCGGCGTCGTCGCCCCGGGTGTCGACATGGGCCTCCACCGACATGCCGGGAATCAGCAGCGCGTCGCGTGCGGAGCGGTCGAGGCGGATCTTCACCGGAATGCGCTGGACGATCTTGGTGAAGTTGCCGGTGGCGTTCTCCGGCGGCAACAGGCTGAACATCGCCCCCGAGCCCGGCGACACGCTGTCGACCACGCCCTTGAAGCTACGGGTCTTGTAGGCGTCGACGTCGATCTCGACCGGCTGGCCGGGGCGCATCCGCGCCACCTGGGTTTCCTTGAAGTTCGCGACGACGTAGACCTCCGCCACCGGCACCACGCTCATCGCCTGCTGACCGGCGGAGAGGAATTGCCCGAGGCGGACGCCGCGGTTGCCGACGACGCCGTCCACCGGGGCGCGGATGACGGTGTCGGCCAGGCGGATCCGCGCGGCGTCGAGCGCGGCGGTTTGCGCCTCGGCCTCCGCCTGCGCCTGGACGCGCTCGGCGGCCTGAAGGGCGAGGCGGCTTTCCTGGGTGGCGAGAGAGGCGGCGATGCGCTCCACCTCGGCGCCCGCCTTGGCGGCGTCGGCGCGCGCCGATTGCATCCGCTGTTCGGAGGCGTATTGCGCGGCGTTGAGCTTGGCGTAGCGGGCGAGATCGGCGCTGGCGCGGGTGCGTTCCGCCTCGGCGGCGCGGAGTTGGGCGCGGGTTTCGACGATCGCCGCGCGGGTCACCGCGAGGTTGGCCTCCGCCACCGTCACCGCCGCCCGCGCGGCTTCGAGCGCGGCGGCCTGCTGGTCGACCGCGGCGCGATAGTCGGCGTCGTCGATCGTCAGCAGCACGTCGCCTGCGTGGACCGGCTGGTTGTCGCCCACCGCGACGACGGCGACCCGGCCCGCGACCTTGGCGGCGATCCCGACGATGTCGCCGTCGATGGTGGCGTTGTCGGTGGTCTCGACGAAGCGGCCGTGAGTGTACCAGTTCCAGCCGTAGAGGGTGGCGGCGCAACCCGCCAGGGCGGCGACGGCGATGACGATCGGCTTGCGCATCGAAGGATCCTGTCTGAATTCGGGAACGCGGACTGTATGCTTACTGGACCGCGCAGTCCACTAAATAAGGCGTCGCTCGATTGCATGCAACGGGCTAATCTGTCATCATCCTTCCGGATCGGACCGGCGGCCGCCGGAGTCCGTCGTTCCCGCAGCAAAGAGAGAATTCGATGAGCCTCGGGCCGTTGCAGATTCTGCTGATTATCGTGGTCGTCCTGCTGCTGTTCGGCGCGGGCAAGATTCCGCGACTGATGGGCGACGTCGCCAAGGGGATCAACGCCTTCAAGCGCGGCATGAAGGAAGGCGCGGACGACGAAACCCCGCCCAAGCAGATCGACAAGGACGAGTCCAAGTCCGACAAGCCCTGATCCCGGGCGAACAACCGAAGCACGGAACGCGCGATGTTTGATATCGGCGGGTGGGAACTGGCCCTGATCGTCGTGATCGCGGTATTCGTGATCGGGCCGAAGGAACTGCCCGCGACCCTGCGGACCTTCGGCCGGGTGATGGCCCGGGTGCGGTCGCTCACCACCAGTTTCCGCCTGCATGTCGACGACATGATTCGCGAGGCCGAGCTTGAGGACCTGCGCAAGGCCGCCGACGCGGCCCGGCACAAGGACTTCGGTCGGATCGTCGAGGACGCGGTGGATCCGGATCGCGAGGTGCGCGCCGCCTTCGACGAGGCCGCCGACGCCGCCCGGCTCGATCCGCGACCGTTCGAATCCGAGGTCGCGCCGCCCGCAGATACGCCGCCCGAACCGCCCGCCGCCGAAGTTCCCGAGGACAAGCCGAAGCCATGAGCGAAGCCGAAGAACCCGAAGGCCCGGAAGGCGATACCCCGATGCCGCTGCTCGACCATCTGATCGAGTTGCGCCGCCGCCTGATGTTCGCGGCGCTCGGGTTCGTGGTGGCGTTCGCGCTGTGCTACTGGGTGTCGCTCGACATCTACGATCTTCTGATGCGGCCGCTCGCGCGGGTGATGGCGGAGGTCGGCGGCACCCAGCGGATGATCTACACGGCGCTGACCGAGGGGTTCTTCACCCAGGTCAAGGTCGCCGCGTTCGGCGCGCTGTTCCTCTCCTTTCCGCTGGTGGCGACGCAGCTCTGGCTGTTCGTCGCCCCCGGCCTCTACCGCGACGAAAAGCGCGCGCTGCTGCCGTTCCTGGTGGCGAGCCCGATCCTGTTCGTGCTCGGCGCGATGCTGGTGTACTTCCTGATCATTCCGATGGCCTGGAAGTTCCTGCTCGGCTTCCAGACCGGCGCGGGCGAGACGGTGCTGCCGATTCAGCTCGAAGCGCGGGTGGGGGAGTATCTCTCGCTGATCATGACGCTGATCTTCGCGTTCGGCGTCAGCTTCCAGTTGCCGGTGCTGCTGACCTTGCTCGCGCGCGTCGGCCTGATCGAGAGCGCGCAGCTCGCGTCGAAGCGGCGCTACGCGATCGTCTTCGCGTTCGTCGTCGGGGCGGTGCTGACGCCGCCCGACATGATCAGCCAGATTGGCCTCGCGGTGCCGCTGATCCTGCTCTACGAGGGGTCGATCATCGCCTGCCGCCGCATCGAACGCACCCGCGCCGCCGCCGAGGCGGCGGACGCCGCAACCCAGGACGGCCCGCCGCCGCCGCCGTGATCGCGGGTGGACGGCCGCGCGCGCCGGGGCTATAACCCGAGCGCGTAGGCTACGAAAAAGGTATTCCTCCGATGCTCGACATCCGCCAGATCCGCGACAACCCCGAACTCCTCGACGCCGCGCTGGCGCGGCGCGGCAAGCCCGCGATGGCCGGGGCGGTGATCGCCCTCGACCGCGAGCGCCGCCAGATGCAGACCTCGTGGCAGGAGATGCAGGCGCGCCGCAACGAGGCCTCGCGGCAGGTGGGCGCGGTGAAAAAGGCGGGCGGCGACGCCCAGGCCCTGATCGACGAGGTGGCGAGCCTCAAGACCCGGATGGCCGAGCTCGAAGAGGCGGAGAAGCGGAACGCCGCCGATCTCGAACTGCTGCTGCTCGGCATTCCCAATATGCCCGCCGACGACGTGCCCGAGGGCATCGACGAGGCCTCCAACGTCGAGCGCATGCGGGTCGGTCGGCCGCGCGACTTCGCGTTCGCGCCGCTCGAACACGATGCGATCGGCGAGGGCCTGGGCCTGATGTCGTTCGACGACGCGGCCAAGCTCTCGGGCGCGCGTTTCGTGGTGCTCAAGGGACCGCTCGCGCGGCTGGAGCGGGCGCTCGGCCAGTTCATGCTCGATCTCCATACCGGCGAGCACGGCTACGAGGAGGTGTCGCCGCCGGTTCTGGTGCGCGACAACGCGGTGCGCGGTACCGGTCAGCTGCCGAAATTCGCCGAGGATCTGTTCCGCACCGAGAACGGCTTTTGGCTGATTCCCACCGCCGAGGTGCCGCTGACCAATCTCGTCGCCGACGCGATCCTCGAGGAGAAGGCGCTGCCGAAGCGCTTCACCGCGCTCACCGCGTGTTTCCGCTCCGAGGCCGGGGCGGCGGGCAAGGACACCCGCGGGATGATCCGCCAGCACCAGTTCTACAAGGTCGAACTGGTGTCGATCACCACGCCCGAGGCTTCCGACGACGAACAGCAGCGGATGCTCGGGTGCGCCGAGGCGGTGCTGAAGCGTCTGGAGCTGCCCTACCGCGTGATGGCTCTGTGCGCCGGCGACATGGGGGCGACCGCGCGCCGCACCTTCGATCTCGAAGTGTGGCTGCCGGGGCAGAACCGCTACCGCGAGATTTCCAGCTGCTCGACCTGCGGCGACTATCAGGCACGGCGGATGGCGGCGCGCTATCGTCCGGCGGGCGAGGCCAAGGGCACGCGGTTCGTGCACACGCTCAACGGTTCGGGCGTGGCGGTCGGCCGCGCGCTCGTCGCGGTTCTCGAAAACTATCAGCAGGCGGACGGCTCGGTGGTGATCCCCGACGCTCTGCGTCCCTATATGGGCGGCATCGAAATTCTGAAGAGGCAGTCATGAGGCTTTCCGGATCGCAACCGATCCCGCTCAAGAACGCGCGCATTCTCCTCACCAACGACGACGGCATCCTCTCGCCCGGGCTCAAGGTGCTCGAAAGCGTGGCGCAGGGCCTCGGCGCGGAGGTGTGGGTGGTGGCCCCCGAGACCGAACATTCCGGCGCGGGGCATTCGCTCACCCTGCACCAGCCGCTGCGCTGGCGGCAGATCGCCGAGCGCCGCTTCGCCGTCGAGGGCACGCCCACCGACTGCGTGCTTCTGGCGATCAACAAGTTCATGGCCGAGGCGCGGCCGACCCTGGTGCTCTCGGGCATCAACCGCGGCGCCAACCTCGGCGACGACGTCACCTATTCGGGCACCGTCGCGGGCGCGATGGAGGCGACGCTGCTCGGCGTTCCGGCGATCGCGCTGAGCCAGGTGCTGCGCGCGCAGGAGCCGGTGAAGTGGCGCACCGCCGAGGTTCACGCGCCGGAGGTGATCGCGGCGCTGTGCTCGCGCGGCTGGCCGGGCGACGTGCTGATGTCGGTGAATTTCCCCAACGTGCCCGCGCCCGCGGTGGCGGGGACGGTGCTCGCGCCGCAGGGCCATCACAAGGTCGGCGACAATCTCGTCGAGCGCATCGACCCGCGCGGCCGCCCCTACATCTGGATCGGCCAGCTTCATGCCGACACCCAGCTGGTGGAGGGCAGCGACATGGAGCGCAGCGACGCGGGGTGGGTGACGGTGACGCCGCTCACCGTCAACCTCACCCATCGCGACACCCTCGAACACCTGGCGGGCGTCTTCGACGCCGGCTCGGTCGCCTGACGGATGGCCGATGAACCCGGCGCTGCGCATCCGCTTGCTGATGGAGCTGAGGCGATCGGGGATTGCGGACACGCGGGTGCTGGCGGCGGTCGAGAAGGTGCCGCGCGAACTGTTCGTCGAGGAGCCGTTCGCCGATCAGGCGTGGGACAACGCGGCGCTGCCGATCGGCTGCGGCCAGACCATCAGCCAACCCCTGGTGGTCGGCCTGATGACCCAGGCGCTCGACATCTCCGGGCGGTGCAAGGTGCTGGAGATCGGCACCGGCTCCGGCTATCAGACCGCGGTGCTGGCGCAGCTCTCGCGCCGGGTCTATACCCTCGAACGCCACAAGCCGCTGCTCGGTCAGGCGGAGGCGCGGTTCCGCCTGCTCCGCCTCACCAACATCGTGGCGATGCACGGCGACGGCATGCGCGGCTGGCCCGCGCAGGCGCCGTTCGAGCGCATCCTCGTGACCGCCGCGGCGCGCGAACTGCCGCAGCCGCTGCTCGATCAGCTCGCGGTGGGCGGCGTGCTGGTGACGCCTCTCGATACCGGCCCGGAGCGTCAGGAGGTGGTGCGGGTGCGCCGCACCGAGAGCGGCTTCGCCACCGAGGCGTTGTTTCCGGTGCGGTTCGTGCCGCTCGTTTCCGGGGTGCCGGAAGACGCCGGATGACCCGGGGCGTTGTCCGCCCGGCCGTGCCCCTGTAGAGTGACGGGCATGGGAAAGTCCGCCGCAATCTGGGGGTTGGTCGTGCTGCTGGTGCTTTCGGGGTGCTCCGGCGTGCGCCTCGGCGGCTCCTACGGCGGACCGCGCATCGGTCCCGGCCAGTACGTGGTGCAGAGGGGCGACACCGTCTACGGCATCGCCACCGCCCACGGGGTGCCGATGCGCAGCTTCATCGAGCTCAATCACCTCGACCCGCCCTACACCCTGTTCGTCGGCCAGGTGCTGACGATTCCACCCAGGCCCACCCATGTGGTGCGGCGCGGCGACACCGTCTACCGCATCGCCCAGACTTACAACGTCGACATGAGCGCGCTGGTGCGGGTCAACGACCTCGCGCCGCCCTACGTGATCTACGTCGGGCAGGTGTTGCAGTTGCCCGGAACCACCGAGCCGCGGGACGACCCGCCCGCGGTCGCCGCCGCGCCCGCACCGGTTCCGGCTTCCGGCGAGCCCGCGGGGGGGGCGCAGGCACCGCCGCCCACCGCATCCGAGACCCGCGTCGCCGCCTTGCCGCCGCCCAAGGCCGAGGCGATTCCCACGCCGCCGCCGCGCCAGGGCAGGGGGCTCGAGTGGCCGGTGCGGGGCAAGGTGATCGTTCCCTACGGCACCACCGCCAAGGGAATGCGCAACGACGGCATCAACATCTCCGCCAAGGTCGGCACTTCGATCCGCGCGGCGGAGGCCGGGGTCGTCGCCTATGCGGGCAATGAACTCAAGGGCTTCGGGAACATGCTTCTCCTGAAGCATCAAGGCGGGCTGATCACCACCTATGCCCATGCCGACGAACTCAAGGTGCAGCGCGGCGCGACGGTGAAGCGCGGACAGATCATCGCCTCGGTCGGCCAGAGCGGTTCGGTTTCGTCGCCGCAGCTCCACTTCGAGGTGCGCGAGGGATCGAAGGCGGTGGACCCGATGAAGTACCTGGACTGATCAGAGGCACGCCGCCAACCCGTCGAGGGACGGCAGCTCCGGCACGTCGCCGCGCAGATCGTATTCGTCGGGTGCGGCGCCGCGGTTGATCCACACGGTGCGGAAGCCGAAGGCGCGCGCCCCGGCGACGTCCCAGGCGTTCGAACTCTGGAAGCTGATCTCGCCCGGCTCCAGCACGAACGCGTCGGCGGCGAGGCGGTAGACCCGGGCGTCGGGCTTGTAGACGCCGAGCGGTTCCACCGACAAGAGCGGCATGCCGAGATCGGCGAGCCCGGCGGCCTCGACCGCGGCTTCGAGCATTTCGCGGGTGCCGTTGGAGAGGATGCCGATCGCGATTCCCCGGGCCTTGAGCTCTTCGAGCACGCCGCGCACCTCGGGGAAGGGGGCGAGCCCGCGATAGGCGCCGAGCAGCAGCGCGGCGAGATCGGGGCGCTTGCCGAGGCCGTGGGCCGAGAGTGCGAAGTCGAGCGCGTCGACGGTGCAGGTCCAGAAATCGGCGTGGCGGCGCATCAGGCTGCGCACCCAGGTATATTCGAGCTGCTTGGTGCGCCACGTCTGCGAGACCTGGGCGGCGGCGGGTCCGACCGCCTCGGCGTGCCGCGCGACCGCCGAGTGAACGTCGAACAGTGTTCCGTAAGCGTCGAACACGCATGCGCGAATCATTTTCGGCCTCCCGCGGAAATCGGGTTCGGGAAATCTAGGGGGCGGCCGGATCGACGGTGCGCCAATGCTTGCGGTCGTCGATCCGGGCGCTCGCGACGATTCCGTCGAATGCCGCCGCGTATTCGGGATGTGCGGTCTTGAAGGCGGAGATCAAGGCGCGATTGGCGTGTTCCGCGGCTTCGTCGTCGAGGCCTTGCGCATCGAGGGTGATTTCCAGATAGATTTTACGCACGGCCGGGAACAGCACCGGCTTCATCGCGAGGATCGCGGCGGAGGAAGCCGCCGTCTCGATCCGCCATGGCGGCGGCGCGTCGAAAGGCGCGGCCATCGGGATCGCCTGCATTTCCGCGACCGCGATCCGATAGTCGCTCGGGATCAGGTATGGCCCGCGATACGACGATCCCGCAGCGGCGGAATACAGGAGCCGGGCGTTGAGCCCCCGACCGGCGTCGCGTTCGCGTCGCGCGAGGGACAGTATCCGGTCGGGTCGCATTCCGCCCATGCCGCCCGCGCTCACATGCATGTGCGAGACCTGCCATCGTTCCTCGCCCGGCATCAGCCAGAGCGTGAACGTCCATACGACGTCGTTTGCGGAAGCCTCGATCACGACGTGCGCTTGGACCGGGACGTTGCGCACGGCGACGATGACGCGGTCCTTCTCGGATTTCAGCCCCGAACGCGCCGATGCTGCGCAAGGATAGAAGCCGGTTTCGCCCTCGCCGAAACGCCGGATCACGACCCGGTAGCTGTGGACTACGTGCGGCGCTGCGAAATTTCCGTAGGTTTCAGCGGTCGTGCCTGCCGAAGCCCGGATTTCGGCGTCCGACATTCCCTGCCACATTTCCGGGAATGCCGCGGCGCGCAGGTCCGCGGCGTCGCCACGCGCCAGCGCATCGACGAAGGCGATCGCGGCACGCTGATAGGAGGCGCGTTCCTCCGCCGGAACCTGGTCGTCGACCGCGCAGCTTCCGACGACCAGATCGGCGCCGTTCGCGGCGGCCGGAACCGCCCCCAGGATCAACGCGAAGGCCAGACAGGTTGCGCGGCGCATCCGGGAACCGCCTACTCGAATTTCGGCGGGATGCCGAGGCGGCCGCAAAGGTCGAGGAAGAACTGCCAGGCGACCCGGCCGGAACGGCCGCCGCGCGACATCGCCCAGGCGAGCGCCTGCGGCTGCACCTCGTCGAACGGTGTCGGCACGCCGGTGGCGGCGCAGTAGCCGCGAACGATGTCGAGGTAGGTGTCCTGGTCCATGTTGTGGAAGCCGATCCACATTCCGAAGCGGTCGGAGAGGGAGACCTTCTCCTCCACCGCCTCGCCCTGGTGGATCGCGTTGGCGCGTTCGTTCTCGATCATCTGCCGGCTCATCAGATGGCGGCGGTTCGAGGTGGCGTAGAACAGCACGGAGTCGGGCCGTCCTTCGAGGCCACCGTCGAGAATCGACTTCAGGGACTTGTAGCTTTCGTCCTGGTTCTCGAACGAAAGGTCGTCGCAGAACAGCAGGAAGCGGCGCTCGCTCCGCATCAGGTGGCGCATCAGCCGGGGCAGCGAGGGAATATCCTCGCGCTGGATCTCGACCATCGCCAGCGGCGTGCCGGAGCGGGCCGCCGCCTCGGCGTGCACCGCCTTGACCAGCGAAGACTTGCCGGTGCCGCGCGCGCCCCACAACAGCGCGTTGTTCGCGGGCAGGCCTTTGGCGAAGCGCAGGGTGTTGTCCAGCAGGCGGTCTTTCTGAGGCTCGATGCCCTTGAGGAGGGCGAGGGGCAGGCGGTTGACCCGCCGCACCGGCATCAGCGCGTCCGGCCCGGTCTGCCAGACGAACGCGTCGGCATCGTCGGGAATGGTCACGGCCGGGGTCGGCGGATGGCGGCGGTCGAGCGCGTCGGCGATGCGTTCGAGGGTCTTCAGCACTTGCGCCATGTCCGTCATCGGATTAGCTCCTCCCTGGCTTTCCGCGCGTCGAGGCCCCGAGACAATCACAAATCCTCCATCGGTTAAACATTGAATCTCGGGCCCCGATGGTTATAGTCCGTCGAATCGCATGCGCCCGTGGGCGCTTGCGCACCAACACCGCTTCCCCGGCCGGAACGCGCCAGGGGCGCCCGAGAGGAGCTTTGGATACATGCTGATTTCGCCCGCCTTCGCCCAGTCCGCCGGTGGTGCCCCCGGTTTCGGCTTCGAGCAGATGCTGCCGCTGGTCCTGGTCTTCGCGATCTTCTACTTCCTGCTGATCCGTCCGCAGCAGAAGCGCGCCAAGGAACACAAGGCGATGCTCTCGGGGATCAAGCGCGGCGACCGCGTCGTCACCGGCGGCGGCATCATCGGCACCGTCACCAAGACCGTCGACAACGAACTCACCGTCGAGATCGCCGAGAACATCCGCGTCAAGGTGACCCGCGAAACCCTCCTCGGCCTCTATAAGGAAACCGCGGCTCCGGCCGACAAGCCGAAGGCCGAGGGCGACGCTCCGGCCGACGGCGCGGCGCCCGAGGGCGAGAAGCCCGCTTCCGGCTCGAAGCTGCGTCGCCTGCTCGGCGGCAAGTAAGCCGAAGACCTCCGCCCCGCGCCCGGTTCTCCCGGGCGCGTCGGCTTTTCCCCGATCCGTTCCCAAGGTCGCCCGATGCTGTATATCCAGAAGTGGAAGCTCGCCCTGATCGCGCTGGTGGTCGGCGCCGGGCTGACGTTCGCCGCGCCGAACCTCGTCGGACGCGACACCTCCGACAAGATGCCGTCGTGGCTGCAACCTCTGAGCCTCGGTCTCGACCTGCAGGGCGGATCGCATCTGCTTCTCGAACTCAATACCGCCGAACTGATGCGCGACAAGCTCGACGGCGTGCTCGACGTGGCGCGCACCACCCTGCGTACCGAGAAGCTGCGCTATACCGGCCTTGCGGTGAAGGACGGCGCGGTGGTGGCGACCGTTCTCGGTGACGATGCCGAGCGCGGTCAGGCCCGCCGCGCGCTCCGCAACGCGATTCCCAATACCGAGATCGCGCTCGGCGACGACGGCGCGTTGCGCATCGCCTACGGCGAGGCGGCGCGGAAGCAGATGCTCGACGGCGCACTGTCCACCACCCTCGAAATCGTGCGCAAGCGCATCGACGAACTCGGCACCCGCGAACCCTCGATCCAGCGTCAGGGCGACAACCGCATCGTCGTCCAGCTTCCCGGCGTCTCCGATCCGAAGCGCGCCCGCGAAGTGATCGGCAAGACCGCGCGCATGACCTTCCACCTTCTCGACACCGAAACCTCGGTGGAGGACGCGCTGCGCGGCCGGGTGCCGCCCGGCTCGATGCTGCTCGAAGGCATGAACCTGCGCCCCGACGGGCAGAAGCAGCTGTTCGTGGTGCGCAAGAAGGTCGAGGTCGCGGGCGAGCACCTCGTCGACGCGCAGCCCACCTTCGACCAGTCCGCTCCGGTGGTGTCGTTCCGCTTCGACGCCCTCGGCGGGCGCATCTTCGGCAAGGTCACGCAGGAGAACGTCGGCCGCAACCTCGCGATCGTGCTCGACAACAAGGTAGTGAGCGCGCCCTCGATCCGCGGCCCGATCCTTCAGGGCAGCGGCGTGATCACCGGCGGCTTCACCGTGCAGGAGGCGAACGATCTCGCCCTGGTGCTGCGGTCCGGCGCGCTGCCGACCTCGATCACCTTCCTCGAGGAGCGTTCGGTCGGCCCGAGCCTCGGCGCGGATTCGATCCGCGCGGGTACGGTGGCGTGCTTCGTCGGCCTCGCCCTGGTGGTGGGGTTCATGGTGGTCGCCTACGGTCTGTTCGGCGTGTTCGCCAACGTCGCGTTGCTGTGCAACATGGTGCTGCTGATCGGCGGACTCTCCGCGATCGGCGCGACCCTGACGTTGCCGGGCATCGCCGGCATCGTTCTCACCATGGGCATGGCGGTGGACGCCAACGTGCTGATCTTCGAGCGCATGCGCGAGGAGACCCGCAACGGGCGCTCGCCTCTGAGCTCGATCGAATCCGGCTTCGACCGGGCGTTCGCGACGATCTTCGACGCCAACATCACCACGCTCGCCGCCGCCGCGCTGCTCTATCAGTTCGGCTCCGGCCCGGTGCGCGGCTTCGCGGTGACGCTGAGCCTCGGCATTCTCACCTCGATGTTCTCGGCGGTGCTGCTCACCCGCCTGATGGTGGTCCTGTGGGCGCGCCGCGGCCGCCGCACCGCGCTGCCGATCTGATCCGGAAGGGAGTGGTCTTCAATGTTCCGTGGCATCAAGTTCCTTCCGCACGACACCAGGATCGACTTCGTCGGTCAGCGCTTCTACGGCTTCGCGCTGTCGGTCGCGATCATCCTCGGCACCTTCGCTTTGGTGACCTTCAAGGGGCTGGAGTTCGGCATCGACTTCTCCGGTGGCATCCAGATGGAGGTGCGCGCCGATCACAAGGTCGATCTCGCGGCGCTCCGCACCCAGCTCAACGCCCTCGATGCGGGCGAGATCGAGCTTCAGGGGATGGGCGACACCGGCCGCGAGGTGATGATCCGCATTCCGGCATTCGACGACGAGGCGACCCAGAACGCCGCGCTCAAGCGGGTGCGCGACAGCCTCGGTCCGAGCTTCGAGGACCGTCGCACCGAAGTGGTGGGGCCGAAGGTCGGCGAGGAGCTGATCCGCGACGGTCTGCTCGCGACCCTGCTCGCGATCGCCGCGATCGCGGGCTACGTCTGGCTGCGCTTCGAATGGCAGTTCGGCGTCGGCGCGATGCTGACGCTGTTCCACGACGTCATCGCGACGCTCGGCTTCTATGCGCTCACCCGCCTCGAGTTCAGCCTCACTTCGGTGGCGGCGGTGCTCACGGTGGCGGGCTACTCGATCAACGACACCGTCGTGATCTACGACCGCGTGCGTGAGAACCTGCGCAAGTACAAGAAGATGCCGATCCTCGAGTTGCTCAACCTCTCGGTCAACGAGACGCTCTCGCGCACCATCCTCACCGGCGGCACGACGATCCTGTCGGTGCTGGCGATCGCGCTGTTCGGCGGCGAGGTGCTGCGCGGCTTCGCGCTTGCGCTGATCTGGGGCGTGGTGATCGGCACCTTCTCGTCGGTCTACATCTCGTTGCCGGTGCTCTACTACTTCAAGCTCCGCGATCTCGACGCGATCGCGCCGCTCGAGGATCCCGAGGCGGCCGGCAAGCCCTGAGCGGCGGCGGGCGCAAACGAAAAACGGCGGGGAGAGATCCCCGCCGTTTCGGTTTGGACGTCCCGGGCCGTCAGGCGGCGGCCTTGAGGTTCTCGGCGACGAAGTCCCAGTTGATCAGCCGGTCGAGCACCGCCTGCACGTAGTCGGCGCGGCGGTTCTGATAGTCGACGTAGTAGGCGTGCTCCCACACGTCGAGGCCGAACAGCGCGGTCTGTCCGTGGGCCAGCGGCAGGTCGGCGTTGCTGGTTTTGGTGATCTTGAGCTCGCCTTTGTCGAGCGCGAGCCATGCCCAGCCGGAGCCGAACTGGCCGAGCGCGGCGGCCTTGAATTCTTCCTTGAACTTCTCGACCGACCCGAACGCGGAGTCGATGCGCGCGGCGAGTTCGCCGGTCGGCGCGCCGCCGCCCTGGGGCGAGAGGCACGGCCAGAACAGTTCGTGATTGAATGCCTGCCCGGCGTTGTTGAAAACCGCGACCTTGTCCGGCTTGCCCGCGGCGTCGAGGATGATCTCTTTCAACGACTTGGAAGCAAGTGGCGTGCCCTCGATCAGCTTGTTGAGGTTGCTGATGTAGGTGGCGAGATGCTTGCCGTGGTGGAGGTTCATCGTCGTCGCGGAAATGTAGGGCTCGAGCGCGGCCGGATCGTACGGAAGCGGCTTGAGTTCGAAGGCCATATGGCGTTCTCCTTCTCAGGTTGGGCGGGCGCGGGGCGTCCGCTCGGGAAATCTCTTGCCTGATGATTTAGGGGTAACGCCTGGAAAGTTAAGGGCGGAAAACGGAATTTCCGGCAAGAGCGGCGGCGGCGAGGAAGCCGGAGCGCACCGCGCCTTCGATCGTCGAGGGCAATCCGGTATCGGTCCAATCGCCCGCAAGCACGAGGTTGGGGTGGGGCGTGCGCGCCGGCGGACGGAGGCGGAAGGCCTCCGGCGAGGCGGAGCTGGTGGCGCGCTTCTCGACGATGCGGTGCCAGGACGGCGGGCCTTCGGACACCGGTTTGGGGAGGACGCGGCGCGCTTCCGCCCAGACCGTCGCGGCAAGGGTGTCTGGATCGGCGTCCGCCTCCGGCGCGCCGCCCGCGATGGTGACCGAGACCACGTCGCCGCGCCAGAATACCCAATCGGCGACGCCGCCGACGATGCCGCAGAAGCCGAGGCCCTGATCGGCTTCGGTGCGGAAGTGGAGGTTGACGATCGGCGACGACGGGATCGCCGGCACCGCGTCGGGGCAAAGCCGGTGCGCCGCGGCGTTGGGGATCGCCAGGACCACCGCCTCGCCGCCGCAGTCGATCGCGCCGCGGCGGAACACCAGCCGCCGCACCCGTCCCTCGCCGCGATCGAGGGCGAGGAGCGGCGACGATAGGCGGACGTCGGCGCCGCGGGCGCGGAGATAGGCGAGGGCAGGCTCGGCGACGATTTCCGACCACGGCCGCGCCGCCTGCAACGGCCGCCCGCCCGCCGCGCCCGCGAACGCGAGGCGGCGCAGCACCTCGGCGGCGTGCGGCGCGGAGACGCCCGCCGGTTCGGCGTTGAACACCGCCGAAAGAAACGGTTTCCAGAACCGCCGCCAAGCCATGCCGGAGGTGGGCACCCGCTCGCCGACGGTGGTTCCCGCCTTGGCGGACAGCAGCTTCGCGCCCTGGCCGAGCAGGCAGAGGCGGGAGACACCGGGGATCTTGAGGCCGCGGCCGAGCAGCCACAGGGCGCTCTCGCCGCCGGGCGAGACGCGCCAGCGCACGCCGTCGCCGAGATCGAAGAACGGCGTGCCGTCGCACGGCACCAGACTGGTGGACGGCGCGCCGACGCCGCGCAGGAACGCCAGGGTGTCGCGGTTGATCGCGAACAGCAGGTGGCTGCCGTTGTCGATGGCGGTGCCGAACCGCTGATCGGGAAGGGAACGGCAGCGCCCGCCCGCGTGCCCTGCGGCCTCGAACAGGCGCACCCGCCAGCCCGCGTCGACGAACTTCCATGCGGCGGCGAGGCCCGCGAGCCCCGCGCCGATCACGTTGACCACCGGGGCCATCGTCACCTCCCTTGCGGCAATCGCAGCAGGCACAGCGCTCGCCGCAGCCTGCCGGGGCGTTGCGGCGGCGCGAGATCGTCGAAGCCCTTGCGCTCGATCCGCGCCAGCACGTCGAGATACGCCGCCATCATCAGTCGCGCGGGCAGCAGCGCGCGGGCGTCGGCCTTGGCGAGCGCGGCCGCGGCGGCGGCGAAATGGGCGCGGGCGCGTGCCGCCAGTTTGGCGCGCGCGGCGCCGAGGTTGGGGTCGGCGAGCATCGCGTCGACCAGGCCGGGGCGCACGCCGCAGTCGACCAGGGTCTCGCGCGGCAGATAGACGCGCCCGAGCGCCGCGTCCTCGGCGACGTCGCGAACGATGTTGACGCATTGCAGGGCATGGCCGAGGGCGACCGCGAAGCGCCGCGCCGCCGCGCCCTCGGCACCCATCAGCGGCAGCGCGAGCAGACCGACGCTGACGGCGACGCGGCGGCAGTAGAGCACGAAGGTTTCCTCGTCGGGGACCACGATCGGTCCGTCGACGTCCATCCGCATGCCCGCGATCAGCGCGCGGCATTCGGCGAAATCGAGGCCGTAGGCGGCATGCACCGCCGCCAGGGCGGCGACCAGCGGCGGCGCGTCGTCGAGTTCCGCATGCGCTTCGACCGCCGCCAGCCAGGTTTCCCACGCGTCGAGATCGGCGTGGCGTTCGGCGCGGCTGCGGCCGGGGTCGTCGGCGATGTCGTCGAGGGCGCGGCAGAACGCGTAGAGGGTGCGCATCGCCTCGCGCCGAGGCCGCGGCAGGCAGGCGAGCCCCATGCGGAACGACGATCCCGAGCGTCGCACCACCGCTTCGACTTCCCGCCGTTCGGTGGTTCCGAGCAGTCCGGGGGCGGATGGCCGCGCCAGCGCCGCGAGCGCCGCCCCGAGCGCCCGCACGCCGTCCGCCGGGGTGGCGCGAATGCGCGCGGCGAGCGGGTCGGCGGCGCGCAGACGCCGCAGCAGGGCATGCGCGAGCGAAAGGATCGCCGCCGCTTCGGCGCGCAGGCGCGGGCGGGTGAGCAGGGCGGGCAGGGTGTCGGCGCGGTCGAGCAGCGCGGCGGTGCGGTCGAGGGTTTTGTCGATGCACGCGCGCAGCGCCGGGGAGCAGACGGGCGCGTCGAGGTCGGCAAGCTCGGCGCGGGGGCCGCCCGGCCAGTCGAGCGGCAGATAGACGCGCTTGCGCAGGCGACGGTCCTCGCCGATGTCCTGAACGTGGTTGAGCACCTGGAGCGCGGCGCACAGCGCATCGGCGGCGGCCATCGCCCGGCGCGGCTCGCGGTGGAGGTCGAGGAGAAAGCGTCCGACCGGCGCGGCCGAGGCGCGGCAATAGGCCATCAACTCGTCCCAGGTCGGCGTGCCGCGGTTCTCGGCATCGCGGCGGAAGGCGCAGAGCAGCGCCCGGGCGTGGACCGTCTCCAGGTTGCGCGCCGTCAGCGCCGCGCGCAGGTCTGCAGCGGGCGCGGTGTCGACCGCGTCGGAGGCGACGGCCTCGCCGAGCAACGCCGCGTCGAGGGCGTCGAGCGCGCCGAGCTTGGCCGTCGGCGGCAGAACCGGCGAATCCGCGATGTCGTCGGCGAACCGGGCGAAGCGGTAGAACGCCCGCACCGCCGCGCGGTCGCCGCGCGCCAGCAGCAGCGAAGCCACCGGGAAATTCTCGGGACGCTGCGCCCCGGCGACGGTGATTTCGTCGATGCGTGGGGATATCATGCGGGTCAACGGGCGTCCTGCGCTGTCGTGGTTCGGGGCGAACCGCCACTATAGGCGATTCGTTCCCGCCCGCGCAGTCAAAACCCGATCTTCGAGGAGGCACAGATTATGGAACCCCGCGCCGAATGGCTGCTGGAGGATGCCCGACGCCACGACCGCGACCGCGCCGTCGCGGCGATGGTGTGTCCGGAGCGGCAGCGCCCGGCGGTGCTCGCGGTGATCGCCTTCAATACCGAAATCGCGCGGGTGCGCGAGCGCGTCACCGAGCCGACACTCGGCCACATCCGGCTGCGCTGGTGGGCGGATGCCCTCGACCGCGCCGCCGTGGCGGAGGACGCGCGATCCGCGCCGCTGCTGCGTACCCTGGCGGAACTGCGGACGTGGCGGGACCTGCGGCCGCGGCTGGGCGCGCTGGTGGAGGCGCGGGCGCGGGATCTCGACGACCCGCCGTTCGCCGACGTCGCCGCCGCCGAAGAGTATCTGGCCGCCGTCACCGCGCCGCTCGCCGATGCGCTGGCGCTGGCGCTCGGGCGGCCGGAACTTGTGGGCGACGCCGCGGTGGCCGCCGCGGCGCGCGCCCACGGGCTGGTCGGGCTGCTGCGCGCCGCGCCCGCGCGCCTGCGGCAGGGGCGCCGCCTGTGGGCCGCCGATCTCGCCGATGCCGGTGCGCGCGCGCAGCTCGGGCGCGACGCGGCGGCGCGGGCGAACGCGCTGATCGCCGAAGCGGCGGCGGCGCGGCTGCCGCGGGCGGCGTTTCCACTGGTCGCTCCGGCGGCGCTGGCGCGGCAGCACCTTGCGCTCTTGCGGCGCAACGGCTACGAGATCTTCGATCCGCGCCTTGCCCTGCCGAGCCGGGTGACGCCCGGATTCGTTCTGAGCTGGTGGCGCGGCCGTCTCTGACGGCTGCGCGGAACGAAGCGCGCTCTTATCTGTTATGGCATTGCCGTTTCAAGCACTTGGAAGTTTCGATGTTCGCCCGTGAAACCCGCTGGTTCCCCATTCTCGCTGCGGTCCTGATCGGCGCGGCGATGCTGTCCGCGCCTCTCGCATCCGCGCAGGATCTCACCAAACCCGCCGCGCCCGCCGAAGAGACCAAACCCACCGATCCCCTGGGACGGGAAACCCCGGAAGGCCTGGTGCGCGGCCTCGTCAAGGCGATGGCCGAGCAGGACTACGCGCGCGCCGCGCAATATCTCGACCTCGGCAAGGTCCCGGCTTCGCGCCGCGCCACCCAGGGGCGCGCGATCGCCCAGGACCTGCAGCAGATCCTCGACCAGGGCGGTTGGATCGCGAGCGGACGCGACCTGAGCGGCGCACCCGAGGGCAATCTCGACGACAATCTGCCGCCCGAGCGCGAACGCTTCGCCTCGGTGCGGACCCCGCAGGGGACCGTCGACCTGTACCTCCAGCGCACCAAGGGGGCAGCGGACGGACCGGACATCTGGCTGGTGTCGCAGGCGAGCGTGGCGCAGATCCCCGATCTTCTCGGCCGGGTCAAGGCCGGAATTCTCGAACGCATCATTCCCGAAACCCTCACCGGGCCGAAGCTCTGGGGGGTGCCGGCGGCGCATTGGGGCGCGCTGCTGGCGTGGGCGGCGATCTCCTTCATCGTCGCCAGCGTGGTCCTGCTCAGCATCCGCAGCGGACTGCGGCGGTTCTGGCGCGATCGTCCGGACTCGGTGCGGATGCGCCTGCTCGAGGCGGCGGTGCCGCCGCTCCGGATCAACGTCGCGGTGTGGATCTTCGCCCTCGGCGGCATCTACCTCGGCGTGGCGGTGGTGGCGCGGCAGGTGTTCGGGTTCCTGGCGGAGGTGGTCGGCTGGATCGGCCTCGGCTGGTTCCTGCTGCGGATCATCGACGTCGCCGCCACCGTGGTGATCGCCAAGGTGACCGAGCGGGCCCGCGTCGAGGCGCTCTCGGCGATCCGCTTCTTCCGCCGCGTCGCCAAGTTCCTGGTGATCGCGGCCGTGGCGATCGTCATTCTCGACGCGTTCGGCTTCAACGTTTCCGCCGGTCTCGCCGCCCTCGGCATCGGCGGTATCGCGATCGCCCTCGGCGCGCAGAAGACCATCGAAAACCTCGTCGGCAGCCTGACGCTGATCGCCGATCATCCGATCAGGGAGGGCGACTTCTGCCAGATCGGCGACAAGATGGGGGTGATCGAGGACATCGGCATGCGCTCGACCCGGGTGCGCACCCTCGACCGCACCATCGTCAACGTGCCCAACGGCATGCTGTCGTCGATGCAGATCGAGAATTTCTCGGTGAAGGACAAGTTCTGGTTCCACCCGGCGCTCAGCCTGCGCTACGAGACCACCCCCGACCAGATCCGCCTGATTCTCATCGAGATGCGCGCGGCGCTCTACGCCGAGCCGAAGATCGACCCCAGCATCGTGCGCGTGCGTTATACCGGCTTGGAGGCGGATTACCTCAAGATCGAGGTGTTCACCTACATCCTGGTCAAGGACATGAACGAGTTCCTGGAGATTCAGGAAGGTCTGCTGCTGAAGTTCATGGACATCGTCAACACCCACGGCGCGGGCTTCGCCTTCCCGTCGCAGACCGTCTACCTCGCGCGCGACGACAAGCCCCAGGCCGAGAAGGCGCGGATCGCGGCGGAAAAGATGGCGGCGCTGCGCGGCTTGCCGCCCGACGATGGCGCGAACGAGACGGAGGCCCACGACGACGGCGCGCAGACCGGCGACACCGGCGAAACCGATACGACTCCGGAGGAGTCGAAGGGGGGCGCGCTCACCACCCTGTTCCGGCGCATCAAGCTTCGGCTTTGAGCCATTCGGCAAGGGCGGCGAGGGCGCGCGCGCCGTGCGCCTTCTTGCGGTCCGCGCCCTTGAGGCGGCGCGGCTTGCCGCCCGGAACCTTGGGTTCGAGGAGCGGCAGGTCGGGAAACAGGCCGAAGGTGACGTTCATCGGCTGATAGGTTTC
Source organism: uncultured Alphaproteobacteria bacterium (assembly GCA_900079695.1). Taxonomy (NCBI): domain Bacteria; kingdom Pseudomonadati; phylum Pseudomonadota; class Alphaproteobacteria; species uncultured Alphaproteobacteria bacterium. The sequence goes on from LT599022.1 coordinate 502,329, forward strand.
GGCGTCGGCGCCGACGGTGATGTGCGCCAGCATCGCCCCCATCGCGGTGGTCGGCGGCGGCGGCACGATCGCCCGGCCCAGCGCCTCGGCGGCGGCGAAGCGTCCCGCCATCAATCCCACCGCGGCGCTCTCGACATAGCCCTCGCACCCGGTGATCTGCCCGGCGAAGCGCAGATGCGGCCGCGATTTCAGGCGAAGAGTTTCATCCAACACCTTGGGAGAGTTCAGGAAGGTGTTGCGGTGAATGCCCCCCAGACGGGCGAACTCGGCGTTTTCGAGCCCGGGGATGGTGCGGAAGATGCGCTGCTGCTCGCCGTGCTTCAGCTTGGTCTGAAAGCCGACCATGTTGTAGAGGGTGCCGAGGGCGTTGTCCTGGCGCAACTGCACCACCGCGAACGGTTTGACGCCGGGGGTGTGCGGGTTGGTGAGCCCGACCGGCTTCAGCGGCCCGAAGGCGAGGGTCATCGCGCCGCGCTCGGCCATCACCTCGACCGGCAGGCAGCCTTCGAAATAGGGGGTATCCTTCTCCCACTCGTGGAACTCGACGTATTGCGCCGAGGTGAGCGCGGCGACGAAGGCGTGGTATTCCGCCTCGGTCATCGGGCAGTTGACGTAGTCCTTGCCGGTGCCCTTGTCCCAGCGCGACTGGAACCACGCCTTGCCGAAATCGATGCTGTCCTTGACCACCACCGGCGCGATCGCGTCGAAGAACGAGAGCGCGTCGGCGCCGCTCGCGGCCTGGATCGCGGCGGACAGCGCCGGAGAGGTGAGGGGGCCGGTCGCCACCACCGTCGGTCCGTCCGCGGGCAGTTCGGTCACTTCGCCGCGCGCCACGGTGAGGTTCGGCAGCGCTTCGAGCGCCGCCTGCACCGCCGCGGAGAAGCCCTCGCGGTCGACCGCCAGCGCGCCGCCCGCGGGCACGCGGTGGGCGTCGGCGCAGGAGAGGATCAGCGAACCGGCACGCCGCATCTCCTCGTGCAGCAGGCCCACCGCCGAACTCGTCGCGTCGTCGGAGCGCAGCGAGTTGGAGCACACCAGTTCGGCGAAGCCCGCGCCGGTGTGGGCGGGCGTGCCGACCTCCGGCCGCATCTCGTGCAGCACCACCGCGACGCCCGCGCGGGCGAGCTGCCAGGCCGCCTCGCTGCCTGCGAGGCCGGCGCCGATCACGTGGACGGTGGGGGTGACGATGGTCATGGCTGCTCCTTTGCGCGAGACCGCTCAATTAAGCCGCGCCGCCGCGGCTGTCCAGACTTGCTTCGCGGCAACGGCTAAGGTAACTCCAAAGGCCAGCGTTTCGAGGGAGGCAAGGCGTGGATCAGGAGTTGGTCGATCGAATTCTCCACACCCCGCAGTTCTGGGTCGCGGCGGGCGCGCTCGGCATCGCCGCGTGGGGGGCGTGGTTCGCCTGGCGGCGCGACCGCTGGAAGGGCCGGATTCTCTCGCCCGCGCAGGTGCGGGAGCTGATCGCCGCGGGCGACGACCCGCTGATCTGGGATTCGCGCAAGCCCGCCGCCCGCAAGCGCGATCCGCACACGCCGGAAGGCGCGCTGGTGCTGCCGCTCGAGCAGATTCCCGAGCGCCTGCGCGCGAAGGCCGCCAACGCCCGGTTCCAGGAATTGCGCACCGCCGAGATCGTCGTCTTCGACGACACCCTTGATCGCGCGACGCTCGCCGCCAAGTTGTTGCAGGCGGAAGGCATGCGCAACGTCGCCCTGATGCAGGGCGGTCTGAAGGCGTGGCGCGCTGCCGGTCTGCCGACCCAGGCGCTTCTCGAGGAGGATGAATGAGCGGCCGTGAGTACTACGTCGTCGGTGGCGAATACGCCGACACCGGGTTCACCCGCGTCGCCACCGGCGCGGCGCTCGAAACCCACGGCCCGATGAGCGAGCGCGAGGCTCACGTCCTCTGGCGCAGCCTCACCGCGCGGACCGTCGACAACGCGATGGTCCGCTACTTCGTCGAGAACCGTGCGGCGGTCGAACCGGTCTACGTCGTCGGCGGCGAATACGCCGACACCGGATTCGAACGCCTCGCCCCGAACGGCGCGATCGAGGTCTACGGCCCCTTCACGCCCGCCGACGCGGTGGCCCAATGGCGGGCGAAGACTGCGGCGACGGTGGATTCCTGTCTCCACCGCTACGATCTCGTCGGCGCCGACGAGCTCGAAGCCTTCACCGCGCGGGTCGCCGGCTAGGGATCGCTCCGACCGCCCGTCGCCCGCCGGGTTGGCGGGCGATGGCGGTCATTTCGCAGGTTTGCGCGGCTTCAGCACCTGGGCCAGGTACGGAGCGGTGTAGCCCTGGTTCTTCGCGATCACCTGTTCCGGCGTTCCGGTGGCGACGATCCGGCCGCCGCCGTCCCCGCCTTCGGGGCCGAGGTCGACGATCCAGTCGGCGGTCTTGATGACTTCGAGATTGTGTTCGATCACCACCACGGTGTTGCCCGCGTCCACTAGGGCGTGCAGCACTTCGAGGAGCTTGCGCACGTCCTCGAAATGCAGGCCGGTGGTGGGCTCGTCGAGAATGTAGAGCGTGCGGCCGGTGGCGCGCCGCGCCAGTTCCTTCGACAGTTTGACGCGCTGCGCCTCGCCGCCCGAGAGCGTCGTCGCCTGCTGGCCGAGCTGGACGTAGCCGAGGCCGACGCGCTGCAGCAGCTCCAGCTTGTCGCGGATCGCGGGCACCGCCTTGAAGAACTCCACCCCCTCGTCGACGGTGAGCTGGAGCACGTCGGCGATCGACTTGCCCTTGTAGCGGATGTCGAGGGTCTCGCGGTTGTAGCGCTTGCCCTTGCAGACGTCGCACTCGACGTAGACGTCGGGCAGGAAGTGCATCTCGATCTTGATCACGCCGTCGCCCTGGCAGGCCTCGCAGCGCCCGCCCTTGACGTTGAACGAGAAACGGCCGGGCTTGTAGCCGCGCGCCTGCGCCTCGGGCAGCGCCGCGAACCAGTCTCGGATCGGCGTGAACGCGCCGGTGTAGGTGGCGGGGTTGGACCGCGGCGTACGGCCGATCGGCGACTGGTCGATGTCGACGATCTTGTCGATCGCGGCGAGGCCGGTGATCTCGTCGTGGGCGAGCGGCAGGTCGCGCGCGCCGTTGAGCTGGCGGGCGATCGCCTTGTAGAGGGTTTCGAGGATCAGCGTCGACTTGCCGCCGCCGGACACGCCGGTGACGGCGGTGAAGGTGCCCAGAGGGATGTCGACGTCGACGTTGCGCAGGTTGTTGCCGCGCGCGCCGCGGATGCCGATGAAAAGGCCGTTGCCCTTGCGCCGCTCCGGCGGCACCGGCACTTCCCGCGCGCCGGTGAGGTATTGTCCGGTGAGGCTTTCCGGATGCGCCATGATGTCGGCGGGGGTGCCTTCGGCCACCACCCGCCCACCGAGCACGCCCGCGCCCGGGCCCATGTCGATGACGTGGTCGGCGGCGCGGATCGCGTCTTCGTCGTGTTCCACCACGATCACGGTGTTGCCGAGGTCGCGCAGGCGTTGCAGCGTCGCCAGCAGGCGGTCGTTGTCGCGCTGGTGCAGGCCGATCGAAGGTTCGTCGAGCACGTAGAGCACGCCCGAGAGCCCCGAACCGATCTGCGAGGCGAGGCGGATGCGCTGGCTCTCGCCGCCCGAGAGCGTCCCCGAGGTGCGCGAGAGGGAGAGGTAATCCAGTCCCACGTTGGTGAGAAAGCGCAGGCGCTCGTCGATCTCCTTGAGGATGCGGCGTGCGATCTCGGCCTGCTTCTCGGTGAGCTTGGCCTCCAGCTCGCGGAACCACACCAGCGCCTCGCCGATCGACAGGCGGCTGATTTCGGCGATGTTCTTCCCCGCGATCTTCACCGCAAGGGCCTCGGGCTTGAGGCGGTCGCCGCCGCACGCCTCACACGGCGAACTGGTCTGGTATTTCGAGATCTCCTCGCGGATCCAGGCGGAATCGGTCTCGCGGAAGCGCCGCTCCAGGTTCGGGATCACGCCCTCGAACGGACGGTTGGTCTCGTAATGCCGGGTGCCGTCCTCGATCACCAGGCGGATCGGCGTGCGGCCGGTGCCGTAGAGGATCGCATGCTTGGCGGCGTCGGGCAGGGCGCGCCAGGGCAGCCGGGAATCGGTGCCGAAATGGCGGCATACCGCTTCCAGCGACTGCGCGGCGATCTGCGACGAGGTGCCCATCCACGGCGCGATCGCGCCCGCGTCGGTGCGCTTCGACGGATCGGGGACGACGAGCTGCGGGTCGATCGACATGCGCACCCCGAGGCCGTCGCACGACGGGCACGCGCCGAACGGGTTGTTGAACGAGAACAGCCGGGGTTCGATTTCGTCGATGGTGAAGCCCGACACCGGGCATGCGAACTTGGCGGAATAGGTGTGGCGTTCGCCGGTTTCGGCGTTTTCGGCGAAGGCGAGGCCGTCGGCGAGGTCGAGGATGGTTTCGAGCGACCCCGCGAGGCGGCTTTCGATGCCGTCCTTGATCACCACCCGGTCGACCACCACTTCGATATCGTGCTTGATCTTCTTATCCAGGGCCGGAGCGTCCTCGATGGCGTAGAGGCTGCCGTCGATCTTGACGCGCTGGAAGCCGCGCGCCTGGAGTTCCTTCAATTCCTTCTTGTATTCGCCCTTGCGGCCGCGCACCACCGGTGCGAGCAGGTAGAGGCGCGTGCCCTCGCCGAGCGCCATGATCCGGTCGACCATCTGCGACACCGTCTGGCTTTCGATCGGCAGGCCGGTCGCGGGCGAGTGGGGGACGCCGACGCGCGCCCACAGCAGGCGCATGTAGTCGTGAATCTCGGTGACGGTGCCGACCGTCGAGCGCGGATTGCGCGAGGTGGTCTTCTGCTCGATCGAGATCGCCGGAGAGAGGCCGTCGATGCCGTCGACGTCGGGCTTCTGCATCATTTCCAGAAACTGGCGCGCATAGGCCGAAAGGCTCTCGACGTAGCGGCGCTGCCCTTCGGCATAGATGGTGTCGAAGGCGAGCGAGGATTTGCCCGAGCCCGACAGACCGGTGATCACCACCAGCCGATTCTTCGGAATCTCGACGGTGACGTTGCGCAGGTTGTGTTCGCGCGCGCCGCGGACGGACAGCAGCGGCGTTTCGGCGGAAATCGGCAGGTCGGCGGTCATGTGTTTCAGGTGCGGCTCATGTGAACGGGAAACCCTTGGCTCCGAATATGCAAGGCCGAGGGGCGGGGAGCGGGGTGAACGGGCGTAAGGTCGGGATTTGCCTGCATTTCGGTCAATCCGTTGCCCAAAAAATGGGTCTTCTTCGGGCAAACGCAAAGGGTGTGATGAAGGCTTGCGCAATGTCGCATGAATTGGTAGGGCTATTCGCTCATGTCCGGAGGTTGAATGCGCGCTGACGGGGGTCTGCGCGCCGTTCGGGGGCCTCCGGCACGGGGAGAAATGCACGCGGAAAAACCGCTTCACAGGGGCCGTTTCAAATTTGGCTTACTTCATCCAGCAACTCATCAACGGACTGACGCTCGGGGCGATCTACGGATTGATCGCCATCGGGTACACCATGGTTTACGGCATCATCGGCATGATCAATTTCGCCCACGGCGAAATCTATATGATCGGTGCGTTCATTTCCGTCATCACGTTTCTGGTTCTGCAGGCCGCCGGCATCGGCTACGTGCCGCTGATCCTCGTGGTGATGCTGATCGCCTCCATGTTGTTCACGTCGGTCTACGGTTGGTCGATCGAGCGCCTCGCCTACCGGCCCCTGCGCCGTGCGCCGCGCCTCGCCGCGCTGATCTCGGCGATCGGCATGTCGATCGCGCTCCAGAATTATGTCCAGCTCACCCAGGGCGCAAGGGTGAAGGCGCTGGCGCCGATCATCTCCGGCGGCATCACCCTCTTCGAGCAGGACGGCTTCGGCGTTCGCCTGTCGTTCCTGCAGATCTTCATCATCATCCTGACGATGGCGCTGATGGCGGGCTTCAGCTACCTCATCGACCGCACGCCGCTCGGCCGCCAGCAGCGCGCCTGCGAGCAGGACCGCACGATGGCGTCGCTGGTGGGGGTGAACGTCGACCGCACCATCTCCACCACCTTCGTGATGGGCGCGGCGCTCGCCGCCGTCGCGGGCATGATGGTGACGCTCTACTACGGCGTGGTGGATTTCTTCATCGGCTTCCTCGCCGGGGTCAAGGCGTTCACCGCGGCGGTGCTGGGCGGCATCGGCTCGCTGCCGGGCGCGATGCTGGGCGGCCTGCTGATCGGCCTCATCGAGGCCTTCTGGTCGGCCTATTTCAGTATCGAATACAAGGACGTGGCCGCGTTCTCGATCCTCGTTCTGGTGCTGATCTTCCGTCCCACCGGCCTGCTCGGCAAGCCGGAAATCGAGAAGGTGTAAGGCGATGTCGCAGATTCGGATCAAGACCGACGCCCCGGCGGCGTCTCTGCAGACGATCGCCAAGGACACGCTCCTCACCGCGATCGTCGCCCTCGTGCTCGCGGTGCCGTTCATCGGCCTCAAGAGCGACAGCGTCGGCATCGCCCTCGAACTCCAGACCCGCTGGCCGGAGATGTTCGCCATCGTCGGCGCGGTGGTGGCGGGGCGGGTGCTGTTCACCCTGTTGCGCCTGCGCCGCATGCAGCCGCGCACGCCGCAGCCGCAGAAGCGCGCCGGGGCCAAGGAACTGGCGGCGGCCTGGGGCGGCAAGCACATCGTGCTGATCGGTATCGCCGGGTTCGCGTTCGCGGCGTTGCTGCCGCTGATGCCGTTCTCCAGCCGCTATACCGTCGACATCGCCACCACCTTCCTGATCTACGTGATGCTCGGCTGGGGGTTGAACATCGTCGTCGGCCTCGCCGGTCTGCTCGATCTCGGGTACGTCGCGTTCTACGCCGTCGGCGCGTATTCCTACGCGCTGCTGTCCACCGAGTTCGGCTGGTCGTTCTGGGTGTGCCTGCCGCTCGCGGGTCTGTTCGCCGCGTCATTCGGGGTGATGCTCGGGTTCCCGGTGCTGCGCCTGCGCGGCGACTATCTCGCGATCGTGACCCTCGGCTTCGGCGAGATCATCCGCGTCGTTCTCACCAACTGGGTGGAATTCTCCAAGGGGCCGAACGGCATCTCCGGGATTCCGCGCCCGAGCTTCTTCGGCTATTCGTTCAGCCGCGGCGGCGAGCAGACCTTCCACGAACTGTTCGGCATCGACTATTCGTCGCAGCATCGCGTGATCTTCCTCTACTTCCTGATCCTCGCGCTCGCCGGGTTGACCAACTGGTTCACCTTGCGGATGCGCAAGCTCCCCACCGGCCGCGCCTGGGAGGCCCTGCGCGAGGACGAGATCGCCTGCCGGTCGCTCGGCATCAACCCGACCAACGTCAAGCTCTCGGCGTTCGCGCTCGGCGCGATGTTCGCGGGCTTCGCCGGGTCGTTCTTCTCCACCCGCCAGGGGTTCGTCAGCCCCGAGAGCTTCACCTTCATGGAATCCGCGATCATCCTCGCGATCGTGGTGCTGGGCGGCATGGGCTCGCAGATGGGCGTGGTGCTGGCGGCGTTCGCGCTGGTGATCCTCCCCGAGTGGTTCCGCGACTTCCAGCAGTATCGGATGTTCCTGTTCGGCGCGGCGATGGTGCTGATCATGGTCCTCAAGCCCACCGGCGTGATGGGCAGCCGGGAACCGACGATCCGCCTCCACAAGAAGGGCGAGGAGCCCTCCGCAGCCGCCGAAGCCGGGGAGACCGCGCAATGACCGCCGTACAGATCACCGCCGTCGCGGCCGAGGCCCTGCTGGAGGTCGAGCACCTGACGATGCGCTTCGGCGGCCTCACCGCCATCGACGACCTGTCGTTCACCGCGCGCCGGGGCGAGATCACCTCGATCATCGGCCCCAACGGCGCGGGCAAGACCACGGTGTTCAACTGCCTCACCGGCTTCTACAAGCCGACCGTCGGACGGCTCAAACTCAGCCATCCGCGGAAGGGCGAACACTACCTCGAACGGATGGAAGGCTTCCGGATCGCGCAGGTCGCCGACATCGGCCGCACCTTCCAGAACATTCGCCTGTTTCCGAAGATGACGGTGCTCGAGAACCTGATCGTCGCCCAACACAACGCGCTGATGCGCGCCTCGGCGTTCGCGATCGCCGGTCTTCTCGGCCTCGCGCGCTACCGCGATGCCGAAAAGGCGGCGGTGGAGAAGGCGCGCCACTGGCTCGAGAAGGTCAACCTCGTCGCCCGCGCCGACTGGGAAGCGGGCAACCTGCCTTACGGCGACCAGCGCCGCCTGGAGATCGCGCGGGCGATGTGCATCGATCCGGTGCTGCTCTGTCTCGACGAACCGGCCGCGGGGCTCAATCCGCGCGAATCCCTCGAACTCAACACCCTCCTCACGTCGATCCGCGACGAGCAGGGGATCGGCATTCTCCTGATCGAGCACGACATGAGCGTGGTGATGGGGATTTCCGACCACATCGTCGTGCTCGACCACGGCCGCAAGATCTCCGACGGCGATCCCGCGTTCGTGCGCAACGACCCGACGGTGATCAAGGCCTATCTGGGCGAGGAAGAGGGGGAAGACGACCATGCTTAAGATCGAGGGCGTCCACACCTTCTACGGCCAGATCGAGGCCCTGAAGGGGGTGGATCTGGACATCGGGCAGGGTGAGATCGTCACCCTGATCGGCGCCAACGGCGCGGGCAAGTCGACGCTGCTGATGACGGTGTTCGGCAACCCGAAGTGCCGCAAGGGCCGGATCCTCTACGAGGGTCGCGACATCACCGGGGTGCCCGCGCACGAGATCGTGCGCCTCGGCATCGCCCAGTCGCCCGAGGGGCGCCGCATCTTTCCGCGGATGACGGTGTATGAGAATCTGCAGATGGGCGCGCTGCCCACCGACGGCTCGACCTTCGAGGCCGACATCCGCGAGGTGTTCGATCTGTTTCCGCGCCTCGAGGAACGCCGCAACCAGCGCGGTGGCACGCTCTCGGGCGGCGAGCAGCAGATGCTCGCGATCGGGCGGGCGATGATGAGCAAGCCACGCCTGCTGCTGCTCGACGAGCCCTCTCTCGGCCTCGCGCCGCTGGTGGTCCGGCAGATCTTCGAAATCATCAAGAAGATCAACGAGAAGGGCGTAACCGTCTTCCTTGTCGAGCAGAACGCCTTTCATGCGCTCAAGCTCGCGCATCGCGGCTACGTGATGGTCAACGGCGTGATCACCATGACCGGTTCGGGCAAGGAGCTCCTCGCCAATCCGGAAATCCGCGCCGCGTATCTCGAAGGAGGGCATTGATGATCGAGGTTCTCGGATCGAGCCTGCTCGTGTTCGTCGTCTTCACCGGCATCATGATGGGCTGGATCGCCTTCATGACCGGCCGCGCCATCGCCAACACCTGGCGGCCGCGCTGGCAGGTTCTGCCCTATTGCGTCCTCCTCGGGCTCGCCAACCGCTTCTTCGTGTTCGCGCTGTTCGGTGGGCCGCTCCTCTCGCTGTCGGGCTGGCTGATCGGCACAGCGATCCTGACCGCGATCGGCTTCGCCTCGTTCCGCGAGAAGCAGGCCTACAAGATGGTGTCGCAGTACCCATGGCTTTACGAACGCAGCGGTCCCTTCGACTGGAGGGAACGCAAACACGGCGCGGCCTGACCCGCCGCGCCCGGAAGACAAGGGGAGGAACAAGCCCCGTCAGCCCGCGCGCACTCCGCGTTGGCGCCTTGCGAGAGTTCGGGTGGTTTGATCAAAACTGGCGACAAAACGAACTAGGGAGTTGAAAACATGTTGAAATCGACGTTGTGCGCGGGCGTCGCGGTGCTGGCTCTCGGAGCCGGTGCGGCCCACGCGGAAATCGTCATCGCGGTTGCGGGGCCGATGACCGGTTCGTATGCCTCGTTCGGCGAGCAGGCGCTCAAGGGGGCCGAGCAGGCGGTCAAGGACATCAACGCCAAGGGCGGCGTGCTCGGCGAGAAGCTGGTTCTCGAAGTCGGCGACGATGCCTGCGATCCGAAGCAGGCGGTGGCGGTCGCCAACCAGTTCGTCAACAAGGGCGTGAAGGCGGTGATCGGCCACTTCTGCTCGGGGTCGTCGATCCCCGCGTCGGCGGTCTATCAGGAAGAAGGCATCATCCAGATCTCCTACGGTTCGACCAACCCGAAACTGACCGAGCAGGGCTTCGCCAACGTCTACCGCGTCTGCGGCCGCGACGATCAGCAGGGCCCGGCGGCGGCGGACATGATCGCGTCGAAGTTCAAGGGTAAGAAGATCGCGATCCTCCACGACAAGACCGCCTACGGCAAGGGCCTCGCCGACGAGACCAAGAAGGCGCTCAACGAAAAGGGCGTGCAGGAGGCGATGTACGAAGCCTACACCGCCGGCGAGAAGGACTATTCCGCGCTCGTCACCAAGCTCAAGCAGGCGGGCATCGACGTCATCTACCTCGGCGGCTACCATTCCGAAGGCGGTCTGATCATTCGCCAGGCGAAGGAGCAGGGGCTGAACGCCACCCTGATCGGCGGCGACGCCCTCGGCACCTCCGAGTTCGCCGCGATCGCCGGCAAGGCGGGCGACGGTGCGCTGTTCTCGTTCAATCCCGATCCGCGCAAGGACGCCGCCAACAAGGCGGTGGTCGAGGCGATCCGCGCCTCCGGCTACGAGCCCGAAGGCTACACCCTCTATTCCTATGCCGGGGTGCAGGCCTATACCCAGGCGGTCGCCGCCGCCAAGAGCACCAAGGTGGCCGACGTCAACAAGCAGCTCCATGCGATGACGTTCAACACCGTGCTCGGCAAGGTCGGTTTCGACCCCAAGGGCGACCTCAAGGCGCCGGGCTTCGTCTTCTACGAGTGGAAGAACGGCAACTTCGACTACGTGAAGTAACGACCGACGGTCCGGCGGCGGGAAGGGTGTCCTTTCCGCCGCCGGGAGTCTTCCCGTGACGCGGCGCGCGGCCGCAGAACCGCGCCAATACCGGAACAGGGTTTTTTAGGTTCACAGGAGGTGCGGATGTTGAAGGCGGCAGTGTATGTGGGCGCGGTGCTGAGCGTGCTCGCGAGCGGCGCGGCGCAGGCGGACATCCTGATCGGCGTCGCCGGGCCGCGCTCCGGCGGTTACGCGAACTTCGGCGAGCAGGTGTTCCAGGGCGCCGATCTCGCGGTCAAGGAGATCAACGCCAAGGGCGGCGTCCTCGGCGAAAAGCTCAAGCTCGTCGTCGGCGACGACGCGTGCGATCCCAAACAGGCGGTCTCGGTCGCCAACCAGTTCGCCAACGAGGGCGTGGTGTTCGTCGCCGGGCATTTCTGCTCCGGTTCGTCGATCCCGGCTTCGGCGGTGTATCAGGACGAGGGCATCGTGATGATGTCGTTCAGTTCCACCAATCCGAAGCTGACCGAGCAGGGCTTCGCCAACATCTACCGCGTCTGCGGCCGCGACGACCAGCAGGGCCCGGTGGCGGCGGCGCTGATCGCCGACAGGTTCAAGGGCGAGAAGATCGCGATCCTTCACGACAAGACCGGCTACGGCAAGGGCCTCGCGGATTCGACCAAGGCGCAGCTCAACGCGCGCGGCATCCAGGAGACCATGTACGAAGCCTATACGGCGGGCGAGAAGGACTATTCCGCGCTGGTGACGAAGATGAAGCAGGCGGGGATCGGCGTGATCTATCTCGGCGGCTATCATTCCGAGGGCGGTCTGATCATCCGCCAGGCGCGCGAGCAGGGGTTGCAGGCGCGGATGATCAGCGGCGACGGTCTCGCGACTTCGGAATTCGGGCAGATCGCCGGCAAGGCCGCCGACGGCACGCTCTTCACCTTCACCCCCGATCCGCGCAAGGACAAGGCCAACGCGCCGATCGTCGAGGCGTTCCGCGCGTCCGGCTACGAGCCCGAGGGCTATACCCTCAACAGCTACGCGATCATCCAGATCTTCGCCCAGGCGGCCGCCCAGGCGAAGAGCACCAAGGCCGAGGCCCTCAACAAGGTGCTGCACTCGGCGACTTTCACGTCGCTGCTCGGCAAGGTCGAGTTCGACGCGAAGGGCGACCCCAAGTCGCCGGGCTACAAGATCTACGAGTGGAAGAACGGCAGCTTCGACTATATGCAATAGGCCGTCCGCTCCGCGCGATCGCCGTGCCCCCGGGAGCGATCCCGGGGGCATCGTCGTTCCGCTTTTCACGGCGGGCCCGATGCACTAGGCTACGCCGAAATTCCCGCAACCCCTTTCCAGCGAAGAGGCAACCATGGCCGGATCGGTCAACAAAGTGATTCTCATCGGCAATCTCGGCCGCGACCCGGAAGTCCGCAGCATGTCCAACGGCGGCAAGGTGGTGAACCTCAACATCGCCACTTCGGAAAGTTGGAACGACCGCCAGAGCGGCCAGCGCCAGGAGCGCACCGAGTGGCACCGCGTGGTGATCTTCAACGAGAACCTCGGCCAGGTGGCGGAAAAGTACCTGCGCAAGGGCAGCAAGGTCTATGTCGAGGGTTCGCTCCAGACGCGGAAGTGGACCGACCAGAGCGGCGCCGAGAAGTACACCACCGAAGTGGTGCTGCAGCGTTTCCGCGGTGAGCTGACGATGCTCGACGGTCCGCGTCAGGGCGGCGAGGGCGGCGGCGATTTCGGCGGCGGCAGCGGCAGCTACGGCGGCGGGTCGCAGCAGGGTGGCGGTCGCCAGTCCGGCGGTTGGGACGCCCCGGCGTCGTCGGCGCTGGACGACGACATTCCGTTCTGACGGACGCGCGATGCGCATCGGCTTCGACGTGCGCAGCTACGGCGCGGCGGGCGACGCGCATCGCCACGACTATACCCAGTTGGTGCTGCCGCTTTCGGGCGGATTCGCGATCGACGTGGACGGTGCGGAGGCCGGGCTGACGCCCGGCCTCTGTGCGTTCGTGCCCTCCGGCGTGCGCCATGCGCAGGAAGGGGCGGGGCCCAACGCGTCGCTGATCGTCGATCTCGACGCGGCGCTGGTGCCGCCGCAGGTTGCCGATCGCCTCGGGCGGATGCGTTTCGTCCGCCTTGCGCCGGAAGCGCGCAAGCTGGTGGCGGCGATCGGCGGGGCGATGGCGGCGGGCGCGCACGAAGCCGCGCAACCGCACTGGGTGGCGCTGCTGCTGGCGGCGGTCGGCGCGGAGGCGCCCCGGCCGCGGGCGCGTCTGGCCGAACTGCTCGCGGCGGTGGCCGCCGCGCCCGAGCGTGCGTGGACGGTGCCGGAAATGGCGGCGCGCGCGGCGTTGAGCGTGCCGCGTCTGCACGCGTTGTTCCGCGCCGAGTTCGGGGTTTCGCCGCATGCATGGCTGGCCGGGCTGCGGCTGCGGCAGGCGATCCGCGAACTCGAAACCTCGGATCTCGCGATTGCCGAGATCGCCGCGCGCGGCGGCTATGCGGACCAGAGCGCCTTCACCCGCGCGCTCCGCCGCGCTACCGGAGAAACTCCGGCGGCGCTGCGTCGCCGCGCGCGGGAACGATAGTTTCGGTCAAGACACCCGCCTCGCCGCGCGCCATCTTTCCGCACGGGTCCAGCGTGCGGAGGCGGAAGAGATGCGGAAGACCTGGTTGGGCGTGGCCTGCGGCGTCGGTGCGGGGGCGCTGTGGGGATCGGTGTTCGTCGCGCCCAAGCTCGCCGCCGATTTCACGCCGCTGCAGCTGTCCGCCGGGCGGTATCTCGCCTATGGCCTGATCGCGCTGCCGTTGCTGTGGCCGCGCCGGCGTCGGCTTGCCGGGCTCGGCGGAGCGGAATGGCGGGCGCTCGGCTATCTCAGTCTGTTGGGCAATATCGTCTACTATCTGCTGCTCGCCCGTGCGGTGCAGTCGGGCGGAGTGGCGATGACCTCGCTGGTGATCGGATTCCTGCCGGTAGCGGTGACGCTGATCGGCAGCCGCGACCACGGCGCCGTGCCGCTCCGCGCGCTGCTGCCGTCGCTCGGGTTCGGCGCGGCGGGAATCGTGCTGATCGGCTGGGACGCGATCGCCGCCGACGGCGCGTCGCGGGCGACGCCGCTGGGGTTTCTCTGCGCCGTCGGCGCGCTCGCCTCGTGGACCGCCTATGCGGTGCTCAACGCCCGCTGGCTGATGCGGCTGGAGGCGGTCTCCGCCCACGACTGGAGCCTGCTTACCGGCGTCGTCACCGGCGCGCAGGCGGTCGTGCTCGCCGCCGCGGCGCTGGTCCTCGGCGCGGGCGACCATGCGGCCGCCGACTGGCTGCGCTTCGCCGCGGTCGTCGGCTTCGTCGCGGTGTTCGCCTCGATCGTCGGCAACGCCCTGTGGAACCGCGCCAGCCGTCTGCTGCCGCTGACCCTCTCCGGGCAGATGATCCTGTTCGAGACGCTGTTCGCGCTGCTCTACGGCTTCGTCTGGGAAGGGCGAGGCCCCACCGCCACCGAGGCGGCGGCGATGGTCTGCGTCGCCGCGAGTGTGCTCACCTGCGTGCGCGCCCACCGGCGGCGTTAGCGCCGCCGCCGTGCCTGGAGGAGGATGGCGGCGCCGCCGACGACGCAAGCGAGGGTGACGTAGTGCGCCGGAGCGAGCGGCGTCACCTGGGCGAGGGCGGGGATGATCACCGGCGTCAGTCCTCCCACCGCCGCATAGGCGAGGTTGTAGCAGAGCGACAGGCCGGTGAACCGCACCGCTGCCGGGAACGAGCGGATCATCACGATCGGCACGATGCCGATCACCCCGGCGAAGAACCCGGCGAGGCCGTAGAGCGGCAGCAGCAGCGCCGGATCGCGCGCCACGCCGATGTAGAGCGCATAGATCGCGGCGATCAGCAGCGGCGTCGCCACCGCGGCGACCCACGCCGCGCCCCAGCGATCGCACGCCATTCCGGCGATCACCACCGACACGCACAGGCCGAGGGTGGCGGCGGTGTTGGCCTGCAGCGCCGCCACCAGCGGCACCCCGTGCAGCTTCACCAGCAGGGTCGGGGTCATCAGCATGATCACCACCATGCAGGCGGTGAGCATCCACGCCGCGATCACCGAGACCACCACGTCGGGCTTGTAGTCGCGGATCACGTCGCGGATCGGCATCCGGCTGATCTGCTTGAGCGCGCGGATCTCCTCGAACACCGGAGTTTCCTGCAACCAGCGGCGGAGGTAGACGATCACGAGGCCGAAACCGCCGCCGAGCAGGAACGGCACGCGCCAACCCCAGTCGTGAACCGCTTCCGGGCTCAGGCTTTTGTTGATCGAGGTCGCCACCAGCGAGCCGAGCAGGATGCCCGCGGTCAGGCCGGTTTCCAGCAGCGCGCAGGCGAGCCCGACGCGGCGGTAGGGGACATGCTCGGAAACGAACACCCACGCGCCCGGCACCTCGCCGCCGATCGCGATGCCCTGCATGATGCGCATCAGCAGAAGCAGCAGCGGCGCGCCGTAGCCGATGCTCTGGTAGGTGGGCAGGAGACCGATCAGCAGCGTCGGCACCGCCATCAACGCCACCGAAAGAGTGAACATCCGCTTGCGGCCGAAGGTGTCGCCGAAGTGGGCCATGACGATGCCGCCGAGCGGCCGGAACAGATAACCGGCGGCGAAGATGCCGAAGGTCTGGAGCTGCCCCAGCCATTCCGGCATGTCGGGCGGAAAGAACAGCTTGCCCAGCACCGCGGTGAAGAACACGAAGATTACGAAATCGTAGAATTCGAGCGCCCCGCCGAGAGCCGCGAGCGCCAGGGTCTTGGCGTCCTGGCCGGTGAGCGGGCGGGCGGGCACGAACAGGTGCGCGGGAATGGTCATGTGCGGAGAGTCCCCGAAACCACGGGACTCCGTGGCTTCCCACCGATAATCCCGCGGCCTCGAAGCGTCAAGCCGCGCCGGCGGCAATGATTTCGAGCACCGCGCGCTCGGTGCCGCGCATCCCGGGGTCGTTGAGCCGCCCGAGGTTGGCGAAGCTCTCGTCGACGGTGGCGCCGACGATGCCGTCGCCCGCGGCGACGTGGGCGCCCGAGACCGCAAGCTCGGCGATGTCGATCGCCGCGCCGACCACCGCCGCGACCTTGAAGGCGCAGGATGCCTTTGCGCCGTCGCAGAGCATTCCGGCGAAGGTGCCGATC
This sequence comes from uncultured Alphaproteobacteria bacterium, assembly GCA_900079695.1. Lineage (NCBI taxonomy): Bacteria > Pseudomonadati > Pseudomonadota > Alphaproteobacteria > uncultured Alphaproteobacteria bacterium. The sequence goes on from LT599022.1 coordinate 518,301, forward strand.
ACCGTCTGCATCGCGGCGGTCTGCGCCGCGGCGTCGCCTCCCATGAGATAGGCGGCGGCGGCGGCGAGGCCGGTGGCGGGCGCGATCGCGCAGCCGCAGAACGCGGTGAGCTTACCGGTGTGGGCCTTGATCGCGACGGTGACGAGCGAGGCGATCGCGAGCGCGCGCACGGTGCGGTCGCGGGGGGCGCCGATCGCCCGGGCATAGCCCCAGACGCCGAGGAAGTTGGCGATGCCGTGATTGCCGCTGCCGGTGATCGCCGCTACCGCGACCGGCAGGCCGCCCATCCGCGCTTCGCTCGCCGCGCCGGTCCACGATTGTGCCGCGGCGCGTGGCGAGGGCGCGGCGGCGGCGCGGGCATCGAGGGCGCGCCCGAGCGGTCCTTCGGCGGTGCGTCCGGCGCGCGCGGCGTCGGCGTTGAGGCGCGCCGCGTCCATCAGGAACTCCAGATCGGCGACCGGGATGCGGTCGACGGCGGCGAGCATCCGCGCCATCGGCACGGTGCGGAGATCGGGCAGGCCGGTGTCGTCGTGGTCCTGGGCAGGCAGGGCCTTGTAGATCAGTTCGTCGTTGCGCCGGATCTCGACGAGGCGGTCGTGCGCGCCCGCGATCACCGCCACCGCCACGTCGTTGCCGGCCTGCGCCGCGGCGCGCAGCAACAACGGTTCCGCCTCGGCGGCGAAGCCGACCCGCACCGCGCCCGCCGCGACCGCAAGCCTCGCAGCCTCGACGATCGCGGCGTCGGCGGCATCGAGGATTTCAAGTCCGGCGGCGGGGTCGCCGAGCGCCGCGCCGATCGCGGCGGCGTGGGCGAGGCCGCGGAACGGCGTGCCCGGTACCGCCACGTGAACGCCGTTCTTGTAGACGTTGGGGCTGACCGAGAGCTGGAGGTGTTCGGCGGGGCGGCCGAGGGTGTGGACGGCGTGAGCGGCGACGAGCGCTGCCGCGGCGACTTCGGTGCAACCGGTGGCGCGCCGGATTTCCGCCCGGAGCACCGTGATCAGGGTCTCATCGTCGATCTCGGTCCAAGCATCGCCACGCATTTTGCGTCCCCCGCAGGTGGTTTCGATCTTTCGTCATGGTAGCGGCGAAGGTCCGCAAAGGGTTTGCGATGTTTTGCGCAACTCGATAGGATCGGAGAACTGAATTCTCAAATTTGTCGGATTTTAGGAATGCTGTTTTCTTATTTCCGACGTGGAAGGTGCATCATCGACGCGATCGACAGGAAGATTCTCGCGTTGCTGCAGGAGGACGCCACGCTCGCGGTGGCGGAGATCGGCGCGCGCGTCGGCCTTTCGGCGACGCCGTGCTGGCGGCGAATCCAGAAGCTCGAAGCCGACGGCGTGATCCGCAAACGGGTGGCGTTGCTGGATCCCGAGAGGCTCAATCTCGGCGTCACCGTGTTCATCGCGGTGCGGACCAACCACCATTCGCAGGAGTGGCTGAAGCGCTTTCAGGGCGCGGTCGACGGGATTCCCGAAATCGTCTCGTTCTACCGCATGAGCGGCGAGATCGACTATCTCCTGCGCGCGGTGGTGCCGGACATCGCCGCCTACGACAGCGTCTACAAGCGCCTGATCGAGCGCATCGAACTCGCCGACGTCACCTCGATGTTCGCGATGGAGACGATCAAGTCGACCACGGTGTTGCCGGTGAACTACGCGAAATGATTTCGGGCGAGAGATTCGCTTTTCAAAATCAATAGGTTGCATGACGAGACTCATACGGCAGATGATCGGGCTGCGGGCGTTGAGTCGCTCGCCCCGGGGTGGTAGACTGCTCCGCCGTCCGGCCCAGGACGAAAGCTGACAAGAGTGTGTGAACCTTGACCAATCCGCCGATCAAAGCGACCGGGAACGACATCCAGCCCGTCAACATCGAAGAAGAAATGAAGCGCTCCTACCTCGATTACGCGATGAGCGTGATCGTGGCGCGCGCCATCCCCGACGTCCGCGACGGGCTCAAACCCGTGCATCGCCGGATCATGTATTCGATGAAGGAGAGCGGCTACGACTTCTCGAAGCCGTTCCGCAAGTCGGCGCGCATCGTCGGCGACGTCATGGGCCGCTATCACCCCCACGGCGATTCCGCGATCTACGACGCGATGGTGCGCATGGCGCAGGATTTCTCGATGCGCCTGCCGCTGGTCTCGGGCCAGGGCAACTTCGGCTCGATGGACGGCGACCCGCCCGCGGCGATGCGTTACACCGAGGCGCGCCTCGCCAGAAGCTCGCAGGCGCTGCTCGACGACATCGACAAGGACACCGTCTCCTTCCAGCCCAACTACGACGAAAGCACCGAGGAGCCGACGGTGCTCCCGGCGCGCTTCCCGAACCTTCTGGTCAACGGTGCGGGCGGTATCGCGGTGGGCATGGCCACCAACATTCCGCCGCACAACCTCGGCGAGGTGGTGGACGCCTGCTGCGCGTTCATCGAGGACCCGGATATCTCGACCGAGGAACTGATGCAGATCGTTCCCGGCCCCGACTTCCCCACCGGCGGCGTGATCGTCGGGCGGGCGGGGGCGCGCGCCGCCTATACCACCGGCCGCGGCTCGATCATCCTGCGCGCCCGCTGCGACATCGAGGAGATCCGCAAGGACCGCATGGCGGTGGTGGTGCACGAGGTGCCCTACCAGGTCAACAAGGCGTCGATGATCGAGAAGATCGCCGAACTGGTGCGCGACAAGAAGATCGACGGCATCGCCGGCCTGCGCGACGAATCCGACCGCCGCGGCGTGCGCGTCGTCATCGAGCTGAAGCGCGACGCCCAGCCCGAAGTGGTGCTGAACCAGCTCTACCGCTTCACCCCGCTGCAAAGCAGCTTCGGCGTCAACATGCTGGCGCTCAACGAGGGACGCCCGCAGCTCCTCACGCTCAAGGACGTGATCCGCGCGTTCGTCCACTTCCGCGAGGACGTGGTGCGCCGCCGCACCGAGTTCGAGCTGGCGAAGGCGCGCGACCGGGCGCATGTGTTGGTCGGCCTGGCGATCGCGGTCGCCAACCTCGACGACGTGATCGCGATGATCCGCGCCGCGTCCGATCCCAATTCGGCGCGCGAGGCTCTCACCGGACGTGACTGGCCCGCCGTCGACGTCGAACCGCTGATCAAGCTGATCGACGAGCCCGGACGTGGAGTGGTGGATGGCCATTACCGGCTTTCCGACGCTCAGGCGCGCGCGATCCTCGACCTGCGCCTGCACCGCCTCACCGGGCTGGAGCGCGACAAGGTTCACGACGAACTCCGGGAAATCGGCGCGCGCATCGAGGACTACCTCGAAACCCTGCGTTCGCGCGAAAAGCTCTACGGCATCATCCGCAACGAACTCGTCGAGGTGAAGACCCTCTACGCCGATCCGCGCCGCACCACCTTCGAGGAAAACGAGTTCGAGCACGACATCGAGGACCTGATCCCGCGCGAGGAGATGGTCCTCACCTATTCGGCGAAGGGCTACATCAAGCGCGTGCCGCTTTCCACCTACCGCGCGCAGAAGCGCGGCGGCAAGGGGCGCGCCGGGATGGCGACGCGCGACGAGGATTTCGTCCGCCGCGTCTATGCCGCCTCGACCCATACGCCGCTGCTGTTCTTCTCGACCCTCGGCATGGCCTACAAGCTCAAGGCCTACAAGTTGCCGCTCGGCAATCCGCAGTCGCGCGGCAAGCCGCTCGTCAACCTGCTGCCGCTGCAGGAGAACGAAGCGATCGCGGCGATCCTCCGTCTGCCGGAGGACGAGACCGAGTGGGAGAACATGTACATCGTGTTCGCCACCGCGCGCGGCGACGTGCGGCGCAACCGGCTCTCCGACTTCGCCAACGTGATGTCGAACGGCAAGATCGCGATGAAGCTGGAATCCGGCGACCGCCTGATTTCGGTGCGGGCGTGCTCGGCCGAGGACGACATCTTCCTCTCCACCCGCAAGGGCAAGTGCATCCGCTTCCCGATCGACGACGTGCGGGTGTTCGTCGGCCGCTCCTCCACCGGCGTGCGCGGCATCAAGCTCGCCGAGGGCGACGACGTGATCGGCGTGACGGTGCTGCGGCACATGGACTATCCGATGGAGGTGCGGGAGGCCTACCTCAAGCGCCGCCGCATCGAGGAACACCTGACCGAGGACGACGAATCCGCGGTCGATCCGTCGTCGCTGATCGCCGACGATCTCTTCCTCGCGATGAAGGAGGCCGAGGAATTCATGCTGGCGGTGACCGCCAACGGCTACGGCAAGCGGACCTCGGCCTACGAATACCGCATCACCGGCCGCGGCGGGCAGGGGATCATGAACATCGACGCCAACGATCGTCTCGGCGACATGGTGGCGTCGTTCCCGGTCAAGGATTCCGATCAACTGATGCTGGTCTCCGATGCCGGACAGTTGATCCGGATGCCGGTGCGTGATATCCGCATTGCTGCCCGCAAGACCCAAGGCGTGAGGCTGTTCCGCATGGGTGAGGACGAGCGTGTGGTTTCGGCGACGCGCCTCGACGACGCGGCGGTGGGGGACGACGACGACCTCGCCGACGACGTCGAGACCGGCGAGGACACCCCCGAGGGCGAGTCCGCTCCGGACGCTCCGGGCGAAGGCAACTGACCGCGTCGGGAGAGGGCGCGGCCGCTGACCACACCAGGGGGGAGTGTAACCCATGTCCGTCGGCATTGGGGTGTATCCGGGGACCTTCGACCCGATCACCAACGGCCATCTCGACATCGTCGCCCGGTCGCTGCGTCTCGTCGATCATCTGATCGTCGCGGTCGCGGTGAGCGCGGGCAAGGGCCCGATGTTCTCGCTCGACGAGAGGGTGGCGATGGCGAAGCGCGAATGCGCCGCGCTCGACCTGCCCGCGGGCAAAAGCGTCGAGGTGCGTCCGTTCGGCAATCTTCTGATGAATTTCGCGATGGAGGCTGGCGCGACCGTGATCATTCGCGGCCTGCGCGCGGTCTCGGATTTCGAATACGAGTTCCAGATGTGCGGGATGAACGTCCGCCTCAATCCGGACGTCGAGACCGTGTTCCTGATGGCGTCGGAACACAATCAGTTCATCTCGTCGCGCTTCGTCAAGGAAGTCGGCCGCCTCGGCGGCGACGTCAGCGAGTTCGTCCCCGCGCGGGTGCGCGGGGATTTGATTAACAGGTTCCGCGAATGGGAAGGCGAGTGAGATGCGGCTTTTCGGTTCTTTGATGGGCCGCCGCGGCCTCTTGGCCCTGGCGGCAGGTTTGATTTTGGCAATGGGAGCTCCCGCGATGAGCGAAGACACCACCGCGCAGGCGGCCGAACGCGACCTCGAAAACACGCTCTACCTCGAGCTGCCCACGGGCCGCGTGGTGATCGCGCTGCGCCCGGATCTCGCGCCCAACCACGTCGCGCGGATCAAGGAGCTGGCGCGCGAAGGGTTCTACGACGGCACGCCGTTCCATCGCGTCATCCCCGGCTTCATGGCCCAGGGCGGCGATCCCACCGGCTCCGGCATGGGCGGTTCGGGCAAGAAGCTCAAGGCGGAATTCTCGAAGGAGAAGCACGTGCGCGGCACCGCGTCGATGGCCCGCGCCCAGGATCCGAACTCGGCCGACAGCCAGTTCTTCATCTGCTTCGCTCCGGCGCCCTTCCTCGACGGCAAGTACACCATCTGGGGCGAGGTGGTCGAAGGCATGGAGCACGTCGACGAGATCAAGAAGGGCTCCTCGTCCAACAACGGCGAAGTGCGGGACCCGACCAAGATCGTGTCGATGAAGGTCGCCGCCGACGTCGAGCGCCTCAAATCCCTGAAGTGAGGCGCGCCCGGGCTTGACCCGGGGCCCGCGTGCATTTATGGTCCGCCTTCCCCGCGAGCGCGCGGGGAAGGTGAGAGCGCGTAGCTCAGTTGGTAGAGCAGCTGACTTTTAATCAGCGGGTCGTGGGTTCGAGTCCCGCCGCGCTCACCATGATTTCAAGGGGTTAGGGCCTTTTGCCTAGCCCCTTTTTTCATGGTTTGCAAACCGATCAATGGGCGGTTTGCAAAATCGGTTCACGAAGGGTTCTTTTTCGCCTCGTTGCGGGCGGCGTCCAGGCGGGCGATGGCGAGCTTTGCGCGGCGTTTTTTCGCGGTGTATTTGCGCACCATCTGGACGGTTTCGTGGCCGGTGATCGCCGCGATGGTGTCCCAATCGCAATCGAGTTCGTGAAGGACGGTGGCGGCGGTGTAGCGCAGGCCGTGCGAGGTGACGCCGCCGCATTCGAGGCCGGATTTCAAGCCTGGAACCGCCTGATAGGCGGCGATCATCTTGTGGCGGAAATTATCGACCGTGAACGCGCGCCCCGTCTCGGTGCTGAGCAGCATACGCTTGATCGCGAGCGGAACCGGCTTGCGGTGATCTTCATAGCTCGCGGAGCGCCGTTCCAGCGTCCGTTCCCAGGCCCGAAGCGCGTCTTGAAGGTCGACGGAAACCGGAATCCAGACGCGCGCGGCCGTCTTTTCCTGTGCCACGGCGATGCCGTCCTTCCCGAAGTGGATGCGCTCCATCAGCACCACGTCTTCGCCGCGCTGCCCGGTATTGAGGGCCAGTTCGAACGCCGTGCGCTCGACGCTCCCCAACGGCCAGTGTGCGCGAAACGCGGTGATTTCCGCCTCTTCCCAAGGCCTATGCCCCGCGCCGGTCTTGAGCTTTTTTGGGCGCGAGGCGGGGTTGTAGGCAAGGCCGTAGAGCTTCGGGCGGTCGACCGCGAAGGTGAGGAGGAGCCGTAGCACCGAGACGACGTAGTTCGCGGTGCGCGGTGTGTCCTGAAAGGCGTCGCGCAGGTTGAACACCGCCTCGCGGTCGATCCCGGCCACGCGGTTTCTTCCCCAGGCTTCCTTGACGACGTCGAGATACCGCGCGTAGTCGCGGCGGGTTTTCTCCGCGAGGCCGAGGTAGTCTTGCGAGGTGCGGTAATGCTCGATCAGCGCGGCGATGGTTCCCCGCGCGGCGGGGGCGCGCTCGGGAGTTTTCATCTGCGCGTTGAGTTCGTTGAGCCTCGCGACGAATTCCGCGCTCGTCGGATCGCCCGGCAGCTTGGTCTTGGTGGCGCGGTGGTAGTAGTGCATCCGCACCGAGCCATCGGAGAGCCGCTTGCGCACCTTGTTCACGCCGCGAAGCTGAATCTTGATCATTCCTGCCGTCCTTAGTTTCGGGATGCGCGCCGCTTGACCGACCAATCGGCGGAGAAATCGGGCGAATCGTCGGTGAGCCCGTTTCGGCGATCAATCGCGATATCGAGCATTCTCAAGTCGTATTTGCCGCGTTCGTCGGGGTTCGGGAGTTCGCGCGCCTTCACCATCGCGTCGAACGTGGCGGTGGAGACGCCGCAGTAGAATGCGGCCCATTCCTTGGTGAGGCGGCGCGGAAGGACCGACGCGGGCCAGTTTCTCGGGATTTTCGGCATGGGTTACTCCCGTTCTTCCAAACGTTCGATCCAGTCGAGCGCCGCGCCGATCGGCGTGGCGGGTCCGGCGGGCGTGCGCGCCACCGAGTGGGCGAGTTGCGCGGCGGAAACGCCGCATTGCAGCGCGACGGAAATCACCACGGCGGCGTCGTGGGCGAAGACGTCGAGCGCGGAGCCGTGCTTTTCGGCGGAGAGAAACACCTCGCGCACGCGCCCCGAGGCCGGGTCGAACCCGGCCGAGACGACGAAGGCGGCATCTCCGGCGAAGACCGTGCCCGAGGCGATCGGGCGGCGGTTGGGCAGGAATCGGCGGGGCGCGGTCATCGGTGCGCCCCGTCGATCTGCGCCAGCCGCGCGGTAACGCGGGCAAGGGCGGCGCTCATGTAGGCGCGGCCCTCGGGCGTCTTCGCCCATGCGCTGCGGGCCTCGGCTTCTGCGTCGGCGCGGCGCTTCGCCTCGCGGCGGGCATGTTCGCGGAGGTACGCCCGCGCCACGGCCTGCGCGTGCCGGATCGGTTCGGCGAGCGCCTCGACCCGCGCCGTCAGGTCGCCCGGCAGAGGCAGGCCGAAGCGATGCGTGCGAACCACCTCGGCGACGGCGGCGGTGACGCAGCACACCGGGCATTCGGCGAGCGCCGCCGTCATCGCGGCGACGTAAAGCCCGCGTTCGTCCGGCGATTGCTTCGCGCCGTCGCGCCCCGCGGCGGCGAACACCGCCAGCATCGCCTCGATGTGGTCGAGCGCCTTGCCCATGGTGCACGGGGCGAGGGCGGCTTCGGTTTCCGCCAGCAGCGCGCGGCACTCGGCGGCGGAGAGCAAGGTGGTCGAAGCCGTGGTCGCAACGTCGGCGAACGCAAGGCGACCGGCACGGCGAGCGAGGGTCGGCAAGCCGGTGGTGGTGGCGAGGTCACGCATGGGCCGCCTCCGCGATCCGCGCTCGCAGGTGGGAAACCGCATCGCCGAAGCCGCGCGCCGCCGCAGCGGCGCGGGGAGCCGCAGCGCGGTCGTAGCTGCCCTCCATCAGCCGGGCGAACTTGGTTTCGCTGACGATGAAGTCGAAGTCCGCGCGCCAGCTTCGGTCGTTGTCGCCGAGCATCCACGGGCAGTTGCGCAGCTTCGCCATGGCCGAGCGCCAGCCATCCAGCCCGCCGCAGTCCTTGAGCCGGGCGTGGGCCTTGCGGAGGCGCGGGCCGGTGAGCTTCTGCACGCGGGGCAGGGCGAGGTCGATGGCGGTTTCGTTCCAGATCGCTACCATCTCGGCGATCTCGTCGCGCTTCGCGGCAGGATGGGCAGGGGGAGCGGCTTCGGGGCGGTCACTCGGCGCGCCAGCGTCGATGACCTTTACCCCTTCTTCCTTCCCTTCCTTTTCCCTTTCCCCTTCCCCTTCCACTGAAGCATTTCCGTGCGGCGTGGGGCACGCGTCGCCGTCGCGTGGGGCTGGCGTCGATCCGCCCGAGTTTTCAAAGCCTTGCGGCGGGAGCGGAAGGGCGCTGTCCTTTTCGCGGTTGTTGATGATCTGATGCCGGGTGAACGAAGGCACCCAGCCGTAGGCGTTTCCGTCCGCCTCGTACTTTCGGACGAATCCGCGCGTCGCCAACGCGTCGAGCACGCGTGAAAAGTCCACGTCGTCGTAAGGCAGGCAGTCGAGTTTGAGTTGCCGGGGCTTCCATTCGAAGCGCCCCTCGCGATCGCAGGCGGTCCAAAGACCGGCGAACGCGAGGCGAAGCGGTAACCCGGTTTCCTCCTCTGCGTCGAAGAGGTCGGCGTGCCGGAAGAATTCCGGCTTGATGGTGCGGATACGAGCCATGGGAGGAACCTCCTGTTACAAGCCCCAGGTCGCCCAGGCGCACGCGCCGAGGGCGGCGAGCGCCGCGCCCCAGGCGAGCGCGATCCAGATCGCATCGCGGCGCGAGACGGCGGGCAGGGGCGGAAGGGCGGGGTGGCAATTGGTGGCGACGAGAACGGCGCGGCGCATGGCTTTACCCTCCCACGCGCTTGAGCGCGGCTTGCCCGAGCGGCGTATCCGCCAGCATCCCCAAGGCGCGCTTGTAGAGGTCGAGGATTTCCTCGTGTTCGCGGTAGTCGCTCTCCTCCATCTTCCGGATGCGGATCAACTCGCGCATGATTTTGGTGTCGAAGCCTTGGGCGCGGGCTTCGGAAAATACCTCGCGAATGTCGGCGGCGATGTTGGCCTTATCCTCCTCCAAGCGCTCGATGCGCATGACGAAGGACTGCAATTGCTCGGCGACGATGCCGGAGGTTTTGTCGGTCATCTTGTCCTCACGCGGTAAAGGTTTGGGTGGTGTCTTCGAGCAGGCCATCGCCGACGGGGTGGAGAAGCCCTTGCGCGATGCAGCACCGCGCCGTGGCGGCGCTCACGCCGCCTCCCTTGGCGAGAGAGAAGCGCACGCCGTCTTCGGCGTTGTCCTGAACCAGCGGCCCCGCAGCACGAACGCGGCTGATGAGCTTTGCTTGTGCCTTGGTGGGCTTGGCGGGTGGGGTTGCGTTCATGCCAGCACCTGTTTGGCGGAGGCGGGAAAGTGCGCCTCGGGGTTCGGGTTGGCCGAGGGCTCGATCTCGCGAAGCGGCGTGATCGCGGCGGTGAACATGCAGTTGCAAGCCGGATTGCGGCAGAGGAACACCACCTCGCGATAGGTGGCGGTGACTTGCGCGGTTTTGATCGTGCGGCAGGTGGAGCCGCAGTGCGGGCATTTGGTCGAGTTTCCGCGAGGCATCAGGCGTTTCCTTCCTTGGCGAGCCACTGAGAGATTGCGACCATCGCCTCGGTGAGTTCCTTGACGACCTTGGGGCGCTCGGTGTGGTCGATTCGCCCATCGGCGAGCGCGGCGGCAAGCGTCGCCGCCGCCTCGGTGATCTCGCGCAGGGTTTCGCCGTGGGTGCTTTCGCCATCGATGCGCCGTGCGCCGGTGAGCCCGGCGGGGGCGAGCAGGGCGTTCGCGAACTCGGGCGGTAAAATCGCCAGAAGCGCGGAGAGGTTCGGCCACTCGGGGCAGCTTTCGCCGCGCAGCCAGCGGCGCACGGTGTCGGCGCTGGTGCCGATGCCCGAGGCGATCACCTCGACGGGGTAGAGCCTGCCCGGCCCAACGTAGACGTTGAGGCAGCGGCACAGGAGTTGCCGAACGTTCTGCATATGTTCCGGCGTAAAGACGATGGTCCCTTCGGAGGGCATCACGGAAACTCCAAGTGTTGGAAGCGGTTCGGCGCGCTCATGGGAAAAGCGGCGCGGCGGATTCATCGGCGGGCGGCTCGACGCCGCCCGCCGTCTCTGCCAAAGTGAAAAACGGGAAATTCACCACTTTGGAGAGAATGGAATGTTCGAAGATGCCGTCGCATGGCCGGAAAGCCTGAGCGACCTGTTGCCGTTTTTCGAGAAAACCATTGAGGTCCGAGCAGGCACGTATACGACGACCGGCTATGCATGGCGTGATCGAGGTGGCTTTGTGGCGCGCGTAACGCCCAGCGCGGCCCAACTTCAAGAGTTGGAACGTCTCTCGGGCCGGAAGGTGCGTTTCCGGTTGCCCAACGAGCAAGCCGTCTGGCTCGGCGTGCTGTCCTACCGGGTGGACAAAACCCCAAGCTCGACTCATGAGATTTTCATTGGTGGAGAGCATTTTGAAGCTTGACGCTAGAAATCGATGCGAGCGGAAACGTTCGCGCTGCTCGGCTTCAGCAAGGATTTGACCCAAGCTTGAACGTCCGCGTTCGAAATGGCGGCGTGGTTGCCGTGGAACGAGAAATGCCCGTGCACGTCGTCGGGGCAGATCGGAAAGGTGACAGTGGCGCCGTCCGGCCAAGTCAGAATGAGTTGGAGCGGCAGAAATCCGTGCGCCTTGGGGCAATCGCAGGGGGTGACGCGGAGCTTGGTGCTCGCATCGTTTCCGAGCGAGAGAGGAAACGACGGGGACGCGCCTTCTTCGGGGAAGGTTCGGCCCTTTGCCGAGGCGAGCGGGATTCGATCGTTTTGCATGTGACGGCTCCAGTCGTCGGAAACGGATGAGGGATGCGCGGGGCGACCGATCGGGGGAAATGCCGCCCCGCGCGCGCCGCCTAGGGGGAAGGCGGCGTAGAGGTTGTCAGGGGCTGAGAAACCCGGAAAAAGTCGTTCGGCTGCACAAGTCCACCAGTTGCGGTCGCAATGCGGGCCATTGCTTCAGCGCGTGGAATTCGCTTCCGTTCGACCCAGTAGCGAATAGCCATCGCGCTTACGCCCACCTCAGCAGCCAGCGAGGGGATCGTTCTTCCGGTTGTTCGTAGGTAAGTGGAGAGGTTCATGCCTGCCTCTGGCAACGGATTGTTTGCATAGAATTGCAAACGAATTGTTGGCAGTCAAGCGCAAACATTTTGTTTATCGTGTGGTTATGGAGAACCGGATTGCGACACGTCGGGAAAAGCTAGGTCTGAGCCAACGGGAACTCGCTAGGCGCATGGGTTCCTCGGGGCAGATGGTCGGTATGTTGGAACGGGGAGAGCGGAAGCTTGATGTCGAGTGGTTGAGGCGTCTTGCTGTTGCTCTTGAATGCCAACCTGTCGATCTTCTCCCGGAGAATATGGCCAGGAGCATGAGCGAGGCGGAATTGGTCGCCGGCGCGTTCAATCCGTTGGGCACTTTAGGGGATAGAACGCGCGAACGTAGGGAGCAACTCGGCCTAAGCCAGGGCGAGTTGGGGCAACGTGTCGGCGTCAGCCAACAAGCAATCGACCAACTCGAAAGTGGCGCGACGAAGCGGCCACGATACGTTGCGGATCTCGCTCGTGAGTTGGATGTCTCGATAGAATGGCTTCAGGGAAAGACCGAGGAGCGAGGGCAGGGCTATCTCCCTCAATTCCTCAACCCGTCGACGCCGACGACAACCTCGCGCATTCCGGAAGTGGACGTGCGCGGCGGCATGGGCGGGGGCGGGGTGGTGGCCTTGGAGGTCAACCACGTCGATGAGTGGGGCAACAGCATGGCCGCCGACAACGTGCGCGCCACCTGGGAATTGCCGAACGACTACCTCCGCCACGAACTCCGCGTCGCCCCCGCGAAGGCGTATTTGATCGAGGTTCGCGGCGACAGCATGAGCCCCACGCTCGAAACCGGCGACCGCGTGATGATCGACACGGCAGACACAGTCCCCGCCCCAGGCGGCGTCTTCGCCCTGTTCGATGGACTCGGCGTGGTGGTCAAACGCCTAGAACACGTCCCCATGTCCGACCCGCCCATCATCAAAATCATCAGCGACAACCCGCACCACGGCATCTACGAGCGAACCCTAGAAGAAATCCGCATCATAGGCCGCGCCATCTGGTTCGGGCGGAGGATGTGAGGAACGTGAATGGACTTATCTATTAAGGACGTTGCAGACGCCATTGTGAGTGCGGCAGATAAATTCAATGCGGTGGATTACACGAGTTTGGCTGCGGTTATTATCACCCCTATTTCGGCTATAATTGTTTCATGGGTGGCGTATAGGGGGAATATTAATGCGCTAAAGATGCAATTTGAGCTTAATATAAGGTCATCGAATAGGGAGAAATGGATTCATACGTTTCAAGAAGAAATTTTGAATTTTCTGTCGTATGGAAATATGTGCGGCGAAATCGGATTTATGCTTCAGTCTAGAGAAGATGACCCATGGGAGCGGATGTCTGAGATTATTGGTGTTGTTAAGGATTTTTCTATATCTATGAATCGATTGCGTTTGATGGAGAATGAAGCGCAGCCGGAGTTTGCTGAACTTGACAAATTGATGAAGGTTTATGCAGAGGCATCAATCGCGGCGTCTAGGGGGAGAGAAGGCTATTCCACCCGGTTGCGGTTTATTCAGGACACGAGAAATCAGTTGATCGATATAAGCCGGAAAATCGTAAGGAGCGAATGGGAAAAGTTAAAATCAGGATCGTAAGGTTATCGATAAAAGTCCATCTGCCGCTAATGAAGATGATCTTGTGCCAAGTCTCGCTCTGCTCGGGTTGTCTGTGACTTTTATTGGTCGTGTCTGCGCGTTTCCGAGCCGAGTTTAGCAAAAGCTAAAGGCGCTCGCTTAGGGAGGCGAAGAGGAAGGGGAGAACGATGACGATCGACGAAGCCGCAGCGATTCTTAAAACGATGTACCTTTAGGGCACGGCAACACAAGAGACCGTCGTGCAGGTTCATCTCTTCGGTATCGAGTACGCGGATCAAATCTCGGGGACGTCTCTGCCGGAGCTGGCCAAGCTCGCCGATATTCCAGTGACGTATTCCACCGAAATCCGGAAAGGCATCAATCTCTCGCGCCATGTCCGGTTGCGGAATTCTTCGAGGTAGGGGCGGATGGCTTCCAGATTTTTGCGGCGTCGTCTACGAACGGTAGGGGTGGGTGCGCTAGGGGCAAAACAACCGGCTACGCGCACTGAGAATAAGTTCGTGTGGCTGCTGCTCACGGCGCTAGTTACCTCGATCGGGACATTCTTCGTCGATCGCATCACTTCCAGCATGGATGCAGCAGAGAATCGTGCGGAAAATGCCGCAGATTTGATGCCCTACGAGCGCGCTTTCCGGCGAGAAGCGCAGGAGCATTGCCGCAACTGGGAAGGCGATCGTGATGCAGTGGTGTCCGGCAGTGCCTCCAAGAGCATTTATTCCCATCTGGAGCCTCCCGCCTTCTCCATGGCTTACATCGTCACCGCTCCTGAGTTGGCCGAAGATCTGGATATTGTTTCGAGGCGCGCATCGACGGCTCTCATGGATTTCATGAGGGAAGGGTATATGCTGTTGGGGTCTGAAAATCTACCGTCCAGAATGGCGGATGAGTACCGGAGTAAATACGGGGCGGCATACAATTCTGGCCGTGAGAATATTGTGAAAACCCAAGATAGCTACTGCGCGGTAGTCGCCAAATTCATAAGATCATCGACGCAAAAGGGGTGATCTAGGCCGACTCTCAGTCGCCGCCCCCGCCTTGGCCCGCGACTTTCCCCGTGAGAGTATCGTCGCCCGCCACAGGGTGATGGAGTTCCGCGATCTTTTTGGAGCTTAGCTCCGCCCTCTCTGGTTGTTCGGTTCGCGCCTTGCGCGTATCGTGAGGGTGTGCGCATGCGCACACCTATAATGGCCAGGGGTTGGCTGAAGTTTGAAGGGGGAAGAATGTTCGATCATCGCCACTACGTGCCTACTCTGAAGTGGAAAAAGGGGGAATACTGTGCCCTCCAGGCCCTACCACCTGAGGTGAGAGCTAGGATTACGCCGCTTGTCGAGGTTGTTCCAATTCCGTGGGATTGGAACAACGATTGCCCGTCTAAGACGCTCGACGCGCATCTGGCTAACGTTCCAGGGCAAATCGTGAATAGTTGGGAAGGTGGCGCACCGATTTTCATCGATTGTGTTTTATTGGAGCCGGGGGTTGCTACGGAAGGCGGGCGTCATCCGCTTGAAGAATTGATGCAACTCACAACCGATAACGGTGTTTGGGGGATTCCTGTCACTGGGTTTGATCGGGATGCGCCTTATCAAGCGGCTGTGCGGAGCACCGTGATTCGTGACGGTAGAGGTGTCTGCCTCCGTATTGGGAGGGACGATATGCTGGCTCCTAGCGTGGGGAGGGCTGTTTCCGACCTATTGGACTACCTAGCCGTTCCGGAAGCAGCGGTCGATCTCGTTCTAGATTTTCGGAGTGTGGGAGTCGCCGATGTGGCCCTTTGTGCCGGAGCGGTGTTCCAGTTTTTGATCTCACAGCCGATTGCGACGCGCGCACGTTCTCTCGTCTTGTTGAGTGGTGCGTTCCCGGAAAATTTGTCCGGCTTCACCCCCGGTCTTGGGTTTGTACCTCGTTCGGACTGGGCTCTATGGACTGCCCTTCTAAGCTTGCCAGAGCTTCCAAGGCGACCGAGCTTCGGCGATTACGGGATTGGTCATCCCGATGTTCCCGAGATTGATCCTCGAACGATGCGAATGTCTGCAAATATTCGTTATACCACAGACGATAATTGGCTAATTTTCCGGGGACGCTGGTTGGGCGATCCTCGTCACGGCGGATACGGTCAATACCATGATCTAGCCCAAGAAATCGTAGATCATCCCGCCTATTGTGGGGCGACGTTCTCGGAAGGTGACGATTTCATCAATCGCGTGGCTTCTCGGGCGTCGGGGCCTGGAAATCAGACGAATTGGCGTCAGGCACCCACAAACCACCACATACACTTTGTCGTCAATGAGATCGCCACGAAAGTCGCGCCTTAAGGCGCGTTCGTACCTCGAAACGTAGTTCCTCCAGAGGAAGAGCTTGTGCAAGGCGGGCATATATGGCCGCCTTGCTTTTACTTCTCACGCCATCGGCATACCCGTGGGTTTGGAGAATTTCGAGGGCTTCCTCTTTCCAGAGGAGGTGGGATAGGGCAACAGGGTTGATGTCGCGGTTGATTTTGGGGAAACGCTGTTGGCGCAGGGTGATCCCGCCTCTTGGGCCGGAGGTTGCGACTTTGACGCCCCAAAATTCTGGTACGCGCTCCATCACGTTGTCGAGGTGGTGGCTGCCGCAAACAATCGTGATCTGATCAAAAACGGCATTGTATGCGCTGGCCTGCCCGCTCAAACGAGAGAGAGTATCGCTATCGGATTTGATTTCGAAACCGTGAATACTGCCGTTGATAACGGCTACATCGACGCGAGCTATCCCACCCCAGACACCAAGCTCATGCACCACTAAAGTGCTTGGATCTGACTCATGCTCTTTCAGTACCTGCCGACGTAAGGCGTTACGGACGTCGATATCACGCATTCTCCACCTCCGTCTCTGACAGGCTATATGGGACTCGGCAGGAGTTCTAGTAGCTGCGAAGAGCTTTTGCACGAGGAAAAACGCGGTGTTCCCGATAGGGAGCTTACTCTACGTCCGCCTCATTCGCAGTGATCTCGGTTGTAAACCCGCCATCCGCCGCGAGGGTGTGGGTGATGTCGCCGGTGATCCAGTCGATTGCGGCGATCTCCGGTCGCCAGCCCAGGAACACCACCGGGGCGGAGGCGATGATGGCGGGGTTGCCGCGCGCTAGCGTCACCCGGAATTCATGGCCGCTCTGCTTTCGCTTCTTGAAGGCCGCGTCCGCCGCCGTCTGCGCTTCGGCGCGGGTGGGGTAGAGGCGTTTGAGGGTCTTGGTGGTGCCTTCCTCCCCGGCCAAAACCTCGCGCGCCGCGCCGGTTGCGAGGTCGTGCCACTTCGCCTTCACGCCCGTGGTGGTGCCCTCGCGGTCGGTGGCGGTGAAGGAATGGCGGTCGCCGTCCTTGCGGCGGATGGCGATGGCGGGCAGGGCGCGGCCCGAGGCGGCGATACCTCGGCCCGAGGGCACGAACAGCAGCCGCCCGGCCTTGATCGTGGCGACCGCGCCGTAGTCCTTTCCCAGGCGGGTGACGAAGTTGGCGTCGCTCTCGTTGGTCTGGTCGATGTGCGCGATTGCGATTCCGGCGAGGTCGGCGTGGAGCGCGGGTTTCAGGCCGTTGCGCGCCGCGATGGTTTCGAGGATCGCGCCGAGGGTGGTGGAATCGTAAGCCGCCTCGCGCTGGTCCTTGAACGAGCCCTGAAAATCGGCCGATCGGGCGGTGATCGAAATCACGTCGGGCGGGCCATCGTGCCCGACTTGGTCGACGGTGAAGGTGCCTTTCTCCACCAAGGCCTCGCCCTTCCACCCGAGCGCGACCGCGAGCGAAACGCCGCGCCGGGGGAAGGCGACGCGCCCGTTGCCATCCTCGATCACGATGGTGAGTTCGTCGGCCTCCAGCCCTTGCTTATCGGTGAGGGAGAGGGAGACGAGGCGCGCCTTGATCGCGGCGGTGACGTCGACGTCGTCGGCGACGACGCGGAATTCCGGGGTCACGGCCTGCTGTCCATCAGGTTGCCGAGGGAGGCGGGGTCGTCGTCGTCATAAGCCCGGAGCGAGAGGGAAAAGCCGATCTTGCGTGGGAAGCCGTTCCCGAGCATCGCCGAGCGGCTTTCCTCCACCTGGGCGATGATCCAGCGGCCCATGTTCTCGCCGGTCCCCGCGGTCAAAATCCAGGCCTTGCCGGATGCCGCCATGTCGCGGAGCTTGTCGAGGCTTTCCGGCCCGCCTGTGAGTTCGGGCATCAGCGTACCTTCGAGGGTGATGGCGTCTTCGCCCGGTCCCACCCATTGCTGCGCCGCCATCCGGCCGACGCGATTCTTCGCCTCCCACCGTTGCGCCGTGGTGCGCTTGAGGGTTTCGAAAGGGGCGGTCGAAAGGCCGAAGGTGAACAGGCCTAGGCTCATGAGCATAATCAATTTTCCTCGTCGTAGAGCCGCGCCCCGGCGGAGCCCCGCGTGCGCGCCATGAGCTTGTCGAATTCGATGCGGACTTGCTTGGCGATATCGACGGCGCTTTGGCCCGGCGCGGCGTTCACGGTGATCGAAACCCCGCCCAAGTTGACCGCCCCGGCCATCGCGGGCGCGGCCATCGCCGACGCGGCGGGCGAGGGTGCGATTTTGACCGGCGCTCGCTTGGGTGCGGCTTCCGCGTCGGCGAATTCGCCGTCGGTCGCCTGCTGCGGTTCGACCCCGCCGCCGAAGACCTTGTCGAAAATCCCGCCGATCCAGGCGAGCGGTGCTTTGATTGCCTCGATGCCCGAGAGAATCACCTTCCACGCGGCGGCGAAGCCCTCGGAAATTCCGCCCCACAGGTCGGCGAAGAATGCGGAAATCGGCTCCCAATAGGCGATGACGAGGGCTGCGGCGGCGGCAATCGCCATCACCGCGAAGCCGATGGGGTTGGCGGCAAAGGCAAGCCCTACGGTCTTGATGCCGCTGGCGAGCATGGGGAAGAGAACGCTTGCCGCCTTGCCCGCGAGCCCGAATCCGCCGGTTAGGAGATTCATCGCGCCGCCAGCAAACCCGGCATGAATGCCCAAGGCGGTGAGGGCGAAGCGCGCCATCGCGAACGGCCCGAGAAGCCCCGCGATCATCGTGGCGAGGAAGCCGCCGACGAACACCAACCCGGCGATGGCGGCTGCAACCTTGACCAAGGTTCCGGCAAGTACCGGGTTTGCCGTTACCCATCCCTGAATGCCGCGCACCACGCCGGTTGCCGATTGGATCAGCGAGCGCAGCGGCGCGTCGTTGGTTTCGGTGAGGGCGATGTTCAGGCCCTCGACGGCGGAGGTGAAGCCCTTGATATCGCCCGCCGCGTTGTCGCCCATCGCCGCCGCGACGCGGGCGCTTTCGCCCTTCGCGTTTTTCAGCACTTCCACGAATTTGGTGATCTCGCCGGTTCCGCCCTTCCGCACCAGTTCGGCGAGCGAGGCCCCGGCCTCTTGCCCCGCGATGGCGGTGAACAGTGCGAGGCGCTTGGCGTCGCCCAAGCCCTCGGTCTTCTTCGCCACGTCGCCGAGAATGTCGGTCATCGATCGCATATCGCCGGATGCGGTTTGGGTGGCGACGCCGAGTTCGATAAGCGCGTCGCGGGCGTCCTTCGGCGGTGCGGCCATGCGGGTGAACAGCGAGCGCAGCGCGGTGCCCGCGTTGCTCCCCTGAATGCCGATGTTGCCGAGCAGGCCGGACATTGCGGCCACGTCTTCCACCGAAGCGCCGAATTGGCTAGCGATGGGGGCGGTGTACTTCATCGTCTCGCCGAGCATCTGCAAATCGACGTTGGACCGGGTAAAGGTGGCGGTCATCACGTCGCCGAGCCGGTCCATTTCATCGGCCTTCATGCCGAAGGCGGAGAGGATGTTCGAGGCGATATCGGCGGTTTGCCCGAGGTCGGTCGCGCCCGCCTTGGCGAGGTTGAGCATTCCCGGCATCGAGGCGTAGATCTCTTTGGCCCCAAAGCCCGCCATCGCCAATTTCTGCATGCCCGCGCCCGCCTCGGAGGCGGAAAAGCTGGTGTTTACGCCGAGTTCCTTGGCTTGGTCGGAGAGCATCTTGAATTCGGCGGAGGTTTTGTCGATCCGCGCGACCGCGCCGACAGCCGACATTTGCTCGCCGAAGGAAATTCCGGCCCCGGCCATGCCCGAGCCGAGCGCGAGCGCGCCGCCGCCCATCGCCATTCCCGCCGCGCCGCCGACCGCCATGTTGGCCTGCATGCCCATGGTGCGGCCCATCTTCTCCCGCGCCTTGGCAAGCGCCGTGGTCTTGGCGCGCACCGCGTCCAGCGCCTTCGCCTGATCGGTGGCGGCGGTGCGCGCGGCTTCGAGGTCGCGCTTGAGTTGGCGCTGCGAGGTGGCAAGGGTGCGGGTGGAAATCGCGGCCTCGCCGAGGCGGGCACGCATGATCGCGGTTTCGCTGGCGTTGCTGGTCTGCGCTTGTTTCAGGCGGTCCACCTCGCGGCGCGCGCGGGCGAATGCGGCCTGCGCCTTCTTGGTGCCGTTGCCCGCGCCTTCGAGCGCCCGGCCCATTTCCTGCGCCCTCGCCTGCGCTTCGGCGAGCGCCGTGGCGTTGGCCTTGGCCTCGCGCTTGAGCCGCGCGAACGCCTCCACATTGGCCGAAGCCTTTTCGAGGTCGCGAACCTTCTCGGTCGCCGATTTCATCGACGCGCGCAGGGTGTCGGTGGATTGGGTGGCGCGCTTGAAGGGGGCGGAGATTTTCTCCGCCGCCTCCATCAGGATTTTCAGCTTCAGGTCGGCCATGGGTCAGCCCTTGTTGGCGGCGCGGATGGCTTCGGCCTCCGCTTCGAGGCATTCGACCGCAAGGGCGTAGGCTTCGCCGTAGCGGTCGAGGGGCAGGCGGTCGAAGGCATCCCACGGGAAGGAGCCGGGGAAGGCCTTCATCATCACGCCCCAGGCATCGACGGCGTCTTCGGGGAGGCGTTCGGCGACGCCTCGAAAAAAACCGAGAGCGCGGAGCACACCTCCACCACATCCGCCGGGTCGAGTTCGTTCAGAACCGACTTGGCGAGCGGCGTGACGGAAATCCGGGGGAGGAGGACCATCACGGTGTTGACGTCCATTTCGGCGATGCCGGTGAGCTTGATTCCGCGCAGATCGCCCGCCGTGGGGCGACGGAGAACGATCTCGGAGATTTCCTCGTTGCCCCAGGGGAGCGGCTTCGAGAGGGTGATTTTAGTCATGGGGAAGGGTTCCTAAGCTGAGGATTCGGGGCGGGGTTACGCGGTGATGCCGAGGGCCTGGAGCATGACGGCGGAAATGTCGGTGCCGCTCACGGTCTGCTTGCCGGAAATCATGTCGATCTCGATCAGCGTCACGCCGTTGGCCGAATAGCGGTAATAGGTGAGCGGCATCTCGACCTTGAGCTTGGCGCGGTCGCCTTTCTTGACCGTGCCGAAATCGAGCTTCTTCCAGCGCCCGCGTACCGAAATCTCGATGGCTTCGTCGTTTCCGCCGTCTTCCGAAATCGCCGAGCCGAGAAAGCGGGCGTTGATGCCGCCCGCGTCGGCGAGGCCCCACTGCTTGAGGACGTCGGTGTTGAATTCGCCGAGGGTGAATTCGAGCTTGAGAGCGTTGAGGGAGAGGGCGAGTTCGACCGGCCCGGCCATTCCCGCAGCCTCGTAATCCTCGGTTTTGTGTTCGAGGGCGGGGAGGGTGATTTCCTCGGCGACGCCCGCATAGCCGCGCCCCTCGATGTAGAGGGTGAAGTTGGAGAGAACCTTCGGGAGCATGCTGCTTTTCCTTCTGGAATAATCGGTTACGCGGCGACCTGCGTAGCGAAGTCGAGGAGGTAAGTGTCGGTGATGGTCTGCCGGAACATCAGGTTTTCGAGCGGCGGCACCGGGGTGTAGTCGAAGGACACCGTGCCCTTGCCCGCCTTCAGGCTGGTGGCGTCGTTGAAGCTCGGGTCGAACCACGCGCCGCCGCCGATCAGGTAGCCGTTGCGGACGAGTTCGCGGAATTTGGCGTTGAGGCCATCCACGATGTCGCGGAACAGGGTCACGCTCATGGGCTTGTCGACCGCCCAAAAGTGCGCTTCGGCCATGGTGTCGGCCAACACCTGCGCGGTGCGGGTGTAGTTCTCGAAGGCGAACAGCGGGTCTTCCGAACAGGTGCGCGAACCCCACAGGCGGAAGCCATCCTGCCGGATCAGGGTGGTGACTTCGTTCTGGTTGAGGTAGCCCGCGTCGGTGGCCGGGTTCTGCAAATCCCAGAACACCGGCTTGGTGATGCCGGTAACGCCCTGAACCGCGACGTTCGAGATGGTCTTGTGCCAGCCCACGTCCTCGTCGATCTTCGCGCGGAGCCCAAGGGCGCGGGCGACCGCCCATTCCGTGCGGTTGGCCGAGGTGGTGGTATCCCACGATACGAAATCGGGCCAGATCACCATGAGTTCGCGCGCGCCGAAGTTCTTGCGGTAGGCGACGGCGGCTTCCTTGGTGGCGCAGCCGTAGGCCGAGACGTAGGCGAACGCGCGGGTGAGCGCGGCGATCGACGCGAGTTCGGCGGCGACCGGCTGGGTATCGAGGCCGGGAGCGCCGAGGATGCGCGGCGTAACTCCAAGCTTGGCCCTGGCATCGGTGAGCGCCTGGAGGCCGGTTTTCATGCCCTCCGCCGTGGTGGTGCCGATGACGTTGGAGGTGGTTTCGGCCTCGGTTTCGCCTTCCGCCACGCGCACCACCACCGTTGCCGGGTTGCCGTGGTCTTTGATCGCATCCAGCGCATAAGGGAGCGTGCCGGTGGTGCCCGCCTTGCCGATGGCCGTGGCGATGTCGGTGATCAGGACCGGAGTATCGAGGGGGAAGACGGAGGCGTCGGCGTCCGCGCCGGTCGCGACGAAGCCGATGACGGCGGTCGAAATCGTGCGGATCGGGCGGATGCCGTCCGAAGCCTCGATGACGCGTACGCCGTGATGATAGTCGGTAGCCATGGGGGATGTTCCTTCGGGGGTTACTGGGGGGGAAGCGGCCAATCGGGAACGGCCGGATCGGTGGTGATTTCGGGCAGGTCGCGCAGCGCCTGCGCATAGACCGCCCAGGCCTTGGCCTGAGCGGTGGAAAGCGTGGTGGGCAGGCCGAAATCCGCCTGATTGCGGTGACGGTCGAGCAGCGCGAGCGCGGCGGCGAGGCGGGCGTCGCGCTCGGTGCGCAGGGCGGCGAGAAGGTCGGCTTCGGACGGCGCGGTCGGCGTCGGCGGGGCGGTCGTCGCGCCTTCCGGCAACGGGCCGAGGTGAGCGACGCGCACAGCCGTGCCCGCAACGTAGACGGTCTCCCCGCGATGATCTTCGACCACCTCCCAGGCGAGGCCGCGCCGCACGGCGACGTGGCCCGCAGGCGCTTCCGGCGGAGCGTCCTCGGTGCAGTTTCCGGGGATCAGGTACACCCCCGGTTCGCGCGGCGAGAGGTCGGAGGCGTCGAGTGCGACGGGGCCGAGGTATTCCCCCGAAACGGGCGCGAAGCGATGGACGGTCTTGGTCATGATCGGCCTCAGTATTGGATGCAGGCGAGGAGTGCGACGTTGCGCGGGCGGGTTTCGGCGGCGGTGCGGGGTGTGCCGTTCTCGCCGTCGGAGACGGCTCCACGGACGTTGTCCGTAATTTCGGAACTGTTGAGGGTCCGCCCGACGTGGTAATGCCCGCCGTTGATCGTGTTGTTGCCGGTGGACGAGTAGTGCCAGTGGCCCTGGAAAGCGTCCAATTGGGCCGATCCCAAAGCGCGCCCCGCGTCGATGTCGCGGCCGTCGTCCCAGCCGCGCACGAATTCGCCGCGAAGATCGGGAAGATTGAAGGTGGAAATCTCGTCGCCCGCGCCGTAGGTGACGCCGATCGCCGCGAACAGCGCAGCGTATTCGGTGCGCGAGACGGCTGCGCCGTTGGCTTTGAGGCTGCCGGATGGCGGCGCGGCGGACGAGGTCCAGAAAATATCGCCGGGGGTGCGCCCGCCGCTGGTGAGGCCGATGGTGCGGAACCTTGCGCCGTCGCAGACGACGAAGCACGAAGCCCCGGGGGGCAGCGCCGCCTTTCCCACGCCGTCGATCGGTTCCGCATCCGCCGGGTTCAGCGTGATCGTTCCCGTGCCCGCGTTGCGCACCGCGCACCACCAGCCGTCGCCCAGATCGGCGGCGGGGGCGAAGCTGAGGCTCCAGGAATTGGCGGTCGCCTCGATCACCTTGGTGATGTCGTTCGCAGTGGCGATGTAGGCCGCGGATTTGGCCGCTACCGGCATCGTTCCGGCGGTGTCGAGGCTCGCCAGGGCGGCGGCGAGCCCGGCCGGGGTCACGGCTCGCGCGCCATCGGTTCCGGTCTTCGCCTCGGCGACGGTGGCGAGTTCCACCATGCCCGCCCGGCTTTCGGTGGCGGTGCAGGCGGCGAGGGCTGCGGGCGTCACGGCGCGGGCGGCGTCGGTTCCCGCCTGCGCCTCGGCATTGGTGGCGAGTTCCACCACGCCGGAAGCCGTGGTGGTCGCCGGGCGGGCTGCGGCGGCATCGAGCTTGGCGGCGATCGCCCGCTTGAGCTGGTCGAGTTCGGCGGCGTCGGGGGTGAGTTCCGCCCAGGCGATGACGGCATCCACCTGCGCCTTGAGCCATTGCGAGCGCGCCGCCAACTGCTGCGCCTGGAGGTTGTCGACGCCGTCGAGTCCGCCCTGCACCGGCTCGTCGGTATCGATCAGCTTGATCGCCTCCGGCCAAGCCGGTTTGTCGTGGGTCGGCGGAATGATGAGGTTGTCGGCCATCAGGCCCTCCCGTAGTTGTAGGCCCCGTCGTGGCGCGACCGGCCATCGTGCAGGTTGGAAACCTCTTGGTATTCGAGGCTGAGGAGTTGGCACCGCGTGGCGGCGGTGACTTCGAGCAGGCGGCGGATGCCCGCCACCTGATCGTTGCGGATCGGGCGCGAGAGGATGACGCGATACATCGCCCAGCCGCCTTCCGGCCCGTGGAGGATGCGGCCGTCGTGAACCGCCGAGGCATCGTGCCGCCGCGCGCCCGCGCGAACGATGGTGGAGGCGGGGAACCCGGCGGCGGCGAGCACGTCTTCGACCGCGCCCAAGGTGCCCTTGACGCGGTGCACCGGAATCGCGCGCGCCACCACCTGGCGCTTGGTCGCCACCGACCACGAGGGGTCCCAGGTGTCCGTGCTTTCCGCCCAGCCGAGGTAGGGGAGCACGGCCGCAGGGCAGGCGGCGGGATCGCCGACCGTGGCGACCGGCACCGGGACTGCGTCGAAGCGCGCGGCGATCGTGGCGTCGAGCGCGCGTTCGATGTCGGCGGAGCCGGGCGGGAGCAGGGGGGCGTTCATGCGCCCTCCGCAACGTCGACGGCGGCGGACGCCATGAACGGCGCTTCGGTTCCGGCGCACACCACATCCGCCCACTCGGGGGAGAGGATGACGCGGCGCACCCCGGCAACGTGCAGGGCGGCGTCGATCACATCGGCCGTCACCATCTCGCCGAGGGCGTGGCGCTTCTCCGCCATCGCGGCGAGCGAGGCGCGGGCGGCGGCCAGCACCACGTCGCGATCCGGCCCTTCGTAGACCACCAGCGAGGCGGCGACCGCATAGGGGCGGATCGTCGCGCCCTGCACCAGCACTTCGTCGTTGAGCGGCACGAGGTATTTGCCGGTGAGGTGGGCGCGGGCGGCGGCGAGGATTTCCGGGCTCACGGTGCCGTCGCCCTCGCGCCCCAACAAGGTGACGCGCACGGTGCCGGGTACGGTGCGCTCGACGTTCGCATCCTTGATCTTGGCCGAAAGCCCGGTGGGATCGAACGTGTAGGTCATCACCACCACGCCCGCCGTGGGCGCTTCGATCTGCACCGAGGTGGGCCGTTCGCCGACGGTGAGGCCGTGGAAGGTATAAGACCCTTCCGAGCCCGCCGTGGTGAGGGCTTCCGGCGCAAGCTGGGTGCGCAGCCGCAAATCGTCGTCGCTCTCGTAGGTGGGCGGCACCGGGGGGATGGCGTGCGGATCGCCGGGGTCGAGCATCAGCCGCGTCACACCGTAGCGCGCCGCCTCGTGTTCGAGGTCCGAACCGCGGGCGAAGGCCAGCATGCGGGCGCGGGCGGCATCGTTGACGCGCTGGCGCAACAGCGCCTCGCGATAGGCCACCACCTCCAACAGCTTCACCAGCACGTCGCCTTCGAGGTCCGGGTTCCAATCCGGGATGATCGCCGCCGTTGCCGAGGCGAGCGCCGCCTTGAGTTCGGCGAGGATCGTCTCGTAGCTCAGGGGCTCGACCACGTTCGGCGCGGCGAGGGCGGAGAGGTCGACGGCGGCATACCGGCTCATGCCGCACCCGCCATCGGCACGTCGGCGGTGATCGTGAGGCCCGAAGCCTTGACCTTGCAGACGAGGCGGATCGTCGCCGAGCCGTCGAGCGTCACCTCGACGCGGCCGGAGGCGAGGCGCACGCGCGGCTCCCATCGCTCCAGCGCATCCGCCGCGGCGGCGATCAGGCGCAAGGCGGTGATGGGATTGCCGGGGGCATCGATGAGGCTGAAGACGTGCGAGCCGAAGGCGCGGCGCATCACCCGCGAGCCGACCGGAGTTTTCAGAATCTCGGAAATCGAAAGCCGGATGTGGGCGAGTTCGTCCACCACGGTGCCGGAAACGGGATCGATGCCGGTGGTCAACGCGGGCCTCACGGGTGCGAATGGTGATTGGAGTTTTCGCCGCCCGCGAGGATCGAGCCGGTGGCGTCGATGTTTCCGGTAACGGCGACGTCGCCCTCGATCTCGAAATCGCCCTTGAGCCTGAAGGAGCCATTCATCGTCGCCGCGCCCTTGCCGCCCCTAGTGGCGTTGAGGGTGATGGCCGGGGCGGTAATGCTGGCGACGGCTCCGGCGGCGATTGCGGCGTTGCCGCCCGCCGTGGCGGTGAGGTTGCCGCCTGCGTTCGCGGTGAGGTCTTTGGTGGAGGTTGCGGCGAGGTCGCCGACCGACACTACCTCCATGCGCTTCGCGGCGCTGTCGTATTTGACGCGCGAGCCATCGTTCCACTGGATCAGATCGACCGCGCTATCGGTGGAGGGCGGGGGCAGGGCGTCGGTGTAGAGGATTTGCAGGATTACGGCATTGGCCGGATTGCCCGAGGGGCACCCGGCGACAACCTGGGTGCCGACGCGGAGCGGACGCCAGCGGCGGAAGTTTTGGCCGATCTCGCAGGGATAGGGGAGCCAGCCGGTGCGGCGACCGGAGAGGACAAGGCGCACGCGCCGGTTCGCGTCGTCCACCTCGGCAATGGTGCCGAATTGGATGACGTTATCCAGCAAGCGCGAAATCTCGGATTGGGCGAGGCTCATGCGCCCAGTTGAGCGCGGCGGGCGCGGGGCGTCATGCATCGGCGGGTTAGATAGGCGCTATCTAACCCGAGAGCGTTTTGGGTTCGCGTTCTGTGAACTGAAGTTCACATTTTCGTTGCCGGGATTGCGCCTGTGAACTAGAGTTCACACATGATGATCGAAGTTCGCCAGACCCCGATTTTCCGCGATTGGCTCGATGGCCTGAAAGACCGGAAAGCCCAAGCCCGCATCGCGCAGCGGATCGTCCGCTTGCAGGGTGGTTTGTTCGGCGATGCCAAGCCGGTGGGTGAGGGCGTCAGCGAGCTGCGCGTCGACCACGGCCCCGGCTATCGCGTCTATTTCACGCGGCGGGGTTCGGTGGTGGTGATCCTGTTGTGCGGCGGTGATAAGCGCACCCAGGCCAAAGACATTCAACGCGCCCAGGCGATGACCGCCGATTTGGAGTAACGCTCATGGCAACCGAAACCATTCCCTTCGATGCCGCCAAGTACCTCGATACCCCGGAAGCACAGGCCGAACTCGTAGCCGATGCCTTCGAAACCGGCGACGCCTCCTATATCGCCGCCGCCCTCGGCACCGTGGCGCGGGCGCGCAGCATGACCAAGGTGGCAAAGGATGCAGGCGTCACCCGCGAGGCGCTCTACAAAGCCCTCAGCGCCGACGGCGACCCGAAGCTCTCGACCCTGTTGGGTGTGATGCGCGCGCTCGACCTTTCGATTAGTGCCCACCCGGCGACGCGGGTTTAGTGGCGAAAAATCGCAATTTTATCAGGTGCGGGTAAATATCTGAAGTGGTTTCCATTTATTTCTATTAGGCTATTGGCCTTAGCGGTGTTCTCTCTTCTTCGGGCATTTTATTGTCTGTATGTGGCAATGACGAATCTTCGGCCAGTCACAGACAATTGGCTTGAGCGCCGGGGAGGGGCGTCTTCTTGCGTGAGGCTCCGTGGACGCCACGAAACGCTGGGGCTGGCGATAAAGGGGCGATCTCGTATCCGGCCAACCCGAGGGGGATCAACGCGAGGAGGCGAGCGCGGTCGTTAATTTGTCCTACACAAAACCGAGGTCGTCGGCGCTCAGGCAGAGCCGATCGCGTGCGGGGTATTTGATCTACGCGCTGCCTTTTTCCACGGTATCGACGTCGCCGAAGTGATGCACTGCGGTGACAATCGCACCTGGGTCAAGCGCATTCGTCGCGTTTCTGCGATGACCGCCGATTTGGAGTAACGCTCATGGCAACCGAAACCATCCCCCTCGATGCCGCCAAGTACCTCGACACCCCGGAAGCCCAGGCCGAACTCGTGGCCAACGCCTTCGAAACCGGCGACGCTTCCTATATGGTCGCCACCCTCGGCACGGTGGCGCGGGCGTGCAGTGTGGAAGGCGGCAAAGGATACAGATTTTACTCGCGAGACGCTCTACAAAGCCACTCTCTTGTTATAATGTGGGTCTTTAGAAGCCGACCCACCTCTTTTGGGGGATGACAATTTTGTATTTTTCCG
This sequence comes from uncultured Alphaproteobacteria bacterium, assembly GCA_900079695.1. NCBI lineage: Bacteria > Pseudomonadati > Pseudomonadota > Alphaproteobacteria > uncultured Alphaproteobacteria bacterium. The sequence continues at coordinate 546,348 of LT599022.1, forward strand.
TTCTCAAGACCGCGATCCAACATCTCGATGAGAAGCGCTTTTATGATGTGGCGCTCATGTATCTTGAGCAACGCGGCTATCAAGACATCAGTATTGTCGATGGGACCGGGGACGGTGGACGTGACGTGACCTGTTCCCGAGGCGACCTTCGTATACAGTTGAGCGTCCGCAAAGACTGGGAGGTGAAGATCAACGAGGAGGCGTTGAAGACGCTTCAGGCAGGGAAGCATCACCTAATCTTCATTACGAACCGGCCAATTGGGCCTGATGTCCGGGAGCGGTTTTTTGCTGATAGTTACAAACAAAAAGGTACTGTTGATGTAAGTCTTATAGATCTAAGGGAAATTTCGTCAGCCCTTGCTCTGCCTGGGGTCATAAAGCGATCATATGAAGCCCTCGGCATGGCTGTCCCGACCGAGCTTCGCGCAGAGGCGAAAGATATAGCAGTTAGCACGGTTCTCTTGTTTTCGCAGGAAGCTCAAGAGCTTCGAGATGAAGTTATCGGAGCCCACCTTCGAGCGCAGATACTGAAGCACCCAGGGATACAAGAAGGCGACCTGATTGAGAAGGTTTCCGCGGCCGTTCCTGGGGAGAATACGGACCGCGCGGCTAGATCTGCCCTTTCTCGCTTTTTAGTAGCGGGGCGAATACGAAAAGAGGAAAAGGGGTTTCAATTAAGCGACGCAGAACTCGCGATTATGAGGGCTGCTGAGACGGAGTTTCTTGCCGCTCGTGAAGTAGACGTGACGGCATTGATGGACGCGACGAGACTGAGCCACGAGGATGCCGAAAGTTTGCTCGACATTGCGCTCGAACTTCTGGTTCGTAACCGTAATTTTGACGGGGAAGGCCCCGTTGAGATGTCCTTGAATTCGTTTCTTGCTTCACATGGTCTGAGCCGTAGACGTTCTCGTGTTTTTGAGGTTTTGGCCACAACCTCCAGCGCCCGGATAAAACAGTATGGCTCCACGGTCGATCAGATTTTCTCCACTAATACCTTTGACATTTATCGTGCTCTTGGGCGCCGGACAGACCTCTCTCTGGTTCTCGACTCGAGCGTCGCTATGCCGTTTGCTTTCGGTCTGGCATTTGGTGGTGCTAGGTCGCGTTATGGCCTAGCCGCAACTGCCTTGAAGCGCGCATGCGTAGCGCACGGCATCAAGATAACGGTGCCTCGAGTCTACCTTAACGAAATGGCTGCGCACGGCAAAAAAGCGCTCGAATGGCTGGACGTATATAATGCTCTGCCGGTCGAAGCGCGCGATCCTCTTCGAGCTTCAGAAAATGCCTATATTAGCCATTACACTCACGTTGCCGACACGCTGTCGCAACAGGGAGACGAGATAAGCCTTAGCGAATTCCTAAGCTTCTTTGGAATCTCTCCTGGGAAATCTATGAGTTCAATCGAGAATAGAATTGAGTCGATTCTCGATTCTCAGGGGGTGGGTATTATTACATTCGATAATATTTATGAAGATATTAAAGAGAAAATCAAAAAAGAGAAGAAATACCACCCGGATGTACTTGTTAATCATGATGCCGTAGTTGCTACTATGTTAAAAACGGAGGCAGGTAAGGGTTTCATACTTTCGACGTGGGATAACGTCATGATTAATTTGGTGGAGGAAATCGCCCGTGTCTACGCCGACACACCGGCCCGCGTAATCGACTTCCTGTCTATGGCGGCCGGAGAGCACTTTGAATGCGAACAAAGTTATGAGCTTATGACCACGTTGCTCTATATAGACGAGCGCAAGGCAGCCCCTCTAGCTCGCACGATCGAGCAGATTCGTTCCGTTGAGCAAGCCTACAAACTCGACAGGTTTATTAGCGATGCGCGATCTCGCAGAGGGGCTGGGTGGTCGCTGAGCCCCCAAGACATCACGCCATTCATCGATAGGCAGGCTTCGGGTGTTGATCAAGATGTGAATCTTCCTGTGGAATCTGCGCTCGGATTCAGTCAATAGCCTCCCTAAAATGGCATTGGGATTTTCCATTAAATTTAGAAGGTGATGGAAAATATCGCCCTAAAGGAGCGTGGCATACCCCCTTCAAATGGATTCCTTGGGCGCAAAGAGGGCAAATACGCGAAGCCATCCTCACTTTCTCACATCGCCATTGAAGGCAGAGGTACCTTTCTTTCCGGACGAGAGCGCGTGCATGAGCTTGTCGCGCACCGACGCAAGGTCTTCGCTATTCAGGCCGAGCAGTTCGCGGGCGGGGTATTTGACCGACGCGCCGCCGGTTTCCACGGTGTCGACGCCGCCGAAGTGATGTACGGCGGCGAGGCGGGCGGTGCGGCCTGAGTAGCCGATTTTCGCGCCGTTGGCGTCGGCCTGGACGGTGAGGCGGCGGAGTTCGCGGAGGCCTTGGAGCATCTTCGCGGTTGAGCGCACCTTGCCGTGGCTGTTGCGCTTGCGCGCGGGCCAGGGGGTGCCGTTCGGCCCGGTCTGGCGGCCGATGCGGCGGGCGTTTCGCTTGCGCACCTCGCGCCCTATCTCGCGGAACAACGCCTTGCGTGCGCCGGGTTCGAGGGCGGCGAGGGCGGAGGTGAGCCAGCGTTCGACGGGGGCGAAGGGATCGTCGGCCATGGTGCGTTACTTCGTCGGCTGCGGGCGGGGAAGGCCGAGGCTCATGGCGGCAATGTCGATGCCCTCGGCGTCGGGATCGGGGCGCGGCGCGAGGCGGAGGCCTTCGGGCAGGTCTTCGGCGGCGATGGTTTCGGTGAGGTCGATGGCGAGGGAAACGTCGGCGCTCTTGTGGTCGATGATATCGACGTGGAAGCGGATCGCCTCGTCCACTGAGCCGGGGTTGTCGCGGTGCAGCCATTCGAGGGCGACGAACAGCAGGTCTTGCGGCGCGCCCGCGTAGCCGGTGACGATCATGTGGGCGGTGTAGGCGATTTGAAAGGCGCGGTTGCGGTCGCCGCGCGGCGCGTAGACCGAGCCTTTCTCGGCGAAGGTGAGCAGGTTTTCGGCCTTGATCTTGAGCGGCGCTGCGAGGATCGCGGCGCGCGCGGCGGCGAGCTTCTTCATTCGGCGGCGTCCTCGATCGGCAGGCGGCAGGTTTCGGTGGCGCGGCCCTCGCGCCAAGCGCGAACGCAGGCGAGGCGGGTTCGGCAGTCTTCCCCCGCCGACCACAGGTCGGCGAGGTAATCGGCCACGGCGGCGTCGGAATTGGTGGCGGGCACCGCCGGATCAGGGGCGCACGTCAGCAGCGGGCGTGGCGGCTTCACCTTCTCCACCCGCGTCTCGATCAGCGGTTCCGGTTTGACGGTGCCGCAAGCCGTCGAGAACAGCGCCAAGGCGAGGGCCAACGGTGCGGCAGGCATCCGGCGGGATCGGAGCATTTCGGGCGGTTTCCTTGAGCTTGGCGACGGTGGCGGCACGCTCGGCGGCGGCTGTGTCGGCGGCTTCGATGGCCGCGAACGCGAGGTTGCTTTGTAGAACCAAGTCGGTGAAGGATTGGCGGCTCGCGGCGTTGGCTGCATGCGCGGCGGCGAGGGCGTCGGCGGCGATCTTGGCGCGTAGCTCGGCGATGGTGCTTTCTTTGGAGGCCAGCAGCGCCGCGCACGCGAGGGCGAGCAGCAGGTAGCGGTTGCGCCAAATTCCGGCGATCACAGCAAGCATAGTTCGCGCTCCGCCGCGCGGCGTTCCACGATGCCGCCGCAGTTGCTGGCTGCAATCCGGCAATCCTTGCCGCCGCTGAACACCCACCGGGGGAGTTCATCACAAGCGCCTTGGCGGTCGCCCGCGTTCGCCTTGCGGATCAGGGTGGATTCCCGCGCCTTCTTGCCGCCGCCGACGTGGAAGAACCACGAGGCGAGGGCGGCGCGCATGGTTTCGGGCATGTCCACCTTCACCGCGCGGTCGAGGTCGGCGAAGGCGATGCCGATATCGGTGGCGAAGAAGGCGGCGCATTGCTCGGGGGTGGCGGTGTCGCCGGGTTGCACCCCGGCGGTGTGGCCTCGGCAGATCGTCCACTTCGCCGCGCCGTCGCGGAATGCCTTGAGGGTGATTCCCTCATGCTCGGCGATGAATTGTTGCGCGATCACCGTGGCCGGGGCACCGGCCAGCACGAGGGCGAGAACCGCCTTGGAGAGGTGCGAGCGAAGGGGCGTCATTGCGCCGCGCCCTTGCCCGAGCGCAGGCGCGCGAAAAACGCGGCGAGCATCGCGCACCACCGGGGGATCAACAGGCCGGTTTGCGCGAGAACGTAGAGGATAGTGACGACGGCCACCCACTCGTTGAGGGTCAGACCGGCCCAAATCGCACCGATCCCGGCGGGGGCCATCTTGGCGGCGGCGGTGATTTCTTCCTGCATGGTCAGTCCCAAAGGCTGATGCGCGTTTGCGTGGGGGCGACGCGCTCGGGGAGGATGACGGCGGTGCCGTGGGGCAAGAGCGCCCCGAGGGCGGCAAGGCCGGGATTGGCTTCGAGGATCGCCGCGACCATGGAGGTGTCGCCGTCGTAACAGCGGGCGGCGATTTGATCGACGGTTTCGGATTGGCGGGCGAGAACGGTGGCGGGCATCAAATCAACTCCACCACCGTGCGGCGGCGGTCGATCAGGCGGGCAACCGCCTCGTTGGATTGGCGGAGGTAGTCGGCGGCGGTCGCTTCCAGCGTGTCGGCGCGGGCGTGGCCGGATTTGGTGCTGTCGTAATCGCGGGTGTTGGCGAGCAGTTGCGCGCGGGCGCGGGCGAAGACGGCGGCGCGGTAGAGGATGAGCTTTTCCGAGACTTCGCCGTAGGTGCGCGCCGGAACCTCGGCGAGGCTCGCGGCGGTTTGCCGAGCGCGCCATGCGCCGATCGAGGCGTTGACCTCGATCATCGCGGATTGGATCGCGGCGGCGATGCGGGCGGGGTCGAAGGTATCGCCTTGGCCGGTCTGCGCGTGGAAGTCGGCAAGGTTCAGATCGGGAAACCAGCCATCGTTGGCAACGGCTTCCGGAGCATCGGCGGCGGGATTGGTCGAGGGGATGAAAGCGGACATGGCGGGCCTTCGGAAAAAAGTGGCGGCGACGGTGGGGTGAGGTTTCGGTGCCGAAGCGCCTAGCCCATGCCCCGTGCCGTCGCCGCGCCGGGGGGCCTCTTAGGAACCGGCCGGGTCGGTCGGTTCGGTCTTTTCGTTCGGCTCCGCCTTGCCCTGCGCCTTGCGAAGCGCGTTGAGCTTGGTCTTCACCCCGCACCCGGCATCGAGTTCGAGGGCGGAGGCGAGGTGTTCGAGCGCGGCTTCGGGCGCGGTGGCGGTGAGGATCAGGCCGAGGGCCTTGTGCGCCTTGGCGCGCACTTCGTCCGGCATGTCGCACTCGGCGGTGAGGTCGAGGGCTTCGCGGATCGGCTCGGGGTTCACCGTGTCGGCGTCGGCGCGGTCGAGTTCGGCGAGTGCCGCGTCGGCGATTTCCTCCACCACCGTGGTCGGCAGGTCGCGGGCGATGAAATCCGGCATCGCGAGGTCGTGGCGCAGCGCATAGGCGGCGAGGGCGAGCGCGCCCTCGAAATCGCCGGTATCGAGACGCCAGAGCATCACCGTTACCAGCACGTCGTCCTGCCCGCCCTTGCCCGCCGCCACCACGCCATCGACATAGGCGGTGTATTCGGGGAGGAACGTCGCCTTGGCCGCGATTTTGGCGAGGCGCGATTTGATCGCCTTAAGCGCCGCGCGGTGCATCGCGATCAGCTTGAGCATTTTGTCGGCCATCGTGCCGGGGGCGGTTGCCCCCGGCACGGCGGTCGGCGTCGTTTCCGCCTCCCGGGCGGCGCGGATGCGGTCGAAGTGGTTGCGACAGATCGACATCAGACCCAGGCCTCCCCGTTCCACGTCAGGATGTTTTCGAGGAAGGCGCACGCGCCCAAGTCCTCGACTACATACGCCTCGTTGACCGACTGGAAGTCCTCGACCCGGTCGCGCGCCGGGTTCTCCTTCACGAAGCGGCGGCGGGTGCCGTTCTGGTAGTAGATCGAGAGGTTCGAGGCCTTGGTGATGAGGATCGACTTGGCCGGGAAGAACGGCACGCTCTTGGCGAGCTTGCCGCCCAGGGTCTTGTTGGCGGTGAGGGTGGCGAGCGCCGCCTTTTCGGTCGGGGCGTCGGTGGCGGCGCTGTTGGTGAGCGCGAGGTATTTGTCGGCGAGCAGGGTGCGCCCGGTGATCGCGACGATTTCGGAATCGTCCTGATACCAGGGGTCGAGCAGTTCGCCCACGGCATCCTGAACCAGGGCGTCGAGGTTACGCACGTCCGCCCCCGCCTCGGTGCCGACCTTGAGGCCGGAAAGCACGCGCTCCGGGGCGTCTTCGCGGATGTGCTGGAGCCAGCCGACGTTGACGTCCTGCAACAGCGGGTTGGCGGCGAGGTCGGTATCCGCCGCCGCCGACGTGCCGTTGAAGCCGATGGTGAGGCGGTCGCGGGCGATCTGGCGGATGATGTGGTCGCGGATACGGGTCTGGAAGTCCTTGAACTTGGCCCAGATATCCAACTCGTTGTAGGTGATGAAGGTATCGAAGTTGGTCTGCTTGCAGGTGTAGGTGCGGCCGGTCATGTCGTGGATCGCGCGCGGCTGGCGGTCCTTGGTCTTGGTGTCGGTGCGGCCCGCCGCCGGGGTGCCGATGCCGAGGCCGAGAACCTCGGCGGACTGGTCGTCGACGCCGACGACGTTGACCTGGGAGAGGAACGCGGCGCTTTCCTGGATGCGGTCTTCGAGGGTCTGCTCGATGGTCGGCGAAACCGCGAACTTCTGTTCCGGCGAGGCCACGCCGTTGATTTCGGCGAGGTGCTTGAGGTAGGCGGCGTAAAGCACGCGGGTGGCGTTTTTCATGGGTCAGCAATCCGTGAGGTGGGCGGAGCCGCCGCTCGCCGGGGTGCGGGGCGGGGCGGCGTCGGTGGTCGAGAGCTTTTCGACCAAGGCGGAGAATTCCGCCTTGTTCGCGGCCACGGCGGCGGCGATCTCGGCAACGGCGGCGGAGGTGGCGAGGCCCGCGAAGTCGGCGCGGATCGCGGCGACTTCCTCGGCGATGGCGAGCACGCCCGCGTCGGTCTGCGCGAAGCGGGCGTCATCGCTCTTCGCCTTGCCCGAGAGCAGTTCCTTGACGCGGAAAAGCAGCGAGGGCTTTTCCGGCTCGTCTTCGGTCAGGGCCTCGACCTCGATCGCCTCCGAGAACAGGTGATCCTTGATCGCGGCGGGGGCTTTGTCCGACTTCACCGCGAAGGTGAGCATCTCGGTGCCGAGGCTCGCGGGGCTGTCGGTCACGGCCAGACCGGCGAGATACGCCTCGCCGGTTCCGGCGAAATTCGGCTGGATTTCGATGGAGAAGAAAACCTTCTGGCGGGCGGCGCTCAGCTTCATCAGGTCTTCGGTGGCGTCGATCTGCGCCAGCAGCACGCGCGCGCCGTCGGCGTCGGTTTCCGTCTTGACCGCGAGAACGTCGCCATAGGCCTTGAAGGTGCCGTCCGGCATGGTCGAGCGCAGGTGTTCGAGCCAGATGCGCGCCCCGTACTTCTTCGGGTCGTAGTTCGCCGCCATCTGGTCGATTTGCTCGGGGGTGATCTCGCGCCCGTCGATGGTGCGACCGGATCGCGCGACGCGGAAGAATTTGAGTTTCATCGGTGTGCCCAGGCTGTGAGGGGTGTTCTCGACAAGCCTGGGGCGAGGGGGGCGGGCGGCGCAAACGTGCTCGGGTTAGATAGCCGCTATCTAACCCGATGAGGCGTGCGCGAGAGGGGCGAAGGCCTCCACCCTTGGCGCATGACCGCCACCGACGACGACAAGCGCCTCAAGGCCCGCAACCTGTTTTGGCAAGGCTTCAGCCCGGCCGAAATCGCCCGCGATCTGTGCGTGCCGTATCCCACGGTCGATAGCTGGAAGCGCCGCGACAAATGGGAGGAAGCGCCGACCGTCGTGCGGATCGAGGCGCACCTCGAAGCCCGGTTGAACCGGCTGATCGCCAAGGAAACCAAGACCGACCGCGACTTCTTCGAAATCGGGCAGTTGGCCGCGACCTTGGAGCGCACGGCGCGCATTCAGCGGTATAGCCAAACCGGCAAGGAAACCGACCTCAACCCCAACCTCGAAGCCCGCGCCAGGGGGCGGAAGAAGAAGGCGGAGCAGAAGAACGCTCTCACCGAGGAGCAGGTTGCGGCGCTGCGCCGCGACTTCCACGAGAACCTGTTCGGCTACCAAAAGGTTTGGCACGAGGCCAAACGCCACCGGGTTCGGAACATCCTCAAATCGCGCCAGATCGGCGCGACGTGGTACTTCGCCCGCGAGGCCTTTCTCGATGCCGCCGAAACCGGCGACAACCAGATTTTCTTGAGCGCATCCAAAGCTCAGGCCCACGTCTTCCGTGGCTACATCTTCCAATGGGTGAAGGACGTTACCGGGGGCGAGTTGAAGGGCGACCCGATCGTGCTTTGGAACGGCGCGACGCTCTATTTCCTCGGCACCAACAGCAAGACCGCGCAGAGCTACCACGGCCACGTCTACCTCGACGAATACGCCTGGATTTCGAAATTTTTGGAGTTCCGCAAGGTCGCTTCGGCAATGGCGACGCACAAAAAATGGCGGATCACCTACTTTTCCACGCCCTCGACCATCGGCCACGAGGCCAACGCCTTCTGGAACGGCGAAACCTTCAACAAGGGCAAGGCGAAGGAAAACCGGGTCGCGTTCGACGTTTCGCACGAAACGCTGAAGCACGGCGCGGTCGGGCCGGATGGCACTTGGCGGCATATGGTCACGATCCGCGATGCCGAGGAAAGCGGCTGCGACCTGTTCGACGTCGACGCCCTCTTGCGCGAATACAACGATGCCGACTTCGCCAACCTCTTCATGTGCGAGTGGGTGGACGATACCGCGTCGTTCTTCGGCTTCGATGAGCTGCGCAAGGGCATGGTGGATAGCTGGGAGGTGTGGGCCGATTTCCACCCGCACCTTGAGCGCCCGTTCGGCGATCGGCCGGTGTGGATCGGTTACGATCCGGCGCAATCCGCCGATAACGCCTCGATCGCCGTGGTCGCGCCGCCCGCAGTCGAGGGCGGGAAGTTCCGCGTGCTCGAAAAGCTCAACGTCAGCGGCGCGGATTTTCAGGCCCAGGCGGCGCGGATCAAGGAGCTTCGCCACCGCTACAACGTCGAGCATATCGGCATCGACACCACCACCATCGGCGCGGGCGTGTTCGAGATGGTGCGGCAGTTCTTCCCGCGCGCGGTGGCGATCACCTATTCGGTCGAGGTCAAGACGCGCCTCGTCCTCAAGGCCAAGCAGCTTTTCACCAAACGCCGGATCGAGTTCGACGCCGGGTGGTCCGACGTGGCCGCCGCGTTCATGGCGATCCGCCGCACCGCCACGGCCTCCGGGCGGCAAGCCACCTTCTCGGCGGGGCGCAGCAAGGAAACCGGCCACGCGGATATCGCGTGGGCGATCATGCATGCGCTCGACCGCCTCGGTTACACCGAATTCGACAATGTCCCCGGCGCGCGCCGCAAGGGCTTCATGGAGATTTTCTAATGCCTGCCCCTGAGATTTTCACCTTCGGCGAGCCGACCCCGGTTCTCGATCAACGCGAGTTTCTCGGCTACCTCCATGCGGCGTGGAACGGCCGGTGGTATGAGCCGCCGGTGTCGTTCGACGGGCTGGCGAAGGCGCTTCACTGTAACCCGCATCATCAAAGCGCCATCGGCTATAAGGCGTCGTTGCTCGCATCGCACTTTAAGCCGCACCGCCTGCTTTCGCGCCTCGATTTCAAGCGCCTCGCGCTCGATTTTCTGGTGTTCGGCAATGCCTACCCCGAGCGCCGCGTCTCGCGCCTCGGCAACGTGCTGGCGATCAAGCCTGCCCTCGCGCGCTGGACGCGGATGAAGCGGGACGGCAACGCCATGATGTTGATCGACGGGGAGGAACACGACTTCGCGCCGGGCTCGGTCTTGCAGATCATGGAGCCGGATATCAGCCAGGAAATCTATGGTCTGCCGGGGTATATCGGCGCGGTGCAATCCGCCCTGCTCAACGAGGCCGCAACCCTGTTCCGCCGGAAATACTACCAGAACGGCAGCCACGCGGGCTTCATCCTCTACATGACGGACGAGGCCGACAACCCCGAGGACGTCGACGCCGTCCGCGAGGCGCTGAAGCAGTCGAAGGGGCCGGGCAACTTCCGCAACCTGATGGTCTTCGCCCCCGGCGGCAAAAAGGACGGCCTCCAGATTCTTCCGATCAGCGAAGTGACCGCCAAGGACGAGTTCTTCAACATGAAAAACGTCACCCGCGACGACGTCCTCGCCGCCCACCGGGTGCCGCCGCAACTGCTTGGGATCGTCCCAAGCAACGCGGGCGGCTTCGGCTCCGTCGAGCAGGCGGCGGCGGTGTTCTATCGCAACGAAATCGAACCGCTGATGAGCGCCTTCGAGGCCATCAACGATTGGCTCGGCGAGCAGGTAGTAGATTTTGAATATTATGACTCGTCTATCACGTGATTCCTGGTTCTAGGATTCTGTTTCGAGGTGTTCCTGCTCGATAGTGAAGCGCAAGCGCCCGGTTGTCCAATCACTCCGGGGCTCGGGAAGATAATATTGCTCGTCGGGAACACTCAAGGTCTTTAGCTCTTTAATAAGCCTCTCCAACGTCGGCGGAAAATTACTTTCCTGCAGTCGTGCGATTGCGGTGATCAACTGAGTCCAGTTGGAGAAGGCTGCATCGGTACCATCAACGACCAATCGGAGTGAGTGCGCGTAATGACGGGTCAGCACGAGGAAGCTAACTGCGGGATTGGTTACGGAGGGGGGGAGCCGAAAACTGGCTCGCAATTCGGACGTACTCGCGGCGCCGACCCAAGAGCGTACTTTATGGAGCCAGTCACGGACCTGCTGATTTAGCCGTCCTGTTCGCGCCAGCATAGAGGCAAAGTCCGAACCGTATGGATCCTGATGCTTTAGCTGGACGAGGATGATCCGAGCGGTAGACGGTTCGATTATCACAAGATCAATGTCTGTCGCCACCTTGCCCGAGTGCCTCAACTTGATATTCCCTCGGTATTCCAAATCAGGGAGCGCGCCCCGTAGGGCCCTCTCGACGGCCCGTTGCATCACGCCCTCTCGCGCCTGCTGAGCTCGGTCATAGTCCTTCGGGAAACTGTGCTGGAGCGAGTTCAGAAGGAAAAGCATGACTTCATCACGGATTGCTCCAGCCAATGGCCGAATCACATGGTCGTCTGAGCACTGGATTAGTGGAGGTGTTGGCGCCCCTGGTCGATCTAATAATGTTAGATTTTTCCTGCTTATGGACAGTACGTCGAAAATCGTCCGCACATTATCATCGGTGACTGGGACATGTTTCTCGAAATGCTGGCCAAATTCATTGATGAATTCCTTCATGCTTTCGAGGAAGTTCTTGGTCTCGACCGACACAGTGAGGATATCTTCGATCCGAATCGTGGGTTCCTTTGCGATGAGAGCACTTACGAATGCGCGATGCTTCATTCCAACCGACATGATAAACATCGCTGCCAGCTTGTAGTTGGAAAACGTAATGCCCCCGAAGGTCGTCGAGAAGTGGAAGGTGTCGAAGCCTTTGGCGAGTTGAATCTCGTTGTAGGCGTGGCCAAAGAAATAGAAGTCAAGCATGGGATCAGCCCCATAGCCGATAAAATGGCCGTGAAAAGGATAAACGAGTTCGGCGAGCAGGTTTTTGATTTCATCTTTTCTTTTTTTGCCCACGAATGCTTCGAAACCATTCGCAAACATCTCATGATCTCGCACGACGTGGTGGCGGTCTAGATCACGTTCATGCAGCTCAAGATCGGGCAGATTGGGGGGCAGGATGATGCGGAAGTGGTCAGGTAGCCTTTCTATCCGGCCCGAGTTCGCAAGGAGTATCTGCCCCACCCGTCGACCGTGCTCAATGGCACCAGCCCTACGGATAAGTGAAAGCACCTGGAACGAATATGCCAAATTGCGCTGAAACGTAAGTGTGGGGGCCTCGAATTGGGGGTGCGCCTGCATTGCCAGCTTTATAAGGCGGAGTACACCGATGCGCATGATGTACCAGCGTTCATGGTCGGAATCGTCCACTGTCTCCGCCGAAAACATTTGATCGAACTCAAGGTCGAGTTCGTTGATGGCAATCCGCATTAAGAGACCTAGTCGGTCGGTCGCAATATCTGCGGCGAGATCGGCCTCTTCTAGATTTAGGCTGTTGTAGAATTCCCGTAAAACGTCAGTCACTTGGGCTAGCCCCGCCCTCAAAGCAATAAGGTCCTACGAACCTAACGTAATGCGATCCTTCGGAAAACGAGTGTGTTGGGGGCACACGAAAACTCCCCAAGAATCGCAGTCTCCCCCCGCCACGCCTGCGCCTTAAATGGGCCTCGAATTCTGCGTCGCAGAAACGGCCCGAACATCGCCGAGAGCCTGGGCCTTTGACGGGAATTTTCGGGTGGCCGATCTCTGCAAAATTCGGCGTTTTTCGGCACCCGGTCCTCTCGCGAAGAACGGCGGAAAAGAGGGCCGAAAGAGGTTTGCGCACCCCTCTCTAAGTCATTGATTCTTCGTCGGGGCGGCGGGTAGGGGGTTCTGCAAACGAAATTGCGGAGGTGGCGGCACTCCTACAACTTTTAATCAGCGGGTCGTGGGTTCGAGTCCCGCCGCGCTCACCATAGAATTCAGGGCCTTGCCGGAGACGGGTAGGCCCTGTTTTGTTTCCGGCGAGCGATACGGCTTAGAAAATCAAGCGAACCGCATCAAATGCTCTGGCCAGCTGGACCGTCGTCTTCTCGCGGTGCGATTGGCCAAGCGATTTTGCTACGCGATGACGATGACGGGTTCCAAACGCGGCGCCGATGCGGCCACGCAGCATTGGTGACGGGTCCCGCAGCCGATGTCGGCGCTCGTCCAGAGGGCTTCGGCCGCGCTTCCGCCCGAGATCCAGCCGCTTTCGTCCGTGCCGATGTCGACCCGGAAGCTGTCGAGCGGCCGGCTCAGACCCTCTCCGGTTGCCTTGAGAAAGGCTTCCTTGCGCGTCCAGCAGCGATAGAAGGCGGCGTTGCGCGTGGCATCGGGGAGCGCCCGGATCGCGGCGGCTTCGTCCGGATGAAGCTGGGAGGCAAGTTCCGCGATGTCGGGAAGGTCGCGGATCTCTTCCACGTCGATCCCCACCGTTGCGTCCCGGCAGAATGCCGCCCACACCATTCCGCCGGAATGCGAGATCGAGAAATCCACGCCTTCGTTCGGGGCTGAGGGCTTTCCCCGGGGGGCGACGACGAAACTGCCGGGAAGGGAGCCTCTCCGGGAGCCGTGAAGAACGCGCCGGACCAGCGCCCGTCCGGCGAGGTGCCGGATCGCGTCGATCTTCCGCGCGAAACGGGCCGCGCGGCGACGTTCCTCCGCGACGACGAAGGGGGCAACGGCTTCCAGCCATCCGTCATCCGCGTCAAGGTGTAGCCCGACGCAGAGAATCGCGCCGCAGGCGACCGCGGGAAAGCGGAAGGACGGGAATTCCTCAGGGCGCATCGGAGGTGCCGGACGGAAGCAGCTTGCGCGCCACCAGGTTCGCCAGCGATTCCCAATGCTCCTGCAGATAGAAGTGGTTGCCGGGGAAAGCGTGAAGATCGCAACTGTCCGAGGTGAGCTTTGCCCATTCCCGGGCATCCGCACGGCTGACGAGATCGTCGCTACCGAGGAACACCGCGATCGGGATGGGGAGGGAGGTTGCCGGAGCCGGTCGCCAGGTGTCGACGGCGGTGAAATCGGCGCGCAGAACCGGCTCCAGGTATTTGCGGAAATCCGGCGATTCGGCAATGCATTGCGGGACTCCGCCCATCCCGATCACTTGCTCCCACAGACGTTCCGGCGGCCGCGGGAGAGTCCCGGCGCCCCGGCCCGGAATTGCGGAAGAGGAAACGAACAGGGCGGTGGGGAGGGCGACCGCCCGCGCACGCGCCAGCAGGGCGCAGCGATACGCCAGAAGGGCCCCCATGCTGTGGCCGAAGAGAGCGTAGGGCGCAGTCCGGGCGACCGGGAGGATTTGTGCGAACAGATCCTCGCTCAAATCTTCGATGCTCGTCAGAAGAGGCTCGCCGGCGCGCCGCCCGCGCCCCGGCAGTTCGAGCGGCCGCACGACGACGCCGTCGGGGAAGAATTTGCCGAAGCCTGCATAGTAGACGGCGCTTCCTCCGGCGTGCGGCAGGCAGAACAGGGTGAATGTCTCGGGAGAGGGGGCCTCCAGCGCCGCTTGCGTCAGAAGGTTACCCATCCGGCGTCTCCATCTATCGGTTGCATGAGGATTCGGGACGCCTGCTCCGCATGGCCGGAACGGGCGTGGATCTGTTTGAGGACGATTCGGTCGTCGGAGATGCCGCAGATCTCGAGCTTGCCGATGTCGTGACCGATGATGAACTTGAAACGCTTTCCATAGCCGTTGAGGCGGGCCCGCGCCGCGTCGACGATCGCGACCGCCTGCCGGAGCGGTATCTGGAAGTGGTGGCGGACCCGGGACACCGGCATGCATTGATAGAGGTAGTAGGGGTTGACGCCGATCGACAGCAGGCCGTTCATCAGATCGACCAGAGCGTCGGGAGTGTCGTTGACCCCGCGTAGCAAGACCGCTTGATTGTTCACGGTAATTCCGCACCTGCGCAGCCGTCGGATCGCTTCCGTCGAGACCGGGGTGATCTCCCGCGCGTGGTTGAAGTGGGTGGGGACGTAGAGAGCCTTGCGCGCGTTGATCTCGCCCAGCAGGTCGATCAGGGAGTCGTCGAGGAGACGCAGGGGATAGGTGACGGGAATGCGCGACCCGATGCGCAGAAACTTCAGATGATCGATTCCGGCGAGAGCGGTCAGCATGTCGCGCAGGATGGGGGTCGGCAACGTCAGCGGATCGCCGCCCGACAGGATGACGTTGTCGACCTCGGGGTGGTCGGCGATGTAGGCGAGTGCGTTGGAGAAATCCCGCAAGGTTTTGTGGGTGGGGCGGCCGACGATGCGCTTGCGGAAGCAGTGGCGGCAGTAGGTGGCGCAGGTTTCGGTGGTCACCAGCAGGATCGAATAGTCGTACTTGTGCAGAACGCCGTTGCCCTTGTCGTGTTTGTCGTCGCCGTAGGGATCGGGAGTGGTGTTTCCCATGGATCCGGCGACCACCAGCTCCTCGGCGCTCGGAACGCACATCTTGCGGATCGGATCGTGGGGATCGGCCGGGTCGATGAGGCTCAGATAGTAGCGGGAAACGTTCAGCGGATGGACCTTCACCACCTCGCGGATCGCCTCTTCCTCCTCGCTGCCGAGCGAGACGTAGGTCTTCAGGCGATCGACGGTCACGACGTTGTTGGAGAGCTCCGCCTTCCAATCCAGGGATGTCCAGTCGACGTCGTCCTTCCGCTTCCGGGGCATCCGATCGTTGTCTTCTTCATGCATCGTAACGGCCTTTGTATTCCTCGCGCGATCGTGTTTCTCCGGGGGCGCGATTTGCAGTCGGGCGCTCCGAGGAAACGCCCGAACGTTCGGGGCGGGTGCGCCGACGGGAAACCTGTCGCGAAATCTCTTCCGAAGGCGGGCCGACGTCAGCCGGTCCGGAGAGTGGCCTCACCCCACCGCGATCGTCGAAACTAAAACCTACATGACGGTAATCGGATTTTCATCTCCGCTCAAGCGTCGGATGAGGGGTAAATTCCTAAGATTTAAGGAAAAATACTGCTTCTTGCGAAGGCTGAGCCCGGATTCGCCGAGGGCGCCGCCGGCGACGGCGATCCGTCGGAGCGCTTGATCGGGTGGAGCACGGTCCTGCGCGATGCGGCGCAAGACATGGCTTAGGAAATCGCGAAAAACCCGCCTAGATTGCACTTCTAAGGTTTTTCTTCAATATTCCGTGAATACGGACGGACTAAATTAGAGAAGATGATTTTTTTATTTCGTTCTCCGCGTTACTGGAGATACAATCATAAAAGTCTTGGTGGGCGGGCAAGTTGTTCGAGTTGTCCGTCGTGGCGGGGGAGGAACGCGTATGTGGCGTTTTGCATCTATCCAATCGAAAATTGCCTCGTTCTCAGGGGCTTCTCTTGTGGCATCGGCGGGAGCCCTGGTTCTCTTCGGTGTCGTCTCTTCGAACCTGACGTCGAATTTCGTCACCGAACGCACGTCCACCCTTCTTGAGCGGAAGTCCGAGGAACTTCTCCTGCAGACCGCCCGCGCCCAAGGCGGGATGATTCAGGCCGAGCTGGAGATGGCACTGACGACCGCGCAGACGATGGCGGAAACCTTTGCGACCCTGGTCCAGGAGAACCGCTCGGTTGCCGTGCCTCCCGGATTTCGCCGCACCCAGATCAACGAAATCCTGCAGCGGGTTCTCAAGACCAATCCGGAATTCAACGGCACCTACTCGGCTTGGATGCCGAACGCGATCGACGGCGACGATGCGGGCTATCGCGGCCGGCGCGACCTCGGGACCGACGAGACCGGGCGCTTCCTCTCGTATTGGACCCGTCAGAACGGCAAGGAAGGACTGCAGCCGCTCGTGGAGTACGAGAGTGCGGATCTGCACCCCAACGGGGTGATGAAGGGCGGCTGGTTCCTCGGCCCGCGCGATACCGGCAAGCCCAGCGTGCTCGGACCTCTACCCTACGTGGTGCAGGGCAAGAACGTGTTCCTGGCGACGATGTCCGCGCCGATCATGGTCGGCGGCAAGTTCCTCGGCGTCGCTGGCACCGACTACGATCTGGCGTTCGTCGAGGATCTTGCGGTGCGGGTGAACAAGTCGATCTTCGGCGGCAAGGGCGAGGTGGTGATCCTCAGCGACCTCGGGCTGATCGTCGCGCACAGCGCCAAGCCCGAGGCGATCGGCTCCTCGGCGGAACCGTTGAGCGCGGACTGGGCCAACGATCTCAAGGCGATTCGCTCGGGAGAGGTTTCGGCATCCTACGAAGCCAAGTCCGACATGCTGCGCGCGTTCGCGCCGATCCGCCTGGGAGACAGCGGCAAATCCTGGTCGGTGCTGATCAAGGTGCCGCGGCCGGTGATTCTGGCGGAAGCCATGGCGTTGTCCAAGGATATGGCGGATCGGAACGGGACCGCGATCCTGACCCAGGTCGGCGTCGGCGTTCTGATCGCGCTGGTCGGCATCGTTCTGATGTGGCTCATGTCGGGCGCGATCGCGCGCCCGATCCGCGCCAGCGCAGTCTTTGCCGAGGGCATCGCCAAGGGCGACTTCGAGCAGACGCTGGATGTCGAGGCACGCGACGAAACCGGGGTGCTGGCGACGGCGTTGCGCGAGATGATGTCCGAACTCAAGGCCTCGATCGCGCAGCGCGCCGAGGATCAGCGGGCCGCGGAGGCGGCGCGCCGAGCGGCGATGCTGCAACTCGCCGACGAACTCGAGAACAGCGTCAGCCAGGTGGTCGAGCGGGTCGGCCAGGTGGCGGTGCGGATGACCGACGCCGCCAACGCGATGAACGCGGCCGCCGACGAGGGCGTGGCCCAGGCCGCGAGCGTCGCCGCCGCGGCCGAACAGGCGAGCAGCAACGTCCAGACCGTCGCCAGCGCCACCGAGGAGCTTTCGGCGTCGATTCGCGAAATCGGCCAGCAGGTGAATACCTCGGCGTCGATCGCCGCCGACGCGGTGACGGCGGCGGACGAGGCCAACACTCAGGTTATGGGGCTGACGAGCGCCGCGGAGAAGATCGGCGCGGTGGTACAGTTGATCACCGACATCGCCAACCAGACCAATCTTCTCGCCTTGAACGCCACGATCGAGGCGGCGCGCGCGGGCGACGCGGGCAAGGGCTTCGCGGTGGTGGCGGGCGAGGTGAAGAGCCTGGCGAGCCAGACCGCGCGAGCGACGGAGGACATCGCCGCGCAGGTGTCCGAGATGCAGCGCGTCTCGAAGGAGACGGCGGAGGTGATCCAGCAGGTCGGGTCGATCATCAATCGCATCAACGGCATCTCGACGACCATCGCCTCGGCGATGGAAGAGCAGGACGCGGCGACGCAGGAGATCGCGCGCAACGTCGGCGAGGCCGCGCAGGGCACCGGCAGCGTGTCGGAAACCATCAGCATGGTGAGCGGCGCGGCGCAGCGCTCGGGCGAGATGACGAAGTCGCTGCTCGGCGTGGCGACCGAGCTTTCGCACGAGGCCGGAAACCTCGACGGAGCGATCGGAGGCTTCCTGCGCAAGGTGCGCGAACAGTAGGCCCGGAATCGGTGCGGCCGCCGGGCGACCGGCGGCCGTCCGCGTCAGAACGCCTTGAACGTCAGCGTCGTCATCGAGCGCAACACGCCCGGGATCGCGGCGATCTTTTCGTTCACCAGCTTGCCGATGTCCTCGAGATCGTTGCTTTCGACGTAGAGCTTCATCAGCAGGTCGTATTCGCCGCTGGTGGAATAGAGCTCGGAGACGATTTCCATCTCCCAGATCGCGTCGGCGACTTCGTAGGTCTTGCCGGGGGCGCACTGGAGCTGAACGAACACGGGCTTCATCGGTGGAGTTCCTCGGAGTGGTTGGCGCGGGCTGCGGCGCGGGATACTTTCGGCGCAGTCTAACACAGCCGCGCCGCCGACGGGATCGGCGAAGGGTGAAACGTCGGGGGTTGCGAAATTCCCTTCGGAGTCAGAAATCCTTAGATTGGGATCATCGTTCGAGGTTTTCGTCATGCGCTTTCGCTACGTTCCATTGATGTTCGCTGCCCTGGCCGTCGCCGGATGCACCTCCGCGCCGTCGGCGAGCAGCTATTCGCGCAATCAGGCGCTACAGGCGCAGAACGTCGAGAAGGGGCGGATCGTCTCGATGCGCGACGTCCAGGTCGAAGGCACCAAGAGCGGCGTCGGTTCGGGCGCGGGCGCGGTGGCGGGCGGCGTCGCCGGGTCGTTCATCGGCGGCGGCTGGCGCTCGAACGTGCTCGGCGCGGTCGGCGGCGCGGTGCTCGGCGGCATCGGCGGTTCGGCGGCGGAGGAGGCGATCACCAGCACCACCGGGACCGAATTCGTGGTGCAGCTCGACAACGGCCGCACCATCGCCGTGGTGCAGGCCAACGACGCGAACCTCGCCCCCGGCGACCGGGTGATCGTGTTGCAGGGCGGGCAGACCCGCGTGGTGCCGGACGGCGCGCGCTAACGGAACGTCCAGAGCGCGTTGAGCGCATAGTGCCAGAAGACCAGGAACCCGGTGACACCCACCTGCGCCAGCAGATAGGGCAGGTCCGCCAGGTTCACCAGCACGTGCATCAACGCCGCGTTGATCACGAATCCGGAGGCGGCGACGGCGAAGAACTTCGTGGCCGCTTCGCGGTGGCTCTTGTGGCTTCGGAAGGTAAGGCGGTAGTTGAGGGCGTAGTTGACCGCCGCGCCGACGATGAAGCCCGCCACCGAGCCCGCCACGGGGTCGATTCCCCCCAGTTCCACCAGACCCGTGAGGGTGAGATAGTGCGCTGCGGTGCCGACCAGCCCCACGGCGGCGAACGCGACGAAGCGCCGGAAATGCGCGGCGGCGGTCATGGCGCCGCCGGCGCGCGGGTAAGGTGGCGGCGATCCTTGACCAGACCGATCACCGTGCCCATGCGTTCGATGGTGATGATGGTGTTGCCTTTGAGCGCGCGTTCGCAGCCGTCCTGGATCGGCGAAATGAAGAAGTCCGCCGACAGCCAGTTGGACGTCACCCGGAACATCGACGACAGGTATTCGTCCGCCTGGATCTGCTCGGCGCACACCGCGACGCGGTAGGGCGGGGCGAGGCGCGGATCGCGGCGCCCGTTCTCCTCCTCTTCCGACACGATTTCGCTCAAACGGATCGCGGCTTCGCGGATCGAGTTGCCGTGATAGTCGAACTCGTACTTTCCCACCGCGCCGGAGACGCCGCCCGCGAACAGGTTGTAGGCCACGGTTTCGTAAGGGTGCAGACGCACCAGCACGCTCGCGTGCCAGAGCCAGACGCCCGCGCCCGCAACCGCGAAGGCCCGCGCCCAGCCGCGGCCGAGGCGACGGTCGAGCGTGTGATAGGTGGCGCGCAGGCCGACCGCCGCCAGCACCGCGATCGGCGGCAGCAGGAACATGTAGTGGCGGATGCCGTTGTAGAGCACCGGTTTGGCGAGGACCGCGTGGCCGAGCGGCACCGCCACCGCCAGCACCACCGGCAGCAGCCGGAGCGCGTGCAGCCGGTCGAAACTCTTGCGGGCGGTGCCGAGAAGTCCGGCGAAGCACCCGGCGAGGAGGCCGAACAGGGTGAGTTCGGTGAGGCGCACGCCGAGGTAGATCGGCAGGTACCAGCGCGGCACGTCCGCCGCCTTCATCACCACGCCGTCGAGCCGCGTCGGCATGTTGATCGGGAAGCGCGAGAACGTCTCGATCGCCACCAGCACGTTCAGCGGCGCGAACACCGACCACGGCCACGACACCGCCATGATCGCCAGCGCCACCGCGCCCGCGGGCAGAAGCCGCCAGACCGTGATCCCGAGCCGGTCGAGGGCGACGCTCCAGCCGCCCCGGGTGTCGATCGCGGCGACGACGATCAGGATCGCGAGTTCGAGCCCTGCGTAGACCGCGACGATGCGAAGGCCGAGCGCACAGCCGAGCGCCGCCCCGAGACCGACGACGTGACGCAGTCGCGGCTGCGGCAGTTGCGGTGCGATCCGCGCGGCGTAGTAGGTCACCCAGATCATCGCGGCGGCGAAGGAGATATCCTTGGTTTCATTGAACAATGGCCCCCACCACGCGCCGGTGGCGGCAAGCAGCAGCACCGCGACGCACGCCCATGCCTCGTTGGAGAGCAAACGGGTGAGGCGCCAGGTTCCCCACATCCCTACCAGACCCACGGCCGCCGAAAGCAGGTGCCGCCATTCGTAGGTCGGCATGCTGAGGTGCTGGCCGATCGCCGCCGCGATCAGGTCGAAGAGGCCGCCGTAGAGGTAGAGATTGCGGTAGTGGAACGCGTTGTCGTCGGAGAAGCCGCTGGCGTAGAAGCGGATCAACAACTCGCCGTAGGTCTGCTGCACCTCCTCGTCGTTGGAAATGCCGTAGCTGCGAAAGGTTGCGAGCGCGATCACCGTCAGCACCGCGAACACCGCGATGCTGGCGCTTCGGCCGGGATTGGCGCGAAGCCGGGCGAGAACCAGTTTCACCGTCACTCGCTCCCGTCGTCCGGCGCGTCGAAGCCGATGCTGTCGGCGACGAGATAGAGCGGGCGCTTCTTCACTTCGAGAAAGATCCGGCCGACGTATTCGCCGAGCACCCCGAGGGAAATCAACTGCACGCCGCCGAGAAACAGCGTCGACACCATCAGCGAGGCATAGCCGGGGACGTCGATGCCGAACACCGTGGTGCTGATCACCAGCCAGAGGCCGTAGATCGTCGCGAGTCCGGCGATCAGCACGCCGAGTACCGACCACACCCGCAGCGGCACGGTGGAGAACGAGGTGAGTCCGTCCCAGGCGTAGCGCATCAGACCGAGGAGATTCCAGGCGGAACGGCCGGTCTCGCGCGCGCCGACGTCGAAGGGCAGGCATTCCTGGCGGAAGCCGACCCAACTGGTGATGCCCTTCATGAAGCGGTTGCGCTCGGGCAGCGCGACGATCGCATCCACCACCACCCGGTCGAACAGCCGGAAATCCCCCGCGCCGCGCGGAATCCGCACCTCGGACATCGCCTGGAACAACTTGTAGTAAAGGCGGCTGATGGCGCTACGTGCCCATGAATCGGTGGTGCGGTCGCGCCGCACCGCGATCACCATGTCGGTCCCGTCGCGCCACGCCGCGAGCATCTCGGGGATGACGGCGGGCGGGTGCTGGAGGTCCGCGTCCATCAGCACCACCGCGTCGCCCGAGGCGGCGGCGAGTCCGGCGGCCATACCCGCCTCCTTGCCGAAGTTGCGCGCGAACCTCAGGGCCTTGACGCGGCGGTCCCGAGCCGCCAGCTTGCGGGCGATGGCGAAGGTGTCGTCGCGGCTGCCGTCGTCGACGAGAACGATCTCGAATGCCGGAACCGCCGACTCCAGAACCGGCGTCAGCGCATCGTACAATCGTTCGAGCCCTGCGGATTCGTTGTAGCAGGGGATCACCACCGACAATAAGGACAGCGCCCGTTCGGCGTCGGCGCGACGTTGCGACGGGGCGTGGGAAGTCGAAGAGTGCGCCGTGCGCATCTTGATGGATCTCCGGACAAGGGTGGCGCATGGTAATCGAAAATCGAGATCGAGGGAAAGCGGATACAATGGCGGCAATCGTGGTTTGCGCCGACGATTATGGGATCTCCCACGGCGTGTGCGACGCCATCGACACCCTGATCGGCGAAAGGCGGGTGAGCGCCACCAGCGCGATGACGGTCTTCCCCGAGTGGCGGCAGCGCGCCGCCGATCTCAAGGCCGTGGCGACGGCGGGCGGCGCGAGCGTCGGCCTGCATCTCACGCTCACCGATCACGAGCCGCTCGCGCGCCTGCCGCGCCTTGCGCCGGGCGGCGTTCTGCCCGGCCTGACGACGGTTCTGCGTGCAGCGAAGCTGCGCCGCCTGCCGGTGGCGGAGGTGGAGGCGGAGGTCAAGGCGCAGCTCGATGCCTTCGAGGATGCCTTCGGCGCGCCGCCCGCGTTCGTCGACGGACACCAGCACGTTCACGCCTTTCCGGTGGTGCGCTGGGTGCTGCTGGCGGAGGTGACGCAGCGCTACGACCGCGCCTGTGCGATGCGGACGATCACGGAGTCGGCGATGCGAATCGTCCGTCGCGGCGTCGATCCGGTCAAGGCGGAGATTCTCTCGATCATCGGCTTGCGTCATGCGGCGATGTGCCGCCGCGCCGGGCTCACGTGCAACGACAGCTTCCGCGGCGCGTATAATTTCGAAGTGCCCTACGGGCCGCTGTTCCGCCGGTTTCTCGACGATGCCGGTGGCAAGCCCGCGCTGCCGCTGATCTTCTGCCATCCGGGACACGCGGATGCGATCCTGCGTGCGCGGTCGAGTCTGGTCGAGGCGCGCGCCCGCGAGTTCGGCTATCTGTCCTCGGCCCGGTTCTTCGACGATTGCGCCCGTGCCGGGCGCACGCCCGCGCCGTTTCAGTCGGCGGACTTGCCGTAGCGCTTGTTGATCCAATGGCCGCCCGCGGCCATGCAGCCGCACACCGCCCACCACACCATCGCGTTGGTCATGTGGGTGCTGTCGATCGGCAGCCCGGTGAGACCGAGCCAGGATTCCTGAATCTGGAAGGCGAGCCCCGCGAATCCGACGACGAACAGACCACGTCCCAGAAGCTGCATTGCGATCGATCTCCTTAAGCTGCGCGGCCGAGAGAATAGCGGACCGTGCCCGCGATGCAATGCCCGATCTGGCGCGGCGGTCTGGCGGAATCTCGGCGCGGCGGGTCGGCGGGTCGCGTTTCGTCTTGCTCTGTCGCGGGATTCCTCCGATATAGGCGAACGCCCCGCGATTGTGGAAGGATCGTCGCGTCGATGTCTGCTCCGTCCTCCGGCGCCAGGAAACGGCCGCCGCAGAAGAAGACCGTGCGCAAGGTGGTGCGCAGGCCGTCGCTTCTCGCCAAGCTGCGCAGCTATTTCCTCGCCGGCATCCTCGTCACCGCCCCGGGCGGGCTGACGCTCTACGTCGCCTGGCTGTTCGTCACCTTCGTCGACGGGCAGGTCGGCGCGATCCTGCCGCCGCGCTACAGCCCCAGCACCTACCTCAATTTCGACATTCCCGGCTTCGGCGTGCTGGTGCTGCTCGTCACCCTCACCGCTATCGGCGCGCTCGCCGCCGGGCTGGTGGGAAAGCTGATGCTGCGCTGGGGCGAAAGCATCCTCAACCGCATGCCGGTGATCCGCGGCATCTACAGCGCGCTCAAGCAGCTGTTCGAAACGGTGCTCTCCAACCAGTCCTCGGCGTTCCGGCAGTGCGTGCTGGTGGAATATCCGCGCCGGGGCATCTGGGCGCTCGGGTTCATTTCCGGCGTCACCGAGGGCGAGGTGCAGGATCTCACCGCCGAAGAGGTGGTGAACGTCTTCCTCCCCACCACTCCCAATCCGACCTCCGGATTTCTGCTGTTCGTGCCGCGCTCCGACGTGATCGTGCTGAGCATGACGGTGGAGGAGGGGATCAAGATGGTGATTTCGGGCGGCATCGTGGTGCCGCCGGACCGCCGCCCCAAGGACGTGCGCAAGGTCAAGCTCGCCTCCGCCGCGGTCTCCGAAGGCAAGGCGCTCAACCCGACCGCAGCGTCGCCACGACCGCATCGCGCGCAAACAGATACAGCAGAGTCCTGAGCGCGGGTCCGCGCGCGCCGGTGAGGTCCGGGTCCGCGTCGAGCACCCGGCGCGCGTCGACGCGCGCGATCTCCAGCAGATCGCCATGGTGCGCGAGATCGGCGATGCGAAACTCGGGAATGCCGCTCTGGCGGGTTCCGAGCAGTTCGCCCGCGCCGCGCAGTTGCAGGTCCGCCTCGGCGATGACGAAACCGTCGTCGGTGTCGCGGAGGGTGGTGAGGCGTTTCTCGGCGGTTTCTCCCAGCGTGCCGTAGAGCAGCAGGCAGGCGGATGCCTCGGATCCCCGGCCGACGCGGCCGCGCAGCTGGTGGAGCTGAGCGAGGCCGAACCGCTCGGCGTGCTCGACGATGATGATCGAGGCATTGGGCACGTCGACGCCGACCTCGATCACCGTCGTCGCCACCAGCACCCGGGTGCGGCCTTCGAGGAAGCCCTGCATCGTCGCGTCGCGTTCCGGGCCTTTCATCCGGCCGTGGATGATCCCCACCTTGTCGGCACCCAGGGCCTCGGCGAGAGCGGCGCCGCGTTCCTCCACCGAGGTCAGCGGCGCGTCCTCCGCGTCCTCGACCCGCGGGCACACCCAATAGGCCTGCCGTCCGGCGGAGATCGCCCGGCGCACCGCATCCACCACCTCGGGCAGGCGGTTGAGCGCGACGAGGCGGGTGTCGATCGGTTTCCGCCCCGGCGGGCGCTCGTCGAGGCGCGAGACGTCCATGTCGCCATAGGCGGCGAGCATCAGGGTGCGGGGGATCGGCGTCGCGGTCATCACCAGCAGGTCGGTCTGCTGCCCCTTGTCGGAGAGCATCAACCGCTGCCGCACCCCGAATCGGTGCTGTTCGTCAACGATCGCAAGGCCGAGGCGGGCGAAGTTCACGTCATCTTGGAATAATGCGTGGGTGCCGATGGCGATTCCCGCGCGGCCTTCCGCGATCGCTTCGAGGGCGGCGGCGCGCTCCGCGCCCTTGTCGCGGCCGGTGAGCAGCACCGCCGTTACCCCGGCGGCTTCGGCGAGCGGCGCGATCGAGGCGTAGTGCTGGCGCGCCAGCAGGTCGGTGGGTGCCATGAACGCCGCCTGCGCGCCGGAATCCACCGCGCGCGCCATCGCCAGCAGTGCCACCGCGGTCTTGCCGGAGCCCACGTCGCCCTGCAGCAACCGCAGCATCCGCACCGGCTCGGCCATGTCGGCGTGGATTTCCGCCACCGCGCGCCGCTGCGCGCCGGTCAGGGCGAACGGCAGGGCGGCCTCGATCCGCGCTCCGACCGTGCCGCCGCCCGGCAGCGGAATCCCCGGCCGCGCGCGCGCCTTGGCCCGCACCAGCGAGAGCGCGAGCTGCGCCGCCAGCAGTTCGTCGAAGGCGAGCCGCCGCCGCGCGGGCGCGAGGGGCGCGCACGCGGCGGCCTCGGCCGGGCGATGCAGGGCTTCGAGCGCGGCGCGCCAGGACGGCCAGCCCTCGCGGCGGATCAGGTGCGGGTCGTTCCACTCCGGGAGGTCGGGCAGTTTCGCCAGCGCCGCGCGCGCGGCCTTGCCCACGACCTTCTGGGTCAGCCCGGCGGTGAGGCCGTAGAGCGGTTCGATCGCCGGGATCTCCGCCGCCTTGTCGAGCGGGACGATGTAGTCGGGGTGGCTGATCTGCGGGCTGTCGCGGAAACGCTCGACCCTGCCGCTGACGAGGCGGGTCGCGCCCTCGGGCAGTTGGGCGCGCAGGTAGTCCTCGCGCGCGTGGAAGAACACCAGGGTGATCTCGCCGCTGGCATCGGCGCAATGGACGCGGTAGGGCGCACGCGACCGGGACGGCGCGGGTTCGTGGCGCAGCACCTCCAGCGCCAGGGTCGCGACCGCGCCGTCGACGGTTTCGGCCACCGTCGGGCGGGCGGTGCGGTCGATGCACGAGACCGGCAGGTGCCAGAGGAGGTCGGCCACCGCTTCGCCGCCCACCGCGCGCGCCAGCAGCGGCGCGATCCGCGGGCCGACGCCGGAGAGGCTGGTGAGCGGCGCGAACAGCGGATAGAGAATCGTCGGACGCATCGGAACCGCCTGGGGTGACAACAAAAGCCAACCCCTGTATACCCTATCCCTGTGCCTCATCACCACCCGATCGCTTTCAGCGGAGCTTCCCATGAACGCCACCAACGCCCTTGAAATCCGGCGCAAGCGCCTGATGTTTCGTTCCGCCTATCGGGGCATGAAGGAACTCGATCTGGTGATCGGGGCGTTCTCGCAGGCCTACGTCCAGGGCTTCGACGCCGACGCGCTGCGCGAGTACGAAGCGATTCTCGACGTTCCCGACAGCGACCTGATGGACTGGCTGTGCGGCCGGTCGCCGGTGCCCGCGGCGATGGACACTCCGACGATGCGGCTGCTGATGAACTTCGACTACGTCAAGACGTTGCGTTGACCGATTTGCTCAAAGACCTGACGCCCGGCGCGCGGCTGGCGCTGACCGGCGTCGCGGCCGGCTACGACGCCCGCCTGCTCGGCGACCTCGCGCGCGCCGCGGCGGGCGGCATCCTTTACGTCGCCGCCGACGACGTGCAGCTCGCCCGTCTCGCCGAGGCGGTGGGATTCTTCGCCCCCGATATCGAGATCCTCGAATTTCCGGCCTGGGACACCGTGCCCTACGACCGCGCCTCGCCGCATGCCGAACTGGTCGGGCGGCGGCTGGAGACGCTTTCGCGGCTCGCCGACGAACCGGAGAAGTCCGGCCGCCTGATTCTCGCCACCGCCCGCGCGGCGGTGCAGAGGGTGCCGACGCGCGAGAGCATGGCGGGGGTCCACCTCGACCTTGCATCGGGCGCGACCCTCGACCCGGAAAAGCTGATCGCCTTCCTCGAACGCAACGGCTACGGCCGCGCCGAGCAGGTGCTGGAGCCGGGCGAATACGCGGTGCGTGGCGGCATCGTCGATATCTTTCCCTCGGGCGCGCCGGATCCGGCGCGGCTCGATTTCTTCGGCGACACGCTCGACACCCTGCGCGCCTTCGATCCGGTGACGCAGCGCACCACCCAACCGCTCGACCGCCTGACCCTGCGGCCGATCTCGGAGATCCGCCTCAACGAGGCGAGCATCGCGGCCTTTCGCAGCGGCTACCGCGAGCACTTCGGCGCGGTGACCGACGATCCGCTCTACGAGGCGGTCTCCGCCGGGCGGCGCTTTCCCGGCATGGAAAACTGGCTGCCGCTGTTCTCCGACGGGCTCGACACCCTGTTCGCCTATGCGCCCGAGGCGACGGTGGCGTTCGACGCCGGTCTGGCGGAAAGCCTCGAAGCCGCGTGGGACCAGATCGAGGAGTATTACGCCGCACGCAAGGCGGCGGAGAGCGTCAAGGACGGCTCGGCTCCCTATCATCCACTGCCGCCGAACCGCCTCTATCTCGACGACGCGGAGTGGAAGAGCCTTCTCGCCGCGCGCGCGGTGGCGCTGCTGACGCCGTTCGACGCGCCGCCGGAAGCGTTCGCCGACGCACCGGTGCGGGCGATGGACAGCCTGCCCGGGCGACCGTTCGCCGAGGCCAAGGGCCGCGCCCTCGAAACGGTGCTGCCGGAAATCTCCGCCTATCTCGCCGAGCAGCGCGGGCAGGGGCGGCGGGCGATGGTGGCGGCGCTCACCCACGGTTCGCGCGACCGCCTCGCCGGGATGCTGAAGGGGCTCGGTCCGGTGGTCACGGTGTCCGCCTGGGCCGAGGTCGAGGCGCTGCCGCCCGAGGTCCTGGCGGTGGTCGCGGTGCCGGTCGAACGCGGGTTCCGCGCGCCCGGCCTGTGCGTGATCGCCGAGCAGGACATCCTCGGCGACCGCCTCGCCCAGCCGCGCCGCAAGAAGGCGCGCAAGGCCGAGAACTTCATCGCCGACGCCTCGGCGCTCGCCGAGGGCGATCTCGTCGTTCACGCCGAGCACGGTATCGGCCGCTACGAGGGGCTGGAGACCGTCGCCGCCGGTGGCGCGCCGCACGACTGCCTGCGTCTCGTCTACGCCGACGGCGACAAGCTGTTCGTGCCGGTGGAGAACATCGAGGTCCTCTCGCGCTACGGCTCCGAGGACGCGGGCGTCGCCCTCGACCGCCTCGGCAGCCCGGCGTGGCAGGCGCGAAAGGCGAAGCTCAAGGAGCGCATCCGCGAGATCGCCGAACAGCTGATCAAGACGGCGGCGGCGCGGCAGGTGCGTAAGGCCGAGAGTCTCCAGCCGCCGGAAGGACTCTACGACGAGTTCGCCGCGCGCTTCCCCTACACCGAGACCGAAGATCAGATGAAGGCGATCGAGGACGTCATCGGCGATCTCTCGGCGGGCCGGGCGATGGACCGGCTGGTGTGCGGCGACGTCGGCTTCGGCAAGACCGAGGTGGCGATGCGTGCCGCGTTCGTCGCCGCGATGTCGGGCGTCCAGGTGGCGGTGGTGGTGCCGACGACGCTGCTGGCGCGCCAACACTACCGGGGCTTCCGCGAGCGCTTCGCGGGGCTGCCGCTCAAGGTCGAGATGCTCTCCCGGCTGGTGACGGCGAAGGCCTCGGCGCAGGTGCGCGACGGCCTGGAGAAGGGCACCGTCGACATCGTCATCGGCACCCACGCGCTGTTGTCGAAGACCATCCGGTTCGCGCGCCTCGGTCTGCTGATTGTCGACGAGGAGCAGCACTTCGGCGTCGCGCACAAGGAACGGCTGAAGCAGCTCAAGGCCGACGTCCACGTTCTCACCCTTTCGGCGACGCCGATCCCGCGCACCCTGCAAATGGCGCTCTCGGGGGTGAAGGAGCTGTCGATCATCGCCACGCCGCCGGTGGACCGTCTCGCCGTGCGCACCTTCGTGCTGCCGTTCGACCCGGTGATCATCCGCGAAGCGATCCTGCGCGAGCGATTCCGCGGCGGGCAGAGCTTCTATGTGTGCCCGAGAATCAAGGATATAGATACGGTTCTTGAGAGATTGCATCGGATGGTACCGGACATCCGCGTGGCGGTGGCGCACGGTCAGATGGCGGCCAAGGACCTGGAAGACGTGATGACCGCGTTCTCCGACGGCGCCTACGACGTGCTGGTCGCCACCAACATCATCGAGAGCGGTCTCGACCTGCCGAACGTCAACACCATCGTTATCCACCGTTCCGATCTGTTCGGTCTGTCGCAGCTCTATCAGTTGCGCGGCCGCGTCGGCCGCGGCAAGGCGCGCAGTTACGCCTATCTCACGCTGCCGCACGACCGCCAGGTGGGCAAGACCGCGCTCAAGCGGCTCGACGTGATGCACTCGCTCGACAGCCTCGGCGCGGGGTTCAGCCTCGCCTCTCATGATCTCGACATCCGCGGTGCGGGCAACCTTCTCGGCGACGAGCAATCCGGCCACATCAAGGAAGTCGGCATCGAGCTCTACCAGCACCTGCTGGAAGAGGCGGTGGCGGCGGCGCGCGACGGCGGCGAAGGTGCGGCCGCGGCGGACTCCTGGTCGCCGCAGATTTCGCTCGGAATGCCGGTGCTGATTCCCGAAGCCTACGTCGCCGATCTCTCGGTCCGCCTCGGCCTCTATCGCCGCATCGCGGAAATCGCCGACGCGGCGGAGGGCGAGGCGCTGGCGGCGGAAATGATCGATCGCTTCGGTCCGTTGCCGGGCGAGGTCGAGAACCTGCTCGACGTGGTGGCGCTCAAGGCGCTGTGCCTCAAGGCCAACGTCGAACGCTTCGACGCGGGGCCGAAAGGCGGCGTGATCTCCTTCCGCAACGGCGAGTTTCCCAATCCCGCCGGTCTGGTGCGCTACATTTCCCAGAACGTTGCGACGGTGAAGATCCGCCCGGATCAGAAACTCGTGGTGATGCGCCAGTGGGACGATGCCGGGGTGCGCCTTTCCGGCGCGCGGCGGGTCATGGACGCGTTGGCCGGGATCGCGGCTGAGGGCTGAAGTTGCCGGGCTCGGCGGCGGCGAGTTCTTCGCCCGCCGTCGCGACGTCGAGCATTCGCACCAGCACCTCGGGCTCGTGCGCGCCGGTGATCACGAAGCTGTCGTTGAGCACGAACAAAGGTACGCCGAGCGTGCCGGAGCGTTGCGCCGCGGTCGCCTCGTCGCGCAACGCGTCGGCGAGGGCGTCGTCGGCGAGCGCGGCGGCGACCTCCGTCTCGGAGATCCCGGCGCGGGTGGCGGCGGCGGTCAGGACCTCGGCGTCGCCGATATCGCGGCCTTGGCAGAAATGGGCGGCGAACAGCGCCTCGGCCACTTCGGTCTGCACGCCGAAGCGGTGTGCGAGACGGATCACGCGGTGCGCGTCGAGCGTCGGCGGCACCCGGCGGATCGCATCGAACGCGAAGCGGATGCCGAGCGATCGGCCGATGTCCTCCAGCGAGTTGAGAAGGCGTTTGCCGCGCAGCGCGCCGCCGAACTTGCGCTCGATGTAGACCGGGAACTCGATGCCGCTGTCCGGCAGGTCGGGGTTGAGAAAGTAGGGCCGCCACACCAGCGACGGCGTCAGACCGGCGCGGCGGGCGATTGCGGCGCGCAATCGTCTGAGCCCGATGAAGCACCACGGGCAGATGACGTCGAAATGGATGGCGATCTGCATTCGCCCTCAGCCGAGGTTGGCGGCCGCCCGTCCGAGAATCGTCTCCGGCCGGTCGCCA
The DNA here is from genome assembly GCA_900079695.1 of uncultured Alphaproteobacteria bacterium. Lineage (NCBI taxonomy): Bacteria > Pseudomonadati > Pseudomonadota > Alphaproteobacteria > uncultured Alphaproteobacteria bacterium. Next base: position 577,135 of record LT599022.1, read on the forward strand.
GGTTCCAGTCCCGCGACCCCCACCAGCGGCCAGACCTTCACCGGCCGGTAGACTTCCGGCACCGCGAAATCGGTGAAGGTGAGCACCCCGGCGATGCGGTTCATCACCACCTGAGCTTCCGAGGGCAGGGTGTCGGGCAGCACCACGATGAAATCGGAATCGGAGAGCCGGGCCGCAAGGTCCTCGACGCGGATCAGCCGCGCGATCCAGCGTGCGATCTGCTCGCTCAGGGTGCGGCAGGCCGTTTCGCCAGCCTCGTCGTGCAGCGAGACCGCCTCGGGCAGGTGCAGGTGCACGACCGAGAGCGCCCGGTGGTGCGCTTCGGCGGCGGCGATGCGCCGGTCGAGATAGGCCTTGAGGAAGTCCTCGGTGTAGACCGCCTGGCGCGGATGTCCGGTCGCCTCGGTGAGGGTGCGGCGCAACGCCTCGCGCACCGCGGTGCGGTTGTGCTGGAGCGCGATCAGCGAACGCGCCTCCGCCTGGGCTTCGCGCGCGCCGTCGGCGGCGCCGATCACCCGGCTGACGCCGACGCGGTAGAGATCGCGCGCCGCCGCGCCGCCGACGTGCGGCATCCGCACCAGGAAGGGGAGGCTGAAGAGGCGGGGATTGTCGCGCATGTCGCGACAGAACGCCTGTACGTCGTCGAGGCGGCTGCGCGGTGCGTCGATGACGACGAGATCGTAGGTGCCGGGGCCGGTGATGATCGCCTCGGCCTCGGCTGTCGAAGCCGCGCTTTCCCACACCGCGTCGCGGCCGAGAAAGTCGGCGGGCAGGGTCATCGCGGGGTCGAGCCCGAGGTAGAGGGCGCGGGCCGGACCGGGCGCAGGCGCGGGGTCCGGGTGCTGCATCTCCACCCCTTCCGCACGCAGGCGCATTTCGCTGCGCATGGTGGCGAGGCGGAACAGCGGCTGCAGGCGGAACACCATCGCGTCGGCGTCGATGTCGGCGGGCAGAACGTCGTCGGCGGCGCACGCCGCGGCTTCGTCGAGGCGACCGCCGTCGGCGAAGGCGAGCGAGACGTCGACGGTTTCCGGCGCGGCGCGGAGCGCGTGCAGCAGGCGCGCCGCGGGTTCGGGCGCGTCGAGAAGCAATGCCACGTCCGGCGCATTGGCGCGCATCGCCGCAAGCGCGGCGTCCGCGTCTTTGCGGATTTCGACGCGGTAGCGCGCCTGCTCGAAAAACGCGGCGATGCGGGCGGACCGGGTGGGGTCCGGGCAGACGATGCACAGGTTGCCGATATTGCTCATGGATCGAATCTTCGGATATGCGGCGCTAGGACTGCCGGATACTACGACAAGTCGCGCGCGCCCGCCACGATCTCCTGTCACACGCCGTGTCGGCGCAGCGGAAATCGCCGCCGTCGCCGCGCTCGATAACATTTCTATCACAAATTCTTCTTCCGCGGGAAAACGACAACGCGGTGTTTTGTTTCTAGCGTTTCCGGCGTCGATTCACCGGACGGGAACGTATCCATGACTGCCATTCACGTCGGCAATCTGTCGAAAACCTTCGGCAAGCCGCCGGGCGGCGGCGCAAAACGCGCGCTCGACGACGTCAGCCTCGACATCGCCAAAGGCGAGATGGTGGCGCTGATCGGTGCGTCGGGGTCGGGGAAGTCGACGCTGATCCGCCACCTGAGCGGGCTTCTGATCGCCGATCGCGGCGTCATCGACCGCTCCGGCGAGGTGCTGATCCGCGGCGCACGGATGCAGTGCAACGGCCGCCTCAGCCCCGACGTACGCCGTCTGCGCGCCGACGTCGCGGTGATCTTCCAGCAATTCAATCTCGTCGGCCGTCTGTCGCTCCTGGAAAACGTTCTGCTCGGTGGGCTCGGGCGGATCGGCTTCTGGCGCGGCAGTCTCGGCCGCTTCAGCCGCGCCGAGAAACTGGCGGCGATGGATGCGCTCGCCCGCGTCGGCATGGCCGACTATGCGATGCAGCGCGCCTCGACCTTGTCCGGCGGCCAGCAGCAGCGCGGCGCGATCGCCCGCGCGCTGGTGCAGAAGGCGCCGATCATCCTCGCCGACGAACCGATCGCCTCCCTCGATCCGGAAAGCGCGCGGCGGGTGATGGAAAGCCTCGCCGCGATCAACGCCGAGGACGGCGTCACCGTCGTGGTGTCGCTGCATCAGGTCGCCTACGCCAAGCGCTTCTGCCCGCGTGCCGTCGCTCTGACCGGCGGGCGCGTGGTCTACGACGGCCCGAGCCGAGGCCTGGACATGGAAACGCTGTGCGCCCTCTACGGCGCGCAGAGCAGCGAGCTTCTGATGGACGAAACCTTCGGTGCGGCGGCGGACGACGCCTCCGCGCCCGAATTCCCGAACCTGCGCGCCGTCGGTGCGCGGGGCGTTTCCGCCTGACACCAATGGAGAGACTGATGTTGCGCACCACTCTTGCCGCCACGGTTGCGGCCGCGGCCCTGCTCGCCGCCCAGCCGGGCTTCGCGAAGATGCCCGCCGAGATCAACTTCGGCATCATCTCGACCGAATCCTCGCAGGCCCTCAAGGCCGGGTTCGAGCCCTTCCTCAAGGACATGGAAAAGTCCCTCGGGGTCAAGGTGAAGCCGTTCTTCGCCTCCGACTACGCCGGCATCATCGAGGGCATGCGTTTCGACAAGGTCGACATCGCCTGGTACGGCAACAAGTCGGCGATGGAGGCGGTGGACCGCGCGGGTGGCGAGATCTTCGCGCAGACCGTCGACGTCACCGGCAATCCCGGCTACTGGTCGCTGCTGCTGGTGAACAAGGACAGCCCGATCAACTCCCTCGCCGACGTGCTGAAGTGCGACAAGTCGCTGAGCTTCGGCAACGGCGACCCGAACTCGACCTCGGGCTTCCTGGTGCCGAGCTTCTACGTCTTCGCCAAGAACAACGTCGATCCCAAGGACTGCTTCAAGGTGGTGCGCAACGCCAGCCACGAGGTGAACGCCATGGCGGTCGCCAACAAGCAGGTGGACGTCGCCACCAACAATACCGAATCGATCTCGCGTCTGCAGGAGGTGCATCCGAAGGAGGCGCAGATGGTCAAGGAGATCTGGCGCTCGCCGCTGATCCCGTCGGATCCGATCGTGTGGCGCAAGAGCCTCGACCAGGACGCCAAGGACAAGATCTACAGCTTCTTCCTGCGCTACGGCCGTACCGGCGATCTCGCGCAGATCAAGCACGAGCGCGAGGTTCTGGCGAAAATGTCGTCGGGCTGGGCGCCGTTCGTCGCGTCCTCCGACCTGCAGCTCATCCCGATCCGGCAGATGCAGTACTTCCGCGACAAGCTGAAGCTTCAGGCCTCCGACATGGACGCCAAGGAGAAGGCCGCGAAGATCGCCGAGATCGACGCCAAGCTCAAGACCCTCGACCAGCTCGCCGAAGTCACGAAGTGAGCCGCCCGGCCGCCCGGAGCTACGGTTCCGGGCGGCCGCATTCCATCCGCAGGAGATCCCCATGGAAGCCGTTGCCCGCCCCGATATCGTCCTGCCGCCGCCGGATCGCCGCGCGCGGACCCTCAAGCTCGTCGGTTGGGGGCTGCTCGGTGCGGTGCTGATGGCTTCCTGGCGGGGCGCGGAGATGCGCCCGTTCGATCTGATCGCCTACGCCGGCAACATGAAGGTGTTCGTCGAAGGCTTCTTTCCGCCGGATTTCACCAACTGGCGGATGTTCGTCGAGGAGATGCTGATCACCCTGCAGATCGCGATCTGGGGAACCGCGCTCGCGGTCGTGGCGGCGGTGCCGTTCGGCGTGCTCTCGGCCGAGAACGTGACGCCCTGGTGGGTCTGCCAGCCGGTACGCCGACTGATGGATACGTTCCGCGCGATCAACGAGATGGTGTTCGCGATGCTGTTCGTGGTCGCGGTCGGTCTCGGGCCGTTCGCGGGGGTGCTGGCGCTGTTCGTCCACACCACCGGCGTGCTCGCGAAGCTGTTCTCGGAGGCGGTGGAGGCGGTGGACCCGCGCCCGGTGGAAGGGATCCGCGCCACCGGCGCGCATCCGGTGCAGGAGGTGATCTTCGGCGTGATCCCGCAGGTGCTGCCGCTGTGGATCTCCTATTCGCTCTACCGCTTCGAATCCAACGTGCGCTCCGCCACCGTCGTCGGCCTGGTCGGCGCGGGCGGCATCGGCGTGGTGCTGTGGGAGGACATTCGCGGCTTCAACTATGCCGAGACCGCGGCGGTGATGGTGGTGATCGTCGTGACCGTGACGCTGCTCGACCTGTTCTCGCAGCGCCTGCGCAAGCTGTTCACCTGATCGCGGCGAGAAAACTCCGGACCGCGGCGTCGAGGCCGCCGTCGTTGACCACGGTGACGAGGGCGGGATGGGCGATCTCGGCGTCCGCGAGGCGGGCGAGCCGCGCGGCGATGGTCTCGGGGGTTTCCCGTCCGCGCGCCAGCAGCCGCGCCCGCAGGGTTTCCGCGTCGGCGGTGATCAGCACCGGCAGCAGCGACGGATAGCGGGCGGCGGCGTGGGGGAGGGCGGCGCGCGAGCCGTTGACGACCACCCGCATGCCGCGCGCCAGCCACGCGTCCAGCTCCGCGCCGATGCCGTAGCGAAGGCCGTTGGCGCGCCAGTCGAGGGCGAAGCCGCCCGCGGCGCGGCGGGTTTCGAACTCGCTCTCGGTGAGCGCCACGTGGTTTTCCGAGGCGTCGCCCGCCGGGCGGGTGATGTAGCGGTGGGCGAACCAGAGGTCGGCGGGCGCCTGCGCCCGCGCCGCGGTGAGCACGCTGTCCTTGCCCGCGCCCGAAGGCCCGATCACGTAGATCAACCGACTCATTCCCATTCCCCCGTTGGAGCATCCCCATGAGCCAGACTCTCGGCCCCGTGCCCGTCGTCGACCCGACCGCGCGCGTGGTTTCCTGCGACCTCGGTCCCTATACCGAAATCGGCCCGCGCTGCGAACTGCGGGAGACCGTCTTCGGCGCGTATTCCTACGTCGCAGGCGACGCCGAAATCATCTATGCGCGGATCGGCAAATTCGTCTCGATCGCGTCGCATACCCGCATCAACCCCGGCAATCACCCGATGGCGCGCGCCGCGCAGCACCACTTCTCCTACCGCGCCTCGGCCTATGGGCTGGGGGACGACGACGCGGCGTTCTTCGACTGGCGGCGGGCACACGGCGTCGCGATCGGCCACGACGCCTGGATCGGTCACGGTGCGGTGATCATGCCGGGGCGGAGCGTCGGCATCGGCGCGGTGGTGGGGGCGGGGGCGATCGTCACCCGCGACGTGCCCGACTACGCGGTGTGCATCGGCAATCCGGGACGGGTGATCCGCTTCCGCTTTTCCGAGCCGGTCCGGGCGGCGCTCAAGCGCATCGCATGGTGGGATTGGACGCATGACAGCCTCGGCGCGGCGCTCGACGATTTCCGTAATCTCTCCATCGAGCGGTTTTGTGAAAAATACGATAACTGATGCATATCATGTAATTATGAGTTGAACCTAAAGCGATAGACGAGGCGGAACGGCAGGTTCGGCGCGAATTCGACGAACACGCAGGCGTCCGCGACCGGCTCGGCCGAGAGGTCGGCCCCCGCCATCCACCCCGCCGCGGCGGCCTGGAAGGCCTGACGTTCGTGGGGATCGGCAATACCGTCGCTGAGGGTGACGTGGAAGCGGTAGGCGTCGAACACGTAGGGATATCCCCAGGCGACGAGGTAGCCGCGTTCGCGCCCCGGCAGCGCCTCGGGGCGTCGGCGGGCGAGCTCCGCGTTCCCCGCCGGGCGGCGGAAACGGTCGAGGTCGCGCACGCACCGCGCCGCCGTCGCCTCCAGCTCCGGGCAGCGTCCTGCGGGGCGCAGGGCGACGAAGTCGCCGAGGCAGGCGACTTCGAGCGGCGGCAGGACGAACGGTGTTTCCCGCGCCGCCCAGGCTTCCACCGCTTCGAGAAATTCCTCTTCGCGCGAGCCGTCGGCGAGGGCGATCGGCGCCTTCAAGGTGGCGTGCAGGCCGTAGCGGTGCGGCGCGACGGTGCGTTCGCGGATCCCCGGCACGTCGGGCTGGGCGAGCGGCTCGCCGGTGGCGGCGTCGCGGCCGAGCCACGTCGAACCGAGCCGCCAGAACGCCGAATCCTCCGCCGGGGCGTAATAGATGCCGTAGCGCATCACGCCACCTGCCGCCCTTCGCGCCACACCTGCCGCACCACCGGCAGGTTCGGCAGCGCCTTCACCCGCACCAGGTCGGCGCGCAGGCCCGGCGCGATGCGGCCGCGATCGGCCAGGCCGACCATCCGCGCGGTGTTGTCGGACACCACCGCCACCGCCTCGGGAAGAGCGATGCCGATCTCCTCCCACAGCAGGAAGGCGGCGTGGAGCAGGCTCACCGGCACGTAATCGGAGGAAAGCCCGTCGAGCAGCCCCTGTGCGGCGAGTTCGCGCGCCGAGACGTTGCCGGAGTGGGAGCCGTTACGCACCACGTTGGGCGATCCCATGATGGTCTTGAGGCCGAGCTGACGGGCGCGCTGCGCCGCCGCGAGGGTGGTGGGGAACTCCGAAATCGTCGCGCCGACCTCGGCGGCTTCGTCGACGTGGACCGGCTCGGTGTCGTCGTGGGTGGCGATCACCAGACCGTGGGTCCGGGCCATCGCCACGATCGCCTGACGGTGCGCCTCGCCGTACAGCGCCCGGGCTTCCCGCAGCTTGGCGAGGCGCGCGTCGATCTCCGCCTTCGGCAGATGCTCGGTCTTGTTGTAGGTGAGCCAGTGGGAGATGTCGCTCCACTGCCGCTGGCCCGGGGTGTGGTCCATCAGCGACACCACCTTGACCAGCGGGTTGTGCATGTGGGCCGACGCGATCTCCACCACCGTCGCGCCCACCACCTCGCAACGCAGGTGGATCAGATGCTCGGCGCGCAGCAGGTCGTCGGCGCGGCCGCGCTCGATGCCCGCGATCGAATCCGCGATCATCGCGTCGCGGCCGACCTTGTGGGCTTCGCCGATGCTGATGGCGTCGAACACCGTGGTGATGCCCGCGCTCGCGATCTGCGCGTCGTGGGCGAGCACCGCCGCCATCGGCGAGGGCCACTTCACCCCCGGGCGGGGCTCCAGGTTCTTTTCCATGTTGTCGGTATGCATTTCGACCAGGCCGGGGAGGAGGTAGTCGCCCTCCAGGTCGAGCGCCGCCGGGTTGGCGGTGTTGCCGTCGTCGACGCTGCGGATCCGGCCGTCTGCGATTTCGACGGTGCCGGCGATCACGGCGTCGCGGGTGACGATGCGGGCGTTGGTGAGGATCATCGGGGTCACGCTGCCTTGAGGGGAACGAGGTCGAACAGGCGGTCGGCCACCCGGTCGCGGGTGGCGGCGTCGTGGAAGATGCCGACCACCGCCGCGCCGCGCGCCTTGGCCTCGGCGATCAGGGCGACGACGACGTCGCGGTTGGCGGCGTCGAGCGACGCGGTGGGTTCGTCGAGCAGCAGCACCGGCATCGGCGCGATCAGGCCGCGGGCGATGTTGACGCGCTGCTGTTCGCCGCCGGAGAAGGTGGCGGGAGCGAGCGACCACAGCCGCGGCGGCACGTTGAGGCGGCGCAGCATTCCGGCGGCGCGTTCGTGGGCGGCGTCGCGGTCACAGCCGAGGCGCAGCAGCGGTTCGGCGACCACGTCGAGGGTCGGCACCCGCGGGATCACCCGCAGGAACTGGCTGACGTAGCCGAGGGTGCGGCGGCGCACCTGCAACACCGTGCGCGAACCGGCGCGGGCGAGGTCGATCATCCGGCCGTCGTGGCGCACCCGCACCGCTCCGGCGTCGGGCAGCACGTTCGCGTACATCGCCCGCAGCAGGGTGGATTTCCCCGCGCCCGAGGGGCCGTGCAGCACCACGCATTCTCCCGCCGCAACCGCGAGATCGAGCCCGGCGAACACCGGGATCGTTACCCCGCCCTGGGTGTGGAGGGTGAAGGTCTTGGCCAGACCCTCCACGGAAAGCATCGTCGTCATCGTCACACCTGCAACACCGAGGACACCAGCAACTGGGTATAGGGATGGTGGGGGTCGTCCAGCACCTGATCGGTCAACCCCGCCTCGACCACCGCGCCGCCCTTCATCACCATCAGGCGGTGGGCGAGCAGCCGCGCCACCGCGAGATCGTGGGTGACGATCACGCACGCCGCGCCGAGCTCGTCGACGAGCCCGCGGATCAGGTCGAGCAGCCGCGCCTGAACCGAAACGTCGAGCCCGCCCGTGGGTTCGTCCATGAACACCAGACGCGGCCCGGTGACGAGGGTGCGGGCGATCTGCAGGCGTTGCTGCATGCCGCCCGAGAAGCGGACCGGCAGATCGTCGGTGCGCGCGGTGTCGATCTCGACGCGGGCGAGCCAACCGGTCGCGGCGGCGCGGATGTCGCCGTAGTGCCGCACGCCCTGGGCCATCAGCCGCTCGCCGATGTTGGCGCCGGCGGAGACGCGCAGCCGCAGGCCGTCGCGCGGGTTCTGGTGCACCAAGCCCCATTCGCCGCGCAGCAGAGCCCGCCGTTTCGGTTCCGGAAGGGTGCGGAAATCGGCGGTCTCGCCGGTGCGGTCGCGGTAGAGGATTTCGCCCGCGTCGGCGTCGATCTGGCCGGACAGGCAGTTGAGCAGCGTCGACTTGCCCGAACCGCTTTCGCCGACGATGCCCAGCACCTCGCCGGGCCAGAGATCGAACGACACGCCGCGGCAGCCGAGCGTGCCGCCGTAGCTCTTGTCCAGACCCCGCACCGAAAGCAGCGGCGGATCGTCGTCGAGAAGGGCGGCGGTGGCGTGGAAGTTCATCGCGGCGTCTCCTCGTAGGGGGCGGCCATCGGGCCGGAGTGTCCGGCGGCGCGGCGGCTCTCGCAGTGGTCGGTGTCGGAGCACACCATCATCCGGCCGCCCTTGTCGTCGATCACCACTTCGTCGAGATAGCTGTCGGTGGCGCCGCACAGCGCGCATCCCTCGCTCCAGGTCTGGATCTCGAACGGGTAGTCCTCGAAGTCCAGGCTTTCCACCCGGGTGTAGGGCGGCACCGCGTAGATGCGCTTCTCGCGGCCCGCGCCGAAGAGCTGGAGCGCGGGCATTCTGTCCATCTTCGGGTTGTCGAACTTGGGGATCGGCGAGGGCGCCATGATGTAGCGGCCGTCGACCCGCACCGGATAGTCGTAGGATTTCACGATCCGTCCCATGTGGGCGATGTCCTCGTAGAGGCGCACGTGCATCACTCCGTATTCGGCAAGGGCGTGCATCTTGCGGGTTTCGCTCTCGCGCGCCTCCATCCAGCGCAGGGGTTCGGGAATCGGCACCTGATAGACGAGGATCTGGTGCTCGCCGAGCGGCGTTTCGGGGATGCGGTGGCGGGTCTGGATCACGCTTGCCCGGTCCGTCGCGGTGGTGGTGGCGACGCCCGCGGTGCGCTGGAAGAAACGCCGGATCGACACCGCGTTGGTGGTGTCGTCGGCGCCCTGGTCGATCACCTTCAGGGTGTCGTCGGCGCCGATCACCGCCGCCGTCACCTGAATGCCGCCGGTGCCCCAGCCGTAGGGGAGCGGCATCTCGCGGCCGGCGAACGGCACCTGATAGCCGGGAATCGCGACCGCCTTGAGAATCGCGCGGCGGATCATCCGCTTGGTCTGTTCGTCGAGGTAGGCGAAGTTGTAGCCGGAATGGGGCGCGTTCATGCCACCGTCTCCTGTTTGCGCGCCGGGTCGGCGGCGCGGCGCAGCGCGCGGACGTTGACCAGCTCGCCCTGGAAATCGACGTAGTGGGGCAGCTTGAGGTGCTGGAGGAAGCCCGAGGCTTCGACGTTGTCGGTGTGGCCGAGTACGAACTCCTCGTCCTGCGCCGGAAAGCGCCGCTCCTCGTCGAACTCGTCGGCGCGCAACGAGCGGTCGACGATCGCCATCGCCATCGCCTTGCGCTCGTTGTGGCCGAAGGTCAGGCCGTAGCCGCGGGTGAACTGCGGTGGCTGGGTCTTTGAGCCCTTGAACTGCGAAATCATCTGACACTCGGTCAGTTCGACCCGGCCGATCGCGATCGGAAAGCCGAGTTCCTCGGGCACGATCTCCACTTCGACCTCGCCGACGCGGATTTCGCCCGCGAACGGGTGGGTATTGCCGAAGCCGCGCTGCGACGAGTAGGCGAGGCCGAGAACGAAACCTTCGTCGCCCCGTGCGAGGTTCTGCAGGCGCACGTCGCGCCCGGCGGGGAACTCCAGCGGCGCGCGGGTGAGGTCGCCGATCTCCGCGCCTTCGGAGGCGGGGCGGTCGCCCTCGATCAAACCCTCTCGGCCGAGGATGTCCACCACCCGCGGCATCGCCTCGGGGGCGGCGTCGCTCTCCGCGGCGGCGGGTACGGCGGCTTCGTCGAGCAGGCCGAAATCCAGCAGGCGATGGGTGTAGTCGAAGGTCGGCCCGAGGATCTGGCCGCCCGGGATATCCTTGAAGGTTGCCGAAATCCGCCGTTTCGCCCGCATCTCGCCGGTTTCCACCGGCAGCGAATGGGCGAGGCGCGGCAGGGTGGTGCGGAACGCGCGCAGAAGGAAGATCGCTTCCACCGCGTCGCCGCGCGCCTGCTTGAGCGCGAGCGCGGCGAGCTCGGGATCGTAGAGCGAACCCTCCGCCATCACCCGATCGACCGCGAGCGACATCTGCTCGCGGATCTGCGCCACCGTCAGCTCCGGCACCGTCCGGTCGCCGCGGCGCTCCTCGGCGAGCAGAGCGTGAGCGTTGTCGATCGCCTTCTCGCCGCCCTTGACCGCAACGTACATCAGAGATCCTCCGTTTCGACGCGCACGCCGCGCGGTAGGCCGACGATCTGGCGCGGGTCCACGAACACCACGTCGAGGCCGGTGGGGAAGGCGGCGTTGATCGCCGCCCGTTGCGCCCAGAACGCCGCCGGCGTGTCCGCGATCTCGAAGCTCTGGCGGCCGGGGATACCCGGCCCGGCGGCGGAAACCGGCGCGCCGCCGCTCACCGCCTGGGTCTGGATCAACAGAGTCGCGGCGCGGTCGGGGTATTCCGGGGTGCCGACGTGGTAGGCGCCCAGGCGCGCCGCCGCGCCGATCGCCAGTAGCGCGAACGCCGCCTCACCGGGATGCGCCGCCATCGGGCAACCGCAGTGGAAGGACAGAAACTGCCGTACCTCGGGGGTATCGAGCGCGCCGTCGAGCCACACCGGAGTATCGATGTCGAACAAGGTCAGGCAGAGCGCGGCGGTGGTCGGGTACAGCGGTGCGGGCGCCGCCGACAACAGGCCGTGGAGGTCCTGCGGCCGTCCGGGATAGCTCATCGCGGCAAGGACCCGCCGGAAGCAGCGTTGCGCGTCGCGCACCGGATCGGCGAAGCCGGGGCAGGGAATGCCCGACGTCGTTGCGTGGACTCGGGAGGGGAAGGGGATCATGCCTCAGTCTCCGCGCACCAGGGTGAAGAAATCGACCCGCGTCGCCGCGGTCTTGCGATCCTGCGCCGCGTCCCGCGCCGCCAGCGCGGCGGCGAGCGGGGCGATCAGCTCGCGTTCCAGGCGTTCGGCCCGCGCCGGGTTCTGCATCAGGGCATCGATCAAAGCCGCTGCCTTCGCCTTGCGCGGATCGCGCCCGGCGACGTAGGCGTGGCCGACCGTGCCGTCGGGCAACGCCACCGAGCAGCGCGTCACCGGCATTTCGCCGAGGTTGAACGGCGCGCCGCCACCGCCGATGCGGCCGCGCACCATCACCAACCCGGTCTCGGGCGGGCGCAGCCAGCGTGCGGCGGCGGTGTCGGTTCCGGCCGTCGCGGCTTCGAGCCGCTCGCGGTCGGCGAGGGCGCAGAGACGCATCCAGCGCCGCCGCGCCGCGGAAAACTCCGATGTAGACAACTCTTGCGGCATGTCCAACCTTTGTCTAGACAACATGGCGGTCATGCTAATATGATTGCGATGGGTTGGGAAACCCCGTTTTCGTGAAGCTTTTGTGGGGGAACGATGAAGCCCGCTTCGGTCGAGGAAAACCGGGCGTCTGCGGAGATCGCGCCACTGTCGCGCGAGGCCGGACGCCCGCTCTGGCGGCAGGTGGAGGAGGCGCTCGGCACGGCGATCCGGGGCGGGGCGGTCGAACCGGGGGCACAACTGCCCACGGAGTTCGAACTGGCGGCGAGGTTCGGAGTGAACCGCCACACCATCCGCCGGGCGCTGGCGGAGCTCGAGGCGGCGAGCCTGATCCGGGTCGAACGCGGCCGCGGCACCTTCGTCCACGAGAACGTCATCGACTATCAGGTCTCGCGCCGGACCCGCTTTTCCGAAAACCTGCGGCGTCAGAATCGGGAGCCTTCGGGGATCATTCTCGAATCCGGCGAGCGGCCCGCGCCGCACCCGGTGGCCCGTGCCCTCGGTCTCGCGGACGGCGAGGCGACGGTCTGGATGCGCCGCCTCGCGCATGCGGACGGCCGTCCCACCAACGTCGCCGAACACTGGTTTCCGCTCAAGCGGTTCGCAGGATTTCTCGACATCTACCGTCAGCGGCTGTCGATCACCGCGACCTACGCCTATTTCGGCATCTTCGACTACACCCGCAAAAGCACCCGCATCACCGCGCGGATGCCGAGCCTGGAAGAAGCGGAGCTGCTCAAGCAGCCGAAGAATCGGCCGGTGCTGGTGACGGAAGCGGTCAACGTCGACGCCGAAGGGCAGCCGATCGAGTACGGCGCCACCGCCTTCAACGGCGAAGTGGTACAACTGGTGGTAAGCGGAGACGACCTCTAAAGTTGCGGTTGCGGACTTTAACTCGGAGCGGCGCTCGCCATATGCGAGTCTGAGGCCGCTTTGGGTTTTCTCCTCCGACGAGCGCGGTAATGTCCGACGACGTTCTTTCGGTGCTCTTGGCGAATACGTTCGACGGAATCTACCGTGTCGACGTCCGCCGCAGGATCGTCTCGTGGAATCCCGCAGCGGAGGCGATCACCGGCTATGCCGCCGACGAGGTGATCGGGCGCACCTGCGCCGACAACATCCTGCGGCATGTCGATGCCGCCGGGTGCGACCTCTGCACCGATGGCTGCCCCCTTACGGCGGCGCTCTGCGGCGGCTGGAGCGGCGAATTCCGGCACTATCTCCATCATAAGCTCGGCCATCGCCTGCCGGTGATGATGCGGTGCGTGCCGCTGCGCGACGCCGGAGGTGCGATCGTCGGCGCGATCGAGATCTTCCGCTCGCTCGCCGCCGACGACGTGCGTCTCAAGGAGATCGAACGCCTGCGGGAAGCCTCGATGACCGATCATCTCACCGGCATCGGCAACCGCCGCTACGGCGACATCGTGCTGTCGAATCTGTTCGCCAACGACTGGACCAATCCCTCCGCGGTCGGCATCGCCCTCATCGACATCGACAACTTCAAGGCGATCAACGACGGCTACGGTCACCAGATCGGCGACCGGATGCTGCAGCTGGTGGCGCGCACGCTGCGCGCCACCCTGCGGCCGCGCGACGTCCTCTCGCGTTGGGGCGGGGAGGAGTTTCTCGCGGCTCTGCCCGCGATCGCCGCGGATTCGCTTGCCGCGGTCCTGGAGCGGATGCGGGCGCTGGTGGAATCGACGTGGCTCGACCTCGGCGATCTGCGATTGCGCGTCACGGTGTCGGTCGGCGCGGTGCTGGTGTACGCCGACGAACCCCTGGAGACCGTGCTCGGCCGCGCCGACGCTCTGCTCTATCGCGCCAAGGAGGAAGGGCGCAACCGCGTGATCGTCGACGGCTCCGGAGTGGCTCCGAGAGTCGCCGCGATGATGCCGTCGCGGCCGCGCCGCTCGCATCCCGGGTTGTAAGACCGCCTCAGGAGGTTTCCAGCCGCGCGGAGATCCGCCGCCAGCCGTCGACGCCGTAGCCTTCGAGCGGGCGGAACCGGCTTTTGTAGGCCATCTTGCGGCTTTCCGCGATCCAGTAGCCGAGGTAGAGGTAGGGCAAGCCGAGGGTCCGGCAGGCGTCCACCAGGGTCAGGACCACGAAGGTACCGAGGCTGCGCTTCGGCTGATCGGGGCGATAGAACGAGTAGACCGCGGAGAGCCCGTCGTCCATCACGTCGGTGAGCACCGCCGCCGTCAGGCGCCGATCGGCGTCGCGGAACTCGTAGAGCAGGGTTTGGATCGGGCTATCCTCGATCATCGCCCGGTACTCGTGGAACTCCATCGACGCCATGTCGCCCCCGGCGTGTCGGGTTTCCTGATAGCTCAGAAACAGGCGGTGCTGCTCGCCGGTGGCGCGCGCGGGGCACGGCTCGACATCGAGGTCGGCGTTGGCGTGGCGCAGGCGACGGAACGAGCGGGTCTCCTCGAAGCCGTCCACCGCAATCCGCACCGGCACGCAGGCTGCGCAGCCGGGGCAGGCGGGGGCATAGGCGATCGCGTGACTGCGGCGGAAGCCCGAGCGCGACAGCACCTCGTGAAACTTCACCGGGTCGCCCTGCGACAGCTCGGTCACCACCTTGCGCTCCAGCCGGTTGGGAAGATACGGGCAGGGCGCGGGCGCGGTGGTGTGGAAGACGTAGGAATCCGTCCGAAAACTCTTCATGGCGCCTCAATCGTTGATCGGGCGCGCGGGTCCGGCGGCTCTATCGCGTGAGCCCGAGGGACTTCGGCGTCGCCCGTTCCTTGTCTCCGGCGGCGATGCTGTCGCGCAGCAGCACGATGCTGATCCGTCGATTCTGGGGATTGTTGGGGTCGTCTGCAACCAATGGATCGGCGTCGGCGCGGCCGACGACGCGATGCACCCGGCGGTCCGGAAATCCCATCTCCACCAGCGCGCGGCGCGAGGCGAGGGCGCGGTCGGCGGAGAGTTCCCAATTGCCGTAGCCGTTGGGGTCGGCGTACTTGGTGGAATCGGTGTGCCCGGCGATCGCGACCTGCTTCGGCACGTCCTTGATCGCGGTGGCGACGAGCCCGAGCAACCGCCGCATCTGCGGGCTCATCCGGCTCGATCCCGAGGGAAACATCGCGGTTCCGGCCTGATCGACGATCTGGATGCGCAGACCTTCGGGGGTGTTGTCGATCAACAGGTTCTTCGCAAGGTCCTTGAGTTCGGGAATGCCGGATACCGCCTTGCGCAGTTCGTCGGCGGTCTGCTCGAACTGCATCTCCTCCTTTTCCCGCTGCGCATGCTCGATATCCGCCTGGTTCATCTCGCCCTGAACGTCGGCGTCGCTTTCGCCGTTGTTGAACGTCGGCGGCGGCAGGGTGGGGTCGAACGATGCGCTCGAATTGCTGGTGAGCACGCCTTCGCCGATCACCTTGCCGCCGAGCATGCCGCCGGCGCCGCTGGTGCTCGTCGAGACCGCCGTCGGCGCGAAGTAGTTGGCGATGCCCTGGAGTTGCTTTTCCGTCACCGCGTTCAGAAGCCACATCAGCAGGAAGAACGCCATCATCGCGGTCATGAAATCGGCGTAGGCGATCTTCCACGCGCCGCCGTGATGGCCGTGCCCGCCCTTCTTGATGACCTTCTTGATGATCGGCTTCTTGCCGTCTTCCGCCATGCGGCCCCCGGTATGCTAAACTCAGCCTGCGTCGGACCCGGCGTTGCTGATCGCCTCTTCGACTTCCTGGAAGCTCGGCCGGACGTGGGGCGGCAGCACCTTGCGCGCGAATTCCACCGAAACCTGCGGCGCGTATCCCTGCATGTGCGCGAGAATCGCGGTACGGA
Organism: uncultured Alphaproteobacteria bacterium; assembly: GCA_900079695.1. NCBI lineage: Bacteria > Pseudomonadati > Pseudomonadota > Alphaproteobacteria > uncultured Alphaproteobacteria bacterium. The sequence continues at coordinate 592,721 of LT599022.1, forward strand.
TCGATTTGTAGAAATCGGTTTCCGCGGCGTAGGTGTTGTCGAGCGCGCGGCCGATCGGACCGATGAAGCCATAGGCGATGAGCACGCCCGCGAACGTGCCGACGAGCGCGCCGCCGATCAGATGCCCGAGCACTTCGGGCGGCTCGGTGATCGAGCCCATGGTGTGGATGACGCCGAGCACCGCGGCGACGATGCCGAGCGCCGGGGTGCCGTCGGCGATGTTGGTGAAGGCGCCGGAAACCTGGGTCAACTCATGGTGGTGCGCCTCGATCTCGCCCTCGATGATGGTTTCCACCTCGTGCGCGTTGTTGGTGCCGAGCGTGAGCAGGCGCAGGTAGTCGCAGAGAAACGCGAGCGCGTGGTGGTCTTTCGAGAATGCAGGATAGGCGGAGAAGATCGGGCTTTCCTCGGGTTTCTCGACGTGGCTTTCGAGCGCGAGGTCGCCCTTGGTCTTGGCCAGACGGAAGATCTGGTAAAGCATCGTCATCAGTTCGAGGTAGGACTTCTTGGTGTGCGGCGAGCCCTTGATCAGGGTGCCGAACGCCTTGCCAGCGCCGAGGATGACGTTCTTGGGGTTGCCGACGAGAAAGGAACCGAACGCGGCACCGAAGATGATGATGAACTCGGACGGTTGATTCAGGACCGAGAGATGTCCGCCGACCATCAGATAGCCGCCGAGCACGCAACCGATCACCGTCGCGAAACCAATAATGACGAACATAATCCCCCCGAGACGCCAAACCGACGGCGCCCTGCCGCGACACCTTCTGTTTATGCAGAGGAGGAAGCCCGCAAGTCAAGAAGATGGGCAAAAATTCGGGAGTCCGCGAGGCTTGCGCGGGGGCAAGATCCGTCGGCGCGGAGGCTTCGGCGACGACTGCCGATGTCTACCGCCCGTCTTGCGCGCTCGACGAAAGGATTCGCGACGGAAATCCCGCGGCGCTCAGGCTCTGTACCAATGCGGCGACGTGATCGAACCCCATGGTTTCGACGAGAACGTCGAGCTCGGTCATCTTCACCGACACGTCGAGGAACAGCCGTTGGTGGTGGACCTCGACGATGTTGGCGCCCGCCTCGCCGATGATGCGCGTCACCCGCGCGAGCGATCCCGGCTGATCGGGAATGCCGATGCGCAGGCGCGAAAGGCGTCCGTCGCGCGCCAGCCCCCGCATCAGGATGGTGGCGAGCAGCGCCGGGTCGATGTTGCCGCCCGAAATCACCAGCACCACGGTTTTGCCTGCGTAACGGGCGTGATTCTGCAACAGCGCCGCCACCGGCGCCGCGCCCGCGCCCTCGGCGATCAGCTTGTGGCTCGAGAACAGCACCTCGACGCCTTGTTCGATCGCGCCTTCGTCGACGGTGTGGATCTGCCGCAGCAGCGCCTCGCAGATCGAGCGGGTGAGCGCGCCCGGTTTCTTCACCGCGATGCCTTCGGCGAGGGTCATGCCGCCGATCGCGCCGCCGAAGCCCGAGATCGCGCCGCTCATCGCCGCATAGGTGTAGGCCTGGACGCCGTCGATCACCACCTGCGGCTTGAGCGCCGTCACCGCCGTGGCGACGCCCGCGATCAGCCCGCCGCCGCCGATCGGCGCGATCACCGCGTCGACTTCGGGGCAGTCTTCGAGGATTTCGAGTCCGATCGTGCCTTGTCCGGCGATCACCAGGGGATCGTCGAACGGGTGCACCAGGGTCAGGCGCTTCTGTTCCGCATAGTCGAGGGCGAATTCCTCCGCCTCCGAATAGCTTTCGCCGTAGCGCACCACCGTCGCGCCCAGCGCCTCGGTGCGTTGGATCTTGGTCATCGGCGTGCCGACCGGCATCACGATCGTCGCCGGAATGCCGAGGCGTCCGGCGTGCAGCGCCACGCCCTGGGCATGGTTGCCCGCCGAGACCGCGATCACGCCCGCGCGCCGGGCCGCGGGCGGCAGGCTGACGAGCTTGTTGAGCGCGCCGCGTGCCTTGAACGCGCCGGTGATCTGGAGATTTTCGAGCTTCAGCCGCACGTCGACGCCGGTCATGTCGGACAACGCGGGCGCGGAGACCAGCGGCGTGCGCACGACGTGGCCGCGCAGCAGGCGCTGCGCTTCGCGCACGGCGTCGAGGTCGACCGGACGGGTGGCGGTCGCGGATACGGTCACGCTTGCTCCAGTGCCTGTTCGAGGTCGGCGAGGATGTCGTCGATGTGCTCGATGCCGATCGACAGGCGTACATAGCCTTCGGACACCCCGGTGGCAAGCTGCTCCTCGGCGGAGAGCTGGGCGTGGGTGGTGGTGGCGGGGTGAATCGCGAGGCTGCGGGCGTCGCCGATGTTGGCGACGTGGTAGAACAGCTTGAGCGCGTCGATGAAGGCGCGCCCGGCGTCGCGCCCGCCCTTGAGCTCGAAGCCGAGCAGGCCGCCGAAGCCGCCCTTGAGGTAGGCATCGGCCCGCTGCCGCGCGTATCCCGCCTGTAGCGACGGATGGATGACGTGCGCCACCTTCGGATGGGTAGCGAGGTAGGCGGCTACCGCGGTGGCGTTGTCGCAGTGGGCGCGCATCCGCAGCGGCAGGGTTTCGAGGCCCTGGATGTGCAGGAACGCGTTGAACGGCGTGGTCGCCGCGCCGAGATCGCGCAGGAGGGTGACGCGCATCTTGAGAATGTAGGCGATCGGGCCGAGCGGCTTCACCGCCTCTGTCCACACCGCGCCGTGGTAGGAAGGATCGGGACGGTTGAGCAGGGGGAAACGGGCGGCGTTGGCCTCCCAATCGAAACTGCCGCCGTCCACCACTAGGCCGCCGAGCGCGGTGCCGTGGCCGCCGATGTATTTCGTCGAGGAATAGACCACGATCGACGCACCGTGGTCTAGCGGGCGGCAGATGATCGGCGCGGCGGTGTTGTCGACGATCAGCGGCACGCCGAGACGCTTGCCGATCGCGGCGACCTCGCCGATCGGGAAGACCTGGAGCTTCGGGTTCGGCAGGGTTTCGGCGTAATAGGCGCGGGTGCGGTCGTCGGTGGCGCGCGCGAACGCTTCCGGATCCTTCGGATCGACGAAACGCGCCTCGATGCCCATCTGCTTGAACGTGTGGGCGAACAGGTTCCAGGTTCCGCCGTAAAGGTCCGTGGAGGTCACGAAGTTGTCGCCCGCCTGGGCGACGTTGAGGATCGCGTAGGTGGAGGCGGCCTGCCCCGAGCTGAGCGCGAGCGCGGCGACGCCGCCTTCGAGGGCGGCGATGCGTTGCTCGAGCGCGTCGTGGGTGGGGTTCATCAGGCGGGTGTAGATGTTGCCGAGTTCGCGCAGGCCGAAAAGGTTGGCGGCATGGTCGGCGTCGTCGAACTGGTAGGAGGTCGTCTGATAGATCGGCACCGCGACCGCGTTGGTGGCCGGGTCCTTGCGGAAACCGCCGTGAACGGCGATGGTTTCAGGATGGCGGGAGGACGTGGTCATGGTGGCGGTCCTGCGATCGTTGGAGCGAAGACATCCATTTGGGCATGGACGCGCCGCTTCCGTCAAGATAAACCAAGGCGTGTTCGTAGAATAACCTATACAACTTCTTCGGTTTGTGAAATTTCGGGCGCACAAACATGCGCCGGATGGGCGAGAGTGGCAAATGGCGCAGGTTCTGTTCGAAATGGTGCGAGTCGGCAACGCGGTAAAAGTGACCGCCATCGATCCGTCGAGCGGCACCGAAGCCGTGGTGGTCGGGTCTGCGAGTCTGTCCCGCTATTCGCTTGAGCAGGCGGCGTTGCGGAAGCTCGAACGTCTATTGGCGAAGCTGCGCGAAGGCCGATGACGCGGGACCGCCCGCAAGGCGGTTCCGGACGTCATCGGCCGGTCGTGGAAATCCGTCTTTCGGCGGTCAACCCTTGCTCTTGCGGCCGAGGCCGATCTTCTTGGCGAACTCGGAACGCTGCGACGCGTAATTGGGCGCGACGATCGGATAGTCGGCGGGCAGGCCCCACTTCGCCTTGTATTCTTCGGGGGTCATGCCGTAATTGGTGCGCAGGTGGCGCTTCAACATCTTCAGCTTCTTGCCGTCCTCGAGGCAGATCAAGTAGTCCGGAGTCACCGACTTCTTGACCGGCACGGCGGGCCGCGGAGCCTCTTCCCGAACGTCCGTCGGAGCGACGCTGAGAGAATCGAGGGTGCCGTAAACGGTGCGGATCACCTCGGTAATCTGTGCCGACGGAAGCGGGTTGTTGCTCACATACGCTGACACAATGTCGACCGCCATCTTCATCACGTTGTCTTTCAGGGTCTTATCATTGGGCGTGCCGGACATGGTTCTTGAACTCCACAACGTTTGGATGGGCGAGGCGAAAAAATGTCATTCTTCCGAATAGGTGTCAATTCCATCTTATCGGATAAGCAATATTCATCTGGTGAATCGCTGGGAGGATGAAAATATTGACGGGATCACCGCGCCGAACGGCGCTGGAATGAGTGGTCGGTTTCGGATTGCGACTTGCTGCGCTAGCGGGATGGTCGTTCCTCATTCGCGGGATATGCGGAATTAGCCGGAAACTTAGCGGCACGAAGACCCCCTAAGTTGTTTTGATGTTATAGGTGCACGTTTAGGTAGCTAAGTCGAGGCGTCCTGCCCGCGCCGCTTAGCAGGAGGACCGCGGCGGCTACGCGGGCTTCTGGCGTTTAGCCACAACATATGGTATGCCGCTGAAGACGCGTCGCGGCTCTCGTTCCCTTTTCGGAGGGCGCGGCGCTCCCGGATCAATCGACAGGAGCGGATCGGTGGGCGAGAACGCGAATACCGGCGGCACGATCGTCGCTATGGCCTGCGACCACGGCGGGCTCGCGCTCAAGCGGGCGCTGAAGGCGATGCTGACCGAGGCGGGGACCGAAGTGCTCGATCTCGGCGTCGACGACGAAACGTCGGTCGACTACCCCGACTATGCCGACGCGCTGGCGCGGGCGATCGGCGACCGGCGCGCCACCGTGGGCGTGCTGGTCTGCGGCAGCGGCATCGGCATCTCGATCGCCGCCAACCGTCATTCGCATATCCGCGCCGCGCTGGTTCACGACGCCTACGGCGCGCGGATGAGCCGCCAGCACAACGACGCCAACGTCATCGTGTTCGGCGGACGCACCACCGGCGACGAAGTCGCCAAGGACTGCCTCAGGATTTTTCTCGCGACCCGGTTCGAGGGTGGGCGTCATCAGCGCCGCGTCGACAAGCTGGGCGCCAAGGCGTGATCGGACCAGATCTTAGGAAAGGCATACGAATGGTTCAGAACGGCGGTTTCTTCACCTCTTCGCTCGCGGCGAGCGATCCCGCCCTGGCGGCGGCGATCGGGCACGAGCTGGTCCGCCAGCAGGGGCAGATCGAGCTGATCGCCTCGGAGAACATCGTCTCGAAGGCGGTTCTCGAGGCGCAGGGATCCGTGCTCACCAACAAGTATGCGGAAGGCTACGTCGGCAAACGCTACTACGGCGGCTGCGAATGCGTCGACGTCGCCGAGCAGCTCGCCATCGACCGCGCCAAGGCGCTGTTCGGGGCGGGGTTCGTCAACGTTCAGCCGCATTCGGGCGCGCAGGCGAACTTCGCGGTGCTGCTGGCGACGGTGAAGCCGGGCGACACCATCATGGGCCTGTCGCTCGATGCCGGCGGCCACCTCACCCATGGCGCCGCCCCGGCGGTGTCGGGCAAGTGGTTCAACGTCGTGCAGTACGGCGTCGACCGCGAGACCCACCGCATCGACATGGACGCGGTTGCGAAGATGGCGCGGGAGTGCAAGCCGAAGCTGATCATCACCGGCGGTTCCGCGTATCCGCGGGTGATCGACTTCGCCGCGTTCCGCGCGATCGCCGACGAGGTGGGGGCGCTGTTCATGGTCGACATGGCGCATTTCGCCGGGCTGGTCGCCGCCGGCGTCCATCCCAATCCGATGGAACACGCCCACATCGTCACCACCACCACCCACAAGACCTTGCGCGGCCCGCGCGGCGGCATGATCCTCACCAACGACGAGGCGCTGGCCAAGAAGATCAACTCGGCGATCTTCCCCGGTTCCCAGGGCGGCCCGCTGATGCACGTGATCGCCGCCAAGGCGGTGGCGTTCGGCGAGGCGCTGACTCCGGCGTTCCGCGATTACGGCCGTCAGATCGTCGATAACGCCCAGGCCCTCGGCAAGGTGCTGAAGGCGCGCGGTCTCGATCTCGTCTCCGGCGGGACCGACACTCACCTGATGCTCGTCGACCTGCGGCCGATGCAGCTCACCGGCAACGTCGCCGAGAAAGCCCTCGAGCGCGCCGGAATCACCTGCAACAAGAACGGCATTCCTTTCGATCCGGAGAAGCCGACCGTCACTTCGGGCATCCGTCTCGGCACCCCGGCGGCGACTTCGCGCGGCTTCGGCGTGCCGGAATTCGAGAAGGTCGGCCATCTGATCTGCGACGTTCTCGAAGTGATGCACCAGAACCCCGAGGGCGACGCGATGGTCGAGGCGCGGGTGCGGGGTGAAGTCGAGGCTCTGGTCAAGGCGTTTCCGATCTACCCCGGTCTGTCGTACACCGGCTGATCGGCACAAAAAAACCGAAGAAGGGGGGATGAATGCGCTGTCCGTTCTGCGGAAACGAGGATACCCAGGTCAAGGACTCGCGTCCGACCGAGGACAACGCGGCGATCCGTCGCCGCCGCTCGTGTCCCAACTGCGGGTCGCGCTTCACCACCTTCGAACGGGTACAGATTCGCGAGCTTGCGGTGGTCAAGAAGGATGGCCGCCGCACGCCCTTCGACCGCGATAAGCTCGCACGGTCGATCCAGGTGGCGGTGCGTAAGCGCGCCGTCGACCCGGAGCGGATCGAGCGCCTCGTCACCGGCATCCAGCGTCGGCTGGAATCCTCGGGCGAGACCGAGGTGTCCTCCGAGGCGATCGGCGAAATGGTGATGGAGGCCCTCCTCACCCTCGATCCGGTGGCGTACATCCGGTTTGCGTCCGTCTACAAGAATTTCCGGGAAGTCAGAGACTTCGAGGAGCTTGTTGGGAAAATCGGTGAGCAGGAACATCCCTTCGGCGCCTGACGTGCGCTTCATGCGCCAGGCGTTGTCGCTGGCGCGTCGCGGGCTCGGCCGGGTGTGGCCGAACCCGGCGGTCGGCTGCGTTCTCGTCCGCGAGGGGCGGGTGGTCGGCGCGGGCTGGACTCAGCCCTCCGGGCGCCCGCATGCCGAGCGCGTCGCGCTCGATGCCGCGGGCGAACAAGCGCGCGGGGCGACCGCGTACGTTTCCCTCGAACCCTGCAGCCATCACGGCAAAACGCCGCCCTGCGCCGACGCGCTGATCGCCGCCGGGGTGGCGCGGGTGGTCGCGGCATGCGGCGATCCGGATCCGCGGGTCTCCGGTCGCGGTCTCGCGCGACTGCGCGCGGCGGGTGTGGAGGTGGCCGACGGCGTGCTGGCGGCGGAGGCGCGCGGTCTCAACGCCGGATTTCTCAGCCGGGTCCTGCGCGGCCGTCCGTGGGTGACCCTGAAGGTCGCCTCGACCCTCGACGGGCGTATCGCCGCCGCGAGCGGAGAAAGCCGGTGGATTACCGGGCCGCGCGCCCGCGCCGAGGGCCATCGCCTGCGCGGCGAGGCGGACGCGGTGCTGACCGGGGCGGGCACGCTCGTCGCAGACGATCCGCTCCTGACCGCGCGTTTGCCCGGCTACGAAAGCCGCCAGCCGGTCCGGATCGTCCTCGAAGGCGGGGCTCCGGTGCCGTCGGACGCGAAAATCTGGGAGACCTCGCACCTCTCGCCGGTCTGGCTGCTGACGGCGCGCGCCGATGCCTCGCGCGATGCCGAACTGGGCGCCTGCGGCGTGCGGGTGTTGCCGGTGCCCGCGGGTGCGGACGGCCGCCCGGATCCGGCGGCGGTGCTGGCGCGGCTCGGCGACGAGGGATTGACGCGGCTGCTGGTGGAGGCGGGGAGCGCCCTCAACGCCGCCTTCCTCGGCGCCGATCTGGTGGACGAGATCGCGTGGTTCCGGGCGCCGTTCGCGATCGGCGGCGACGGCCTCGCCGCGATCGCCGGCTTCGGGCTTGCCGAACTGGCCGCCGCGCCGCGTTTCCGGCCCCTGCGGCGGTTGCCGCTGGACAGCGACGTGCTCGAGGTCTACCAACGAGAATCGTGGAATTTCCAGGACGGAGTGGGACGATGTTTACCGGAATAGTCACCGATGTCGGGCGCGTGCGCGCGATCGCGCATGCCGGCGACACGCGCTTCGAGGTCACCACCGCCTACGACATGAACACCGTGGAGATCGGCGCGTCGATCGCCAATTCGGGCGTCTGCCTGACGGTGATCGAAACCGGTCCGGACTGGTACGCGGTGCAGGCGTCCGGGGAAACCCTCTCCAAAACCACCCTCGGCGACTGGACCGTCGGCTCCCGCGTCAACCTCGAACGCGCGCTCAAGGTCGGCGACGAACTCGGCGGGCACATCGTTTCCGGCCACGTGGATGGCGTCGGCGAGGTGGTATCGATCCGCGACGAGGGCGAGAGCAAGCGTTTCGTCTTCCGCGTGCCCGCGTCGCTCAAGTCCTTCATGGCGACCAAGGGCTCGGTGGCGATCGACGGCGTGTCGCTCACCGTCAACGAGGTCGAGGGCGACACCTTCGGTGTCAATATCATTCCGCACACGCAAGAGGTGACGCTGTTCGGCGATTACGTCGTCGGCACCCGGGTGAACGTCGAGATCGACATGCTGGCGCGCTATGTGTCGCGCCTGCTCGAACGGGACTAGCGGGATGGCCGCGGCAAGCCCGCTCGCACCGATCGAGGAGATCATTGCCGAGGCGCGCGCCGGACGGATGTTCGTTCTCGTCGACGACGAGGATCGCGAAAACGAGGGCGATCTGATCGTTCCGGCGGCGGCATGCGACGCCGGGGCGATCAACTTCATGGCCAAGCACGGCCGCGGCCTGATCTGCCTGGCGCTCGATCGTGCGCGGGTGGAAGCTCTCGGTCTGCCGCTGATGGCGCAGCGCAACCGCTCGCGCCACGCCACCGCCTTCACCGTTTCGATCGAGGCGGCCGAAGGCGTCACCACCGGCATCTCGGCGGCGGACCGGGCGCGCACCATCGCCGCGGCGATCGACCCGGTGCTCGGTGCGGAAGGGATCGTCACGCCAGGCCATATCTTTCCGTTGATGGCGCGCGACGGCGGCGTGCTCGTGCGCGCCGGCCACACCGAGGCGAGCGTCGATATCGCACGGCTCGCGGGGCTGCACCCGTCGGCGGTGATCTGCGAGATCATGAACGACGACGGCAGCATGGCGCGGCTGCCCGACCTGATTTCCTACGCCGCCCGCCACGGCCTCAAGATCGGCCAGATCCGCGATCTGATCGCCTTCCGGCGGCGCAACGAGCGGTTCGTCTCGTTCCGCACCGAAACCAGGTTCGACTCTGCGTGGGGCGGAGACTGGAGGGTGCGGGTCTACGTCGATTCCGTGTCCGGAGGCGAACACGTCGCGTTGGTCAAGGGCGAGGTGCCGGGAGCCGAGCCGCCGCTGGTGCGGATGCACGCCCTCAACGTCTTCGAGGACATTCTCGGCGATACCCTGCGCGGGCATCAAGGCGTGCTGGCGCGGTCGATGCGCGAGATCGCCGACTTCGGACGGGGCGTGGTGGTCCTGATCCGCGATCCGTCGCCGACCTCGTGGAGCGCGGCGGCGGCGGCACGCACCGACGGGCGGGCGGAGAGCGAACTGCGGGATTACGGCATCGGCGCGCAGATCCTCCGCGATCTCGGCATCCGCGATATGATTCTGTTGTCCAATACGCACAAGACGATTATTGGTTTGGACGGATACGATCTGCACATCGTCGCGGAGCGTGCCGTCCCGCCCGCGCGCGGCGCTGAACCCGGAGGATGCCGCAATGACTGAAGGTCCGCGCCTGCTGATCGTCGAGGCACGCTTCTACGACGACATCGCCGACGAATTGGTGCGCGGCGCGGTCGAAACGCTCACCCGCCACGGCGCGGGGTACAAGCGCATCATCGTCCCCGGCATCCTCGAAATTCCCGCGGTGATCCGGTTCGCGGTGCGCTCGATGGAAGTGCGCGCCACCGACCAGCGGTTCGCCGGATACATCGCGCTCGGCTGCGCGATCAAAGGCGAGACCGACCGTTACGAGCACGTCTGCACCCAGGCGATGTCCGGCGTGCAGCAACTTGCCCTGCAATATTCCCTCGCGATCGGCAACGGCATCCTGACCTGTCCGGATGCCGGGCTGGCGCTCGCCCGCGCCCGCGTTTCCGAAGGCAACCACGGCGGCCGCGCCGCCGAGGCGGCGCTCCGGATGATCGCGGTGAAGAAGGAACTCGGCCTCTGAGCGAGGCTCCATTCGTGTGTGAAACCAGAAGGATCTCGATGAGCGACCCGAAAAAAGAGGTGTTCTCCCGGCGTTCGCGCCTCAGTGCGGCGCGGCTCTGCGCGGTGCAGGCCCTCTACCTGACCGAGTTTACGGATCGCCCCCTGACCGACGTTCTGTCGGACTTTCTCAACGAACGCCTGGGCGGCAGCGCGCTTCAGGAGGACGGCGACAAGGAACTGGTGACGCCGCTGGTGCCGCCGGACCCGACGGTGTTCACCCAGCTCGTGCGCGGTACCGTCGACGCCAAGGCGGCGATCGACGAGACCATCAACGCCGCGCTCGACGGCGACCGCACCACCGCCCGTCTGGAGGCGATCCTCACCTCGATCCTGCGCGTCGGCGTGTTCGAGATGACCCGCCGTCTCGACGTGCCGCCGAAGGTGGTGATCTCGGAATACGTCGATATCGCCCACGCCTTCTTCGGCGGACCGGAACCGAAGCTCGTCAACGCGGTGCTCGATCGCGTCGCCAAGGCGGTGCGCGGCGACGAACTCGGCGAGGGCTGAGCCCGGGTGTCCGCAGCGGGGGAGGAAACGACCATGCCGTGGGACGAATTCGGATTGATCGCGGCGTGCTTCCGTCCGCTCTCGGTTGCCGAGCCGGGCGCCTTCGCGCTGACCGACGACGCGGCGGTGCTGGCGCCCGCTTCGGGAACGGAATTCGTCGTCACCGCCGATGCGCTGGTCGCGGGAGTTCACTTCTTCCCCGACGATCCGCCCGGCGCGATCGCGAAAAAGGCGATGCGGGTCAACCTTTCCGATCTCGCGGCGATGGGCGCGAAGCCGCGCTGCGTGTTCCTCACGTGCGCGTTCCCCGCCGATCTCGACAAACACTGGCTGAATGCCTTCGCCGACGGGTTGGGCGAGGATCTGCAGGAATTCGGGGTCGCCCTGGCGGGAGGAGACGTGGTCGCGACACCCGGGCCGCTGACCCTGTCGGTCACTGCCATCGGCGAGGTGCCGTCCGGGGCGGCCCTGCGCCGCTCGGGCGTGCGCGACGGCGACGTGATCGCTGTGACCGGCAGTATCGGCGATGCCGCCCTCGGCCTCGACATGCAGCGCGATGCGGCGCCAGAGGCTCTGAACGGCGCGGATCGCGCGTTTCTCCTCGACCGTTACCGCCATCCGACGCCGCGGATCGCCGCGGGCGCGGTGCTCCTCGGCCGGGCCCATGCGGCGATGGACGTTTCCGACGGACTGCTCGGCGATCTTCGCCACCTTGCGGAGGCGTCCCACGTCGATATCCTCATCGATTCCCGCCGGGTTCCGTTGTCCGAGGCGGCAAGCCGCTGGATCGCGCTGCTTCCGGCCGCGCGCGAGCGCGCTCTCACCGGCGGCGACGACTACGAACTCGCGTTCGCCTGCGCCGTCGACGACTTCGCGGCGATCGCCCGGAGTCTGACCGCCGTCGGCGTGTCGGCGACCGCGATCGGCCGCGCCGAAACCGGGGAAGGGCGAGTCTATCGTTACGAAACCGGGCGGCGGCAGCTCGTCGCCGCGCCGGGCGGCCACCGCCACGGCGGCGAAGCCAACGGGCGCCCGGCATCATGAAGCGCCTAGTCGTCATCGCCGCGATCGTCCTTCTGCTCGCGGGTGGCAGCCTGGCCGGGCTTTACCTGTTCATGCCGGGAATGCTCGGCCTGCCGGAACCCGCGCCGTCCGAGGTTGCGGCCGCACCTACGCCGCCACCGCAACCGGTCAAACCCGCGACGATTCCGCTCGATACCGTCGCCGTGCCGGTGATGCTCGACGGCAAGCCGCAGCGACAGATCCAGTTCAGCATCACCCTCGTGACCACGCCAGAGGCGCACGAAAAGGTCGTCGCGGATCTGCCGCGGCTGCGCAACGCGGTGATTTCCTTCGCCTACAGCTTCTTCCCCGAGTATTTCGCCGCGACGCCGAAGATGGATCTCGCCCGCCTCAAGGTGACGCTGCGGGAACTCGCGCGCCGCACCCTCGGCGACGGCGTCGAGGACGTGCTGATCCAGTCGTACATCGAAATGTAAAACCGAAAAGCCCGGACTTTCTGCCCGTTTGCCGCGGTTTTCCGGTTCCTGTCGGCAGGAATTTCGGGCAATATCTTGCGACTTTTCCAAGGGGGCGCCGGGTCGGCGCCGCCGCCGCGATAGGGATGCCGCCGAGGCGCGAGCAAGCGCCGCTCCCGGCTGCGCCCTTTTTGTCCGTTTCGGGAGAACGACTTCATGGCCGCACTGTATATCTTCGTCATCCTGTGCGGGATCGGCGCGCTCGCCTATGGCGCGTGGGCGATCCGGTCCATCCTCGACGCCGAGGCTGGAAACGAGCGGATGCAGGACATCGCTGCGGCGATTCAGGAAGGCGCGTCCGCCTACCTCAATCGCCAGTACACCACCATCGCCGCCGTGGGCGCCGTCGTCGGCGTGCTGCTGGGGATCATCCTCGGCTTCCACGTCGCGGTGGGCTTCTTCATCGGCGCAGTGCTTTCGGGCGTCGCCGGGTACGTCGGCATGAACGTTTCGGTCCGCGCCAACGTCCGCACCGCCGATGCGGCGCGCACCGGCGGCCTGGTGCCGGCGCTCGACGTCGCGTTCAAGTCGGGCGCGGTGACCGGCCTCCTGGTGGTCGGCCTCGGGCTCCTCGGCGTCACCGTGTACTACCTCATCCTGCGCGGCGTGTTCGACGCCTCCTCGGCCGAGGACCTGCGCAAGATCATGGAAGCGCTGGTGGCTCTGTCGTTCGGCGCCTCGCTGATCTCGATCTTCGCGCGTCTCGGCGGCGGCATCTTCACCAAGGGCGCGGACGTCGGCGCCGATCTCGTCGGCAAGGTCGAGGCGGGCATCCCCGAAGACGATCCGCGCAACCCGGCGGTGATCGCCGACAACGTCGGCGACAACGTCGGCGACTGCGCGGGCATGGCCGCCGACCTGTTCGAGACCTATGCGGTCACGGTGGTCGCCACCATGCTGCTGGCGTCGATCTTCTTCGCCCCCGAATTCCAGACCAAGATGATGGCGCTGCCGCTCCTGATCTGCGGCGTCTGCGTCGCCGCGTCGGTGGCGGGCACCTTCTTCGTCAAGCTCGGGTCCTCCAACAACATCATGAACGCCCTCTACAAGGGCTTTTTCGCCTCTGCCGGCATCTCGGCGGTGTTGGTGGTGCTGGCGATCGTTGCGCTGTTCGGCGGCTTTTCCACCCAGCTCGTGCTCAAGAGCGGCGAGGCGCTCACTTCAGGCGGGCTGATCGTCTGCGCCTTCATCGGCCTGATCGTCACCGGCCTGATCGTGTGGATCTCCGAATACTACACCGGCACCGGTCACCGTCCGGTGACCTCGGTCGCCAAGGCTTCGGAAACCGGCCACGGCACCAACGTCATCCAGGGCCTCGCGGTGTCGATGGAAGCGCCTGCGCTGCCGGTGGTGGTGATCGCCGCGGGCATCGTCTCGACCTATCTCGTCGCGGGCATCTTCGGCATCGCCGTCGCCGCGACCACCATGCTCGCGCTGACCGGCATCGTCGTCGCGCTCGACGCCTACGGTCCGGTCACCGACAACGCCGGCGGCATCGCCGAAATGGCGGAACTGCCGGACGACGTGCGCGTCACCACCGACGCGCTCGACGCGGTCGGCAATACCACCAAGGCGGTGACCAAGGGCTACGCGATCGGCTCCGCCGGTCTTGCCGCTCTGGTGCTGTTCTCGGCCTACGTCGCCGATCTCGAGCACTACTTCCCCGACATTGCGGTCCGCTTCGAGCTTCAGGATCCGTTCGTGGTGGTCGGCCTGTTCCTCGGCGGCATGCTGCCGTATCTGTTCGGTTCGATGGGGATGATGGCGGTCGGCCGCGCCGCCGGTTCGGTGGTGAAGGAAGTCCGCCGCCAGTTCAAGGAAATCCCCGGCATCATGGAAGGCACGGCGAAGCCCGATTACAGCCGCGCCGTCGACATGCTGACCAAGGCCGCGATCAAGGAAATGCTGATTCCGTCGTTGCTGCCGATCGCCGCGCCGATTCTGTTGTTCTTCGTGATGTGGGGCGTGGCGGGGATGGCTTCGGCGCTCACCGCGCTCGGTGCGATGCTGCTCGGCACTATCGTCACCGGACTGTTCGTCGCCCTCTCGATGACCTCGGGCGGCGGCGCGTGGGACAACGCGAAGAAGTACATCGAGGACGGCCACTTCGGCGGCAAGGGATCCGACGCCCACAAGGCGGCGGTCACCGGCGACACCGTCGGCGATCCCTACAAGGACACCGCCGGTCCGGCCATCAACCCGATGATCAAGATCATCAACATCGTCGCGCTGCTGCTGCTGGCGATGATCGCCTGATCTCGCAGCGATGCATGCGAAAACGCCCCCGGAGCGATCCGGGGGCGTTTTTCGTTGCGGCCGCGGATGCGGCGAGGGCGGGGGCCCGTCACTGCATGCCGCCGCCCTTCTTGTCGGGACCGGCGTTGAAGCGGCCGATGTTGCCGACCATCTGTTCGACCACCGTCATGTTGTGGCCGGCGGTCGGCGTCTTCTTTTCCGACATCGCCACGTCCTCGCCGTCTTCGAGGCCGAGCTTGCGCACCTCCTTGACCACGCCCTGTTCGTCGAACGCGATCGCGACGACGTTGCGGTCGGTCTCCTCAGGGGCGAAGAACGCCACCACCTCGCGGGTGCCGCCGATGTAGAACCACACCTCTTCGCCGTACAGCGAGCGCGACGACGGCGAACCGAGAATCTCCTGCACCTGGGAGCGGGTCTGTTCGCCGGGTTGGATGCGCGCGAGCTCGGTGGCGAGCGGCTTGTTGCCGATGTTGCTGACCTGCGGTCCGCAGGCGGCGAGCGTCGCGCCGAGGACGAGACTCCCGGCAATCGCCGAAATTCGGGATTTCGTGATGGTCCTGTTCATGGTACCTCGTCTCCAGCGGCGTCGGTACGCCCTATATAGAACAGGTGACGCGGCGACGGAAGCCGCTTCGCGCCGCTGCTTCCAGGGAGGAGGGTTTGGTGTTGTTCCGCAAGTCTCCGCGCGTTGCGCCCGGTCGCGCGGAAGCCGCCTATGCGACGATCCTCGCGGCTTCGCGCCGTCCCGGATTCTACCGCGATCACGGCGTGCCGGATACCCTCGACGGTCGTTTCGACGTGCTGTGCCTCCATGCGTTTCTGGCGCTCCGGCGGCTCAAGGCGGTCGGCGGCGACGAGGCCGCGGCGCTCGGTCAGGCGATCTTCGACGTGATGTTTCTCGATCTCGACGGGGCGTTGCGCGAGATCGGGGTTTCCGACATCCGCATCGGCAAGGAAGTGAAGAAGATGGCGAAGGCGTTTCTCGGCCGCGTCGCCGCCTACGACGCGGCGCTGGGCGATTCCGCCGCGCTCGCCGAGGCGGTGTCGCGCAACGTCTTCCGCGGTGCGGCCGAGAAGCCTGTGGCGGTCGCGGCGCTGGCGGAGTATATGGTGTGCGCGGAACGCGCATTGGCGCGCCGAAGCGATGCCGAAATCGTTTCCGGGGCGTTCGCGTTTCCCGATATCGAAGTTCAAGAGGTTGCACCAACGCGATGACGATCAAGGAAGAATTCTCCCGGGTCTTCCAGGTGCGCAAGCTTCCGCAGGAGGGGCTCGCGGTCACGCTGAGCGCCACGCCGGAAGAATGCCGCGCTCTCGCCGCGCGTCTCGGCATCCTCGGCTGCGAATCCGTCGCCGCCGAGCTGACGCTCACGGTTTCCGAGGGCGGCAAACGGGTGGTCGCGCGCGGGCGGTTGACGGCGCAGGTGATGCAGGCGTGCGTGGTGACCCTCGATCCGGTGCCCGAAACCGTCGACGAGCCGGTCGAACTGCTGTTCCTCGACGAATCGCTGATCGACGTCGGCGCGGACGAGATGGTCTTCACCGATGCCGATCTCGACGACGACGAGCCGATCCCGGACCCGATCGTGCGCGGCGCGTTCGACGTCGGCGCCGCGCTTTCCGAAAGTCTGGCGCTGGCGCTCGATCCCTATCCCCGCCGCCCGGACGCGGCGTTCGCCCCGCCGGCGGACGAACCTTCCGGTGAGCCGAAGCGGAATCCCTTCGCCGCGCTTCAGGTTTTGCGGGGCGGGCAGGGCTCCGATACCGACGGTAACGAAACGTGATGGCGGGCGTTTGCGTATAACGCTTGCCTGGAGGCCGGATTTCGTCTAATTAACCGGCCTTCTTGGGAACCCTTCAAGAACGAAAAGAGAGAGAGCCCATGGCTGTTCCAAAGAAAAAGACCTCGAAGTCGAAGCGCAACATGCGTCGGTCGCATCACGCGTTGAAGGCGTCGAGCTACGTCGAGTGCCCGAACTGCGGCGAACTGAAGCGCCCGCATCACGTCTGCGCGTCGTGCGGCCAGTACGACGGCCGCGAGGTCGTGACGCAGGTCGCCTAAGCGACCTCGCGTGATCTCGGTGTCGAAGGGAGCCCGGCCGGTGGCCAAGTCCATCACGCTCGCGCTGGACGGTATGGGGGGCGATGACGCGCCGGACATCGTTCTGGACGGCATTTCCCTCGCCCGCAGGCGCCATCCGGACGTCCGCTACCTGCTCTACGGCGATGAAGCGGTTCTCGGCTCGCTGCTCGAGAAGCGCTACAAGCCGTTGCGCGACATCGTCACGTTGTGCCACGCGCCGGACGTCGTCACCAACAACGACAAGCCGTCCGTCGCCCTGCGCAACGGCCGCAACTCGTCGATGGCGCTGGCGATCCGCGCGGTCAAGGAGCGGCAGGCGGACGGTGTGGTTTCGGCGGGCAACACCGGCGCGTTGATGGCGATGGCGAAGCTGGCGCTGCGCACGCTGCCCGGTATCGACCGGCCGGCGATCGCAGCGTTGATGCCGACTCAGCGCGGCGAGAGCGTGGTGCTCGACCTCGGCGCCAACACCGAGTGTAACGCCAACAATCTCGTCGAGTTCGCGCTGATGGGCACGCTGTTCGCCCGTAGCCTGCTCGACCTCGATTCGCCAACCGTCGGCCTCCTCAATATCGGCGAGGAGGAGCAGAAGGGGCGCAACGAGGTCAAGGAGGCCGCCGCGATCCTGCGCGAGACCACGGGGGTGGTGAACTTCGCCGGTTTCGTCGAAGGCGACGACATCGGCGTCGGCACCGTGGACGTGGTGGTGACCGACGGGTTCACCGGCAACGTCGCCCTCAAGACCATGGAAGGCACCGCCAAGGTGATGAGCCGCTTCCTCAAGGAGGCGTTCAGGAGCTCGTTGCTGGCGCAGATCGGCTACCTGCTCGCCCGCCCGGCGATGAACCGGGTGCGGCATCGCACCGATCCCCGCCGCTACAACGGCGCAATGTTCCTCGGCCTTAACGGAATCGTCGTCAAATCCCACGGCGGCACCGACGGGTTGGGCTTTGCCAACGCGATCGGGGTGGCCGTGGACATGGTTCGGCACGGCTTCAACGAGCGCATCAACACCGAGCTCAAGAAGCTGAATTCCCAATCCGTTACCGCCGAGGTACACGCCATATGAGGATTATCCGTTCGCGACTGGCGGGCGTGGGGGCTTCGTTGCCCGAGCGCATCGTCACCAACGACGATTTGGCGAAGATCGTCGACACCTCCGACGAGTGGATCGTCGAGCGGTCGGGCATCCGCCAGCGGCACATCGCCGCCGACGGCCAGCTGACCTCCGACCTTGCCACCGCGGCGGCGCTGGAGGCGATGGCGGATGCGGGGATCACCGCGGCGGACGTCGATCTGATCGTTCTCGGCACCACCACGCCGGACGACACCTTTCCCGCCACCGCGGTCAAGGTGCAGGCGAATCTCGGCATCGACCACGGCTTCGCGTTCGACGTTCAGGCGGTGTGCTCGGGCTTCCTCTATGCGCTCGCCACCGCCGACAAGTTCATCCGCTCGGGCGACGTCAAGACCGCGCTGGTGATCGGCGCGGAGACGTTTTCGCGCATCCTCGACTGGACCGACCGCGACACCTGCGTGCTGTTCGGAGACGGCGCGGGCGCGGTGGTGCTGACCGCCGTCGAGGGGGAGGGGACCTCCGCCGATACCGGCGTGCTCTCCACCCACCTGCATGCGGACGGCCGCTATCGCAAGCTCCTGTACGTCGACGGCGGGCCTTCGAGCACCCAGACCGTCGGCCATGTCCACATGGAGGGCAAGGAGGTCTTCCGCCACGCCGTCACCAAGCTTGCCGCGGTGGTCGAAGAGGCGCTGACCGCCAACGGTCTCACCGGCGCCGATCTCGACTGGATCGTGCCGCACCAGGCCAACCGCCGCATCCTCGCTTCTACCGCGAAGAAGGTGGGCATTTCGGACGAGCGCGTCGTCGTCACCCTCGACAAGCACGCCAACACCTCGGCGGCGTCGATCCCGCTCGCGCTGCATGCCGCGGTGCGCGACGGCCGGATCAAGCCCGGCCACCTCATTCTGATCGAGGCGATGGGCGGTGGTTTCGCCTGGGGTTCGGCCCTGGTGCGGATGTAATTCTCCAGCGATTCAAGTCGCTTCGCCGTCGTTTGCCGCGGCACGGAACCGGCCCCGATGCGGGCCGGTTTTTTTGCATTCGCCCTTTGGAAATCGTCTCGGCAGCCACCATTTTGATATTGCGACAGAATTTTGCGGTTGATATGGTTTCCCGATGGCTGACAGTGGAGGCTTCCGATGAGTGAGCAAACGGTTACCCGCGCGCACCTGAGCGAAGCGGTCTACCAGGAGGTCGGGCTTTCGCGGAACGAATCCGCGGATCTCCTGGAGATGGTGCTGGACGAGATCTCCACGGCGCTGTCCGCCGGCGACGTCGTCAAGATTTCCTCGTTCGGCAGTTTTTCGGTGCGCAGCAAGGGCGAGCGTATCGGCCGTAATCCCAAAACCGGCGAGGAGGTGCCGATCCTGCCGCGCAAGGTGCTGGTGTTCCGTCCCTCGCAATTGCTGAAGGCGCGCATCAACGAAGGCGCGTAACCTTCGGGCGTTCGGAGAATGACGATGACCACCGGCCCCGAAGGCGAGGGCACGCGGCGCATGCAGAAATCCGAGGCGGCGTTCCGCACCATCAGCGAGGTCGCGCAGGAGCTCGACGTGCCGCAGCACGTTCTGCGCTTCTGGGAGACGCGCTTTCCCGCGATTCAACCGCTGAAGCGCGGCGGCGGGCGGCGGTATTACCGTCCGGAGGACGTGGCGCTGTTGCGCGCGATCCGCGCCCGGCTCTACGACGACGGCTTTACCATCAAGGGTGTGCGCAAGCTCCTGGCCGAAAAGGGTGTGGAGGCCTTGGTCGCCGCCCCTGCGTCCGAGCCGCCTCCCTCGGCCTCGCCGAGGCCGGAGCCCGATCTGCCGATGGAGTTGCCGCTCGCGCCGAGAACCGGCCTTTCGGCGCGTCAGCGTACCGAGATCAAGGCCGCGATCGCCGCGTTGACGCGGTTGAAATGCGATATCGATCAAGTGCTTGGGCGGGATAGCGAAGTTTCTTCGCAAGAATGACGGGATCCCCGAAACGTCGCTTGCGCGGCGCCGAAGGGCGGTCTATAGTGCGCGTCCTTGATCCAACCCCGGGAAATTCCTGAGGGTTTCCAAGTGTCGGAGCGTGGCGCAGTTTGGTAGCGCACCAGCATGGGGTGCTGGGGGTCGTGGGTTCGAATCCCGCCGCTCCGACCACTTTTCCCCAAAGCAGCCGTCGTCAGCGTTTTCGCAGGGCCAGCCACGTCCAGCGGACGCCTGCGGCACGATTTTCGTCCTGGATCGAGTCCGCCGCAATCCGGCGCACCAACGCGAACCCGGCCGCTTCCGCCGCCGCGACGGTTTCGTCCGGAGGGACCGGGAACACCGGGCGTCCAAGAATTTCCGGACCGTGGCGCAGCGAAACGATCAGCATTCCGCCGACGGCGACGATATCCGCAAGCGCGGAGAGTGCGGTGCGCCGTGCGCCGGGGTCGAGATGATGCCAGACGGCGCAGAGCGTGACGAGATCGAACCGTTTGCGGGTTCGCACCACCATCGCCAGCTTCGGCAGGCGATCGTCCAGCCAGACGAGGCTTGACGAGGGGTGCAACGCGCGGCCAGCCTCGCGCAGTTCCGCCACCGGTTCGACCGCCAGGACCGTGTGCCCCCGATCGGCGAACCATGCCGCGTCACGGCCGGTTCCCGCGCCGATGTCGGCGATCCGCGTCGGCGGCGCCGGCAGGAGATCGAGCACCGGGGCGAACATCCGCTGCGAGGAGATCGCCTCGAAGCGGGCGATCAGCGTCGGCGCGGCCGATGCGTAGGTGGAAAACACGTCGTCCATGGCCGGGCTCCGGTATGGTCGGCTTTCCGCCAAGGAAACCCACGGGGTTCGTTACGTGGGCGGGTCCTGCGACTACGACCGCAGTTGACTTTCCGCAAGGTTGTCGGCAAGCAGCCTGCGGCCGTCCTCGGTAAGGCGGCACACCAGCCAATTCGGCATCAAGGGATTGGCGAACCACGGTTCCGCCCAACCGCGCGCGATGCAGGTCCGCACCATCCGGCCGCTCACCCGTCGCCCGGTTTCGTCGAACAACGGCAGCTTGCCGCCCGCCTGCGACAGGCCGCGGTGCAGCCACTTGATCTGTGCCGGGGTCGGGGCGGCCAGGGCGGGAGCGTCGGCTTCGGTGGTCATCCGCGGGGTGTCCTCGGCGCGGTTGGTGGGGTGGCGGCGATCATGGTAAGCGTGGGGGCGGGCGCTTGTCATCCCGGAGGAGAAAAATGACCGAAACGCCGTTCTGCATGGTCTACGTCACCGCCCGAGACCGCGCCGAAGCGGAGGCTTTGGCGCGTCTCGCGGTCGAATCGCGGCTCGCCGCGTGCGCCAACGTCCTCGGCGAAATCCGTTCGTTCTATTGGTGGGACGGCGGGATTCAGAACGACTCCGAATGCGCGCTCGTGCTCAAGACCCGCCGAGACCTGTTCGACGCGCTGAAGGATGCGATCGTCGCCGCACATTCCTACGAATGCCCGTGCGTGGTCGCGCTGCCGCTGACGGCGGGCAGCGCCCCCTATCTCGACTGGCTCGGAGAGCAGACGCGCCCGGCGTAGTTACGGCACCGAGGCCGGGCACTGCACGGTCACCACCGCGAACGCCGCCAGCCCCTCGCGCCGACCGATGAACCCGAGTTCCTCGGCCGTGGTCGCCTTGATGCCGACGCGGCCGTTGTCGATGCCGAGGATCGAGGCGACGCGGGTGGTCATCATCCGCCGGTGCGGGCCGATCCTCGGCGCTTCGCCGAGGATCGTGATGTCGGCGTTGACGACCCGCGCGCCGCGGGCCTTGACCAGGGCGAGCGCGCGTTTGACGAACAGCACGGAGGCGGCGCCGCGCCACTTGTCGTCCGACGGCGGGAAATGGCGGCCGATGTCGCCCGCGCCGATGGTGCCGAGCAGCGCGTCGGTAAGGGCATGGAGCGCGACGTCGGCGTCCGAGTGGCCGACCAGCCCCTGGTCGTGGGGCACCAGCACGCCGCACAGGGTCACCGAATTGCCTTCGCCGAGCCGGTGAACGTCGACGCCCTGGCCGATGCGGGTGTCGATCGGCCCCGAGAGAAGGCGCGCGGCGTGGTCGAAGTCGGCCTGGGTGGTGATCTTGAGGTTGCGCTCGTCGCCGTCGACGGTGGCGACGGCGATGCCGCAGGCTTCGGCGACGCTCGAGTCGTCGGTAAGGGCGCGGCCCTGCATTTCCCGGTGCGCCTGCAGGATCGACGCGAAGCGGAAGCCTTGCGGCGTCTGCGCCCGCCATACCGACGTGCGGTCGACGGTTTCGCTGACGCCGTCGCCGCCGGTGCGCTTGAGGGTATCGCAGAGGGGGAGGGCGGGCACCGCGGCGTCGGCATGTTCGAGGGCGTCGAGCACCCGGTCGACCAGTCCCGCTCCGACGAACGGCCGTGCGCCGTCATGAATCAGCACCAGGTCGGGCGGGTCGGCGGCCAGCGCTTCGAGCCCGAGGCGGACCGAATCCTGCCGCTCCTGACCACCGAAGATCGGCGGCGCAAGGCCGAGTCCCTTGGCGGCGGCTTCGTAATAGGCGGCGTCGTTGGGGTGGATCACCGCCCGCACTTCGGTGACGTCGGGATGGGCGGACAATCGTCCGAGGGTGTGCCGCAGCATCGGCAATTCGCCGAGCATGCGATACTGCTTGGGAACGTCGCCGCCGAACCGCTGGCCACGCCCCGCCGCGACCACCAATGCCACGCACCGTTTCATCAGGCTTCCCCCGTAACCCATTGCCGCAAACCGCGCCTACGGTATCGCGCTTTGCGCCGTGGCGCCAGGATTCCCGGCGCGTCCGTGCGCGGCTGCGCGGGGGGCGCCGGAATGGATGACTACTTCGTGGGCGCGGCCGATTTTTTGTTCAGATAGCACCGAATTTGCTTGAAATTCAGGCAGGCATTGGGTGGAATACGCCCGAAATCCGGTGTCTTTGGGGCAGCGTCGTTGACTGTTTTTTCACCTTTCTCCGCTCCGCTCGCGGTGCTCGCGCCGATGTCGGGCGTGACCGACGCGCCGTTCCGGTGGTTGGCGCGGCGCTTCGGCGCGCCGGCCATCGTCTCGGAAATGTTCGCCTCGAGTCTGCTGACGTTCGGCGGCAAGAGCAACCGCCGCAGCCTCGATTTTTCCGCCGAGGCGCCGCTCACCGTGCAACTCGTCGGCGGCGACCCCGGGATGATGGCCGAGGCCGCGCGGATCGCCGAGGATGCGGGCGCGGCGGCGATCGACATCAACATGGGATGCCCGGCGAAGAAGATCGCCAAATCCGGCGGCGGCGCGATCCTGATGCGCGATCCGGAGCATGCCGCGCGGATCGTCTCGTCGGTGCGGTCGGCGGTGACGCTTCCGGTTTCGGTGAAGATCCGCCTCGGGTGGGATGCCGCCTCGATCAACGCTCCGGCGTTTGCGGCACGGATGGCGGAGGCGGGGGCGGGCGCGGTGACGGTGCATGGCCGTACTCGCGAACAGCTCTATTCCGGCGTTGCCGACTGGCGGGCGATCGCCGCCGTGGTCGCGGCGGTGAAGGTTCCGGTGGTGGCGAACGGCGACGTCGCCGATCTCGATACCGCGCGCCGCGCGCTGGCCGAGTCGGGTGCCGCTGGGGTGATGATCGGGCGCGCCGCCTGCGGACGGCCGTGGCTGGTCGGGCACCTTGCCCGCGGCCTGGCTACCGGCGAGATGCCGCCGGAGCCGGGGTTGCGCGAACGCGAGGCGATCCTGCTCGAGCACTTCGAACTGATGCTCGGCGAATACGGCCGTGAGGCCGGTCTGCGCGCGGCGCGCAAGCACCTCGCCTGGGCGATCGGCGGGATCGCCGGCGCCGCCGCGGCGCGCGAACGTGTGTTCGCCACCGAAACCGTCGAGGATACCGTCGCCGCGATCGCCGATCTGTTCCGTCGCGCCGCGTGCGCCGCAAGGAGTCTGGCTGCCTGATGTCGATGTTCAGCAAGTTCCAAACCGCCAAGCCCGGCAAGGGCAAGGACAAGCCCGGGGCGGTGTCGGCCGAGGACATGGCGGGCATTCTCTATGCGCTGCCGGAGGCGGTGGTGGCGGTCGACGCGGACAATCGCGTGACCTACGTCAACGCCGCCGCCGAGGCGCTGTTCGAGACCGGCGGCTCGCATATGCTCGGCCTGCCGCTCGGGGACTTCGTGCCGCAGGACAGCCCCGCCTACGCGCTTCTCGACCAGTGCCGCGCCGACCATTGCCGCTATTCCGAACACGGCGTCGAACTCGACACGCCACGCACCGGGCCGCGCACGATGACGGTGCAGGTGGCGCCGGTGTTCGACGATTCCCGCTGCGTCGTGCTGTCGATGCACGAGCACTCGATCGCCAAGAAGATCGGCCAGCAGCTTTCTCACCGCAACGTCGCCCGGTCGGTGACGGCGATGGCGCGGTTGCTCGCCCACGAGGTCAAGAACCCGCTTTCGGGCATTCGCGGTGCGGCGCAACTCCTGGAGCAGAACGCGAGCGAGGACGATCGCACGCTCACCCGCCTGATCTGCGACGAGGCCGATCGCATCGTCGCCCTGGTGGACCGGATGGAGGCGTTTTCCGACAAGCCGCAGTTGGTGCGCCAGCCGGTCAACATCCATCAGGTGCTGGAGCACGTCCGCCGCGTCGCCGAGAACGGTTTCGCCAAGGGGATCCGTATCGTCGAAATGTACGATCCGTCGCTGCCGCCGGTGCTGGGCGACCGCGATCAGTTGATCCAGGTGTTCCTCAATCTCGTCAAGAACGCCGCCGAGGCGTGCCCCACCGACGGCCCCGAGATCGTCGTCAGCACCAACTACCAGCACGGCATCCGCCTTGCTGTGCCGGGCGGGGCGGACAGCCGCCAGCACGTGCCGCTGGTGGTGACGGTGCAGGACAACGGCCCCGGAATTCCCAAGGAGCTCCGTCAGAACCTCTTCGATCCCTTCGTCACCACCAAATCGAGCGGATCCGGCCTCGGTCTGTCGCTGGTGGCGAAGATCGTCGACGATCACGGCGGCATCATCGAATTCGACTGCCAGCCGAAAAAGACGATCTTCCGCGTGATGTTGCCCGTCGCCTGACGCATTGAAACGAAAGACGAAACCACCATGACCCCATCCACGATTCTCGTCGCCGACGACGACCGCAGCATCCGCACCGTGCTTTCTCAGGCGCTGGCGCGGGCGGGCTACGAGGTGCGCACCACCGGCAACGCCGCGACCTTGTGGCGCTGGGTGCAGGACGGCGACGGCGACCTCGTGATCACCGACGTCATCATGCCCGACGAGAACGGCCTCGACCTGATTCCGCGGATCAAGAAACTGCGCCCCGAGATGCGGATCATCGTGATGAGCGCGCAGAACACGCTGCTCACGGCGGTCAAGGCAACCGAGCGCGGCGCCTTCGAATACCTGCCCAAGCCGTTCGACATCAAGGAACTGGTGGGCGTGGTGCAGCGCGCTCTGTCGATGCCGAAGACGGGGCCGGAGAAGGGCCACGCCGAAGACGAGGACTACGACCGCCTGCCGCTGATCGGCCGCTCCCCGGCGATGCAGGAGATCTACCGCACCCTCGCGCGGCTGATGAACACCGATCTCACGGTGATGATCAACGGCGAGTCCGGCACCGGCAAGGAACTGGTGGCGCGCGCCCTGCACGAATACGGCAAGCGCCGCAACGGCCCGTTCGTCGCCATCAACATGGCGGCGATTCCGCGCGAGTTGATCGAGAGCGAGTTGTTCGGCCACGAAAAGGGCGCCTTCACCGGGGCGACCACCCGTTCGGCGGGGCGCTTCGAACAGGCGGAGGGCGGCACCCTCTTCCTCGACGAAATCGGGGACATGCCGCCCGAGGCGCAGACCCGTCTGCTGCGCGTGTTGCAGGAAGGGGAATACACCACCGTCGGCGGCCGCACCCCGATCCGCGCCAACGTTCGCATCGTTGCCGCTACCCACCGCGACCTGAGCGTGCAGATCCGCCAGGGGTTGTTCCGCGAGGACCTCTATTACCGCCTCAACGTCGTGCCGATCCGCCTGCCGCCGCTGCGCGAGCGGGTCGAGGACATTCCCGAGCTGGTCAACCATTTCCTCAACGTCGCCGCTCAGGAAGGTTTGCCGATCAAGTCTCTCGACGCCAAGGCGATCGAACGTCTCAAGCAGCACCGCTGGCCCGGCAACGTCCGCGAGCTCGAGAACCTGATCCGCCGTCTCGCGGCTCTGTATTCGCAGGAGCTGATCGAAGTCGATGCGATCGAGGCGGAGCTGTCGTCGTCGATGGCGCCGGTGGCATCCGGCGCGCCGGTCGAGAACGAGGGGCTCTCGGGAATGGTCGAACGCCATCTGCGCGATTATTTTCTCGCCCACGCCGACGGCTTGCCCGCACCGGGGCTGCATGAACGCATCCTGCGCGAGGTCGAGCGGCCGCTGATCTCGCTCTGCCTCGACGCAACCCGCGGCAACCAGATCAAGGCCGCGCACGTCCTCGGCCTCAACCGCAACACCTTGCGGAAGAAGATCCGCGAGCTCGACATCCACGTGATTCGCGGCGTGAAGTGAGGCTTGCGGCATGGCGACGCCGCCGAAATCCAAACACCGCCTGGGCATGCGCCTCGGGATCTGGGCTCGTCGGGTCCGCCTCGGGCGCAAGCTCGCGGTACTGCTCGCCGTCGGGGCGCTGATCTCCGGCTTGCTGACGATGGCGGCGCTGTTCGAGACCGGCCCGTTCCGCCCGTCGCCCGACCTCGCGTTCGTCTACCTCAATCTCGATCTCGCGTTCCTGCTCGCACTGTCGATCGTGGTCGGGCGGCGGCTGGTGCAGATCTACGCCGAGCGCCGTTCCGGCCGCGCCGGGTCGCGGCTGCAGAGCCGTCTGGTGCTCTCGTTCGCGGTGCTTGCGGTGGTGCCGACGGTGCTGGTCGGCACCTTTTCGGCGATCTTCTTCCACAACGGCCTTCAGGGGTGGTTCTCCAACCGCGTCGGCACCGCGGTGCACGAATCCCTGGTGGTGGCGGAGGCCTATCTCAAGGAGCATCAGCAGGCGCTCGCCACCGACGCCTTGAGCATGGCCCACGACGTCACGCGCAACTGGGACACGCTCTATGTCTCGACGCCGCGCATGGACAACTTCATGCGCCAGCAATCGCTGCAGCGGGGGCTCTCCGAGGCGGTGATCTTCAACGAAACCGGCGACGTGTTGGCGCGCGCCGGCTTCACCTTTTCGCTGCAGTACGAAGACGTGCCGATGTGGGCGCTGGAGAAGGCGCGGCGCGGCGAGGTGGCGCTGCTCACCAGCGGCGGCGACGACCGGGTGCGGGCGCTGATCCGCCTCGACGTGCTCGCGCCGGGCGAGAACTTCCTCTACATCGGCCGTTTCGTCGACGCGACGGTGATCGGCCACATCGAACAGGCGCAGGAAGCGGTCCAGGCCTATCAGGCGCTCGAAATCGAGCGTTGGGACTTCGAGCTGACCTTCACCCTGGTCTACATCCTGGTTTCGCTGCTGCTGCTGCTGACGGCGATGTGGCTCGGCCTGAGTCTCTCGAACCAGCTCGTACAGCCGGTCTCCGAACTGATCAGCGCGGCCGAAAAGGTGGGCGAGGGCAATCTGTCCGCCAAGGTGCCGGAGTATGCCTATGCCGACGAGATGTCGGTGCTGTCGCGCGCCTTCAACCGGATGCTGATCCAACTCGCCGAACAACGCGAGAGCCTGCTCGACGCCAATCAGCAGCTCGACCAGAGACGCCGCTTCACCGAAGCGGTGCTGACCGGCGTGTCCGCCGGTGTCCTGGGGCTCGACGCGGTCGGCCGGGTGCGCGCGGTCAATCCGTCGGCGGCGGAGTTGCTCGGGTTCGATGCGAGCGCGGCGGTCGGCCACATGCTCGGTGAATTGTCGCCGGAACTCGATTCCGCCTTCACCGAAATGCGCCACGCGACCGGCCGCGCGATCCAGAAGCCGGTCAGCATCCGCCGCGACGGACCGGAGCGGGTGCTTCTGGTGCGCGTCGGCACCGAATTCGCGGGCCTCGACGTCATCGGCTACGTGCTGACCTTCGACGACGTGACCGAACTCCAGACCGCGCAGCGCGCCGCCGCATGGTCCGACGTGGCGCGCCGGATCGCTCACGAGATCAAGAACCCGCTCACCCCGATCCAGCTCTCCGCCGAGCGACTGCAGCACAAGTACCTGCCGCAGCTTGCCGAGGGCGGCGAGACCTTCCGCGCGCTCACCGACACCATCGTCCGGCAGGTCGGCGACATCCGTCGTCTCGTCGACGAGTTCTCGTCGTTCGCGCGGATGCCGACGCCACAATTCGCACGGGAGAACCTGCCGCTTCTGGTACAGCAGGCGGTCGAACTGCAGAAGGCGGCGTATCCTCACGTGGCGTTTTCGCTGACCCTGCCGCCACGCCCGATGATCGTCGAATGCGATCGTGGGCTGATTGCCCAGTGCCTGACCAATATTCTCAAGAACGCCATAGAATCTATTGAAGAGCGGCATAAAACTAAGCCGGAACCCGGCGGTGAAGTTGCGGTTTCGGTGCGCGGCGAGGGGGAGGGGGTTCGCGTCGAGATCCGCGACAACGGCATCGGATTGCCGACGCAGGGGCGCGAGCGTCTCACCGATCCCTACGTCACCACCCGCGCCAAGGGTACCGGCCTCGGCCTCGCGATCGTGAAGAAGATCATGGAGGATCACGGCGGACGCATTACCCTCGCCGACGCGCGCGCGGCGGCGGGCGAAAACGCAAGCGGTCTTGACACCGGGCACGAGTTGCAGCCCACTCAGGGCGCGCGGATCATTTTGGAATTTCCCGCGGCTTCGGCCGCGGCCGAAGCGCTTCCACAACGGGAAGCGCCGAAGGCATAGAGGCGTGTGAAGAAGAGTGTCCATGGATATCCTGATCGTCGATGACGAAGCCGACATCCGCATGCTGGTCGCCGGCATTCTGGAGGACGAGGGCTACACCACGCGCGAAGCAAGCGATGCGGATTCCGCGCTCGCGGCGATGAAGGAGCGCCGCCCGCATCTCGTGATTCTCGATATCTGGTTGGAGGGCAGCCGCCTCGACGGCCTCGGGATCTTGCGCGAGATCCGCAAGCGCGATCCGGACATGCCAGTGGTGATGATTTCCGGCCACGGCACCGTGGAAACCGCCGTTGCCGCCCTCAAGGAAGGGGCCTACGACTTCATCGAGAAGCCGTTCAAGATGCAGCGCCTGTTGCTGGTGGTGGAGCGCGCGCTGGAAGCCAATTCGCTGCGCACCGAGAACCGCAATCTCAAGGCGCTGGCGGGCTCGGCGGCGGAGCTGATCGGGACGTCGCCGGCGGTGCAGCAGGTGCGTCAGATCGTCGAGCGGGTCGCGCCGACCGGCTCGCGAGTTCTCGTCACCGGCCCGGCGGGAGCGGGCAAGGAGGTGGTGGCGCGGCAGATTCACCTGCAATCGAAGCGCTGCAACGGCCCGTTCGTCGTGGTCAACTGCGCGGCGATGCATCCGGACCGGATGGAACGCGAACTTTTCGGCATGGAGCCGGGCTATGCGGGGCCGGACGCCCCCGGCCATCCCGGCGTGTTCGAACGTGCGCACGGCGGCACGCTGCTGCTCGACGAAGTCGCCGACATGCCGCTCGAAACCCAAGGCAAGATCGTGCGCGTGCTGCAGGATCAGAGCTTCGAGCGGCTCGGAGGCCACGGGCGGGTCAAGGTCGACGTTCGGGTGATTTCGACCACCAACCGCGATCTCACCCGCGCGATCGCCGAGGGACACTTCCGCGAAGACCTGTATTACCGGCTCGCGGTGGTACCGCTGGCGATGCCGCCACTGCGGGAACGGCGCGAGGACATTCCCGATCTCGCCGCCGAATTCCTCCGCCATGCCGCCGCCGCCGCGGGCGCCGCGCCGCGTAGCCTCGGCGAGGACGCGCTCGCGGCGCTGCGCGCATACGATTGGCCGGGCAACGTGCGGCAGTTGCGCAACGCCATGGACTGGGCCACGATCATGGCGCCGGGCGACGCGCGCACGCCGATCTCGGCGGATATGCTCCCGCCCGAAATCGGCGCGACCGCGCCGATGACGCTGCACTCCTCCTATTCGGCGGAAATCATGGGATTGCCGCTGCGGGAAGCGCGCGAACTGTTCGAGCGGGACTATCTGTCGAGCCAACTCGTGCGGTTCGGCGGCAACATCTCGAAGACCGCCGGGTTCGTCGGCATGGAGCGTTCGGCGCTGCACCGGAAACTCAAATCCCTTGGCATCTTCGCCGACGATCATTCGCGCTGACATGAGGATCGCACCATGCGGGTACTGATTTGCGGCGCGGGGCAGGTGGGGTTCAATATCGCCCGCTATCTCGCCGCCGAAGATGCCGACATCACCGTCGTCGACCGGAGTCCCGAACTGATCCGCAAGATTCAGGATCAGCTCGACGTGCAGGCGGTGGTCGGCCACGCCGCGCATCCGCAGACTCTCGAACAGGCGGGAGCGAACACCGCGGACATGATGATCGCGGTGACGCCCACCGACGAGGTCAACATGGTCGCCTGCCAAGTGGCGCATTCGCTGTTCCGGGTGCCGACCAAGATCGCGCGGGTGCGCTCGCAGAGCTATCTCAGTCCGATCTGGGCCAACCTCTATTCGCGCGAGAACATGCCGATCGACGTGATCATCTCGCCCGAGTACGAGGTTGCGCAGTCGATGACGCGTTTGCTCGAAGTGCCGGGCGCGCTCGACGTGATTCCCCTGTGCAACGACAAGGTGCGCCTGATCGGCGCGCGCGCGGAGCAGAACTGCCCGGTTCTCAACACCCCGCTCCGGCAGCTCTCGCAGCTCTTCCCCGAGCTTTCGATCGTGATTCTCGGGATCATCCGCGACGAACGCGCCTGGGTGCCCACCGGCGACGACATCATGCAGCCAGGCGACGACGTCTATTTCATCACCGAGACCTCCAAGACCCAGCGTGCGCTCGCCGTCTTCGGCCACGAGGAAACCCTCTCCAGCCGCGTGGTGATCATGGGCGGCGGGAATATCGGTCTTGCGCTGGCTCAGGCGCTTGAGGCGCATCCGTTGAGTTTCAACTCGAAACTGATCGAGATGAACGAGGACCGCGCCGAGTTCGCCGCCAAGACTTTGTCGAGCACCGTGGTGATCCACGGCGACGCCCTCGACGCCGACATTCTCGACGAGGCGGGCGTGAAGACCTCCGACACCGTGGTGGCGATCACCGACAACGACGAGACCAACATCCTCGCCTCGCTGCTCGCCAAGCGTCACGGCGTGCGCCGCGCCATCACCCTCACCAATAAGCCGGAGTACGGCCGCCTCGTCAGCCATCTCGGCATCGACACCGCGATCAACCCGCGCGACATCACCGTCTCGACGATCCTCCAGCACGTTCGCCGCGGCCGCATCCATTCGGTGCATGCGCTGCACGAAGGCTTCGGCGAACTGATCGAGGCGGACGCTCTCGAAACCTCCGAAATCGTCGGCAAATCGATCAAGAGCGCAAGCCTGCCTCACGGCGTGCTGCTCGGAGCGATCGTCCGCGACGACAAGGTGATCATTCCCCGCGGCAACACCACCGTTCACGCGGGCGACCGGGTCGTGCTGTTCGCCGACGCCGAATCCATCCGCAAGGCGGAAAAGCTGTTCGCCGTCCGCCTGACCTACATCTGACGCGCCGACGCGCCGGCGAGGCGCGTCGGCCCCAAAACCCGAGGAGTTGCAAGCCGATGTCGCGCGTCGCTTACGTCAACGGCCGGTACGTTCCGCATGGCGAGGCGTCGGTCCACATCGAGGACCGCGGCTACCGGTTCGCCGACGGCGCCTACGAAGTCATCGACGTCGCCGGCGGCGTTCCGGTCGACGAGGAGGCGCACCTCGACCGCCTCGACCGCTCCCTCGGCGAGTTGCGCATCGCCCGGCCGATGACTCGCCGCGCGATGAAGCTGGTGATGCGGCAGGTGCTCGCACGCAATCTCGTGAAGGCCGAGGGCATGTTCCATATTCAGGTCACCCGCGGCGCCGCGCCGCGCGGCCATGGGTTTCCCGAGAGCGCTCCTCCCTCGATCGTGATGACCGCCAGGCCGCTCAAGCGGCTTCCGGCGGAGCTGCCCGACGACGCGGGCGTCGCCGAAGGCGGCATCCTGCCGAAAGGGCCGAACATCCGCGAGCCGCATCCATGACCGGGGATTCCCTGCACGTGGCGCGGGCGGTGGATGCGGAGCTCCGGCTCCCGCCGCCTCGCGCGATCGTCTTCGACTGGGACAATACCCTGGTCGACACTTGGCCGGTGATCACCGCGACGATGAACGTCACCCTCATCGCGATGGGGCACGAGCCATGGAGCCCGGCGGAGGCGAAACGGCGCATCGCCCGGTCTCTGCGCGAGAGCTTTCCCGAGCTGTTCGGCGATCGCTGGGAGGACGCGCGCGACGTCTTCTATGCCGAACTCGAACGCGGCCACCTCGAGCGGCTGACGCCGTTGCCGGGGGCGGAGGCCGCGCTGAAGCACTTCGGGGCGCGGGGGGTCCCCCTCGCGGTGGTCAGCAACAAGACCGCACGCTATCTCCACCGGGAGGTTGCGCACCTCGGTTGGGAGCATTATTTCACCGCCGTGTTCGGCGCAGGAGAACTCCCCCGCGACAAACCCGCGCCGGACGCGGTTTTCGCTTTTCTCGCACGGGCGGGCCTTGCCCCGGGGCGGGATATCTGGTTTGTTGGTGACAGCTCCGTGGACGTGGAAATCGCTCATGCCGCGGGCTGCGCGTCGGTTCTCGTATGGGGCGGGGAGGGGGATATGCCCGCCTGTGCGACGGCTCCCGCCGTCGTCGTTTGCGATTGCAGCGCGTTGTCCGGGCTCGGGGGATTCGACAATCGGGGCCGCGATACCTAAGTCCAATGCGGGATCGGAGTGGCATCCGAAGCCCGGATAAAAACAACAAGGGGACCAAAAAAATGTCGTCCGAACGAAGCCAGAACGTCCAGGACGTTTTCCTAAACCACATTCGCAAGAACAAGGCCCCGGTGACGGTGTTCCTTGTGAACGGCGTCAAGCTCCAGGGTATCGTCACCTGGTTCGACAACTTCTCGATGCTGCTGCGTCGCGACGGGCACACCCAGCTCGTCTACAAGCATGCGATCTCGACGGTGATGCCGTCGCAGCCGATCCAGCTGTTCGAGCCCGGAAAGGAAGATGAGGGCGCGTGAACCTCGCCCGCGAATCATGACACCAGACACTCCGGCCGCACCCGCGCGGACCATCGTCGTCACGCCGTTCCTCAAGGCGGCGCGTTCGCGCGACGCCGCACCTGCCCGCCCGCCCGCCGCCCGTCTCGACGAGGCGGTCGGATTGACCCGCGCGATGGCGGTGGACGTGGTCGGGGCAGAAATCGTGCCGGTCTCGCGACCGCGCCCCTCGACCCTGATCGGCGAAGGCGCGATCGCGGGTCTCAAGGCGATCATCGCCGAGAACCAGGCTGCGCTCGCGGTGTTCGACACCCATCTCACCCCGATTCAGCAGCGCAATCTCGAAAAGGCGCTCGATTGCAAGGTGATCGATCGCACCGCGTTGATTCTCGAAATCTTCGGCGAGCGCGCCCGCACCCGCGAGGGCACACTTCAGGTCGAGCTTGCGCATCTGTCGTACCAGCGCAGCCGCCTGGTGCGAAGCTGGACCCACCTCGAGCGTCAGCGCGGCGGTCTCGGCTTCGTCGGCGGCCCCGGCGAGACCCAGATCGAAATCGACCGTCGTCTGATCGGCGAGCGGATTGCCCGTCTCAAGGCCGAGCTGGAAGAGGTGAAACGCACCCGCACGCTCCACCGCGCGGCACGCAAACGCGTGCCCTTTCCGGTGGTTGCGCTGGTCGGTTACACCAACGCCGGAAAATCGACGCTGTTCAACCGGCTGACCCGCGCGAGCGTGTTCGCGGAAGACATGCTGTTCGCGACCCTCGATCCGACGATGCGGCGCGTGACGTTGCCTTCGGGCCGGCAGATCATTCTCTCCGATACCGTGGGGTTCGTCTCCGATCTGCCGACCGAACTGATCGCCGCGTTCCGCGCCACCCTCGAAGAGGTGCTGGAGGCGGACCTGATTCTGCACGTGCGCGACGTTTCGCACCCGGACGCCGATGCACAGCGCGACGACGTGGTGACGGTGCTCGAGGATCTCGGGGTCGACGAGGACGCGCTGCGCGTCTCGGGCCTCGAAGTCGCCAACAAGATCGACCGGCTCGATCTCGACTCCCGCGAATACTGGCGCGCCCGCGCCGAACGCACCGACGGCCTGATCGCGATTTCGGCGCAAACCGGCGAAGGCATGGACGACCTGCTGCGCGCCGTCGACGCCCACTTGAGCGCACGCCATCGCGAGGTGACCGTCACCCTCGGCCATGCCGAAGGACGCGACATCGCCTGGCTCTACGACCGCGGCGACGTGACCGCACGGGAGGACGGCGACTTCGGGGTCCGCCTCACCGTGCGGCTCTCCGCCGACGATCTCGCACGCTGGGACGTGCTGCGGCGCAGGAACGGCGGCGATGCCGGATGAGGTCGAGTTCGAACGCGTCGGCGCGATCATCCGCGAGGCGGCTGCCACGCTGATCCGCCCGCGCTTCCGCCATCTCGAGGCGGAAGCGATCTCGGTCAAGAGCCACGCCGACGATCTCGTCACCGTCGCCGATCTGGAGGCCGAGGCATTTCTCACCCGACGCCTCGTCGATCTGTTGCCGGGGTCGCGGGTACTGGGCGAGGAAGCGGTCTATCAGGATCCGCAGACCCGCGACGTGCTCGATGGCGATGCGCCGGTGTGGATCGTCGATCCGGTCGACGGCACCGCCAATTTCGTCCGGGGCGTTCCGAAGTTCGGCGTGATCGTGGCGCTGGTGCGGCATCGCCGCACCCAAGCGGGCTGGATTCTCGATCCGCTCGCCGATCGCCTCTATACCGCGCGGGCGGGGGCGGGAGCCTGGTGCGACGGTCGCCGGTTGCGCATCACCGCGTGCGGCCGCAAAGGGCTGAAGACGCTGTCCGGCTGCATCAGCCGCCGCATGGCCGAGCGCAAACGGCATCTCTTCGGCGAGATCACCCAGCAAGGCAGCGCCGCCCACGACTATATGTCGCTGGCCGAGGGACGGCTCGATTTCCGCCTATTCCGGCTGCTCAATCCCTGGGATCATGCCGCCGGCGTGTTGATGGTGGAGGAGGCGGGCGGCTTTGCCCGGTTGCTCTCCGGCCACGCTTACGCCCCGGTGTTCCATGCCGACGATGCGCTGCTGATCGCTCCCGACGCCGTCACCTGGGAGGAACTCCGCACCGCGCTCGGCGTATGATCAGCGCTGGAAGACGATCTCCGGGTAGGCCGGGGCGGTGCCGTCGAGGATCCAGTCGTAGACCGTCCACTCGCCATCGGGGTCCTTGTAGGTCGCCGTGGCGTTGGGCGTACCCGTCACCCGCATGTTCGAAATCACCCGCAGCGAGCCGCGCACCAGGAGCCCGGCCTCCGCCAGCGGCCGCGCCTTGTCGATGTTCGGGGTTTCGGCGAAGACCGTGACGGTGCCGTCGGGCCGGGCGTCGATGTTGAGAATGCGGGCGTTGCGCCGCACGAACGAGACCATTCCCGGGTTGGCGACGAAGTTGCCGGTGCGGTGATAGGTGACGTCGAACTGACCGCGGCCGATCGACCGGATGCTGGTGAATTGGTCGTCGCGTTTGAGGTCGCGGCGGATCATCTCGATCTTTTCCTGTGCCTCGGCCTGCGAATACCGACCCGCGACGATCTCCTTGTAAAGCGGAGCCCAGGTCAGCACCCCTTTGTAATCCAGGGAGAAATCGCCGTTGCGCGCGATCCGGATCTCGGCGCGGAACTGATCGGGCACATAGCAGGACGACAGCACCGGCAGAGCCGCCAGCAGCAACACGGCCAAGAGGCGGGGCAGGCGGCCGATCATGCGGCACCCCCGGAAGCTTCTCGACCCTTGGCCTTGCACCACAGCGCCTCCATCTCGTCGAGCGATGCGTTCTTGATCGGCTTTTTCGCCTTTTCAAGCTCTTGCTCGATGAAATGGAAGCGGCTTTCGAACTTATCGTTGGTGCGGCGAAGCGCCTGCTCGGGATCGATATCGAGCTTGCGGGCGAGATTGGCGACCGCGAACAGCACGTCGCCGAGTTCGTCCTCCATACGGTCTTTCGGCGCGTCCGACCGGACTTCGGTTTCGAGTTCGCCGATTTCCTCGCGGATCTTGGCGAACACGTCCCTCGGATCGGCCCAGTCGAAACCGACGCGGGCGGCGCGCTTCTGCAGCTTGGCGGCGCGCAGCAGCGCGGGGAGGGCCTTCGCCACGCCGTCGAGCGCCGACACCCGGGTCTTGCCGTTGCGTTCGCCCTCCTTGACGTTTTCCCAGTTGACGAGCTGCTCGCCCGCGTCGGCCACTTTTTGTTCGCCGAACACGTGAGGATGACGCCGCACCAGCTTGTCGCAGATCGCGGCGATTACGTCGGGGAGGGCGAACAGACCGGATTCTTCGGCAATCCGGGCGTGGAACACCACCTGAAGCAGGAGATCTCCGAGCTCGTCCTTGATTTCCCCGGGGTCGCCGTCGTCGATGGCGGAAAGAACCTCGTAGGCCTCCTCGACGGTATGCGGCGCGATCGAGGCGAAGGTCTGCTCGACATCCCACGGGCAGCCGCGGTCGCGGTCGCGCAGCAGCGCCATGATGTCGGCGAGATGGTCGAGGGAAACCGGAGAAGTCATCGGAAATGGTCCTGGAACTGAATCAGCCGCGCCAACGACCGTACAACCAACGCGCCACGGTCAAAAGCACAACCATGCCGGCCACCGCGAACAGAAGGTTTTTTTCGTAGCCGTGAAGGTCCTTGAGAACGGCGCCGATGGTCTGGCCGAAGAGGTAGCCGAGGGTCGAGATCAGCGTTGCCCACAACGCCGCGCCGATCATGTTGAAAACCATGAAGCGCCAGGCCTTGACGTGACTGGTGCCGATCAGGATCGGCCCGGCGATGCGCATGCCGTAGAGAAAGCGCACGCCCATGATCAGCGGTACCTGATGACGATGGATCAGGCGGTCGACCTTGGGCTTGTGGGCGGCGAGGCGGGGAAACCGGCGGATCAGCCGGTTGCCGTAGCGGCGGCCGAGAAAGAAGGCGACCTGGTCGCCGAGCGTGCCGCCGACGAACGCGATCGCGATCACGCCCGGGAGCAGCAAATATCCCTGGTGCGCGGCGAATCCGGCGAGGAGGAGCACGGTTTCGCCTTCCATCAGCGCGCCGATGAAGACGCCGAGATAGCCATAGTCGGAAAGAAGCTGGGGAAGATTCATCGAAAATCCTGAACTCGGGCCGCGAGCCGGCCGCGCACAATATCGGCCCGCCGCGGGAGGCGTTCAAGCGCGAACCCCCGGCCGTTGACGGGACACACGGGAATATTCGACGCGGGACGAGAGGGGGCGGTCCGCGCCGGAAGCTTTGGGAGGCCTGTCGGCCATCGGCGGCTGCCGATATCGATTTGTCGCATAATTTATATTATGGATAGAATCGGAGACGGTTTTAGGGCGAGCTCAAGCCCTTGATCGACAATGCGGAACACCTCCTCGCAATGGCGGAATGCGGCACCGGGCTTGCGTTTCCGCGTGCGATGACGCACCTTTCGGCCGAACGCTCCCGTACGCGAAGGACATAGCCGATGCGTCTGCACCTTCTGATCGTCGACGCCCAGCAAGACTTCTGCGACGGCCCCTGCAACGGCGCACTGGCGATTCCCGGCGCGTATGCCGACATGACCCGGGTCGCGCGGATGCTCGGTCGTCTCGGCGACCGCATCGATGCGATCCACGTGACCATGGACGCCCACCATACCGTGGACATCGCCCATCCTGCCTGGTGGCGCGATGCCGCGGGCAACGCCCCGGCGCCGTTTACCATCATCACCGCGCGGGACATCGAAACCGGCGCATGGACGGCGCGCGAACCGGCATGCCGCGAGCGTTCGCTGCGATACGTGCGGCAGCTCGAAACCCAAGGCAACTACCCTTTGTGCATCTGGCCGCCGCACTGCCTGATCGGGTCGGCGGGCCAATCCTTGCATCCGGAACTGTTCGCGGCGCTGACTGCGTGGGAAACCGCGCACCTTGGGCAGGTGGATTTCGTCACCAAGGGCGACAATCCGTGGACCGAGCACTACAGCGCGATCCGCGCCGAGGTCGCCGACCCGGAGGATGCCGGAACCCTGCCGAACATCGACCTGCTGCAGGCGCTCGATGCGGCCGATACCGTGGCGATCGCGGGCGAAGCCCTCAGCCACTGCGTGCGCTCGACGGTGTTCGATATCGCCCGCGCGCTCGGATTCGACCATCTCAAGCGGTTCGTCTTCCTCACCGACGCCAGCAGCAGCGTGCCCGGCTTCGAGGCGTACGGCGACGCGTTCCTCGCGGAAATGCAGCGGCGCGGCATGCGCATGGCCACCACCGACACCTTCCTGCTCTGAAGATCGTCAGATTTCGACGCTCATGCCGTCGTATCCGGGTTCGATTCCGGACGGCAGCGCGGTCTTGAGGGTGCGGTAGTCGAGCCCCGCGCCCATGTGGGTGAAGATCGTGCGTTCGGGCTGCACCCGTTCCACCCATTGCAGCACCTTCGAAACGTCGGCGTGGGTGGTATGGCGCTGTTCGGTGAGGCAGCCGACGATCCACACCTTGACCCCTTCCAGAATGCCGAAGGCGACGTCGTCGAGCGCGGTGACGTCGGTGGAATAGGCGAAATCGCCGAACCGGAATCCCAGAGACTTCTCCCATCCGTGTTCCTGCAGAAACGGCGTGACCAGCACCGTTCCGACCGTGAGCGGCAGCGGATGCGGCACCGGGATCACGTGCGGCACCAGCCACGGGTGATAGATCGCGGTGCCGGGCGCGGTAATGTCGTCATAGCCTTGGAACGCGTAGTCGAAGCGATGCATGAGGCCGTTGAGGGTCGCCGCCATTCCCCAGATCGGGATCGGCGCCTTCATCGTGCGGTTGATCTCGCGCACGTCGTCGATGCCGTGGGTATGATCCGCGTGGCCGTGAGTGTAGAGAATGCCGTCCAGCCGCCGCACCCCCGCTGCCAGGAGTTGCTCGCGCAAATCCGGTCCGGTGTCGACGAGGATCGCGGTCTCCCCCGCCTCCACCAGCACCGAGGTGCGCAGGCGGCGGTTTCTCGGTTCGGCGGGATCGCACTTGCCCCAGCCGTGGGCGATCGACGGCACGCCGGGCGCCGCGCCGCAGCCGAGGACGGTGATCTTCATGCCGCCGCCTCCGCCGGGATGCGCGCGAACAACCGTCGCACGTTCGCGGTGGTGATGGCGGCGATCTCCTCCGGCGCGACGCCCTTGACCTCGGCCAGCACCTGCGCGGTGAAGGCGACGTAGGCGGGCTCGTTGCGCTTGCCGCGCTTGGGTACCGGCGCGAGATAGGGACTGTCGGTCTCCACCAGCAGGCGGTCGAGCGGCGCGTCGCGGAAAATCTCGCGGAGTTCCGCGCTCCGCTTGAAGGTGATGACCCCCGAGGCCGACAGATAGAAGCCGAGTTCGAGAGCGCCTTCCGCAAGTTCCCGGCTGGAGCTGAAGCAGTGCATGAGCGCCTGAAACGGCGCGGCGGCATGTTCCTCGCGCAGAATGCGCAGCATGTCGGCGTCCGCATCGCGGGAATGGATGACCAACGGCAGGCCAAGCTCGCGCGCCGCGGCGATATGCAGCCGGAAGGCCTCCTCCTGCATCGCCCGCGGGCTGAAGTCGTAGAAGAAATCGAGTCCGCTCTCGCCGATGCCGACGACGCGCGGATGCGCCGCCAGTGCCTTGATCGCGTCGAGAGTCCATGTCCCCTGCTCTTCCGCCACGTGGTGCGGATGCACGCCGACGGTCGCGAACACCTGGGGATGGGCCTCGGCCAGCGCCAGCGCCTGCCCCGCCTTGGCGAGGCGGGTGCCGATGGTCAGCATCAGGCCGACCCCGGCATTGCGCGCCCGCGCTAGAACGTCGTCGATTTCCTCGGCGAAGTCCGGGAAATCGAGATGGCAGTGGCTGTCGACCAGCATCAGGAGGCGGCCTCTTCGGTTTCGTGCCGCGGAAAGACACCCTTCGGCGCGGGCAGCGGCGTGCCGGGCGTCAGCGGCGTCGCCAACGCCGCGAAGCCGCGGTCGGACGCCGCGACCTGATCGAGGATCGCGGCCGAGGCGTCGGGCATGAACGGCTGGGTGAGAATCGCGACGCGGCGGATCGTCTCGGCGAGAACGTACAGCACCGTCGCCATCCGCGCCGGATCGGTCTTGCGCAAGGCCCAGGGCGCCTGGCGGTCGATATAGGCGTTGGCGGCGCGGATCACCGTCCAGATGCGGTCGAGGGCTTCGTGGAACGCCTGCTCGTCGAGCGCCGCGCGCACCTCGGCCAGGAGACCGCCCGCCTTGCCGAGCATCTCCTCGTCCTCTGCCGCGAACGGCCCGTGTTCCGGCACCTGGCCGCCGCAGTTCTTGGCGATCATCGACAGGACCCGCTGGCAGAGGTTGCCGTAATCGTTCGCGAGTTCGCTGTTCTTGCGCTGGATCATCGCGCGGCGCGAGAAATCGCCGTCGGACCCGAACGGCACCTCGCGCAGCAGGAAATAGCGGGTCTGGTCGAGGCCGAAGGTCTCGATCAGTTCGTAAGGATCGATGACGTTGCCGAGCGACTTCGAGATCTTCTGCCCCTCGTTGGTCCACCAGCCGTGGGCGAACACCCGCTTCGGCGGTTCGAGACCGGCGGCCATCAGGAACGCGGGCCAGTAGACCGCGTGGAAGCGCAGGATGTCCTTGCCGACCATGTGGACGGTGGCGGGCCAGAATTTTTTGTAGAGCTCCGCCCCGGTATCCGGGAAGCCGAGCGCGGTGACGTAGTTGGTGAGAGCGTCGAGCCACACGTACATGATGTGGTCGGGGTTGCCCGGCACCGGAATGCCCCAGGAGAAGCTGGTGCGCGAGATCGAGAGATCCTGCAGGCCGCCCCTGACGAAGCTCAAGACCTCGTTGCGGCGCGAAGACGGCATGATGAAGCCCGGGTTTTCCTCGTAGAACTTCAGTAGCGGCTCCTGCCACGCGGACAGGCGAAAGAAGTAGCTCGGCTCCTCCACCCATTCCACCGGCGCGCCGGTCGGGGCGAGCTTCTCGCCGTTCGCTCCCTTCGTCAGTTCGCTTTCCGCGAAGAACGCTTCGTCGCGCACCGAGTACCAGCCCTGGTAGCCGCCGAGGTAGATCTGCCCCCGCTCCTCCAAGCGCCGCCAGAGCTCCTGGGTCGCGGCCTGATGACGCGGCTCGGTGGTGCGGATGAAGTCGTCGTTGGTGACCTTCATCGCCTTGGCGAGATCGCGGAAATTCTGCGAGACGCCGTCGCAGAACGCGAGCGGCGCGACCCCCGCGGCCATCGCCGATTTCTCCACCTTCTGGCCGTGTTCGTCGGTGCCGGTGAGGAATCGCACCTCGAAGCCGTCGAGGCGCTTGAACCGCGCCAGCGCATCGCAGGCGAGCGTGGTGTAGGCATGCCCGATATGCGGCTTGTCGTTCACGTAATAGATCGGCGTGGTGATGTAGAAGGTCTTGGTCTCGGGCATTCGCTTGGATACTCCAGGGGTCGCGCGCTCAGGCGGCCGGCGACAGCAAGGCATGGAACGCCGAAAGCACGACATGACGGCGGTCGAGGTTGACGGCATCTGCCTTGCGGAACAGGTCGTTGACCTTTTCCCACACCTCGATCCAGCGATCAAGCGGCACCGCCTGTGCGATCGCGCCGCCGCCGCCCTCGGCGGGTACGCCGGTGCCGCGCTTCAGCGTCGCCGCGATCCAGTCGCCGAGCAGGGATGCGACCAGGCGGTATTTGTCTTCATCCGCCGCGACCTGGGCGGCGAAGGCATATATGGCGGCGAAATCGAGACGGGGCCAGGGTGCGAGGAGTTTTCCGATCTCCGCCGCGAGCGCATCGCCCCCCGCGCGCGCCAGCCCCAGCGCCGCGCCGAGGCTGCCCGCCGACATCCGCGCGAGGTCGGCGCGGCGGCGTTCGCTTTCTTCCGGCAACAGGCGCGCGAGCCCCTCGGACATCTCCTCCGCGCCGAGCGGCGCAAGCTCCAGGCGGCGGCAGCGCGAGCGGATCGTCGGCAACAGCTTGCCCGGATTGTGCGCCACCAGGAACAGGACCGTGCGTTTCGGCGGTTCCTCAAGATTCTTCAGCAATGCATTGGCTGCGTTGCGGTTCATTTCGTCGGCGGCATCCACCACCACCACCCGCCAGCCACCTTCGGCGGGGGTCATCGCGAGGAACGCGCCGACCGCGCGGACGTCGTCGACGACGATCTCGGTGCGACGTTTGGTCATCTTGTCGTCGGACCAGCCGATCTCGACGCCGAGGAGATCGGGATAGGCGCCGCTCTCGATCCGCGGCAACGCCGGATGGTCGCCGGGTTCGCGCGCCAGCGGCGGCGTCGGCTGCGGGCCGAACAGCCCCTCCCCGCCGCCCTGCGGCGGTGCGGTCAGGATCGCTTTTGCGGCGAGATAGGCGAAGCTCGCCTTGCCGATGCCGCGCGGCCCGGTGATCAGCCAGGCGTGGGCGAAGCGGCCGCTTCGCCACGCGGCGTCGAGCTGCTCCCAGGCGGCGCGATGGCCGATCAGGCTGCGGATCAGGCGGGGATGCGCGCTCATGCCCGTGCTGCCCGGCCGGGTGCGAGCGCCAGCACCGCTGCAAGGACGTCGTCGTGAATCCGGGCGATCGGCCGCGTCGCGTCGATCAGCTTGCAGCGTTCGGGCTCTTTCCGCGCAATTTCGCGGAAGCCTTCGCGCAGTCGCCGGTGAAACGCCTCGCCCATGCGTTCGAAGCGGTCCTCGCGCCCCGGCTCGCGGCCGCGTGCACGTTCGAGGCCGATCTCGACCGGCAGATCGAGAATCAGGGTGAGATCCGGGCGGAATCCTTCGATCGCGATCTCCGCCAGACGGTCGATGGCGTCGGGGCCGAGCCCGTGAGCGTATCCCTGATAGGCGACGGTGGAATCGCCGAAGCGGTCGCAGATCACCCATTTGCCCGCGGCGAGTGCCGGGCGGACGGTGCGGCGCAGATGTTCGCGCCGCGCCGCGAACAGCAGCAGCGCCTCGCTCATCGGGTCCCAGCGGTCGGGCTCGCCGTTGACCAGCAGCGCGCGGATCGCCTCGGCCTCCGTCGAACCGCCGGGTTCGCGCGTGAGGATCGCGTCGATGCCGCGTTCGGCGAGCGCCGTGGCGAGCAACCGTGCCTGGGTCGACTTGCCGCTCCCCTCCCCGCCTTCGAGCGTGACGAAGGCGGGCCGGGCGGCGGCGATGGCGAGGGTGGCGGTCATGCTACTTTGCGTAGCCCCAGAACAGGTACTTCGCCGCCGCGACGATGCGACCGCCGAAACCCAGACGCTCCACGCCCTCTCCCGCCAGCAGCGGGCGCTCGATCGGGTCCATTCCCGGCGCGGTGATGCGCAGGGTGGCGACCTTCTGCCCGAGCAGAATCGGCGCGGCGACCGGCTGATCGACGACGACGCTGACCTTCATGTCGCGGCGCGCCGAGCGCGGCAGGGTGAAGGTCATGTTTTCGGGGGCCTGCAACGGCACGGTCTTCTTGTCGCCGAGCCAGACCTCGGCGCTCTCCACGGTCTCGCCCTTCTTGAACAGGGTGAGGTTCTGGAATTCGCTGAAGCCCCAGCTCAGCAGACGCTCGGACTCCTCGGAACGCTCCTTGTTGGTGGAGAGTCCGTTGAGCACCAGGATCAGGCGACGGCCGTTGACCTTCGCCGATCCCACCAGTCCGTAGCCGGAATCCTCGGTGTGGCCGGTCTTGAGGCCGTCGGCACCGGGGAAGCCGTACAGCAGGGGGTTGCGGTTGCCCTGCTTGATGCCGTTGTGAACGAACTGCTTCTCGCTGAATACCGGATAGAATTCCGGGAAGCGCTCGACCAGGAGGTCGGCGAGGTGGGCAAGGTCCCGGGCGCTCATCCGCTGCCCCGGGTCGGGCCATCCGGTGGCGTTGGTGAAGGTGCTGTCGGTGAGGCCGAGTTCGCGGGCGCGACGGGTCATCTTGGCGGCGAATTCGGCTTCGGTGACCGCCAGATTCTCGGCGACGACGATACAGGCGTCGTTGCCCGACTGGATGATGATGCCGCGCAGCAGATCCTCGACCTTCACCTGCTCGTGAGGATGCAGGAACATCGTCGAGCTGCCGCTCGCCGCGCCGCCCTTCTGCCAGGCGTTCTCACTGACCGAGAAGGTGGACTCAAGGGAGACGCGACCGTCCTTGATCGCTTCGAGCAGCATGAAGACGGTCATCAGCTTGCTCATCGAGGCGGGCGCCATCGGTGCGTCGCCGTCCTTGTCGAGCAGAACCGAGTGGGTATCCGCATCCAGCAGGAAGGCGTGCGGCGCCTTGGTCGCGAAGGTTGCCGCGGCGGCGGGCGAAATCGCCGCCAGAGACAGGCAAAGGGCCGCGAGCGCCGGACGGACGGCGGCGCGGATCGGGGTTGGGGAAGTCATTACACGGATCATGTCAGCAACATACGAAAAAAGGTTCGGCCGCGGTTCGGCCAGGGTTTCCGCCGCGCGGTTCGCGGCGGAGGCGTTATCGGCGCGTCAGGGCGAAACCAGACGCGCATCGGGGAAGCCGCTGCGCTGCGCGTCGGCCAGGGCCGCCTGCGCCTGCGCGGCGTCGGCGAACGGCCCGAGGCGGACCCGGTGCAAAACCGCGCCGTTGGCCGCGGTCGCCGGAGAAATCTCGACCGGCCCGAGGGCGGCGAGACGGGAGCGCAAGCGCTCGGCATTGCCGGCGTCGCCGAACGCGCCGACCTGAACGAACTGGCCATGCGCGACGTAGACCGCCGTTTGGGCCTGAGCCGGGGGCGTGCGCCCCGCCAGCACCGTGGCCGGAAC
The DNA here is from genome assembly GCA_900079695.1 of uncultured Alphaproteobacteria bacterium. Lineage (NCBI taxonomy): Bacteria > Pseudomonadati > Pseudomonadota > Alphaproteobacteria > uncultured Alphaproteobacteria bacterium. Next base: position 637,425 of record LT599022.1, read on the forward strand.
CGGACGGGCGGCCGCGGCGGCCGGTTGCGCGGCCGGTGCGGGCGGCGGCAGCTCTTCCGCGGCGACGCGGGTCGAGGGGCCGCCGATCGCCGCCAGCGGCGCGACCGGGGTCGACGCCTGGGCGAAATCGGTGTCGCCGCGCAGGATCCGCTGTTTGAGCGCGAGACTTTCCTCCGCGAGGATCTCGACCTTCACCGTCGCGGTGCCCTGGCCGACGAACCCGAGGGCATCGGCGGCGCGGCGCGAGACGTCGAGGATGCGGCTGCGCGCGAACGGGCCGCGGTCGTTGATGCGAAGGATCGCCGAACGGCCGTTCTCCATGTTGGTGACGCGGACCAGCGACGGCATCGGCAGAGTGCGGTGCGCGGCGGTCAACGCGTTCATGTCGTAACGCTCGCCGTTGGCGGTGAGCTTGCCGTGGAAATCGGGACCGTACCACGACGCGACGCCGACCTCGGAATAGCTGTAGTCCTCCTGTGGCGTGTACCACTGCCCGTCGATCTGATACGGGTTGCCGACCTTGTAGGCGCCGCCGGTGGTTTCCTCCTGCGGCTCGGGGAAGAGGGTTTTGGCGGTGTGGCCGACGAAGGTGGTTTCGGCGCAACCGCCGAGCGCGAGGGCCAGCGCCAGGAGGGCGATCCGGGCGGTGGTGGTGCTGCGCGTCTTCGGCATCTCTCCTCCTTGGTTCCTCAAACGCTACCGCTTCGCCAGCGCATCCGCAAGCTGCCCAACCGCAAGAGCGTAGAAGGTCGAGCGATTCCATTTGAGAATGGTGAAATAGTTGTCGGTGACGAGGAACGCGGTGGCGGCGTCGTCCGGATCCGGGATCACCAGCGCGGCGGTTTCGTCGGTGCGCGGCAGCGGCTTTCCGGAGGCGTCCTTGAGGCCGAGGGCGGCCCAGGTGCGGAAGCTGCGGCGCTCCGAACCGCCGAGACGCCGGTCGAACTTTTTCGGCAGCGTCACCGGGCGACCCCAGGACTCATGCGCCTGCCATCCCGCCTCGCGCAGATAGTTGGCGGCGGAGGCGAACACGTCGGCTTTGTCGGTCCAAAGGTTCTTGCGCCCATCGCCGTCGGCGTCCACCGCATAGTGGACGAAGCTCGACGGCATGAACTGGCACTGTCCCATCGCCCCGGCCCACGATCCGACCATCTTCTCGGGGGTCACGTGGCCTTCGTCCACGATCTGAAGTGCGAACAGCAACTCCCTACGAAAGAACGAACTCCGCCGACCATCGTGCGCCAGAGTCGCCAGCGCCGGAATCACCGGAAATCCGCCGGTGACGCGGCCGAAATCGGTTTCCACACCCCAGAAGGCGACCAGATACTGGGCCGGAACGCCGTACTTCGCGGCGATCGGATCGAGCAGTTTGCGGTTTTCCGCCAGCATCTTGCGGCCCTTGTCGATGCGCGACTGCGGCACCACCCGCTCGAGATACTGGCGGTAGGTCAGCTTGAACTCGGGCTGATTGCGGTCGAGTTCGATCACTCGCGGGATCGGGCGAAGATTGCCGAGCGCGGCATCGAGGGTGGATTTGCGGATCCCCTTGCCGAGGGCTTCGGACCGCAATTCGCCGAGCCAGACCTGGAAATCCGGATTGGGCGGCGCTTCCAGCGACGCGAGCTGTTCGCTCGCCACCTTGCCCGTCGGCGTGCCGTCGGCGATCGGCGCTTCGTCGCCGAAATCGTGAGCCGGAGCGGCCGAAGGCTGTTGCGTTCGCACCGGCTTCGCGGCGGCGACGCGACCGTCGGAGACGCACCCCGCCAGCAGCGCGGCCGCGCCGACCGCCAGCAACGGCCCCAGAATGTACCGACCCACCGAACGCATACCCGTCATCTCCTGTCACAGCGCCGCGCGCCCGCAAGATTTCGGGTGCCTGCCCGGCGGCGCGCCATAGAGTTTGTGCCACACCCGGCGGCACGCTGCAACGTTCAGGGTATCACAGCGTGGCGAAGAGCTCTCGGGCATGCGCGGCGAGCCCGGTCAGTGCCGGAGCCGGATCGACGATCAGCGACACCGGCATGCGCGCCATGCGCGGCGCGTTGCGCCCCTTGTCGCGGAACGCGGCGACGAGCGGCGCGAGGTCGGTAGTGCCGACCAGCCGGGGCAGGATGCCGCCGCCGAGGAACACGCCCGCGGTGGCGTTGAGCGTGAGCGCGACGTCGCCCGCGACCCGTCCGGTACAGGCGAGGAACGCGTCGAGCGCGCCGCGGCATGCCGCGCAGCCGTCGTGCGCGCGCGCCACCACCTGCGCCGGGCTCGCCGCATCGGCCGGTGCGCCGAGAATTGCGGCGACGTCCACCAGCCCCTGCCCGGTCGCTACCCGTTCCGCCGAAACCCGGCCATACTTGGCGCGCAGTCCGGTGGCGATGCACCACTCGGTTTCGGTCTCGGGGGCGTAGGTGGCATGCCCGCCCTCCCCGCACAGGGTGCGCCAGACGCTACCCATCGCGATCAGTCCGGCAACGCCGAGGCCGGTGCCCGGCCCGACCACCGCGATGTTGCCGCCCGCAAGCGCCTCGCCCGCCTGAAGAGAATGAAGCGCCGCGCCGCCGAGGAACGGCAGCGCCAGCGCCAGCGCCTCGAAATCGTTGCGCAGCTCGACCCGGGCGACGCCGGTGTGGGCGGCGACGGCGCGGGCGTCGATCACCCACGCGGCATTGGTGAGCTTCACCGGCCCATCGTCGATCGCCGCCGCCAGCGCGAGGACGATGGCGGACAGCCCCTCCCCGCCCCCGAGCGCCGGGATCGCGAGGTCGAGCGCCGCCTCCAGGCTCGGATATCCCTTGGTCGGCAGGATGAACGGCTGGCTCGGCACCCCCGAGCCGCGCGGCACGGCGGCGAAACGGGCGTTGGTGCCGCCGATGTCGGCGACCAGGATCCACGGTTCGGCGGCGGGCGTCATGGTCTTCTCCGTTCTGCGTATGCCGTTGAACCTTAGCCGCTTTTCGCCCGCCCGAAAAGCACGACGCCGCCCGGAAATCCGGACGGCGTCGCCGAGAGTTCGTTGTGCAGAACGTTACGAACCGTGCGTATCGACCTGCGCCTTGATCTGCTGGGCGATCTCTTCGTGACTTGCGCCGGACGGTGCGTTGTCGACCATGACGGTGACGGAGAAGTCGCTCTCATGACCGGCAACCGACACGACGAACTTGCCCGCGTCCGCCCCGGTTCCGGCGGTAACGTTGACCAGAGCGTCGCGGCCGGTTTCGGTGTCGGGGATCAAAGCATCGAACAAGGCATCGAGGTCGATGGTGTCGCCACCGGTCCCGTCGGCACCATCGAGATGGAAGTCGACGATGGTGTCGTGACCGTCGGATACCGAGTTGAACTGGAAGGTATCCTCCCCGTCGCCACCTTTCAGCACGTCGTTGCCGGCGCCGCCGATCAGGAGGTCGTTGCCGCCCTGCCCTTCGAGGACGTCGTCGCCGTCCCCGCCGATCAGGACGTCGTCGTCGCCGCCGCCGAGGAGATGGTCGTTGCCGTCGCCACCGAGCAGGGTATCGCCGCCGTTACCGCCCTGGAGGTAATCGTCGTGAGCCGAGCCGGTGAGCAGGAGGCCGCTGTCGTCGGCGAACAGGTGCACGCCGGTGGTCGAGTCTGCTGCACTGGCATCGGCATGCTGCACCGCATAGGTGCTGCCGTCGGCGAACCTCGATGCTGCCACGTCGATGTCGAGGGAGATCGTCGCGGCATCTCCATCGTGCTGCGAAAGGTTGATGGCAAAGCTGTCGGTCCCGCCGGTGCTCAGGCCATCGACCGGATCGTAAGTGTAGGAGCCCGCGGCGTGGTCGCCGTAAGTAAGAGTGTAGAACGTCAGCGTGCCATAGATTCCGTCGAGCGTGACGACGCCGTTGTCATCGGCGACGCCCGCGCCGCCCGCGTTCTCGACTTCCACGGTGGTGGCTTCCGCGCCGTGGATGTAGCTGTCGAGCGCCACCACGCCGGAGATCGCCGCCGCCGCCGCCCACTGTGCGTTCGGCACCGTCAGCGTCTGTGCGGCGAAGGATGCGGAGTCGTAAGCCGGAGTATTCGGATTGGTGATCGTGATCTTGTCGATCCTGACCTCCGCCGAATCGCCGTTGTTGGTCTTGTCGTTCACGTTGAAGTACAGGCGGTAATTGCCGCCGGACGAAACCGTGGTGGAAAGGTTGGACAGATTGCCCGACGCCACGGTCGCACCGCTCTCCGTCTTGAGCGTCCACGAGAAGGTATCGCTGCCCGAGAGGTCGCTGGAACTCACGGCGATCGTGACGGTCTGACCGGCATCGAGATGGAACGCGTTCTTGGTGCTCGCGTCGGTGCTCGACGAGCTGTACCTGTCGGTATCCCGGATGAGCAAGTTGCCGCCGCTCACGACGGTGACGACGTCGCTCATATCCCAGGTCAGGCTGTTATCGCCCTTATAGGTATTTCCGTTGTCGTAGGGATTGCTGAAGGTTTCCAGGTTGCTCGTCGTCCCGACGGAAGCGGGATGGTGGTCGATGGTGCCGATATAGTTGGCATAGCTCGCCGTTCCGTCCGGCTGCGCGTCATAAGTGTCGGCCGCCTTATGGATTTCGCCGCCTTCCACCCATCCGCTGTCCTTGATGGTAAGGGTGAGGGTCGAGGCGGATTCGGTGCCGTCGCCGTCCTTGACGGTGTAGTCGATCACCAACGGCGTGTCCTCGCCGACGTCGAGGCCCTCGACGGCGGTGAAGGTATAGGCGCCGGTGGCGGCGTCCACCACCAGGGTGCCGAAATCGGTCAATTCCACGGTGAACGTGTGGCTGGCGGCGTCGAACGTCGCGGGCACACCGTTCCACGACACCGCGGAGATCGGCTGCGAAGCCCATCCGTCCGCACCCGCCGTATCGGCCGCGTCGCCCGGATTGGCCGACCCGGCCAGCAGGTTGCCGGTGGCGGTGTCGACGGTGCTCTCGAGAGCGGCCTTGAGATCGCTGGGATTATTGACCTGGACATGCTGATCGGAAACGCCCTGCAAGCCCACACCGCCGTCGGTGTAGAGTTTCCCATCGAAAAGATCCCAGCCGAATTGACCCCCTTTTTCGACATAGGTGAAAAGTTCGCCGGAACCGCCGATGCCGACGGAGTAGACGTTCTCCGGCGAGATATGGTTTTCAGTCAAGAAGGTCTGCCAGGTCGCGATCTCGTTCGCGTTCAAGGCGCCGGAATTATAGTCAACTCTCCCCCAGCTACGCCCCACTTCATCCTGGTCGTCCGGATGACCATCGGAGACGAAATAGACCACCGTGGCGCCGCTCTCCGGCGGGTTCTGCTTATAAGCATCCTGCAAAGACGTAAGGGCGTCGTCGTAGTCGGTGCCGCCGGAAGGATTCTTCAGCTCATTGACAAAGTCCACCGCATCGTCGTGGCTCAGCCAGACGGGGGTGCTGGTGCTGGCCGTTCCGTTGAACGCCGTGATCATCACGCTGCCGAGCGCCGTACCATAGGAGTTGAGGAGGTTGGTAACTGCGTCCTTGAGAGCCTCAAGCTTGGTACTGTCATTGCTGTTGATGCGGCCGTCGCCGTTGCTGTCGAAACGCTCGCCCATGCTTCCCGACATGTCGAGCGCCAGAACGACGTTGTAGGTGCCGGCGTTGCTCTGCCCTTCGTTCACCGAAGCGGCGTCGGCGTTGGCGGTGGGGGCGGCGTCGGCGACGGTGATGGAGACCGTGGCCGGGGTGCTGGTCGCGCCGTCGTCGTCGGTTGCGGTGTAGGTGAAGGACAGCGGCGCGCCGCCACCCTGGTGTTCGGTGTCGTAGTCGTGGGACGGCTCGAAGTAGAGCGTCGTCGACGACGAGATCGTATCGCCCGCGGCGACCGGGTTGTGAACGCCGCCTTCACCAAGGGTATAGAGGGTGCCGTTGCCCGGCAGGGTGCCGATGGTATACGACGCGACCGAGCCGTCGCTATCGCCGCCGTGGAGATCCACGACCACTGCCGGACCCGCCTGCACCGCGTCGACCGAGACCGGATCGACGGTCGGCGGTGCGTTGTTGGGCTCCACCGAAATCGAAACGCTGTCGCTGGAGGTGTCGCCGTCGGCATCGGTGGCGGTGAAGGTGATGTCGTAGTTCGTATCGCTAGCGACGTCGGCAGCCACCAGGGTCCAGGTGTGCGCAGCGATATCGACCGAAATCACGCCTGCCGCGGTGGTTCCGGAGTAGCGGCCGTCATCGCCGAGGGTGAGCTGCACCGGATCGCCGTCGCCGATCTTGACCGAGAGCGTCGCCGGATCGTCCGCACCGACGGCGAGGTCGATCGTGCCCGAGAGGGGCTCGCCGCCGACGACGTCGGTGTCGGTGAGCGCGATGTCGAGGACCGGCGCGTCGTCGGTGATGGCGACGCTGACGGTGCCGGTGACGCTGTCGTCGCCGTCGGCGTCGGTTCCGACCACGGTGATGCCGGAGATCGTCAGCAAGTCGCTGTTCGAGAGCAGGTCGGCGAAGTGATCGAAGGCGCTCCCGGCGGGAAGCGTTGCGGTGATGCTCGCCACGGTGAGGCCGCAGTCGTTGACGGTCGTGGTGAGCGTGAGGGTGATCTTGTTGCCGTCCGCATCCGCCACGACCATCGTCGTGCCGTCGTTGGAAACGACCGTAACCGTCTCCGAGGTGGCCGCTCCGGCGTCGAGCGTCAGAGAGGAGTTCTCGGCGTTGGTGAACAGGACCGTTGCATCCTGAGCCGCTCCGGTGGTGTCGGTGCCGAAGTTGAAGACGATCGAGCCGTTGTCGGAGCTCTCCGCAGACGCGGATTCGGCGACGCTGAGCGTGATGTCGGCCGCACCGACGATGCTCGGTTCGCTGTCGTGAACGTCGACCGAGATCACCGTGCCGGGCGTGATTGCGACGTTGTTGGAGAGGTCGGGCTCGCCGCTGTCGCTGGGGTGCGCTTCCACCGCCATGCCGTAGGTGTTGGAGGTGGCGTTCACCGGCTCGTCGCCGGTGACTTCCGGCGCGGTGACGGTCACCTGCACGCTCGCGAGCGGATCCCCTTCCGAGAGCTGGTCGTCGACCTGGACCTTGACGTACATGCCGTCGGCGACGCCGGAGTAGCTTTTGCCGTCGCTGCCGCCGCCGTCGGTCACGGTCACGAGCGACCATCCGGTGCCGCCGTCCGCGCCGGCGACGCTGACGGTGTCGGAATCCCAGCCTTGCGGCACCTGAACCAGAATGAAGTGCTCTTCCGACCCGTCGACGCGATCGCCGAACTGGGCCGACGCGTTGAAGATGACGCCGGTGTTCTCGGTCACCTGGGTTTCGCCCGCGCTGGTGTAGCCGACGCCGGTGACGATGAAGTCCGAGAAGTTGCCTTCGCCCGTGGCGTTGACCGGGACCACGTAGACGGTCGCGATCGCCGCGCCGTCGGAGGTCAGGGTGAGGCTCACCTTGCCGTCGGGATCGCCGAACGCGGTGCCGCTGGCGACGAGGTTGCCCTTGGCGTCGTAGGCGAACACGTTGGCCTTCTCGACGTTGGTGACTTCCGGCGACCAGTCGGAGCCCTCGCCGCCGAACAGCAGGCCGAAGTTGACGGTGACGGACGACGCGCCGTCGGCGATGTTGAGCTTCAGCGCTTCGGCGTTGCCGCCGTTGCCGTCCTTGATGCCGTCGATCTCGCGCCAGTTGGTGTTGTTGTCGCTGTTGATGCCCCAGCCGGTGGCGGTCGAAACCGCCGGGTTCTCACCATGATAGGTGACCACCTGCAGCGGCACTTCGGTCTCGGAGCCGGAATTGAGCGTGCTGCCGAACGCGGCGGTCGGGATCACCACGCCCGCGACCTCGACGCCCGCCTGCGCCCAGGTGGTGACGTTCGGGGTGATGCAGGTGGTCTGCGTCACCGCGACGCTGGCGCTGCCGGTCACGTGCGTCGGCGCGTCGGCGACCGCGTCGACCGTCACCTCGGCGGTGCCGGTCACGGTCGAGACGGCGCCCGAGTCCAAATCGCTCACGGTTGCGGTGATCGCGACCGAAACGTCCACGTCGCTGTCGTTGTCGGCGGGGACGAAGTAGAGCGTGGCGCTCCCCGGCACCGGGGTGGGGGTGGTGCCGACGGTGACGGCCACGAAGTCGGTGCCGTTCAGGGAGTAGTAGAAGGTCCCTTCCCCGCCGTTCGTTCCGGTGATGACATAGCTGTCGATCCGCTCCGAAGCGCCGTGCTCGTCGTCATTCGCATTGTCGGTCAGGGTAACGGAAACTTCGTAGCCGTGCACGCTCCCGGATCCGGCGACGGGGATTTCGGTGAAGGCGACGCTGTCGCCGTCCTCGTAGGCGGTGCCGGAGCCGGACAACGCATCCTCGCCCACGTCGGACGGATCGACGACGACCGTCACGCTGCCGTGCGACAGATAGATGTTGTCGGCGGCGGACGAATCCGGCTCGACGTCGCCGGTGGTGGTTTCCTCCGCCTTGGCGATCACGTCGAAGGTATAGCTGCTCGAATCCGAGACGTCGGACGGCGCGGTGAGCGTGACTTTGACGGTGACCGAGCCGTCGGCGGCGATCGTGGCGTCGTCGACCGGGACCGACATGTAGGTCTTGCCGTCGACGACCTCGGTGTCGTAGCCCTCCGAATTGGTCCAACCCGTCTGGAGTTCGACCAGGACGGAGTGCTGCTCGGAGCCGTCGGCATGATCGCCGAAGGTAGCGGTGACGGCGATGACGATCGCCGCACCGTCGGCAACCGCGCTGCGGCCTTCGCCGTATTGCGCCGTGGCTTCGGCGACGGTGGTCGCGTCCGCGTTCGCATCCACCACCAGGGTCACATCCGTGGAGGCGAACGCGACCGGAACCGCGACAGCGCCGTCGCTGCCATGCTCGACCGAGGTGGCGAGCACGGTCACGCTCTCGTCGACGTCGGAATCCGCGGGTGGCGTGAAGGTGAGGCCGGTGACGCTGACGTTTTCGCCCTGTCCGGTGACGTTGATGGTATACGCGACGACGGTTTCACCATCCTCACCATATATGGCGGTCCACCCCTCTCCGGCCGTAGCAGTCCAGCCGCTCGGCACCGAAACGGTGATGTAGTGGCTTTCGGAGCCGTCGTTGTCGGCGAACGTCGCGACGAACGTCGGCGTCACGCTGCCGTCTTCCTGCGCGACGGTTTCGGAGGTGGTGGCCAGCGCCACAGCGCTCGCCGCATCGGCGACCGCGACCACCTCGACCTGGAACGCTCCGGTGGAGGTCGCCTGGTCGTTGTCCTCGGTGAGCTGGCTGTCGGTGAGATTGGTTTCGGTGGCGGTCACAGAAACGTCGACCCGGAAGTCGTCGTCGGCGTGCTTCGGCTCCTGCACCTGAAGCCCCGCTCCGCTGTCGCTCGCACCGAAGTTGAGCGAAAGGATTTGGGTGGTGGAATCCGCGGCATTGACCGGAACCGCGGTGACGACGTAGCCGTCGGCGGTCTGCGCGAGGGTCAGCATGACGTCGACGAGTTGCGGTTCGTCTTCGCCCGCGACCGTGGCCCACACCTGAACGGGATTATCGCCGACGCTCAGCGGCTGGCTGTTCCACAGCACCGCATAGCCGTCGGCGGCCACATCTGCGACCTCGGCGGCCACGGCGAGCGCAACCGGCGGAGGTTCGTCGCCCCCGCCGAGCGCGAGGCCGGTGATCCGCACCACCACCTCGGTCAGTTCTTCCGAACCGTCGTCGTCCGCGGTGTCGGCGGAAAAGCCGATGCCGTAGACCGACTGCACGTCGGTGTGGGTCTCGTTGTTGAAGCCCGAGAGGAACGACGAAAGCGCATCGGCGGAGAGCGTCCCGCCGCCGGTGATCGCGGTGAGGATCGACTGTTCGGCGGCGCTCGGCGTGCCGGAAATGCCGTGATGGTCGATGCCGTCGGCGGGATTGGTGTCGGTGCCGGCGGCCGACGTGTCCTCATTGTAAGTGACGACAGGCACTTCGGCGAATCCGGAAGACCCAACGGTCAATACGCCAGCCGCATCAGCCCTGACGGACACGCCATAATCCGGCGCATCGGTGTCGACGTCGTTGTTGATGCCGCTGATCACTTCGGCCTCGGTCAGTTCGTACTCGCTGACCGCGATAATATATTTGCCGGAAGCCAGGGCTTCGACGATCTGCGACGCGAGCCCCGAACCATGATCGTCGTTGATGGAGATGATGTCGTCCGCAGAGAGATCGCCGTCGTCGCGCAGCAGATAGATGTAGCTGTCGTTGCCGAACACCGTGGTGTCGATGGTGACGGTCGCATCGGCGCTCAAGGCGAAGTGGACGTACTGCACCGAACCTTCCTCGCCCGCTGGAGCGACGGTGACGGTTCCGGAATACATGCTGCCGCCCTCACCCGGCAGTTGGATGTTCGGCTGGTCGGCGACCGCGTCGACGACGACGGTGCCGGTGGCGGTGATCGTTGCCGTCTGGGTGCCGGTGGTGGTGTCTTCGATGTCCATCGACACGGCGAGGTCGAAGTTCGCGTCGGAGTTTGCCGGGAGCCCGGTGATGCGGATGCCGGTTTCGAGCCCGGCCGCGAGGGTGACCACCTGCCCGGGCGAACCGATGTCGATCACCTGACCATTGGAGAGGGTGAGTTGGACACCTTCCGGGAAGCCGGTGATGCGGGTTTCGGTGACGACCTCGTCGTCGGCCGGAGTGAAGACGATGTTGAGCGTCGGCACCGATTCGGTATGGTCGCCGGTGTTGGCGTAAGGCTTGTTGTCCTCGAACGCGACGCCGACCACGCCGCCCTCGTACTCGGTGATGATCTCGATGGAGCCGGAGCCCTCGGCGAGGTCCAGCACGCCGGGATCCTCGGTCGGCTCGGGCGGAGCGAACGCGAGGTCGAGGTTTCCGAGCAGGTCGAGAGTCGAAAGACCGGTGCCGATGTCGCCCGGTGCATAGGGATCGAAGAGTGCGCCGCCACCCAGCGGCCCCCCCGCCCCGGCGCCCGCGGCCGGACCCGCGGCCGGTTCGGCGGCGTTGAGATCGGGGTTGCCGACGTCGGCGAGGATCTGTTCCTGCGGCACCACGCCGCCGTCGGCGAGCGCGACGGCCGGGGGCAGTTCGCTGGAGGCGAAGGTGAAGTAGTCCTCGAACACCACCTTGCCGCCGTCGCCGGATTCGGCGACGAGGTTGTTGCCCTCCTTGACGAAGTTCACGTCGGCGGCATCGAGCTGGTATTCGGTTCCGGGCACCACCGCCACGGTGGTCGATTCCCCGCGCGGCGGCACCGCCACCTGCACGGTTGCGTAATCGGCGGGCGGCGTCGCGGAAGCCTGGGCGAGGTTCGGAGCGGACGGGGTCGGGGTGCCTTGGGATTCCATATCAGCCTCCATGGCGCGGGGATGCGTTCGAACCGCAATGCGGGACTTTTCGAAGGTACGCCGGAGGCAAGAGCGAGACATGACCCGTTCGGGTCACGAAATCACAGAAAAAACCGATCGAACCGATGGACGACTCCTCGGTTCGATCGAATCATTCGCGAAATTGGCGAATTGTCAGGCCGTGGGTTCGCGGAAATGCGCCCATCGTTCGACCCCGCCCCGGTTTTCGAGGATATGGATCAGAGCCGATACCGGGCGCCGGTCGAACGCCTTGTCCTGGTGCTCGCGAAGAGCGCGGCAGGCGTCGTCGAAGGCGAGCGCGCCGCGGTAGGCGCGCGGGCTGACCATCGCGACGAAGGCGTTGGCGACCGCGACGACGCGTGCGGTGACGAGGATCCCCTCGCCCGCCAGCCCGAGCGGGCCGCTGCCGTCCCAGTGCTCGCCGATCTGGCGGATGGTTTCCGCTACCGGGCCGCCGAAGGGTACGTCGGCGACGATCGCGGCGCTCTCGGCGAACGCATGCGACAGGGTCTCCCGCTCTTCCGCCGAAAGCGGCCCCGACCGCACCAGGGTTTCGCGCGGCACGATGATCTTGCCGACGTTCATCAACTGACCGGCCTGCCGCGCGGTGGCGATCTCGGTGTCCGAGAGGCCCATTTCGGCGGCGATTTCCGCGCTCACCGCCGCGGTGCGAGCGGATTGCCGCGCCGAATACGGGTCGCGACGGTCGACGAGCGCGACGAGCGCCGCGACGAGTTGCGCCAGCATCGCCTCCGAATGGCGTCGCGCGGCGTCGAGCTCGGTGACGTCGGAGATCACCGCGAGCGCGCTCGGCGGGCGATGCGGCGCGGCGGCCACCGCAACGTGCTGGATCGACCACATCAGCGGCCGACCGTCACGTTCGACGGCGACGATCTGGCTTTCCGGTTCTCCGGTCGCGAGCACGCGGCGGTTGGCTTCCTCGATCGGCTTCGCCGTTGCCGGACCGATCACGTCGGCGAGCGGTTTGCCCTTGGTGGCGGTGACGGCGATCCCCCAGGTCTCGGCAAACGGCCGGTTGGCGAAGGTGATCCGCCCTTCGGCGTCGCTGCAGACGATCTGCGCGGGTTGGCTGTCGGTAATGGTGCGGACGAACTGCAGCAGCCCCTCGAACATTTCCGACGCGAGTTTGTGGCGGATCGCGAGGCGCGACACCCGGATCGAACTGCCGTGCCGCCAGAGCGCGATCGCGCCTGCCATCGCCGCCACGATCACCGCGAGGATGACCGCGTAGGTCACGGTGAGGCGGCGATCCGAAGCCGCGAGCGCGGCCTCGCGGTCGATCTTGCGCACCACCGTCCAGGGCGTCTGCGGGACCACCCGGCCGGTGGTCAGAACCTCGCGGCCGCGATAGTCGCGCAACGTCGCGAAGCCGCCGGGGTTGCGCACCGCGAACGCCGCGGCGAGGTCGGGCGTGTCGACGGCGAGGCGACGCTTGAGCACCGGAGTGCCGTCGGCGAGCGGCGAAAGGTAGTCGATCTGCCCGGCGCTTTCGCGCACCAGGAGGTTCTCCGCGGTGGGTTCGACGTCGCCCGGCTGGCGCAGGCGGTCGAAGAAGTCCACCCCCGCCACTTTGAGGCCGACCACGAAGCCGAGGGCGGGCGAAATGCCCGGATCGCCCTGAATCGCGTAGACCGGCACCGCGAACCCGAGCACCGGCTTGCCGGTCGCGCCGATGACGAGATCCATCAACCCCGGACGTCCGGCGGCGGCTTCGCGCGCGGCGGCGAACAGTTCGGGCGGCGGCACCGGCATTCCCGGGGTCGCGGCGATCGGCCGCATCTGCGCGTCGATCAGCGCGAGACCGGACTCGCCGCTCGGAGCGACGTTGGCGTCGATCGCGGTCTGGCCCTGCGCGAGGAAGCCTTCGCGCATCGCGGTGGCGTCGAGAAGATTGCGGAGATACTGGCCCTCGACCGCATCGGCGGACGGAGCGCCGAGTTCGAGGTTGGTCATGTAGAGCTGCACCGAGGCGTTCTGCGCGATGCCGTTCAGCACCGCGAACCGCGCCTCGACCCACCGGCCGACGTCGAGGGCCCGGCTGTCGGCAACCAGGCCGAGACGCACCTGCCAACCCACCAGTTCGCGCGCGCGCTCCCGCTGCACCGCGACGAACGCGGCGACGGCAAGCAGCAGCGCCACTCCGGCGACCGCGGCAAGAGAGAGCAGCGTCGCGCGCCGGGCACGGTTTTCGAGCGCCCGCTCGTCCTCGGACATGAAGTCCGGCGCCTCGTCCATGTTCGTCCTCTCGCCGGTCGCACCAGATTGGAAGTATTGCCGATCCGTTCCCGAATGCCAAGGTGGCAGGGGGTGGGCTTTGGGATATGATCGGGGTCCGTTGGGCGGAGCGAGGGATGAGTTTGATGGTCGGAATGCGCCGTCTGGCAGCGATCGCGGCGGTGGTCCTGGCGTTCGCCGCCGCCGCATCGCCGTCACGGGCGGAGATGTTCGGCAAGCAGGAGACCCCGTACACCGATCTCCGCCCGTTTCCGAAGTGGACCGGCGTGCTCGACCGCTATTTCCGGGAACTCGGCCAGCGCGAGGGCAACTGCGCGTCGCCCGATTTCAACCGTTGCCATTATAAAGAGTGGCAAGCGTTCATCGAGAAGATGCGCGCCGAACCGCGCGACCGTCAGCTCGAACACGTCAACACCTTCTTCAACCGACGGCGCTACATCGTCGATCCGATCAACTGGGGCGTCGCCGACTATTGGGAGACCCCCGGCCAGTTCTTCGCGAAAAACGGCGACTGCGAGGATTACGCGATCGCAAAATACATGACGTTGCGCGATCTCGGCTGGGCAGTCGCGGATATGCGGGTGGTGGTGGTGCAGGACATGAACCTCAATCTCGTTCACGCGGTTCTCGCGGTCGCCGACGGCGGCCGCACGCAGATCCTCGACAACCAGCTTGCGGTGCTGGTGGAGCCCAGACGGATCAAGCACTACCGCCCGATCTACGCGGTCAACGAGGAGGGATGGTGGCGATTCCACTGAGCCTGCGGTTCCTCGCCGTTCTTCTCGCCCTTTTCGCGACGCCGGCGGCGGCGCTCGAGCGCGGGCCGCTCGAAAGCGACGCGCGCCCCTGGTCGGCGCTCGGGCGGGTGAACGCCGGCGGTCGCGCCTATTGCTCCGGCGTGCTGGTAGGGCGCGCTCTCGCCCTCACCGCGGCGCATTGCGTCTACGATTTCCGCAATCGTCGCTGGTGGGCGGCTGCCGACGTCAGCTTCGTCGCCGGATATCTGCGCGGCGCGTGGGTGGCGACAGCGAAGGCAACGCGCGTGATCCGCGACCCCGACGTCAAACTCGTCGACCGTCATCCGCTGTTGTCGGCGGTTCCGGCCGACTGGGCGCTGATCGAACTGGCCGAGCCGATCGGCGATCGCGCGGGGTGGCTGCCGCTGCTGCGTGCCGCCCCCCCGGCGGTCGGCGATCTCGTCCTCCAGGCGGGCTACCGCCGCGATCGCCCCTACGCCCCGGAACTGTCGCCGCCGTGCCGTATGTTGGATGCGCCGCTCGGCCTGCTGTTCCACGACTGCGTGGTGCCCGAGGGCGGGTCCGGCTCGCCGTTGCTCGGCGTCGACGCGAGCGGCGGCCTGACGGTCCTCGGGGTTCACAGCGCCCAGGTGCATCGCAGCATTGCGGGCGGACCGGTCAAGATTTTCAGCGCGGTGGTGCCGGCGGCCACCTTCGCCGGCCGGGTGCCCCAGCGGCCGGCACCGCCCCTGCCCGCGGAGAGCCTGCGGCGTGCCCTGTCGTCTCTGGAGGGCGGGCAAGCTGAACTGAAAGACTTGGATCTCGAAAGCTTGATTCGATCGCTTTATCTCTTGCGGGAGATCGAACCTCCTAAAATCGCCCCAGAAACGAGATGACTCCGACAAATACTGTTGGCAGTTTTATCAGCAAATGAGATAACAAGAGGCCATCAGACGCGCAGAGACACGCGCCAAGGTTTCATAGCCCGTCGATTCCGCGCACACAGCGGACGCGGTCCGTCGCCAAGGGGGGATGTTCCCATGATTTCCAAGTACCGTCGTCCGGCCACTTTCGCCGCGCTTCTGCTCGGTCTGACCGCGTTGACCGGCATGCCTGCCGATCCTGCGCGGGCGGAAAGCCTGCCGGAAGCGGTGAAAACCGCTCTCACGACCTTCCCCTCGATCGACGAAGCGAAGGCCAACCGGCGGGCTCAGGATTACGAACTGAAGCAACAGCGCGGCCTCTACCTGCCGAGCCTCGACATCGCCGCCGGAGCCGGTCCGGAGTGGAGCTACAACCAGTCCGCGCCCGACGGAAAGACCATGCCGCGCTATGACAGCTCGGCGACGCTGTCGCTGATGCTGTTCGACGGATTCGGCCGCGAGAACGCCATCGATCGCTCCGCCGCACGCGTCGACGCTGCCGCGAGCCGCGTGCTCGAACGTTCCGAAGCGGTGGCGGCGAACGCCATCGAAGCCTACCTCAACGTGCTGCGCAACATCGAGCTGGTGAAGCTGGCCGAAGACAACCTCGCCTCCCACCGCACTCTGCAGGGCCGGGTCGGCACCCGGGTGCGCGGCGGCCAGAGCGGCGCGGGCGACCTGCAGCAGGCGAATTCCCGCGTTTCCGCCGCCGAGGATACGCTGGTTCAGGCGCGGCGCGACCTCAAGGACTCGCACACCACCTACATCCAGATCCTCAACGAAATGCCCGAAGACCTGGCGCGCTACCCGCTGCCGAAGGAAGCCCTGCCGGAGTCCGTCGATCAGGCGGTGCAGATCGCTCTCCACTCCAGCCCGACCCTGGATGCCGCGGGCGCCGATCTCGACGAAGCGGCCGCCGTCCACCGTCAGGCCCGCTCGGGCTTCTGGCCGCGCTTCGACGCGGTGGTCGGCGGCACCGCCAACCGCAACGTGGACGGCGTGCGCGGCGAAGACAACGACGCCTCGGCAATGCTGCGGATGCGCTACAACCTGTTCCGCGGCAACATCGACCAGAATCTGCGCATGGAAACCGCCGAGCGGGTCTCGCAGGCGCGCGCCGCGGTGCTCCGCCTCGAGCGTGCGGTCGCCAAGGAAGTCCGCGACTCCTGGAATGCCATGGAAGCCGCCCAGATGCGCTCCGACGTGCTGAACCAGCAGGTGGTCGCCAACTCGCAGGTGGTCGTCTCCTACCGCCAGGAGTTCGACATCAATCAGCGCACCCTGCTCGATCTCCTCGATTCCGAGAACGAACTGTTCACCGCGCGCACCCGGGCGATCACCGCCGACTATGCCTACGACTACTCGGTCTACCGCACCCTCGCGGCGATGGGGCAGCTCAACCGCACCCTCGGCGTCGAGGTGCCGGAGGAAGCCTTCGGCAAGGCGCGGCAGAACGCGGGCGTCGATCCGGAACGCACGGCGCCCTTCATCACCCGCCAGCCGGGTTACGAGATGACCAACGCCAACCGTTGATACGGTTCGCCCGGCCGCCGCACGCGGCCGGGCTCCTTTTCGATCCTGCGTTCCGGGAGACGTGATGATCGAGGCGTCCCCGACCGTTGCGATGATTTCGCCGCCCGGCACGGAGTTCCTCCCGCTCGCCGAGCACTTGCGGTCGCACAGTTTCACCGTATTCGATGCCCCCGCCGCGCCGCCTGCCGCCGCCGACGTGGTGCTTGCCTGTTTCGCCCCCCTCGACACCGGCGCCTATGGGCGTCTCTCGCCCTGGCTGGCCGATTCCCCGGTGGTGGTGGCGCTGAAGTCCCAACCTTCCGAGGCCCTCGAGCTCGATCTCCTGCGCCGCGGCGTTCAGGAAGTGGTGGCAGTCGGCGAGTCGATGTCGTGCGAGCCGGTGTGCATCGCGCTCAAGCGTTCGCTGCAGCGCCACCGCTTCCAGCAATCCCGAGGGATCCGCCCCGAAGTCGAAGTGCAGGCGCAGGGGGTCGTCGATATGTTCCCGATGGCGGTGATCATCGCCGACGCGAGCGGCGCGGTGCGCCTCAGCAACGCCCGCGGGCGGGAATTGCTGGCGGCGCGCCAGGCTCTGTTCGTCGACCCCCTCGGCCGCGTCCGCCTTGCCGACCGGGTTCAGGACGCACGCCTCCACCAGACGATTCGCGCAGTGCAGGACGGGCGCGACGTCGATTGTGCGCTTGCGGCGCCGCGCCCCGAGGACGGCGTACCATTGTCGGTGCTGGTGGTTCCGGTGGGGAGCGGTGCGGGCGGAGCGGCTCGCGGCGTGATGCTGTTCGTTTCCGATCCCGACGCGCCGACGGCGATTCACCCGGAAACCCTGGAGGGGCTCTACGGTTTTACCACCGCCGAGGCGCGGCTGGTGATCGCCCTGGTTTCGGGGCAAACCCTGGAGGCGGTGGCGGCCGCCACCGGCACCAGTCCCAATACCCTGAAAAATCATCTCAAGGCGGTGTTCCGCAAGACCGGTGCGACGCGGCAGGCGGAACTGATGAAGCTGGTGTTGAGCGGCCCCGCGATCTTTCGCCGCGGCTGATCAGGTTTCCGCCGGTTGCGGCTCAGCGACCACCCGTTCGAGCACGGCGACGACCTCCGCGTCGTACTTTTCCGGATGCTTGCGCAGAATGTCGATCACGTCCTCGGACGGCACCGCGTCGCGGTAGGCACGGGGTTCGGTGCGCGCGGCGAACACGTCGGCAACCGCGAGGATGCGCCCGAGCAGGTTGATGTCCTCCCCCGCCCGGCCGCGCGGATAGCCGCTGCCGTCGAGGCGTTCGTGGATCAGCGCGAGGGTTTCCGGCACCGGCAGCTCGAAGGCGATGCCGTCGAGCGCATCGAGGGCGAGGTCGATGTGTTTGGCGAGCGTCTTGCGCTGCTCGGTGGTCAGGCGGGTTTCCTTGCGGATCAGTTCCCGCGGCAGGAAGATCTTGCCGATCTGCGAGAGGCTGGCGGCGGTGCCGAGGGTTTCCATCTCCTCGGCGTCGCAGCCGAACTCGGCGGCGATGCGGAGGGCGAACTCGCGCATCCGCGTGGCGTGGTTGGCGAGATAGGGATCGGCCGCGGCAACCGACGAAGACAGCACGCGAATGGTGTCTTCCATGGTGCGCCGCTGGCGTTCGCGGGCGGTATAGCCTTCGGTGATATCGCGGGTCACGGTGATCACGCCGGAGGGCTGCCCGTCGACGCCGATCAGCGGCGCCTTCGATACCAGCAGCCAGCGATGGGGCTCGGCGGCGACATCCTCGACGATTTCGGACGGCGCCGCAGTCCCGCGCAGAACCCCCGCATCGCGGATTTCGTAGCGCTGGGCCAGCGCGGGCGGCAACAGGCGTTCGACCGCCTCGCCGATGCATGCCGCCTGGGCGCGCCCAGCCTGGGTGGCGAACGCGGTATTGACGTACACCACCCGGCGGTTGCCGTCGACCACGCAGATTTCTTCGGCAATGGCATCGTTGATGGCGTTCAGAAGTTGATGTTGCGCCTCCACATGCGCCGCGAATGCCTTGTATTGATTTGCGAGTTCCAGGGAGTTCTGGGTCGTTTGCCGCCACCAGAGTATCGCGCCGCCGGCGGCGACGCAGGCGAGCGCCGCAAGAATCAGGAGATCCACCACCACACGCGTGGTGACGATCGCGCCGCGGACCGCATCGGCGTCGCGCGCATACAGCACTTGCCACGGGCTGCCCGGCACCGCTTCGGCAAGAACGTAGCGGCCCTCCGCCTCGGCGAAATCCGTCGCCGCGTTCAGCACGTCGGGCGATACCGGCTGCAACGCGGCATTTGCCGAGGCCGCGACCTCCGCCTGAAGCAGGGTCACGCTCTCTCCGGGATCGAGGGTGCGACCGGGCGCGAGCGCTTCGGCCAGACCGGGGGCGGCGCGCACCGTGAGCGCAAGCACCGCCACCGGCCGCCGCGCCGCCTCGGACGTCAGCGCCTGGGCGGGAAACACCGGCAGAAACACGTCGTAGACCAATCCCGCCTCGCTCTCGCGCAGGAGACCGACCGCACCCTTGCCGGACGCGGCGGCGTCGCGCGCCAACGCGCGCTGCGCCTCGTCGAGCGCAAGCGCCCGCGCCGAAGCGAGGAACGCCCTGCCCTCGCCGTCGAGCATCCGCGCTGCGGCGATTTCGTTGCGCCGCCCGACGTAATCGTCGAACACCGTTTGCAGATAGGCGAGAAGATCGGCGTCCGCCGTCGCACCCGGTCCGCGCGCAGCCATCGTCGCCGCGAAGATCTGCACCGTGGGATTGGCGCGCAACGGCTGGGTGGCGTCGCTCCAGCGCGTCAGCCAGCCGGCCACCAACTCGCCCCGTCCCTGCACGATCACTTCGGCGCGGTGGCGGGCGGCGCCGAGGATCGCTTCGGTGCGGCTTGCGATCACCCATTCCCCGGCACCGAATCCGGCCACCGCCAACAGCAGCAGCAGCGCCAGCGCGGTGCGAATGCCGGTGCGCCCACTGCGCCGGGCGGGAAGCGCACCGAGAATCCCGGCCGTCGGCGTCATGGCGAAATCTCCTGGGTTTCCGGAACGTGCATCCAGAGAGTGGTCTCGTTGAAGGAGTAGTACGGGCGGAGATTGGCGGTGCGCGCCGCACCGCGCAGCACGTCGGTATCGAGGGAAAGCACCACTTCGTCCGATCCCTCCCGCGCCAGCAGCAACGCCGTGCGGTCGCCGCGCAGAACGTCTTCGACGACGACGATGCGCAGGATCTCGGACGGCACGCCGACCTCGCGGAGCGACAGGTACTTCACCACCGCCGCGGCGAGGCCGCCGCCGCGGCCGCGCAATGCCTCGGTAAGCGCCGGCCAGCGCTCGCCCGCGGGCGGCACTCCGGGATCTTCGGCCTTGCCGAGCATCGCGTTGACGAAACGGTTGATCTCATAGATCTGCCGCCCCCGGGGCAGCGGTCGCGCGGCGGCGACGGCGGCGCACCATGCGGCGGCGCTCACGCCCGCGCAGGCTTCCCCGGAGCGCGGCGCGCGCAACGCCGCAGCCTCGGCGCGCGCGCGCTCCAGCGCATCGGTCCACTGCGGCACCGCGGAAAGATCGTGCGCGACGAGCGAGCGCGTGCGGAAGACGTCGGCGACGGGCGGGTTCGCCCGCGCGGGCGCGGCGGCGAGCAGAACCGCCGCGGCGGCGAGAAGTGCGGCGCGCTTCATCGCTCCCTCAACGCCCGCTCGCGGGTCTTCAGAATCGGTTTCATCAGATAGTCGAGAATCGTGCGGCTGCCGGTGAGGATATCGACGTTTGCGATCATGCCCGGCATGATCGGCAGGTGCTTGCCGTCATGTTCGAGGTAGTTCTTGTCGGTCTTCACCACGATCTTGAAGTACGCGGTGTTGTTGCGGTCGTTGGGGTCGATGAGGGCGTCGGCCGAGATCCGTTCGAGCTTGCCTTTGAGGCCGCCGTAGATCGACGAATCGTAGGCGGTGAACTTCACCATCGCATCCTGCCCGGGCCGCAGGAACGCGACGTCGCGGGGGGTGATCTTCGCCTCGACCAGCAGGGTGTCGTCGAGGGGCACGATTTCCGCCATGTCCATGCCCGGCTTGATCACGCCGCCGATGGTGGTAACGTTGAGGGTCTTGACCACGCCGCGCACCAGCGACCGCACCTCGGTGCGCGCCACCTTGTCCTGCGCGCCCTTGAGCACCTCCTCGATCCCGGCGAGTTGGGTCTGGGCTTCGACCAGTTCCTTTCCGGCATCGGCGCGGAACGACCGGTACTTTTCGGATATCCGCTGGTTGGCCTCGCGGATCGCGGATTCCGCTCGGGGAATCGCCGCCTGCGAATTGGCGATATCGCCCCTGAGGGTGGCGATGTCGCGCCGCAACCGCAGCACCTGAACCTTCGACACCACGCCGCTGGCGGCGAGCGGTTCGGTGATGTTGAGCTCCTGCTGCGCGAGCGAGAGATTGTTCTGCGATTGGTCGATCTTGGTCTTGAGCTCGGTGAGCTCCTGCTGCCGCTGGTCGAGCTGCTGGCGGAGGATCGAGATCTGGGTCTCGAGGGCGTCCTCGCGGGCGCGCATCAGGTCGGACTCGGCGGAAGCCGCGTCCCGCGCCTCCGCCAGGAGATAGGGCGGAAAGGCGAGCGGCGCGCCCTGGGTTTCGGCGGTGAGCCGCGCCACCTTGGCCTGCGCGCCGAACATCTTGGCGCGCAGTTCGCCGAGGCTGGATGACAGGCTGGTGTCGTCGATCTCCATGATCACCTGACCCGCTTCGACGATATCGCCCTCATGGACGTTGATCTTCTTGAGGATGCCGCCTTCGAGATTCTGGATCAGCTGCACCTGCGACGACGGAATCACCTTGCCCTCGCCGCGCGCCGCCTCGTCGATGCGGGCGAACGCCGCCCACAGCAGAGCGATCGTGAAAAAGGCGACGATCGCATACAGCACCCACGCCGCGGTCGGATGCGCCGACTGGATTTCCGCCTGCAGCACTTCCGGCGCGAAATCCTGATCGTTCCAGTCCTTGAGGCGGGAGGCACGGCGCTTCGGCGGTGCCGCAGGCGGCTGTTGCGGCTTCGGCATCAGGAGCTTGGGGTCGAGGTTCATGGCCTGCCCCCCTGCGGCTGCGGGCGACGCTGGCCGAGCTTGAGGATTTCGTCGCGCGGCCCGTCGGCGACGATCGCGCCCTGCCCCATCACGATCACCCGGCTGACCATCCGCAGCAGCGACGGCCGGTGGGTGATCAGCACGATCGTCTTGTCTTTGAGGTCGCGCTCGAAGCGTGCCAGCAGCGCCTGTTCGGCGGGCACGTCCATCATGCTCGAAGGCTCGTCGAGCACCAGAATCGGCGGGTCGGAAAGCAGCGCACGGGCGATCGCGATGCACTGCCGCTGACCGCCCGAAAGGCTCTGACCGCGCTCGCCGACGCGCCAGTCGTAGCCCTGCGGGTGACGGCCGACGAAGTCGTGGACACCCGCGAGCCGCGAGACCGCGAGGATCATCTCGTCGGTGGCTTCGGGCGCGGCGATCGCGATGTTCTCGCGCACCGTGCCGTGGAACAACACGGTGTCCTGCAGGACCGCGCCGATCGAATGGCGCACGTCGGCCGGGTCGATCTGGCGGATGTCGGTGCCGTCGACCAGGATTTCGCCGTCTTCCGGGTCGTAGAGGCGCATCAGCATCCGCGCCAGAGTCGACTTGCCCGAGCCCACCGGACCCATGATCGCGATCTTCTCGCCCGGCCGCACGCGGAACGAGATGTCGCGCAGCGCCGCCACCTCGGTGCCCGGATAGTGGAAGGTGACGTGACGGAACTCGATGTCGCCGGTGAGCGCCGGGCGCGAGAGATACTGCGCGTCCGGCGGGCGGTCGACCGGCAGCTTCATGAGCTCGTCGATGGCGCGGCGGGCGGTGAGCGCCTGGTTGAGGCGCGACAGCAGACTGGCGATGGTGCCGAGCGGCGCCATCACCCGGCCGGTGAGGATGGTGCAGGCGATCAACCCGCCGACGGTGAGATTGTTCTCGGAGATCTGGTAGACGCCGACGATCACCGCCACCACCGTGACCATCTGCTGCACGAACACCGAGAAATGGATGCCGAGGCCAGAGAGCAACTTGACGCGGATGCCGGTCTGCGCCGAGAGGCCGACAAAAGCCTCCCACTCGCGCTGCATCTTGCTTTCCGCGCCGAGGCTCTTGACGGTGTCGAGGGCGGAGATCACCTCGACCAGCACGCCGTGCTTCTGCGCGCCCTCCTCGTTCGACTTCTGCACCGCACGGTGGAGCGGCGCCTGCATCAGCATGCCGAAGCCGACCACCAGCGGCACCGCTGCGGCGGGAACGATCGCCACCCAGCCGCCGAGCATCGCGATCACGCCGATGAACACGAAGATGAACGGCAGGTCGACGATCGCGGCCACCGTCGCCGAGGTAAAGAAATCGCGCACCGTCTCGAATTCCTTGAGCCGGCTGGCGAACACGCCGGCGGAGCCGGGGCGCGCCTGCATCCGCACGTTCATCGCCTGTTCGAAGATGCGCGCACTCATCAGAATGTCGGCGCGCTTGCCGGCGTGGTCGATGAGATAGGCGCGCAGGACCTTGAGCAGGAAATCGAAGGCGTAGACGATGGCGATGCCGATCACCAGCACCCACAGGGTTTCGACCGCGTTGTTGGGCACCACGCGGTCGTAGACGTTCATGGTGAACAGCGGCCCTGCGAGAGAGAACAGGTTGACCATGATCGCCGCCAGCGCCACCTGCCGGTAGACCGACTTGAATTTTCGCAGGGTATCCCAGAACCACGATCCGTAGCGCCGCTCCGCGTGCTCGTCGTCGATCTGACGCAGGCGCGCCCGCGGGCGGACGAACAGGGCATGCCCGGAATAGGCCTCGGCAAGATCGTCGAGCGGCATCCAGGTCGAACCCTGCCCGGTTTCCGGCAGCAGCATCTCGGCCCGGCCGTCCTCGACGCGCCACAGCACGCCCGCGGAGCGCCCCTTGAGCAGCACCACCACCGGCAACGCATGCTTCGGGATTTCGTCGATGCGCCGCGACACCAGCCGCGACGACAACCCCGCCCGCTCGGCGGCGCGCTGGAACAATGCCGGGTCCAGACGGTTGTCGACGAGAGGCAACCCGGAAACGAGCACGCTGGAAGACAGCGCCCGGCCGAAATGCCGGACCAGAATCATCAGGCAGCCCAACAGCGGATCGGCCGCCTCGCGGGAAATCTGCGACGCCTTGATACCCCATTCGGGCGTGGTCGCGGCTCCTGCGACGGGCGTGGTCGTTTCGGACATTCGGACTCCCCGGAAGGACGGCAACTCCAAACACGTGTCGCGGCGAGGTCTTCCCCGCGATTTTCAAGTCATAGCACGTTTGCGCCAGAAGTGTTCACGTTTCAAGTCGGGCGTTCCCGGGCGGCGCAGCCGTGCTCGCGAACGTTGCGGAAAATCGGGTTTCGACTCGAAGCACCTTCCCAATCCGGCGGCAATAGGATATTTCCCATCCCACCGGATGGGTGGCAGAGCGGTTGATTGCACCGGTCTTGAAAACCGGCGGGGCGCAAGCCCTCGAGGGTTCGAATCCCTCCCCATCCGCCAGGGATTTCGTGCTGCCGGGCTCGCCTCGCGCGAGCGCGAATTGACTCGGGTCCGGTGCGACCCGGAAGCTTGAAGCACGGGGCCGGGACCCCGACGGCAACGACCTGGAACCGGTTTATATAAAGCCGACAAGACAAGGATCGACGCGAAAACCGCGGCCTCGTACCTGCCGGAGATGTTAAGCCGATTTTACACGTTCCGAGCCGGATCGAACCGAACCGGGCCCCGGGATCGCGCGGCGTCGAAGCCTTCGGCATCCGTTCACAGGTCGTCGATCCGCGGAAAATCGCCGCGTTCGACGGCGGCGGAAACGCGGCCCACCGATGACGGACCGGCGGCGTTCACACCTTCGAGCGTGTCGAAAAATTTTACATATTTTCGAGAAAGCGCGGACGAGACTGAGGTAGGCCTTTGATTCATCAGAGGTGGACCGGAAATTGCGTAATCCCCGTCACTCCTGATTTCCGAAGTCGACGGCGAGGTCTTCATGAAACTGACCCTTCTGACCCGAACCGCTACCGCGGCTGCGTTGCTCGGTGCGGTCGCCCTCCCCGCTTCCGCACGGGCGGACGCGGCAGCTGATCTATTGAACGGCTACAACGTCATCGTCTTCGGCGACTTGACCAGCTATTCCCAGCATGTCGACGGCAACGCCCTGGTGGGCGGCAACGTCGACGGCGGCACCTACGCGATGCACTATCCGGGGATTCCCACCGGGACGGCACTGACCGTGGGCGGCAACCTTCTCGGCAACGTCATCGTTCAGGGGCCCGGCCTCACCGTCGGCGGCAACCTCTCCACCGGGAATCTCAACTACAATTCCGGCGGCGACGTTCACGTCGGCGGCAACGTCACCTCGTTGTTCGACCTGAACGGCGTCGGAAATCTTTACATCTCCGGGAACCAGACCGGCGGCTCGAACGTCACCCTCGCCAACGGCAGCGCCTATATCGGCGGCGCCAAGCTCGGCACCATCAACGCCAACGGCGGCGGCTCCGTCCATACCGGTTCGTCCGTGCCGGCCGCGACGATGCCCGACGTCGCGGGTCAGGTGGCCGCGGCGCAAGCGACGCTCTCCAGCTATTCGAGCCAACTCGCCGCCCTCGCCGCCGACAGTTCGGTGTCGCAGGACGGCAACAAACTGACCTTTACCGCCACCGCCGGGGCCGACGGCATCGCGGTCTTCAACGTTGCAGGCTCGCTGTTGTCGGCGATGAACGAGTTCGCCTTCAGCCTCGGCGACGCCACCGCGGTGGTGATCAACGTTACCGGAGAGATCATCGACATCGCCGCCAACTTCCTCAACGGATCGGCGCTCGACCTCGCCTCCAACACCCTCTGGAACTTCACCGAGGCCACCGATCTCGACATCGAGCGCCAGTGGGGCGGTTCGATCCTCGCGGTCTACGCCGATCTCGATACCGGCAACAACGTCGAGGGTTCGGTGGTCGCCGCAGCGCTCAGCCAGCGCGGCGAGATTCATTACAATGGCCCGGGCACCTTCGTCGCGACCACGCCGATTCCGGCCGCTTTGCCGCTGTTCGGCGCCGCGCTGGCGATCTTTGCCGGGCGACGGCTGCGCAGGCGCGCCTGATCTTCCCCCTCACCCCCGACGCGCCACGCAGAAAGGGGCGGATCTCTTCCGCCCCTTTTCCTTTGCCTGAATTCTCAGTTCACGGCCGTACAGAGATATTTGATTTCGAGATATTCCTCGATTCCGTACTTCGAGCCCTCGCGCCCGATGCCCGATTGCTTGACCCCCCCGAAGGGCGCGACCTCGTTCGACACCATGCCGGTATTGTGGCCGACCATGCCGTACTCCAGCGCCTCGGCGACCCGCCAGGCGCGCCGCGCGTTCTCGGTATAGAAGTAGGCGGCAAGGCCGAATTCGGTATCGTTGGCCATTTTCACCGCGTCTTCCTCGCGCTCGAAGCGG
Source organism: uncultured Alphaproteobacteria bacterium (assembly GCA_900079695.1). Lineage (NCBI taxonomy): Bacteria > Pseudomonadati > Pseudomonadota > Alphaproteobacteria > uncultured Alphaproteobacteria bacterium. The sequence goes on from LT599022.1 coordinate 663,664, forward strand.
AACAGGGGCGCGACCGGACCGAAGGTTTCCTCCCGCGCCACCAGCATCTGAGGCGTGACCCCGGTGAGCACCGTAGGCTCGTAGAAGGTGCCGCCCAGGGGGTGGCGCTTGCCGCCGACCGCCACTTCGGCGCCCTTTTCCCGGGCATCGGCGACGTGCCGCTCCACTTTTTCCACCGCCGCATCGTCGATCAGCGGACCGATCGCGACTCCGGCCTCGGATCCGGCGCCGACCTTCATCGCCGCGACTTTTTCGGCCAAGCGCTTGGCGAAGGCGTCGTAAACTCCCGCCTGCACGTAGATGCGGTTGGCGCAGACGCAGGTCTGCCCGGCGTTGCGGTATTTCGAGGCGATCGCGCCGTCGACCGCGCTCTCGATGTCGGCGTCGTCGAAGACGATGAACGGCGCGTTGCCGCCGAGCTCGAACGATACCTTCTTGATCGTCCGGGCGCACTGCGCCATCAGGATCCGCCCGGTTTCGGTGGAACCGGTGAACGAGAACTTACGGATGCGGTCGTCGCCGGTGAGCACCTCGCCCACCACCGACGACTTGCCGGTGACCACCTGCAGCACGCCCTTGGGAATTCCCGCCTCCTGCGCCAGAACGCCGAGCGCGAGCGCGGTCAGGGGCGTCTGACTGGCGGGTTTGACGATCATCGTGCAGCCCGCGGCGAGCGCCGGACCGACCTTGCGGGTGATCATCGCGGCGGGGAAGTTCCACGGCGTGATCGCGGCGGCGACGCCGACCGGCTGCTTGAGCACGACGATGCGGGTATCGGCACGCGGTGACGGAATGATGTCGCCGTAGACCCGTTTGCCTTCCTCCGCGAACCACTCGATGAACGACGCGGCGTAGGCGATCTCGCCCTTCGCCTCGGCGAGCGGCTTGCCCTGTTCGGCGGTCATCAGCGCCGCGAGCGCGTCGGCATTGTCCATAATCAGCTCGTGCCAGCGCCGCAGCAGTGCACCCCGCTCCTTGGCGGTGCGCGCCGCCCACGGCGGGAACGCAGCTTCCGCAGCGGCCACCGCCGCCTCGACTTCGGCCTTCGACAGGCTGGGGACGGTGCCGACGGTGGTGCCGTCGGCGGGGTTGGTGACGGCGATGGTGTCGCCGTTCGCCGCCTTGCGCCACTCGCCGTCGATCAGGCAGGCGTCGCGCAGCAACTCGGGTCTGGCCAGCTTCAGCATGGCGTTCCTCCTCGTTTGCGGACAATCGATTCGCCCGATAAGGTGTTGCTCTCGGCGGCGGGAATCAACCTGCCCGCGGAGCGACGAAAGGAATCGGAGCGATGAAGACTGCGATCGTGACCGGAGCGGGCACGGGGATCGGCCGCGCCGCGGCGCTGGCCCTGTTGGACTCCGGCTGGAGCGTGGCGCTCGCCGGACGGCGGCAAGGCCCGCTCGAAGAGACCGCGGCGCTGGCGAAAGGCGGCCGGGCGCTGCCGGTGGCGACCGACGTCGCCGATCCCGCGTCGGTCGAGGCGTTGTTCGCCGCCGTCGGCCGGGCGTGGGGACGGCTCGATTTCCTGTTCAACAACGCCGGGCGCGGCAGCCCCGCCTGCGAGATCGGCGAAGTCAGCGACGCGGACTGGTTCGGAGTGGTCGCCGCCAACCTCACCGGCGCGTTCCTGTGCGCCCGTGCCGCGTTTCGGATGATGAAGGCGCAATCGCCGCAGGGCGGGCGGATCGTCAACAACGGGTCGATCAGCGCCCACGCGCCCCGCGTCGGCAGCGCCCCCTACACCGCCACCAAGCACGCGATCACCGGGCTGACCAAGAGCATCAGCCTCGACGGCCGCGCCTACGACATCGCCTGCGGGCAGATCGACATCGGCAACGCCGCCACCTCGATGACCGAACGGATGACCGACGGCGTGCCGCAGCCCAACGGCACGACGATGGTCGAGCCGCGCATGGACGTCGCCCACGTCGGCCGTGCGGTGCTGCAGATGGCCGAACTGCCGCTCGACGCCAACATCCAGTTCATGACGATCATGGCGACGAAGATGCCGTTCGTCGGCCGCGGCTGACGCGGTCAATCGTAGAACTCCGGCCCCTTCCGGAACTTCGGCCAGGCATCCGGATCGTGGCCGGTGACGACCTGCGCGCCCGCACGATCCGCCACCGCGTGGAGCTTGCGCACCGATCGTACGGTGTCGACGGTCGAGGCGAGGAAACCGGGCAGCGCCTTTTCCTCCCAGTGATCGAGGGTGTAGGCGGCGTCCACCGCCAGCAACCAGCGGCCGGAGTTCGGCAGGTCGACGAGAAACGACTGATGCCCCGGCGCGTGCCCGGGGGTGAACACGGTCTGGAGCGTGCCGTCGCCGTAGACGTCGTAGAAATCCTCGTGCGCGCCGTCGAGGAACTGCCACTTCAGGCCGGGCCTGTCGAAATCCTTGCGGATATAGCCGCCGGCCGCGAACCAGTCCGGGGTGAAGGCGTATTCGTACTCGGCGCGCTGCACCACGTGCGTGGCGTTGGGGAAGCGTCCGATCGCGCCGGTGTGGTCGAGGTGCAGGTGCGACTGCACCACGAAGCGCACGTCCTCCGCCTTGATCCCCAGACGTTCGAGTTGGGCGACGCAGCCTTCGTCCTCCCGCATTTCCGGCCAGTAGACGTCGCAGATGTCGCCCCAGTGGCCACGCGCGTCGGTCGCCACCTCGACCGCGTTGCCGCCGTCGATCACGGTGTGCCCCTTGGGATGGGTGATGACGAAGAACGGCACCGGGATCGCATAGTCCTGGTTCAGCCCCTGGTTCATCTTGATGTTGTGGACCTTGCATTTCAGACGGCCGGTTTCGAGCATGTACATCCTGATCTCGGACATGACGGTCCTCCGCTGCGGTTTCCTGGGGTTCAATAGGCTTCGCGGTAGAGTTCGAGGGCGTCGGCCTCGGTAACCTCCACCGGATTGTTGACCAACAGCCGCTGCTGCTTCATCGCGTCGGAAGCCAGCAACGCGAGGCTGTTGTCGGTCACCTCGACGTCGCGCAGACGACGCGGCGCGCCGCTTTCGTCCATCAGGCGCAGCATTTCCTCGACGAACGCCCCCGCCCGGGCTTCGGCGCTGCCGCTCTGCGGCCCGAGCACGACCTCCGCCAACTCGGCGTAATGCGGCGCCGCCGCCTTGAGATTGAAGCGCAGCACCGGCCCGAGCATCAGCGCGTTGGAGAGGCCGTGCGGCACGTGGTAATGGCCGCCGAGCGGATAGGCGAGCGCGTGCACCGCCCCGACCGGAGAATTGGCGAACGCCTGTCCGGCGAGGGTGGCGCCGAGCAGCATCTCCTCGCGGGCCTTGCGGTCGCCGGGGTCGCGGCACACGGTCAGGAGGTTGGCGCTCAACAACCGCAGCGCCTCGCGCGCGAAGGCGTCGGAGAGCGGGTTCTTCTTGTGCCGTCCGGTATAGGATTCGATCGCGTGGACCATCGCGTCGATGCCGGTCGCGGCGGTGTGGGTCTGCGGCAGGCCGAGGGTCAGTTCGGCGTCGAGAAGCACGAAATCGGCGTAGAGCTGCGGCGACACCACGCCCATCTTGGTGGTTTCGCCGGTGGTGAGAATGGCGATGTTGGTGACCTCCGACCCGGTGCCCGCGGTGGTCGGGATCAGCACCAGCGGCGTCCGTCCGCCGGTCACCTTGCCGATGCCGTACATCTCCGTGAGCGGCTGGTCGGACTTCAGCATCACCGCCGTCATTTTCGCGACGTCGAGCGACGAACCACCGCCGAGACCGACGACGATGTCGGCCCCCGCCTCGCGCGCCTGGGCGACGCAAGCCTGAAGCACGCGCTCGGGCGGGTCCGCCTCCACCGCGTCGAACAGGGAAACGCGGAAGCCCGACGCCTCCAGGCCGTCGCGCACCGGGCCGATCAGCCCGGCCTTCACCAGCCCCGCGTCGGTGACGATGAACGCGTCGCGCGCGGAAAACCGCTCCGCCAGGTGCTCGCCGAGACGCCGCGCGCCCGACCATTCCACCTGGATCGCGGGTACCGTGCGGAATTCGAAAGGTTTGTAGGTGGTCACGCGTCCTCCCTCCTGCTAGCGCCGCAAAGAATGCGGCTCGGTTGGCGGGCGAAGGGAGGAGCCGCGCCGCAAAGCGACACGGCAGTCTGCGACGGTCGCAAAAACGCCGTCGTCGATCGTCCTCCCGTCTGCGAATGCGCCTGAAATTCAGAGCAGCTTCGCCGTTATCTGCCGGTCAAACCGGCGATTACCGTCAAAGCTGCCCATCCAACCCAAGGTTTTCAAGGTGCGATCACTTGATTCCGGCATGGAGGAACGACTGGACGAACTGGCGCTGGAAGATCAGGAAGGCGAGGAGCAAGGGCGTCACCGAGATCAGCGTCGCGGCCGAGATCAGCGGCCAGGAAACTCCGGATTCCGGCGCGCCGAAGATCGCGAGGCCGACGGTGATCGGCCGCACCTCGGGCGAGTTGGTCACGATCAGCGGCCAGAGGAAGTTATTCCAGTGATAGCTGATCGACACCAGCGCATAGGCCACCAGCGTCGGCCGCGCCAGCGGCACGTATACCCGCCACAGCAAGCCGAGCGCGCCGCAGCCCTCGATCCGCGCCGCATCGTCGAGTTCCTTGGGGATCGACTTGAACGCCTGGCGCAGCAGGAAGATGCCGAACGCGCTCGCCATGTAGGGCAGCCCGATGCCGAGAACGGTATCGATCAGGCCGAGGCGCGCCATCGTCGCGTAGTTTTCGACGATCAGCACGTCGGGCACGATCATCAATTGCACCAGAACCAGCAGGAACAGCAGGTTCCGCCCCGGGAACGCGAACCGCGCGAACCCATAGGCGGCGAGCGTACCGAGAGTGAGCTGCGCCATGAGGATCGCCGTGACGAGCGTGACGGTGTTGAGGATATAGCGCGGAAACGGCGCCTGCGCCCACGCCCTCGCGAAATTGTCGAGGGTGAGCGGCGCGGCGAGGTCGAAGTGCGCCATGTAGGCCGCCGGATGGAACGCCGCCCACAGCGCGTAGGCGAGCGGGGAAATCCAGAGGATGCCCAGAACCCAGGCGGCGACGGTATCCAGCGCGCGGCTCATCGGTAATGCACCCGCTTGTCGAGAAACACGAACTGCGACACCGCGAGGATCGCCAGAAGCCCCAGCAGCACGACCGTGAGCGCGGCGGCCATCGGCAGGTCGTTGAAGGCGAAGGCGTGCTCGAAGATGTAGTAGAGCAGCAGATTGCTGGCGTTGCTCGGGCCGCCCTTGGTGAGGACGAACAGGTGGTCGACGAGTTTGAAGGCGTTCAACACCGCGTTGATCAGCACGAACATCGTCGTCGGCATCAGCATCGGAAACAGCACGCGGCGGAAGTAGGTCCACCGCCCCGCCCCTTCGAGCCGCGCCGCCTCCTTGAGTTCGGGCGGCTGAGTCTGCAATGCGGCGAGATAGAAGATCATGAAGAACCCCGCCTCCTTCCACACCGTCATCGCGATCAGGCACGGCAGCACCGTTGCCGGATCGCCGAGCCAGTTGCGGCCGGAAGCGCCGAACGCGCCGAGGATCTGGTCGAGCAGGCCGATTCCGGGGGTGTAGAAGAACAGCCAGAGATTCGCGGCGGCGACCATCGGCAGCATCGTCGGCAGGGAATACGCGAGCCGCAGCACCCCCCGCCCCCGCAGTTTCCGGTCCACCAGCAGCGCCATGGCGAGCGCCAGGGCGATCGACGCGGGAACCGTGCCGAGGGCGAAGACGAGGTTGTTGCCCAGCACCTTCCAGAACACCGGGTCGGCCGCGAGAGTCTCGAAGTTGCCGAAGCCGACGAAGCGCGCCGGGCGGATCGCGCTGCCGCGCGAGAACAGGCTGTCGTACACCGTGCGGACGATCGGCACGTGGGTGAACGCCGCCAGCACCGCCGCGGCGGGAAGAATCAGCAGGTAGCCGGTCGCCCAGTCCTTGATACGCATCGCCCCCTCTCCGGAAAGGCGGGCCGACCCGCGGCGGGGTCGGCCCGGGTCAGCGGGTTCAGCGATAGGGCTTGAGCAGACGGTCGGCCTGCGCCTGCGCTTCGGCCAGCGCGTCCTTGGCGGGCTTGGCGCCGGTGAGCGTGGCCTGGATCGCGTCGTCGAGCGCCTTGCGGATGCGGCCACCCTGGTAGGTGGACAGTTCCGCCACCGAGTTCTTGAGCTGGTCGCGCGCCACCGCGGCGGGCGGGAAGGTCTTCGCGTAGGCCTTGAGCGCCGGGGTTTCGTACGCCGCCGGGGAAACCCCCATGTAGCCGGTGGCGATGCTCCATTCGGCGGCGCGTTCCGGCGCGGTCATGAATTTGACCAGCTTGAGCGCGGCGGCCCGCTCCTCGGGCGAGGACTTCTTGAACAGATAGAAGTTGCCGCCGCCGGTCGGCGAGCCCGGCTCGCGGTTGCCCGGCAGCACCGAGACCCCGAAGTCGAACTTGGCGCTGCCCTTGACGGCGGTGAGATTACCGGTGGAGTGCCACATCATCGCGGTCTTGCCCTCGACGAACTGCTGGCGCAGCGTGCCCCACTCCACCGTGCCTTCCGGCATCACCTTGTGCTTGGCGCCGAGGTCGCGCCAGAACTGCAACGCCTCGACGACGTTGGGCTTGTCGAAATAGGTCCTGGTGCCGTCGGCGCTCATCAGAAGCTCGCCGTTCTGCTTGGCGAGGGCGCCGAACATCCAGTAGGCGTAGCCGGTCGAGGGAATCTCGATGCCCCAGCGCGATCCGTCGGGTTTGGTGAGCTTCTTCGCCGCGTCGACCATCTGCGTCCAGGTGGCGGGCGGCGCGTCCGGGTTCAGGCCCGCCTCGCGGAAGGCGTCCTTGTTGTAGTACATCACGATCGTCGAGCGCTGGAACGGAATCCCCCAGGTCTTGCCGCCGATCACGCCGTTGGCCATCAGCCCCGGATAGAACGAGTTCAGCCATGCCTTGTCGTCGGCGGATTTGGCGACGTCGTCGAACGGGATCACCGCGTCCTGCTCGATCAGGTCGTAGGCGTCGATCGAGAACAGCACCGAAAGCTGCACCGGCTGCCCGGCCTTCACCGCCGCCAGCGCCTTGACGCGGGTGTCGTCGTAGTTGCCGGCGTAGATCGCGTTGACCTTGACGTCGGGATTGGCCTTCTCGAAGTCGGCGACCATGCCGTCGACCACCTTGGTCAACGGTCCGCCGACCGAGACCGGATAGTACATCGTCAGTTCGACGGCGGAAGCCGATCCGGCTCCCAGCAGCGTCGCCATCGCGGCGAGCGCCGCGCCTTTGCTCAAACGACCGAACATTGGGGATTTCCTTTTGCTGGTTTCGGTGGGAGAGCCGCGCGGCGACCGCTTTCGGCCTCGAACAGATGCACCGCCTCGAACGGCCAGGAGACCGCGATCTCCTCGCCCGGCGGCGCCTCGAACCGCCCGGAAACGCGGATCAGCAAGCGCTGATCGCCGATCCGGGCGGAAACGACGGTATCGGCGCCGTGGTAGTCGACACCCTCGACCCGCGCCGGAACTCCGGCCGGATCGAGCCGGAGGGCCTCGGGCCGGAGCCCGAGCAGAACGCCCGCGCCCGCGCCGTCGACCACCGCGCGGCCGGGCTCCGAACCGTGGATCACCGCGCCGCGCGGACCGTCTTCCAGGGCCAGCACGTTCATCGGCGGCACGCCGACGAACTGGGCGACGTAGGCGGTCGCGGGGCGGTCGTAGAGGTCGGCGGGGGTGCCGCACTGCTCGATCCGGCCGTCGCGCAGCAGCACCACGCGGTCGGCCATGCTCATCGCCTCGACCTGATCGTGGGTGACGTAGAGCACCGTCATGCCGAGGCTCCGCTGCAGCGCGCGGATTTCGGCGCGCATTTCCTGGCGCAGCTTGGCGTCGAGATTGGAGAGCGGTTCGTCCATCAGGCACAGCGGATGCTCGGCCGCCGCGGCGCGCGCGAGCGCGACGCGCTGGCGCTGCCCGCCCGAAAGCTGCGCGGGTTTGCGGTCGAGGAGGCCGTCGAGCCCCACCATCGCGGCGACGCGCGCCAGGCGGCGGTCGCGCTCGGCCTTCGCCACGCGCCGCACCTTGAGGCCGAAGACGATGTTCTCGGCCACCGAAAGATGCGGAAACAGCGCGTAGGACTGGAACACCATCGACACGCCGCGTTCGGCGGGCGCGGCACGGGTGACGTCGCGGCCGTCGATCAGCACCCGTCCGGCGCTCGCCTCTTCGAGGCCCGAGACGATCCGCAACGCGGTGGTCTTGCCGCACCCGGAGGCTCCCAGCAGCACCAGGAACTCGCCGCTCCCGACGCTGAGATCGAGGCGTTCGAGCACCCGCACGCCGCCGAAGCGCTTTTCCACCCCCTGAAGTTCGAGCGTGCTCATGCCTCCGCCTCCGCGATCAGAACCCGCACGCCGGCGGCTTCGGCCCGCGCCGCCAGTTCCGGCGGCAGCGGCCGGTCGGTGACGAAGGCGTGAAGTTCGGCAAGGTTGGCGAAACGCACCGCGGTGGCGGCACGGATCTTGGTGTGGTCGGCCACCGCTACCGGTTTGACGGAATTCTCAAGGATCAGGCGGCTCAGACGCACCTCGTCGAAATCGGAGTCGCGGAGGGCGCCGTCGGCGTCGACGCCGCAGACGCCGAACACGCCGTATTCGACCCGAATCTCGCGGAACACCGCGAGCGCGCTCTCGCCGATGAAGTCGCGCTCGCGATTGCGCGCCCGCCCGCCCGCGAGAATCACCTCGAAGCTCGGATTGCGGCAGAGGCCGTCGGCGACGTCGAGGTTGTTGGTGACGACGCGCAGGCTGTCGTGGCCGATCAGCGCCCGCGCCACCGCCGCGGTGGTGGTGCCGATGCCGAGGAAGACCGAGGCGCGGTCGGGAATCAGCGCCGCCGCGGCGCGGGCGATGCGATCCTTCTCGGCGGCCTGGAACACTTCCCGGTCGGCGAACGCGGCGGTGCGGAAGTTGGTGGGCAATGCCGCCCCGCCGTGCTGGCGGCGCAGCAGACCGAGATCGCACAGCGTATTGACGTCGCGCCGGATCGTCTGGGCGGACACCGCGTGGGCGGCGGCCAGCGCCTCGACGGCGGCGGAGCCGTCTTCGCGGATCGCCTGGAGGATTGCGGACTGGCGGGGGGAGAGTTTCACGTCGGGCGTTCCGTCGCGGCTGGTGAATGCGCGAACGAACGCTATCGGCTTTCACATGAAAGCGGGGTGAAGCTTCGATGATGAGAATGCGACGATTGCATGACGCCGCCCGGAAGCCGTGCAGAATCGCGTTCCAGCCATTCGCCGAACGCGGTTGATAAAAAGGTTGCGTTCCGATACATCACGCTTTCCGATTCGTTTCAAACCAGTCTCATTATGAGGAAGGGAATGACCCAACACCGGGATTTGCCCGCGTCGACGAATTCCGCGGGGCGCGTGCTGTTCGCGAGCCTGATCGGCACGACGATCGAATTTTTCGACTTCTACATCTACGCCACCGCGGCGGTGATCGTCTTCCCGAAGATGTTCTTCCCCGCCGGCGATCCCACTTCGGCGGTGCTGCAATCGCTGGCGACGTTCTCGATCGCGTTCTTCGCGCGCCCGTTCGGCGCGGCGGTGTTCGGCCACTTCGGCGACAAGATCGGCCGCAAGGCGACGCTGGTCGCGGCGCTGATGACGATGGGCCTCTCGACCGTGGCGATCGGCCTGTTGCCGACCTACCACTCGGTCGGCCTCTTCGCGCCGCTGCTGCTGGCGCTCTGCCGCATGGGCCAGGGCCTCGGCCTCGGCGGCGAGTGGGGCGGCGCGGTGCTGCTCGCCACCGAGAACGCCCCGCCCGGCAAGCGCGCCTGGTACGGCATGTTCCCGCAGCTCGGCGCGCCGATCGGCTTCATTCTCGCCAACGGCAGCTTCATCACCCTCGCCGCCACGCTCGACGAGGCGCACTTCCTCTCGTGGGGCTGGCGGGTGCCGTTCGTGGCGTCGTCGCTGCTGGTTCTCCTCGGCCTCTGGGTGCGTCTCTCGCTCGCAGAGACGCCGGATTTCCAGCGCGCCATCGAGCGTCAGGAGCGCGTCAAGGTGCCGTTCGCCAAGGTGCTGAAGGAGCAGAAGATGCTCCTGCTGCTGGGCACCCTGGGCGCGATCGCCACCTTCGTGCTGTTCTACATCATGACGGTGTTCGCGCTGAACTGGGGCACCAACGCGCTCGGCTACGCCAAGTCCACCTTCCTGCCGATGCAGATGGGCGGCGTGGTGTTCTTCGGCCTGATGATTCCGCTCTCGGCGCTGTTCGCCGACCGCTTCGGCTATGCCCGCACCCTGGTGTGGACCACCGTCGCGATCACCGCGTTCGGCTTCTTCGTCGAACCGATCTTCGGCTCCGGCAGCACCCTCGGAGTGTTCGTGTTCCTGGCGATCGGCTTCGCGCTGATGGGCTTCACCTACGGTCCGCTCGGCACCGCGCTGGCCGAGCCGTTCCCGGTGTCGGTGCGCTATACCGGCGCGTCGATGACCTTCAACCTCGGCGGCATCTTCGGCGCGTCGCTGGCGCCCTACATCGCCACCACCCTCGCCCGCTCCTACGGCCTCGAAGCGGTGGGCTGGTATCTCTCCGGCGCGGCGGCCCTCACGCTCCTCGCGCTGATGGCGCTGGAGCGCAAGGTCCGGCGCGAAACCGCCGAAGCGGCCGAGCTCGCCGAACAGGCGGCCTGAGCGCCATCGACATCAAGGACGAAGCGCCCGGCGAAAAGCCGGGCGTTTTTTCACCGGGTTTCGCCGATCTGGGCGGCGACGGCGGCGGTATCGATCACCGACCAGACCGCGGCGATCCGGCGCTCGCGGAAGGCGTAGAAGACGTTTTCGGCGAACCGTACCCGGCGGCCGTCGACCGGCAATCCGAACAGCGTGCCCCTCGGCGTGCAGTCGAACCACAAGCGGCTCGCCACCTGGGGAGGTTCGGTGACCAGCAGCCGGATCTCGAAGCGGAGATCGGGTATCGCCGCGAAATCCCGTTCGAGCATTTCGCGATAGCCCGCGAGACCGACGGCGGCATCGTTGTAGCGCACGTCGTCGGCGACGAACCTGCCGAGGTTCGGCCAGTCCTGACGGTTGAGGCAGTCGATGTACGCGCGGTAGAGCCGGGAAAGATCTTCGCCGCCCATCATTCCCTCCTGTCGACGTCCTCCGGTGGGTTTTCCGAATAGACCGGCAGCGAGAGGTTGCGCCGGATCGCGACCAGGCGCAGCAGCAATGCGCCGAGGAAGCCGGTGACCAACGCCGCGACCCGGTCGCCGGTTTCCTCCATCATCCCGACGAACAGCGCCGCACCGAGAATCGCCGCGGTGGCGTAGATCTCGCGGCGCAGGATCAGCGGTTCCTCGCGGCACAGCACGTCGCGCAGGATGCCGCCGCCCGCGGCGGTGATCGCCCCCATCGCCACCGCGATCGGCGGTGCGGCGCCGGTGGCGAGCGCCTTCTGCGCCCCGACCACCGCGAACAGCGCGAGCCCGAAGGCGTCGGCCACCAGCAGCGCCGAAGCATAGCGGACGAAGAACCGGGCGAAGAAGAAGGTTGCGAGCGCGGCGGCGGCGGTGGCGAGCAGATAGTTGCCGTCGGCCACCCAGAACACCGGCAGCGCCCCCAGGGCGACATCGCGCACCGTGCCGCCGCCGATCGCCGGGGCCATCGCCACCACCAGGAAGCCGAAGACGTCGTAACGCTTGCGCGCCGCCATCAATCCGCCGGACACCGCGAACACCGCGGTGCCGAACAGGTCCATGGCATACAGAACCGTCATCCGCCCCTCCTCCGGGGTCAGTCCTCGAAGCCGAAGCGCAGGTTGCGGGGGAAGCCGGGGGGCACCGGGCGCCCGACCTGGGCGCGCTTACCCTGCCAGGGGGCCATGTCGGGAACCGTGCGTACACCCGCCTCGGTCTTCCACTGCAGACCGTGCTCCGCCGCGAAGACCCGCAAATCGGCGAGGCCACCGTCGCGGAACAGACCGTCGTTCTTGAATTTCTGCAGGATTACGCCGCGGCCGCGGGTCATCTCGGGAATTTCCGCCAGGGTGAAGATCAACAGACGGCGATTCTGCCCGAGCGAAGCAACCGCGTCGCCCGCGTCGGCGGTGCGGCAGAGCGCGGCAGCCTCGCCGTCGTTGAGGTTGAGGATCTGCTTGCCGGTACGGGTCTGCGCCACCACGCCGTCCTCGGCGACGACGAAGCCGTAGCCCGCGCCGCTCGCGATCAGCAGCTTGCCCCCCGCGCGGTAGGTCCGCATCGCGACGATTTCGGCGTCGTTGGGGAGGTCGAGGTGCAGCCGCAACGGTTCGCCGAAGCCGCGTCCGCGCGGAATCTTGTCGCCCACCAGAGTGTAGAAGCGGCCGTTGGTGGCGAAGAACAGGATCCTGTCGGTGGTTTGCGCCTGGAGCGTAAGCGCGAGATCGTCGCCGTCCTTGAACTTGGTCTCGCCGTTGATCTCGACATGGCCCTTGACCGCGCGGATCCAGCCCTTCTGCGACAGGACGACGGTGATCGGCTCCTTCTCGATGAAGGCCTCCACCGGCACCTCGACGCGCTCGCCCGCCGCGCCGAAGTCGGTGCGGCGGCGGCCGAGTTCGGTATCCTTGGCGAAGGTCTTGCCGATCGCGGCGATCTCGTCGTCGAGCTTCTTCCAGCGCAGCGCCGGGTCGGCGAGCAGGGCTTCGAGCCCGGCGGCTTCCTCGCTCAGGCCCTTGTGCTCGGTCTTGATCTGCATTTCCTCAAGGCGGCGCAGCGATCGCAGCCGCATGTTGAGGATCGCCTCGGCCTGCACCTCGGTGAGCTTGAACGCCGCCATCAGCGAGGCTTTCGGCTCGTCCTCCTCGCGGATGATGCGGATCACCTCGTCGAGATTGAGATAGCAGATCAGGAAGCCGTCGAGGATTTCCAGACGATGGCGGATCTTCGCGAGGCGGTGGCGCGAGCGGCGTTCCAGAACCTCGTGGCGATGGTCGAGAAACTGCTTCAGCACCTGCTTGAGATCGAGCACCGCGGGGACGCCCGCCGCATCGATCACGTTCATATTGAGGGAGAAACGGATTTCCAGCTCGGATAGGCGGAACAACTGCTCCATCAGCAGGTCGGCGTCGACGCTGCGGTTGCGCGGCTCCAGCACCAGCCGCACGTCCTCGGTGGATTCGTCGCGAATGTCGGCGAGGAGCGGCAGCTTCTTCTGCGCCATCAGTTCGGCGATCCGCTCCACCAGCTTCGACTTCTGCACCTGATAGGGAATCTCGGTGACGACGATCTGATAGAGGCCATGCGAGAGGTTCTCGCGCTGCCAGCGCGCCCGCAGGCGGAAGCCGCCGCGGCCGGTCTCGTAGGCCTCGCGGATCGCCAGCGGGTCCTCGACCAGGATGCCGCCGGTGGGGAAATCCGGCCCCGGCACGAACTGCAGCAGCTCGGCGACCGGCGCCTCCGGGACCTTGATCAGATGGTGCAACGCCTCGCAGAGTTCGGCGGCGTTGTGCGGCGGGATGTTGGTGGCCATGCCGACCGCGATGCCCGACGCGCCGTTGGCGAGCAGATTGGGAAACGCGGCGGGCAGCACCACCGGCTCCTCGTCCTCGCCGTCGTAGGTCTTGCGGAAGTCGACGGAATCCTCGTCGAGGCCGTCCATCAGCGCCTGCGCCACCGCGGTGAGGCGGGACTCGGTGTATCGCATCGCCGCGGCGTTGTCGCCGTCGATGTTGCCGAAGTTGCCCTGCCCCTCGATCAGCGGATAGCGCACCGCGAAATCCTGGGCGAGACGCACCAGCGCCTCGTAGACCGCGGTGTCGCCGTGGGGGTGATACTTACCGATGACGTCGCCGACGACGCGGGCGCACTTTTTGAAGCCCGAGGCCGGGTCCAGCTTGAGCTGGCGCATCGCGTAGAGCAGCCGCCGGTGTACCGGCTTGAGTCCGTCGCGCACGTCGGGCAGCGAGCGCGACACGATCGTCGAAAGCGCATAGGCCAGATAGCGGTCGCCCAGCGCCTCGCCGAGCTGCACGTCGCGCACGTCTTCAACCGTTTTCGTCATTCCCCACCCTTGCCTTCGACAAACGCTCGATCAACCGGCCGCGCGCCTCGGGGAACCCCCGACCGTCCAGCACGTGCCGCTCGAGAAAATAGCCGGTCACGCCGAGCCCCGCCACCACATCCTCATACGATGCGATGCCGGTGCGCCGGAAGACCTCCGGGAACGGCAGCAGGCGCGCCGCCCAGGCCGCACCCGCGGCCTCCGAAACCGCGCAGCCGGTCTTCGGCGACACCCAGCGCAGGCCCTCGGCCGCGCCGGTGACGGCGCAGGCGTCGAGACGCAGGCCGAAGCCCAGCGCCTCCAGCAGCCCGCGCTCGAAATCGGCGTAGACGGCCGCCCAGTCGCCGCTTTCGAGGCGGTCGAGGAGTTCTCCGGCGAGCGCGTACAACTCCGGGTGCGGTTCCCGTTCCGGCAACGCGAGGTCGAGCAGGGCGCAGGCGGACACCAGGGCGGCAAGCCGCGCCGGGTGTTCCAGCACCGCGACCGGCACCGCCGCGGCGCCCTCGTGGCGGAAACTGCCGAGGTGTTCGTCGAGCCGCGCGCGCCAGGAGAGGGTCACCCGGCTGCCGGGCTCCAGTTCGCCGCGCATCCGCCGCGACACCCCGCCCTTCACCAGTCCGGCGTGGCGGCCGTGCTCGCGGGTGAGCGCGGTGACGATCAGGTCGGTCTCACCGAAGCGTTTCCGCCCGAGAATGATGCCGATGTCGTCCCACGCGATCATGGAAACGCGTCACCCGTTGATGCGAAACCTGAGGAGAAACCCGTCAGGCGTTGAAATCCAATCCCCAATCCCGGTAGCGTTCCGGGTCGTCGAGCCAGTTGTCGCGCACCTTGACGAACAGGAACAGATGCACCGGACACTCCAACAACTCTTCGAGCTGCCGCCGCGCCGCCGCGCCGATCGCCTTGATGCGGCTGCCGCCCTTGCCCAGCACGATGCTTTTCTGCCCGTCGCGCTGAACGTAGACGGTCTGGTCGATCTTCACCGAGCCGTCCTCGCGGTCTTCCCATTTTTCGGTTTCGACGGTGATCGCGTAGGGCAGCTCCTGGTGAAGCTGGAGGAACACCTGCTCGCGGGTGATCTCGGCGGCGAGCAGGCGGTTCGGCATGTCGGAGAGCTGGTCCTCGGCGAACAGCCACGGCCCTTCCGGCAGGACGTCGGCGAGCGTGTCGAGGATCGCGCCGACGCCGTCGTTGCCGGTGGCGGAGATCATGAAGGTGCGGTCGAACGCCAGGAGCGCGTTGGCGCGTGCGGCGAGATCGAGCAGGGTTTCGCGCGGCACCAGATCGATCTTGTTGAGCACCAGGAACAGGTGCTTCGTCCGCGCAGCCGCGAGCTTGCCGACGATCTCCTCGACGTCGGGCCGCAGGCCGCGCTCGGCATCGATCAGCAGCATCACCGCATCGGCGTCCTGCGCCTCGGTCCAGGCGGCCGCCACCATCGCGCGATCGAGGCGGCGCTTCGGCGCGAAGATGCCGGGCGTATCGACGAAGACGATCTGCGCCGCGCCGTGCAGCGCGATGCCGCGCACCCGGGCGCGGGTAGTCTGCACCTTGTGGGTGACGATCGAGACCTTGCTGCCGACGGCGGCGTTGACGAGAGTGGATTTGCCGGCGTTGGGGGCGCCGAGAACGGCGACGAAGCCGCAGCGCGGCGCGTTCGGGGTGTCGGTCATGAATGGTCCTTCGAGGTGATCCGCGACAGCAGACGCTCCGCCGCCGCACGTTCCGCATGACGCTTGGAGGCGCCCTCGGCCTCTTCCGCGCCGGTGTCCTTGACGCTCACCCGCACCCGGAAGGTGGGCGCGTGCGAGGGGCCTTCCTGCGCCACCACGTCGTAGGCGGGCAGCGGCAGTCCCCTGCCCTGCGCCCACTCCTGCAACGCGGTCTTGGCGTCCCGCGGCGGCGCCACTGCCTTCTCGATGCGCGGCGTCCACAGCGTTTCGACCAGGGTGCGCGCGGTCTCGAATCCGGCGTCGGCGAACAGCGCGCCGATGGTCGCCTCGCAGGCGTCGGCGAGAATCGAGGGATTGGAGCGGCCGTTGTCCTTCTCGGTTCCGGCGCACAGGATCAGCGCCGTGTCGAGCCCGAGTTCGCGGGCGATCTCGGCCATCGGCTCCTGGCTGACGAGCGCGGTGAACCGGCGCGAAAGGTCGCCCTCCGGTTCGTCGGGGAAGCGCCGCCACAGCATCTCCGCCACCGCAAGGCCGACCACCCGGTCGCCCAGGAACTCCAGCCGCTCGTAGGGCGAAGCGCCGTGGGCGCGGCGGCGGCCGTGGTGGGTGGCGGCGAGGCTCGGATGGGTGAGCGCGTCGCGCAGCAGGGCGGGATCGGCGAAGACGTGGCCGATCCGCTCCTCCAGCGCGGCGAGGCGCGGGTCGCGGGTCATCGGGCGGTCAATCGACGGACTGCAGCAGGCGCCCGTAACGGATCGAGGTCGGCCATTTCCAGAACTCCCACCAGTGCACGTTGGCCTCGTGGGAGAAGAATACCACGGTCGCGCGGCCGATGAGATTCTCCTCGGGCACGTAGCCGACGCCGCGGCGGCTGTCGATCGAGTTGTCGCGATTGTCGCCCATCATGAAATAGTGGTCCGGCGGCACCACGTACTCGCGGGTATTGTCGAACGGCCGGTCGTCGGATTCTTCGAGGATGCGGTGCTCGCGCCCTCCCGGCAGGGTTTCGATGAACTGCGGGATCCGGCGGGTGCTGCCGTCCTGGTCGACGAACACGAAATCCTCGATGCGGCGGCGCTGCACCGCTTCGCCGTTGATCCGGAGGATGCCGTCGACCACTTGCACGCGATCCCCGGGCAGGCCGATCAAGCGCTTGATGTAGTTGACGTCGGGCTCGCGCGGATGGCGGAACACGACGACGTCGCCGCGTTCCGGTTCGGTCGAGAAGATCCGGCCCGAGAACAGCGGAATGGAGTACGGCAGCGAATAGCGGCTGTAGCCGTAGGACAACTTCGAGACGAACAGGTAGTCGCCGACCAGAACCGTCGGATACATCGAGCCCGAGGGAATGTTGAACGGCTCGTAAGCGAAGGTGCGCACGCCGACCGCGATCAGGATGGCGTAGGCGACGGTCCGAAACGATTCCCAGAACCCGCCGGGTTTGCGGCTCTTGCTATGGTTTTTCAAACCGTCCTCGAAGTCGATTTTTGAGCGTTCTGCCGTCGAGATAAGACCGGGTGTGGTCGCCCGTGTCAAGCCCGTGGCGCGATTCAGGCGGGCCGCGCCTCGATGATCACCTGCGCTTCGGCCCAGGGATAGTCGTCGGTCATGGTGAGGTGCACCACCGCCACGTGGCCCGGCGGCGTCATCTCCGCGAGGCGCGCCGCCGCGCCGCCGGTCAGTTGCACCGTCGGCTGGCCCGATGGGGCGTTGACGACGCCGATGTCGCGCCAGTAGACGCCCCGGCGGAAGCCGGTGCCGAGCGCCTTGGAACACGCCTCCTTGGCGGCGAAGCGTTTCGCCAGCGTCGCCGCGTAGACCTGCGGCACGCCCTTGCGCCGCTCCGCCTTGGCGCGTTCCGCCGGGGTGTAGACGCGATCGAGAAATCTGTCGCCGAAGCGCGCCAGGGTGTCCTCGATGCGGGATACGTTGGCGAGGTCGTTGCCGATGCCGAGAATCATGCCGCCGCCCCGGCGCGCGCCGCGTCCATGCGCGCGCGCATGCCGCCGATCGCCGCTTCGAGCCCGCCGAAGATCGCCTCGCCGATCAGGAAATGGCCGATATTGAGCTCGCGCATCGCCGATATCGCCGCCACCGGGCCGACGGTCTCGTAGTCGAGGCCGTGTCCGGCGTGGCACTCGAGGCCGATCGCCTCGGCGTGCGCGGCGGCGGCGACGATCCGCGCGAGTTCGGCCGCCCGTGCCGCGCCCTTCGCCTCGCAATAGGCGCCGGTATGCAGTTCGACCACCGGCGCGCCGAGAGCTTTCGCCGCGTCGAGCACCTTCGGGTCGGGTTCGACGAACAGCGACACCCGCACCCCGCCCTTGCCGAGCGCGGCCACCGCTTCGGCGAGATAGGCGCTCGGCGAGAGCACGTTGAGGCCGCCTTCGGTGGTGCGCTCCTCGCGCTTTTCCGGCACCAGACAGCAGGCGTGCGGGCGCAGACGCAGGGCGATCGCCACCATCTCCTCGGTCGCCGCCATCTCCATGTTGAGGGGCGCGGTGAGTTCGCGCGCGAGGCGCTCGATGTCGTCGTCGCGAATGTGGCGGCGATCTTCGCGCAGATGCGCGGTGATGCCGTCCGCCCCCGCCGCGATCGCGAGATGGGCGGCGCGCAACGGATCGGGCAGAGCGCCGCCGCGGGCGTTCCGCACCGTCGCCACATGGTCGATGTTCACGCCGAGGCGCAGGGGTTGGCTGTGGGTCACGGAAGACGTCCTCAGTTGCGCGCGCGTTCCACCGCGCTGATCACCGTGGTGGCGCGCAGCGCCGCGATGATGTTGGTGAGGTGGCGCACGTCGCGCACCTCGATGTCGACGATCACCTCGAAGAACGCCTTCGAACGGTTGGTGATCTTGAGGTTGACGATACTGCCGTTGTTCTGCGCGATCAGCATCGTCAGGGTGCCGAGCGCGGTCGGCTCGTTGGTGAGGATCAGCTTGACCCGGCCGATGTGGCTCTCGGCGGCGCAGTCGTCGTCCCACGAAATGTCGAGCCAGCGCTCCGGCTCGTCGGCGAGGCGTTCGAGCGTCGGACAATCGATGGTATGCACCGTCACACCCTTGCCGGTGGAGACGATACCGACGATGCGGTCGCCCGGCAGCGGGTGGCAGCACTGCGCGAAGTGGATCGCCATGCCCGGGATCAGCCCCTTGATCGGCAACGCCGCGCCCGGCTTCGGCTTGGTGCGCGCCCGGGCCATCGGCACGATCTTGTCGGGCTTCGGCTGGTCCTTGAGTTCGGGATAGACCGCGGTGACGACGTCGCGGCCGGAGACGTTGCCCTCGCCCACCAGGGCGCGCAGGTCGTCGATGCTGCCGACCTTGAACTGCTTGAGGCAGCCGTCCAGTCCCTTATCCGACAGCTCGACGCCCGCCTGGCGGAAGGCGCGTTCGAGGATCTGCCGGCCGAGTTCCAGATACTGCTCGCGCTGCTGGATGCGGACGAAGCGTCGGATCCGGGTGCGCGCCTTGGCGGTGACGACGAACCGCTCCCATTCGGGCGACGGGTGCTGGGTCTTGGAGGTGACGATCTCGACCTGATCGCCGTTCTTGAGTTCGGCGCGCAGGGTGACGATGCGGCCGTTGACCTTGGCGCCGACGCAATGGTCGCCGACCGCGGTGTGGACCGCGTAGGCGAAATCGACCGGCGTCGAACCCGCCGGCAGCGAGATCAGATCGCCCTTCGGCGTGAAGCAGAACACCTGATCCGCATACATTTCGAGGCGGGTGTTCTCGAGGAACTCCTCGGGGCTGGATGCATGATCCAAAATTTCAAGTAGCTCTCGCAACCACCTGAATTGCTTTCCGTCGTGGCTGTAACCCTGCTTGTATTGCCAATGCGCGGCAACACCCAGCTCGTTGACGGCGTGCATCTCGCGGGTGCGGATCTGCACCTCGATGCGGTGGCGCTGCGGTCCGATCACGCCGGTATGCAGGCACTGATAGCCGTTCGGCTTGGGGGTCGAGATGTAGTCCTTGAAGCGCCCGGGCACCATCGGGTACTGGCTGTGGATGATGCCGAGCGAGCGGTAGCAGTCCTCCAGGTTGTCCACCAGGATGCGGAACGCCATGATGTCGGACAGTTGCTCGAAGCCCACGTCCTTGCGCTGCATCTTGCGCCAAATCGAATATGGCGTCTTTTCCCGCCCGGTGACGTGGGCGATCACCCCACCCTGCTCGAGCGTCTCGCGCAGTTCCTGAATGATGGTGTCGATCAGCGCCGTACCCTGTTCGCGCAGGAACGACAAACGGGTGATGATCGATTGCCGCGCCTCCGAGTGCAACTCGGCGAACGCGAGATCCTCGAGTTCCGACTTGATCTCCTGCAGGCCGATGCGTTCGGCGAGCGGCGCGTAGATCTCCATCGTCTCGAGGGCGATGCGGCGGCGCTTCTCCGGCGATTTGACGAAGTGCAGGGTGCGCATGTTGTGGGTGCGGTCGGCGAGCTTGACCAGGAGGACGCGGATGTCCTCGCTCATCGCCAGCACGAACTTGCGGAAGTTCTCGGCCTGCTTGGTCTGGTCGGACTGGAGCTGGATGCGGGTGAGCTTGGTGACGCCGTCGACGAGGTGGGCGACGTCGGCGCCGAAGATGTCCTTGACCTCGGCGAGCGTCGCGTTGGTGTCCTCGATGGTGTCGTGCAGCAGCCCGGTGATGATCGAGGCGGTGTCGAGCTTGTATTTGGTGAGGATGCCCGCGACTTCGATCGGGTGCGAGAAGTACGGATCGCCGCTCTCGCGCACCTGGCTGCCGTGCATCTTCATCGCATAGACGTAGGCGCGATTGAGGGCGTCCTCATCCACCGACGGATCGTAGGACTTCACCCGCTCCACCAGTTCGTACTGGCGCATCATGCCCAATCGCGTACTCCTGTCGAGTCCCGACCCCAGACGACAAAAGCGGCCTCAGCAGCCGCTTTTGGACGAATGCCCGCGCTCGCCGCGCGCCATCCACGCTCTCTGCCCGAACAACGAAGGCCGTTCTTCAGGCTCCTTTAGAGGTCTTCCTCGGTCTCGTCGGGAGCGATGAAATCCGTCTCATCCTGTTCGTTCAGCGAATCTTCGCGCATTTCCTGGGAGAGGTCCAGATTCATCGACGCCTCGGCGAGCTCGATCTCGATCGCCTGCATCTCGGCGTCGTCTTCCGGCTCGTCGAAGTCCACGGTCTTCTGCAGGCCCTGGATCAGCGCGGTGCGGAGGTTGTCGACCTCGACGGTGTGCTCGGCGATCTCGCGCAGCGACACCACCGTGGTCTTGTCGTTGTCGCGGTCCACCGTCAGCGGCGCGCCCGCGCTGATGTCGCGCGCACGCTGCGCGGTCAGCAGGACCAGCTCGAAGCGGTTCGGAACCTTGAGAATGCAGTCTTCTACCGTGACGCGCGCCATGGGATGTCCTGAAATCGCAAAAAATGGGAAAGCTCTTGTAAGCCCTTCCATAGATAAACGCAAGCCTCGCGCGCCGCAAGATGCGGCAACTCCTCATTCCGCCCGGTGGATTCCCTGCCCCGGCGGCAGCGCGGCGATCAACGCGGCGACGTCTTTCCCGAGGACCGGATGAACCCAACCGGGGGCGACGTCGGCCAGCGGCACCAGCACGAACGCGCGTTCGTGCATGCGCGGATGCGGCAGGACCGGCGCATCCGCGCGCACCGTGTCATGATAGGCGATCAGGTCGAGGTCGATCGCCCGAGGCGCGTTCGTCACCGTCCGCACCCGCCCGAACTCGGCCTCGATCCGGTGCAGCGCCGCGAGCGTCGCTGCGGCGTCGAGGGCGGTCTCCACCCGGGCGACGCCGTTGACGTAGTCCGGCTGATCGGAGACCGGCACCGGCGCGGTGAGATACCAGGGCGAACGCGTCAGCACCCGCACCCCGATCTCCGGCAGGCGCGCAAGCGCGGCCTCCAGCATCGCCTGCGGCGGACCGAAGCTGCCCGGCAGATTGGCTCCGAGAGCGATCAGGATCATCGCCGATCTCCCTTCCGCGAAATTCCGCCGAAAGCCGTTGACCGCTCCGCTCGGCGCACCTTAGATACCAGTGTCACGAATTTCATCGTCTCGACTTTCACCCGTTCGGACCTTCCGCGTGGTTTCTCGCACGTATTGCCCAAGTCTTTTTCGGGAACGGTGTTGCAGATTGCCCCGCCTCGGATGATTCGCCAAAGGACATTTCAGGACACCGCCATGATTTTTTATTCGCAGGAACGCCTCGGGCTGTTCATTGACGGCTCGAACCTCTACGCCGCCGCCCGCGCTCTCGGCTTCGACATCGATTACAAGCGCCTGCTCGAGCTGTTCGCCGAGAAGGGCATCCTGGTGCGCGCGTTCTACTACACCGCGCTGATCGAAGACCAGGAGTATTCGCCGATCCGTCCGCTCGTCGACTGGCTGGACTACAACGGCTACACCATGGTGACCAAGCCGACCAAGGAGTTCACCGACGCCTCCGGCCGCCGCAAGATCAAGGGCAACATGGATATCGAGCTCGCCATCGACGTGATGGAGATGGCCGAGCACCTCGAACACATCGTCCTGTTTTCCGGCGACGGCGACTTCCGCCGCCTCGTCGAGGCGGTGCAGCGCAAGGGCGTGCGCGTCACCGTGGTCTCCACGGTCCGGTCGCAGCCGCCGATGGTCGCCGACGAACTCCGCCGCCAGGCCGACAACTTCATCGAGCTGTCCGAACTTCAACCGATGATCGCCCGCTCCAACGGCAACAACACCCGCAACGAAGAGCTGCGCATGCCGATGAGCCGCGAAAATCCCGAGCACGAACTTCTCGGCCTTGCCGATGACGAGTGACGCTCCGCAGTTCGGGCGCGACCCGGCGCCCGACTGCCGCCTCTGCCCCCGCCTCGTCGAGTTCCGCGAACGCAACCGCGCCGCCCTGCCCGCGTATTTCAACGGCGCGGTCGCGGGGTTCGGCGCGGCCGCACCATGGCTCCTGATCGTCGGCCTCGCTCCCGGGCTCCACGGCGCCAACCGTACCGGCCGCCCGTTCACCGGCGATTACGCCGGAGACCTGCTTTACGAAACCCTGGACCGCTACGGCCTCTCCCGCGGCACCTACGGTAAGGAAGCCAACGACGGCCTTGAACTGATCGGCTGCCGGATTTCCAATGCCGTTCACTGCGTTCCGCCGCAGAACAAGCCGACGCCGGAAGAGGCAGCCACCTGCCGCCCCTACCTCCGCACCGAGATCGCCGCGAATCCCGAACTCGAGGTCCTGATCGCCCTCGGCGCGATCGCCCACGATGCGATTCTGCGGATTCTCGGCGTCAGGAAGGCGGCCTATCCGTTCGCCCACGGCGCGGTTCACCGTCTGCCGGGCGGGCTTACGCTGGTCGACAGCTACCACTGCTCGCGTTACAACACCAACACGCGCCGCCTCACGCCCGAGATGTTCCATCGGGTGTTCGAAATCGCCCTCTCGCTGAAGTCCTAGTTTTTCGCCGTTTCCGGCCGCGGGATACGGCGTTCCGGCGATTGCGGCTCCGGATCGCATCGCGCCTTCGCGCGTTACCGGCATGAACCCCGGCCCCGCCGGGGGTCCCGCGCACCGCCGCCGTCGATACGGGCGGTCTCCGGCCCCGACCCGCGGGACCGACGGCATCTGACGAAACCTCACGCTCGTCGCCATGCCGCGCCGCGGACGGCTCCCTCGTCATCACTCCGAAACCGGCATGCGCACGAGCCCCGGAGAAAACAGGACATGAAGGTCGAACACATCGTTGCCGGACGCCGGACGGGCTTCTGCGGCGTCGTCGATTACGCCGGACGGATCGTCGAGGCCCTCCGGAACCAGGACGACGTCGAGGCGCAGATCCACGAAACCGACGGCTGGACCGTCGGCGAGCTCAACCGCATTCTCGGCGAAGTTCCCGCCGCTCCGTCCTCCGTCGTGCATATCCAGTACCCCAGCATCGGCATGGGGCGCGCGCCCTGGGTGGCGATCCCGCCGCTGGTGTGCCGCCGGGCGCGGCTGTTCATCACGCTGCACGAATTCAGCACCTTCAGCCGCGCCCGCAAAGCCTACATGCTGCCCTACGCGGCATGGGCGCACGGTCTGATCTTCGTCACCCCGCAGGAGGCCGAGGCGTTCCGGCGCGTCTATCCCTGGGCGGGGAAGAAGTGCCACGTCGTGCCGATCGGCACCAACATCGTGCCGCCCGCCGCGCCGCACTCCGCCGACGACGGCATCGTCCACTTCGGCCAGATCGCGCCCGGCAAGGGGCTGGACGCGTTTCTCGACGTGGTGGAGGCCCTGCGCCGGCGCGGCTGCACCGTGCGCTGCAGCGTCGTCGGCTCGATCCTCGACGAAAGCCTGCCGATCGCGCGGCGCACCCGCGAGGTGGCGGCGCGTTGCGGCATCGCCCTCGAACTCGGCAAGGAAGCCGATGCGGTTTCGGCGGTCCTGCAACGTCATGCGCTCGCGGTGCTACCCTTCCCCGACGGCATCAGCGACAAGCGCGGCTCCGCCCTCGCGTGCCTCGAACACGGCCTCGCGGTGATGACGATTCACGGCGACGCCACCCCCGAGTGGCTGCGAGAAACCACTCTGCCGTTCGTCGACGCCGAAACGGCGGCGGCCCGGATCGAGCGATTCCTGCGCGACCGCACGCTGCCGCCGCCGCAGCCGGCGAGCACGCGGCGCATCCTCGCCACGGCGCTGCGCGATCGCCGCTGGCCGGAAATCGCCCGGCGTCACGTCGCGCTCTACCGCCGGGCGGCGTAAGGAGGGCGCATGACGATCCTGGTGTTCAACGACCGCTTCAGCGCCAACGTCGGCGACGGCCTTCTGGCCGAAGCGCTGCTGCACCATCTGCGAGCCGAAGTGCCGGAGATTCCGAGTCTCGGCGTCGACATCGACGGCAAGACCGGCTACGCCGCGGGCGAAGACCGGCGCGGCTGGAAGCGATGCCTGCCGGTGCCGTTCGCGCTCCGGCGGCGTCTACGGTGCCGCGCCGCCTATCGCCGGGTGCGGGCGCGAATCGCCGCCATCCGGTCCGAAACCGCCGGGATTTCCGCGATCGTGATCGGCGGCGGGCAGTTGATCACCGCCACGTCCGACTATTTCCCCGCCCGCCTGTCGGCCGTGCTCGACGACGCCCGCGAGCACCGCGTGCCGGTCTACGTCCACGCGGTCGGCGTCAGCGAGGCGGAAACCTGGCAGGCCGCCGACGCGCGGCTGCTGGCGCGCGCGCTCACGGATCGCACCTGCCTGCGCCGCGCCGCCGTGCGCGATACGCGTTCGAAACGACTGTGGGATCTTCTCGCTCCCGAGGTCCCCGCCGCACTCGCCCCCGATCCCGGCATCGTCGCCGATGCTCTGCCGCATCGCCGCGGCGAACCGGACCCGGAGCGGGTCGGCATCGGCGTGATGGCGCCCAAAGTGGTGCGTGAGATCATGAAGGCCGAAGACGGTGCAGGCGTCGCGTTCTATCGCGACCTATGCGGTGCCCTCGCCGATCGGGGCCTCCGCCTCCGGCTGTTCACCAACGGCGACCCCGGCGACGAAACGTTTCTCGATGCGCTGATGGCCGACGGTGCGGTCGCCGGCATCGCCGAACGTGCGCCGCGGCCGCGCGATCCGGCGGCGCTGCTGGAGATCGTCGGCGGCTGCGGTGCGATCGCGGCGCATCGCATGCATGCCAACATCGCCGCCTACGCCCTCGGCGTCCCGCACGTCGGGCTGGGCTGGGATCCCAAGCTCGAAGGATTTTTCGCGCTGTCGGGCCGGAGCGGCTTTCTCGTCGGCCCCGGTCCCGGCTCCGCCACGCGCGCGGCGGACGCGGTTGCGCGCGCCTTGGCAACGCCGTGGGACGAGGCGCGGCGGCGACAGGTCCGCGCCCACGCCGTGCGCGCGGTGGCCGATCTCGCCGCGGCGATCCGCGCCGACGTCGGCGGTGCCGCCGCGGGCGCGGCTACCCCCGTTCGCGCATGATCCGCGCCTTGTCGCGCTGCCAGTCGCGCGCCTTTTCGGTCTCGCGTTTGTCGTGCTGCTTCTTGCCGGTGGCAAGGCCGAGGAGGACCTTGGCGACGCCCTTGTCGTTGAAATAGAGCTTGAGCGGCACGATCGTCCGCCCCTCGCGCGCGACCGACGCCAGCCACTTGCGCGCCTCCCGCTTGTGGAGCAGGAGCTTGCGCACGCGCCGCGCCTCGTGCTGGAAGATCGTCGCCTTGGCATATTCGGGAATGTAGGCGTTGTAGAGGCCGACCTCGGCCTCGCCGCCCTCCTTGAGCGCACCGGCGAAGGAATCGTTGAGGTTGGCTTGGCCGTGGCGCAGGCTCTTGACCTCGCTGCCGGAGAGAACCAGCCCCGCTTCGAGCGTGCTTTCGATCTGATAGTCGTATCGCGCCCGGCGGTTTTCGGAAACCATGCCGGTCGATATCAACGCCTTGCGGGGCTGCTTCATCTCAAGTCCTTAGTGGGCGGCTTCCAGCAGTCCGACCTTCTGCAACGCGGCGTCCACCTTCGCCTTGCCCTCGGCCGACAGCGGCGCGATCGGCAGTCGGCAGCCGTCGGCGCAGATGCCGAGCCGGGAGGCCGCGTACTTCACCGGAGCCGGGCTGGTCTCGCAGAACATCGCCTCGTGGAGCGGCATCAGCCGGTCGCGAAGCTGCCAGACCTTGGGATAGTCCCCTTGCTGCCAGGCGGTATGAAGCTCGGAGCAGAGGCGCGGCGCGACGTTGGCCGAAACCGAGATGCAGCCGACGCCGCCCTGCGCCAGGAACGCGGTGACGGTCGCGTCCTCGCCGGAGAGTTGGCAGAACTTCGGCCCGATCTCGGTGCGGACCTTGAGCGGGCGCGCGAGATCGGCGGTGGCGTCCTTGACCCCGACGATGTTCGGCAGGCGCGCGAGACGGGCCATCGTCGCCACCGACATGTCGATCACCGACCGGCCGGGAATGTTGTAGATGAAGATCGGCAGGTCGACGGCCTCGGCGACCGCCTTGAAGTGGAGGTACTGCCCCTCCGGGTTCGGCTTGTTGTAGTACGGCGTCACCACCAGAAGCGCATCCGCACCCGCCGCCTGGGCATGGCGCGAAAGACTGATCGCCTCCTCGGTGGAATTGGAGCCGGTGCCGGCGATCACCGGGATGCGCCCTTTGCACACCTCGATGCAGATCTCGGTCACACGGTTGTGCTCGGCGTGCGAGAGGGTCGGCGATTCCCCGGTGGTGCCGCACGGGATCACCGCGTGCGTACCTTCGGCAATCTGCCAGTCGACGAACCGGGCGAACGCTTTTTCGTCCACCGCGCCATCGCGGAAGGGCGTGATCAGCGCGGTCATCGAGCCTTTGAACATCGGATGCTCCATCGGTCAAAAATCCGTCTTGCGGACGCGGCGAATCCGGGGTTTATACCGGGTGCGGGGGACGGAAGCGATAGAATAACGACAAGCGTCCCATCGGGCAATCGGCCCGCGAACTTGGCGACAGAGATGATGAACGCAGCTGGCAAGAGCTTCACCGGCGTCTTCGGCGCGCTCGCAGTCCTGCTGATCGGCAGCGGGTCGGGTTTCGACGTCCCCGCTTGGGCGGCGACCGACGCCAAACCCAAGCCCGCGGCGGTCTCCGCGAAGCCGCCCAAGCCGGGCGTCAAACCGGCGGCGAAGCCTTCGCAGCCGCCCCGTCCGGCACGCAAACCGGCCGCCGGTTTCCCCGGATTCGCCGCGGCGGACAAGGGCGACTGGAAGGAAGTCCGGCGGCTGATCGCGCAGAACCCCAAGGCGCCGGTCGCGAAGGTCATGACCTGGATGCTGCTGCGCGCCCCGGGCAGCGGCGCGAGCTTCGACGAGATTCGCGGCTTCCTCGAAGCCAATCCGTCGTGGCCCGACCGCGCCACCCTCACCCGCCGCGCCGAGGAAGCGATCTGGACCACCGGCGACGACGCGGCGCGGCAGAAATGGTTCGCCAACGGCAAGGCCGCAACCCGCGAGGGCGCGCTGTGGCTGGCCGCCCAGGCCGAATCCGCGGGCCGCGACGCCGAGGCGGCGAAGCGCTACCGCGATCTCTGGACCGACGAAACCTTCACCGGCGACCAGGAAAAGGCCTTCCTCGCCGCCCACGGCGACTGGATTCGCCCCGCCGACCAGCGCGACCGTCTCGAACGGCTGATCTGGCAGCGACGCTTCGGCGAGGCGCACCGCCAGATCGAGCGGGTCGACGCCGACACCCGCGCACTCGCCGAGGCGCGCATCGCCCTGGCGACGATGAACACCGGCGCGGCGAACACCTTATTGCGCGTTCCCAAAGAGTTGCGACACGACCCTGGACTGATTTACGAACGGGCGCGGTGGCTGCGGCGACGCGACAAGGATGACGAAGCGACGATCCTGTTGCTGGCGCACAAGGGCCCGCGCCCCTACCCCGACCTGTGGTGGACGGAACAGGCGGTGCTCGCTCGCGACGCCCTCGCCGCCGGGCACATCACCCAGGCCTACGACCTCGCGGCGCGCCACGACCTCAAATCGGCGGGCGATCTCGCGGAAGCGGAGTGGCTGGCGGGCTGGATCGCCTTCCAGTTCCTCAAGGATCCCGGGATTGCCGAAGGTCACTTCCAGCGGCTTTACGATGCGGTCTCGACGCCGGTGAGCAAATCCCGCGGCGCGTACTGGCTCGGCCGCACCCACGCCGCCAAGGGCGACGCCGCCAAGGCCGCCGAATGGTTCGCCCGCGCCGCCGCGGAACCTACGACGTTCTACGGCCAGCTTGCCGGACAACGGGTTTCGACGCCCGTGCCGCCCGCCGCGCCGCCGGTGCCGCCCCTGCCCAAGGAGGCGACCGCCTGGGTCCGCTCCCACGAGTTCGCGTCGCTGCTGCGGCAGTTCGACCAGATGGGCGAGGAGCGCCTGTTCGGGATCTTCTCCCGCGCGTTCTATTATGCCGCACGCACCGACGAACAGCGTCTCGCGGTGGTCGAGACGGTCTCGGGCTACTCGCTGTCGCAGGGCGTGCGGCTCGCCCGGCTGCTGCGCCAGCACAACGTGCCGGACACGGTTCTCGCCTATCCGGTTCCGAAGTGGATCGATCTGCCGTCCGCGCCCGCCAAGGCGATCGTCCTCGGGATCATCCGTCAGGAGAGCAACTTCGACACCGACGCGGTGAGCTCGGCCGGGGCCAAGGGGCTGATGCAGCTGATGCCGAGAACCGCGGCGCAGGAGGCGAAGCTGATGAAACAGCCGTACGCCCCCGACTATCTGACGCAGCGTCCGAACGTCAACGTCCAGCTCGGCAGCCATTACCTCGACCGTCTGCTCGACCGCTACGACCGCCACCCCGCGCTCGCCTTCGCCGCCTACAACGCGGGAGAAAGCCGCGTCGACCAGTGGCTGAAGCTCAACGGCGATCCGCGTACCGGCGAGGTCGACACCATCACCTGGATCGAATCGATTCCGTTCAAGGAAACCCGCAACTACGTGCAGCGGGTTCTGGAAAACGTCGAAATCTACCGCCGTCGGGTCGGCGGCGAGCCGATCCGGGTCGCGGACAATCCCTGAAACGAAAAACGGCCGGAGCGATCCGGCCGTTAGAGGAGTCGCGCAGGCACTGCGTCAGGAAGCGACGCCGACGAGACCGCGGACCGGCTTGCCCGGCATCGCCCGAGGCGCCTCGCCTTCGGCGGCGGGAGCGGCATCCTCCGCGGGCTGGGCGGCGGCGATCGCCGCCACCGGCGCGGCCGCCTGAGTCTCGTCGCTGCGGCGGCACATTCCCTGCAGGAACGCCCCGGGCTCGATCGCCAAGCTCTGGTGATGGATGTCGCCGACCATGCGCGCCGTGGCGGCGAGGAAGACGCTCTCGGCATGGACCTGGCCGGTCAGCTGGCCGTGCAGGCGCAGCGACTGGGCGCGCACCTCGCCGACCACCTCGCCGCTCAGACCGACGACCAGCGACACGCAGGCGATATCGCCCTCGACGCGCCCATCCACCTGGATTTCGCCGTCGCTGGCGAGGTCGCCGGTGATCGTGAGGCCGCGACTGATGATCGACGGAACGCCCTTCTTCTCGGCCATGATCGCCTCGCTACTGCCCGACTTACTGGTTTTTTTGAACATATCGCTTAACCCTGATCAATTCCTTGGGGTTGTACGGCTGTCCGTTGTAGCGCACTTCGTAATGCAAATGACGCCCGGTGCTGCGGCCGCTGTTGCCGATCAACGCGACCGGCCCCCCCGTCTGAAGCTCGTCGCCGACCTTGACCAAAGCCTCCTCGAGGTGGGCGAAGCGGGTGACGAGCCCCATGCCGTGGTCGATATCGACGGTCAAGCCGTAGTTGCCGCGATCGCCGACGTATACCACCGTGCCCGGGGCGGTTGCCAGCGCAACATCGCCCTTCTCGCCGCGAAAATCGATGCCGGAGTGCTCGGCGAGTTCGCCGGTGAAGGGATCGCGACGGTAGCCGAAGCCCGACGTGATGCGCGGCGTCTTCACCGGATAGCCGAGCGGCAGGTTGTCCATCAGCCGCGCGAGACCGTCCCAGCGGTCGATCTGCTCGGAAAGCGAACGCATTGCGGTGTTGAGATCCTCGCGCCCGAGATCGGGCAGGTCGGCGGGCACGAACGGTCCGCCGCGGTTGGCCTCCTGCTTGCCGAGGAGTTCGTCGACGTTGAGGCCGGTCTTCCTGAGGGTCTTCTCGATCTGGGTGATGCCGCCGTCGGCGAGGCCCGCGACCTGATCGAAGAGCTGCTTCTGCGCCGACTGGATGCGTTCGAGTCGGTCGGAGAGGCGTTTGTTCTCCGCCACGAGAGTGTCACGCTGCGAGGTGGCGAGATCGCGCTGCAGAACCGCCTGACGGAGTTCGAGCACGTCGTTCTCCACCTCCCCCTTGGAAGCGAGGCGCGACATCCGCTGGTCGATCTCGGCGAGCTGCTTGCGGAGCCGTTCGCGTTCGCGTTCGATCTGCGCACGGGCGGTCTCCACGCCGACGTATTTCTGTTCCAGTGCGTCGAGCTGAGCCTGATCCTTCTGCTTCGCCGCATCCGACCGGCCCGAGGAGCTCATCCGGCGCTCGACCGCGACGATCTCCTTCTGCAGGTCGACGCCCTGCATCGCGAGATCGTTGGCGCGAGCGTAGCTGCTCTGAAGATCGCCGGTGAGGGCGGCAACCTTCTCGCGGTAGCTCACCAGCTCGGCGAGCACTTCGTCGTGGGCGGCGCGGGCGGCGGCGATCTGATCGCTCTTGAGGGACAGGATCGCCTCGTGCGCGAGCTGCATGCCGGAGGCATAGACGGTCCACCCGAGGGCGCCCGCCAGCACCGTGGTCATCAGGATCTGTTTGGTGGTGGTGAGGGTCATCGTGCGGCTGACGCCGCCGGTGCGGATGTAGATCATGCGCTCGGGGAAGCGACGGCGCAGGAAAGCCATCAGGCGCGAGTCTTTCGGGTGCGACGGATCGAAGGTCATGGCTTTCCCCCCATGATTGGCACTGGCACTACCCCCTGGTTTCCGCACCGGACCGACAGACAATTCCATCGATATGGGCCGCCCGCGCTTTGCGTCCGCGCCCCGCTTCTCCTCCCGCGGGCTTCATCGGAAAGCCCGTTCACGGCAACCTCCGGCGGACTTGCGCCACCGTGCCGATCGCCGAAAAACCTATCTTGGCAGCGGCTTGAAGACAAGGCCGAAGTCGCCCGGCGCAGCGGCTCCGACTGTTCATGCCCCGCTAACCCATGATAGGGTATGCGCATTCTCCGCAGATGCGGCCCCGAGGACCGGCGAGCTCCGCGCATTGCGCGCGAGACCGCGCCCGAACCCGGCGCGCCGAGTCCCCTCCTGGAGGTCGCATGGTATCCACGTTCTGGAAGTTCGCGTCAGTGACGCTGGCCACAGGGCTCGGCATCGGCCGCGTCCCGGTCGCGCCGGGAACCTTCGGGTCGCTCGCGGCGGCCGTCGTGGCGGTGCCGATCGTCGCCGCTGGCGGGCCGCTCGCCCTCGGCTTCGCCGCAGCGGCGGCGGCGCTGGTGGGAATCCCCACCGCCGCCGCCGCCGCGCGGGCGATGAAGCGCGAGGACCCGGGCGCGGTGGTGATCGACGAGTTCGCCGGGCAATGGCTGGCGCTGTTGCCCGCGGCCAACGATCTCGGCGCGTGGTGTCTGGCGTTTCTCGCGTTCCGCCTATTCGACGTGTGGAAGCCCGGGCCGGTGGGCTGGGCGGATCGCAAAATCGGCGGCGGCCTCGGAATCATGCTCGACGACGTGATCGCGGGCATTCTCGCCGCCGGAACGGTGGCTCTGGCGCAACCTTTCCTGCCACCCACCGTTGCGCTGTTCTGATCGCCGAGGAGTGTCGTCCCATGTCCGAAGCCGCCCTGCCCGCCCTCGATCTTGCCCGTGAGGCGCTGCGCCGCGCAACCGCGCGCAACCTCCTGCTCGCCACCGCCGAGTCCTGCACCGGCGGGTTGATCGCCGCGACCATGACCGAGATCGCCGGATGCTCGTCGGCGTTCGAGCGCGGCTACGTCACCTATTCCAATCAGGCGAAGATGGATTGCCTCGGCGTGCCCGCCGCGATCCTCGACGCCCACGGCGCGGTAAGCGAGGAAACCGCCAGGGCGATGGCGGAAGGCGCGCTTACCCACAGCCGTGCCGACGCGGCGGTAGCGGTTACCGGCGTCGCCGGGCCGGACGGCGGCACACCGGAAAAGCCGGTCGGCCTCGTCCACCTCGCGGCCGCGCGCCACGGCCGCCCGACCCTGCATCGGGTCGAGCGCTTCCCCGGCGACCGCGCCGCGGTACGCGCCGCGACCGCACGCGCCGCTTTCGAAATGCTGGTGAAGATACTTACGGATTGAGCGCTCTCGCGAATAGCCGATATTCCGTTTTATCGCAGTTTACACCGTCTTTCCCGAAGGTTATCCTCGAAATCATATATTCGGTCCGGGAGCTCCCCGGGTTTCCAAGTCGAAGCAGTCCGCATGACTTATCCAATGCTCGCCGGCGCGCTGGCGGCCAGCGTCGCTTTGTGCATTCCGTTGGCTCATGGACACGAAGCGGGCGACATAATTTTCCGCGTCGGCGCGGCGCGCCTCTTCTCGTCGGAAGATAGTTCTTCGATCGATGTCGATCAGGGCAGTCTTGCGGGAGTCGACCTTCACGGCAACGCGTCGATTTCGAACGACACTCAGGCCGGCCTGACCGCCACCTACATGATGACCGATCATTTCGGCATCGAGGCGATGGCGACGACACCTTTTCGCACCGGGATCGCCTTCCACGACACCCTCCTCAACGCAGCGAACATGTCGATAGGAAGCCTCAAGCAGGTCTCGCCGACCGTGAGCCTCGTCTACTACCCTCTGGCGCCGGGGCTCGACTTTCAGCCCTACATGGGCGCGGGCGTCAGCCGCACTTGGTTTTTCGGCGGGAAGATCGATAACCGAGCCGCGGCCAACCGCTTCGACAACCTGAGAGCGAGCAATGCCTGGGGATGGGCTGCGCAACTGGGTTTCGACTACATGCTGACGGAAAACCTGATGCTGAACGCCCAGGCGCGCTACATCGACACCAGCACGACGCTTTACCTCCAGAACACCGCACTCGGTGTTCGCATGAAGTCCGACGTGGATATCGGTTCGTGGATCGGCATGGTCGGGTTGGGCTACAAGTTCTGAAGCGAGTCGGAGAGATTCGCGGCCCGGAATCCGCTTCCGAGCCGCGCGACGTTCACTCCCTCGGAGCCGCTCAGGCGAACGCGGCGCCCCAGGCATAGATCCGGAACGACTTGCGGAGCCCGTTGCGGAAGAACGGGTCCTGCTCGCACAGTCGCACCACCGCGTCGCGGCTTTCGGCGTCGACCACCCACAGACCACCGCACGGGGCCTCGCCGGGGGCGGCGCGCAGGCCGCCCGCATCGACGATCGCTCCACGATTTCATGCAGATAGGCCATATGCGCGGCGGTAAAAGCCTCGCGCACGGCAAGTTTATCCGGAGCGTCCTCGAAGACCGCGACCCAGCGCATCGGAACCTCCGCCGATGTCACGCGCCGCAGCACTTCTTGTATTTCTTGCCCGAGCCGCACGGACACGGGTCGTTGCGGCCGATCTTCTCGACCCGGCGCGGCGCGACCGCGGGATTGACCTCGCCGTCGACGTAAAGCCAGCGCCCGTCGACCTTGCGGAAGGTCGAGATCTCGCGGTGGACGCTCTCCTGCCCCTGCATCGAGAAGCGCGCGGCGAAGGTCACGGTGCCGGTGTCGTCGTTCGGGCCGCCCGCTTCGGTGGCCTCGATGGTGAGCCCCTTCCATTTCACCTTGCGCGACATTTCCTGCGAACCCGCCTCGTCGAAATCGGCGGCCGCCTCCGGCGCGTGGGTGGCTGCGACGTAGGCGATGTTGCCGGTCGCATAGGCGGTGTAGCGCGAGCGCATTAGCGCCTCGGCGGTCGGCGCGGGCGCGCCCGCGATCAGAGGGCCGCAACAGGCGTCGAGGGAATTGCCTGAGCCGCAGGGACATGCCGTCATGGTCGAAATCCTATCCGTAAAGAACCTGGGCGCGCTTCTCGAACGATCGCACCATCATCCGCGCCGCCTCGTTGAATACCGCGCCGATCATGGTTTGCAAGAGGAACGAGCGGAAGGCGAAACGAATTTCGAAGCCGATGCGGGTGCCGCCCGGCGCGGGCGCGAACCGCCAGATGGTATGCAGCTCCTTGAAGATGCCTTCGAGCGCCTCGACGTCGATCTCCTCCGACGGCTTGAGCGTCACCCGCGAGGTGTAGCGTTCGCGCATCATCTTGAAGCCGATGTCCATCTCGGACAGAAAGACGTTCTCCCCTTCCCGCCCGACGACGCGGGTGGCGAGGCACCAGGGGAGAAACTTCGGATACGACGGAACGTCCGCGACCAGATCGAACATCTGCTCCGGCGTATAGGGCAGGAAGCGGGATTCCGTATAGGATTTCATCCCGCCGCCCGGTTGAGCTTCTCCAGGCGCGCGGCGCGCAGAGCCTCGAAATCGCGATCGGCATGGTACGACGAGCGCGTCATCGGCGAGGCGGCGACCACCAGGAACCCCTTGGCGAGCGCCAACCGCCTGTAGTCCTCGAACTGCTCGGGAGACACGTACTCCGCCACCGCCGCATGCTTCAGCGTCGGCTGAAGGTACTGGCCGATGGTGAGGAAGTCGACGTCCGCGACGCGCAGGTCGTCCATCACCTGGAGGATCTCCGAGCGGGTTTCGCCGAGCCCGACCATCAGGCCGGACTTGGTGAAGATCGTCGGATCGATGCGCTTGGCGTCGCGCAGGATCGACAGCGACTGGAAATAGCGTGCGCCGGGCCGGATCGAGGGATAGAGACGCGGCACGGTTTCGAGATTGTGGTTGAAGACGTCGGGCCGCGCCGCCACCACCGCTTCGAGCCCGCCCGGCTTGTCGCGGAAGTCGGGGGTCAGCACCTCGATGGAGGTCTCCGGCGAGGCGGCGCGCACAGCCGCGATCACCTTGGCGAACTGCGTCGCTCCGCCGTCGGGCAGGTCGTCGCGGTCCACCGAGGTGACGACGATGTGCTTCGCCCCCATCTGCACCACCGATTCCGCCACGTGGGCGGGCTCGGTGGGGTCGACCGCGCCGGGGCGCCCGGTCTTGACGTTGCAGAACGCGCAGGCACGGGTGCAGGTGTCGCCCAGGATCATGAACGCGGCGTGGCGGCGCTGCCAGCATTCGCCGATGTTCGGACACGCGGCCTCCTCGCAGACGGTGTGCATCTGCTTGGAGCGCATCATCTTCACCACCTCGCCGTACGCCTGCGAGGTGGGCGCCTTGACGCGGATCCACTTCGGCTTGCGCGGGCTGGGGTTGTCCGGCCGGTTGCGTTTTTCGGGGTGCCGCAACGCGGCCGCACTCAACTTGCTGTCGTCCATGATGACCCTGGATCTGTAAGCCGTTGGCCTAGAAATGAATCGCGCGGCCGTAGGCGTCAAGCACCGACTCGTGCATCATCTCCGAAAGCGTCGGATGCGGAAACACCGCATGCATCAGTTCCGCCTCGGTGGTTTCGAGCGTCTTGCCGACGACGTAGCCCTGGATCAGTTCGGTGACCTCCGCGCCGATCATGTGCGCGCCGAGGAGTTCGCCGGTCTTGGCGTCGAACACCGTCTTGATCATGCCTTCGGTCTCGCCCATCGCGATCGCCTTGCCGTTGCCGACGTAAGGGAAGCGGCCGACCTTGACGGCATAGCCGAGTTCCTTCGCCTTCGCCTCGGAGAGGCCGACGCTCGCCACCTGCGGCGTGCAGTAGGTGCAGCCGGGGATGTTGCGGGTATCCATCGGGTGGACGTCGAGCCCCGCGATCTTCTCGACGCAGATGATCGCCTCGTGGCTCGCCTTGTGCGCCAGCAACGGCGGCGCGACGACGTCGCCGATGGCGTAGACGCCCGGTTCGTCGGTACGGAGGAACGCGTCGGTCTTGATCCGCCCGCGCTCGACCTTGACCTTGGTGGTGTCGAGGCCGACGTCCTCGGTGTTCGGCACCACGCCGACCGCCATGATCACCCGATCGACGGTGATCTCCTCGGTCTTGCCGCCCTTCTCCAGCACCACGGTGACGGAGTTGGCGGCCTTCTTCAGTTCCTTGACGTTGGTGGAGACGCGCACGTCCATCCCCTGCGCCTTGAACGCCTTGAGCGCCGCGGCGGAGATTTCCGCGTCTTCCACCGGCAGCACCCGCTCCATCACCTCGACCACCGTGGTCTTGGTGCCGAGGGTGTTGTAGAAGCTCGCGAACTCGATGCCGATCGCGCCCGATCCGACCACCAGCAGCGACTTCGGCATCACGTCCGGGGTCATCGCCTGGCGATAGGTCCAGACCAGCTTGCCGTCGGCTTCGAGGCCCGGCAGATCGCGCGCGCGCGCGCCGGTGGCGACGATCACGTGCTTCGCGGCGAAGGTGCCGACCGCCTTGCCGTCCTTCTCGACCTTGACCTTGCCGGGGCCGTCGAGGCGGCCGTGGCCGTCGATCACCGTCACCTTGTTCTTCTTCAGCAGGTGCTTGACGCCCGCCGCGAGCTGCGCCGAAACGCCGCGCGAGCGCTTGACGATCGCGGCGAGATCGAAGCCCGGCTCGCCCGCCGACAGGCCGTACTCCTTGGCGTGCTTGATCTCGCGGTAGACGTCCGCCGAGCGCAGCAGGGCCTTGGTGGGAATGCAGCCCCAGTTGAGGCAGATGCCGCCGAGGTGAGCCTTTTCCACCACCGCGGCCTTCATCCCGAGCTGCGCCGCGCGGATCGCCGCGACGTAGCCCCCCGGACCCGCGCCGATGACGATCAGGTCAAAGCTATCGTCCGCCATGTTGCAGACACTCCTTCTCCGAAACGATTCTCGAAATCACGCGATCACAGCAGGATCGACATGGGATCTTCGAGCAATTCCTTAACCACGCCGAGGAACTTCGCGCCGAGCGCGCCATCGATGCAGCGATGGTCGCAGGTGAGCGTCACGGTCATCGCGTTGACCACCGCGAGGGTCCCCTCCTTCACCATCGGCCGCTGTTCGGCGGCGCCGACCGCAAGCAGCAGCGCCTGCGGCGGATTGATGATGCCGGTGAAGTGCTTGACCCCGAACATCCCGAGGTTCGACACCGAGAAGGTGCCGCCCTGATATTCCTCGGGCTTGAGCTTGCCGTCGCGGGCGCGGCCGGCGAGTTCGCGCATCTCCTCGGACACCTTGCCGAGGGATTTGCTCTCCGCGCCGCGCACGATCGGCGTGATCAGGCCGGTGGGGGTGGCGACCGCCACCGAAACGTCGGAGCGCGAATACATCCGCATCGCGTCTTCGGTCCAGGAGACGTTGCACTCCGGCATCTTCTTGAGCGCGAGGGCGCAGGCGCGGATGACGAAGTCGTTGACCGACACCTTGGCGGTACCGCGGGCGTTGATCTGCGCGCGCAGGGCCAGCAGTTCGTCGAGGTTCACGTCCATGGTGACGAAGAACTGCGGCACCTGCTGGCTCGATTCCGTGAGACGCCGCGCGATCACCTTGCGCATCGACGAATGCGGCTTCTCCTCGTACGGCGTGCCGACGTCCGGCACAGGCTGTGCGGGCTTCGGCGGCTGTTGCGCCGGTTTCGACCCCTGCGGCTTCACCGCGGCGGCGAGCGCCATCGCGGCTTCGAGCTCGGCGTCGGCATGCGCCTGTGCGCCGCCGCCGGCTTTGGCGGCCTCCACGTCGGCCTTGACGATCCGCCCCTTCGGTCCGGTGCCCTTGATGCGGGCGAGATCGAGCTCGGCATCCGCAGCGATGCGGCGCGCCAGCGGCGAGGCGAACACCCGCCCGCCCGTCGACGCTTCGAGATGGGAGAACCCGCCCGCACCGAACCCGAGCCCGGCGGCTGCGGCGGAAACGTCCGGCTGGGTCGGAACCGTACCGGTCTTCTCGGGCGGCAGCGGCGCCTCCGCCTGCGGCTTCCCGGCAGCGGGAGGCTCGGGCATGTGGTCGTCCTTCGGCTTCGCCTGAGCTGCGGCGGCGCCGAGCACGGAAGCGTCCTCGCCTTCCTCCAACAGGATCGCGATCGGGGTGTTGACGGCCACGCCCTTCGCCCCCTGCTCCACCAGGATCTTGCCGATCACGCCCTCGTCCACGGCTTCGAGTTCCATCGTCGCCTTGTCGGTTTCGATCTCGGCGATGACGTCGCCGGAGGCGACCGTATCGCCTTCCTTGACGTTCCACTTCGCCAGGTTGCCCTCGGTCATCGTCGGCGAGAGCGCCGGCATCAGAATCTGAATCGGCATTTTTCGGCTCTCCCCTTCAGCGCCCGCACACGGCCTTGGCCGCGGCGACGATGTCGGCGACCTCGGGCAACGACATCTTTTCGAGATTGACCGCGTACGGCAGCGGAATGTCCTTGCCGGTGACGCGCAGCGGCGGCGCGTCGAGCCAGTCGAAGGCGTATTCGCAGACCAGCGACACGATCTCGGACCCGATTCCGGAGAACTGCCATCCTTCCTCGATCGAAACGATGCGGTTGGTCTTCTTGACCGAGTGGACGAT
This sequence comes from uncultured Alphaproteobacteria bacterium, assembly GCA_900079695.1. Taxonomy (NCBI): domain Bacteria; kingdom Pseudomonadati; phylum Pseudomonadota; class Alphaproteobacteria; species uncultured Alphaproteobacteria bacterium. The sequence continues at coordinate 702,310 of LT599022.1, forward strand.
GGTCGGCAGGTCGAGCGGGCGGATCGAGCGCAGGTCGATGACCTCGGCTTCGATTCCCTCCTTCGCCAGTTCCTCGGCGGCATGAAGGGCGACGCCCACCATCCGCGAGAACGCGGTGAGGGTGACGTGCGCGCCGCGGCGCTTGATCGCCGCCTTGCCGATCGGGACCACGTACTCCGGATCTTCCGGCACCTCGAAGCTCTGGCCGTAGATCAATTCGTTCTCGAGGAAGATCACCGGGTTCGGATCGCGGATCGCCGACTTCAACAGGCCCTTGGCGTCGGAGGCCGAATAGGGCGCAACCACCTTGAGGCCCGGGCAATGGGCATACCACGACGCGTAGCACTGCGAGTGCTGGGCGGCGACGCGGCTGGCCGCGCCGTTGGGCCCGCGGAAGACGATCGGCGTGCCGAGCTGACCGCCCGACATGTAGAGCGTCTTCGCCGCCGAATTGATGATGTGGTCGATCGCCTGCATCGAGAAATTGAAGGTCATGAACTCGACGATCGGCTTCAGACCCGACATCGCCGCGCCGACGCCGAGGCCGGTGAAGCCCATCTCGGTGATCGGCGTGTCGATCACCCGCTGCGGGCCGAATTCGTCGAGCAACCCCTGCGAGACCTTGTAGGCGCCGTTGTACTGCGCCACTTCCTCGCCCATCAGGAATACGTCCTTGTCGCGGCGCATTTCCTCGGCCATCGCGTCGCGCAGCGCCTCGCGCACCGTCATCGGCGCGGATTTGGCGAATCCGGGCTCGGGCTCGGTGACCGGCTCGCCGGTCGTGAACGCGGATTCGGTGATGTGCAGCGGATTGTTGCTTTCGAGCGCGCCGACCGCGACGTTGGCGGCGAAGCTCTCCGCACGCTGCGGCGCGGCCTCCGGCTGCGGGGGCTCCGGCTGCGGCGCTTCGGGCTGCGGCGCCTCGGGCGTCCCGGTCTTCGGCGCCGGAGCCGCCGCGGCGGCGTCGAGCGCCGAAGCGTCCTCGCCCTCGGCGAGAATCAGCGCGATCGGCGTGTTGACCGGAATCGGGTCGCCGCCCGCCTCGACGAGAATCCGGCCGAGAGTGCCGTCCTCGATGCTCTCGACCTCCATCGTCGCCTTGTCGGTCTCGATTTCGGCGAGCACGGTGCCGGAGGAGACTTCGTCGCCCTCCTTGACCAGCCACCGCGCGATCTTGCCCTCGGTCATGGTCGGCGAGAGGGCGGGAAGAAGTACGGAAATCGGCATGGTCTTCAGGCCTCCAGCAGCACGTCGGTGAACAGTTCGGTGGCGTCCGGTTCCGCGCTCTGTTGCGCGAAATCCGCCGCTTCGCCGACGATCGCCTTGATTTCTTTGTCGATTTCCTTGAGTGCGGCTTCGTCCACCGCGCCCGACTTCAGCAGCAGGACCTTGGCGTTGTCGATCGGGTCGTGCTCCTGACGCATCCGGCTGACCTCCTCCTTGGAGCGGTACTTCGCCGGATCCGACATCGAGTGGCCGCGGTAGCGGTAGGTCTGCAGTTCCAGCACGCACGGGCCCTTGCCGGCGCGCACGTCGGCGACCATCTGCGCCGCCTGCTGCTGCACGTGGACCACGTCCATGCCGTCGATCTGCATCCCGGGGATGCCGTAGGCCTGGCCGCGCTTGTACAGCTCGACGTTGGAGGAGGCGCGCTCGACCGAGGTGCCCATGCCGTACTTGTTGTTCTCGATCACGTAGATTACCGGCAGCTTCCACAGCGCCGCCATGTTGAAGCTCTCGTACACTTGGCCCTGGTTGACCGCCCCGTCGCCGAGGTAGCAGAAGGTCACGCCGTCCTCGCCGCGATAGCGCTGGGCGAACGCGAGGCCGGTGCCGATCGGCACCTGCGCGCCGACGATCCCGTGACCGCCGAAGAAATTCTTCTCGCGGCTGAACATGTGCATCGAGCCGCCCTTACCCTTGGAATAGCCGGCGACGCGCCCGGTGAGCTCGGCCATCACGCCCTTGGGGTCCATTCCCGCGGCGAGCATGTGTCCGTGGTCGCGGTAGCTGGTGACGATGCAATCGTTGTCCTGCGACAGGCTCTGCAACCCCGTCACCACCGCCTCCTGGCCGATATAGAGGTGGCAGAAGCCGCCGATCAAACCCATGCCGTAGAGTTGGCCGGCCTTCTCCTCGAAGCGGCGGATCAGCAACATCGTGCGGTATTGGGACAGCAGGCTTTCGGTGGAAACATCCGCCGGCTTCGCGGTGGACCGGCGCGTCGACTTCCGCGGCGAAACGCTCACATTCGTTCTCCATTCCCCTTGGGTTTGCGGGGCCGAGCGGCTCCGCCCGGGGCGTTGCCCGCCCCTTTTCGACGTTCCTACAAGTAGCCTGGGCACCCCCCGGTTTCAAGGGAGCGACCGATCACTTTGCTGGAATTAACGTATTGTTTTTTAAAGGTAATAGTATTATCAACCGAAGTTCGGTTAAGGTTCTTCGCACAAAGCATGCGGGTATTCCGGGGTGGAATTGCCGCCCTACCCGTTCAGAGGGTATTGTTGAACAGGACGATGTCGCCCGGCTGCGCGAGATCGAGGATGATCCGCGCCCGCTCCTCGACGAGATCGAGATCGAGGCTTTCGGGCCGCAGCAGCGAAACCCGGCGCTCGAGCACCGCCCGCTCCTGCCCGGTTTCCGCCTTGATCGCCTCGGCCTGGGCGATCGCCACCCGCAGGTCGCGATAGGCGAGCAGACCGCGATCGCCGTTGACGATGTGATAGCTGAAGTAGGCGATCAGGGCGACGGCGGCCAGCGGCGCGAACACCGCGCGCATCCGCGAACTCATTGTCACATGCTTGGCCATGATCGCCGTGCGAACTCCCTGCCCTGTGGCCAAGAGTGAATCACAACCGGGATTCGCGGTCAATGACCTTCCCCCGCGTTTCCAACGAGTCGCGGAGAAAATAAAAAGCGGACGGCCGGAACTTTTCCGGCCGTCCGCGCAGGTTTCGTTCCGGCCGGTCAGCCGAAGATCTTGACGCCCGCGAACGCCGCGGTGGCGCCCAGCTCCTGCTCGATGCGGATGAGCTGGTTGTACTTCGCCATGCGATCGGAGCGCGACATCGAACCGGTCTTGATCTGGCCGCAGTTGGTGGCGACCGCGATGTCGGCGATGGTGCTGTCCTCGGTCTCGCCCGAGCGGTGCGACATCACGCAGGTATAGCCTGCATGATGTGCCATCTCGACGGTTTTCAGGGTCTCGGTGAGCGTGCCGATCTGATTGACCTTGATCAGAATCGAGTTGGCGACGCCGCGCTCGATGCCCGAGGCGAGGCGCTCGGAGTTGGTGACGAACAGGTCGTCGCCGACGAGCTGGACGGAATCGCCGAGCGCGGCGGTCAGACGCTCCCAGCCCTCCCAATCGTCCTCGGCGCAGCCATCCTCGATCGAGAAGATCGGGTAGCGGTCCACGAGATCGGCGTAGAAGGCGACCATGCCGTCGGAATCCAGGGTCTTCCCCTCGCCCGCGAGCACGTACTTGCCGTCCTTGTAGAATTCAGAGGAGGCCGGATCGAGCGCGAGAACGATGTCTTCGCCCGGCTTGTAGCCCGCCTTCTCGATCGCCTTCACGATGTAGGCGCACGCCTCGTCGGCCGACTTCAGATTCGGCGCGAAACCGCCCTCGTCGCCGACCGCGGTCGACAGACCGGCGTCGGCCAGGATCTTCTTGAGCGCATGGAAGGTTTCGGAGCCATAACGGATCGCTTCGGCGATCGAGGGCGCCGAGACCGGCATGATCATGAATTCCTGGAGATCGATCGGGTTGTCCGCGTGGGCGCCGCCGTTGATCACGTTCATCATCGGCACCGGCAAAGTGTGGGCGAACACGCCGCCGATGTAGTTGTAAAGCGGCAGGCCGACTTCCTCGGCCGCGGCGCGCGCGGTGGCGAGGGAGACGCCGAGGATCGCGTTGGCGCCGAGGCGGGCCTTGTTCGGCGTGCCGTCGAGTTCGAGCATGGTCTTGTCGATCAGCATCTGCTCCTCGGCGTCCATGCCGACGAGGGCGTCGAAGATTTCGCCGTTCACCGCCTCGACCGCGCGCTGCACGCCCTTGCCGCCGTAGCGTTTGGCGTCGCCGTCGCGCAGTTCGACCGCTTCGTGCGCCCCGGTGGACGCGCCCGAGGGAACCGCGGCGCGGCCCATCGTCCCGGTCTCCAGCAGAACGTCCACCTCCACCGTGGGGTTACCGCGGGAATCGAGAATCTCGCGGGCGGTAATGTCGATGATCGACGTCATGATGCTCCTCGCTTCAGTCGATGCTTACGGGATGGATCTTGGCCAGGTCGTCGAACGCCTTGAGCGTTGCGAGCAGGCCCGGCATATCCTTGAGCGCGATCATGTTCGCGCCGTCGGAAGGCGCGGAGTCCGGGTCCGGATGCGCCTCGATGAACACCGCGGCGATACCAAGCGACACCGCGGCGCGGGCGAGCACCGGCGCGAACTCGCGCTGGCCGCCCGATGCGCTCCCCTGCCCGCCCGGCTGCTGCACCGAGTGGGTGGCGTCGAACACCACCGGATAGCCGGTCCGCGCCATGATCGGCAACGCGCGGAAATCGGTGACCAGGGTGTTGTAGCCGAACGACGCGCCGCGTTCGGTGAGCAGCAGACGGCGGTTGCCGGCGCTCTCGACCTTGGCGGCGACGTTGGCCATGTCCCAGGGAGCGAGGAACTGGCCCTTCTTGACGTTGACGACGTTGCCGGTGGCGGCGGCGGCGAGCACCAGATCGGTCTGCCGGCAGAGGAAGGCGGGAATCTGCAGGACGTCCACCACGTCCTTGATGCGCTCGCATTGCCAGGGCTCGTGAACGTCGGTCAGCACCGGGCAGCCGAACTTTTCGCGGATCTCCGCGAACACCGGCAACGCGGTCTCGAGGCCGACGCCGCGTTTGCCCGAGGCCGAGGTGCGGTTGGCCTTGTCGAACGACGATTTGAAGATCAGCGGCATGCCGATCGCCTTCGTCATCCCCACCAGCGCCTCGGCGCATTCGAGGGCGTGCTCCCGGCTCTCCATCTGGCACGGTCCGGCGATCAGCGCCAGGGGACGGTCGTTGGCGACCCGGATGTCGCCGATTTCGACGGTGTGGCAGATGGGCATGCTCAACCTCTCGCGATGTACTCGACGGACCGGGACACGCGCCTCTCTCGCAGCTTAGACCGAAGCGTTCCCGGCTTCCGTTGAACCTAACGTTAAACCAGCCGCGACTGCGCGATCGCCGCCTTCACGAACGAAGTGAAGAGCGGATGCGGATCGAACGGCTTGGACTTCAGTTCCGGATGGAACTGCACGCCGATGAACCACGGATGGTCGGAGATCTCGACGATCTCCGGCAGCACGCCGTCGGGCGAGCGGCCGGAGACGGTCATGCCGACGCGTTCGAGCTGCGCGGTATAGGCGTCGTTCATTTCGTAGCGATGGCGATGGCGCTCCCAGATGCGGTCGGCGCCGTAGATCTCCGCCGCCCGGCTGCCGGGCTTCAGCAGGCATTCGTAGGCGCCGAGACGCATCGTGCCGCCGAGATCGCCGCCCGCGGTGCGTTCCTGAATCTGGCCGTCCTTGACCCACTCGGTCATCAGGCCGATCACCGGATCGGCGCACGGGCCGAACTCGGTCGAGCCCGCGCCCGCGATACCGGCCAGATGACGCGCGCCTTCGACCACCGCCATCTGCATGCCGAAGCAGATGCCGAAATACGGGATCTTGTGCTCGCGGGCGAACTGCGCGGCGCGGATCTTGCCCTCGGCGCCGCGTTCGCCGAAGCCGCCCGGTACGAGAATGCCGTGGACGTCGGCGAGGCGTTCGACGACGTTCTCGCCCGCCTCGAAGATTTCGGAGTCCAGCCACTCCAGCTTGACCCGCACGTTGTTGGCGATGCCGCCGTGGGTGAGCGCCTCGCCGAGCGATTTGTAGGCGTCGAGGAGCTTCACGTACTTGCCGACGACGGCGATCTTGACCTCGCCCTCGGGCTGAAGCACACGGCGGCAGATCTCGTGCCAACGCGAAAGATCGGGCTCGGCGTCGCACGGCAGGCCGAAGTGGCGGCACACTTCCACGTCCATGCCCTGCTCGTGATAGCTGACCGGTACGCGGTAGATCGTCTCGCTGTCGAGCGCCGGGATCACCGCGCTCTGACGGACGTTGCAGAACAGCGCGATCTTGCGGCGCTCGCCGTCGGGGATCGGCCGGTCGGAGCGGCACAGCAGCACGTCGGGCTGGATGCCGACGCTCAGGAGTTCCTTCACCGAGTGCTGGGTCGGCTTGGTCTTGAGTTCGCCCGCGGTGGGAATGTAGGGGAGCAGCGTCAGATGGATGAACATCGCGCGATCCTCGCCCAGCTCGTTGTGAAGCTGGCGGATCGCTTCGAGGAACGGCAGACCCTCGATATCGCCGACGGTGCCGCCGATCTCGCAGAGGATGAAGTCCTCGTCGGTGACGTCGCCGAGGACGAATTCCTTGATCGCGTCGGTCACGTGCGGAATCACCTGCACGGTGCCGCCGAGGTAGTCGCCGCGGCGCTCCTTGGCGATGACGTTGGAATAGATTCGTCCGGTGGTGATGTTGTCGGAGCGGCGCGCGGACACGCCGGTGAAGCGTTCGTAGTGGCCGAGATCGAGGTCGGTCTCCGCGCCGTCGTCGGTGACGAAAACCTCGCCGTGCTGGTACGGGCTCATCGTGCCCGGGTCGACGTTGAGGTACGGGTCGAGCTTACGCAGCCGCACCTTGTAGCCCCGCGCCTGGAGCAGCGCGCCGAGCGCGGCGGAGGCCAACCCTTTCCCCAAAGAGGAAACCACGCCGCCTGTGATGAAAATGAAGCGGGTCATTCGCCACCATACCCTTTTTATCTGAAGTCCGCCGCGGAACCACGGACGGAATACGCACACGAGCCACCCTGCGCCCCGTCCCTCGCATCCGGGCGCGATGATAGCACTGAAATCGCATCACAAGAAACCGGCGCCTCGGCAATGGCGGAGGCGCCCGGTTTCCGAAAACGGCGTCGCCGGAATTACGGCTTCGGCGGTGCCGACTCCTGCGGCGCGGGCGCGGCGGAGGGCGGCGCCGGCGGCAGCGCGTCGGGCCCGGCGGGCTCGGATTTCGGCTCGGCCGGAGCCTCGATCGGCGGCGGCGACTGCGGGCGCATCAGCGCCTTCAGGAGGTCGTCCTCGCCGCGGCTGCGCATCGACGCCATGATCGCGAGCAGGATCGAGGTGGCCATGAAGCACACCGCGAGCACCACCGTCGCCTTGGTGAGGATGTTGCCCGCCGCGCGTCCCGACAGGAAGTTCGCCCCGCCGCTTGCGCCGCCGCCGGTGGCGAGGCCGCCGCCCTCGGACTTCTGCAACAGCACCAGGCCGACCAGCGCGACGGTCAGCAGCAAATGGATCACCAGAACGACGGTCAGCATGTGACGCGAAAATCCCATCAGTGGAGTTCGGGGCCGCCCGGGCGCGGGCGCGACGAGCGCCTTTTTAATCGCCGCGGGCGGCTTTGGCTAGTCCGGAATTCTATTTCGCCGCGCGCACGATTCCCCAGAAGTCGGAGGCCTTGAGCGACGCGCCGCCCACCAGGGCGCCGTCGATATCGGGCTGGCCGAGCAGCTCGGCGGCATTGCCGGGCTTCACCGATCCGCCGTAGAGGATCCGCATCCGCGCTGCCGTCGCCGAACCCAGCAGGGCGTCGAGCTCGGTCCGGATCCGCGCATGCACCGCCTGCGCCTCCGCGGGCGTGGCGGTCTTGCCGGTGCCGATCGCCCAGACCGGCTCGTAGGCAATCACCACCGTCTCCGGCGTCGCCGCGGACGGCACCGACCCGGCGATCTGCCGCGCCACCACCGCCTCGGTCTGCCCGGCGTCGCGCTCCACCTCGGTCTCGCCGACGCAGACGATCGCGATCAGCCCGGCGCGCAGCCCCGCCTCGGCCTTGTCGCGCACCGTGCGGTCGGTCTCGAGGTGGTCGGCGCGGCGCTCCGAATGACCGACGATGACGTAGCGGCAGCCGAGATCCTTCAGCATCTCGGCGGATACGTCGCCGGTATGCGCGCCCGAGACGGCGGCGTGGCAATCCTGTCCGCCGACCGCGATCCGGGTGCCCGCGAGGGTTTGCGCCACGCGGTCGACCAGGGTGAACGGCGGGCACACGAGGATGTCGCACGGCAGCGCCGCAGACACGTCCGGCGGCACTTCCGCCGCGGCGTCCGGCGGCAGATCGCCGTTCGGGCGCGCGAGCGCGGCAAGCCCTTCGGCAAGGGCGACGCCGTCGGCGACGAGTCCGTTCATCTTCCAGTTCCCCGCGATCAGGGGGCGGCGCTGGTCCATCCGCTGTTCCTCCAAGGCTTCCGGTTGGGCGGGGAGCATCCCCGCAGCGGCGGGGGCCCGCCCCGCGCAGGCAACACCATACCCTCCCGCAGGGGGGGCTGTGAAGCGCCTCCGCAGCCTTTTAAGCCTTGCCGCGCTGCGGAATCCCCCCCTATTATCGCGCCGAACGCGGCGGCTTCGCCGCCTCCCGTCTCCTGTTCTGGGTTCTCCGCGCCATGTCCAAATCCGTCGGCAAGATCTTCACCTCGTTTCTCGCGAAAATCCTGTTCGCCGTTCTGATCGTCGCCTTCGGCGCGTGGGGCGTCGCCGACATGCTCCGGCGCAGCCCGGAGCATCAGGCGGTGATCAAGGTCGGCGACGTCGAGGTCGACGGACGCCAGGTCAAACGCGCGTTCTCCACCGAGCTGCGGCGCATCCGCGAACAGTTCGGCGAGCAGATCACCGCCGCCGAAGCGCAGAAGTTCGGGATCTTCGATCGCGTGCTGTCGCAACTCGCCACCCGCGCGCTGCTCGACGCCGCCGCCAAGGACATGAACGTCGGCGTCTCCGACGACGCGGTGCAGACGCTGATCACCTCCAACGCCGCGTTCCAGGATCAGAGCGGCGCGTTCAGCCCCGAGCGCTTCCGCCGGGTGCTCGAAACCAACGGCTACCGCGAGGCCGACTTTCTCACCGGCACCCGCGGCGACATGATCCGCCAGCGCATTCTCGAGTCCGTCCGCGGGCCGGTGGTCGCGCCGAAAATTCTCGTCGACACCCTGCTGCGCTACGAGGGCGAGCGCCGCGTCGCCGAGACCTTCCTGGTCGCCGCCAAGGCGATGCCGCTCCCCGCCGATCCGGGCGACGCGGTGCTGGAAGCATTCCAGAAGGACCACGCCGCGTCCTACACCGCGCCCGAAACCCGCACGCTCGCGGTCCTGCCGCTGCGCCCCGAAGACGTCAAGGTCGAGCTCTCGGAAGACGATCTCAAGGCCCGCTACGAACAGCACGCCTCCGATTATGCCGAACCGGAGCAACGCAAGCTCAGCCAGATTCTCCTGCGTGACGAGGCGAGCGCGGCCAAGGTCGCCGCCGCCCTCAACGAAGGCCGCAAGCCCGACGCGGTGGCGAAGGAGGCAGGCGGCACGCTCACCGATCTCGGCTGGGTGGTGCGCGACGGACTGTTGTCGGCGATCGGCGATCCCGCATTCGCCGCCAAGGCGGGCGCGATCCTGCCGCCGCTCAAGACCCCGCTCGGCTGGCACGTGGTGATCGTCGAGGCAGTCCGTCCGGCGCATCAGGCGAGCTTCGCGGAAGCCCGCGCCAAGGTCGAGGCCGCCGCGCACGCCGAAGAGGCGCTCGGGGCTCTTTACCGCCTCTCCACCGCGGTCGAGGATTCGCTCGCCGCCGGCGCCACCCTTGAGGAAGCCGCCAAGACCAACAAGCTTTCGGTCCACATCCTCGACGGTATCGACGCCGAGGGCCGGGGCGCCGATCCCAAGGCCGTCGAGGGCGTTCCCGCCCTCGCCGAGGCGGTCAAGGCGGGCTTCTCCCAGGAGGCGGGCACGGTTTCCGCGCTGCTGGAATACGAAGGCGAGCCCGGCGGCTACTTCATCGTCCGCACCGATGCCGTCACCCCCGCCGCGCTCAAGCCGTTCGCGAGCGTGCGCGCCGAGGTTCTCGCCGCGTGGCGCGCGCAGGAGCAGCAGAAGGCCGCGGTCGCCAAGGCCGAGGAACTCGCCAAGGCGTTCGCCGACGCCAAGGACGCCGACGCCTTCGCCAAGGCCAACGGCGTCAAGCTCGATACCACGCCGGAACTGTACCGCTCCCAGGGCGGCAACCTGCCTCAGGAACTGCTCGCCCGCATCTTCGCCGTCGAGCCGGGCGAAACCGCCAGCACCCCCGCCCCCGGCGGCGCGATGGTGGCGAAGCTCAAGGCGATCGAGCCCGTCGACTCCAAGGTGTTCGAGGCGAACCTGGAGCAAGGCAAGCGCCAGCTCCGCGGCGCGATCGGCGACTCCTTGCTCGGATCGTTCACCACCCAGCTCGCCGACAGCTTCAAGATGAAGCAGTACCGCAGCGTCGACAGCCTGGTGCAGGAGATCCGCTGAGATGCAGCCGACGCCGGACTTTTCCGCCTTCCGCGCGGCCTACGAAGCGGGCGAGGCCCAGCTCGTCTGGCTCACCCTCCCCGCCGATCTCGAAACCCCGGTGTCGGTGCTGCTCAAGCTCGCCGCCGACCGCCCCAACAGCTTCCTCCTCGAATCCGTCGAGGGCGGCGCGGTGCGGGGCCGCTATTCGTTCGTCGGCCTTGCGCCCGACGTGGTGTGGCGTTGCACCGGCGACCGCGCCGAAATCAATCGCAATGCCCTCGCCAACGCCGGAGCCTTCGTCCCCGAAGCCGCGAAACCGTTGGACTCCCTCCGCGCGCTGATCGACGAAAGCCGCGTCGCGATCCCCGACGGTCTGCCGCCGATGGCCGCCGGACTGGTCGGCTACATGGGCTACGACACGGTGCGGCTGGTGGAGGCGATTCCGGCCGGGAACCCCGATCTCCTCGGCGTGCCCGACGGCCTGTTCGTGCGCCCGACCCTGATCGCGGTGTTCGACACCATCGCCGATACCCTGACTCTCGTCACGCCGGTGCGCCCGGCCGCCGGGACCTCGCCGGAAGCCGCCTACGCCGCCGCCGCCGCCCGCCTAGAAGCCGCGCTCGCCGACGTCGGCGACGCCCTCCCCGCGCCCCGCGGCGCGGAACCCGAAGCGCCGCCCGCGCCGCAGTCCAACATGACCCGCGACGCCTTCAAGGCGATGGTCGAAAAGGCGAAGGAGTACATTCTCGCGGGCGACATCTTCCAGGTGGTGCTGTCGCAGCGCTTCCGCATTCCGTTCGCGCTGCCGCCCTTCGCGCTCTATCGCGCGCTCCGGCGCACCAATCCCTCGCCGTTCATGTTCTACTTGAACTTCGGCGGCTTCCAGGTTGTCGGTGCGAGCCCCGAAATCCTGGTGCGTCTGCGCAACGGGACCGTAACGATCCGTCCGATCGCCGGAACCGCGCCCCGCGGCGCGACCAAGGCGGAAGACGCCCGCCTCGCCGCCGAACTCATCGCCGACCCCAAGGAACTCGCCGAGCACCTGATGCTCCTCGACCTCGGGCGCAACGACGTCGGCCGCGTCGCCGAGGTCGGCTCGGTGAAGGTCACCGAAAAGATGGTGATCGAGTACTATTCCCACGTGATGCACATCGTCTCGAACGTCGACGGCCGCATCCGCGAGGATCGCGACGCGATGGACGCGCTGATGGCGGGCTTCCCCGCCGGAACCGTATCCGGCGCGCCCAAGGTCCGCGCCATGGAGATCATCGAGGAACTCGAACCGGTGAAACGCTGCGTCTACGCCGGATGCATCGGCTACATCTCCGGCAACGGCGACATGGATACCTGCATCGCGCTCCGCACCGCCGTGATCAAGGACGGCCAGATGTACGTCCAGGCCGGCGGCGGCATCGTCGCCGACAGCGACCCCGACAAGGAATTCCAGGAAAGCTGCAACAAGGCCCGCGCCCTCCTCCGCGCCGCCGAAATCGCGCCGAGATACGCTCGCTGACGTCGGGCCGGGGGCTCGCCCCCGCCCACATCCAAAGCTCCGACGTCACTGTCCGTACTTCGCCTTGGCGAGCGCGGAGATCGGGACGAACTGGAAGCCTTTGGCGCGGGCGGCGGGGAGCCATTCGGCGAGGGCGTCGAGGGTGGTTTCGCGCGGATGGCCGATGGCGATCGCGGACCCGGTCCTGCGCGCGTGTTCCTCGACGCGGCGGAGCTGTTCGCGGATCGCCGCGGGATCCGGGCTGTCGTCGAGGAAAACGTTGCGGACGAGATTGGGAACCCGCTCGGCGCCGGCGATCTTGACGCCGACCGAGCGCGCGCTCGTAAGCGAATCGAGAAACAGCAGGCCGTCGCCCTTGAGGACGTCCATCACCGCATGCATGCCGCGTTCGTCGGCGGTAAAGCGGCTGCCCATGTGATTGTTGATGCCGACGTAACCCGAGAACGACGCGAGCGACTGGCGCAGCCGGGCGCGGATGGCGTCGTCGCTCATCGCGGTGAGGAGTACGTCCGGACCCGGATCGTACCCGGTGCCGAAGGGCTCCATCGGCATGTGCAGCATCAGTTCGTGCCCGGCCGCATGCGCGGCGCGGGCCTGCGTCGCGAGATTGTGGGCATAGCTCAGAAACGAGGTGGTGAGCGGCGGCGGCAACGCGATGATGCGCGCCGATCGTTTCACGTCGATGCCCATGTCGTCGATCACGATCGCGATCATCGGCTTGCCCGGCTCCGGAACGAAGGCGATGGCGTTGCGCCGCCAGCCCGGCTGCGCGGGCGCGGGCAACGCCGGCGGCGGCAGCGCCGCGACCTCGGGTTCCGGCGCGGGCGTCGCGGCGGGCGGCGGCGCGGGAGCGGGAACCAGCGGCGGCTCCCGATGGACGACCCGTGGGGCGGGCTTTTCGGCGAAGTGCGAGGCCCCCCACCAGCCGATCGACGCGCCCGCCATCAGCGCCGCGAACACCGCCACCGCCACCAGCGCCGTCGCCGCGGAGCCTTTCGTCAACCGTCGGAGAAATCCCGCCTTGCCGCCGCTCTTCCGTCCGCGTCTCGTCCGACCCGCCACCATACGCTCCCTGCCAGAAAACCGAGCCCGGACCATACACCACCCGGCGCGCGCGGGCCAAGCCTCACCCAGGCTTGACGGCGGCGGGCGCAGCGGTCCATCCTGTGCCACTTGTTTCCGAAGAGGTGAGCGCGCCGATGTACCTGCTGATCGATAACTACGACAGCTTCACCTACAATCTCTGGCATTATCTCGGCGAACTCGGCGCCGAGGTCGAGGTGGTGCGCAACGACGCGCTGAGCGCCGAAGAGGTTCTGGCCAAGGGCCCGCAGGGCGTGATTCTGTCGCCCGGCCCCTGCGACCCCGACCGCGCCGGCATCTGCCTGCCGTTGATCGGCCTCGCCGCGGCGCGCAAGCTGCCGCTGTTCGGCGTCTGCCTCGGCCACCAGGCGATCGGCCAATGGTTCGGCGGCAAGGTGGTGCGCGCGCCCGAGCCGATGCACGGCAAGGTGTGCGAAATCCGCCACCGCGGCACCGACGTCTTCGCGGGTCTCCCCGATCCGTTCCAGGCGACGCGCTACCACTCCCTGCTGGTCGAACGCGAGACCCTGCCCGCCTGCCTCGACGTGACCGCGATGAGCCCGGACGGCCTGATCATGGGCCTCGCCCACAAGGACCTGCCGATTTTCGGCGTGCAGTTCCACCCGGAAAGCATCGCCTCCGAGCACGGCCACGACATTCTCCGCAATTTCCTCTCCCTTGCCGGAGGCACCCGGCGCGCCGCCTGAAAGACCCGACCGAAATGACCGAGCTGAAATCCACCCTCGCCCGCCTCGCGACCGGCGAAACCCTTTCCGAGGCCGACGCCGCAGAGGCGTTCGACGTCATCATGTCCGGCGGCGCCACGCCGTCGCAGATCGGCGCGATGCTGATGGCGCTGCGCCTGCGCGGCGAAACCATCGACGAGATCACCGGCGCGGCGCGGACGATGCGCGGCAAGGCGCTCAAGGTCCGCGCTCCGGCGAACGCGATCGACATCGTCGGCACCGGCGGCGACAGCTCCGGCACCTACAACATCTCGACCGGCGCGGCGCTCTGCATCGCCGCCTGCGGCGTGCCGGTGGCGAAGCACGGCAACAAGGCGCAGACCTCGAAATCGGGTTCGGCGGACGTGCTGCGCGCTCTCGGCGTCAACCTCGACGCCGAAATCGGCTTGGTCGAGCGTGCGATTTCCGAGGCCGGGATCGGCTTTCTCCTTGCCACCCGCCACCATGCGGCGATGAAGGAAGTCGGTCCGACCCGCCAGGAGATCGGCACCCGCACGATCTTCAACATCCTCGGCCCGCTCTCCAATCCCGCGGGCGTGAAGCGCCTCGTCATCGGCGTCTACGCCAAGGCGTGGATCGAATCGCTCGCGGCGGTGCTCGGCAAGCTCGGCGCGGAGCGGGCCTGGGCGGTGCACGGCGCCGACGGTCTCGACGAGATCACCACCACCGGCCCGACCTACGTCGCGGAGTGGAAGGACGGCCGGGTATCGACCTTCGAGATCGCGCCGGAAGACGCGGGCCTCGCGCGGGTTTCGCCGGACCGGCTGAAAGGCGGCGACCCGGACTTCAACGCCGCCGCCCTGCGCGCGATCCTCGAACCCGAAGTGCCGGACTCTCTCGGCCCGCTCAAGGACGTGGTCGCCCTCAACGCGGCCGCGGCGCTGATGGTGGCCGACGTCGCGACATCCCTGAGCGACGGCGTCGCCCGAGCCAAGGCGGCGATGGAAAGCGGCGCGGCGAAGGCGGTGCTCGCGGAATTCGTGCGCATCACCAACGGGAACTGAGCGCGTGTCCGACATCCTCGCGAAAATCTGCGCCACCAAGCGCGACGAGATCGCCGCCGCCAAGACTGCGGTTCCCCTGGCGCGCCTGATCTCGGAGGCGGCGGAGCAGGCCTCGCCGCGCGGATTCGCCGCGGCTCTGGCGCGGGCGGCGGAGACCGGCTTCGGCCTGATCGCGGAAATCAAGAAGGCCTCGCCGTCCGCAGGGTTGATCCGTCCGGATTTCGACCCGGCGGCGCTCGCCGCCGCGTACAAGGCGGGCGGCGCGACCTGTCTCTCGGTGTTGACCGACGCGACCTACTTCCAGGGCAGCCGCCAGGCACTCGAAGCCGCGCGCACCGCGGTGGACCTGCCGGTTCTGCGCAAGGACTTCATGCTCGACGTCTATCAGGTGGTCGAGGCGCGCGCGTGGGGCGCGGACTGCATCCTCCTGATCATGGCGGCGCTGGAGGACTCTCAGGCGCGCGACCTCGAACAGGCCGCCTTCGACCTCGGCCTCGACGTGTTGATCGAAGTCCACGATGCCGAGGAGTTCGACCGTGCGCTCAAGCTCGAGAGCCCGTTGATCGGCGTCAACAACCGCAATCTCAAAACCATGACCACCGACCTCGCCACCACCGAAACGCTGGCGGCCCGCCTGCCCGCGAACCGCGTGCTGGTGGCGGAAAGCGGCCTCAAGACCCGCGCCGACCTCGATCGCATGGCCAAGGTCGGCGCACGCCGCTTCCTCGTCGGCGAAAGCCTGATGAAACAGGCAGATGTGGCTGACGCCACGCGAACCTTGCTAGGTTCTTGTCGCTGAATTCGTCCGGCAAGCGACAGAGCCTCCTGCAAGGCGATCGAAACGCCGATACCCGTTGCAAAAGCGAGTGAACTTAAGTAGAACAAAGCAGGGAATTTGTTCTGCGAGGCTGCCCGATGCTCACCGTCAAGCAACGCGACCTGCTGCTGCTCATCGATCGTCATCTCAAACGCTCCGGCGTGGTCCCCTCCTTCGACGAAATGAAGGACGCTCTCGGCCTCAAGTCGAAGTCCGGCATCCATCGTCTCATCACCAGCCTCGAGGAACGCGGCTTCATCCGCCGACTGCCGCACCGCGCCCGCGCGCTCGAAATCGTGAAGTTGCCGGAGGGCATGGGAGCGGACCCGGCCGAACCGACCTTCCAGCCCACCGTGATCGCGGGCGGGTTCAAGCGTCAGTTCGTCGGTGCGCCGGTGGCGGCCTCGGCGGATGCGGTCAGCGTGCCGCTTTACGGCAAGATCGCCGCGGGCACGCCGATCGAGGCTCTCGCCGATCCTTCGAACACCATCGACGTTCCCGCCGCGATGCTCGCGGGCGGCGAACATTACGCCCTCACCGTCGAAGGGGATTCGATGATCGAGGCGGGCATCTTCGACGGCGACACCGTGCTGATCCGCAAGACCGACACCGTCGAGAACGGCGCGATCTGCGTCGCCCTCGTCGACCGGCAGGAAGCGACGCTCAAGCGCTTGCGCCGCAAGGGCGAATCGATCGCTCTCGAACCCGCCAACCCGCGCTACGAGACCCGCATTTTCGGCCCCGACCGGGTTTCGGTGCAGGGACGTCTGGTGGGATTGATCCGGCGCTACTAGCCTCTCCGACGGGTCCTGCCGATGGAGTCGCCCCAGGCGATGGAAGGTTCCGCGGGCAAACCTTAATTCGGATTTGCGCGCAAGGCGCGGAGTGCGCCCGCGCCGTATCGGCCCCAGGTTCGAACGCATCGAAGCACAGGAGCGATGCGCATGACCGAAGTCACCGCCGAAGCCGATCCCCGCTGGCCGTTGCTGGCGCGCCGCGACACCGCCGCCGACGGCGCGTTCGTCTACGCCGTCGTCACCACCGGCGTCTATTGCCGCCCCACCTGCCCTTCCCGCCGCGCGAAGCCCGAGAACGTGCGCTTTTTCGCAACCCCTGCCGAGGCTCGCGGGGCGGGTTTCCGCCCCTGCCTGCGCTGCGATCCGGACGGCCTCTCCCGCACCGAGGCGAACGCAGAGAAGGTCGCCGAGATCTGCCGCCGCATCGAAACCATGGAGCGTGCGCCCACCCTCGCCGAACTCGCCGTCGGCGTCGGGTGGAGCCCGTTTCACCTCCAGCGCACATTCAAGGCGCTCGTCGGCGTTTCCCCGCGCGCCTACGCGGCTGCGCGGCGGGCCGAACGGTTCCGTGCCGCGCTCGACGGCGGCGAAAGCGTTACCGGTGCGGTCTATGCCGCGGGCTACGGCTCGCCGAGCCGCGTCTACGAGGGCGGCGAGCTCGGCATGACGCCGCGAAGCTACCGAAAGGGCGGCGCAGCGGAGGAGATCGCCTTCGCCTTCGGCCATTGCGACCTCGGGCGGGTCGTGGTGGCGGCGACGCCACGCGGCATCTGCGCGATCCTGCTCGGAGACACGGACGAGGAGCTGCGCGCCGAACTGGCGCAGCGCTATCCGAAGGCCGCGTTCGTCGCCGCCCCGCCGGAATTTTCCGAGACGGTGGCCGCGGTGGTGGCGATGATCGAAACCCCACGGCGCGGCCTCGATCTGCCGCTCGACATTCGCGGCACCGCTTTCCAACGCCGCGTCTGGGAGGCGCTGCGGGCGATTCCGACGGGCGCAACCGTCACATATTCCGACGTCGCCGACCAACTCGGGCTCCCGGCGCGGTCGGTGCGCGCGGTGGCGGCAGCGTGCGCCGCCAATCCGCTCGCCGTGGCGGTGCCGTGCCACCGGGTGAAGCGCCGCGACGGCAACCTCGCCGGATACTATTGGGGGCTTTGGCGCAAGCGGGCACTGATCGACCGCGAGACCGGCGGATGAGTCCGGTCCTCGCCGTCGAAATCGCGCTGCCGCCGGACTTCCGCACCGACGACGTGCGCGCCCTGCACGGCCGCGACGCGCAGGAGATCGCCGAACGCCTGACGCCGGAGGGATTCGTCAAGGGCCTCGCCTGGGACGGCGCGCCCGCGTTGCTGACGCTCCGGTTCGACGGAGCGTCAGCCGAGGCCCGGCTCGCGGTCGACGGCGACGCGGGCACGGATGCCGCCGACCGCCTGTCGGCGATGGCGCGGCGAATGCTCGGGCTAACGCAGAAGATCGAGGGGTTCGAGGCGCGCCATGCCGACCATCCCCTGATCGGGCCATTGATCGCGCGCCGCCCCGGTCTGCGGGTGCCGCTCACCGCCACGCCGTTCGAGGCGCTTTCGTGGGCGATCGTCGGGCAGATGATCTCGGTCGACGCGGCAATGGCGATGCGCCGCAAGGTCGTGCTCGCCGCCGGGCTGCGGCACTCGTCCGGGCTCGCCTGCCAGCCCGACGCCGCCGCGCTTTCCGCCCTGCCGGAGGAAGCGCTGCGCGCCGCCGGTCTTTCCCGCGCCAAGACCGCGACCCTCAAGGCGCTGGCCGGGCGTCTCGCGGCGGGGCCAGAGCTGCCGGAAACATGGGACGGCGAACCTCCCGTCGCGGCGATCCGCGAACGTCTTGCCGGAATTCGCGGCATTGGTCCGTGGACCGTCGGCTATGCGTTGTTGCGCGGCTTCGGCTGGCTCGACGGCGCGTTGCACGGCGACGTCGCGGTGCGCCGGAACCTTCAGATTCTATTGCGACGCGACGATCGGCTCACCGAGACCGAGACCGAAGCATGGCTCGCGCCGTTCTCGCCGTGGCGGGCCCTGGTCGCCGCTCACCTGTGGGCGATGCGGCGCGACGCGGGCTACTGATCGCCGTCGTCCGCGTCTCCGCGTCCGCAGCCCCAGGGCCGCCGCCCATGGCGCGCCCGCACGCTGTCGATCCGCAGCACGTCCGTCGGGCCGATCCACACCGCCAGCGCCCCCTCGCGCGCGAGATCGGCGGCGTCGAGAAGCAGCGGCGCGGCGCACGCGGCGCGCTCCGCCGCCGACACCGGAAAGCGCGCCACCACCACCCGCGCCTCCGTGCAATCGTCCCCGAGGCTGGCGGGCGTCGCCCGCGCCACGCGACCGTCGGGCGAGACGCACCCTTCGGAATCGCAACGCCAGCCGCCGGAGTCCACCGGCAATCCGGTGCGGGCCCCCCAGACCGAGCGGGCGAACGCGCTGCGGGCGCCGATCGCGGCATAGGCCTCGCCCGCGCGCGCCGCCAGCACCGCGCCGCCGGGCGATGCCAGAAAGTCGGGCGGCGGCCCGGCGAACCAAGGCGTCGCGAATCCCGCCAGCGCCAGCGCGAGACCGGGAAGCCGCATCCGGCCGTGCCCCAGGCACAGTCCAACACCACCCGCGGCGCAAAGGACGAGCCCGATATCGGGCATGCGTGCGAACCAGAGATGCCCCGGCCATGCCGCGACGGTTGCGGCGACGCGATCGATCCACGCGATGCCGTACCCCATCAGATGCAGCGGCCCGGCCTCCAACCCGAAAGGCGCGGCGAACCCGGCGATCATCCCCCACGGCATCACCCACAGCCCGAGCACCGGCACCGCGAGGAGATTGGCGGGCAGCGCATGCAACGCCACCTGACCGAAGTGATAGAGCGCGAACGGTGCGGTCGCGACGGTCGCGACCACCGTGGTGGCGAGGGTTCCGACCAGGGCGATCGCCGCGCGCGCGACCCACGGCGGCAGCGCGGTGAACGGCACGCTCAGAAGCGGCGAGCGATAGGCGGCGATCAGCGCCAGAACCGCGGCGAACGACATCTGGAAGCTCGGCCCCATCACCGCCTCGGGGTCGATCAGAACCACCGTCGCGGCGGCGAGCCCGACGAGACGCAGCGAGAACGGCGAGCGATCGAGGGTCACCGCGGCAAGGGCGGCGGCGGTCATCAGCCAAGCGCGGACGGTCGGCACCGATCCGCCGGAAATCAGCAGATAAAGCGTGGTGAGGCAGAGCGCGACGGCCGCCGCCCATTTCTTGATCGGATATTCGAGCGCAAGCGCCGGAACCAGCGCGAGACCGCGCCGCACCACCAGGAACGCGAAGCCGGCGAACAGTCCGAGGTGCAGCCCCGAGATCGACAGCATGTGCGCCAACCCGCTTTCCCGCCACGCACGCAGGGTGTCGGGCGGCACCGCGCCGGTTTCCCCGACCGTCAGTGCCGTCGCGATCCCGCCCAGCGCGTCGCCCTCCGGAAATGCGGCGAGGACCCGGACGCGCAGACTCTGCCGCGCATGGGCGATCGCCGCGCGAAATGCGGCGGTGCCGATGTCGTCGGGCGGCGGCGCAAGCTCGCGCCAGGGCGAAAGCGCGTAGCCCATCGCCGCGATCCCCTGGAACCACGCCCGCCGGGGCAGGTCGAAGGCGTCCGGATGGACCGGCGGCAGCGGCGGCGAAAGCCGGGCCGCGAAAGCGATCCGTGCGCCGGGGCGGGGTTCTCCGTCGTCGGCCGAAAAGACGATGCGGATCGTCATCGGCGCCTCCCGCCCGGCGATCCGCGCGTCGGAAAGGCGGACCCGAGTACCGTTGAGGCGGTGCTCCAGGCTCTCGACCCGTCCCGTCACCTCGGCGAAGTGGATGGACTCGGCGAGCGGCGGCGGTGCGCGATGCGCGGTCCAAGCGCTCCAGCCCGCCCCCGCCAGCCCCAGCGCGACCGCGAGCGCCGCGCCCTCGCGCCACGGCCCCGGCCGCCGCCACGCCCACAGCGCCAATGCGACCGCAAGCGCCGCCGCCGCACCCCAGGCCCGCTCCGGCGGCTCGAAGGGCAACGCGAGATAGGCCGTCGCGCCGCCGACGAACAGCCACGGCCCCCATTCTCCCCACCCGGCGGCGGCGCTCGACGGCTGCGGCAATCCCTTTTCCCCCGATACCCTTTGCGGTGCGCGCGCCGCCTGTGATAAAAAACGTGCCCGTCCGGCCCGATCGAGACTACTCGATTTTCGCCGCCGCCGCCCGCCCCGCCGCGGGCGGGATTTTTCTTCCGACTGCACAGGTAGCTTGTTCGCAATGAGCGTCGTGACCCGTTTCGCTCCGTCGCCGACGGGGTTCCTCCATATCGGCGGTGCCCGCACCGCGCTGTTCAACTGGCTGTTCGCCCGGCATCACGGCGGGCGGTTCCTGCTCCGCATCGAGGACACCGACCGCGAACGCTCGACCCAGGCCGCCGTCGACGCGATCTTCGACGGCCTCTCCTGGCTCGGCCTCGACTGGGACGAAGAGCCGGTGATGCAGTTCGCCCGCGCCGGACACCACGCCGAAGTGGCGCGCAAGCTGATCGAAACCGGCAATGCCTATTATTGCTACTGCACGCCCGAGGAACTGACGGCGATGCGCGAGGAGCAGAAGGCCAAGGGCCTGCCGATGCGCTACGACGGGCGCTGGCGCGACCGCGATCCCGCCGACGCGCCGGCCGGCGTCAAGCCGGTGGTGCGCCTCAAGGCGCCGCAGGACGGCGAGACGGTGATCCGCGACCACGTGCAGGGCGACGTCACCTTCGCCAATTCGCAGCTCGACGACATGATCCTGCTGCGCGCCGACGGCACGCCCACCTACATGCTCTCGGTGGTGGTGGACGACCACGACATGGGCATCACCCACGTGATCCGCGGCGACGACCACCTCACCAACGCCGCGCGCCAGGCTGCGCTCTACCGCGCCTGCGGTTGGGACGTGCCGGAGTTCGCGCACATTCCGCTGATCCACGGACCGGACGGCGCCAAGCTTTCGAAGCGCCACGGCGCGCTCGGCGCGGAAGCCTATCGCGACATGGGCATTCTCCCGGAAGCGATGCGCAATTATCTGCTGCGGCTCGGCTGGGGCCACGGCGACGAGGAGATCATCTCGACCGCCCAGGCGATCGAATGGTTCGACATCGACGCGGTCGGCAAGGCGCCGTCGCGCTTCGACATGGTCAAGCTGATGAGCCTCAACGCGCACTACCTGCGCGAAACCGCCGACGACGCGCTGGTCGCGATGATCCGCCCGTTGATGGAGAAGACCCTCGGCGCGCCGCTCTCCGAAGCCGCGCTCGGCCGCATCGTCCGCGGCATGGCCGGCCTCAAACCGCGCGCCAAGGACCTCAACGAACTCGCCGACGGCGCTCTGATCTACGCCCGCGAACGGCCGCTCGCCTTCGACGTCAAGGCGAAGGGGCAGGTCGCCGAAAACCGCCCCCTGCTCGTCGCGGCGAAGGATGCGCTCGCCGCCGGCGAAAGCTGGACTCACGACGCCCTCGAAGCCGCGATCCGCAGCTTCGCCGAGGCGGAAGGCCTGAAGCTCGGCAAGGTCGCGCAGCCGCTGCGCGCGGCGGTCACCGGGTCGACGGTGTCGCCGCCGCTGTTCGAAGTGATGGCGATCCTCGGCCGAGAGGAGACCCTCGCGCGCGTCGCCGACGCGCTCGCCTGACGCACAGACGGGTAGGCAACCTCGTCCGACCGCCCGCCGGCCACCCCGGCGGGCGGTCGCGTTTGATGGAAAAGTTCGCGGGTCCGGCGCAGGGCGTTGAGCCCACGCCTTGGAATAGAAAGCAAATCCCCCCATACCCGAAATTGGATCCCGCACCCCTACCCCAACGCGCAGTTGCGGACCCCGAAAATTCGCCTACCCTGTCTTGAAAATTCTTTCGAAAGGAACAGCTTAAGTATCATCGACGTAATCCTCGATGCGGCGATGTTCCCGCCCTACCCGAGCCGGATTCAACTGCGCGGCGTGGACATTCCATCGATACAGGGAGCTGTCATGACCTACGACAAGAAGACCGCCACCAACACCTTCACCGTCACCGACAATGCTTCCGGCAAATCCTACGAGTTGCCGGTCATCGACGGATCGGTCGGGCCGCGCGTGGTCGATATCCGCAAGTTCTACGCGGACACCGGTTGCTTTACCTACGACCCCGGCTTCACCTCCACCGGCTCCTGCTCGTCCAAGATCACCTTCATCGACGGCGACGAGGGGATCCTGCTCCATCGCGGCTATCCGATCGACCAGCTCGCCGAGAACTGCGACTTCCTCGAGGTCGCGTACCTCCTGCTGTTCGGAGAGCTGCCGAACAAGCAGCAGTTCGCGCAGTTCGACCACGACATCACCTACCATTCGATGCTGCACGAGCAGTTGCAGCGCTTCTACTCCGGCTTCCGCCGCGACGCCCACCCGATGGCGGTGGCGTGCGGCGTGGTCGGCGCGCTGTCGGCCTTCTACCACGACAGCCTCGACTTCACCGATCCCTACCAGCGCGTCGTCGCCGAGACCCGGCTGATCGCGAAAATGCCGGTGATCGTCGCGTGGGCCTACAAGTACTCGATCGGCCAGCCGTTCATGTATCCGCGCAACGACGTCGACTATGCCTCGAACTTCCTGCACCTGATGTTCTCGGTGCCGTGCGAGCCGTACAAGATCAACCCGGTGCTGGCGCGGGCGATGAACCGCATCCTCATCCTTCACGCCGACCACGAGCAGAACGCCTCGACCTCGACCGTTCGCCTCGCGGGTTCGTCGGGGGCCAACCCGTTCGCGTGCATCGCCGCGGGCATCGCCTCGCTCTGGGGGCCGTCGCACGGCGGCGCCAACGAGGCGGTGCTGAACATGCTGATGCAGATCGGCAGCAAGGACCGCGTCGGCGAATACGTCAAGCGCGCCAAGGACAAGGACGACCCGTTCCGGCTGATGGGGTTCGGGCACCGCGTCTACAAGAACTACGATCCGCGCGCCAAGATCATGCAGCGCACCTGCCACGAGGTCTTCGACGAACTCGGCATCCACGACGAGCCGCTGCTGCAGATCGCCATGGAGCTCGAAAAGATCGCGCTCGAGGACGAGTACTTCATCGAGAAGAAACTCTACCCGAACGTCGATTTCTATTCGGGCATCATCTTCCGCGCCATGGGCATCCCGACCTCGATGTTCACCGCGCTGTTCGCCCTCGCCCGCACCACCGGCTGGGTCGCGCAGTGGCTGGAGATGATCGACGACCCGGAACTCAAGATCGGCCGCCCGCGCCAGCTCTACACCGGCGCGGCGCAGCGCGACTTCGTGCCGATGGACAAGCGCTGAGCTTCGCTCGGCAGGGAACCGAAGAACGGCGGCCGCAAGCCGCCGTTTTTCATTTACGGGCGATCGCCGCCACGCCGCACCCGGCGTTGATCACCGCCAGAGTCGCCAGAAACAGAAAACCGGCGGTCCAGTTGCCGCTCGTCTGCAGCGCGTAGCCGAGCACGGTGGGACTGACGGCGGCGATCAGATAGCCGACTCCCTGGACGAATGCCGTGATGCGGCGATTGTCGTCCTGACCGACGGCGCGCTCCATGATCAGGGTGAAGATCACCGCAAAGCCGCCGCCCGAGGCATATCCGCCGAACACCAGCCACAGCAGCCACCACTGCGGCGCGAGCAGAAGACCGATCGGCATCACCAGCCAGGCCAACGAGACCGACAGTAGCGGCGCGAACCGCGATACACCCCGCGCCGTCATCAGAATCGGCACCCCGAACGATCCGGCGAGGCCGAGAATCTGGAACAGCGACGCGGCATAGCCCGCCGCGGTGACGCTCATCGCCGCCGCGTCGCCGAGATAGCGCGGCAGCCAAGCGGCGAACCCGTAGAAGATCGCGGTGTGGGCGCCGAACGCCAGACCGATCAACCAGGGAAGCGCGCGCCGCCAGACCGGTGTCGCGGACGGCGGCGACGCGCTCTCCGCGACCGGATCGACCGGGTTCGCGGGGCGGCGGCGCAAGGCCAGCCACAATGCCGCCGACAGCAGCGCCGGCAACGCCCACACCGCGATCGCGATCCGCCAGCCCGCGACCTCGGCGATCGGCGCGGTGAAGGCGGCGCAGGCCATGCCGCCGAGGTTCATCGCGAACACGTCGATGGCCGTCATCGATCGCCGCCGCTCGAAGTAGTCGCGCATGATGATCATCAGAGCGACGATATTGCCGACGGTGATGGCGAGCCCGATCAGCGCGGTGCCCGCGAGCGCCACGCCGAAGCCGTCGAGCGCGCGCACGACCGACCCGAGCGCCAGCCCTCCGAGCGTCAGCAGCACCCCCGTCTCGATGCCGAACCGGGCCAGCAGCCACGCGGCGAGCGGTGCGGCGAAGGAAAAACAGAGCACCGGCAGGGTGGTCAGCACTCCCGCCGTGGCGTCGTCGATGCCGAGATCGGCACGTACCGCGTCGATCACCGGCGAGATGGCGATGAGCGGCCCGCGCAGGTTGACCGCGAAGGAGAAGAAGGCGAGGAACAGCAGAAGACGCCGCCGATCGGCGGCGAAAGAGGCGAGAATCCGGCGCACGCGCGTGAGTCCGAAGGAAAACGGCGGCCCAAGGGCCGCCGCGACGGGAGCTTCAGCTCCGCTCGATGAGTTCGATCTTGTAGCCGTCCGGATCCTCGACGAACGCGATCACCGTCGAGCCGTGCTTCATCGGGCCGGGCTCCCGGGTGATCTTCACCCCGGCGGCGCGCAGCGCGTCGCATGCGGCATAGATATCCGCCACGCCGATGGCGAGATGGCCGAAACCCGTACCGATCTCGTAGGGCTCCTTCTGATCCCAATTGTGGGTCAGCTCCAGCACCGCGGTATCGCTCTCGTCGCCGAAGCCGACGAACGCGAGGGTGAAGCGTCCGCCTTCGTAGTCGTTGCGGCGCAGCAGGCGCATGCCGAGAAGCTCGGTATAGAACCGGATCGACTTTTCGAGGTCGAGCACGCGAATCATCGTGTGCAGCAGACGGTTGGCCATTTCGAATCCTTAGGAGTCAGAGGTGTGGAGACGCGCCGTCGATATGGGGCGGCGGCGCGGCCGGTGCAACCGGAATCCGGCCGAGCTTCAGCACCACCTCGGCGGCCTCTGCGCTCGGGCTCGCGAACGGGCCTACGAGCTGCGCAAGCGCCGCCCGCGCCTCGCGCAGAAAATCCGCGCGCGCCCCAGCGTCGCACAGCAGACGGTCGGCCGCTGCAGCGAGAGCTTCCGCGGTGCAGTCTTCCTGAAGGAACTCGGGAACGATCATCCGGTTGGCGACGTGGTTAAGCAGGGTCGCGTATTTGATCGAAATCAGCTTCCGCGCCAGCCACGCCGAAGCCGGCGATCCGCGGTAGCCGATCACGAACGGAACGCCCGCGCACGCGAGTTCCAACGTCACCGTCCCCGAGGTCGCGAGCGCCGCGTCTGCGGCGGCGAAGGCGTTCCAGCGCTCCGCCTCGCCCCGCACGATGTGCGGCGGGCGCGCCCAGGTGCGGGTTTCGGCCTCGACCGTCGCGGCGACGGTAGCGACCGTCGGGATCACCACCTGGAGATCGGGGTGACGGGCGCGCAAACGGTCGACTGCGTCCCTCAGCACCGGCAGCATCCGCGCGACCTCGTTGCGGCGCGAGCCCGGTAGGACGCAGAGCACGGTCTCCGCTGCGGCGATGCCGTGGCGGATGCGGAAATCCGCGCCGTCGCCCGTCCCCGCCCCGCCCTCGATCACCGGGTGGCCGACATGGGTCGCCGCCAGGCCGTGAGGCGTGAAGTACGGCGGCTCGAAACCGAGCAGGCACAGCAGATGGTCGAACAACTTGGCGATCGCCTTCGCGCGCCCCGGCTTCCACGCCCACACCATCGGCGCGACGTAATGCACGCGCGGAATCCGACTACCGCGCGCGATCAGCGCCTTGGCGACGCGGCCGTTGAAGCCGAGAGAATCGATGGTGACGACCACCGCGGGCCGCTTCGCGACGACGTCGTCGGCAACCGCGCGGACGCGCCGCAACACCGTGGGGATCTTCGGGATCACCTCGGCGAGCCCCATCACCGCGATATCCGCCTGCGGAAACAGCGACGTCAGCCCCTCTTCCGCCATGCTTTCGCCACCGACCCCGGCGAACCGCACCGCGCCGCCGGTGCGCGCCTTCAACGCCCGCATCAGCCGCGCGCCGAGAATGTCGCCCGAGGGCTCCCCGGCGACGAGATACACCAGCGGCGGTTCGGCGGCGAGCCCCTGGACGAACAGCCCGAGCGCGTCGGCCCGAGCGCCGACCGCCGCGGCATCCAGCACCAGCGCCGCGCCGGCTTCCACGGCGATGCCGCGCAGACCGGCCGCCGCCGCGGCCTCGACCGTGTCGACGCCGATGGTGGGGAGATCGAGACGCCGGTCCTGCCCCGGCTTGCAGACCTTCACCAGCACGCCGCCCGGGCCTTCGCGCCGAAGTTCGGCACAGCGGCCGAGCATGCTGTCGGTGCCCTCGACCGCCTCGACCGCGAGGACGATCCCCTGCTGCACCACCGCTCCCTGGCCGACGTCGAGCGCGCCGACGCCCTTCGCCACGTCGACGCCGCGCGCGACGTCGGCGAGCGCGGCGGCGTCGGGCGCTAGGCTGCCGTACAGCCCCTCGCGCGCGAGAACGTCGGACAGGAGTTCGTGCGCGCCCTTGAGCGCCAGACCCTCGCGCGCGAACTCGGCGGCCACCGCGCGCAACAGTCCGTCGTCGCCCAAGGCCTTGCCGCCGACGCGGGCGAGGAACGCGGCGCCGCGCGCGTCGGGTTTGAGCGCGGCGAGCGACGGCCGCCGGATCGCGCCCGCGAACACCACCTCGACCACGCCCGCCCGCTTGAGTGCCCGGAACGCCTCGCCGAGCGCGCCGAGGCGCACCCAGGCATGCTCCGTGCCGGCGGTCAGATCGGGCGCGGCGTAGCCTTCGATCGCGAGAACGAACGGTTCGCGCCCGGCGGCGCGGCAGGCGGAAAGCAATAGCCGGGGGAGGTCCCCTCCCCCGGCGATGATGCCGATCTTGCCTGTCTCGCCCATTGCGCCGCCCTTTCAGATCTCCGTGTCGACGGACAGGGGCTGACAGATGCCGCGCGAGGAGTCCTGGCGCATGAAGGCGACGATCTCCATCACCGGTTCGCACTCCGCGAACAGGCTCGCGACGTCTTCGACGCGCTCGGTCATCGTGCCCTCCGGCGCGAACAGCATGCGATAGGCGCGGCGCAGGGTGTGGATGGTCTCCCGGCCGAAGTTGCGGCGCTTGAGGCCGACGATGTTGAGCCCCTGGAGATGAGCGCGGTTGCCCAGCACCGAGCCGTAGGGGATCACGTCGAATTCCACGCCCGAGGCACCACCGACCATGGCCTGATGGCCGATCCGCACGAACTGGTGAACCGCCGAAAGGCCGCCGATGATCGCGAAATCGCCGACCGTGACGTGACCGCCGAGCGTGGCGTTGTTGGCGAAGATGCAGTTGTCGCCGACGATGCAGTCGTGCGCGACGTGCGCGCCGACCATGAACAGACTGCCGTCGCCGACCCGGGTGATCATGCCGCCGCCTTCGGTGCCGGGGTTCATCGTCACCCCTTCGCGAATCTGGTTGCGCTTGCCAATCACCAGCCGCGAAAGCTCGCCGTGGTACTTGAGATCCTGCGGGCGATGGCCGATCGAGGCGAACGGATAGATCACCGTCTCCTCGCCGACTTCGGTGCGCCCCTCGACGACCACGTGCGAGATCAGCCGCACCCCGGCGGCGAGCGTCACATCCGGCCCGACCACGCAGAAGGGGCCGATCTCGACGGTCTCGGCGATCGTCGCCCGGGCGTCGACCTGTGCGCTCGGATGGATGTTCGCCATGGTCAACCGTCCAGGATCATGGCCGCATAGACGGCCTCGGCGACCGTCTGCCCGTCCACCTTGGCCTCGCCGCGGAACTTCCAGACGTTGCCGCGGCGGCGTTCCTTGGTGACGTGGATGTGGAGCTGATCGCCCGGCACCACCGGCTTACGGAAGCGGCATTCGTCGACGCTCATGAAATAGACGAGCTTGCCCTCGGCGTCCGGCCCCATCGTCTGCACCACCAGCACCGCCGCGGTCTGCGCCATCGATTCGACGATCAGCACCCCCGGCATCACCGGATGCCCGGGAAAGTGCCCCTGGAAGAACGGTTCGTTGACGCTGACGTTCTTGAGCCCCACCGCGCTCTCATCGACCTTGAGATCGATGACCCGATCGACCATGACGAACGGATACCGATGCGGAATCATCTGCATGATCCGCTGAATGTCGATGATCGCCTTTTCTTCCGCCATCACGCGAAAACCCTTCCGTTGCTGTTCCCCCCGGTGCCGGAGGCGTTGACCCGAAGACCGCCGTCCCCCCGGAGGCGATCACGCACCGTGTTTCTTGGCCAGTCGCTCGAGCATGCCGATCTGCCGCCAGTGCTCCTTCGCGGGCACCGCCGGACTGCCGATCACCGTCTGCCCCGCCGGCACGTCGCGCATCACCCCCGACTGCGCGCCGATGCGCGCGCCGGGACCGATCTTGAGGTGGCCGGTGATGCCCGCCTGCCCGCCGGCGACGACGAAGTCGGCGAAGCGCGTCGAACCGGAAACGCCGACCTGCGCGACCAGCACGCAACCGCGACCGAGTTCGACGTTGTGCCCGATTTGCACCAGATTGTCGATACGGCAGCCTTCGCCGATCACCGTATCCGGTCCCGCGCCGCGGTCGATGGTGGTGTTGGCGCCGATTTCGACGTCGTCGTGAATGATCACGCGGCCGAGCTGCGGCACCTTGAGGTGTCCCTTCGGCCCCATCGCGAAGCCGAAACCGTCCTGGCCGATCGCGGCCCCCGCATGGATCCACACCTTGTTGCCGACGATGGCGTAGGAGAGCACGGCGTTGGAACCGACGTAGCAATCGTCGCCGATGGTCACGC
This sequence comes from uncultured Alphaproteobacteria bacterium, assembly GCA_900079695.1. Classification (NCBI taxonomy): domain Bacteria; kingdom Pseudomonadati; phylum Pseudomonadota; class Alphaproteobacteria; species uncultured Alphaproteobacteria bacterium. The sequence goes on from LT599022.1 coordinate 731,624, forward strand.
CGTCGCGCAGCACCGCGCCTGCGCAGATATGGCAGCGGTCGCCGACCTCGGCGCGGGCACAGATCACCGCCCCCGCCTCGATCCGCACGTCGCGGCCGATCTTCGCCGACGGATCGATCGTCGCCTGTGGCGAAATGCCCGTCTCGGCATGGGTTTGGGGATAGAACGCGTGAGCGATCAGCGCATAGGCGCGATAGGGCTCGGGCGTGACGAGCAGACCCATGCCCGCCGGTGCGCGATCGGCGAGCTCCGGATGAACCACGCATGCGCCCGCGGCGCTCGCTTCGAACGCCTGCACGTATTTGCGGTTGTCGAGGAAGCTGATGTCCTCGGCTCCGGCGCGGTAGAGCGGCGCGACGTCGGTGATCGACCGTTCGGCCATCGCCGCGTCGGAGAGTTCGGCCCCGCTCAACTCGGCAAGGCGCGCCAGAGAAAACGGCCCTTCGCGCCGGTAGAATCGGGAATCGGTCATGACGGAAACTCCAAAAACGCGCCGCTCAGGGTTTCTTCGCGCCGGCGCCCTTGGCGGAGGCCGTGGGGTCGGGGAACTTCACCGACGGCAGCGACTTGTTGAGGCGGTCGATCACCTCGGGGGTGACGTCGTAGGACGGATGGAAAAGGAGCACCTGCCCGCGCGGCAGAAGAATCGTCGCGCCTTCCGTCTCGGCGACCGCCGCCCAGATCTTCTGCACCTGCTGGCTCACCTGGCCCAGCGCGGAGGCATAGGCGCTCTGAAGCTGCTGCTGGCGCATTTTGAGATCGCGCTGAAAATCGGCGAACTTCGTCTGGAACGCCTGAACCTTTTCGCGATAGGCGGCGGCGTCGAGCAGCGGTTGCTGGCGCACCAGTTCGCGCTCCTCGTCCTTGAGCGCCTTTTCCTTGGCGGCGAACTCGTCGTCGTACTTCTTGCGGTAGGCATCGAGCTCGCGGCGGATTCCCTGCACCGCCGAGGACTTCTCCATCACCTCCTGGATATCGACCACGCGAATCACCGGATCGGGCTTCGCCGGTGCCGCCAGAGCTGCATCGGGCGCCATCCACAACGCAACGATCGCGGCGACGCATGCCAGGGATTTCATACGCATCGCCTCAGAACCTCGTACCGAAGTTGAACTGGATCGCTTCCGTCTCGTCGAACGACTCCTTGGCGAGCGGGAAGCCGAAGTTGAGGTTCATCGGTCCCATCGGCGAACGCCAGATGAACCCGAAACCGGCGGACACGCGGAACGCCGAGGAATAGTCGACCTCGCTGCGGTCCATGCCGTCGAACTTGCCCGAGGTGCCGAGATCGACGAACGCCTTGGCTGAAAGCCCGAGCTCTTCCGGCGTTCCGAGCGGGAAGCGCAGTTCGACGCTCTCGTTGGTGCTCCAGTTGGAACCGAGCGCATCGCCGGTTTCCTTATCGCGCGGGCTGATGCCGGCCTGGGCGAAACCGCGCATCGAATTCTCGCCGCCGAGGAAGTAGCGGTGGCTGATGGCGATATCCTTGCCGAGATCGAACATGTAGCCGACCTGCCCAGTGAAGCCGAGCACGTAACCGTCGGCCAGGGTGAAGTATTGCCCGGCGTTGAGGTTGGTGCGGACGAACCGCGCGTCGCCGCCGGCGCCCGCGACGTCGTTGCCGACGCCGACGACGTACCCTTCGCTCGGGTCCATCTTGTTGTCGCGGCGGTCGTAGGTGAGCCTATGGCCGATCTGCGACAGCACCGTCGTGCCTTCCTGCTCCTTGATGAACAGCGAGGCGTCGTCGTCGACGTCCTGGATCTCGTCCTGACGCAAGGTGTAGCGCCAGGTGTGGCGCAGGTTTTCGCTGTAGCTGTAGCCCGCGCGCAGGGCGAAACCGGTGCTCTTGTAGTCGTAGGAGCTCTCGTCCTGCCAATCGCGGGTGATGCGGAACAGGTCGAAGCCCGCCGCGACGTCGCGATTGAGGAAGTAGGGCTCGGTGTAGGAGATATCCGCCTCGGTGCCGGACTGCGCGAGGGCGACGTTGAACTGAAGATTCTGGCCGGTGCCGAGAAGGTTGCTCTCGCCGATGCCGAACATGATCTTCGCGCCGTCGGTGCTGGAATACCCGGCGCCGAGCGTCACCTGCCCGGTCGACTGTTCCTCGACGCTGACCTTGAGGGTCACCTTATCCGGATCGGTTTGCGAAGGCTCGGTCTGGATATCCACCGACTTGAAGAAGCCGAGGTTCTGCAGGCGCTGGCGGGTGCGCCGCACCTTCGCCGAGTTGAAGGGGTCGCCTTCGACGAGTCGGAACTCGCGGCGGATCACCTCGTCGAGAGTGCGCAGGTTGCCGTTGATCTCGATGCGATCGACGTACGCGCGCGGACCCGGATCGACGCGGAAGGTGAGATCGAGGGTTCCGGCCTCGGTATTGCGGACGATGTCGGGCTTGATGTCGACGAACGCGTACCCGAGCGCCCCGACCGCGTCGGTAAGCGCCTGAACCGAGTTTTCGACCTCGTCGGCGTTGTACCAGTCGCCTTCCGCGAAGGTCAGCTCCTTGCGCAGCACTTCGGGATCGTCGAATTCCGGCAGGGTGGTTTCGATGGCGATCGAACCGATTTCGTAGCGCTTGCCTTCGTCGACGGTGAAGGTGAGGAAGAATCCCTCGCGGTCGGGCGACAGCTCGGCCACGGCCGACTGGATCGCGAAATCGGCATAGCCCTTGGAGAGATAGAAGCGGCGCAGTTTCTCGCGATCGAACGCCATGCGCTGCGGATCGTAGGTATCCGACGAACTGAGGAAACGGTACCACGCGGTTTCCTTGGTGAGGATCTCGTCGCGCAGGCGATCGTCGGAAAAGTGGGTGTTGCCGTTGAAGGAGATCTTCTGCACGTAGGTGATCGGGCCTTCGTTGATCTCGAACACCAGGTCGACGCGGTTCTGATCCTGCTGGATCACCTTCGGCTCGACCGAGGCGCCGTAGCGCCCGGCGCGGCGGTAGATTTCCTGAATACGCTCGACGTCGGCGAGCACGCGGGCACGGGTATAGACCGAGCGTGGCCGCATCCGCACTTCGCCCTGCAGGTCCTCGTCCTTGATGCGCTTGTTGCCCTCGAAGACGACGCGGTTGATCACCGGGTTCTCGACCACCGAGACGATCAGGTCGTTGCCGTCGCGGCGGATCCGCACGTCGGCGAACAACCCGGTGGCGAACAGACTCTTGAGCGACTTGTTGACGCGCTCGGCGTCGATGCGGTCGCCCTCCTGCAGCGCCATGTAGGAGCGGATGGTCGCGTCCTCGATGCGCTGCGTGCCCTCCACGCGGATGTTCTCAAGCGACTGGGCCTGGGCGGTGCCGTATGGCAGAGCCCAAAGCGTAGCCGCGATCATTCCCCACCGAACGTGGCGACCGAACCCTTTTGCGCGCATCTATTGCCGCCCCCCAGTCATGAACTCTCGAACCCCTCCGCCCTCGCCGTCAGGAGAGCCAGCGGACAATGTAGCGCGAAACGTCGTTCCATGTCGCAAGGATCATCAGCGCGCCGACCAGGCCGACACCGATCTTCAAGCCGATGTCCTGGACCCGTTCGGAGAGCGGCCGACCGCGCACCACTTCGAACGCATAAAACAGCAAATGACCCCCGTCTAGCAAGGGGATCGGCAGGATGTTGATGAGCCCGAGGTTGACTGAGAGGAACGCCATCATCGTGATCAGCGGCAACACGCCGGCGGCGGCGGCATCCGCCGAGGCCTCGGCGATGCGGATCGGCCCGCCGATCTCGCCCGCGCCGCGCACGCCGCGGATCATCTGGCCGATCGCGACGAAGGTATCGCGGACGATGCCGCCGGTCAGCCGCGAGGCGGAGGCCAGCGCGGTGAACGGCCCCTGCCGCTCGAGCACGGTTTCGCCCGAGGCGGTCACGCCCATCAGCGGCGTGCGCTCGACGTCGCCGAAGCGGTCGGCGCGCTCCACCACCCGCGGCCGCACCTCGAAATCGACGCGACGGCCGCCGCGATCCACCGTCACCGCCATCTCCCGGTCGACGGCGAGCTGGGTCATGTGGCGCACCTGCTCGAAGCGGGTGATCGCCTTGCCGTCGATCTCGATGAAGCGGTCGCCCGGCCGGAGGCCCACCGCTTCCGCCGCCGAGTGCGGCAGAACCTCGCCGATCACCGGACGCGTCGACGGCTGGCCGACGGTCATGAACACGACGGCGTAGACGAGAATCGCGAACACCATGTTGGCGGCCGGTCCGGCGGCGACGATCGCCATCCGCGCCCACACCGGCTGGGTCGGAAAGGCGTGGCGCGGGTCGATCGCCGCGGCGCGGTCGTCGGGCCGGGCGCTCGCCGCGTCGGCATCGCCGAGCATGCGCACGTAGCCGCCGAGTGGAATCAGGCAGAACTTCCAGCGCGTCCCCCGGCGATCGACGAAGCCGAACAGTTCTCGGCCGAAGCCGATCGAGAACGCCAGAACCTTGACGCCGCACCTGCGCGCGACGAGAAAGTGGCCGAGCTCGTGCACGAACACCACGCCCGAAAGCACGAACAGAAACGCCAGGCCCTGGTACAACGCCATTACCGCATCCTCGACTGGAAGGGCGCCGCGACGACGGTGCGCGCGAGGTCCCGGATTTCCGCCTCGGCGCTGCGGCGCGCCTCGGCGTCGACCGCTAGGACGTCGGCAATGGAGCGCGGTGCGGGTTGGATCGCCGCCGCCAGCACCCGTTCGACGATCTCGGGGATGGCGAGGAAGCCGATCTCCCGGCGCAGAAACGCCTGAACCGCCGCCTCGTTGGCGGCGTTCAAAAGAGTAGGCAGCGCGCCGCCGCGCCGCAAGGCCGCCCGCGCGAGCGCGAGACACGGGAAGCGCGCCTCGTCGGGAGGAGAGAAGGTCAGCGCGCCCATGGTCGCGAAGTCGAGCCGCTTGACCGGCGTCGCCATGCGGTCGGGCCACGCGAGGGCGACCGCGATCGGGGTGCGCATGTCGGGCTCGCCGAGCTGCGCCAGAACCGCGCCGTCGCAATATTCCACCATCGAGTGGATCACCGACTGCGGATGAATCACCACGTCGATGCGATCGCACGGCACGTCGAACAGATGGAACGCCTCGATCACTTCGAGGCCCTTGTTCATCATCGTCGCGGAATCGATCGAGATCTTCGCGCCCATCGACCAGTTGGGATGGCTCACCGCCTGTTCCGGGGTGACGTCGGCCATTTCGCGCCGCGTCAGGGTGCGGAACGGCCCGCCCGACGCGGTGAGGATCAGGCGCACCACCCGCTCCGGCCGCTCGCCCGCCAGCACCTGAAAGATCGCCGAATGCTCGGAATCCACCGGCACCAGACGGGCGCCGCAGCGCGCGAGTTCGTCCTTGAACAGGGCTCCCGCGCACACCAGGCATTCCTTGTTGGCGAGCGCCAGCACACGGGCGTTGCGCGCCGCCGCCAGGGTGGGTTCGAGACCGGCCGCGCCGACGATCGCGCCGACCGCCAGATCGACCGGGCGTCCGGCCGCTTCGATCAGCGCTTCATGTCCTGCCGCCGCTTCGGTTTCCGTGCCTTGCAGGCCGTCCTTGAGACGTTGATAGAACTCCGGCCGACCGATCACGGCGACCGCCGGGCGCAATCTCCGCGCCGCGGCGATCAGATCGTCGACCCGCGACTGCGCGGTCAGCGCGACGATCTCGAAGCGGTCGCGGTTGCGCGCGAGCAGATCGAGGGTCGACGCGCCGATCGACCCGGTCGCCCCCAACACCGATACCCGCCTGACCGCGCCGCCGATCATTCCAACGCTCCCGCCGCCCGCATCATCGTCAGCACCGCGACCGCTACGGGCACAGCCGCGAGCACGCCGTCGACTCGATCCAGCAGGCCGCCGTGGCCGGGGATCAGGCTGGAGGAATCCTTCGCACCCTGGCGGCGCTTGATCGCGGATTCGAACAGATCGCCGATCTGCGCCACCACCGCGAGCGCCGCGCCGAGCGCCATCAGCTGCGGCCAGGGCATCGCCGCCATCTCGGGCACGCGAACGCCCGCAAGGCCCACGCCCGCGGCGCACAGCATGCCGCCCAGCAGCCCCGCCCAGGTCTTGTTGGGGCTCACCCGCGGCATCAGTTTCGGCCCCCCGATGGTGCGCCCGAAGGCGTAGGCGCCGATGTCGGTAGCCCACACGCTGGCGAACAGCCACAAGGTCGCCGCCAGACCGAACTCGCCGCGCAGCGCCAGCAGCGCCACCGCGGGCACGCCGACGTAAAGCGGGCCGAAGCCGATCAGCGCGAGATCGACGCCGCGACGTCCCTGAACCGCCGCCGCCGCGCCGACCGCCACCGCGACCGCGACGAGCGCCACCGCGAAACGGTCGTCGAACGCCGTCGCCGCGACGCCCGCGCCGACCCCCGCGATCGCCGCCGCCGCGAGGCCGCGAGCGCGGGGCGCGAGCAGGCCGTGCCACTCCCAGGCAAGCACCGCCGCCATCGCCACGATCAGAACCGCGAACACCGCGCCGCCGGACCAGATCGCCGCGAGCATCGCCGGCATCATCACCAACGAACTGAGGACGCGGGTGCGCAGCCCCCCGCCCTTGCGCGGCGGATCAGCGGACTGCACCGTATCGCCTTTCGCGCCGTCCGAAGACGTCGAGCGCGGCGACGAAGGCGTCGCGGTCGAAATCCGGCCACAGAGTGTCGACGAACACGAATTCGGTATAGGCCGACTGCCACAGCAGGAAGTTGCTGATGCGCTGTTCGCCGCTGGTGCGGATCAGCAGGTCGGGATCGGGAATGTTGCCGGTGAACAGCCGCGCCGACAGGGCCGTCTCGTCGATCGCCTCGGGATCGAGAACTCCCGCCGCCGCGTCGCGGGCGAGCGCACGCGCCGCCTGAACCAGTTCGTCGCGGCCGCCGTAGCTGATCGCGATCACCAGCGTGAGCGCGGTGTTCGCGGCGGTCATCGCCTCGACCTCGGAGAGCTGCGTCTGGATGTCGGCCGCGAGCCGGGCGCGATCGCCGATCACCCGGAGGCGCACGCCCTGCCGATGCAGGTCCTGAGCGTCCTTGCGCAGGTAGAGGCGCAGAAGGCCCATCAGGTCCTTGACCTCGTCCTCCGGGCGCTTCCAGTTTTCCGAGGAAAAGCCGAACAGCGTCAGGTACTCGACCCCCGCCTCGCCCGCCGCCTTGACCACGGTGCGCACCGCTTCCATGCCCTTGCGGTGGCCCGCAGCGCGCGGCAGATGGCGAGCCTTGGCCCAGCGACCGTTGCCGTCCATGATGATCGCGACATGGCGCGGCGTCGCACGCGGAGCGGCGACGGCGGCGTTTGCGGTTGCGGAATCGACCAACGTCAAACCTGCATGATTTCCTGTTCTTTGCTGGCGGCGATCTCGTCCACCTGCTTGATCGTGCGATCGGTGACCTTCTGGATCGCCTCGCCGTGGGCGTGGAGGTCGTCCTTCGAGACCGAACCGTCCTTCTCCGCCTTCTTGAGCGCCTCCATGCCGTCGCGGCGCGCGTTGCGCACCGAGATGCGGCTCTGCTCGGCGTACTTGCCCGCGATCTTGGTGAGGTCGCGGCGGCGCTCCTCGGTGAGCGGCGGGATCGGCACGCGCACGGTCTGCCCGTCGACCACCGGGTTGAGGCCCAGGCCGGAATCGCGGATCGCCTTCTCCACCGCCTTGACCGAGCCCTTGTCCCACACCTGTACCGACAGCATGCGCGGCTCGGGCACGCCGACGCTGCCGACCTGCTTGAGAGGCGTCAGCGCGCCGTAGACCTCCACCTGGACCGTTTCCAGCAGCCCGGTGTGGGCTCGGCCGGTGCGCAGACCGGCGAGTTCCTTCTTCAAGGCGTCGACCGCGGCTTCCATGCGCCCTTCAACGTCGAGCATCAGTTCGTCGAAATCAAATTCCGCGGCCATTTTTCAATCCTCTCTGGCGATGATCGTGTAGAGCTGCTGTTCGCCCGAAAGCACGCGGCGCAGAGAGCGTTCCTCATGCAGGGAGAACACCAGGATCGGGATGTTGTTCTCGCGCGCCAGCGCGATCGCCGAAGCGTCCATCACGTTGAGGCCGCGCACCAGCACCTCGGTGAAGGTGAGGCGGTCGTACCGCACCGCGTCCGGGTGTCGCTTGGGGTCGGCGGAGTAGACGCCGTCCACCTGCGTCGCCTTCATCAGAGCGTTGCAGTTCATCTCGGCGGCGCGCAGCGCGGCGGCGGTATCGGTGGTGAAGAACGGGTTACCGGTTCCGGCGGCAAAGATCACCACCCGCCCCTTCTCCATGTGGCGGACGGCGCGGCGGCGGATATAGGGCTCGCACACCGTGGCCATCGGAATCGCCGACATCACCCGGGTCGGCACGCCCTTGCGCTCGAGCGCATCCTGGACCGCGAGCGCGTTGATGACGGTGGCGAGCATGCCCATGTGGTCGGCGGTCGCGCGGTCCATGCCGCGGGTCGCGCCGGTGACGCCGCGGAAGATGTTGCCGCCGCCGATCACCACGCAGATCTCCACGCCCATGTCGTGGACATCCTTGACCTCGGTGGCGAGACGTTCGACGACGCGCTCGTCGAGCCCGTAATCCTGCTCGCCCATCAGGCCCTCGCCCGACAATTTCAGCAGAATTCGGCGAAAGCTCGGCTGCGCGGTCATGATATCCCCTCGGACGGAAAAGACGCTTGCGCCGCATCGGGCGGCACCGGCGCGATGATACACGATAATTGGTGACTGTCTTAGGGAGAATCCGCCCCGAAGGCGGCCCTCCGGCCCGGAACGATGCGGGCAAAAAAAGGGGGATCGAGTCCGATCCCCCCGGATTTGAACGGACGCGATCAGGCGCCCTTGACCGCCGCCGCAACCTCGGCCGCGAAGTCCTTTTCCTCGCGCTCGACGCCCTCGCCGAGGGCCATGCGCACGAAGCCGGTGAGCTTCACCGGGGCGCCGACCGACTTCTCGGCGTCGGCGATCACCTTGGAGATCTTGGTCTCGCCGTCGATGACGAAGAGCTGCTCGAGGAGAACGGTTTCCTCGTAGTACTTGCGGATGCGGCCGTCGACCATCTTCTCGATGATCGCCTCGGGCTTGCCGGAGGCGCGCGCCTGCTCGGAGAGCACGTCGCGCTCGCGCGCCAGCGCGTCGGCATCGACGGAGGAAACGTCGAGGAACAGCGGCACCGCCGCGGCGACGTGCATCGCGATCTGCTTGCCCAGGCCTTCGAGAGCGGCAACGTCGCCGGTCGATTCCAGGGCGACGAGCACGCCGATCTTGCCCATGCCCGGCGCGACCTGCGAGTGGACGTAGGCGGCGACCACGCCGTTTTCGACCTTGAGCACCGAGGCGCGGCGCAGGCGCATGTTCTCGCCGATGGTGCCGACCATCTCGGTGAGCTGCTCCTGAACGTTGCGCCCGGCCTCGCCGAACGGCAGCGCGGCGATCGCCTCGACCGAACCGTCGGTCTCGAGCGCGAGGTGCGCGACCTTGGCGACGTAGCCCTGGAACATCTCGTTGCGGGCGACGAAGTCGGTTTCGGAGTTGACCTCGATCACCGCGGCGGCCTTCGGGGCGACGGCGACGCCGACCAGGCCCTCGGCGGCGACGCGGCCGGCCTTCTTGGCGGCGGCGGCAAGGCCCTTCTTGCGCAGCCAGTCCACGGCGGCTTCGATGTCGCCGTCGGTTTCCGCCAGCGCCTTCTTGCAGTCCATCATGCCGGCGCCGGACTTTTCACGCAGTTCCTTGACGAGAGCGGCGGTAATCGCGGCCATTTTCTCGATCCTTTCGGGTAGACGGGATAAGGTGGGGCATCAAGACACCGAAGCCGGGCGGCCCCCGTCGGGACCGCCCCGGCCGGAGCGCGTCAGTGCGCGGCTTCTTCGGCGTCGGCCTCCGGGGCCGCCGCAGCGGCTTCCTCGACGAACACGTTCTCGGCCGCGCCGATGTCGACGCCCGCGTCGGTCAGCTCGGCCTGGATGCCGTCGAGCACCGCGCCCGAGATCAGTTCGCAGTAGGTGTTGATGGCGCGGATCGCGTCGTCGTTGCCCGGAACCGGGAAGTCGATGGTGTCCGGATCCGAGTTGCTGTCGCAGATCGCCACCACCGGGATGCCGAGCTTCTTGGCTTCCTGAACCGCGAGGCTCTCCTTCAGGGTGTCGATCACGAACAGGATGTCCGGCAGACCGCCCATGTCCTTGATGCCGCCCAGCGCGCGTTCGAGCTTGTCGCGCTCGCGGTTGAGGTTGAGCTGCTCGCGCTTGGTGAGGCCCTGGACCTCGCCGTTGGCGATACGCTGGTCGATCTCGCGCAGGCGGCGGATCGAGAGCGACACCGTCTTCCAGTTGGTCAGCATGCCGCCGAGCCAGCGGTGGTTGACGTAGTACTGGCCGCAGCGCTTCGCCGCCTCGGCGATCGGCTCCTGCGCCTGACGCTTGGTGCCGACGAACAGGACGCGGCCGCCGCCGGCGACCACCTGCTGCACCGCCTGCATCGCGCGATAGAGCATCGGCACGGTCTGCTGCAGGTCGATGATGTGGATGTTGTCGCGCGAACCGAAGAGGAACGGAGCCATCTTCGGGTTCCAGCGGCGGGTGTTGTGGCCGAAGTGCACGCCAGCCTGAATCAGCTGGGTCATCGAGAAGGTCGGAAGCGCCATGAAATCCTCGCTTTTCCGGTTGAGACGTCCGCAGACCGCAGGAGGAGAACCTCCACCGGAGCGACCGCGCTTGCGCACGGCCGCAAGGCCCGCGTGAGTGATGCGGCTCAGATAGCCGCTCGGAGCCCGTAATGCAAGCGGTTTCTAGCCCAATTCCTCGACCGTGACGCCGCCGACCTGGCGGAGCGCGGCGAGAGTCTGCGGCCCGAGCATCCGCCCCTGGCCGAGGGTGAGGTCGACCTCGCGATCCTCGAGCTTGACGGTGAGGCGCACGCCGTGGCGGCCGGGCGGGGTCTCGCCGAGGATCCCCTTCAGAGCGCCGATCGGCGCGGCGTCGCTCACCATCAGCTTCAGCCCCGTCACCGCCCGCGCCGCGGCGCGGTCGAGCGAGGTGACCTCCTGCGCGGTGAGGCGCAGCTGTTCGTCCTCGGCGCGCACCTCGACGGTCAGCAGCAGCGGCTGGTTCTGTTCCAACAGTTCGCGCGCGGCGGCGAGGGTTTCGGAAAACAGCGTCACCTCGAACGAGCCGGTGGAATCCGAGAACTCGGCGAAGGCGTAGCGCTTGCCGGTCTTGCCGACGCGCTCGCGCATCGCCACCACGATCCCCGCGAGCTTAACCCGCGAGACGCCGCCGATCCGCGCCGAGGCGACGAGGTCGGCGGCGGGCATGACGTTGAGCTTGTCGAGCAGGGTCGCGTAGGAATCGAGCGGGTGCGCCGAAAGATAGAAGCCGACCGCGCCGAACTCCTGATTGAGGCGCTCCATCGGCGGCCAGTCGTCGCACTTCGGCAGTTCGGGCGGCGGGATCGCGACGCGGTCGCCGCCGAACAGGCTGACCTGGGACGACGCCCGCTCCTGCTGGGTCAACTGGGCATAGCGCAGCAGCGTATCGAGCCCGTTGACCACCCGCGCGCGGTTCTTCTCCAGCCGGTCGAACGCGCCCGCCTTGACGAGATTTTCGAGCGAGCGCCGGTTGAGCACCTGCGGTTCGACGCGTTCGGCGAAGTCGATCAGGCTCTTGAACGGCCCGCCTGCGCGCCGCGCCGCGACCAGCGCCTGCATCGCCGTCTCGCCGACGTTCTTGAGCGCCGCGAGGGCGTAGCGCACCGCCCCCTGCCCGTCCGCGAACTCCACCGAGAACTCCGCCTCGGAGAGGTTCACGTCCGGCGGCAGCACCGGAATCTTGAGGCGGCTCAGTTCCTGCTTGAAGTGCGCGAGCTTGTCGGTGTTGTGAATGTCGAGGGTCATCGACGCGGCGAGGAACTCGACCGGATAGTTGGCCTTGAGATACGCGGTCTGATAGGCGACCAGGGCGTAGGCGGCGGCGTGCGACTTGTTGAAGCCGTAGCCCGCGAACTTGTTGACGTGGTCGAAGATCTGGTTGGCGCGGCCGCGGTCGACGCCGGTCTTCTCCGCGCCTTCGAGGAAGATCTGGCGCTGCTTGTCCATTTCCTCCTGTTTCTTCTTGCCCATCGCGCGGCGCAGCAGGTCCGCGCCGCCGAGCGAATAGCCGGCCAGCACCTGCGCGATCTGCATCACCTGTTCCTGGTAGATGATGATGCCGTAGGTCTCCTTCAGCACCCCTTCGAGCAGCGGATGCATGGTGTCGACCGGCTCGGTGCCGTGCTTGCGGTTGATGTAGCTCGGGATGTTCTCCATCGGCCCCGGGCGGTAGAGCGCCACCACCGCGACGATGTCTTCGAGCGTGTCGGGGCGGAGCTTGCGCAGCACGTCGCGCATGCCCTGACTTTCGAGTTGGAACACGCCCGCGGTGTCGCCGCGCGAAAGCATCTCGAAGGTCGGCCGGTCGTCCGTCGGAATTTTCAGAAGATCGATGGCGATGCCGCGCTGCGCGATCAGCTTCACCGCGGTGGACAGCACCGTGAGGGTCTTGAGGCCGAGAAAGTCGAACTTGATCAGGCCGGTGCTCTCGACGAACGCCATGTTGAACTGCGTCACCGGCATGTCGGAGCGCGGGTCGCGGTAGAGCGGCACCAGTTCGTCGAGCGGGCGGTCGCCGATCACCACGCCCGCGGCGTGGGTCGAGGCGTTGCGGTAGAGGCCTTCGAGCTTGAGGCCGATATCGAAGAGATGCGCCACCTGCGGGTCGTTGTTGCGCATCTCCAGCAGCTTCGGCTCGCCTTCGATCGCCTCCTTCAGGGGCGTCGGCTTCGCCGGGTTGTTGGGCACCAGCTTGCAAATCTTGTCGGTCTGACCGTAAGGCATGCCGAGCACGCGGCCGACGTCGCGCAGCACCGCGCGCGCCTGCAGCTTGCCGAAGGTGATGATCTGCGCCACCTTTTCGTGGCCATAGCGATCCTGCACGTAGCGGATCGTCTCTTCGCGGCGATCCTGACAGAAATCGATGTCGAAGTCGGGCATCGACACGCGTTCGGGATTGAGGAAGCGCTCGAACAGCAGGTTGAAGTGCAGCGGATCGAGGTCGGTGATGGTGAGCGCCCAGGCGACCACCGAGCCCGCGCCCGAGCCGCGCCCCGGCCCCACCGGAATCCCCTGCGCCTTCGACCACTGGATGAAGTCGGACACGATCAGGAAATAGCCGGGAAAGCCCATCTGCACGATCACGCCGAGCTCGTACTCCAGGCGTTCGCGGTAGGGCCTAGCCGCGTCCTCGCGCTGGGCCTCGCTCATATTTTCCGTGAAGACATGCGCCTCAAGTCGTTTCTGAAGACCGATTTTCGCCTTCTCCGTCAGCAGGTCCGCCTCGGAGATCGAACCGTCGGTGAAGTTCGGCAGAAGCGGCTTGCGCTTCGGTACGCGGTAGGCGCAGCGGTGCGCGACCACCAGGGTGTTGTCGCACGCCTCGGGCAGGTCGGAGAACAGCCTGCGCATCTCGGCGGCCGACTTGAAGCCGTGATCGGGGGTGAAGCGGCGGCGATCCGGCTGGTTGAGGGTGACGCCGTCGCGGATGCAGATCAGCGCGTCGTGCGCCTCGTACATCTCCGGCGAACCGAAGTAGACGTCGTTGGTGGCGATCAGCGGCAGGGACTTGGCATAGGCGAGACCGATCAGCGCCTCCTCGATGCGCTCCTCGTCGCGCAGGCCGTGACGCTGGATCTCCACGTAGGTGCGGCCGGGAAACGCGGCGGCGAGGCGGTCGAGCACCTCGCCCGCCCGCTCCGGCTGCTCGTCCAGCAACGCCCGGCCGACCGCGCCGTCGACCATGCCGGTGAGGAGGATCAGGCCGTCGGCATGGCTTTCCAGTTCCTCGAACGGCACCTGCGGCGGCACGATGCCGTCGGCGTCGCGGTAGCTGCGGCTGACGAGCTTGAGGATGTTGGCATAACCGGTCTCGTTCTGGACCAGCAGCGCTACCCGGTCGGGATTGTCGAAGCGGGCGTCGTGGCCCGACTTCGGGTCCACGTCGGGAACCAGCGGCGTGACGTTGAGCACCGTGCCGACGATCGGCTGGATCCCCGCATCGGCGCCGTAGGAGGAGAACTCCGCCGCGCCGAACATGTTGCCGAGGTCGGTGACCGCCACCGCGGGGAACCCCTGGTGCTGGCACAGCTTCAGCAGTTCCTTCATCTTGATCGCGCCGGTCGCCAGCGAATAGGCGGTATGGATGCGCAAATGGATGAAGTCGGCGGGCATCGCCCCCTCCCCTAAGACGGATTCAGAGCTCGACGATCGCGCCGCCGCGCACGGTGACGCGGCGATCCATCCGCCCGGCGAGTTCCGGGTTGTGGGTGGCGATCAACGCGGCGAGCCCCTCGTCGCGCACCAGCCCCAGCAGTTCGGCGAACACCGCCTCGGAGGTTTCCGGGTCGAGGTTGCCGGTCGGCTCGTCGGCGAGCAGCAGGCGCGGCGCGTTGGCGAGCGCACGGCAGATCGCGACGCGCTGCTGTTCGCCGCCCGAAAGCTGCCCCGGCCGGTGGTCGAGGCGCTCGCCCAACCCCAGCCGCCCGAGCAGTTCGGCGGCCCGTGCCTTGGCCGCGACGCGGGAAACCCCGGCGATCATCTGCGGCACGATCACGTTCTCGATCGCCGAAAACTCCGGCAACAGATGGTGCTGCTGGTAGACGAATCCCAACGCCTCGCGGCGCAGACGGGTGCGTTCGGCATCGCCGAGGCCGCCGCAGGCGCGGCCGTCGATCGACACCTCGCCCTCGTCCGGCCGCTCCAGCAGACCGGCGAGCTGCAACAGCGTCGACTTGCCCGACCCGGAAGGCCCCACCAGGGCGACGATCTCGCCCGCGCGGACGCGGAGGTTCGCATCTGCGAGCACGTTGAGCGTCGCGCCGCCCTGAACGAAGCGGCGCACCACGCCGTCGAGAACCAGAACCTCACTCATAGCGCAGCGCCTCCACCGGATCGAGGCGCGCCGCGCGCCAGGCGGGATAGATCGTCGCGGCGAGGGAAAGCCCGAGCGCCATCAGCACCACCGTCACCACCTCCGCCGGGTCGACCTCGGCGGGCAGGCGCGAAAGGAAGTAGATCTCGGCGTTGAACAGATTCGCGCCCGAAAGGCTCTCGATGAAGCGGCGGATGCTTTCGATGTTGGCGCAGAACACCAGCCCCAGCGCCACCCCGGCGGCGGTGCCGACGACGCCGATCGAGGCTCCCGCCATCAGGAAGATCCGCAGCACCGCGCCGCGCGTCGCGCCCATGGTCCGCATGATCGCGATGTCGCGGCCCTTGTCCTTCACCAGCATGATCAGGCCGGAGATGATGTTGAACGCGGCGACCAGGATGATCAGGGTGAGGATCAGGAACATCACGTTCCGCTCCACCTGCACTGCGTTGAAGAACGAGGAGTTGGCCTGCCGCCAGTCGTAGATGTCGACCCCGGGGCCGATCATCGGACGGATCTGCTTCGCCACCCGGCCGGTGATGTCGGCGTCGGTCAGCCCGATGTCGATCTGCGAGGCGAGCCCGTTCATCTGGAAATACGCCTGCGCCGCCTGCATCGGAATGAACACGTAGGTGCCGTCGTATTCCGACATGCCGACCTTGAAGATCGCCGCGATCCGATAGCCGCGCACCCGTGGCACCGACCCGAACACCGTCGCCTGCCCCTTCGGCGAGATCAGGGTGAGGGTGTCGCCGACGCCGAGGCCCATCTTCTGCGCCATCCGCTCGCCGATCACCACCGCGTCCGGTCCCTCGAAATCGGCGAGCGAACCGGCGCGGATGTTGTCGGCGAAGATCGCGCGGGAGCGCAGCGCGTCGGGCGCGATGCCGCGCACCAATGCGCCGAGGTTGACGTTGTTGGCGGTCGCCATCACCTGCGCCTCGACCACAGGGATCGCGTAGGTGACGCCGGGAACGCCGCGGATCTCCTTCGCCAGCGCCTCGGACTCGCCGATGCCGCGGCCGCCGAGGGCGTAGACCGCGAGGTGGCCGTTGACGCCGAGGATGCGCCCGAGCAGTTCGCTGCGGAAGCCGTTCATCACCGACATCACGATGATCAGGGTCGCGACGCCGAGCATGATCCCGGCGAGCGAGAACCCCGCGATCACCGAGACGAATCCCTCCTTGCGGCGGGCGCGCAGGTAGCGGAACGCGACCATGCGCTCGAACGGACCGAACACGGGCGGTCTCCCTGGTTGGAGTTAGGCGGTCAGCCTCGCGACCGCGGCCTCGGGCGAGAGGGTCTCGCGGGCGCCGCTGGCGCGCGCCTTGATCTCGACGACGCCGTCCTTGAGCCCCTTCGGCCCGACCACGAGCTGATACGGCAGGCCGAGCAGATCCATGGTCGCGAACTTCGACCCGGCGCGCTCGTCGCGGTCGTCGTAGAGCACCTCGACTCCGGCCCCTTCGAGTTCGGCGTAGAGCCGCTCGCACATCGCGTCGGTCGTCGCGTCGCCGGATTTCAGGTTGACCAGGCCGACCTTGAACGGCGCGACGCTCTCCGGCCAGATGATCCCGGCGTCGTCGTGGCTCGCCTCGATGATCGCGCCGACGAGACGCGACACGCCGATGCCGTAGGACCCCATTTCGAGGGTGATCGGCTGGCCGTCCGGCCCGGCGACGGTGGCGCCCATCGGCTTCGAGTACTTGGTGCCGAAATAGAACACCTGCCCGACCTCGATGCCGCGCGCGGTCAGCAGGTCGTCGCCGAGCTCGGCCGCCTTCGCCGGGTCGTGGACTTCCTCGGTGGCGGCATAGTCGGCGGTCCAGTCCTTGAACACCGGTTCGAGATCGCCCTCGTAATCCGGCTCCTGAGCGAGCGGATCGCGCTCCAGGAACGCCTTGTGGCAGAACACCTGACTCTCGCCGGTCTCGGCGAGGATGATGAACTCGTGGGACAGGTCGCCGCCGATCGGGCCGGTATCGGCGCGCATCGGGATCGCCTTCAGGCCCATGCGGGCGAAGGTGCGCAGATAGGCGACGAACATCTTGTAATAGGCCTTGCGCGCGTCCTCGGCGGTGAGGTCGAAGGAGTAGGCGTCCTTCATCAGGAACTCGCGCCCGCGCATCACGCCGAAGCGCGGGCGGATCTCGTCGCGGAACTTCCACTGGATGTGGTAGAGGATGCGCGGCACCTCGCGGTAGCTCTTGGCGAGACCGCGGAAGATCTCGGTGATCTGCTCCTCGTTGGTCGGGCCGTAGAGCATCTCGCGCTCATGCCGGTCACGGATGCGCAGCATCTCGGGCCCGTAGGCGTCGTAACGCCCGCTTTCCCGCCACAGGTCGGCCGACTGCAGGGTCGGCATCAGAAGCTCCTGCGCCCCGGCGAGATCCTGCTCCTCGCGAACGATCCCCTCGATCTTGCGCAGCACCCGCAGCCCGAGCGGCAGCCACGAATAGATGCCCGCGCTCGACTGGCGGATCATCCCGGTGCGCAGCATCAGGCGGTGGGAGACGATCTGCGCCTCGTTCGGAGTTTCCTTGAGGACCGGCAGAAAATAGGTGGAGAGGCGCATGACGGGAACCATCGGGTCAATTGAAGGAGTTGCCCCATGGAATTAACGGAGCCGGGGCGCGTTGGCAACGACTTCGGCGGGCTTATTTGCGCGCCGCGCGGCAAGCGGCGATCAGCTCCGTCGAGTCGTCCGGGTTGACCGCCTGGCCGTTGATGAACACCCGGCTCCCTTCGATTCGCACCTTCGCGACCTCGAGGTTGGCCTCGTACGGGCCGCGCGGTGCGAACCCGGCGCGGCGGGCGACGTCGAGCGTCACCGGAAACTCGATCACCTTGGGCGGTTCGATACGGATCGTTCCCGCCACGTCGGCGGGCGCCACCGCCTTGCCGTGAACGTCCACTCCCGGCTGGTAGTCCGCGCCGCCGGTCTGCGCCCGCATTGCACGGGAACAGGCGTCGTCGCCCTGCGCCCGCGCGGCCCCGCCCGCCATCGCCGCCGCAATCGCCAGCATCACCCAAATTCGTTTCATCCGACGCCTCCCGCTCCCGGTTCCGATGAATTCAATTTACGCCGACACTGAAATTCTTTCATCGAAATGCTTGAAACCCACATAAAAATAAGGCACACTCCTTTCTAGCCCAAGTTTGAGGAGGACGGCCGCCGCACATCGTGGGTCCGGCGTTTCTCTTGATTACGCCAAGCTAGACTCTAAAGGCAGGGACCTAAGCGCCCTGCCTCTTTTTTTGCATCCACGCCGGATCTTGCGCCGCAATCCGGGCGAAAACCGGACAATCCGGGCGGTGCGCCCCTTCGAGATAGCCGATGCTCATGAGAAATTCGTTCATGATCTCGCCGCCGACGAAGCGGAAGCGGGTCCGGAACAGCTTGATCCAGGCCTTGAGGTCGCGCGGATGATTGCGCGCGATCCATGCGGCGAAGGAACCGAATTCATCCTGGATATCGAGGATCGCGCGCGCGTTGTGGATCGTCGCGTCGATCTTGAGGCGGTTGCGGATGATCCCCGGGTCCGCCAGCAAGCGGGCACGATCGGCCTCGCCGAACGCGGCGACGGCGTCGATCTCGAACTGCGCGAACGCGCGGGAAAACGCCTCCCGCTTCTTCAGCACGGTGAGCCACGACAGGCCCGCCTGCATTACCTCGAGCGTCAGGCGCTCGAACAAAACCCGGTCATCCGCCACCGGGAAGCCGTACTCGTTGTCGTGGTACGGCCCGTGATGGGGATGACCGGGTGCAAGATCGCAATACCAGCTCACCGGGGAAGCCCCCTAATGGCCGGGCGAGCCTGTCTTAGTGGCCGGCGCCGGTCTCTTCGAGCTCGACCAGGGTGCCGTTGAAGTCCGACGGATGCAGGAACAGCACCGGGTTGCCGTGGGCACCGATCTTCGGGTTGCCGTCGCCGAGGATGCGCTTGCCGGCGGCCTTCAGCTTCTCGGAGGCCTTCGCGAGCGACGCGGTCTCGAAGCAGATGTGGTGGATGCCGCCCTTCGGGTTCTTCTCGAGGAAGGACGCGATCGGGGACTTCTCCCCGAGCGGGTGCAGCAGCTCGACCTTGGTGTTCGGCAGCTCGACGAACACGACGGTCACGCCATGCTCGACGACGTCCATCGGCTCGGAAACCTTCGCGCCGAGCGCGTCACGGTACAGCGCGGTGCCTTCGGCCAGGTTCGGAACAACGATGGCCACGTGATTGAAACGTCCGATCATCTCAACTCTCCTGAGAATTCCAGTGTTAGATCCGCACAATCTGCACGCAGGTCACGGGCTTTTTGCCGGTGGATGCGAGCAGGCTGCGCCGGACTGCGCGACGGACGGCTTCCTGAAGAATCCCGTCATCACGACGACCCTTTGCGGGCGTTTGACGTACCGCCTCGACGGCGGCGTCAATCGCCAGATCTACGGGATCCTCGTCGTCCAAATCGAGCAGCGCCGGCGCGGTTAGGCTTGGCGGCCGCAGCATTTCCCCCATGCCGTCGACCACCAGAGTCACGACGACGCAGCCGTTATACATGATGCGCCGCCGGTTGCGAAGGATTTCCGAATCTCTCTCAAGAATCCTGTTGCCGTCGAGCGCCAGACGGCCGCTTGGAACGGTTCCAATCTTTTCCACCGCCCCCGGGGCAAGCCGCACCAGCACCCCGTCGAACGGCACGATAACGGACTGAATCCCCACATTTTGCGCAAGTTTGGCGTGCGCTTCGAGGTGAAGAGTCTCGCCGTGCACGGCGATCAGACTCCGTGGCCGCAGAAGCTCGTAGAATCGCGCCAGTTCGTCCTGCGCCGGATGCCCGGAGACGTGGATGTCCGGCACGTCGCGCGCGGTCACGACTTCGACTCCGAGGGCGGCGAAAGCGTTCTGCACTTCGAGCACCGCCTTCTCGTTGCCCGGGATCACGCGCGACGAAAAGATCACCGTATCGCCAGCGCCGAACGCGACGTTGGGATGAGTGTTTCCGGCGATCCGCGCAAGCGCCGCGCGCGGCTCGCCCTGCGAGCCGGTGGCGACGTAGAGGATGCGGTCGTTGGGAACGTAACCCGCCTCGTTCTCGGGGATCAGGCGGCCGGTTTCGAGCGGACGCCCGGCGGCGGCGCAGGCGTCGAGAACGCGATAGAGCGAGCGCCCGAGCAGGCAGACCTCGCGGCCCGCCGCCCGCGCGGCGGCGATCACGCTCTCCACCCGCGCGGCGTTGCTGGCGAAGCAGCCGACCGCCACCCGCCCCGTGCAGGCCGCGATCTCGCGCGCCAGGGCGGCGCGCACCGTCGCCTCCGACCCCGAATGGCCCGGAACCTGGGCATTGGTGGAATCGCCGATCACCGCGAGCACGCCGCGGTCGCCGATCTCCTTCAGAACCCCCTCCTCCGCCGGTTCGCCGAGCAGCGGATCGGGATCGAGCTTCCAGTCGCCGGAGTGGATCAGGGTGCCGTAAGGGGTGTCGATGGCGAGCGCCGAGGGCTCGGGGATCGAATGGGTGAGCGCGACGAACCGCACCGCGAAGGGCCCGAGCTCGATCCGTCCGTCGAGTGGCACCGCGTGGCGCTCGGGGTCGATGCCGGTCTCGGCGAGGCGGCTTTCGAGCATCGCCAGGGTGAACGGCGTCGCATAGATCGGGCAGCCCAGGCGCGGCCACAACCACGCCACCGCACCGATATGATCCTCGTGGGCGTGGGTGAGCACCAGTCCCTCGATCGCGGCGCTGCGCTCGGCGAGAAACGCCGGGTCGGCCATCACCAGTTCGACGCCCGGCGCCTTGTCGTCCTGGAACATGATGCCGCAGTCGACCACCAGCCAGCGGCCGTCGCAGCCGTAGGCGTAGAGGTTCATGCCGATCTCGCCGACGCCCCCGAGCGGCGCGAACACCAGGCCTGTATCGGGATCGGCGCGGCGGCTCATCGGCCGACGTTCCGTTGATAGATCTGCAACAGGCCGCGCAGCGTGAGGTCGGGGTCGAGGTGCTGGATGATTTCGGTGTGCCGGTTGAACAGCGCCGCCAGTCCGCCGGTCGCGACCACCTTCATCGGCTGGCCGAACTCGTCGCAGATGCGTTTGACGATGCCTTCGATCAGGCCGACGTAGCCCCAGAACACCCCGGATTTGATCGCGCCCACGGTGCTGCTGCCGATCACCTTCGGCGGCGGCTCGATGCCGACGCGCGGCAGCTTCGCGGCCGCCATGTGCAGGGCTTCGAGCGAGAGGTTGATGCCCGGCGCGATGCAGCCGCCCGCGAAGTCGCCCTCGGCGTTGACGACGTCGAAGGTGGTCGCGGTGCCGAAATCGAGGACGATCAGCGGACCGCCGTAAGTGGCGAAGGCGGCGACGGTGTTGGCGATACGGTCAGCGCCCGCCTCCTCCGGATTGTCGAGCAGGACGCGGATGCCGGGATCGACGTTGGCGGCGCCGAGCACCATCGGCTCGACCTTGAAGTAGCGGACGCACAGGCTGCGCAGCGAATAGACGATCGCGGGCACCACCGAGGCGATGATCGCGCCGGTGATATCCTCGCGCCGGATCCCTTCGAGGGCCATCAGTTGCGAAAGCCAGATGCCGAATTCGTCGGCGGTGCGGCGGGTGTCGTTGGCAGCGCGCCAGGTGGCGCGCAACTTGCCGTCCTCGAACACCGCGAACACGACGTTGGTGTTGCCGGAGTCGATCGTCAGGATCATCGGTGCGGTCCTTCGCGTCTAGCCGAAGAACACATCCCCGGCATGGATCAGGCGCTTGCCTTCCGGCAGCCCGGATAGCACCAAGGCCCCGTCCGCGTCCAGGGTTTCGAAGGTCCCGTGCACGGTTTCGCCCGGCAGGCGCACCGTCACCGGGCCGCCGAGCCCGCGCGCGCGGGCCAGCCAAGCTTCCCGCAGCGGGCCGAATCCCTCCGCCCGCCAGCATTCGAGCCATGCGGCGAAGCGGCCGAGAAACGCCTCCAGCACCGCCTCGCGGGTGGTCGCCGCCCCCTCGCGCGCCAGCGACGAGGCCGGGTATAGGGTCTCGCCCTCGGGCTTCCAGTCCATGTTGAGGCCGATGCCGACGACCACGCCGTCGATCCGGTCGCCGTCGCGGATGCCGCAGCCTTCGAGAAGAATGCCACAGAGCTTGCCGTGGGTGCCGAGCAGGTCGTTCGGCCACTTGCATTGCAGGCGCACGCTGGGCGCGACCCGTTCGACCGCCTCGGCCATCGCCACCGCCGACATGAAGCTCAACTGCCCGGCGGCGGCGAGATCGCAATCCGGCCGCGCCAACACCGAGAACAGCAGGTTGACGCCGCCCGATTTCCATTCCCGTTCCTGGCGACCGCGTCCGGCGGTCTGTTCGTCGGCCCACACCACCGTGCCCTCGGGCGCGCCGGCGATAGCCCGGGCGCGCAGTTGGGCATTGGTGCTGTCGGTGGAGGACAGGCGGACGAGCGCCCAGCCGGCCGGCAGGGCGATGAGAGGCTTTGCGGTCATTCAGGCACCGAACAATGCGCGCGCGGCGTTACCCGCGGCCACCACCACCTGCGGCAGCGGAAAGAGGAAGAACACCACCACGGCGATGCTGGCGACACCCAGCACGAAGCGTGCCTGCGGCGGCATCGGCTCGAACTGGTCGGCCGGATCGTCGAAGTACAGCACCTTGACGATGCGGAGATAGTAGAACGCCGCCACCACGCTGGTGAGCACGCCCACCACCGCGAGCACGATGAGCCCGGCATCGACCGCCGCCTTGAATACGAAGAACTTGCCGAAGAAACCCGCGAACGGCGGGATGCCCGCCATCGAGAACATCATCGTCGCGAGCGCGGCGGACATGATCGGCCGGTTCTTCGAAAGTCCGGCAAGGTCGGAGATCCCCTCGACCATGCGGCCGTTGGCGCGCATCGAAAGGATCACCGCGAAGGTGCCGACGTTCATGAACAGATAGATCGCGAGGTAGATCAGCACCGCCGAGACGCCCTCCTGGGTGCCGACCGCGAGGCCGACCAGGGCATAGCCGACGTGGCCGATCGAGCTGTAGGCCATCAGACGTTTGATGTTGGTCTGCACGATCGCGGCGAACCCGCCCACCAGCATAGACAGGATCGCGATCGCGACGATCACCTGCTGCCACTGCGCCACGAGATCGCCGAACGGCGCGATCATCACCCGCAGGAACAGCGCCACCGCCGCCGCCTTCGGCGCGACCGAGAAGAACGCGGTCACCGGCGTCGGCGCGCCTTCGTAGACGTCGGGCGTCCACATGTGGAACGGCACCGCCGCGCACTTGAACGCAAGCGCGCAGACGATGAACACGAGACCGACCACCACGCCCGCCGACACCGGCTCGCCCGCCGCGAAGCTGCGCGCCAGCACGTCGAAATTCGTGGATCCGGCGAAGCCGTAGACCAGCGACGCACCGTAGAGGAACAGGCCGGAGGCGAGCGCACCGAGGACGAAATACTTCAGCCCCGCCTCGGTCGAACGCACGGTGTCGCGCTGATAGGCGGCGATCAGATAGAGCGCCAGGCTCTGGGTTTCGAGGCCGACGTAGAGCGACAGGAAGTCGTTGGCGGAGACCATCGCCCCCATGCCGACCGCCGCGAACAGCACCAGGACCGGGTATTCGTAACGTTGGACGTTCTCCTGCTCCAGCCACTTCACCGCCAGAATCAGGGTGACCGCCGTGGAGAGGAACACCATCACCTTGGCGAACACCGCGAACGCGTCGGTCACGTACAGACCCTCGAACGTCACCTGACGCAGCCCGCCGAAGGCGAGCGCGAGGCCGGTGGCGACGACCAGCGCCGCCGCGCCGAGGTGGCCGACGAGCCGGGTGCTGTTGGCCTTGCGGAACACCCCGAGCATCAGGAGCGCCATCGCCGCGAGGGCGAGAAAGATTTCGGGCAGGGCCGGAAACAGGTTGGGAAGTGCGGTCGCCATTTCAGAGCCCCTGTTGCATCGCCACGGCGGCGGTCCCCGCGTCGGCGGCGGCGCGCGCGGTTTCGAAGTTCGCGATCAGGTTGTCCACCGACGCCGACATGATGTCGAGGAACGGCGCGGGATAAAGCCCCATCCACAGCACCGCGATCACGAGCGGCGCGAACATCGCGAACTCGCGCCCGGTGATGTCCTGCATCGTCTTCACGTCCTCCTTCTCGACCTTGCCGAAGACGACGCGGCGATAGAGGAACAGCATGTAGCACGCGCCGAGGATCAGGCCGGAGGCCATCAGCGTCGCCACCCAGGTGTTGACCTGGAACGCGCCGAGAACCACCAGCAGCTCGCCGACGAACCCGGAGGTGCCGGGCAGACCCATCGACGCCATCATGAACAGCATGAACAGCGCCGCGTATTTCGGCATGCGGTGGACGAGGCCGCCGTAACGCGCGATCTCGCGGGTGTGCAGGCGGTCGTAGATCACCCCGACGCACAGGAACAGCGCGCCCGCGACGACGCCGTGGGAGAGCATCTGGAACAGTGCGCCGGTGACGCCCTGCGCGGTCATGGTGAAGATGCCGATGGTGACGAAGCCCATGTGCGCGACCGAGGAGTACGCGATCAGCTTCTTCATGTCCTCCTGCACCAGCGCCACCAGCGAGGTGTAGATCACCGCCACCACCGAAAGGCCGTAGATCAGCGGCGTGAAGTCGGCGCTCGCCTGCGGCAGCATCGGCACCGAGAAGCGCAGGAAGCCGTAGGCGCCCATCTTCAGCAGCACGCCCGCGAGGATCACCGACCCGGCGGTGGGCGCCTCGACGTGGGCGTCGGGCAGCCAGGTATGGACCGGCCACATCGGCACCTTGACCGCGAACGAGGCGAACATCGCGAGGAACAGCCAGGTCTGGACTTCGGGCGCGAAGGCGTGGCGCAGCAGCGTCGGAATGTCGGTGGTGCCGGCCTGGAAGTACATCGCCAGCAGCGCCACCAGCATCAGCATCGAACCCGCGAGGGTATAGAGGAAGAACTTGAACGCCGCATAGATCCGCCGCGGCCCGCCCCACACGCCGATGAGGATGAACATCGGCACCAGCACGCCCTCGAAGAAGATGTAGAAGAGCATGAAGTCGAGCGCGCAGAACATGCCCACCATCATGGTTTCGAGCACCAGAAAGGCGATCATGTATTCCTTCACCCGCGAGGTGATCGCGCTCCACCCGGCAAGCACGCACACCGGCATCAGGAAGGTGGAGAGCAGCACGAACAGCACCGAAATCCCGTCCACGCCGACGTGATAGGAGATCCCGGTGCCGGGCAGCCACTCGGCCTGCTCGACGAACTGGAAATCGGCGGTGCCGGTCTCGAAGCCGAACCACAGGAACAGCGACATCACGAAGGTGGCGCAGGTGGTCAGCAGCGCGACGTTGCGGCTGTTGCGGGTGACGATCTCCTCGTCGCCGCGGATCATCAGGATGAACGCCACACCCACCAGCGGCAGGAAGGTGATGATGCTCAGAAGGGGCCAGTCGGTCATTTTCAGTGCACCCCTATCCCTGCAATCCGGCGACGTAGGCGGAGACGAACACCACCAGGCCGATGATCATCGCGAACGCGTAGTGGTAGATGAAGCCGCTTTGGATCAGCGCGGTGCGGCGCGCGGCGGCGCGCGCGAGGAACGAGACGCCGTCCGGCCCGAAACGGTCGATGGTGCCGACGTCGCCCTTCTTCCACAACAGCCGCCCGAGCGCGAACGCGGGGCGGACGAACACCGCCTCGTAGAGCTCGTCGAAGTACCACTTGTTGAGGAGGAAGCGGTGCAGCCCGGGCATCGCCGCCGCGAGCCTGCCGGGAACGTCGGTCCTGACGATGTAGAACAGGTAGGCGACGAGAATGCCCGCGCCCGCCACCGCGATCGGCAGCATCTTGACGAACGGCGGCACGTGGTGCGCGGCTTCGAGCGGGTCCGCGCCGACCACCGCGAGCGCGGTCTTCCAGAACGCCGCCCGGCCCTCGCCGACGAACGCGTCGTAACCGATCATGCCCGCGAAGATCGCGCCGACGGCGAGCGCCATCAGCGGAACCAGCATCACCGGCGGCGATTCGTGAACGTGGGCCATGGTCTTTTCGTCGGCGCGCGGCTGGCCGTGGAAGGTCATGAACAGCAACCGCCAGGAATAGAAGGCGGTGAGCAGCGCCGCCGCCGCGCCCATCCAGAAGGCATACTGGCCGATCGCCGAGTGCGCGCCCCAGGCGGCTTCGAGAATCGTATCCTTGGAATAGTAACCGGCGAACACCGGCAGCCCGGCCAGCGACAGCGAGCCGATCCACATGATCGCGTAGGTGAACTTGACGTTCCGCCAGATTCCGCCCATCCGCCGCATGTCCTGCTCGTCGGACATCGCGTGGATCACCGAACCCGCGCCGAGGAACAGCATCGCCTTGAAGAACGCGTGGGTGACGAGATGGAAGATCGCCGCGCCGTAAGCGCCGACGCCGAGGGCGAAGAACATGTAGCCGAGCTGCGAACAGGTGGAGTACGCGATCACCCGCTTGATGTCGTTCTGCACGCAGCCGACGGTGGCGGCGAACAGCGCGGTGGTGGCGCCGACGAAGGCGACAACCGCGAGCGCGGTATCGGAGTATTCGAACAGCGGCGACATCCGCGCGACCATGAATACCCCGGCGGTCACCATCGTCGCCGCATGGATCAGCGCCGAGACCGGGGTCGGGCCCTCCATCGCGTCGGGCAGCCAGGTGTGCAGACCGATCTGCGCCGATTTGCCCATCGCGCCGACGAACAGCAGCAGGCACAGCGTCGTCAGCACCGGCAGCTCGGCGCCGAAGACGCGGAACGTCTGCCCGGCCATCTCCGGCGCGGCGGCGAAGATCGTATCGAACTGCGCGCTGTCGAACGCGAGGTAGATCCCGGCGATGCCGAGCATGAACCCGAAGTCGCCGACGCGGTTGACGACGAACGCCTTGATCGCGGCGGCGTTGGCGGCGGGGCGATCGTTCCAGAAGCCGATCAGGAGGTAGGACGAGAGGCCCACGCCCTCCCAGCCGAAGAACAGCTGCACCAGGTTGTCGGCGGTCACCAGCATCAGCATGAAGAAGGTGAACAGCGACAGATAGGCCATGAAGCGCGGCTCGGAAGGGTCGCCGTGCATGTAGCCGATCGAGTAGACGTGGACCAGAGCCGATACGGTCGAGACGGTGAACAGCATCGCCGCGGTGAGGGTGTCGACCTTGAGCGCCCAGACGGCGTCGAAACTGCCGACGTGAATCCAGTCGAACAGGGTGACGGTGTAGGCCCCCGGCCCGAACCCTACGGAATAGAGCACGAAGGCGCTCAGCCCCGCGGAGACCAGCATCAACAGCGAAGTGACCGCCTGCGCGCCGACGCGCCCGATGAAGCGGCCGAACAGCCCGGCGAGGATCGCGCCCAGAAGCGGCAGGAAGACGATGGCGACGGTCATGATCCCTCAGCCTTTCATCGCGTTGATGTCTTCGACCTGGATCGAACCGCGGTTGCGGAAGAAGACGACCAGGATCGCGAGCCCGATCGCCGCCTCGGCCGCGGCCACGGTGAGCACGAACATCACGAACACCTGCCCCACCAGATCACCGAGGAAGGCCGAAAACGCGACGAAGTTGATGTTGACGGCGAGCAGCATCAGCTCGATCGACATCAGGATGATGATCACGTTCTTGCGGTTGAGGAAGATGCCGAAGATTCCGAGGGTGAAGAGGATGGCGGCGACGGTGAGATAATGGGCGAGGCCGATGGTCATGGTCAGACTCCCTTCCCCGTCGCGACCTTCTTGACTTCGATGCATTCCTCCAGCGGGCGGGTCGACTGCTCGAGCGGGCTCTGGCGCTTGACCCCCTGGCGCGTGCGGTGGGTGAGCATGATCGAGCCGACCATGCCGACCAGCAGCACCACGCCGGAAAGCTGGAAGAGATAGGCGTAGCGGGTGTAGAGGAGCACGCCGATCGCCTCGGTGTTGGTGAGTTCGGCGGGCGGCGGGATCGGCGCGGCGGCGATGGTGGCGAAGTTCGGATCGAAGGTCCACGCGCCGAACACCAGCGACAGCTCGGCGAACAGAACCAGACCGACGACCGCGCCGACCGGGAATGCCCGCAGCGCGCCGTGGCGCAGCGTCACCGCGTGGATGTCGAGCATCATCACCACGAACAGGAACAGCACCGCGACCGCGCCGACGTAGACGATCACCATGATCATCGCCACGAACTCGGCGCCGAGGAGCACGAACAGCCCCGCGACGTTGAAGAAGGTGAGGATCAGGAACAGCACCGAGTGGACCGGGTTTCTGGCGGTCACCACCATCACGCCCGACGCCACGACGAGCGCCGCGAAGACATAGAACACCAGGGCGGTCATCGCCGGGCCTCCTCACCAGAATGCGGGCAAGGCGCGGCGCTTGGAATCCTGCCGGTCGTCATATCGCGCCCTGCCCCCTTTTTTATCCGTTCTTCCGTCGCGCCGCGCTTCAGCGGTACGGCGCCTCAGCTTCCTGACGCAGCGCCAGTTCCGTCTCCCAACGGTCGCCGTTGTCGAGAAGCTTCTGCTTGGTGTAGATCAGCTCCGCGCGCCGCTCGGTGGCGAACTCGAAGTTCGGCCCCTCGACGATCGCGTCCACCGGGCAGGCCTCCTGGCACAGGCCGCAGTAGATGCACTTGGTCATGTCGATGTCGTAGCGCGTGGTACGGCGGCTGCCGTCGGCGCGCGGCTCGCCCTCGATGGTGATCGCGAGCGCCGGGCAGATCGCCTCGCACAGCTTGCAGGAGATGCAGCGCTCCTCGCCGTTGGGGTAGCGCCGCAACGCGTGCTCGCCGCGGAAGCGGGTGGAGAGCGGTCCCTTCTCGAAGGGGTAGTCGATCGTCACCTTGGGGCGGAAGAAATACTTCAAGGTGAGCGCGAACCCCGAAAGCAGTTCGAGCAGCAGGAACGAGCGAAGCGTGCGGGTGAGCGTGGCCATGGTCATTTCTCCGCGTTCACGCCGGCAACCAGCCGAACAGGTGCAGGGCGACGGCGGTCACCACCACCCAGCCGAGCGACAGCGGCAGGAAGATCTTCCAGCCCAGGCGCATCAACTGATCGTAGCGGTAGCGCGGCACCGTCGCGCGGGCCCACAGGTAGAAGAACAGCACCGCCGAAACCTTGAGGGCGAACCACACGATCCCCGGCACCCAGGTGAACGGTGCGACGTTCGCGGGCGGCAGCCAGCCACCGAGGAACAGGATCGTGCAGAGGCTGCTCATCAGAATCATGTTGGCGTATTCGCCGAGGAAGAACATCGCGAAGGTCATCGCCGAATATTCGGTGTTGTAGCCGCCGACGAGTTCGGACTCCGCCTCGGGCAGGTCGAACGGCGTGCGGTTGGTCTCCGCGAGCGCCGAGATCAGGAACAGCACGAACATCGGGAAGTGCGGCAGCGCGTACCACAGGCCGCTCTGCGCCTCGACGATGCGCGACAGGTTCATCGACCCGGCGGTGAGCAGCACGCTGACGATGATGAAGCCGATCGAGACCTCGTAGGACACCATCTGCGCCGCCGAACGCATGCCGCCGAGGAACGAGTACTTCGAGTTCGACGCCCAGCCCGCCATGATGATGCCGTAGACGCCGAGCGACGACACCGCGAACAGGTAGAGGATGCCGACGTTGATGTCGGCGATCACCCACCCGGCGGAGACCGGAATCACCGCCCAACCGATCAGCGCGAGGGTGAATGTCACCACCGGCGCCAGCAGGAACACCATCGGATTGGCGCCGGTCGGCACCACGGTTTCCTTGAGGAACAGCTTGAGGCCGTCGGCCATCGGCTGCAGCAGGCCGAACGGTCCGACGACGTTGGGGCCGCGCCGCAGATGCATCGCCGCGATCACCTTGCGCTCGGCGTAGGTGAGATACGCGACCGCGAGCAGCAGCGGCACCACGAAGGCGAGGATCTTCGCCACCACCCACAGCAGCGGCAGCAGGAAATCGGTCCAGAAATCAGCCATCGGTGCCGGTCCTCGCCTGGTTCGTCTCGCCGAGGATCTCCACGGTGCAGGCCTGCATCGTCGGCGAGGCGCGGCTGATCGGGTCGGTCATGTAATAGTTGCGGATCGGCGAGACGAACGGTCCCGCCGACGCGTCGAGCGGGCCCTTCTCGCCGAAAGGCGCCCACGCGCCCGGCGTCGCCACGTCGTGCACCGCGAACGACGGCGCGTGTTCCGCCAGCCGGGCGCGCAGCGCCTCCAGGCTGTCGAACGGGAGCGTGTGGCCGAGCACCTCCGAGGCGGCGCGCAGGATCTTCCAGTCCTCGCGCGCCTCGCCGGGCGGGAATGCCGCGCGCAGGGCGCGCTGCACCCGGCCCTCGGTGTTGACGTAGGTGCCGGACTTTTCGGTATACGCCGCGCCGGGCAAAATCACGTCCGCCACCTGCGCGCCGACGTCGCCGTGGTGGCCCTGGTAGACCACGAACGCGCGGTCGAGGCCGTTGGTCTCGATCTGGTCCGCGCCGAGCAGCCACACCGCCTTGATATCCCCGTTCGCCGCCGCCGCGAGAATCTCGCGGGTGCCCTTGCCGCCCGGCCCCGGCACGAAGCCGAGATCGAGGCCGCCGACGCGGGCAGCGGCGGTGTGCAGCACGTTGAAGCCGTTCCAGCCGTCCTTGACCATGCCGGTCTTTTCCGCCAGCGCGCGGGCCGCGCCGAGCACGCGTGCGCCGTCGGCGCGGGTCAGGGCGCCCATGCCGAGCACGATCATCGGCCGCTCCGCCTTGGCGAGCACGTCGGCGAACGGATTGATGCCGTCGAGAATCGCCTGAAGGGTGTCGGCGCCGCCCCCGAGGTGCTGGGTCCGATAGGTGAGGTCCGCGTCCGGCCCGATCACGCCGACCGGAATCCCCGCCCGGGCCACCCGCTTGCGGATGCGGGCGTTGAGCACCGGCGCCTCGATCCGCGGATTGCTGCCGACGATCAGGATCGCGTCGGCCGCCTCGATCCCGGCGATGGTGGTGTTGAAGCGGTAGGAAACCGGAACCGCCGGATCGAGCGCCGCGCCGTCCTGGCGGCAGTCGAGGTTCGCCGATCCCAGCGCCTCGACCAGCAGCTTGAGCGCGAACATCGCTTCTGCATCGGCCATGTCGCCCGCGAGCGCGGCGATCTCGGGCCCCGCAAGCGGCGCGAAGGCCTCCCGGATCGCGGCGAACGCCTCGTTCCAGGTGGCGGGTTCGAGCTTGCCGTCACGCCGCACGTAGGGCACGTCGAGGCGGCGCTTGGTCAATCCGTCGATGGCGTGACGGCTCTTGTCGGCCAGCCACTCCTCGTTGACGTCCTCGTTGGTGCGCGGCAGCACCCGCATCACCTGATTGCCGCGGGTGTCGACGCGGATCGCGCAGCCGACCGCGTCGAAGACGTCGTAGGACAGGGTCTTGCGCAGCTCCCACGGCCGCGCCGAAAAGGCGTACGGCTTCGAGGTCAGCGCGCCGACCGGGCAGAGATCGACGATGTTGCCGGACAGCTCGGAGGTCAGCGCGTGCTCGATGTAGGTGGTGATCTCGGCATGCTCGCCGCGGAAGGTCATGCCGAGTTCCGGCACGCCCGCGATCTCGGTGAGGAAGCGGACGCAGCGGGTGCAGTGGATGCAGCGCGTCATCGCCGTCTTCACCAGCGGGCCGAGGTACTTCTCGGTGACCGCGCGCTTCTCCTCGTCGTAGCGGCCCTTGTCGCGACCGTAGGCCATCGCCTGATCCTGCAAATCGCATTCGCCGCCCTGGTCGCAGATCGGGCAATCGAGCGGATGGTTGATCAGCAGCAGCTCCATCACGTTCTTGCGCGCCTGGAGCGCCGCCTCGGACTGGGTCCTGACCACCATCCCCTCGCCCGTCGGCATCGCGCAGGACGCCACCGGCTTCGGCATCTTCTCGATCTCGACCAGGCACATCCGGCAGTTGGCGGCGACCGGCAGGCGTTCGTGGTAGCAGAACCGCGGAATCTCGATCCCGAGCTGCTCGGCCGCCTGCAGCACCGAGGTGCCCGCGGGGACCTCGACTTCCATTCCGTCGATGGTGAGTTTCGGCATGACCCCTCTCCCCTACGCGGCGCGGTGCTTGGCGTCCGCCCGGCGGGCGGCGATGCGTTTCTCCACCTCCGGGCGGAAGTGGCGGAACAGCCCCTGGATCGGCCACGCCGCGGCGTCGCCGAGGGCGCAGATGGTGTGGCCTTCGATCTGCCGGGTGACTTCCAGCAGCTTGTCGATCTCGGCGACGCTCGCCTCGCCCCGCTCCATCCGCACCATCGTGCGCCACAGCCAGCCGGTGCCCTCGCGGCACGGCGTACACTGGCCGCAGCTCTCGTGCATGTAGAAGCGCGCGAGGCGGGTGATCGCAGCGACCAGATCGGTGGACTTGTCCATCACGATCACCGCCGCGGTGCCGAGACCCGAGCGCACGTTGCGCAGCGAGTCGAAATCCATCTTCACGTCGTCGCAGATTTCCTTCGGGATCATCGGCGTCGACGACCCGCCGGGGATCACCGCGAGCAGGTTGTCCCAACCGCCGCGCACCCCGCCCGCGTGCCGCTTGAGGAGCTCCTTGAGCGGAATGCCCATCTCCTCCTCGACGTTGCACGGCGTCTCGACATGGCCGGAAATGCAGAAGATCTTGGTGCCGTTGTTGTTCTCCGGCCCGAGCGCGGCGAACCAGGCGGCGCCGCGGCGCAGGATGGTCGGCGCGTCGGCGATCGTCTCGACGTTGTTGACGGTCGTCGGGCACCCCCACACGCCGACGCCCGCCGGGAACGGCGGCTTGGCGCGCGGCTGCCCCTTCTTGCCTTCGAGGCTCTGGATCAGCGCGCTTTCCTCGCCGCAGATGTACGCGCCCATGCCGCGATGGATGAAGACCTCCATCTTCCAGCCCGAACCGCAGGCGTCGTCGCCGAGCAGGCCCGCCGCGTAGGCCTCGTCGATCGCCTGCTGAAGCACCCGAGCCTCGTTGTAGTATTCGCCGCGCACGTAGATGTAGGCCGCGTGCGCGCCGATCGCGAAGCCCGCGAGCAGGCATCCTTCCACCAGCTTGTGCGGCTCGAAGCGCAGGACGTCGCGGTCCTTGCAGGTGCCGGGTTCGCCCTCGTCGGCGTTGACCACGAGATAACGCGGCAGCGGGCCGTCGCCCTTGGGCATGAACGACCACTTCATCCCCGCCGAGAAGCCTGCGCCGCCGCGGCCGCGCAGGCCCGCCTTCTTCATTTCGTCGACGATCCAGTCGCGCCCCTTTTCGAGGATCGCGCGGGTGCCGTCCCAGTCGCCGCGCGCCTGCGCCGCCTTGAGGAACGGCGACTCGAAGCCGTAGAGATTGGTGTAGATGCGGTCTTCGTCGCGCAGCATCACGGCGTCTCCTTGGCTTCGGCGGATTTCTTCGGCTTCAGCGTCGTCGGCCCGCTCGCCGGGCACGCCCCCCGGCGGCCGGACTGGGAGCCGATCTCGACCTTCTCGCCGCGCATCAGCGCCTCCAGCACCGCCTTTGCTGTGTCGTAGGTGAGGTCCTCGAACAGATCGTCGCCCACCTGCATCACCGGCGCGTTGGCGCACGCGCCGAGGCACTCGACCTCGGAAAGGGTCGCCTTGCCGTCGTCGCGGGTCTGGCCGAACTCGACGCCCAGCACCTCCCGCGCGGCGCGCACCACCTCGGGGGCGGCGCGCAGCCAGCACGAAATGTTGGTGCACACCTGGACGTGCAGCTTCCCCACCGGCTTGAGGTTGTACATCGTGTAGAAGGTGCCGACCTCGTAGACCTTGATCGGCGGCATGCCGAGCATCTCGGCGACGCAATCCATCGCCGCGCGGCTGAGCCAGCCCTCCTGGCGCTGCGCGAGGTCGAGCAGCGGCATCACCGCCGAGCGCTGCTTACCGGGCGGATACTTGGCGACGATCGCCTTCGCCGCCTCGGCGTTGGCGTCGGAAAAGGCAAAAGTGTCAGGTTGCACGAGGGCGTCGGGAAGGCGTTCGCTCATCGATCGATCTCACCGAAAACGATATCCAGCGACCCGATGATCGCGGTGACGTCGGCCAGCATGTGGCCGCAGGAGAGTTTGTCCATCGCCTGCAGGTGCGCGAACCCCGGGGCGCGGATATGGCAGCGGTACGGGCGGTTGGTGCCGTCGGCGATGAGATAGACGGCGAACTCGCCCTTGGGCGCCTCGACCGCGGTGTAGGTTTCGCCCGCGGGCACGTGATAGCCCTCGGTGAACAGCTTGAAGTGATGGATCAGGGCTTCCATCGACTGCTTCATCAGGGCGCGCGGCGGCGGAGAGATCTTATGGTTCTCCACCTTCACCGGGCCTTCGGGCATCTTCTGCAGGCACTGGCGGATCAGCTTCACCGACTGACGCATCTCCTCGACGCGCACGAGATAGCGGTCGAAGCAGTCGCCGTTCTTGCCGATCGGCACGTCGAAATCGAGCTCGGCGTAGACGTCGTAGGGCTGCGCCTTGCGCAGGTCCCACGGCACCCCCGAGGCGCGCAGACACGGGCCGGAAAAGCCCCAGTCGAGCGCCTCCTCCGCCGAGATCACGCCGATGTCGACGGTGCGCTGGCGGAAGATGCGATTGCCGGTGAGCATCCGCTCCATGTCGACGACGAATTTCTCGACGTCGTCGCACCACGTGGCGACGCGTTCCGTCAACCCCTGCGGCAGGTCGATGGCGACGCCGCCGGGACGGAAATAGGCCGCGTGCAGCCGCGCGCCGGAAACCGCCTCGTACAGCTCCATCCCGAGCTCGCGCACCTCGAAGCCCCATAGGATCGGCGTCATCGCGCCGACGTCCATGGCATAGGAGGTGAGGTTGAGGATGTGGTTGAGGACGCGCGTCACCTCCGCGAACATCACCCGGATGAACTGGGCGCGGCGCGGCGCCTCGATGCCGAGAAGCTTTTCCACCGCGAGGGCGAAGGCGTGCTCCTGGTTCATCGGCGAGACGTAGTCAAGACGGTCGAAGTACGGCACCGCCTGGAGGTAGGTCTTGTATTCGATCAGCTTTTCGGTGCCGCGGTGCAGCAGGCCGATGTGCGGGTCGGCGCGATCGATCACCTCGCCCGACATTTCGAGAACCAGGCGCAGCACGCCGTGGGCCGCCGGATGCTGCGGACCGAAGTTGATGGTGAAGTTCTCTTCGCGGATCTCGGCCATGCCCTCAGCCCTTCTTCTCGGCCTTCTCGTCGCCCGGCAGGGCTTCGCGAACGCGCATCAGGTCCGGGCCCTGCCAGGGGCTCAGATTGTCGAACACCCGGAACTCCTGGGTGAGCTTGACCGGCTCGTAGACCACCCGCTTCTGGGTGTCGTCGTAGCGGACCTCGACGAACCCGGTGAGCGGAAAGTCCTTGCGCAGCGGATGGCCGTCGAAGCCGTAGTCGGTGAGCAGGCGGCGGAGGTCGGGATTGCCGTCGAACCGCACGCCATACATGTCGTAGGTTTCGCGCTCGAACCACCCGGCGGTCGAGAACACCTCGACCACCGACGGCACCGACCCGTTCTCCGCCACCGCGACCTTCACCCGCACCCGCAGGTTGTGGCGCAGCGACAGCAGATTGTAGACGACGTCGAAACGTTCGGGACGCTCGGGCCAATCGACGCCGCAGATATCCACCAGTTCCTTGAACAAGCAGGCGCCGTCGTCGCGCAGGAACATCAGGAGCGGCACGATGTTCTCCCGCGGAACCTCCACCACCAGTTCGTCGCCCGCCATCGCCACGCGCGACACATGGTCGCCCGCCAGGGCTTCGATGTGGTCGGCGAGTTCCTGATGGGCGGCGCGGCGGATTTCGGCAAGTTCGTCGGTCATGGCATATCCAGGTCCGATAAGGAAAACGGTCTAGCGCGACAGCGTGCGGGTGCGGCGGATCTTCTTCTGAAGCTGCAGGATGCCGTAGAGCAACGCCTCGGCGGTGGGCGGACAACCGGGCACGTAGACGTCGACCGGCACGATGCGATCGCAGCCGCGCACTACCGAATAGGAATAGTGGTAATAGCCGCCGCCGTTGGCGCAGCTCCCCATCGAGATCACCCAGCGCGGCTCGGCCATCTGGTCGTAGACCTTGCGCAGCGCCGGCGCCATCTTGTTGGTGAGCGTCCCGGCGACGATCATCACGTCGGCCTGGCGCGGGCTCGGGCGGAAGACGATGCCGAAGCGGTCGAGGTCGTAGCGCGAGCAGCCGGTGTGGATCATCTCGATGGCGCAGCACGCGAGACCGAACGTCATCGGCCACAGCGACCCGGTGCGCGCCCAGTTGAGCAGATCGTCGAGCTTGGCGAGCACGAAACCGCGGTTGGAGAGTTCGTCGCCGACCAGCCCCAGCATCTCGTCCTGGGACAGACCTTCCGGAGTCGCCAACGGCGTTTGCGGTGCGTGCGGGTTCACGACGTTCATCGCCCTACTCCCAGTCCAGGGCGCCCTTGCGCCACTCGTAAATGAAACCGACGGTCAGCACCCCGAGGAAGATCAGCATCGACACCAGACCGAACACGCCGATCTTGTTGAGCACGATCGCCCAGGGGAACAGGAACGCGGCCTCGAGGTCGAAGATGATGAACAGGATCGACACCAGATAGAAGCGCACCTCGAAACGCGCGCGGGCGTCGTCGAACGCCTCGAAGCCGCACTCGTAGGCGGTTTCCTTCTCGGTGTCGGGGTTTTGGCGCGCCACCACGTAGGAGCCCACCACCATCACCGTCGCCAGACCGAGAGCGACCGCGATGAACACCAGAATCGGCAGATAATCCGGCAATATTTCGCTCATAGGCTCAACCTCGTGCCCCTCGGGCGGTTGCGTACGACGACCGCAGGGGACTGTACGCCCATATCGCCGGGTAGGAAACCGGCGACACGGCGTTTCCGGCGGCGCTCCCCGCGCCCATGACTTTCGTTCTATACAACGCGCAGCGCCCCCGCTTGGTATCCCGCAGCAACCGAAGTGTCAAGAAACGCATGTCACTGCGGATTGCCGGGACCGCACTGCGGTGGGGGCGGAGGACCTGCCGTGAGACGGGCTGCGGGGCCGCTGCAGTTATGTCTATTGTTATACGCAAGCAACCCAAGAGAACCTACCTGTATTCCGATACTCAACCTGTTCCTCCAACATGGAAAACACGGGCGAAAATTCAAGCCGAGACTATCCTTCCCCGCGATCACATTTTGCCCGGCCCGGGACTCGGCGGGTCCCGCGGGTTCCAGCGCGCTCCATAGCCGCGGCTCTTGCCCGAACCCGCCCGAGTGGGCAGACTGATCGTGTTTTTACGACCTGTGGAGATGCCGATGCCTTTCGAAACGCTCGCGGCGATGGCCGCCGCCCTTGCGATCCTGGCGGTCACTCCGGGACCGGGCGTCCTCGCGGTGATTTCCCGCGCCATCGGGCACGGCTTCGCCGACGCCGCGGCGATGGTCGTCGGCATCGTGCTCGGCGATCTCGTCTTCTTCACCGCGGCACTGACCGGCTGGGCGGCGGTGGCGCACGCCTTCGGCGACGTGTTCGAGATCGTCCGCCTAGTGGCGGCGGTGGCGCTGGTCGCGATGGGCGGCCGGATGATCCGCGCGAGCTTCCGCGGCGCCGCGCACCCGCCGCCGCCCGCGCGCACCGCGGTCAAGCGCCGCGCGTTCGCCGCCGGGCTCCTGCTGACGCTCGGCAACCCTAAGGCGATCCTGTTCTATCTCGCGTTCCTGCCGACCTTCATCGATCTCGGGCGGGTCGATGCCGTCGGCGCGCTGGAAATCGGCGCGGTGATCGTGACGGTGATCGGCGGCGTGCTTCTGGGATATGCGGCGCTTGCGGCGAAGGCCGCGACCTGCCTCTCGCGCCCCGCGTTCGCGCGCTGGATGCTGCGCGGCGCGGGCAGCCTGCTGATCGGCACCGGCGCGGCGGTCGCCGCGCGCAGCTGACCGGCGCGGCACCAATGCAAAAACGCCGCAAAACGCGGCGCCTTTGCATTGGTGGGCGGTGACGGGATCGAACCGCCGACCTACTGGGTGTAAACCAGTCGCTCTCCCGGCTGAGCTAACCGCCCTTATGAAGACAAGAAAAGCCGATCACCCTGGGTGATCGGCTTTCTCCTGACCCCAGGACGGCTTAGTTCACCGCATCCTTCAGGCCCTTGCCGGCCTTGAACTTCGGCTGCTTGGACGCGGGAATCGTGATCTTTTCGCCGGTGCGCGGATTGCGGCCCTCGGAAGCGGCGCGCTCGGCGACGCTGAAGGTGCCGAAGCCGACCAGGCGGACTTCGTCGTTCTTCTGCAAGGCTTCGCCGATCGAGGCAAAAACGGCGTCCACCGCCTTCGCGGCATCGGCCTTCGACAGTTCCGCCTGGGCCGCAACGGCGGCAACGAGATCATTCTTGTTCACGGCAAGACCCCTTATGTTAGACCCAATTCTATTGGATTTGAAAACATTCGATCAACCCGACGGCGCGCAGTTTAGAACGCATCCTCGCGAGCCGTCAACGGAAGAAGCGCGGATTTCCTCCAATTGCGGCATTGACAGCCGCATCGGGGAGGCATCCTCGCCGCTTCGCCCGGCAACGACAGTGACGCCCGTCACAAGGCGAAGGACGGCCATTTGCAAGATAGCCATCCGGCTCGTCAAGGAAAAACCTACTTCGGATCGCAAAAAAGAAGAAAGAGGCGAAATATCGCCCCTTTCTTTTACCCATGATTACATCCGCAATGGATCAGTGCGTCAGCACCGCGTCGTCGCTTTCGGCGGCCGCCGGGGGTTTTGAAATCGCGTCGTCCGCCGATTCCTCCCACTCGATCGGCGTCGGCGCGTGAACCAGCGCGAGCCCCAGCACCTGATCGGCGGTCGAAACCGGCACGATCTTGAGGTTGCGCTTGACGTTATCCGGGATCTCGGTGAG
Source organism: uncultured Alphaproteobacteria bacterium (assembly GCA_900079695.1). Lineage (NCBI taxonomy): Bacteria > Pseudomonadati > Pseudomonadota > Alphaproteobacteria > uncultured Alphaproteobacteria bacterium. The sequence continues at coordinate 770,355 of LT599022.1, forward strand.
GTCCTTTTCGTTCTCGTCGGGGATCAGAACGGTCTTGATGCCGCCGCGCAGCGCCGCCAGAAGCTTCTCCTTCAGCCCGCCGATCGCGAGAACGCGGCCGCGCAGGGTGATTTCGCCGGTCATCGCCACGTCCTTGCGTACCGGAATGCCGGTGAGCGCCGAAACGATCGAAGTCACCATCGCCACGCCCGCCGACGGGCCGTCCTTCGGGGTCGCGCCCTCGGGAACGTGAACGTGGATGTCCTTCTTCTCGAACAGCGTCGGCTTGATGCCGAGCGACGGCGCGCGCGACCGCACGAACGATCGCGCCGCCTGGATCGATTCCTTCATCACGTCGCCGAGCTGGCCGGTCAGCGTGACCGCGCCTTTGCCGGGCATCAGCACGGACTCGATGGTCAGGAGTTCGCCGCCGACTTCGGTCCAGGCCAGCCCGGTGACCGCGCCGACGAGATCCTCGCGCTCCGCCTCGCCGTAACGGAACCGGCGCACGCCCGCGTACTTATCGAGATTGCGGCGCGTCACCGCGACCTTGTCGACCTTCTTGACGAGGATCTCCTTGGTGGCCTTGCGCGCGAGGTTGGCGATCTCGCGCTCGAGATTCCGCACGCCCGCCTCGCGGGTGTAGAAGCGGATCAGGTCCTTGAGCGCGTCGTCGGAAATCGACCACTCGCCCTTCTTGAGGCCCGCCGCCTTCACCTGCTTCGAGATCAGATGGCGCTTCGCGATCTCCACCTTCTCGTCCTCGGTGTAGCCCGAGAGGCGGATGATCTCCATGCGGTCGAGCAGCGGCTGCGGCATCCGCAGGGTGTTCGCGGTGGTCACGAACATCACGTCGGACAGGTCGTAATCGACCTCCATGTAGTGGTCGTTGAACGCGACGTTCTGCTCCGGATCCAGCACCTCGAGCAGGGCCGAGGCCGGATCGCCGCGCCAGTCGGCGCCGATCTTGTCGACCTCGTCGAGGAGGAACAACGGATTCGAGGTGCCCGCCTTCTTCATCCCCTGGATCACCTTGCCCGGCATCGAGCCGATGTAGGTGCGGCGATGACCGCGGATTTCCGCCTCGTCGCGCATGCCGCCCAGCGACACCCGCACGAAATTGCGGCCGGTAGCGCGGGCGATCGATTTGCCGAGCGAGGTCTTGCCAACGCCAGGCGGGCCGACGAGGCAGAGGATCGGCCCCCTCACCTTCTGGGTGCGCTGCTGCACCGCGAGGTATTCGAGGATCCGTTCCTTGACCTTTTCGAGGCCGTAGTGCTCCTCGTCAAGCACCGATTCCGCCCACTTCATGTCGTTCTTGACGCGGCTGCGCTTCTTCCACGGCAGCGCCAGGATCCAGTCGAGGTAGTTGCGCACCACCGTCGCCTCGGCCGACATCGGGCTCATGTTGCGGAGCTTCTTGAGCTCGCCGTTCGCCTTCTCGCGCGCCTCCTTCGAGAGCTTGGCCTTTTCCAGGCGCTCTTCGAGTTCGGCGATTTCGTCGCGGCCGTCGTCGGTTTCGCCCAGCTCCTTCTGAATCGCCTTGAGCTGTTCGTTGAGATAGTACTCGCGCTGGGTCTTCTCCATCTGGCGCTTGACCCGGCTGCGGATCTTCTTCTCCACCTGCAGCACGCCGATCTCGGACTCCATGAACGCATAGACGCGCTCCAGGCGGTCGTGCACCGAGGCGACCTCGAGCAGCTCCTGCTTCTCGGAAATCTTGATCTGCAGGTGCGAGGCGACGGTATCGGCGAGCTTCGAGGGGTCGTCGATCTGGTTGATCGACACCATCACCTCGGGCGGAATCTTCTTGTTGAGCTTGATGTACTGGTCGAACTGCGACACCACCGAGCGCGCCAGCGCCTCGATTTCCTGCGCGTCGCCGATCTCGTCCTCGACGGTCTCGGCGACCGCCTCGAAATACGGCTTGTCGTCGCCGAAGCGGGCGAGCCTCGCGCGCTTCGCACCCTCCACCAGCACCTTCACCGTGCCGTCGGGCAATTTCAGGAGCTGGAGCACCGTCGACAGCGTGCCGACGCCGTAGATATCCTCGGCGCCCGGATCGTCCTGGGTCGCGTCCTTCTGCGCGACCAGCAGGATCTGCTTGTCGTCGCGCATCACCTCTTCCAGGGCCAGAACCGACTTTTCGCGGCCGACGAAGAGCGGCACGATCATGTGGGGGAACACCACGATGTCGCGAAGCGGCAGGACAGGAAAGGCGTTTCCGCTGGATTCAGTCAACATGAGTCCTCATGGGGTACATCCCTGGCGCAACCGCCAGGGACGCGCCGGTGGCGCGTTCCTGTGCTAGAGCTATGGGGCGGGACGGATGCGGTCAACCCCTCCGGACGGATGGCGCCGCCGCTTCAGGCGCTGGTGCCGACTTCGTCCTTGCGCTCGCCGTAGATGTAGAGCGGCTTCGCCGCCTCGTCGACGGAGTCCTTGTTGACGACGATTTCATCGACGCCGTTCTGCCCGGGCAGGTCGAACATCGTGTCGAGCAGGATGCTCTCCATGATCGACCGCAGGCCGCGCGCGCCGGTCTTGCGCTGGATCGCCTTGTGCGCGATCGACCGGAGCGCGTCGTCCTGGAACGACAGCGCGACGTTCTCCATCTCGAACAGGCGCTGGTACTGCTTGACGAGCGCGTTCTTCGGCTTGGTGAGAATCTCGATCAGCGCGGCCTCGTCGAGGTCCTCGAGCGTCGCGATCACCGGCAGGCGACCGACGAACTCGGGGATCAGGCCGTACTTCAGCAGGTCCTCCGGCTCCACGCCCTTCAGGATCTCGCCCGAACGGCGCTCGTCGGGACCCTTGACGTCGGCGCCGAAACCGATCGAGGTACCCTGGTTGCGCTGGCCGATCACCTTTTCGAGCCCCGCGAACGCACCGCCGCAGATGAACAGGATGTTGGTGGTGTCGACCTGGAGGAACTCCTGCTGCGGATGCTTGCGCCCGCCCTGCGGCGGCACCGAAGCGACCGTGCCCTCCATGATCTTCAACAGCGCCTGCTGCACCCCCTCGCCCGACACGTCGCGGGTGATCGAGGGATTGTCGGACTTGCGGCTGATCTTGTCGATCTCGTCGATGTAGACGATGCCGCGCTGCGCCCGCTCGACGTTGTAGTCGGCGGCCTGGAGCAGCTTGAGGATGATGTTCTCGACGTCCTCGCCGACGTAGCCCGCCTCGGTGAGAGTCGTGGCGTCGGCCATCGTGAACGGCACGTCGAGGATGCGCGCGAGGGTCTGCGCGAGCAGGGTCTTGCCGCAGCCGGTCGGGCCGATCAGCAGGATGTTCGACTTCGACAGCTCGACGTCGTTGCTCTTCGCCGCGTGCGCGAGGCGCTTGTAGTGGTTGTGCACCGCTACCGCGAGAACCTTCTTCGCGTGCATCTGGCCGATCACGTAGTCGTCCAGCACCGCCATGATGTCCTGCGGCGTCGGCACGCCGTCGCGGGAGCGCACCAGGCTCGACTTGTTTTCCTCGCGGATGATGTCCATGCAGAGCTCGACGCACTCGTCGCAAATGAACACCGTCGGCCCGGCGATGAGTTTGCGGACCTCGTGCTGGCTCTTTCCGCAGAACGAGCAGTACAAGGTATTCTTCGAATCGCCGCCAGAGGATTTGACCATCCGTTACTCCTGCCATCGCGGCCGCCCCGCCCTTCGAGCTTGGGGAGCCGAACTTCGCGACATCCATCCTATCCGGACAGCGGCGCAACAAACAACCCGCAATTCCGTCCAAGTTTCCGGCGGGCGCGGAAGGAACTCCACAACAGGTGGGGTCCCTTCATCGAAACGTCACCGGCGCGGTGCGGGTTTCACCCGCGGGACGGGTCAGCCGGCGGGCTTCGCGTCGGAAGGCAGCGGCCGCTCGGCCACCACCTCGTCGACCAGGCCGAACGCCTTGGCGGCGGTCGCGGTCATGTAGTTGTCGCGGTCCATCGCCCGCTCGATCGCGGCGATGTCCTGACCGGTGAAGTCGGCATAGAGCTTGTTCAGGCGGGCGCGCAGTTCGAGAATCTCGCGCGCCTGGATCTCGATGTCCGCCGCCTGGCCCTGGAAGCCGCCCGACGGCTGATGGATCATGATCCGCGAATTCGGCAGCGCGAAACGCTTGCCCTTGGCGCCCGCGCACAACAGGAACGAGCCCATCGACGCCGCCTGACCGAGACACACCGTCGACACGTCCGGACGGATATAGGTCATGGTGTCGTAAATCGCGAGCCCCGAGGTCACCACGCCGCCCGGCGAATTGATGTAGAACGAGACGTCCTTGGTCGGGTTCTCGGATTCGAGGAACAGGAGCTGCGCGCAGATCAGGCTCGCGACCTCGTCGTTGACCGGGCCGGTGAGGAAGATGATCCGCTCCTTCAGCAGGCGCGAGTAGATGTCGTAGGAGCGCTCGCCGCGGCTGGTCTGCTCCACCACCATCGGCACCAGGGTGTTGTTGTAGACTTCGATGGGGTCACGATCGCGCATGGAATCCTCTCAGTCGGGGGAATGAATCTCGGAGGGTGGATACTGGTCATATCCGCATTTTCATGCGGCTTGCAAGGCTTGAAAAACGACGACGCCCGGGGGGAAGCCTCCGGGCGTCGCCGTCATCGTCCGCTGCTGGTGCCGGGGGTCATTCCTCGGCGGCGGCCTTCTTCTTCGGCGCCTTCTTCGGCTTCTCGGGTTGAGCCTCGGCGGCGGGTTCGGCCTCCTCCGCCTTGGCGGCCTTCTTCTTCGCGGTCTTCTTCGGCTTTTCGGGTTCGGCCGCCGCCGGAGCGTCCGGATCGGCCATCAGCTCCTGCGGGGTCACCTCGCGATCCTCGAGCTTCACCAGCTCCAGGATGAAGTCGACGGTCTTCTCCTCGAACAGCGGCGCATGGAACTGCTCCATCGCCTGCGGGTTCTTGGTGAAGTATTCGAAGACCTGACGCTCCTGGCCGGGGAAGTTGCGCGCCTGCTGGAACATCGCGCGCTGGAGATCTTCCTTGGTCACCTGGATATTGTTGATGCGGCCGATTTCCGCAAGCAGCAGGCCGAGGCGCACGCGCCGCTCGGCGATCGTGCGGTATTCGTCCTTGAGCGCGTCTTCCGACTTCGCGACGTCGGCCGGGTCGAGGGTGCCGTTGGACTTGGCTTCCTCGACGGTCTTCCAGATCGCCTCGAACTCGTTCTCGAGCATCGCCGGCGGTATCTCGAACTTGTGGCTCTCGTCGAGCGCGTCGAGCAGCGAGCGCTTCAGGCGCTGGCGCGACACCTGCTGGAACTCCGCCTCGATCCGGCCCTTCACCGCCTCGCGCAGCGCCGCGACGTTCTCCAGGCCCTCGTGCTTGGCGAGCTCGTCGTCGATCTCGTGCTTGTGGACCTCCTTGATCTCCTTGACGGTGACGTCGAAGGTGGTCTCCTTGCCCGCCAGATCCTTGGCGTGGTACTCGGCCGGGAAGGTCACCTTGACCTCGACCGCGTCGCCCTTCTTGGCGCCGATCAACTGGTCCTCGAAGCCGGGGATGAACATCCCCGAACCGAGTTCCAGGTCGAAGCCGTTGCCCGAGCCGCCGTCGAACGGCACGCCGTCGAGCTTGCCGACGAAATCGATCTCGACCACGTCGCCCTTCGCCGCCGGACGATCCTCGTGGATCGGATGGGCGTGGGCGTGCTGCGCGGCGAGGTTCTCCATCGCCTTCTCGACGTCTTCCGCCGGAGCCGAGGCCTTGAGGCGCTCGAGGCTGATGCCCTTGAGATCGCCGATGACGATCTCCGGCAGCACTTCCATCGCCACCGAGAATTCCAGATCCTTGCCGTCGTCGAAGGAGACGATCTCGACCTTCGGCTGCAGCGCCGGGCGCAGCTCGCGCTCCTTCACCGCCTCGGCGGTGGCGTCGTTGACCAGACGCTCCAGCACTTCGCCCATCACCGCGCTGCGATAGCGCTCGGCGATCACCTTCATCGGCACCTTGCCGGGGCGGAAGCCGGGCAGCGACGCGTTCTTGCCGATTTCGGCGAGGCGGGCGGTGACTTTGTCCTCGATGGTGGCGGCGGGCACGAGAATGTTGAACTCGCGCTTCAGGCCTTCCGTCTTCGTTTCGGTAACCTGCATGGGGTGAAGCTCTGTTGTCCTTGGGAATGACCAAACGACGCGGCCCGACGCGCCCGGGGCGGGCGAACGGCGGACGCGTCGCGCGAAACCTGTCTCTGGCGACACCGTCGTCCGGGGGTGCGGGTTCGTGACGCGGCTGGTGCGGGCGAAGGGACTCGAACCCCCACGGCTTTCGCCACCAGAACCTAAATCTGGCGTGTCTACCAATTCCACCACGCCCGCAATCGCCCCGTGCCGGGTGCACGACGAAATCGCCGGAGCGGGGTTCTATAGCACGCCCCCGCCGCGACGACACCTATATTTTCGCTCACGACTCCGGCCGCGCGGCAAGCTCCTCCGCGACCTCGTCGCCGGGCACTTCGTTCTCCGGGCTGACGTCGTAACCGATGCTCGAAACCTGGGTGTTGATCCAGCGGATGTCGAGGATGAGATCGAGGTGAACCGCGCTCGTCTCCATCGAATTCGGCAGATCCTCGCTCAGGCGGTCGATGTGGCGGCGCAGACGGTCGTTGCACATGACCTTGAAATCGCGTTTGCGCTGCACCAACACGCCGGCGGCGTCGACGTTCCAGCCCATGATCACCTCCGCGGCGAGCTGGGTATTGCCGATCAGGTAGGTGAACAGGGTTTCGAGATCTTCCCTGCCCTGCTCGGAGAACTTCTTGCCGTCCTTCTTCATCGCCTTGGGGATGCCGACCATGGTCTTCGAGATCACGTCGCCGGAATTCTCCAGGCTCGCCGAATAGCGCAGCAGCGCCAGCACCTTGGCCTGATCGCTCTCGCCCAGGCCCTTGCGGGTGAGATCGACGGCGTAGAGGCGCACCGCCTTGAACAGCACGTCGACCTTGTTCTCCTGACGGTGGATTTCGTCGAGGTTGTCGAGCTTGTCGTCGACCAGCATGTCGCGGGTCATCTCGATCATGTACTGCACCGCGCCGAGGATGCGCAGCACCTCGCGCGAGAGCGCGGTGACCGGAAAGGCCTCGGGCTTGGGCGCGGCCGCGTCGGCGGCGGGAATGTACTTCGGCCCCACCTGATCGGCGGGCTTCGGCGGATCCTTGAAGCCCTTCTCCAGCAGCCGCGCCGCCGGAGCGACGAAACCGGAGAAGATCACGATCAGGCCGAGGTTGAAGAGGATGTGCAACTGCATCACGCGGAAGCCCGGCGCACCCGGCAACAGGCCGTAGGCGTCCGAAATCCACGGCAGAGCGGCGAAGCACAGCAACACGCCGATGAGCTTGAACGCGGCGTTGCCCCAGACGATCCGCTTCGCAGGCGCGGCCTGCCGCCAGGTCATGACGATCGGCGGCACGGCGTTGCCGAGATTGATGCCGAACAGCGCGGCGAGGATCAGCGCCGGATCGGCGGTGATGCCCGCCTGCACCAGCGACGCCCAGAACAGCAGGATCGCGATCGACGAATGGGCGAGCCAGGTCAGGATCGCGAACAGCAGCAACGCCAGCACCAGTTCGCTGCCGAGCGACGAGATGATCACGCGGATCAGCTCGCTTTCGGCGAGGCCGTGCGAAACCTGGCTCATGAAGGTGAGCGCGATCAGGATCATCGCGACGCCGAGAAAGATCCGGCCGAGCTGCTTGAGCGGGGAATCCGTCTCGGCGAAGAAGGCGTGCAGCAGATAGCCGACGAACATCAGCATCGGCCAGATCGCCTTGAGATCGAGGGTGAGCAGCGCCGCCACCACCGCACTGCCGGCATCCGCGCCGAGCAGCAGCAGCAGCCCGTCGGCGACCGGGATCACGCCGCCGGCGGCGAGGCTCGACGTGAACACCGCCACGGCGATCGAGCTCTGCAAAGCCGTCGCCGCGCCGACGCCGATCGCGAGCGCGACCAGGAAGTTGTTGAGCGCGCGCGGCAGCAGCTTGCGGATCTGCGCGCCGTAGGTGCGCATCACCCCGGTGCGCACCATCCGCACGCCCCACAGGAGCAGCGTCGCCGCACCGAGAATCATCGTCAGTTCATAGGTTCCCGAAGTCTGCATGGCCCTCTACTTCAGAAAGCGCCGAGGTCTTCGACGACCAGGGCGGGCGGGTGATCGAGGCGCTCCAGATCGGCGCGTTTCGCCTCGCCGGACAAGACCAGGATGAAGTCGATGCCCGCGTTTTCGGCGAGGCGGAAGTCGGTGGCGAGACGGTCGCCCACCATCACCGTGGCGTCGCGGCCGTGGCGGCCGAGCACCGCCGCCAGCACCCGCGGATCGGGCTTGCCGAAGACGATCTCCGGGATCCGCCCGGTCGCCGCCTCGTAAAGCTTGAGGAAGCTGCCGACGTCGGGCAGCGGCCCGGTCGGGGTCGGACAGACGAGATCCGGGTGGGTGGCGAAGAACCGCACCTCCGGCCGCTGCAGCAGCAGCGCCGAGGCGGCGAGCTTGGCGTAGGTGAGTTCGGTGTCGTAGGCGAGAACCACCGCCTCGCAATCCGGCCCGTCGGTGAAGACGATCTCCGGCATGCGTTCGCGCAGGTAGGCCTGGAACGCGGCGTTGCCGACCGGATAGATGCGGGCGATCCGCTCGCGGACGAGGTGGTCGACGAGCGGCAGAAGCGGCGACAGGATGTGCGCGAGGTCGATCGACACGCCCATCCGCTCGAGCTTGCGGGCGTAGTCCCGCAAGCTCTTCGAGGTATTGTTGGTGAGGAAGTAGATATCCTTCCGCTCGAGGTTGCGGCGGATGAACGCGATCGTCCCGGGGATGGGATCGTCTCCGAGGTAGACGGTCCCATCCAGGTCGAAGACGAAGCAGCTTTTCGCTCCGAGATCCATCACATCAGCCATTTCAACGGAGTGAGCGACAGCGCCGGGAAGAACAGCAGCAGGAACAGCATCGCCACTTCCATCAGGAAGAACGGCGCCATCTTGCGCACCAGATATCCGAGCTTGAGCCCGCCCGACCCGGCGACGACGAACAGCACCGTGCCGACCGGCGGCGTGATCACTCCGAGACCGACGTTCAGCACGAACAGCAGGCCGAAGAAGTACGGGTCGATGCCCGCCTGCAGGATCAGCGGATAGAACACCGGCGCGAACAGCAGGATGTTCGGCGTCAGGTCCATCACCATCCCGGCGGCGAACAGGAAGATCATGATCGCCACCAGCAGCAGGCGCGGGCTGTCCACCAGCGGGCCGAAGAACTGGGCCATCTGGTCGGGAATCTGCGCCGACGTGATGAACCAGCCGACCGCGGTGGCGGTGCCGACGATGAACATCACCACGGCGGTGGTGCGCGCCGCCGCGGTCGACACCCGCAACAGGTCGCGCAGCGACAGCTCGCGATAATAGAGGCAGCACACCACGATCGCGTAGACCGCGGCGAACGCGCCGCCCTCGGTGGGCGTGAACACGCCGAAGCGGATGCCACCCAGCAGGATCACCGGCAGCATGAACGCGGGCATCGATTCCTTGACGATCTCGATCGCCTGGGCGCGGCTGAAGCGGATCGTCTCGGTGTAGCCGTCGACCCGCACGATCACGAACCACAGCGCCAGCAACATCACGCCGATCAGAAGGCCAGGCATCAGGCCGATCATGAACAGCTTGGTGATCGACAGGCTCATCGTCGCGCCGAGGAGAATGAAGTTGGCCGACGGCGGAATGATCGGCCCGAGAATCGCGCCTGAGGCGATCACGCCGCCGGCGCGGCCGGGGTCGTAGCCCGCCTGCTTCATCATCGGGAAGAGGATGCCCATCAGCGCCGCCGCCTCGCCCACCGAGCTGCCCATCAGCCCGGCGAAGATCACCGACGCGACGATGGTGGCGTAGCCGAGGCCGCCCTTGACCCGGCCGATGATGAGCTGCGACAGCAGCACCACGCGCTGCGACAGGCCACCCTTGGCCATGATCTCGCCCGCGAAAACGAAGAACGGAATCGCCATCAGCGGATAGTTGTTGACGCCGTCGACCATCGCCTGGGGGATGATCATGAAGTCGCCTTCGCCCGAATAGATCATCAGCGTGATGGCGCACAGCACCAGGCCAAGCGCGATCGGAATGCCGAGGAAGAGGAAGACGAACAGGCTGCAAAGAAAGACCGCGAGTTCCATTGCTACACCCTCTTCGCGTCGGCCTTGAATTCGGAGGCCGGTTTGCGGATGGTCACGATCAGATTGCGCACGTACATCACGAACACCACGCCCGCCATCAATGGCAGCGTGCCGTTGACGAACGTCATGTTGAGACCGGTGGCGACGGTGTACGTGTCCATGGTCTGCTGCACCAGGCTCACGCCGCCGATGGTGAGCAGCCCGAGCGCGCCCAGCGACAGGACCTGCGCCACGAGGTCGACACTCTTGCGCGCGACCCCCGACAGCAAGCCGGTGAGCATGTCCACGGCGATGTGGCGGCCGCGATAGAACGCTTCGATGGCGCCGAAAAAGGTGATGTACATAAAGAGGATACGCGCCCATTCCTCGCTCGGCGCAAAGCTCGAACGGAAGACGTAGCGCAGCATCGCGTTGTAGAACACCAACCCGATCATGCCGAGGAAGACCGCGGCGCAGAAAAACTGGAAGGCCAAGGCGCCTGCGGACTCCTTCGGCTCTTCGGTCGGAAGCTGTTCGCTCATTCCCTCTCTCCTGGCGGGCATGCGACGACGAAGACGGCGGCTGCGGCGGAGGGAATTCCCTCCGCCGCCCGGGCGAACCCGGTCCCCTTACCGACCGTCAGCGGTACTGATCGACGCTGGCGATGATTTCCTTCGCGTTCGGCACCGTTTCGTAGAACAGCTTCCAGGTGCCCTGCCCGGCCTTCACGAGCGCCTTGTGGAACTCCGGATCCGGGGTGTTGATGGTCCCGCCGCCGGCCTTGATGGTGGCGATCGCCTTCGCTTCGCCTTCCTTGGCGAGCTTCCACACGTCTTCCGCCGAGCGGTGCGCGGCATCGACGAAGATCTTCTTGTCCTCGGGAGGCAGAGAGTTGAAGAAGTCGTTGTTGATGTAGAGCGAGTGGATCACCAGGATGTGGCCCGACAGGGTGATCTGCGGCGCGATCTCGTACATCTTGAGCGCGACGATATCGGAGAACGGGCTGTCGCCGCCGTCGATGGTGCCCTGGTCGAGCGCCGACGGCACTTCCGCGAACGGCATCGGCTGGCCCGACTGTCCGAGCTGCTTGGCGAATTCGATGTAGAGCGGGATGTTCGGCACGCGCATGCGCAGGCCCTTGAGGTCATCCACGGTCTTGATCGGCTTCTTGGTGTAGAAGTGACGGAAGCCGAGCGGGAAGGCGTTGAGCGTGGTCAGGCCCGACTTCTCCGAGAATCCTTCGTTGATGAGCTTGAAGGTCTCACCGTTCATCGCCCGGTGGGCGTGGTCGAGACTGTCGTAGAGCATCGGGGTTTCGAGCATCGCCATCGCCGGGAACAGCGAGCCGGTCTGGGTGCCGGTGGCGCACATCTGAATGATGCCCTTGCGGGTCTGGGCGATGTACGCATCTTCCTTGCCGAGCTGGCTGTTGGGGAAGACGCGGACGTCGTACTTGCCGTTGGTCGCCTCCATCACGTATTTGGCGAACAGCTTCATACCGACGGTTTCCGGCTCACCCTCGGGCTTCATGCCGGCGATCTTGACGACGATCTTGTCGGCGGCGTAGCCGGGCGAAACCGCCCCGCCGAGGAGCCCGGCCGCGAGCAGCGACGCGAGCACAAACAGCTTACCCTTCATCAGAACCTCCCTGTTGGCCGCCCATCTCTTGATCTCGGACGGGGGCGGCGGCTGAAACAACGGATGAAAGCCTGGCGCCACGCCGACGACCCTTTCGGGGCGGACGCGACGGCCGGTAACCTGTACCCGATGTGTTACCGTTATATGACTCTTTTGTGACTACCGGCAGAGAAATCTATCGCGAATTGAAAAAAAGCGAGCTAAATAGAACCGATAACGAATTCGCTCATGTTCGTTTTCCGGGGGTCGTGGAGGGTCGGGAGCATGGACTCGGGCATACCCAATGGTGTGGGCGCGAAGCCCGGCCTCAACCTTCGCCAGGCCCGCATCGTCGAACTCGCGAAGGCGGCGGGCTACGTCAACATCGAGCATCTGGCCGCCAGCCTGGGGGTGACGCCGCAAACCGTGCGCCGCGACATCAACCGGCTGTGCGACGCGGGGATGCTGGCGCGGTATCACGGCGGCGCGAGCCTCCTGCCCAACACCCGCAACACCGACTACGAAGCGCGCAAGCTCGCGGCGCGAAACGAAAAGGAACGAATCGGGCGGATGGTGGCGCGCCACATCCCCGACGGCGCATCGCTCTTCATCAACATCGGCACCACGACCGAAGCGGTGGCGCACGCGCTCGTCAACCACCGGGCGCTGCGCGTGATCACCAACAACATCAACATCGCGATTCTGCTACGCGACTGCCCCGACTTCGAAATCACCGTCGCGGGCGGGCGGCTGCGGTCCCACGACCTCGCGGTGGTGGGCGAGGCGACGATCGACTTCATCAACCAGTTCAAGGTGGATTTCGGCGTGATCGGAGTTTCGGGAATCGATCCCGACGGCACCCTGCTCGATTTCGACTATCGCGAAGTGCGGGTCGCGCAGGCGATCGTGCAGAACGCCCGCACGGTGTTCCTCGCCACCGACCGCACCAAGTTCGGTCGCCGCGCGATGGTCAAGCTCGGCCACATCTCGATGGTCGACGGCCTGTTCCTCGACGCCCTGCCGCCCCCGCCGTTCGCCGAGATGCTGGCGGAAAGCCAGGTGGCGGTGCATTGCGTCCCGCCCGAGGACGAGCCCTAACCCGCCTCCAGCACCCGCAGCACGCCCGGCAGCGCGTCGGGCAGGTCCTCGGCGATCAGGCCGGGGCCGAACGCGGCGGCGGCGCGCCCGTGCAGCCAGACCGCCGCGCACGCCGCCTCGAACGCCGCCATCCCCTGCCCCAGCAACCCGGCGGCGATTCCGGCGAGAACGTCGCCCGCGCCACCGGTGGCGAGGGTCGGCGGCGCGTCGGCATTGATCGCGGCCCGGCCATCGGGCGCGGCGATCACCGTATCCGAGCCCTTCAGCACCACCACCGCACGGCTGCGCGACGCGGCGGCGCGCGCCGCGCCGAGGCGGTCGGCACGGATGTCGAGATCGGGGAACAGACGCGCGAACTCTCCGGCATGCGGGGTCAGGATCGCCGGAGCCGCAATCGCGTCGAACAACGCCGATGGCGCTTCGGCGAACGCGGCGAAAACGTCGGCATCGAGCACGCACGCGCGTCCGGCCGCGAGAATCGCGCCGACGCGGGCGCGCAGACGCTCGGCGTCGCCGTGACCGGGGCCGATCAGCACGACGTTGCGGCGCGCGTCGGCGAGCGCGGCGGCGAACGCCGCGTCGCCGTCGGGCAGCACGATCACCCCGGGATCCTGGGCATAGAGGAGCGCCTCCCCAGGCTCGCACACCACGCTCGCCAGCCCGGCCCCGGCACGCCGCGCGCCGCGAAGCGCCAGGCGGATCGCCCCGGTCATCGGCCCGCCGACCGCCAGCAGGTGGCCGCGACGGTACTTGTGGGCTTCCGCATCGAGGCGCGGCAACCGCCACAGTCCGGGACCGTTGCGCCAGCAGCGCGCCCGGCTCGTCGGCGCGGCGGCCTCGGGAATGCCGATGTCGGCGATCACGGTTTCGCCGCACAGGTCACGCCCCGGCAGCAGCAGGTGCCCGGGCTTGGCGCGAAAGAAGCTCACCGTCAGCGCCGCCTGCGGCGCAAAGCCGCGCACCGCGCCGGTGGCGCCGTCGAGGCCGCTCGGCACGTCCACCGCGACCACCGGCAGACCGCGCGCCACCGCCGCCCGCAGCACCTCCGCGGCATCGCCGTCGACGTCGCGATTGAGCCCGGCGCCGAACACCGCATCCACCACCAGCCGCGCGCCGTCGAGCACCGCCTCGGAGAGCGCCTCGGTCTTTCCCCATTCGGCCGCGAACGCCGCCGCATCGCCGCGATAGGCGGAAACCGGCGCGAGGGTCGCCACCCGCACCGGCCAGCCCGCGTCGACGAGAACCCGGGCGCAGACGAAACCGTCGCCGCCGTTGTTGCCGGGCCCGCACAGCACGGCGACGGGGCGCGGCGACCAGCGCGCGACGATCGCCTCGGCGACGGCGCGCCCGGCGTTGGCCATCAGCGTCAGCCCCGGCACGCCCGCGGCGATCGCGAAGGCATCGGCGGCGGCCATTTCGACGGGAGACAACAGGAGCGCCCGGGCGGAAACGCGGGGGTCGGCGGCGGGATCGGTCATCGGGGCCTCTGCGGCTTGCGCGACGGCGGGGTTTGGGTCCAAATTACACCCCGTCGGCGACCCGGCAAAGCCGCTTCGCCCAGGATCGGATTCGAGGTTTCTCATCATGCGTGCGTTCGTTCTCGGTGCCGGCGTCGTCGGCGTCTCCACCGCTTACGCCCTGGCGAAGCGCGGCGTCGACGTGACGGTGTTCGACCGTCAGCCCGGCCCGGCGCTCGAAACCAGCTTCGCCAACGGCGGGCAGATCTCCGCCTGTCACGTCACCCCTTGGGCCACGCCCAACACTCCCCGCCAGCTCGCCAAATGGCTGGGGCGGCCGGAAGCGCCGCTCTACATGCCGCTGTTGCGCTGCGACCCGGCGCTGTGGCGCTGGGGGCTGCTGTTCCTGATGAACACGCCGGCGGCGAAGAGCCGCCGCAATCTCGAACGCGCATTGCGCGTGGCGATGCACAGCCGCAACCTCGTCAAGGTCTGGCGCGCCGAACTCGGCCTCGACTACGACAGCAAGTCGCGGGGCATCCTCAACTTCTACCGCGACCCGCGGGAGTTCGAGGCCGCCTGCCGCGCCAACGCGGCGATGAACGCGATCGGCCTCGACCGCGAGGTGAAGACCCCCGACGAATGCCTCGCCCTCGAACCGGCGCTCGAAACCGTGCGGCCGCTGCTGGTGGGCGGCATCTACAGCCCGTCGGACGAAAGCGGCGACGCCTGGAAGTTCACGCAAGGCGTGGCGAAGGCGGCCGAGGCGCTCGGCGTGCAGTTCCGCTACGCCACGCCGATCCGCGCGCTCGAAGCCGAGAACGGCCGGATCAAGGGCGTGCTGCTGGCGCAGGGCGAGCGGGTGGGCTGCGATGCGGTGGTGGTTTCGCTCGGCAGCTTCTCGGGCAAACTCACCGAAAGCGTCGGCTTCGGCCTGCCGATCTATCCGGCGAAGGGCTACTCGATCACCGTCTCCACCGCGGGACATGCGGCGGGAGCGCCGGAGGTGAGCCTGATCGACGACGAGAACAAGATGGTGTTCTCGCGCTTCGGCGAGCGACTGCGCGCCGCAGGAACCGCCGAACTCAACGGCTGGAGCGACGCCATCGACGCGCGCCGCGCCAACGTCATCCTCGCCAAGACCCGCGCGCTGTTCCCGCAAGCGTCGGACTACGCCGAGCCGAACTTCTGGGCGGGCCTGCGCCCCTCGACCCCGGATTCCGCGCCGATCATCGGCAAGACCCCGATCGCGGGCCTGTGGCTCAACACCGGCCACGGCACTCTGGGGTGGACGATGGCGGCAGGCTCGGCGGATGCGATCGCCGACGCGGTGACCGGCGCGCCCCCGGCGATCGATCTCGCAGGGCTCGGCATGGACCGCTTCGGCGAATAGCCGTTACGTTCCCGTCGCCGGCTGCGTGACGGCGAGGCGATCCAGCAACGCGCCGATCATCGGATGATCCGGGTCGAGCGACTGCGCCCGGTGCGCGACTTCCAGCGCCGCGGACGTGCGCCCGAGTTCGGCCAGCAGGGTAGCGAAATCGTAATGCGCGCCGAACAACCGCGGGCGGCACGACACCGCGCGTTGGTAGGCGCCCGCCGCCGCTTCCGCCCGCCCGCCCGCCCGCAGCCGGTCGGCGAGCATCCACCACACCCGCGCCTCGTCGGGAAAGGCGATAGCGGCGGCATCGAGCACGTCGAGCACCGCCGCGTCGCGCCCCAGGGCCACCAGGAACATCGCGAATTCGAGCCACATCCACGCCACCGCATCGTCGCAGGCAACGGCGCGGCCCCAGCTTTCGACCGCGCCGTCGTGCTGCTCGGCACGCCGCAACGCCGTCGCCAGCCGCGCATGATGCCGCGCCACACCGGGCTCGACCGCGACCGACCGGCGGAATACCGTGATCGCGTCCTCCAATCGGCCGCAATCGAGATAGATTTCGCCGAGCACCGCAAGCGCCGCCGGATCGTGCGGGGCGAACGCCAGCACGCGCTGGCAAAGCTCCGCCGCCTCGATCATGTCCCCCGCCGCATAACAGAGTTCGGCAAGAAGATTGAGCGCGCCGCGATGGCGGGGCCGCGCGATCAAAATCGCGCGGCAGATCTGCCGCGCGGCGGCGAAATTCCCCCTGCCGCGCATATCGAGCGCGGCGGCGAACTGCTTTTCCATCATCCGGACTCCCCATGTCACGTCGCGGGGAATACGTTCCGGAAACGGGAATACTGGCGCCGAACCTTTTATGAAGGTTCGCGCCGCACGAGCGGCAGCAGCCGGTTTTCGAGGGCGGCGTGGTCGAGCGCACCGTCCACCCGCTCGACGACGATGCCGCGGGAATCGATCAGGAAATTCGTCGGCGCCCCCGAAACTCCGTACCGCCGCGTGGTGATGTGCACCGAATCGCGCAGGATCGGCAGGTTTTCGAGGCCGAGGCGGCGGTAGGTGGCGCGGATCGTCGCCGCGTCGTCGACCATGTTCACCGGCAGGATCGCCACCTTGTCGGCGCCGTGGGCGCGCAGGAACGCGTCGAGCACCGGCAGTTCGGCGGTGCACGGGCCGCAGCCGGTGAACCAGAAGCTCACCAGCACCGCCTTGCCTTGATGATCGGCGAGGCGGACGTTCTCGTCCGCGCCGTCGAGCACCGCGATCTCCGGGGCGAGGCGGCCGCGCGTCGCCCCCTTCGGCGCATCGCCGCACGCCGTCAGCAGCGCCGCCAGTCCGAGCATCGCGAGCGCCGCCCTCATCGGTCGGACTCCACGCGCCCGTGGGCGAGGCGGACGGTGCGTTCCGCCACCTCCCCGAACGCCGGATTGTGGGTCACCAGCACGATCGTCCGCCCCTCGCGATGCAGCGCGCGGAAAAGATCCATGATCGTCTCCTCGTTGGTCTCGTCGAGATTGCCGGTGGGTTCGTCGGCGAG
Source organism: uncultured Alphaproteobacteria bacterium (assembly GCA_900079695.1). Lineage (NCBI taxonomy): Bacteria > Pseudomonadati > Pseudomonadota > Alphaproteobacteria > uncultured Alphaproteobacteria bacterium. Next base: position 787,548 of record LT599022.1, read on the forward strand.
AATCAGCGACGGCTCGTTGATCAGCGCGCGGGCGATGCAGACGCGCTGCTGCTCGCCGCCCGACAGCTGCGACGGCCGATGCCCGGCGCGGGGGCCGAGGCCGACCCGCTCCAGCGCCGCCTGCGCCGCCGCGGCATCCGCCACCGAGTGGTAGTGCTGCGCCAGCATCAGGTTTTCGAGCGCGGTGAGGTAGGGGATCAGGTGGAACTGCTGGAACACCAGGCCGATCCTCTCGCGGCGGATGCGCGCCTGCTCGGCCTCGTCCATCTGCGCGGTCGGAATGCCGTCGAGCAGATACTCGCCGTCGCTCGGCCGGTCGAGACACGAGAGGATGTTGAGGAGCGTGGTCTTGCCCGACCCCGAAGGGCCCATGATCGCGACGAACTCCCCCGCGCGGATCGAAAAGCTCACGTCGCGCAGCGCCTCCACCGCGCCGAAGCGCCGGGACAGGCCGCGCAGCGCGATCACCGGATGCGTCGCCGCGGGCAGCGGCGGTTCGGCATAGGACACGGCAGCGGTCATCTCACTCTCCTCTCAGAACCCGGGCGGGCGCGACCTTCACCGCGCGCCGCACCGGCACGATCGCCGCGGCGAGCGCCGTCGCCATCGCGGCGGCGAGCGTCACCGGCAGCACCAGCGGGCGGAACCCCACCCACGCGCCGAACACCGCCTGGCCCAGCACCTGCGCCAGCGCGAAGCCGAGCGCGAGTCCGAGCAGCGTGCCCGCCACCGAGATCAACGCGGTCTCGCCGAGGAACTGCGCGACGATCGCGCGGTGCCCCGCCCCCAGCGCCTTGGCGAGGCCGATCTCGGGAGCGCGCTCGGCGACCATCGCGGTGAGCGTCGCGTTCACGCACAGGGTCGTCATCACCAGAATGAACGCCGCCACCACCGCCATCAGGCCGTCGATCTTGTCGAGAATCACCCCGTCGGATTCGGAAATCCGGCGGATCGGCCGGGCGGACACCCCGGGCGCGGCGGCGTCGATGGCGGCGGCGAGCGCATCGGCCTCCGCCCCCTCGACCGACACGCTCAGCATCGCGAAATCCGCCCGCCCCGGCCGCCCCAGCAGCCGTTGCGCGAGCGGCAGGGAGACGAACATCTGCTCGTCCTCCGCGTCGCCGCTCTCGACGATGCCCTTGACCGTCACCTGCGCCTGCACCCCGTCCTCACCCTCGACCGCGAGGGCGTCGCCGAGGCGGATTTCCATCGCATCCGCGAGCCTGCGGCCGACCATCGCGTTGCGGTCGTCGAAGGCGACGCCGATCCACGATCCCGCCACCTGCCAATAGGGCGAAACCTTGCGCAGACCGGGGAAGTCCACCCCCGCGAGGACGACGTTGCCCTGGTCGAGCCGCACCACGCCGTAGAGCGCCGGAGTCGCGCCGACCAGCCGCTCCGGCGGCACCGCCGCGACCGCGCGCGTCAGCAGCGCCGCGTCGACGCCGCGCACCGCCGGATCGGCGGCCGCGACCACGAAGTTCGCGCCGTAGGCCCTCAGCTCCTCGCCCATCTTCACCTTGATGTCGAGATAGAGGGCGAGCAGCGCCGACACCACCGCCGCGCCCACCGCCAGCGCCGCCAGCGCCAGCGCCACCCGCGACGCCCGCACGCTGAGCGAGCGCCACAGGAGCAGCATGAACATCCGGCTACCGCCTGCCATGCAACACCTCCACCGGCGCGAGGCGGGCGATCGCGCGCGCGGGCGGCACCGCCCCGGCGAGCGCCACCAGAACCGCCGCCACCGTCACCAGCGGCACCGCGATCCACGGCACCGCCAGCCCCTGCCCGAACACCATCGCGCCGATCCCCTGCGCCAGCAGCGCCCCCAAGGCCGCGCCGCACACCCCGCCGATCAGGCCGATCAGCGCCGCCTCGGCGAGGAACTGCGCGTTGATCTCGGCGAGCCCGGCGCCGAGCGCCTTCATCAAGCCGATCTCGCGGGCGCGCTCCACCACCGTGGCCGTCATCAATGCCGAAACCCCCATCGCTGCGGAGGCGAACGCCGCCAGAGTCACCACCGCCAGCAGCACCTGCATCTTGCCGATCACCGCACCCTCGCCCGCCGCCACCTTCCACACCGGCCGCGCCGAGGCGTTGACCACCGCCTCCTCGATCTGGTGCGCGATCGCCGAGACGTAGGCGGTGCAGTACCAGGTATCGTATTCCGCGGTGGTAAGCTTGTCGGCGTCGTGGCGGGCGCGGGTGGAGAGTTCGTTCTCCGGCACCGTCAGCGCCGAAACCTCGATCGCGCCGACCCGCCCCGGCAGACCCGCGACGCCCTGCGCCAGCGCGAGATCGGCGACGATCGCGCCGTCCTCCTCGCCGCCGGTTTCGACCACGCCGCTCACCGTCAGCAGCCCCGCCGCGCCCGCGTCGATCGCATCCCCGGGACCGAGGCCGAGCCGACGCGCCAGGGACCGCCCCAGCAGCACCTCGCCCGCGCCCTCCGGCCATGCGCCGATCACCGCCCAATGGGCGGCGGTGGTGCGCACCCCCACCGTGAAGGGATCGCCGTCGGGCAGTTCGATATCGCGCCGGAACCACGTTCCGACCAGCGGCAGCCGAGCCCCGTCGACTTCGACTTCCGCATTCAAAAACGGCGATAGGCCGATGATATTGTTCCGCCAGAAGATATCCTTGATCCGCGGCAGATCGTCCTCGGCGAGGGTTTCCCGGCCCTTCAGCGGGTTGAGGCCGAGACCGGCGAGCGACAGGCTCTCGCCTTTCGGCACCACCCGGATATTGGCACCGTAGGCGCGCAGCTCCTGCGCCATCCGGTCGCCGACGCCGACCGACAAAGTGGCGAGAGCCATGCCGAGGGTCGCCGCCAGCCCGACCGCCAGACCCGCGAGGATCTTGCGCCGCCGCCCTTCGAGAAACGATTGCCGCAACACCCGCCAGAACATCGCTCAGCCCTCCCGCCCCTGATGCCCCTGCACCCGCCACAGCCGCCCGACGGTATCGGCGGCATAGGTCTCGGGCGACGCGCGGAACGCGTCGTAGCTGTCGCGGCCGTCGAAGAAGAAGGTCTTGCCGCGGAATTCGTACTGGAACGGCGCTTTGGTATTGATCACCGGGTGGCCATTGACCGGATCGCGCACCTCGATCTCCACCACCTCGGAAAAGTATTTCGCGCCCCGTTCCAGGTCGGCGGCGTGGATCGCGATCGCGTCGCCGCGCACCTCGTGCTCCAGCGGAATCGGGTTGCAGCCGCCCGCCTTGCCGATCGAGGGGCGGAACAGGTGGACGTTGCAGGCGATGCAGATGATCTCGTTGCCGTCCTGGATGTAGCCCTCGTCGCCGCAGATCATGCAGCTGTCGAACACCACGCCCATGCGCACGTGGTCGGCGTCGTAGCGGTTGATCAGGAAGAACCGTACGCGATGCCCGTCGGACGCGACGAACGCATAGCGGTGGAGATTGCCGTCGGCGACCGGCGCGATCGGAATCACCACCTCGCCGTTGGCGTCGGGCGTCACCGTCTCGGCGGCGGAGAGCGTCGGCGGGCGCGAGGCCCAGACTTCCTGATAGCCCAGGCCAACGCCGAGCAGGGCGACGCAGGCGAGCGCGAGATCGCGCATCCGGCGCGCGCCGAGGCGGTGGGCGCGGCCGAGGCGCGCCGCGATCGCCGCCGAGGCGCGGGTCGAGGGCGGCGGTTCGCGGTGGAGATATCCGAGCGCCGCGAGCGCGAGCGCGAGGCCGACGAGCAGGTAAACCAGCGCGGGCGCGGCGGCGGTCGCCCAGGCGACCAGCCGCACCCGCAGCGCGGTGATTTCGAGAAGATCGCGTTGCAGCGCGGCCAGCATCAGGTCGCCCGCCCAGGCGAGGACCGAAAGCGCCAACGTCAGCGCCAGCGCGGCGGATGCCCAACGCCCGGCGCGGCGTCCGGCGATCGCGATCGCGGGCGCGGCGAGACCGAGCAGGCCGAGCGCCAGCGCCACCCCCGCCGCATGCAGAATCGCCTCGGTATTGAGGACGTCGGTGGCGGTGAAACTGTAGTCGGCGGCATGCGCCACCGCTTCCGCCCCGCCGAGCGCGGCAACCGCGCAGCCGAGGGCAGCGGCGAACCCGCGCCCCGCCCGCGTCGCCGCGAACCCCGACGAAACCAGCGGCAGCGCCACCACGGTCGCCGCCAGCGCCGCGATCCGCAGGCCGAGGTCCGCCCCCGGCAACGCCGCTTCGAGCGCCGCCCCGGCGAGCGCGGCGGCGGCGAAGCCGAGCGCCGCCCGGCGCCCGCCCGCGCCGACGCGCGCGGCGAGCAACGCCGCGATCAGCACTGCCGGAAACATCGCGCGGGTGACGAGAGCAAGGTAGAGGATCATCGCAAAACCACCTTATCGGCGCGGGCGGCGCACCGCCCGCGCTTCAATCAAAACTTTACTTTTTGATCGGCACGTACTTGAATTCATAGGAAACATCGAACGGCTGGAACCACGCGCCGACGCCCGAGGCCTTGTCGGTGTGGCGACCGAAACCCTGCTTCGACGGCGGCTCGATGCTGTAGGTGAGCTTGTAGTTGCCCGCGCCCGGCATCTTGATGTTCGCGCCGTAGTGCGGCCCGTCGACCGCCACCATCGGCATCAGGTTGCCGGTGAGCACGCGCCCGGTGTCGACGTTCTGAAGCTTGTAGGAGACCGTGAGATACGGCACCCACTCGCCCGCGCCGAAACCGTTGGGGTTGCCCTCCTCGGCATGGATGTCGGCCTCGAGATGGATGTCGGCCTGCGACGCGGGCAGGTCGATGCCGCGCGGCTCCATGTCGATCGGCGCGAGGTAGACCGCCGCCACCTCGAGGGTGTGCAGGCTCTGGCCTTCGCCGATCGGATATTCCTTGAACTCGTCCTCGGCGAACGCGGCGGTGGCGAGCGCGGTGGTCAACAGCGCGCCCAGGGCAAGGGTGGACTTCATCGGCAGATGCCTCCTCAGTGCTGCGCCGGGCCTTCGGCCGCTCCCCCCTTCTGCGTTCGAGCGGCGGTCCGGCGCGTCGGGGGAAAACCTCAGTGCGGCGGTGCTTCCGCAGCGGCGAGCGCGGTGGCGCGGCGGCGCGCCAGCACCAGCGCGGCGAACAGCGCGGCGGCGATCAGCGCAAGCTGCGGCAGCGCGGTCTGCCAGTAGGGGAAGATGCCGAGCGGCGAAAACTCCGGCAGCCACGGCACCAGCGCGGGCTGGATCACCCGGCCCTCCACCAGCTCCATCACGCCCTTGCCCGCGAACACGAACGCCATCAGGTACAAGAGCCCGCCGGTGATCATGAAGAACGGCCGGATCGCCAGCTTCATCGCGCCGTAGCGCATCGCCACGTAGATCGCGGCGAGCCCCAGGCAGCCGACGCCGAAACCGCCCGCGATCGCGAGGTTGCCGACGGCGTTCGCGCCCGAGACCAGCGCCTGGTAGAACAGCACCGTCTCCGCCCCTTCGCGATAGACCGCGAGGAAGCTCGCGAACCACAGCGCCTTGAGCGAACCCGCGCTCAGCGAGCCGCCGACCTTGTCGCGGATGTAGGCCATCCACTGCTCGGCCTCGGCCTTCGAGATCAGCCAGTAGCTCATCGAGAACAGCACCACCGCGGCGAGCAGCATGGTCGCGCCCTCGAGCACTTCCTGGCTCGCGGCCGAGGCGTCGAACACCAGCTTCACCGCCACCGCGGTGAGCACCGAAAGCCCGAGCGCGACGGCGACGCTGTTGCGGATCACGCCGATCTTGTCGGCATGCCCGGTCTTGGCGAGATAGGCGACGATCGCGGCGACGATCAGCATCGCCTCGACGCCCTCGCGCAGGATGATCATCAGCGCGTAGACGAACAGCGCCACCGGCGATTCCGAGCCGCCGCCCAGCATCTTCGCGGCGCGGCCGAGATCCTCCGCCATCGCGGCGCGGGCGTCGGCGAGCTCGGCGGCCGGACGGTCGGCCGAAAGCATCGCGGCGACGCGGCTGAAGTGGCCTTCGAGCCGGGTCTTGAACCCTGCGTCGCGCGCGCCGATGCGGCCTTCCATGCCGCTCGCCTCGAACAGGTCGAAATAGGCGTCCTGCACCCGCGAGACTCCGGCGGCACGGTCGGCGTCCGCAATCGCGGCGTCGACCTCGGCCATCACGTCGGACACCACCTTGTCCCAGTCGACGTCGGCCTCCGCCGCGGCCGCCTGCGCTTGTTCGGCGGCCGGGCCGAACAGCGGCAGCCCGGGCAGGTAATCGCGGATCTCGTCCGCCAGCGCGACGCCCGAGGCGGCGACCATCGACGCCGGGCGACCGTCGCGCACCAGACCGAGGATGCGGGAGAATTCGGCGTTGATCGCGGCGTCCTGGCGCTGCGAGAGGTGGCGGCGGATTGCGGTTTCGAGCAGCGAGTTCTTGTAACCCTCGAACTGCGCGCGGGTGATCGCGGCCTTCGCCGCTTCGGCGTCGCCCCCGGCATAGGCCTTGGCCCCGACGGCGAGGTCGGCGGCGATGCGGTCGACCACCTGCGCCCAGTGGGGCGCCACCGCGGCGGGCGGCGTTCCGGCCGGGGCGCCCTCCACCGGCTGGGTGGATACCGCCTTGATCTGATAGCCGCGTTCGAGATCCGGCACCAGGGCGTCGAGGGCGGCGACGTGGGCCGCGATGCGCGCCTCGACCTCGGCCACCGGCGCACCGTCGCGGATCAGCCTGCGGATCTTGCCGAATTCGGATTCGAGCTCGAAGCTGCGCTTCGCCGAAACGTTGACGCGGATCGGGCCTTCGAGATTCTCGAAGATCTCGAAATAGGACTTCTGCACCTTGGCGCGCGCCGGTTCCGGCTTGCCCGCGGCATAATCGGCGGCGGCCGCGTTCAGCAACGCGTCGATGCGGTCGACGAGCCCGCGATAGTCGGGCGCGGCCACGGCGACACGCGGCAGCGCCAACCCAAGAACCAATGCGATCGCCAAGCCGAAACGACGGACCCCGAACAGCGACATGCCGCGCTCCCGAAAAACCGGACCAAAATGGTTCGAATTAAGTTCAAGTGCGAATAATAATGCGAGGCGTTCGCACGTCAACCCCGACGCACGGCCCAACCCGTTGATTTATTTTTTAGAATCTATCCAGAAAAAGCCCGTGTCAGCGGCGGGTCCAGGGCTTGTCCCATGGATCGGTACCGGAATCCGGCACGCCGCGGCGGCCGCGCCGCTGCGACGGCAGGGTGATCGGCGTGATTTCGAACGCGGCGGTGCGCGGCGGATTGAAAAGCTGCACGCCGCGCCGCCGCATCACGAAGATCAGCGCCGCCCCGGCGACGAAGCCGCCGACGTGGGCGAAATATGCCACCCCGCCCCCGCCCGCCTGCGGCGCGGTCTGCAATCCGCTGATGGTCTGCATCAGGAACCAGCCGATCAGGATCGCCGCCGCGGGAATGGTGACGATGCGGAAGAACACGATCACGATCACCAGAGTGCGGACGTTGGCCTTGGGATAGAGCAGCGCGTAGGCGCCAAGCACCCCCGCGATCGCCCCCGAGGCCCCCACCATCGGCACCAGCGAGGCGGTATCGAGCGCGGCCTGGAACAGCGCCGCCGCGTATCCGCAGAGACCGTAGAACAGCACGTAGCGCAGACGCCCCAGCGCCTCCTCGACGTTGTTGCCGAAGATCCAGAGGAACAGCATGTTGCCGCCCAAGTGCAGCAGGCCGCCGTGCATGAACATCGAGGTCAGCGGCGACAGCCACGGGTCGATGACGCGATAGGGCTCGGGCAGGTCGGCGTTGCCGAACAGCAGCCCCGGCACCATGCCGTACTGCAGCGACACCAGCCGCGCCTGCTGCGGGTCGAGCCCCGACTGCCAGAGGAACACCGCGACGCAGGCGGCGATCAGCACCCAGGTGACGTAGGCTGGGCGGCTGGGATTGTCGTCGTAGAGGGGGAGAAAGAACATCTGGGCTCCCGGCGCGGGCGGAGGACGCCCCGCCGCGGCGGGACGTCCTTATAGATGCCATCGCCACCCCGGCGAGGCAACCTCACGCGGTTTCGAGCGCCGGATAGTCGGTATAGCCCTTGGCGCCGCCCTGGTAGAACGAATCGGCGTCGGGCGGGTTCAGCGGCGCGCCGTCGCGCAGGCGGCGAACGAGATCCGGATTGGCGATATAGAGCTTGCCCCAGGCCGCCGCGTCCGCCTCGCCCCGGTCGAGCAGCCCCTGCGCGGTGGCGAGGTCGAGTTCCTGGTTGGCGACGAACACCCCGCCGAACAGGCGCTTGAGCTCCGGCCCGATCCGCCCCGGCGCCTGGGACTCGCGCGCGAAGATGAAGGCGATGCGGCGCTTGCGCATCTCCTCGGCGACGTAACCGAAGGTGGCGAGCGGGTTGCTGTCGCCCATGTCGTGGCTGTCGCCGCGCGGGGCGATGTGCAGGCCGACGCGGTCCGCGCCCCATTCGGCGATCGCCGCGTCCACCACTTCGAGCATCAGGCGCGCGCGATTGGGAATCGACCCGCCGTATTCGTCGGTGCGGCGGTTGGTCTTGTCCTGAAGGAACTGGTCGAGGAGATAGCCGTTCGCGCCGTGGATCTCGACGCCGTCGAAGCCCGCCGTCTTGGCGTTGGCCGCGCCGCGGCGATAGGCGGCGACGATGCCGGGGATTTCGTCGCGTTCGAGGGCGCGCGGGGTGACGTACTCGCGCATCGGCCGCACCAGGCTGACGTGCCCCTCGGGCTTGACCGCCGACGGCGCCACCGGGGTGCGTCCGTCGAGAAACACCGGGTCGGAAATCCGCCCGACGTGCCAGAGCTGGAGGAAAATCCGCCCGCCCTCGGCGTGGACGGCGTCGGTGACCTTCCTCCAGCCCGCCACCTGAGCGTCGGACCAGATGCCGGGCGTGGCGGCGTAGCCGACTCCCATCGGATCCACCGAGGTCGCCTCGGACAGGATCAGCCCGGCGGACGCGCGCTGGGCGTAGTACTCCGCCATCAGATCGTTGGGGAGGCGCGCGTCGCCCGCCCGGGCGCGGGTGAGCGGCGCCATGATCACGCGGTTCGGCAGGGTCAGCGCCCCCACCTTCAACGGCTCGAACAAGCTCGTCATAATCGAAACCCTTTCGGTTACAAAATCGGATACGGCCATCCCCTGCCGCAAGTTCATGTGTGGCGGCGGGGCGGGTTTGTCAAATCCGGGAGAAGATCAGCGGATCAGGAGCACGATCAGCGGTGCGGCAAGGACGTTGACGACGCCCGAAAGCACCATCACCAGACCGGCGATCGAGCCTTCCTCGCCGCCGATTTCGGTGGCCTTGGCGACGCCCGCGCCATGCGCGCCCATGCCGAACAGCGAGCCGCGCGCCAGCGCCGAAGTCAGCGGCAGCCACTTCAGCAGAATTTCGCCGACGGCGACGCCGACCACCGCGGTCAGCACCACGAACACCGCGGTAAGATCGGGCACGCCACCCACGTCCTCGGCGACGATCAGCGCGAACGGCATGCTCATCGAGCGCGGCAGCAGCGACAGGCGCAGCGACTCCGAAAGGTCGAACGCCGCGGCCAGCCCCCAGGCGCTCAACATCGCGATGCCGGAGCCGACGACCACGCCCACCAGCAGCACCGGCCAGAGGCGGCGAATGGTGGCGCGGTGCTCGTAGATCGGCAGCGCGAACGCCACCGTCGCCGGGCCGAGGGCGAGCATCAGCCAATGGGTGCCCGCGATGTAGGGGTCGTAGCCGACCTTCGCGGCGAGCGCTGCGGCGACCAGGATCGCCGGAGCGACGATCAGCGGCGACAGCGCCCAGTGGTTGACCCGGCGATGCAGGGCGCGGGCGACGAGATAGGCGGCGATCGTCGCCAGCGACCAGATCGCGCCGTTGACGAGGGTTTCAACGGACGGCATGACGCACCCACCAACGATAGGAAAGATCGACCGCGATCGCGGTGCCGAGCATCACCATCAGGGTGCCGAGCAGCACCGCCGCGAACAGCTTCAAGCCGGTGACGGAGAGCCACTCGGCATGGTCCAGCACCGCGAGCACCGCGGGAACGAAGAACAGCAGCATCTCGCCGATCAGCAGCTTCGCGCCGCGCCGCACCGCGGTGGGCTTGACCCAGCCCGACAGCAGGAGCGCGAGCATCAGTCCGAGACCGACGATCGCGCCCGGAAACGGCAACCCGAGCCCGCGCGAGATCAGGTTGCCGACGAACCACACCGCGGCCAGCAGCGCCACCTGGGCGATCCGGCTGTCGCGGAGAAATGTGGGAATGCGGTTCATGGCCAACCTCGTGGTGTTGCGATTGGCTATCATATGAGGGCAGGCAGGAAATTCTCAAAATGAATTGATTGAATGTAAAAAATTCTGTATTGGAATAGCCGGAGGTGCACTATGGATTTTCGTACGTTGCGCGCGTTCGTCGAGGTGCTGCGCCGGGGCGGATTCTCCGCCGCCGCCGCCTCACTCAATTCCACCCAGCCGACGGTGAGCAAGTCGGTGAAACAGCTCGAAGACGAACTCGGCGCGCCGCTGATCGACCGCGCCCGCATGACCGCCACCGCGGCCGGCGAGATCGCGCTCAAGCGCGCCCAGGCGATTCTCGCCGAGCGCGACGACCTGCTGCGCGAACTCGGGGAACTGCGCGGCCTCAAGCGCGGCGCGCTCAGCCTCGGCATTTCGCCGATCGGCGGATCGACGCTGTTTGCGCCGCTGTTCGCAGTCTACGCCAAACGCTACCCGCAGATCGACATCCGTTTGCAGGAACAGGGGTCCCGCCGGTTGGAAGAGATGGTGATGGAAGGCGAAGTCGAACTGGCGGCGTCGCTGCTGCCGGTGGGCGGAGAGTTCGACTTCCAGCCGGTGCGCACCGAGCCGATGGTGGCGCTGCTGCCGCCGGGTCATCCGGCACGGGGGCGCGCCACCGTCACCGTCGCGGCGCTGCGCGACACGCCGCAGGTGCTGTTCGATTCCGCATTCGCGATCAACCGCCTGGTGGAAGACGCGTTCGCCCGCCGCGGCGTCGCCCCCGAGGTGGCGGCGCGCAGCGGCCAGATCGACTTCATGGTCGAACTGGTGGCGGCTGGCCTGGGGGTCGCCTTCATGCCCGAGAGCGTCGCGGCGCTGCATCGCCACCCCTCGGTGGCGGCGGTGCGCTTCGCCGAGCCGGGCACCGACTGGCAACTCGCGCTGGTGTGGCGCAAGAGCGGCTATCTCTCCGCCGCGGCGCGCGCCTGGCTCGACCTTACCGCCGAGGTCTACCCGGTCACCGAGACTCTGCCGACCACGCCGTCGTAACCCGGCTCCGCCGTCACCCGGCCCGCGCGCATCGCCGCCACCGCGTCGGCAAGCGCGGGGTCGTGGGCGGCGATTTCCGCGAGCGGCAGATCGAGCAGCAGCGGCAGCTCCGGCCCGAGAGCGTCGAGCGCTGCCGCGCGCGCCCGGGCGAGCCCCCTACCCCTGTAGCCGAGCCCGCCGAGAATTTCCGCCAGCGGCAACGCATGGCGTGCCGGATGCGTCACCCGCGCCGCGCGACGCCGACGGTGAGCGGACGTCCGCATGCCGGGCACGGACCTTCCGCCTCCGCCGCCGGATCGACGCGCACGCCGCAGGCGCGGTGGCCGTCCCAATGATATTTGCCGTGCTCGGGGAAGGATTCGACGGTGCCGCGATACCCCTCGCCGGCGGCGAGAGCGCGGCGCACGGCCGCGAACCCGGGCGCGGCGAGATCGAACGCGGTCGCCTCCCGCCCGAGGTTGGCGAGGCCGTGGGCGTCGGAGCCCGAGAGCAGACGGCAGCGGTCGAGCGACGACACCCGGCGGATCATTTCGGCATCGGCCGACAGTCCGGTCTCGACCGCGAAGATCTCGCCCGCGAGATCGCCGTAGCAGTCTTCCAGGGTTTCGAATCCCGAGTTCGCGCCGAGCACGCCGTACCACGGCGTCCAGATGTGCGCGGGCACCAGGAACGCCTCCGGCACCGCATCCAGCACCCGGGCGAACAGTTCCCGCGCGTCGAGCTTGAAGATCGGGCGGCCGTCTCCGGCGAGATTGGCGAAGCGGTCGAGGGCGGCGGCGAGGGCCGCGGCGGCTTCGAGGTCCGGCAGGTGGACGAGATGGTGGACGCGGCGCACCCGTCCGGCCTTGCGGAACACCGTGGAGAGCTCGACCGTCGCCATCACCAGCGGCCCCGCGCCGCCCCTGAGGCGGTAGAGACCGCCGCCCGCCGGTTCGAGATCGCGGCAAAGTTCGGCGCGCCAGACCGGATGCAGCGCGTCGCCGCTGCCGATCAGGCCGAGCCCGGCCCGCGCCGCCGCCGCCGCCAGGGCGGCGACGGTGAGCGCGGGACTGGTGTTGAAGGCGAAGCGCGAATGCAGGTGCAGATCGGCGTACATCCGCGCGCGCCTTCAGCCTTCGAGGAGCTTCGCGTCGGGCACGATGCGGAGCGGCAGCAGATCGCTCTTGGTGGTGATGATCGGGCTCGGATCGACGCGCGGCATCGCCCCGGCATAACGCCCGCCCACCGAGAAGGTGCCGACCTGGACGTTCTGCCCCTCGATCATCGGCAGCGGGAACAGCTCCTGGAAGATCTGGTTGCGATCGCCGAACTGGCCCGCGGTCGCGCCGATCACCCCCTTGTCGGGGGCGACGATGCGGATGTTCGCGCCGCAACGGCCGACGATCGGCTTTTCCGCATAGCCGCTCGCGGCGAGCTTGTCGGTCAGGTCGAACCGGGTGTCGAGCAGGTACGGGTGGTTCGGATACATCGACCACAGGATCGGCAGGATCGCCTTGTTGGACGGGATCAGCGTCCACAGCGGCTCGAAGACCTTCACCTCCTTACGCAACATCACATCGGCGAGGCGCGGCGGCCGCTTCGGGTCGCGGGTGCGGTGGAGGCGCAAATCCTCGGCGTCGGCGTCGCACTCGCTGCGGATCTGGTCGATCACCGTCTCCCACGCCCAGGTCTTCCACACCCACAGGATCGGCACGCCCTCCGGATCGACGACGCGGCCCTGGCCGTCCCAGCCCAGCCCCTCGACGCCGGTGATGATCTTGCACGGCACCCCGGCCGCGTCGATCGCCTCCTTCATGAACTGGGCGTGGTAGGTTTCCTCGGCGTTGGCGTCCTGCATGATGTGCAACACGCCCTCGACGCCCGCGGTGCGCCACGCCTCGATCAGATCCGGCATCAGCTGATGGCCCGAGCACCGCCCCTCGGAAACCCCGTAATGCGCCGCCCAGGCGCACTGCACCCGTCCGCATTCCATGTGGCAGGAGGCGGAATCCGCGTTGTACTCGTAGACCTTGAGTCCTCGCCCGGAGAGCGAGAAATCGAACCGGCCGGTGATCATCCGGGTGCGTCGGCCGTCCCACGACTGACGGATGCGCGGCCACAGCACCTCGGGCAGGTTGAAGTGGGCCATCAGCGCGTCGTCCTCCAGCACCGCGTGGGTGGCGTGCAGGAACATCGCGTGCAGTTCGTTGGTGGCGCGGCGCAGCTCGCGCTCGGCGCTCTCGCCGATGCGGAAGTAGCGGCGTTCGTTGGCCGGATCGTTGGCCATGCGGCTGCCGCCCATGCTCGCCATGTAGGCAGCTTCGGCGGGCTTTTGCGGGTCGAGCCAGGTCGCGCCCGCCGCCTTCGCTTCCGGCGCTCGGCGCGGCTGTAGGTCGAACAACCGGGGGTCTTCGTCCTCGCGGTCTTCGGCGTGGGTGTCGTCGTCGGTCTGGATCACCCAGCCGAGCACCGTGGCGTCGCCGAAGGTGCACTCCACCCAGTAGCTGCCGTCCTCCGCCACCGACGCCTTGAGCTCGCGGGCGTAGTCGCGCCCCTCCGGCCACACCGCGTTGTCGACGTTCTGCTCGGCGACCCGCACATAGTCCGGCGCGACCTCGGTGACCACCGCGACGTGGCCGGTGACGACGAACTCGCCGCCCTCGTTCCAGATCAGCAGCGCACCCGGCTCGGGCGGCCGCCTGGCGCCGTTGCGGAACGCGTGCAGCGGCAGCTCGGCGCCGTCGGCGATGCTGCGCACGCTCGTGAGGCGGAAGATGTCGTAGGCCATCGCCACGTCGCCGAACACCCAGCCGCGGGTGCGATAGAGCCAGCGCCGCGCGAACTCCACGCATTGCCACTTATAGCCCATGAAGATGCCGTCCACCGAATTGCGGAACGCGGCGCGGTTGGGCAGCTCGGTCTTGTCGACGCTGTCGTAGTCGGAGGAATACGCGGGAACCCCGCCGGGGGCGACGCCGAGGATGGTGCCGAACCGGGCGGGGCGAAGGGTACTGTCGGGCATGCTCTGAAACCTCGGAAGCGGAGTTCCCCAGATAGTCGATCCGGCGCGCCGACGCCAGAGGGCGCGGCGGGACGCGTCATATGATCGAAAAAATTCTGCAACCGATCTGGAACGGGCGGAAAAACCGGACATTTAGTCATGATATGGACCGAACGCAGGTCAGCAGGAGGACCCAGATGCAGGCCGAGAGCCAGCAGAAGTTCAAAACCAACGGCCTCGAAGACACGATGTCGGGCGCGAGCCTCGCCGCGCGCGCGATGCAGAGCGTCGTCGACCGGGCCGAACGGCTCAATCTCAAGTATTCGGCGGTGGGCAACCCGCCGGTCTACGCTACCGACGCGTTCCCCTGGGCGCGCGAGGTCGAGGCCGAATGGCGGCTGATCCGCGCCGAGCTCGACAGAATCCTGGTGCGCAAGGGCGAACTCCCGGCGTTCCACGAGATTTCGTCGGAGGTGCGCTCGATCTCCTCCGACACCAACTGGAAGACCTTCTTCCTCTGCGGCTACGGCATCAAGTCCGACGACGCGATCGCGCAATGCCCGGAGACCTGGCGCATCCTTCAGAAGATCCCCGGCCTCAAGTCGGCGATGTTCTCGATCTTCGAGCCCGGCAAACACCTGCCGCCGCATCGCGGCCCCTACAACGGCGTGCTGCGCTTCCACCTCGGCCTGATCGTGCCGCCGGAGCCCGACAAGATCGGCATCCGCGTCTCCGACCGGTTGTGCCACTGGGAGGAAGGCAAGGCGCTGATCTTCGACGACGCCTACGAGCACGAGGCGTGGAACCACTCCGACAAGGTGCGCGTGGTGCTGTTCGTGGATTTCGAGAAACCCACCCGCTTCCCCGCCAGCCTCACCAACAAGGCGGTGCTCAACATGGCGGTGTTCACCCCCTTCATCCGCGAGGGCTACAAGGCGCACAAGGCGTGGGAGAAGATGTTCTACGGCGAGGGCCGCAAGCACCGTTGACGCACTCCGGCCCCGGAGGACGCCTCCGGGGCCCGATGGTTTCGGCTCAGTGCTTGAGGGCGGACTGGCGCGGCGCGTGGGGCTTGGTCACCGCGGGATGCGGCGGTTGCGCGGCCTTCGCGGCCTGAAGGTTGCCGGGCTTCGCCGTCAGCGGACTGGGCTTGTGTTCGGGGTGGGAGGTAGAGAAGTCCTTGAACGACATGATCCATGCCTTTCGGGTATCGCGGCTCAAGTGGTGCCGTGGCTACTGATATGGATCGCGGGATCGCCGCGCGCAATCGCCGCCGGGCTTGGCAGACCGCGGCGACGATGCTAATGTTCCTTCATTGTTCTCATCTTCCGGTCGCCGCCGTTGACCCCCGACCCGCTCCCCGCCGAATCCGCGCCGCGCAAGATCATCCACGTCGATATGGACGCGTTCTACGCCTCGGTCGAGCAGCGCGACGACCCGGCCCTGCGCGGACGTCCGGTGACGGTGGGGCGCGACCGGATGCGCGGCGTCGTCGCCGCCGCGAGCTACGAGGCGCGGGCGTTCGGGGTGCGCTCGGCGATGCCTTCGGTGACCGCGCGCCACAAATGCCCGGAGCTGGTGTTCGTGCCGCCGCGTTTCGAGGTGTACCGCGCGGTGTCGGCGCAGATCCGCGCGATCTTCGCGCGCTACACGCCGCTGATCGAGCCGCTGTCGCTCGACGAGGCGTATCTCGACGTCACCGCCAACCTGCCCGGCCTCCCCTCCGCCACCGCGATCGCCACCGAGATCCGCGCCGCGATCCTGGCCGAGACCGGGCTCACCGCCTCGGCGGGAATTTCCTACAACAAGTTCCTGGCCAAGATCGCCTCCGACGCCAACAAGCCGAACGGCCAGTTCGTGATCGCTCCGAAAACCGGCGCGGCGTTCGTCGCGGCGCTGCCGGTGCGCAAGTTCCACGGCATCGGCCCCGCCACCGCCGAAAAGATGCGCGCGCTCGGCATCGAGACCGGCGCCGACCTCGCCGCGCGCAGCCTCGCGTTCCTCACCGAGCACTTCGGCAAGGCGGGACGGTTCTATTACTGGATCGCCCGCGGCGTCGACGACCGCCCGGTGCGCCCGAACCGCGAGCGCAAATCCCTCGGCACCGAAACCACCTTTCTCGCCGATCTCTTCACCCGCGAGGCCGCCCAGGCCGAACTCGACCGGCTGGTCGCCGAAGTCTGCGAGGAGTGCGCCGCGCGGAACCTGCGTGGCCGCACCGCGACGCTCAAGGTGAAATACGCGGACTTCCGCCAGATCACCCGCAGCCACACCGCCCCCCACCCGATCGTCTCGCCCGACGCGGCCGTTCGCGTCGCCGCCGGGTTGCTGGCGCCGCTGTTCCCGGTGGACCGGGGCATCCGCCTCCTCGGCTTCACCCTGTCGAGCTTCGAGGACGAACCCGCGGACGCCGCACAACTGCTTCTGGAGCTGTGAGCCTCACGCCTGCGCGGCGTAGGCGGCGAGGCGGGATTTCAGGGTCGCGAGCAGCGCGTCGCGCAGCGGGTCGCGGGTGCCGCCGACCCAGGCCGCCGCGAGCGGCAGGCGATGGGCGACGTCCGCGTCGGCGAGCGGCAGGTAGCGCACGCCCGGAACCCGGAGGCGGGAGGTCCAGCGCGGAACGATCGCGACGCCGAGATTGGCGGCGACGAGGCTGACGATCGTCGCCTTCTCTTCCGCGATGTGGGCGACCCGTGCCTCGATCCCCGCCCGGGCGAGCAGCTTGATCGTGAGATCGTGGCTGTGCGGGCGCGAATGGCGGTCGGGCACGATCAGAATCTGATCGGCGAGATCGCGGATTTCGAGCTTGCGGCGGCGTGCCAGCGGGCTGCCCTCGGGCACCGCCACCACCGCCGTCTCGTGCAGCAGAAACATCAGCTCGATTGCCGGATCGAGCTTCTCCGGCGGCCGCACCAGCGCCACGTCGAGCCGCCCGGACAGCAGCCGCGGCAGCATCCGGATGGTCTTGTCCTCCACCAGGCTGACCACGGCATCGGGCCGCCGCTGGCGAAAATCGTGCAGCAACAGAGGCACCAGTCCCGCCGACGCGCTGTCGATCGCGCCGAGACGGAGCGTCCGTCCATCGCCGCGCACGCGGCCGCGAAACCGCTTTTCCACGTCGTCCGCGTGGGCGAGCAGGTCCTTCGCGTCGTCGAGGAGTTTCCGCCCGTCGTCGGTCAGGGCGACGCTGCGGGTGGTGCGGGCGAGCAGGCGCGCGCCCAGCTCCTCCTCCAGCAGATGAACCGCGCGGCCGAGGGCGGAAGGCAGCATCGCCAGCCGCAACGCCGCCCGCCCGAAGTGCAGATCCTCGGCCACCGCGACGAAACAGCGAAGCTGGCGCAGATCCATGTTCGTCCTCCGGTTGGGATTATATCGCATTTTAATATAATAGCGAGGCGATTATCCCCCTCTCCCCCGGCTGGTATCATCGGGGCAAAACCAAGGCACGCCATACAACCTGAAGATGGGTTTTCCGCCTTTTTTTTTTGCGGACCCGTGCCGCCCCCACCCCACAGGAGGAAGGACATGCGCACCTACAGGATCGCCGCAATTCCCGGCGACGGCATCGGCAAGGAAGTGATCGCGGCGGGGGTCGAGGTGCTGACCGCCCTCGCGGAGCGCGACGGCGGCTTCGCCCTCGCCTTCGAGACCTTCGACTGGGGCTCCGACCGCTACAAGGCGTGCGGCGCGATGATGCCCGCCGACGGCCGCGAACGGCTGAAGGATTTCGACGCGATCTACTTCGGCGCGGTGGGCGCGCCCGACGTGCCGGACCATGTCACCCTGTGGGGTCTGCGTCTCGCGATCTGCCAACCCTTCGACCAATATGCCAACGTCCGCCCGACGCGCATCCTCAAGGGCATTCGCAGCCCGCTCGCGGGCGTCGGCCCCGAAGACCTCGACTGGGTGATCGTGCGCGAGAACTCGGAAGGCGAATACGCGGGGCAAGGCGGGCGCAGCCACCAGGGGTTGCCGATCGAGGTCGCCACCGAGGTTTCGATCTTCACCCGCGCCGGGGTCGAGCGGATCATGCGCTTCGCCTTCGAGCTCGCCCGCTCGCGGCCGAAAAAGCGCCTGACCGTCGTCACCAAATCCAACGCCCAGCGCAACGGCATGGTGATGTGGGACGAGATCGCCGCCGAGGTGGCCCAGGGGTACCCCGACGTCGCCTGGGACAAGATGTTGGTGGACGCGATGACGATGCGGATGGTGCTCAAGCCGGGAACCCTCGACACCATCGTCGCCACCAACCTCCATGCCGACATCCTCTCCGACCTCGCCGCCGCGCTGGCGGGGTCCCTCGGCATCGCGCCGACCGCCAACGTCAACCCGGACCGCGCCTTCCCCTCGATGTTCGAGCCGATCCACGGCTCGGCGTTCGACATCGCCGGAAAGGGGATCGCCAACCCGGTGGGAACCTTCTGGACCGGCGCGATGATGCTCGACCACCTCGGCGAGACCGACGCCGCGGCGCGTCTGATGCGCGCCGTCGAACGCGTCACCGCCGACCCCGCGCTGCACACCCCCGACCTCGGCGGCGGCGCCACCACCCGCGAGGTCACCGACGCGATGCTCGCATCCCTGAGAGCGGACAACCGCTGACGTCACCCCCGTCCGTACGCCGGAACCCGCACACCGGGTTTCGGCACCGCCCCTCCATCCGGGAGTCCTCGATCGAACGAACTAAACAATTCAACGGGATACAGGGAGAAACACAATGATCAAGGTGAGAATTTGTGCGCTGTTCGTCGGCACGTTGCTGTCGGCATGGGCGCCGTTCGCCGCCGATGCGCAGCCGGTCTCGATCAAGCTCGGCCACGTCGCGCCCACCGACGAACCCTATCACCAGGCGGCGGAAAAGTTCGCGCAACTGGTCAAGCAGTACACCGACGGCGCGGTCGAGGTGCAGATCTTCCCCAACAGCCTGCTCGGCGGCCAGCGCGAACTCCTCGAAGGCCTGCAACTCAACTCCGTCGACGCCACCCTCACCACCGCGGCGGTGCTCGCCAACTTCCTGCCGCGGACCCAGGTCATCGAGCTGCCGTTCATGTTCCGCGACCGGGCGCACGTCTACAAGGTCGTCGACGGACCGCTGGCGCAGGAGATCTACGCCGGCGACGAAGCCAAGAAGATGAAGGTGATCGACACCTGGGAGAACGGCTTCCGCAACATCACCAACGATGTCCGGCCGATCGAACGGCCCGACGACATGAAGGGCATCAAGATCCGGGTGATGGAAAACAAGATGTACATCGACATGTTCAAGGCCCTCGGCGCGAACCCAACGCCGATGGCGCGCGGCGAGGTGTTCACCGCGCTGCAGACCAAGACCATCGACGCCCAGGAGAACCCCCTCGGACAGATCGCCACCTCGCGATTCTACGAGGTGCAGAAATACCTGACGCTCAGCCGCCACACCTATTCGCCCGAGGCCCTGGTGTTCAGCCTCGCCACATGGAACCGCCTGTCGCCGCAACATCGCGAAGCGATCCGCCGCGCCAGCGCCGAGGCCAAGGCCTACAACCGCGAACTTTCGGCGAAGATGGAGGACGAATACCTCGCCAAGCTGCGCGCCAACGGCATGACCGTCACCACCCCGTCGCCGGAGGAGATCGCCGCGTTCCAGGAGAAGATGACGCCGGTGTGGGACACCTACGCGGACAAGATCGGCAAGGACCTGATCCGGAAGATCAAGGAAACCCGCTAACCGCAGCCGGGGCGGCCCGCGCGGGCCGCCCTCTTTTCCGCAAAGGAGGGTGAGATGAAGGCACTCCGCCGCGTCGCCGACGCATCCGTAATGCTCGCGAAATGGGCCGCCATCGCCGCCGCCGCGGTGATGGCGGTGATGATCTTCCTGCAGGTGATCTACCGCTACGTCCTCGCGGATTCGCTCAGCTATTCCGAGGAGCTGGCGCGCTACATGTTCGTCTGGAGCGTCGCGCTCGGCTCCGCGCTCGCGCTCAGGAACCGCGCCCACATCGGCGTCGAGCTGGTGGTCGAACGCCTGCCGCAACGCCTCGCCCGGCCCGCGAAGCTGCTCGCCGGAGCCCTCAACCTCCTCTTCTTCGGCCTCCTGATCCGCTACGGCATCGAGATGGTAGCCGCGACCATGGATCAGGAGTCCGCCGCGCTGTCGCTGCCGATGGGCTACGTCTACCTCGCGGTTCCGGTTTCGGGGGTGGTGCTGTTCCTGTGCGAAACGGCGAACCTCGTCGACGACCATTTCGGCGGCGCGCCCGCCGCAAGCGGCGAGGTCTGACCGATGACCGTCGCTCTCCTGTTCGCAGCGCTCGGCGTGTTGCTGCTGCTCAACGTGCCGATCGCGGTGGCGCTCGGGCTCTCCACCGCGCTCGCGCTCCTCCACTCCGGCCTGCCGCTCACGCTGGTGGTGCAGCGAATGATCGCCTCCAACGATTCGTTCTCGCTGATGGCGATCCCGTTCTTCATCCTCGCGGGCGCGGCGATGACCCACGGCGGCGTGTCGCGCCGCCTCGTCGCCTTCGCGGACTCGCTGTTCGGCTGGATGATCGGCGGCCTCGGCATCGTCGCGCAGATCACCGGTGTGTTCTTCTCGGCGATATCCGGATCCTCGGCGGCGACCACCGCCGCGGTCGGCGGCATCATCTTCCCCGAGATGGAGAAACGCGGCTACGACCGCAGCTTCTCCGCCGCGATCGTCGCCGCCTCGGGCGAGACCGGCATCGTCATCCCGCCGAGCGTGCCGCTGGTGGTCTACGGCGTCGTCGCCGGGGTTTCGATCGGCGACCTGTTCCTCGGCGGCGTCGGCCCGGGGCTGCTGATGGGCGTGGCGCTATGCCTGCTGATCTACGGCGTCTCCCGCCGCAGGGGCTACGGCGGCGGAGAATTCAAGGGGTTCGCCGCGGTCTGGACGAGCTTCCGCGAGGCGATCTGGGGACTGTTGATGCCGGTGATCATTCTCGGCGGCATCTACGGCGGCGTCTTCACCGCCACCGAGGCGGCGGTGGTGGCGGTGTTCTACGGCTTCTTCGTCGGCTTTGCGGTCTATCGCGACCTCAAGATCTCGCACCTGCCGAAGATCTTCGAAACCACCGTCACCGGCACCGCGGTGGTGATGTTCATCATGAACGCCGCCGGACTGTTCAGCTGGGTGATCACCCGCGAACAATTCCCCTCCCAGCTCGCCGCCTACTTCATCAGCCTCACCAGCGATCCGATCGTGTTCCTGATGCTGATCAACGTGCTGCTGTTCGCGGTGGGGTGCATTCTCAACGCCTCGGCGGCGATCACCATCCTCGCGCCGATCCTGGTGCCGATCGTCACCCGCCTCGGCATCGATCCGGTGTTCTTCGGCGTGATCATGACCGCCAATCTCGCGATCGGCTGCCTCACGCCGCCGGTCGGCGTCGACCTGTTCATCGCCTCCGGCATCGCCAAGGTGCCGATCACCCGCCTCTCCCGGGCGATCCTGCCGTTCCTCGCGGTGCTGATCGCGGTGCAGCTCACCATCACCTATTTCCCCGCCATCACCATGGCGCTGCCGCACGCGATGAAGTGAGGCCGGAAACGGACGAAGCCCCAAGGTTTCCCTTGGGGCTTCGATGGTGGGCGGTACAAGGATCGAACTTGTGACCCCTACGATGTCAACGTAGTGCTCTCCCGCTGAGCTAACCGCCCGTCGGCCTTGCGGCCGGTCCGGCGTTCGCCGGAGGAGGAGCTTTTAACCATTCCCGGACGGGTTGGCAAGGCCAAATTTCTCCCCATCTCACTTCTCCCGGGGATCGGCATCCGGCATCGCATTTGCTACACTCGACACGATCGCGGCAGAGGAAGGATACGCAGTGGCCGACGCCACCTGGTCGGAACGCATTCCCGGAATTCTCGAAATCGTCCACCCGGACGTTCAGGCGATGCCGGTGGTTCTGGCGTCGCCCCATAGCGGCTGCAACTATCCGGAGGAGTTCCTCGCCGCGTCGCGGCTCGGGCCGGTGGCGATCCGCCGTTCCGAGGACGCGTTCGTCGACCGCATCGCCGCGATCGGGCCGCCGCGCGGCGCGCCGCTGATCAAGGCCCTGTTCCCGCGCGCCTATCTCGACGTCAACCGCGAGGCCTACGAACTCGATCCCGAGATGTTCGACGGGCCGCTGCCGCCGTTCGTCAACACCATCTCGCCGCGCGCCGCGATCGGCCTCGGCACGATCCCGCGCGTGGTGGGGCACGATCAGCCGATCTACGCGGGCCGGATCTCGTTCTCCGACGTCCAGCACCGCATCGACGAACTCTATTATCCGTATCATGCCGCCCTGGAAGCGCTGGTGCGCGAGACCCGCCTGCGCTTCGGCATCTGCATCCTGCTCGATTGCCACTCGATGCCGACGCAGGGCAGCGCCCTCGTCAACGTCCGCCCCGATATCGTCCTCGGCGACGGCTTCGGCGCGACCTGCGCCCCCGCCGTGGCCGAGACCGCCGCCAAGGTGTTCTCCGCCGCGGGTCTCAAGGTCGAGCGCAACCGGCCCTACGCCGGGGGCTACACCACCCGCCACTACGGCCGCCCCGCCATCGGCGTGCACACGTTGCAGATCGAGATGGCCCGCGCGCTCTACATGGACGAACAGCAGCTCGCGCCGCTGCCGACCCTGACGCGGCTATCCGAGGTTCTCGGCCAGGTGGTGGATGCGGTGGCGCGCCTCGACCTGCCGCTCGCCTACCGTTCTCAGCACCTCCGCGCGGCGGACTGACGGATCACCCCTTCCGATAGTCGCCGGTGTCCTCGCCGGTGACGGCATAGATCGCCCGCCCCATCGCCGCGAGGCTACCGTCGGGCGCGAGGACCGCGATCTCGGCATGAAGGATGCGGCGTCCACGATGCACCATCGTCGCCTCGGCACGCACCCGGCCTTCGAGCGGCAGCGGCGCGAAATACGACACCCCTAACTCCACGGTAACGATGGTGAGCTTCAGGGTTCGCAGCGCAACGCCGGCTGCGGTATCCACCAGCAGCGCGGCGATGCCGCCGTGGGCGATGCCGTAGGAATTGGCGTACTCGGGGCGGAGCGGCAGGCTGATCGCCGCGCGCCCGGGGCCGGTGGCGTCGACGCTGATCTCCATGTGCTTCAGGAACGGCACGTCCTTGGTGAAGTGGGTCTTGATGAATTCCGGCCAGTTCTCCGACATGTCGTTCATAGCTCCGCCTCGATCACTTTGAATCCGGGGGTTTCGGCAACCGTGCGCACGGCGCGGAACGCCTGCGTCAGGGTCGCCTCGTATGGGAGATGCCGGTTCGCCACCATCAGCAGCCGTCCGCGCGGCCGCAGGGCGCGGCGCGCGGCGCGGATGAAGGCGCGGCCGATCTCCGGATCGCCGCCCTTGCCCGCGTGGAACGGCGGATTGCTGACCACCCAGTCGTAGGGACCGAGAGGCTCGGCGGCGGCGTCGCGCCAGAGGAAGCCGAGGTCCAAGCCGTCGCGCGGCGGCAGGTTGAGTCGCGCGGCTTCGAGCGCGGCGTGCTCGGCCTCGACGAGATCGAGGGCGGTCACGCCCGGGCAACGGCCGAGAATTTCGCGGGAAAGATACCCCCAACCCGCGCCGAAATCGGCCACCCGCCCCTGGATCCGGGTATCGAGGGTTTCCGCCAGCAGCGCCGACCCGGCGTCGATCTTGTCCCACCCGAACACGCCGGGCGCGGCCACCGCGCCGGTGGCCGCGATGCGGCGCGGCGCAGCGGCGGCGCGCCAGGCCTCGACCTCGGGCGGCAACGTCGCCGGGCGTGCGAGCCAAGCGACGCGGCAATGGTGTTTCGAGAGTTCGGCGGCCCCGCCGCACGCGGCGCGGAGCCCCTTCAGGACCGTCTGCGCGCCTGCATCGCTCCGCCCGGCGGCGACCAGAACGCCACCCGGCCCGAGACGGCGCAGCGCGTCGGCGAGATCGCCGAACGCCGCCGCCTTGTGCTTCGACAGCAGCACCAGCGCGAGGTCGTAGCCTTCCCCCGCCGCTTCCGGCGCAACCGCGAATCCCGCGCTTTCGAGTGCCGCGAAGCCGGGTCGGAATCCCTGCACGCACGCCAACCTTCCGGCCAGCGGCGCGAGCTCGGGTGCGGGCGCGGCGCGCAGGAACAGCGCGCGGCCCGCCGCGGGGAGGCCGAGTGTGCCGTTCGCGAACGGCAGCAACAGGGTGGCGAGTTCGGGCAAAGACATGCGCATACGCATAACGGGCGGCGCCGCGCTTGTCCATGCGATTGCCACGCCCGCGCCGCACCGCCATAATGCGGCCCGCAACCGGACGGACGTTCCCGAATGAGCTTCGACAGTCACGACCAGCGCGCCATCGGCCGCCGCATGCGCGATCTCGCGGTGCGGGCGGGGATCGAAACCCTCGCCTACTTCCGCTCCCCCGACCTCGACGTGCGCGGCAAGAGCGACGGCACGCCGGTGAGCGCCGCCGACCTCGCCGCCAACGCGCTGATCGTATCCGGCCTGCGGCAGAGCTTTCCGGAGATTCCGGTGGTAAGCGAAGAGGTCGGCGGCGATACGCCGTCGGACTGGAGCGCGCCGTTCTTCCTCGTCGATCCGCTCGACGGCACCCGCGAGTTCATCTCCGGCAGCGGCCATTACACCGTCAACATCGCCCTGATCGTCGATCACGCGCCGCTGCTCGGCGCGGTCTACGCCCCCGCCCTCGACCGCCTGCAATGGGTGCGGGAGGCCGGCGACGCGGTCGAGGAAACGCCGCCCTTCGCCGCCGACGCCGCCGGTCCGGCGCGCGCGCTCTCCTGCCGCACGGCGGACAACGCCGCGTTGGTGGCGGTGCATTCGCGCTCGCACCTCAACTCCCGCACCCGGCAATATCTCGCCCGCTATGCGGTGACGGAAGCCACCGCCGCCGGGTCGTCGCTGAAATTCTGCCTGCTCGCGGCCGCCGAGGCCGACGTCTACCCCCGCCTCGGCCCGACCATGGAGTGGGACACCGCCGCCGCTCACGCGGTGCTCAAGGCAGCGGGCGGCCGCGTCGTCGACGCCGAGACCGGGCGCGACCTCGTGTACGGCAAGCCCGGCCTCGCCAACCCGTGGTTCGTCGCCTGCGGGCGGGGCGTGCGGGTCCTGCCCCTCGCGCCATGAGCGCGCGCCCCGCCGCCTGGCGATTCGCCGCGTTCTACGCGACGCTGTTCGCGGTGGTCGGCTTCCAACTGCCCTACTGGCCGGTGTGGTTGAAGAGTCGCGATCTCGGCGCCACCGAGATCGGTATCCTGGTGGCGGCGCAGATGTGGGTGAAGGTCGGCTTCAACCCGATCGTCGGCGGCCTCGTCGACCGCACCGGCAGACGCCGCCCGATCCTGTTCGCGCTCGCCGTCGGCTCCCTCGCCGCCACCCTCGCCTTTCCGTTCGTCCACGGGTTCGGGCCGATGCTGGCGCTGTCGGTGGTCCTGGGCGCGCTGTTCGCCGCGATCATGCCGGTGGGCGACAACCTGACGATGCGCCACGTCGTCGTCCACGGCTTCGATTACGGGCGGCTGCGGATGTGGGGTTCGCTGTCGTTCATCGGCATGGCGGGCGCGGCGGGCGGTCTGCTCGACGTGCTCGGCCGCGACGCGATCGTCTGGCTGCCCGCCGCCGCGCTCGCGCCGCTGTGCGCGGCGATCCTCGTGCTTCCCGATGCGCCGGTCCTCGACGTTCCACCCGAAGGACCGCGGCCGGGGTGGGGCGACCTGCTGCGCGACCGGCGCTACTGGCTGTTCCTGGCGGCAACCGCGACGGTCGGCGCCAGCCACGCGATGTATTACGGCTTCGGCACCCTGCACTGGCAGCGCGCGGGCATCGGCAACGCCTGGATCGGCGCGCTCTGGGGGATCGGCGTGATCGCCGAGGTGGCGCTGTTCGGGTGGAGCGGCGGACTGGTGCGGCGGCTGGGACCGGAGCGGCTGATCGCCCTCGGCGCGCTCGGCGCGCTGGTGCGTTGGGGCGCGATGCCGTGGGTCGCATCCCCCTGGTCGCTGGTGCCGCTGCAATGCCTGCACGGACTCAGCTTCGGCGCGACCCATCTCGGCGCGATGCACTTCATCGCGCGGCGGATCGCGCCCGCGCTCTCGGGACGCGCGCAGAGCTTCTATGCGGCGATGAGCGGCGGCGTGACGATCGGCCTCGCGACGATCGCCTCCGGCTGGCTGTACGCGAGCTTCGACGGCCGCGGCTTCCTCGCCATGGCCGCGCTCGCGGCGACGGGCGCCCTCGCCGCACTGAGGCTTGGGCGCGCCGGTCGGTGACGGGGTTCAGTCGACCGAAGGCTCGGTCTTCTTTCCGGTATTGACGTAGGCGACGCCCGCGTGCTCGGGGCAATACGGCTTGCCCGGCAGCGCCTTCTTGCCGCAGAAGTGGAAGCCCGGGTCGCGCGGGTCGCCGATCGGCCAGCGGCAGCAGTTCGGGCCGAGATCGACCAGAGACGCCTGCTTCTCGGCCTTCGGCTTCGGCGCGGTGCGCTTGATCGGCGAAGGACGTCCCGTCAATCCCAAACGGTGCGCTTTGCCGACGACGGCGTTTTTCGACACCCCCAGATGCTTGCCGATCTCGCCGGTCGAAAGCCCCTGCTCCCACAGGCGCGCCAACTCGGCGACCATCTCATCGGTCCAAGCCATTGCGTTTTTGTCTTCCAATTTCCCCACCTTCCGAGATGACTCCCCCGGATAAAGAAATACTCCAACCCCCGGCCGAAGTCCATCCGCTATACCTGCACCTCGGCGCGCGCCGACAGGAGATTTCTCGCGCAACGGCACGGCGTTAACTTCCGGTCGTGATGCGCACCCAGAACGTAATCGACGTGCGCTGCTTGGGTTCGACGACCGCCTTCCAGACCGCCGTCTGGGAATCGCGGTTGGAATGGGTCGCATCTTCTTCGAAGATCGTCCACTGCCCGGGGAAAGTCTGCGCGACCTCGATTTCCGCCGGGCGTTCGCCGTCGTTGAACAGGGTGATGCTGAAGCGCTGCTCGCTGGCGTTGCGCGAAAGATCCCGGTATTCGAGGCGGCTCGCTTCGTAGCCGACGTCGACGACGCGGCCGAGCTGTGCCACCACCTCGCCACCTTCGGGCGTGTGGTCGATGCGGTCCTCGCCGAGGAACAGGTCGGCCTCGGTGGGGCGATAGGCCATCACCCGCATCACTCCGGCGGGCATCGGCGGCGTCGGATCGGTCCCCGCGGCGAGATTGTCGAACGCGAGGCGCAGGAACGCGCCGCGGCGCGGCCAATAGGCGGGAGCGGAGCGGAACACCCCGACCGGATCGACGACGCGGTAGCTGCGCTTCACCGGAATCGCGGCGCGGTCGAGAAACGCCACCTGCTTGCGCTCGCCCGCCTCGATCGAGACCGACTTCGACACCGGGTAGAGGCGATAGCCGGTGATCGCCTGCGGCCGCATCGCCTCGTCGACCATCGCCGCCTTGGCGCGGAAGGCGACGACGTCGCCCGGATCGGTGACGCGCGCGACGTTGCCGGCGACGACGCGCAGCCGGACGTCGCGGAAACTGTCGTCGCTGCCGTTGGAGACGCCGATCCAGCCGTTGAGGGTAATCTGTCCCTTCGCCTCGTCGTAAAGAGCGGCGTAGTCGGCCTGCCAGCGCATGCCCGGCAGGAGATACTGCAGCGTCAGCGGCCGCTTGCCCGCAACGCCGCTTTCGAGCCCGAAATCGAGCTGCGCCGAGCCCGGCATCGGCGTGTCCGGCGTCGCGGGCAGAACCACGCGCCCGGGATAGTTGACCTCGATACGGTCGCCGATGCGCAGGATCGGTCGCGGGTCGATCACCAGCAGGGTGGCGTTCTCGCTCTTGTCCTCGCCGGTGCGCGGATCGGTGCGCACCGCCTTGACGGTCTTGCCGAGGGCGCCGACCATCAGCGCGTGCGGATCGATCAGCGACGGGCGGATCGACATGTCCTTCACCGCCACGCGATCGCCGCGCAGGATCGCGGATTCCGGAACGATTCCCGATGCGACGTCGCCGATCCGGAGGCGCAGCGTGCCCTTGGGCACGTCGCCGATACGGGTCTCCTCGATCTGCGCGAAACCGTCGGCATAGACCGTGAGCACCCGCGCCTCGAGGGTCTCGCCGCCCCACAGGCGCTCTTCCGCCGCGCCGGCCGGAGCGGCAGCGGCAGCGGCCAGCGCCGCGACGACCGCCGAACCCAGGACGTTCCGCATTCTCATCGCATCCCTCCGCTCGGTTGCATTCGTTTCATCTTCCGCGCGCGACTTTACTCTCCCTGCCGCGCCGACTCCATCGCCGATTGCTTCCGCCACGCCGCCAGCGCCGCCGCGACCGCCGCGACCGGACCGCTCCAGTCGCCCGCCACGCTCTGCCGAAACACCCGCGCCAGCGGATACCAGGGGCTCGCCGTCCCTTCCGCTCCCCAGCGCCAATCGGCCACCGCGGGCGTCAGCACCCAGGCGGGCAGGCCGAGCGCACCCGCGAGATGGACGATCGCGGTGTCGACCGCGATCACTAGGTCGCAGGCGGCCAACGCGGCGGCGCTGCGATCGAAATCGGAAATTCCGGCGGTGGCGTCGATGAGTTCGGGCCAGGCCGCGGTTTCCGCCCCCGCTCCGAACTGGAAATGGCGGAATTCGACGCCGGGCACCGCCCGTAGGGGCAGAACCGCATCGAACCCGGCGCTACGGCGGGCGTCGTTGTGGTGTTCGGGGTTGCCCGCCCACACCAGCGCGACGACGTTGCCGCGCCGCACCGGCGGTTCCGCCGCCAGCCATGCGGCGCGGTCGGCGCAGGGATCGGCGCAGCCGAGCAGCCGCGGCAGGTCGAGCAGCGGCGCATGCAGGTCGGCGGCGACCGTCTCGCCGAACCTCGCGGCCCGCCACGGCAGGCCGGGGCGACCGAGGAGCGGCGCGAGCGGCGCGTGGGCGCGCACCACGACGCGACCGACCCGCGCCGCCGCGAGCCCGGCGTAACGCAGGAATTGAAGGGTGTCGCCGACCCCCTGCTCCGCCTGCAGCAGCAGCGTCGCCCCGGGTGCGGGCGCACCGTCCCAGGGATCGCCTTCGAGCCTCTCCGGCAGCAGCGGCTGGCTGCGCCGCAGCCGCGCCTGCCAGAGCGCGAAACCCTGCGCCCAGCGTCCGGCCGCAAGGTCGAGCTGCGCCGCCTCGAACGCCGCCTCGGCGTGGTCGGGAACGAGTTCGAGAACGCGGCCGAACGCCGCTCGCGCCGCCTCGCGCCGGTCGAGATCGCGCAGCACCAGCCCAAGGGCGTACCACGCCTCGGGCTGCCCCGGATCGGCGTCTAGCGCCTCGCGATACGCGTCCGCGGCAGCGGCGGCGCGCCCCTCTCCTACCCGCGCGTGCCCGCGCCAGAGCCGCAGCCGGGGGTCCGGATGCCCGCGCGCGATCGCCGCCGCGGCGAGCGCCTCCGCCTCCGCCCAGCGTCCGAGCTGGAGCGCCGCGAGGGTGGCGTTCACCGCCGCGTCGGCGTGTGCGGGGTCGATGCCGAGCGCCTCGATCCAGCGGGCAAGCGCCGTCGCGCGGTCTCCACGCACGATCGCAGCGATACCTTCCGCGTGCAACGCATCGGCGAGAATTCGCGAATTCCTTGTCATCTCCTCCCCGAGGGCTCACATTGAAATTCGCTCGGAAATCCGAGATCAGCATAGCCGTACACGCGAACCGACGGCAAACCCTGACCACACGGAGCAGAATTCATGGCCGCCGACTGGGTGGAAACCAAAACATTCGATACGGTGTTCGCCACCAACATCGCCTTGCTGACCGAGACCCGCGACTATCTGCAGCGCAACCTCGCCCGCGGACAGACCGAGCCCAACGATCCGATCGCCAAGCTCACCGCCACGCGCGAAGCCTCTCGCCTCACCGCCCTGCTCGCGGAGACGATGTCGTGGTTGTTGCTCAACAAGGCGGTGAACAATTCCGAGGTGCCGCTCGACACCCTGCTGGAGGAGGCATCGGGTCTTTGCCAGAACATCGGCGCGAGCGATGCGGACGCCCCGGAGATCGTCCCGGATCTTCCGGAAGAACTCGAAGATCTTTACTCTAAGTCTCTGAATTTATTTTCTTCCGTTCGGACGATTCTGGCGAGCGCCCGATCCGCCGCGAATTGAGCGGAGATCAGCGCGCAAGACAGCCGCGAAACGCCTCGGCCAAGCGCTTGAGCAAAATCGCGTAGGAATCCACGCCCGGCTCCAGCCCGGCGCCGAGCGGATCGAGCACCCCGGGTTTGAGACCGAGATCGCGCGCGATTCCCGTCACGGCCCCTTCCGGCGCCTGCGCGTCGGCGAACACGCACACCGCGCCGTCGGCTTCGGCACGCGCCCGTACCTCGGCGAGACGGCGCCCGCCGATCGGCTCGCCGGGTTCGTCGGCCAGCGCCGCCACCGCTTCGAGCCCGAACGCCGTTTCGAAGTAGCGATAGGCATCGTGGAACACCACGAACCGCCGCCCGCGCACCGGTGCGAGACTTTCCGCGAGATCGGCCTCGAGCGCCGTCATCGACCCGGCGAAACGCTCGGCGTTGGCGCGGTAGACGGCGGCACGCGGCGGTTCCAGGATCGCCAGCCGCTCGGCGAGGGCGCGGGCGATCGCCGCGGCGTTGCCGGGATCCAGCCACAGATGCGGATCGTCTCCGCCCGTCCGCCCTTCGGCCGGTTCCGCGTCCCCCGCGAACCGCCGGAGCGGCCGATGCCGCATCCCCTGCGCCGCCTCGGCCCGCAGCGTGTGCTCGGCGACCCAGGTGGGAGGCATCGCATCGAGGGCGGCGCCGATCCCGCGTTCGAGATCCGGCCCGATCCACAGCACCACGTCGGCATCCGCGAGAACGCGCGTCTGCGATGCCTGCAACGCCCCGCGATGCGGCGACCGGTCGGACGGCAGCAGCAGCGCCGGAGGCCCGTCCTCGCCCAGCACCGCGGCGGCGATCCCGGCGAGCGGAGCGATGCTGGCAGCCACCTTGGGCGCGGCCGCCGCCGCCGGGTGGGCGGCGAGCAGAAATGCCAGAGCGGCGGGAAATGCGTCGCGTCGTTGCATCGTCGTTCTCCTCGGGGTACAGTCCGCTCCAGGCAGGGCCACAGACCGCGATCAAGCGGCGGGCCGGCCGATCGGGAACTTCTTACAAGAGCCGTTTCGGCGGCGATTTCAAGGGCCATGGCCGAACGAAGCGCGGGGGTCCAGCTCGGCCCGCACCCGTTTTCCGTAGCTTCACAATCGTAAGGACAGCCGCGTGATGTCCGTGTTCGCACATCATACGCACGATTTCGCGTCGGACCCCGACGCAGCACTCGCCGCCGCCGACGCCTTCTTTCAGAAGACCGGCGTGCGCTTCACGCCGCTGCGTCGTCGCGTGTTCGAGATCATCCTCCGCGCCGGCAAGCCGATCGGCGCCTACGACATTCTCGAACGCCTGCGCGACCACGGCAAGATCGCCGCGCCGATCTCGGTATACCGGGTGCTCGACTTCCTCATCGAACAGCGCTTCGTCCACCGGCTCGCCACGATCAACGCCTACATGGCGTGCGTGACGCCCGAGGATCCCCATGCCGCGCAGTTCCTGATCTGCCAGACATGCGGTTCGGTGACGGAAATCTCCGACCCCGCGATCGACAAGGCGATCGCCGAGGGAGCGAAGTCGGCGAATTTCCGCGTCGCCTATCCGCTGGTCGAGATCATGGGCGTGTGCGCAGACTGCGCGCGCAAGACCGACTGAACCGGCGCCGCATCCGACACATCGCGTTTTTTCTGCCTCTTTCTTCTGCTGCACCGCGACCGCCCGTGCTAGCGTAGCCGCCTTCGACGACGCGAAAACAGGGGAAATTCATGAATCGCAAGTGGATGGCGGCGCTGGGCGCGGTTGCGGCCGGCGCCTTGGCCGCGGGCGGATATTGGTACGTCGACCGGGAGTTGCGCGCCGCCGCCGACGCCGGTCTGCAGCAGATCAACGCGTTTTACGCGGCGCGGAGGCTGCCGCCGGTGACTTACGAACGCCTGGAGACGCACGTCTTCTCGCTCGCGGTGACGCTCTACGACCTGCGTCAGAAAGGCGCGGTCAACGTATCCGCAGGCGAGCAATCCGTCGATTCCGTCATCGCCAGCACCCGAATCTCCAAGGGGCGCGGCAATCGCATCGACATGGAGTTCGAAAACGCGAAACTCGGCTCCCGAACCGCGGTGCCCACCGACGGCCGGGACGCCCGGATGGAGAGCGTGATCACCATCGCGCACGAGCGGATCGACGGCTTCGACCTCGCGGCCCTCAAGACCGAAGGCCGCCTGACCGATCCCTTCACCTGGTTCGACAAAATCGAGAACCGCGGGATCGCGGCGCACTTCATCGTCTCCGGCACGGTCTCCGACGACGAAGAGCAGCAGATCGACTTCACCGCCGCCGAAGGAGGCCTCGAACCCGTCGACGGCGGCCTTCGCCGCGCCTTCTTCAAGGGCATCGGGCTCTCGACCTCCAGCGGCCTGAGCGTCGAGATCCGCTCGGCATCCGTGCGCCTGCGGCCCTCCGACGCGTTCGCCCGGATGATCGAGGCGACGACGCAGCAGATGACGCCGGAGACCGCGCAGGCCCTGCTTCCGATCCTCGCGGATGGCGGACGGGCCCTCGCCGGGTTCGCGATCGAAGGCCTCGACCTGTCGATCCCGGGGGTGGCGGAGCCTGTCCGGCTCGACACCGCGAGCGTGGACGAATTGAACTGGCGGGACGGCATCCTCACGGACCTCGCCTTCCACGTCGACCATCTGAAGCTCGGCCTTTCCACGGTCGACGACGGACGCGCGCTGTTGGAGGAAGCGGGGATTCGGGAGATCGACCAGTCCATGAATTTCGGCCTGCATTACGCGCCGGATGCCGGAACCCTCCGTCTCTCGCCGCTGACCTCGACCACCGAAGGCCTGCTCGCGGTCTCGCTGTCCGCCGGAGTCGACAACCTGCACCTGCCGAAAATCGGTCTCGCCGACGTCGAACGCCCGCAAGCCGCCCAGATGCAACTGGTCGCGGCGGCGATCAACGCGGTTCCGACGCCGGTCTCCCTGCGGGCGCAGGATCTCGGCGGCCTCAAGAAACTGGTCGCCGCGTTGGCCGCGCAGAACGGCGTGTCCGCCGACGCCCTCGCCCAGGAGTGGTCGGCGATGGTGCGGATGCAGGCGGGCGCGATGATGGAGCCCGAGGCGGCGGAGAGGCTCGCCGACGACGTCCGTGCCTTCCTCACCGGGAAGCCGGTCCTGAACGTCCGCGTCGCGCCGCGCCGGGCGCTCTCGTTCGCGGCGATGACCGCGATGCCCCCGGCCCAGGCGGTGGAAGTTACGTCCTCCGCCGAGTGACCCGAACTAATCGAAGCGGCGCGGCGAAAACGGGGAGAGTTTCTCCGTTTCCGCCGCGTTCTCTTCCACCAGGGCGGCGAGCGCCGCGCCCGCCGCCGCCGCGAGGGTCCAGTTGAGCGGCCCGTAGCCCGCCGACATCAAGATCCGCCCGCCGCAATCGCCGAGCATCGGCCGGGAATCCGGCGCGAGCCACCCGCGCGCGTTGGCCACGCGACCGCCTTCGTCGCGCCAGCCGCGCGCGGCGAGATCGCGCCAGATGCGGGCATAGGCGGCGGCGATCAGATAGCCGAGTTCGTCCTCAGGTGCGCCGCCGAGACGGTGCGCGCCCGCCGCAACGATGCGGTCCGCATCGTATTCGAGCCATGCGCCCGAGGCGCCGTCCACCAGCACCATGCGGGCGGGCGGCGGCACGTCCGGCTCCAGCGCCAG
Source organism: uncultured Alphaproteobacteria bacterium (assembly GCA_900079695.1). Taxonomy (NCBI): domain Bacteria; kingdom Pseudomonadati; phylum Pseudomonadota; class Alphaproteobacteria; species uncultured Alphaproteobacteria bacterium. The sequence goes on from LT599022.1 coordinate 821,468, forward strand.
TTCCCGCACCAGCGCCCGCTCGCGATACGGCAGGCAGCAGTCGAGCATGTCGCGGCCGCCGCGGCCGCGCGGCCAGATCGCCGCCGGTCCGCCGTCCTCGCAGCGCACCACCCAGTCGAACCGCCGCACCTCGCCGAGATCGGCGATTTCGACCTCGCCCGCCCCCGGCCGGACGGCGTCGGGCCAGTGGCGCTTGACCTGGGCGCGACGTTCGAGATCCGCCTTGAGGGCTTCGACGAAGCTCTCCGAGTTCACCACCACCGTCGCGCGGGCGACGCGGCAACCGCGCGCATAGCGCGGCGACAGGTGCGGAAACATCTGCGCCAGATCGTCGAAGCCGAGATCCTCGACCGCGCAGCCGTGACGGCGGCGAACGTCGTGCGCCGCCCAACCGGAAGCGTAGGCGCGCGCGTCGCGATAGACGGTGACGACGTCGGCATGGTCGAGGCGATAGCCTGCCGCCGCCGTCAGCGCCCGATAGGCGGGCGCCGCCGCGGCGAGCAACCAGGCGCGGTCGGCGGCGGTCGCCTCGACCGCGCGCGGACGGCTCGACGCCACCGCCCGCAGCACCCAGGCGAGGAACTCCGGCGACGCCACCGCCTGAAGCCCGCCGCGCACCGCGTTGCCGAGCATCAGGCCGGGCAGGCCGAGGACGTAACCCGGCAGCGCCACCGGATCGATGAAGAAATCGCGGATCGTGCCGCCGGCGGCGTGCGGGTTGGACTGATCGCCGCGATACCAGACGACGCGGTGACCGCGCCGCAGCAGCGCCGAGGCGACCACCGCCGCGCCGACGTCGCCGCCGACCACCGCCACCGAACGCCGGTCGGACTCCGCCGCCGGGGATGCGAAATCGGGAATCGTGAGCTGTGCGCGCATCGCCTCACCCCATCGGCCAGGCGGCGGTGAGGGCGGAGAGCCGCGCGGGCGCGAACACCACGACCGGGAATCCCACGCCTTCCACCGGGGCGCCGACCACCGCGAGATCCGGTGCGCGGCCGGGCGGCACGTCGGCGAGCGCGGCGGGATCGGCGAGCGGGAAGGCGAACCCGAGCCGTTGCTCGATCAGATAGGTCAGCACCGCCGCCGCCGCCGTCGGCAATCCGGCGAGGATCACCCGCGCGGGGGCCGAAAACGGCGCGTGGACCGGCGTTTCGTCACCCGTCAGCAACGCCGAGCGGGCCGGTACGAGGGCCGCGACCTCCTCGGCAAAGTCCTCGCACAAACAGCCGATCAGCGCGACGTCGCGAGGGTCGGGCGCACCCGCGGGGAGCGCCCGCAGGGAGATCTCGATCAGCGTCGCCACCGCCGAGAGCCGCGCGAACCCGGCCGAACCCGCCGAACCCGCGAACTTGTGGACGTCGAAGACGAGGCCGTCGCGCGCGGCGGCGGGCGCGGCGCACCACGCCTTCAGCGCCTCGGCGAATGCCTCGCCTTTCGGCCGCATCGCCGCAACGTATCCTTCCACCACCGCATCGAGCCCCATGCTTCCCCCCGGAATCTCCTATTGCGCTTCTCGCCCCACCCAAACGGCGCGCACCGCGGCGGCGAGACGAAGCGGATCGAACGGCTTGGCGAGCCATCCCGCCACCCCTCCGAGTCCCTCCACCGCGCGCGCGGGATCCGGAACGGCGGTGAGCACCAGCACCGGCACCGTCCGCAGCGTCGGATCGCGCCGCATCGCCGCGACCACCTCCGCGCCCGAGAGTCCGGGCATGCCGAGATCGAGCAGCACCATCTGCGGCATCCACGCGTCGTGCGCCGCAGCCAGAAAGGCCGCGCCGCCGCTCCAGCACCGGACGTCGAGGCCGCCGAGCTCGACCAGGGCGAAACGCGCGATTTCGCGGATGTCGGGATCGTCGTCGACATACGCGAGGCGTTCCAGCCGCATCGGCACCTACTCCACCGGACTGCGAGAATTCGCATTCTGCAAAGCAAAATGCATCAGACCGGCCCGACGCGCCACTGTTTTGCGCCGTCGGCGCGCCGAGCGCCGCGCCGCACCGCGGTTATCCCGTTGGAATTTGAATGACCGTTGCTTTACAATGCCTAATGGCACTCCAAATGCATCTTGACGGGGGATCTACAACGAAACAGAGGCGATGATGCAGACGGAAGCCGCCGGGAACGCGCGCGCCGGGAGATCCGGACGCAGCAACGACGCGTTCGACCAGTTCCCGTTTCCCGCCCTGCTGATCGGCGGCGACGGTGGAATCCGATACGCCAACCCCACCGCGGTGGCGCTTGCCGAACGTCTCGACGGCGGGATCGAAACCCTGCTGCCGCTCTATCACGAGACCTATGTCGCCGAGGCGCGCAAAACCCCCGAGACCGCCGTCGCCGCCTGCACCCGCGCCTACGACTCCGATACCGTGCTGCAATGGAGCTATCGCGCCGACGGCGACGGCGTGACGATGTTCGCCGCCGACATCAGCGGCCTGTCGCAATTCGCCCACACCCTCGCCGCCTCGCACGACCGGCTGCTGCGCTCGGAAACCCTGCTGCGACGCTTCATCGACCACGTGCCGCTGGCGGTGGCGATGTTCGATCGCGACATGCGCTACCTCATCGCCAGCCGCAAGTGGCGGCAGGATTTCGACTTCCTCCCCGACGACCTCGACGGACGCAGCCATTACGAGCTGGTGGCGCCGTCGGAAGACGCGCGCGCCCGCCACGCCCTCGCGCTCACGGGGGAGGCGACGCCGCCGGTGGAGATCACCTACGTCCGCCCCGACAGCGGCACCACCGAATGGCTGCGCACCCAGGCGCTGCCGTGGCGGCGCGACGACGGCGAGATCGGTGGCGTGCTGATCTTCGCCGAGACTATCACCGCGCGAAAGCTCGCCGAGGCCGCCCGCGCGCGCCAGCAGGCGGCGCAGCGCGAGCAGCAGAAGCTCGAAGCCATCGGTACCCTCGCCGCCGGGATCGCCCACGAGATCGGCTCGCCGATCCAGTACGTGAGCGACAATCTCGCGTTCCTCGAAAGCGCCGCCGCGGACCTCATCGGCCTGATCGGCGCCTACCGCGCCGCCCTCGACGGCGCGGGCCTTCCGGACTCCGCGCGCCGGGCCCTCTCCGACGCGGAAGCGCGCATCGACCTGCCGTTCCTGCGGCGCGAATGCACCGACGCCGCGACCCAGGCGCGGGCGGGCATCGAAACCGTCAGCCGCATCGTCGCCGCGATCAAGACCTTCGCCAGCCCCGGCGCGCCCGACGCGGGCCCCACCGACGTCAACGCCCTGATCCGCGACACCGCGCTGCTCTCGCGCACGCGCTGGAAGCCCATCGCCGAGCTCGATCTCGACCTCGACCCGACCCTGCCGCTGATCCTCGCCCACGCCGACCAGCTCGGCCAGGCGCTGCTCAACATCCTCGTCAACGCGGTCCAGGCGATCGTCGACGCCGGACGCCCCGGCCGCATCGACATCCGCACCCGCGACTGCGGCAGCCATGCCGAGATCCGCATCGAGGACAACGGCGTCGGCATCCCCGAAGCACACATCGGCCGGATCTTCGACCCGTTCTACACCACCCGCGCACCGGGCGGCGGCAGCGGCCAGGGCCTTGCGATCGCGCAGGCGATCGTCGCGCGCGGCCACGGCGGCGCGATCGTCTGCGAGAGCGCGCCGGGCGCGTTCACCCGCTTCACCGTCACCCTGCCCTACCGTCCGGTCGAAACGTCTGAGGAGCCCGCGCGATGACCCTCGTCACCAGCATTCTCTTCGTCGACGACGATCCGATGGTCCTGCAGGGCCTGCGCCGCGCCCTCCACCGCCGCGCCGACGCGTGGACGATGCGCTTCGTCGGCGGCGCCGAAGCCGCCTTCGCCGAAATGACCCGCGACCCCGCCGAAGTGGTGGTGAGCGACCTCAGGATGCCGGGGATGGACGGCGTGCAGTTCCTCGATCGGGTCGCCGCGCTGTGGCCGCACACCATGCGCATCATCCTCTCCGGCCAGACCGAACGGGAAACCCTGTTGCGGGCGATCGGACCGGCGCCGCAGTTCCTGGCCAAGCCGTGCAGCGCCGAGCGCCTCGACCACGTGATCTCGCGCGCGCTACGTCTGCGCGCCCTGCTCGACGCCCCCGAGTTCCTCGATCGCATCGGCCGCCTGCGCGCGTTGCCGAGCCCGCCGGGCATCTTCGTCCGGCTGATGGAGGCGATCCGCAACGACGCCGCGCCGCTCGACGCGGTCGCGGCAATCGTCGCCCGCGACGTGGCGTTCTCGGCACGGCTGCTGCAGATCGCCAACTCGCCGATTTTCGGGTTGCCGATGACGATTTCCGACGTCGGCCACGCCACTCGCCTGCTCGGCCTCGAAACCGTGCGCGCGCTCGCGATCTCGCACGGCATGGTCGCCTCGCTCGCCGGGGTCGATCTCGGCGGTCTGCCGGTCGACGCGCTGTGGACCGAAGGCCTGCAATGCGGCGCGGTGGCGCGCCACGTCGCGATCGCCGCGCGCGCGCCGACCGAACACGTCAACGAGGCCCAACTCGCCGGAATGCTCCACGGCATCGGCCAGCTCCTGCTGGCGATGAACGATCCGCGCCGCCACCGCGCCGCACGCGCCGCCGTCTCCGCCGGGCAGCTCGGCCTGACCGACGCCGAGGAGAAGCTGTTCGGCTTCAACCACGCGCTCGCGGGCGGTTATCTGCTGCATCTGTGGGGATTCCCCGACGCGGTGGTGGAAGGCGTGATCGGCTGGCCGTCCCCCTCGCGCCTGGGGCATCTGCCCAACCTGCCCACCACCGCCGACTTCGTCCACGTCGCGCGGCTCGCGATTCTCCTCGAACGGCACGGTCGCGACGCGGCGGAAATCGAGGCGGCAGGCGCCGACCTCGCCCGTCTGGCGGAGATCGCGCCGCCGGAAGACCTCGCCCGCTGGCTCGCAGCCTGCCCGAGCCTCGGCCAGGACGCCCTCGGAACGGGTTGATTTTCCGCGGCGAACGCGCGAACTTTCGAGTTCCGCAACGCTCTTGGGAGTGCGCGCCGATGAGTCAGCTGTTCCTGGTTTCCGTGGTCTGCCCCGATCGCTCCGGCCTCGTGTCCGCGATCGCCGAGCGTCTGTTCGACCTCGGCGCCAACCTCGGCGACGCCGCCTTCGCGGTGCTCGGCGCGGGCGCGGAGTTCACCGCGGTGTGCGACATGCCCGACGACGTCGCCGCGGCCGAGGTGGAAGCGGCGTTGCGCGAACTCCCGGAAACCGGCGGCGGCGACGTGAACGTGCGGGCGTTCGGCTATGCCGACGAGAAGGCCGACAGCGGCCGCATCACCCACCGCATCGAGGTTTCGGGCGGCGATCGGCCGGGACTGGTGGCGCGTCTCGCCGAGGTGTTCCAGCAATACGGGGCGAACATCGTCCGCCTCAACAGCTCGCGTAGCGGGCGCGGCGCGCACGCCGCCTATGCGGTGCGGATCTCCGCGCACATCCCCGCCGACTGCGCCGACTCCTGCCTCAACACCGTCGCCAACACCGCGGGCGAACTCGGCCTCGTCTGCCGCGTCGATCCGGCCTGAGCGCGGAAACTACGACTGCACGATCGTGCCGCCGTTGGGGTGGAGCACCTGACCGGACATGTAGGACGCTTCCTCGCTGGCGAGGAAGACGTGGCACGACGCCACCTCGTTGGGCTGGCCGGGGCGCTGCATCGGTGCGGAGGACCCGTGCTCCGACACCCGCCCGGCGTCGAACGACGCGGGGATCAGCGGTGTCCAGATCGGTCCGGGCGCGACCGCGTTGACGCGGATCCCCTTGTCGACGAGTTGCTCGGACAGCGACCGGGTGAAGGCGACGATCGCGCCGCGGGTGGCGGCGTAGTCGATCAGCCCGCCCGACCCCTTGTAGGCGGTCACCGAGGTGGTGTTGACGATCGCCGACCCCGGTCCGAGGTGGGGCAGCGCCGCCTGGGTGAGGAAGAAGACGCCGAAGACGTTGCTGCGGAAGGTGCGCACCAACTGCTCTTCGGAAATGTCGGTGAGGATCTTGTCGACGTGCTGTTCGGCGGCGTTGTTGACGAGCACGTCGAGGCGGCCGAATTCGGCGACCACGTCGGCGATCGCCGCCTCGCAGAACCCCTTGTCGCCGACGTCGCCCGCGCGCAGGACCGAACGCCCGCCCTCGGCGCGGATCAGCTCGGCGGTCGCCTTGGCGTCTTCGTGCTCCTCGCGGTAGATCACCGCCACGTCCGCGCCTTCGCGCGCCATCGCCACCGCCACCGCGCGGCCGATGCCGGAATCGCCGCCGGAGATCACCACCGCCTTGCCCTTCAACCGGCCGCTGCCGGGGAAGCGCGGGAGGTACTCCGGCTTCGGATGCATCTCGCTCTCGTGGCCCGGCTGGCGGTCCTGGGTCTGCTCCGGCATCGTCTTCGACATGTCGCGTACTCCTGAAAGATGAGGAAACCGGGCGGCACGGACGGGACAGAGGCTCGTCTACCGTTTCGTCGGTCACGCCGGGAAATCGGAAAAACCGGCGTGTTCCCCATACCGTCGCGTCCGATTGACACGCGCCGCCCGGCATCCGCGAGGTCAACGACGCCGTCCCGGGCGGAGTTCCGCAATCACTGCGGCCCGTCGAGCGGGGTCGAAACCTCGTCATGCGGCAACGGGCGGTAGCCGTTCCGCCGCCGCGCGCGTTTGTCGAGCACCGCGTCGAGCGGCTTCGCCAGCACCAGCAGCACCAGCGTCACGACCGCGCCGAGGGCGACGAACGGCCACGACGCGAGCGCGCAGGCGATACCGAGCGCGGCGGTCATCCACACCGTCGCCGCGGTGGTGAGGCCGTGGACCGACAAGTTGCGCCGGTCGCGGATCACCACCCCCGCGCCGACGAAGCCGATGCCGGTGAGAACGCCCTGGATCACCCCCTGAATCACGCGGCTGAGCGCGTCGGGGTTCTCCCGCATCCCGTCCACCCGCACGCACACGATCGCCACCAACGCCGCGCCGAGGCCGACGAGCCCGAGGGTGCGGGTGCCGGTGGGCTTGCCGTGAAGGTCGCGATTGAGGCCGATCGCCATCCCCACCGCGGTGGCGGCAAGGAGGCGGAGCAGGCCGTCCCGTTCGTCCGGAGTGAGGGCGATCATGGCTCGATGGACGGGAGTCCCCGGCGGCGCCCGCCGGGGAGTTTCCGCAGTCAGCGCGCGGTGACGTTGACGAAGGTTTCCGCGAGCGCGGTGAGCTTTTCGTCGGTCGCCTTCTCCTCCCGAAGAGTCTGGCTCAACAGGTTCGCGCACTCGGTGCGGCCGAGGGTGTTCGCCCACGCCACCAAGGTGCCGTAGCGCGCGATTTCGTAGTGTTCCACCGCCTGCGCCGCGGCGATCAGGGCGGCGTCGAGAACGCGCTTGTCCTCAACCTCGCTGCCGATGTCGTCGGCTTCGTCGATGATGCCGTCGATCGCCGGGCATTTCACCGTATCGGGTTCGACCCCGCACTGGCGAAACACCTGCTCGACGCGCTGTACCTGACTCTGGGTCTCACGGTGATGGGCCTCGAACGCTTGACGCAGTTCGGCGGTCGAGGCCTTGGAGATCATCTCCTCGAGCCCGTTCAGGATGCGCTTCTCGGCGTAGTAGATGTCCTTGAGCTGATGGATGAACAGGTCTTCCATGCTCTTGATGTCCTTGGAGAACAGTCCCATCGGAGGCTCCTCGGTTTGGGTTCGCATACGCCGCGGCGCGGCGCGCTCGCGGCGGGTTCGTTCCTGAATTCCCGGGATTGCCTGTTCAACGTCGCCCCCGCGCGGATCGTTCCGATAAAATCCGCCGCAGCGATGATTACATCGGCGGACGGATCTGCTATTCCAGCGCTCCTTCGTTTCCGCAGCCGAGCCCGCGTGTATTCCATGACAGACCCCGACCGCCGCCTCTCCGTCGCGCCGATGATGGACTGGACCGACAGCCTGGACCGCCGCTTCCTGCGCCTGATCACCCGGCGCACCCTGCTCTATACCGAAATGGTCACCGCCCAGGCGCTGAAGCACGGAAACCCCGAGACCCTGCTGGCGTTCGACCCGACGGAAGCGCCGCTCGCGCTGCAACTCGGCGGCGGCGAACCTGCGCTGCTGGCGGAAGCGGTGCGGATCGCCGCCGGGCGCGGCTTCGCCGAAGTCAACCTCAACGTCGGCTGCCCCTCCGACCGGGTATCCGCCGGGCGTTTCGGCGCGTGCCTGATGACCGAGCCGAACCTCGTCGCCGCGTGCGTCGCGGCGATGGCCGAAGCCTCCGACCTGCCGGTGACGGTCAAGCACCGTATCGGCGTCGACGACGCGGACAGCTACGCCGACCTCGTCCGGTTCGTCGAAACCGTCGCCGCCGCGGGGTGCCGCACCTTCGTCGTGCATGCGCGCAAGGCCTGGCTCTCCGGCCTCTCGCCGAAGGAAAACCGCGAGGTGCCGCCGCTGCGCCACGACGTGGTGCATCGCCTCAAGGTGGACTTTCCGGATCTCGAGATCGTCGTCAACGGCGGTATCCGCGATCTCGACGCGGCGGCCGCGCACCTCGGCCCGACCGACGGCGTGATGATCGGCCGCGCCGCCTACGAAACCCCCTGGATTCTCGCCGCCGCCGACCGCCGCATCTTCGGCGACCCTCGCCTCCCGCCGACCCGGCGCGAGGTGGTCGAGGGACTCGCCGAACTCGCGGCGCGGGTGGTCGCCGAGGGGGTGCCGCTCGCCCGCCTCACCCGCCACGCGCTCGGCCTGTTCCACGGCTGCCCGGGGGCGAAGACGTGGCGACGGATGCTCGGCGAGGACGCCCGCCTGCCCGAGTGGAACGGCCCCCGCGCCGCCGAACTGGTGCGTCTGGCCGCCGCCCGGGTTCCCGCCGACCGCCTCGACGAACGCCCCGCCGCCTGAAACCGAAAAGCGTGGCGGCGCGCCCCGGAATCCGCCATAAAGAGGCATCATCCGGGGTGCGCCCGTAACCGCGCGCCCGCCAGTTCGGGCACGTTCCATGACGCCAGTCTGCGCACACCGCCATCTTCCGGGGCCGCGGCCGTCGGAGACGAAGCGCGCGGTGCTCGCCGGCCCCGCCGTCGTCGACGGCCGCAGCGTCTTCATCGGCTCGGAGACTTCCGCATGACCACCAGCGCCCTCGCCCTGATCCTCGCCGCAGTCGGCGGCTACCTGCTCGGCTCGATCCCCTTCGGGCTGGTCCTCACCCGCATGGCCGGGCTCGGCGATCTGCGCGCCATCGGCTCCGGCAACATCGGCGCCACCAACGTGCTGCGGACCGGCCGCAAGGGCCTCGCCCTCGCCACCCTGCTGCTCGATTCCGGCAAGGGCGCGATCGCCGCGATCGCCGCCTGGCTGCTGTGGGATTCGCAGGCGGCGCTGGTGGCGGGGCTGTTCGCGGTGCTCGGGCACAACTTTCCGGTCTGGCTCAACATGAAGGGCGGCAAGGGCGTCGCCACCACCCTCGGTGTGCTGCTCGCCACCTCGCCGTTGACCGGGCTCGCCGCCTGCCTGATCTGGCTCGGCATGGCGTTCGCGTTCCATTATTCCTCCCTGTCCGCGCTGGTAGCGCTCGCCGTCGCGCCGTTCGTCGCCCTCGCCCTCGGCCAGGGAGGCCACGCGGTGGTGTTCGGCGTCCTCGCGATTCTCGCGATCGTCCGCCACCACGCCAACGTCAAGCGCCTGCTCGCGGGAACCGAGCCGCGCATCGACCTCGGGAAGAAGTTCAGAAAGTCGTGAGACGATGCACGCGGACCTGAGCGACGAGGACCGGATCGACTGGCTGCGCCTCAGCCGGTCCGAAAACGTCGGCCCGGTGGCGTTCCGCCGCCTGCTCGGGCGCTTCGGCTCCGCCTCCGCCGCGCTTGCCGCGCTCCCCGACCTCGCCCGCTCCGGCGGCCTCCGGCGGCCGATCGCGGTCGCCCCGCACGCCGCGGCGGAGGCCGAACTCGCCGCTCTCGACCGCCTCGGTGGCCGCCTGCTGGCGCTGCCCGACGCCGACTATCCCGCGCCCCTGCGCGAAATTTCCGACGCGCCGCCGGTGCTGTGCGCGCTCGGCCGGGGCGAATTGCTGCGGCGCGACGCGGTGGCGATCGTCGGCGCACGCAACGCCTCGGTTCACGGCGGCCGCTTCGCCCAGCGCCTCGCCGCCGATCTCGCGGCAAGCGGCCTGGTGGTGGTTTCCGGTTTCGCGCGCGGCATCGACGCGGCGGCCCACGCGGGTGCGGGCGCGGCGAACACCGTGGCGGTGATGGCGGGCGGCGCGGACGTGATCTACCCGCGCGAAAATCGCAAGCTCTGGGAGGCGATCCGCGCCGAGGGCTGCATCGTTTCGGAAATGCCCCCCGGCACCGAGCCGCAGGCGCGCCACTTCCCGCGCCGCAACCGCATCGTCTCGGGGCTCGCCCGCGGCGTGGTGGTGGTCGAGGCGACGCCGCGCTCGGGCTCGCTGATCACCGCGCGGCTGGCGGGCGAACAGGGGCGCGAGGTGATGGCGGTGCCGGGCTTCCCCGCCGATCCGCGCTCGGGCGGCACCAATGCCCTGATCAAGGACGGCGCAACTTTGGTGGAAACCGCGGATGACGTGATCGCCGCCATTGCGCCGCAACGGATTCCCGTGCAAGGTTCGCTCCCAGGTTTCGCAGACGCGGACGCCGCGTTCATTCCCGCGCGATTGGCGTCCGCCCCGGACTCGGCCGCCGAACGCCGCGAACGCCTGCTGGAATCTTTGACCTCCGCGCCGCTTCCGGTTGACGTGGCGCTGCGCGAATGTCAATTGTCTGCTGCCGAGGGCGCCATCGCGCTGCTGGAACTGGAGCTCGCCGGGCGCATTGAACGCCTGGCCGGTCAGATGATCGCCCGGATTCCCGGGTGAGCCGCCGGCATCTCGGATTTATCCCGTTCGCGGGCGCAAGCTGAAGGTAGTTCATGGACGTCGTCGTCGTCGAATCCCCGGCCAAGGCCAAGACAATCAACAAGTATCTCGGCTCCGGCTATTTCGTGATCGCGAGCTACGGCCACATCCGCGACCTCCCGGCGAAGGACGGCTCCGTCGACCCCGACGGCGGCTTCGCGATGCAGTGGGAAATCGCCGCCAACGACGAAAAACACATCAAGGCGATCGCCGACGCGGTAAAGAAAGCCGACGGACTGATTCTCGCCACCGACCCGGATCGCGAGGGAGAGGCGATCTCCTGGCACGTCCAGGACGAGCTCGCCCGCCGCAACCTGCTCAAGGACATGCCGGTCCGGCGCGTGGTCTTCAACGAGATCACCAAGCGCGCGATCCTCGAGGCGATGAACCACCCGCGCGAGGTCGACCAGGAACTGGTGCAGGCCTACCTCGCCCGCCGCGCGCTCGATTACCTCGTCGGCTTCACCCTCTCGCCGGTGCTGTGGCGCAAGCTGCCGGGCAGCCGCTCGGCCGGACGCGTACAGTCGGTGGCGCTGCGCCTGATCTGCGAGCGCGAGAAGGAAATCGAGGACTTCCGTTCCGACGAATACTGGACCATCGACGGCAGCTTCCTCACCCCGGCGGGCGCACCGTTCGGCGCGCGGCTCACCCACTTCGACGGCAAGAAGCTCGACAAGCTCGGCGTCTCCGGCGCGGCGATGGCCAAGGGCATCGAGCTCGCGCTGCGGAAGTCGACGTTCTCGGTGGGATCGGTGGAGCGCAAGCAGACGCGCCGCAACCCCTACCCGCCGTTCACCACCTCGACCCTGCAGCAGGAAGCGGCGCGCAAGCTCCACTTCGCCGCGAAGAAGACCATGGACGTCGCCCAGCGCCTCTACGAAGGCGTGGATCTCGGCGGCGAGACCGTCGGTCTCATCACCTATATGCGAACCGACGGCGTGACCCTGGCGCAGGAGGCGATCGAGGGCGCGCGCGCGGTGATCGCCCGGGATTTCGGACAGCCCTACCTGCCGAAGTCGCCGCGCATCTACAAGACCAAGGCGAAGAACGCGCAGGAGGCCCACGAGGCGATCCGCCCCACCGACCTCGCGCGCACCCCGGCGTCGGTGGCGCACCTCCTCAACCGCGATCAGGCGCGGCTCTACGAGCTGATCTGGAAGCGCACCCTCGCAAGCCAGATGGAAAGCGCGGTGCTCGACCAGGTGGCGGTGGACGTGACCGCCGCGGAGGCGAAGGCGACCCTGCGCGCCACCGGCTCGATCGTCGCCTTCGACGGCTTCCTCAAGGTCTACCGCGAGGACACCGACGACGCCGGAAGTTCGTCCGAGGACGCCGACCGCCGCCTGCCGCAGATGCAGGAGGGGCAGGTTCTGGCGCTTCAGGACATCCTCTCCGAACAGCACTTCACCCAGCCGCCGCCCCGCTATTCGGAAGCGAGCCTGGTGAAGAAGCTGGAAGAGCTCGGTATCGGCCGCCCCTCCACCTACGCCTCGATCATCTCGGTGCTGCAGGACCGCGACTACGTCCGCCTCGACGCGCGCCGCTTCATTCCCGAGGATCGCGGCCGGGTGGTGGTGGCGTTCCTGGAGAACTACTTCAGCCGCTACGTGCAATACGGCTTCACCGCCGAGCTGGAACAGAAGCTCGACGAGATTTCCGACGGCAAGCTGCCGTGGCAGCAGGTGCTGACCGAATTCTGGCGCGACTTCCGCGCCGCCGTGGACGCGACCCAGGACCTACGGGTCTCGCAGGTGCTCGACCAGCTCGACGCCGACCTCGGGCCGCACTTCTTCCCCGAGAAGGAGGACGGCTCCGACCCGCGCGCCTGCCCGCAGTGCGGTGACGGCCGCCTCGGCCTGCGCCTCGGCCGCCACGGCGCGTTCATCGGCTGCTCCAACTACCCCGAGTGCCGCTATACCCGCCCGCTCAGCATCGCAGCCGGGCAGAACGGCAGTGGCGACGACGCCCCGGCGATGGACGGCCCGCGGGTGCTGGGACCGGACCCGGAGACCGGCCTGGCGGTGAGCGTGCGCAAGGGCCCCTACGGCGACTACGTGCAGCTTGGCGAGGAGCGCACCGAGCCCCCCGCCCCCGGCAGCCGCGCGAAGAAGCCCAAGGTGATCAAGCCGAAGCGCGTCTCCCTGCCGCGCGGCATGGATGCGGCGGCGGTGAGCCTCGAACAGGCGGTGGCGCTGCTGGCGTTGCCGCGCGACCTCGGCGTCGATCCGGAATCCGGCGAGGCGGTGCAGGCGGGCCTCGGCCGCTTTGGCCCCTACGTCAAGCGCGGCGCGATCTACAAGTCGCTCGCCGCCTCCGACGACGTGCTGTCGGTGGATCTCGGCCGGGCGCTGGAGCTGATTTCCCAGTCTCCGTCGGCGAAGAATCCGCCGAAGGAACTCGGCCCCCACCCCGCCGACGGCAAGCCGGTATCGTTGCGTCAGGGGCGGTTCGGTCCCTATGTCCAGCATGGGCAGTTGCGCGCCACCCTGCCGAAGGCCGACCGCGAGGCGGGCGACCTCTCGCTCGCCCGCGCGGTGGAGATCCTCGCGGCCAAGGCGGCGAAGGACGGCGCCCCGGCCAAATCGGCCAAGGCCGAGACGGCGAAGGCCCCGGCGGCGAAGAAAGCCGCCGCCAAGAAACCCGCCGCGAAGAAGAAGACTCCGGCGAAGAAGGCCCCGGCCAAGAAAGCCGCGGCGAAAAAGAAGGAACCCGCGTGACCGCGAAAAAAGCCCCGCTCCCCACCAAGGAGCAGATCGCCGCCTTCATCCGCGAGGCCGGCGGCGACGTCGGCAAGCGGGAAATCGCGCGCGCGTTTTCGATCACCGGCGACGACCGCCAGTACCTCAAGGAGGTGCTGCGCGACCTCACCGCCGACGGCCGCGTGCGCAAGGGCGCGAAGCGCGCCTTCGCCGACCCGGCGACGCTGCCGACGGTGACGGTGATCGAGATCCACGCCGCCGACTCCGAGGGCGACCTCCTCGCCCGCCCCGTCACCCAGGCGGACTGGGACACCGCCAAGGCCGCGGGCACTGATGCACCGGTGATCCGGGTGGCGAAGTCGGATCGCATCAAACCCGCGGTCGGCGTCGGCGACCGGCTGCTGGCGCGGCTCGAACCGCAGGGCCGCAACCGCTACCTCGCCAAGCCGATCCGCCGCATCTCCCACGGCGCGGCGCGGATCCTCGGCATCGTCGAGGCGGCGGGCGACGCCTTCGTGCTGCGCGCCACCGACCGCAAGGCGTCGGGCGAATTCGTGATCCTCGCCGAGGACGTCGGCCCCGCCCGCGCGGGCGACCTCGTCACCGCCGAACTCCTGCCGCGCCGCGGCAACCGCTACGGCGCCAAGCAGGTGCGCGTCGTCGAGCGCCTCGGCAACCGCGCCGACCCGAAGGCGTTCAGCCTGATCGCCCTGCATGCCAACGACATCCCCTACGTCTTCCCCGAACCGGCGATCCGTCAGGCGGAAGCCGCGAAGCCGGTGACCGCGCTCGGCGACCGGGTGGACCTGCGCAAGGTGCCGCTCGTCACCATCGACGGCGAGGACGCGCGGGACTTCGACGACGCCGTGTTCGCCGAGCCCGACGACGACCCGCAGAGCCCCGGCGGCTGGCACCTGATCGTCGCGATCGCCGACGTCGCGTGGTACGTCCGCCCCGGCGACGCGCTCGACCGCGCCGCCAAGGAGCGCGGCAACTCCGTCTACTTCCCCGACCGGGTGGTGCCGATGCTGCCGGAGCAGCTCTCCAACGATCTCTGCTCGCTGCGCCCGGACGGCGACCGCCCGTGCATGGTCGCCGAGATGTGGATCGACGCCGAGGGCCGGAAGACCCGCCACCGCTTCTTCCGCGCGCTGATGCGCTCGGCGGCCCGGCTCACCTACACCCAGGTGCAGCGCGCCCACGACGGTCAGCCGGACGAAACCGCCGAACCGTTGATGGATGCGGTGATCCGCCCGCTCTACGGCGCCTATCGCGCGCTCGACACCGCCCGGCAGGCACGCGGCACCCTCGACCTCGACATTCCGGAAAAGCGGATCCTGGTCGACGAAACCGGTGCCGTCACCGGGGTGCAGGTGCGCGAGCGCTTCGACAGCCACAAGCTGATCGAGGAGTTCATGATCCTCGCCAACGTCGCCGCCGCCGAAGCGCTGGAGACGGCGCGCCAGCCGGTGGTCTACCGGGTTCACGACGAACCCTCGCTGGAGAAGCTCGAAGCGCTGCGCACCACCCTGCAGACCGTCGGCATCCGCCTCGCCAAGGGGCAGGTGATGCAGCCCAAGCACTTCATGCGCATCCTCGAACAGGCGGAGCGCCTGCCCGCGCGGGAAATGGTCCACCAGATGGTGCTGCGAACCCAGGCGCAGGCGCAGTACGACTTCGCCAACATCGGCCACTTCGGCCTCGCGCTCCGACGCTACGCCCACTTCACCTCGCCGATCCGCCGCTACGCCGACCTTCTGGTGCACCGCGCGCTGATCTCCGGCTTCGGCCTCGGCGAAGGCGGCCTGCCCCCCGACGCGCTCGCCACCGCCGACGAGGTCGCCGCGCACATCTCGATGACCGAGCGCCGCGCCGCCAAGGCCGAGCGCGAAGTCGTGGACCGCTATGCCGCCCTCTACCTCGCCGATCGCGTCGGCGCACGGTTCCAGGGGCGGATCGGCGGCGTCGCCCGCTTCGGGCTGTTCGTCACCCTCACCGAAACCGGCGCGGACGGACTGGTGCCGGTCTCGACCCTGCCGGGCGGCGACTTCTACCGCCACGACGAAGCGCGCAACCGCCTGGTCGGCAGCCGCGACGGCCGGGTGTTCGCCCTCGGCGACGCGGTCACGGTGCGGCTGTTGGAGGCCGACCCGGTGACCGGTTCGCTGGTGCTGGCGCTCTCGGAAGGCGAGGACGACGACGCGCCGCCCCCGCCGCGCGATCCGCAGCGCTTCCGCACCGGCCCGCGGCGCGCGCCGAAACCGCCGAAAACCCCCGGCAAACCGGGGCGCGGCAAGGTCGCCAAGGGCAACGCCAAGCGCCGCCGTTGACGGCGGACGCCGGCCGGAGTTCACTACGCTTCCTTTGCAACGAGGAGCGACGATGCGGGCGACTGCGACCACCACTCTGCGACGGACCGCCGCGAGCCTCGGCGCCGCGCTGCTGCTCGCCTGGGCCGCGCCCGCGCCCGCGGCGATCGACGCGCCCGAGGTCGGCCGGGTGCTCGCCTACGGCCTGCGCGCGATCGAGAGCCGCGCCCTCGATCAGGTGAGCCTCAAGGAGATCACCGTCGACGGTCTGCGCGGCCTTGCGGTGATCGAGCCGGGGTTCGGCCTCGCGCAATCGGGCAAAACCCTGTCCGCCAGCCTCGCCGGCCGCGAGATCGGCCGCTGGGACTCCCCCACCGCCGACACCCCGGAAGGCTGGTCGACCCTCGCGATGTTCGTGATCCAGGCGGCACAGGCGAAATCGGGCGCGCTCGCGCACGCCGACGAGGAGGCGCTCTATCAGGCGTTCTTCGATTCCGCGCTGGGGCCGCTCGACCCGTTCTCGCGCTACGCCGGGCGTGTCGAGGCGGAGCAGCAGCAGGAGCGCCGCAACGGCTTCGGCGGCGCGGGCATCCGCTACCGCCTCTATCGCGATCACCTGGAGGTCACCTCGGTGCTGGAGGGAACCCCCGCCGAGGAGGCCGACATCGCGCCCGGCGACCGCGTCGTCGCGATCGAGGGCACGGTGGTGAACGGCCTCTCGCGCAAGGAGGTTCACGACCTTCTGCGCGGCCCGGTGGACAGCCCGCTGCGCCTCACCGTCTCGCGCGGCGGCGCGGAACGCGCCGTCACCCTGCGTCGCGGGCTGGTCTCGACACCGACCGCGTTCATGTCGGTGGAGGACGGCGTGCCGCACCTCAAGGTGACGCGCTTCTCGCAGCAGACCGTCGCCCTCGCCCGCCGTCTGATCGAGGAAACCCTCGCCGCCCGGGCGGAACCGCCGCCGGGGCTGATCCTCGACCTGCGCGGCAATCCGGGCGGATTGCTCGACCAGGCGGTGGGCCTGTCCGATCTCTTCCTGGTCAAGGGCGACATCGTCGCCACCCGTGGTCGCCACCCGCAGACGATGCAGAGCTATCAGGCGACCCAGACCGACGTGCCGGGGGGCGACATTCTCAAGAACCTGCCGGTTCTGGTGCTGATCGACGGCAAGACCGCGTCCGCCGCCGAGATCGTCGCCGCCGCGCTCCAGGCCGACGACCGCGCGGTGGTGATCGGCACCACCTCCTACGGCAAGGGCACGGTGCAGACGGTGGTGGCGATGCCCAACGGCGGCGAGATGACGCTGACCTGGTCGCGCTTCTACACCCCCACCGGCTATGCCCTGCACGGCCTCGGCGTGATGCCGACGGTATGCACCGCCGAGGGCCGCACCACGCCCGAAGCGGTGATGGCGTCGCTCGCCTCGGGGGCGCTGCCCGCGATCGCCAACGCGGCGCGCTGGCGCAGCGTCGGGCTGGCCGATAGCGAGGGGCGCCACGCGCTGCGGCGAATCTGCCCGCCCGAGGACCACGGCAACCGCGACGCCCTCGACCTCGACGTCGCCCAGGCGATTCTCCTCACCCCCGGGGCCTACCGCACCGCGCTTGCCGCGCTTGCCGCCACCCAGGCGAGCCGTGGGCCGGATAAGCCTTGACATCGGCGTGGGAAAGGTTATTTTCCGCGCTTCATACGGTTTCATTCTCTAGCGATGGATTCAAGTCATGGCCAAGCCCGCCACCGTGCTCGTGAAGCTGGAAAGCACCGCCGGCACCGGCTATTTCTACGTGATCAAGAAGAACCCGCGGAACACCACCGAAAAGATGGAATTCCGCAAGTACGATCCCGTGGTGCGCAAGCACGTCGCCTTCAAGGAAACCAAGCTGAAGTAATCTTCGGCGGTTTCTCCATTGCCAAGCGCCCGGCCTCGCGGCCGGGCGCTTTGTCATGCCAACGCGACCTTCAGGCGCGCCAGAACCTCCCCCGCCGTGAACGGCTTGGCGACGAACGCCGCGAACGGCGGGTCGTCCCAGGCGTCGTCGAGCAGTTCGTGCGCGTCGAGGCCGCTGCACGCCCATATCGGCGCATCGCCGATCGACCCGCGCAGACGCCGCGCCCAGTCGACGCCGCTGCCGTCCGGCAGGCGCAGATCCATCACCACCAGGGCGGGCGGCCGCGCCGCAGCCGCGGCGAGCGCCTCGGCGCCGGTGCGCGCCACCTCCGCCTCTCCGCCGGCGAGGCTCACCAGCTCGCTCCAGAGATGCGCGCCGGGGGCGCTGTCCTCGACGATCAGAACCCGCCTCATCGTCGCGCCAGCCCCCAGGCGGCGGCGGCGGCGAACCCCCACCCCGCGATCATCAGCAACGCCCCTGCGGGCACCACCGGCCCGAGATCGAGCATCGCCAGCGCGCGCAAGTAGAGTCCGCCGGAAAACCCGCACACGCCCAGCAGCCACAGCAGCGCAGCCCAGCGCAGCCGCGCGGCCGTCGCGCCCGCGAGCGGCGCGACCAGGGCGGCGGCGAACGCCGCCACCGCGTGCGGCAGATGATAGGCGAGTCCGATATCGACGAGCGGCCCGCCGCCCAGCATGTGCGCCGACACCGCGCCGACGACGATCGCCGCCGCGCCGAACGCCGCCGCGCCGACCGCGAGCGCACCGCCGCAGCCGTTCAAGGAAGAGAGTCTCATGGAATCCCCCGGAGATGGTTTCGTCTTCATCTTGTCGCGCGGAGGCATTCCTACAACCGCGCCGGACAGGAAAAAGGCCGGGCTTGGGTGAAGCCCGGCCGAAGTATGCTCTTGAGGGAAAGAGGATACCGATATCGACGAAGTCCGTCGATATTCGGAGCATGCCCGAGACGCGCCGCAGACGAAGTGACGGGCGTCACCAAGACTCGGAAATTATGGGAAATTCCGGTTACGGTTCGCCCCGCACGTCCTCGACGATGGCGGCCAGGCGCGGCACGTCGAGAACCTGGAGCGCGTTCTTCTCGCGCTTGAGAATCCCCTGGCGGGAGAGATCGCTCATCACCCGCGCCACCGTCTCCCGCGTGGTGGAGACCCGGCTGGCGAGATCGGAATGCACCGGAATCGGCGAGATCGTCGCGCTCGTCGCGCCGTTCTGCGCGGCCGCACGGGCAAGGCGGAGGATCTCCGCATGCACGCGGTTGTTGGCGCCGAGAGTCGAAAGATCGAGGATTCGCCCCGAGGAGGTGCGCACCACCTCGGCGAGCCGCCGCATCACCGCGAGCGCCAGCGCCGGAGTCTCGGTGGCGACCTTGCGGAAAGTCTCGTCGCCGACGCTGCCGACCACCGATGCCTCGACCGCCATCACGCTGGCCGAGCGCGGCGCGCCGTCGAGGGCGGCGAGTTCGCCGAAATGGCCGCCGGGGCCGATGTCGTCGAGGGTGATCTCGCGGCCGGAAACCGAATAGAGCACCACCCGCACCTTGCCCGCAACGACGAAGAAGACGTCACGGGTTTCGCTCTGGCGGTCGATGATCTCCTCGCCGGCGCGGAAACGGCGCCAGACGATCGCGCGGTCGAGCACCGCCAGCGCCGCGGGCGGCAGTGCGGAAAACATCGCGATGTCGGCAGCGCTGAACTTTGGGGTCATCGGCTCGGACTTGGGCAGCGGAGTGCGCCGGGGAAGCGCCTCACATCAATCTCAGACTATCGGCTTCCGCGTCAAGAAACTATGAACGGTTTTAGGGAATTGTGCCGCCATAAAAAACGCCGGGGCGCAAATTCGCGCCCCGGCGTCCGGACGATGTCGGACCGATCAGAGTCGCGCCGAACCGGACCCGAACTCGGGATAGGCCTCCATGCCGAGCTCGGCCTTGTCCTGGCCGTGGAACTCCTCCTCTTCGGTCACGCGGATGCCGACGGTAAACTTGAGCGCCGCCCAGACGATGCCGGTGGCAATGATCGTGAACGCACCGATCGCGAGAATGCCGACGATCTGCGCGACGATGTCGCCGCCGTCGAAAATCCCGACCGCGAGCGTGCCCCAGATGCCGTTGACGAGGTGCACCGAAAGCGCGCCGACGACGTCGTCGATCTTGAGCTTGTCGAAGAACGGCACCGCGAGCACCGCGAGCACGCCGCCGACCGCGCCGATGATGATCGCCGACAGCGGCGTGGGCACGTCGGGACCGGCGGTGATCGCCACCAGACCGGCGAGCGCGCCGTTCAGCGACATCGACAGGTCGACCTTCTTGAACAGGAGCTGCGAGGCGAGCATCGCCGCGACGATGCCGGCGCAGGCCGCGACGTTGGTGTTGGCGTAGACGTTGGCGATCGCCACCGCATCCGCCGCCGAGCCGAGGGCGAGCTGCGAGCCGCCGTTGAACCCGAACCAGCCGAACCACAGGATGAAGGTGCCGAGCGTCGCGAGCGGCAGGTTCGAACCCGGGAACGGGTTGACCGAACCGTCGGCGTTGTACTTGCCCTTGCGCGGCCCGAGCAGGATCGCGCCGGTCAGCGCAGCCCAGCCGCCCACCGAATGCACCAGGGTGGACCCGGCGAAGTCCTTGAAGCCCATCTCCGAGAGCCAGCCGCCGCCCCACGCCCACGAGCCGGTGATCGGGTAGATCACCGCGGTGAGCAGGATGGTGAAGACCATGAACGGCCAGAGCTTCATGCGCTCGGCGACGGTGCCCGAGACCACCGAAGCGGCAGTCGCCACGAACACCACCTGGAAGAACCAGTCGGACATCACCGCGTAGCCGTTCTCGATCACCGGAGCGACGAGTTCGGCGGTCTTCTCGTCGGCGCCGAGCAGCGCCGCCTCGGCGTCGGAAGGATTGTAGAACAGCGAGAAGGTGCCGATGTAGCCGCCGTCGACGTTGCCGTACATCAGGTTGTAGCCGACGAGGTAGTACATCATGCAGGCCATCGCATAGAGCGCGATGTTCTTGAGGCAGATCGTCGCGGTGTTCTTGCTGCGCACCAGACCGGCTTCGAGCATCGCGAAGCCCGCCGCCATCCACATCACCAGCGCACCGTGGATGAGGAAGGAGAAGGTATTGAAGACGAACGCGGTCTCGCCCTCGACTTCGGCATGCGCGGGCGCGCCCGAGGCCGCCAGCGCGCACGCCGCGAGAGCCGGCACGACGAAAAGGGTTTTGTTGAGCTTCATGTCCGACTGTCTCCTCAAAGGGCTTCGGCGTTGGTTTCGCCGGTGCGAATGCGCACCACCTTGGCGATCTCGGTGACGAACACCTTGCCGTCGCCGATCTTGCCGGTCTTGGCGGTGCTCACGATCGCGTCGACGACGGCGTCCACCATGTCGGAGGGAACCGCGACCTCGACCTTCACCTTGGGCAGGAAATTCACCACGTACTCGGCGCCGCGATAGATCTCGGTCTGGCCTTTCTGCCGCCCGAATCCCTTGACCTCGGTCACCGTCAAGCCCTGGATGCCCAAGGGCGTCAAAGCCTCGCGGACATCATCCAGCTTGAACGGCTTGATGATCGCTGTGACAAGCTTCATCCGTTCTCCCTCCAAAATCCGATGCGGCGGATCCGCCGCCCGACAGCACAGCCCCACTGGCCGTTCGCGGCTTGCGATACAAAGCCCGTGCCACATTCGAGGAAGGAAGAATTATCTATATATATTAATGAGATAGATCAATCCTTGAAGAACCGGAGAAAGCCGAGCCCCACCCATTTGCCCAACTTATGCGCAACTCCTTCGCTTTGCTGAATTATTTCGCAGAGACTGGCCGCGCACAAACGCACGGCGCCGGAGACCGCTCTCCGGCGCCGTACGTTCCGCCGGAACGGCGGAGGCGATCAGTGCGACAGGGTTTCGCCGTGCAGGGCGAAATCGAGGCCGTCGCGCTCGACCTGACGGCCGACCCGAAGCCCGAACGCCACGTCGATGATCTTGAGGATCACGAAGCTGCCGATCGCCGACCAGACCATCGTCAGCACGATGCCCTCGATCTGCGTCACCACCTGCATCGGATTGCCGTCGATCAGGCCCGACTTGCCGTCGCCGCCGATGAACGCGGTGGCGAACACGCCGGTCAGCACCGCGCCGACGATCCCGCCGACGCCGTGCACGCCCCAGACGTCGAGCGCATCGTCGTAGCCGAACATCGCCTTGAGTCCGGTCACGCCCCAATAGCAGGCGCCACCCGCGACGAAGCCGATCGCGAGCGCGCTGCCGACCGTGACGAAGCCGCACGCCGGGGTGATCGCCACCAGACCGGCGACCGCGCCCGAGGCCGCGCCGAGCAGGCTCGGCTTGCCGCGCTTGACCCACTCGACGAGCGACCAGGCGACCACCGCCGCGGCGGTCGCGACGTGGGTGTTGATCATCGCATAGCCCGCGAGACCACCGGAGGCGAGCGCCGACCCGGCGTTGAAGCCGAACCAGCCGACCCACAGCAGCGCCGCGCCGATCATCGTCAGGGCGAGGTTGTGGGGCGCCATGTTCTCCGTGCCGAGGCCCTCGCGCTTGCCCACCATCAGGGTGGCGACAAGACCCGCGACCGCGGCATTGATGTGGACCACGGTGCCGCCCGCGAAATCGAGCACGCCCTGGCCGCCGAGATAGCCGCCCGGTCCCCAGACCATGTGCGCCACCGGCACGTAGACGATCATCAGCCAGAGGCCGAGGAACAGCATCATCGCCGAGAACTTCATGCGGTCCGCCGGGCCGCCGATGATCAGCGCCGGAGTGATCACCGCGAAGGTGCACTGGAACATCACGAACACCGTCTCGGGAATCGTGCCGGAGAGGGTGTCGGGGCCGATGCCCGCCAGCATCAGGCGGCCGGTCCCGCCGAGGAACGGGTTGCCCTCGGTGAACGCGAGGCTGTAGCCCGCAACCACCCACAGCACCGACAGCATGCCGGTGGCGAACAGGCACTGCATCAGCACCGTGAGCACGTTCTTCTGCCGCACCAGGCCGCCGTAGAACAGCGCAAGGCCGGGCACGGTCATCAGCAGCACCAGCACCGACGACATCAGCATCCAGGCGGTGTCGCCGGTGTCGAGCGCGGGCGCGGCGGTCTGCGCGAGCGCCGGAGTCGCCCAGGCGGCCGCCGCGAAGGCGCCGAGCGGCGCCGCGAATTTGATCTTGGTCATGTCGATGATCCTCGAACTCACAGCGCTTCGGCGTCGGTTTCGCCGGTGCGGATGCGCACCACCCGGGCGACGTCGGTCACGAACACCTTGCCGTCGCCGATCTTGCCGGTCTTCGCCGCGGCCACGATGGTTTCGACCACGGGCTCGACCATGTCCGCCGCGACCGCGACCTCGATCTTCACCTTGGGCAGGAAGCTGACGACGTATTCCGCGCCGCGATAGATCTCGGTCTGGCCCTTCTGGCGGCCGAAACCCTTGACCTCGGTCACCGTCAGCCCCTGCACCCCGAGCGGAATCAGCGCCTCGCGGACATCGTCGAGCTTGAACGGCTTGATGATCGCCGTGACGAGTTTCATTTGAACGGATACTCCCCAAAGACCGGCGGCGCGTGCCGCCCCGCGCCCGCGTGGTGCGGGCGCATGCGCAATACAAACGGCGTGCCATGCCGAATTGCGCCGTCATGCGGGGAAGTGTGCGGATCCTGCGAGGGCTTGCCGTACGGGTGAAGACCGCGGCGCGGGCACATGCCCATTTCCGCGCCATCCGACGCCCGAAATGCACGCCGGGCCGGAGGATCGCTCCCCCGGCCCGGCAACTGCCTCGGGCGCAGGCGTCAGAGCGCCTCGGTGTCGTTCTCGCCGGTGCGGATGCGCACGGCGCGGGCCAGTTCGGAGACGAACACCTTGCCGTCGCCGATCTTGCCGGTGCGGGCGGCGGCGACGATCGCCTCGACGATCGCGTCGACGAGCGTATCGGGCGCCGCGATCTCAAGCTTCACTTTGGGCAGGAAGTTCACGACGTATTCCGCGCCGCGATAGATTTCGGTCTGACCCTTCTGGCGACCGAAGCCCTTGACCTCGGTCACCGTCATGCCTTCGACGCCGAGCGGCGTGAGCGCGGCGCGCACGTCGTCGAGCTTGAAGGGTTTGATGATCGCCGTAACCAACTTCATTCGCTCTCTCCCGCGGGGATGTCGTTCATCGGACGGCCATACTATCAGACCCGACCGCCGCCCGCACCTTTGCCGAGAGACACGAAAAACCCGGCCATGGGGGCCGGGTTTTCGTCGTCGTCCGCCTGCCGCGGCTCAAGACAGGAACAACGCGGGCTCCGGCGCATCGTGGCCGAGACGACCCGAAGCCTCCTTGATCGCGCGGGCGAGCTTGTCGAAGGCGCGATTCTCGATCTGGCGCACCCGCTCGCGGCTGATGCCGTAGGACTTGCCGATGTCCTCAAGGGTCATCGGCTCGCTCCGCAGGCGGCGCAGGCGGATGATGTCCGCCTCGCGCGCGCTCAGACCGCGCATCGCATCGGCGATCAGACGATGGCCGAGATCGGTCTCCTGCTGCGCCGAGAGGGTTTCCTCCTGGTTCGGGCGGCGATCGACGAGCAGTTCGATGCGCTCCATGCCGCCGTCCTCGCCGACCGGGGCGTTCAGGGTCGCGTCGGGCTTGGAGAGGCGGCGGTTCATCGTCACCACCTCGTGCTCCGGCACTCCGAGATTCTCGGCGATCGTCTTCACGTCCTCGGGCGCGAGGTCGCCGTCCTCATAGCGGCCGAGCGCCGCCTTGGCGCGCCGCAGGTTGAAGAACAGCTTCTTCTGCGCCGCGACGGTGCCGATCTTCACCATCGACCAGCTGTTGAGAATGTATTCGTTGATCGCGGCCTTGATCCACCACATCGCATAGGTGGAGAGCCGGAAGCCGCGCTCCGGATCGTACTTCTTCACCGCGCGCATCAGGCCGACGTTGCCCTCGGAGATCAGATCGGCGACCGGCAGACCATAGTGGCGGTATCCCATCGCGATCTTCGCGACCAGACGCAGGTGACTGGTGACCAGCTTGTGCGCGGCCTCCACGTCGCCGTGATCGGTGAAACGGCGCGAAAGCATGTATTCCTCGTCGGCCGGAAGCACCGGAAACGCGCGGATCGCGCGCAGGTATCCCTGCAGGCCGCCTTCGTCGGAAATCGCCGGAACACTGAACGTCGTCATTGCAAAAGCTCCTCGAACCTTGGGATGGACGCTTTTCTCAAGGGGCGGCATGCCCCGTTCCTCCACCAGGCGCGCGAAAAGACGCAACGCACCCGGAAGGTATCGACGCGAGCGGGTCTAGATCAGGCCGTGGCGAAGGCTGGCGATACGGTTCAGAGTCATCATATCCTCCATCGAGCAACATGAATTCCGAGACTCGACCCGGCTGCGGCTCGGCACTCCGGGTAGGTCGGCCCAAGGGGTGGCACCGACCCTTCAAAGATACAGCAAACGCCGAAATTCGCAAGTCCCCTTCGGGCGCTTGGTTATGAGAGCGGCTTCACAAACCCGGCCGGTTTCCGCGGCCGCGGCTTCCGTCCTTGCGTGCTGCGGGCGATCGTGGGATGGTCGCGCCCACGAATGCCAATCGTTCGCATTTTTGCCTAACGCGGGGGACCCGTCGATGTTCCAGGAAAGAGCCGGCGTCGCGCTGCTGGCGCTGCTGGCGTGCGCGCTGCCGGCCGCTGCGGCGCACGCCGCGGATGCGGCGCCACGCGCGCTGCGCAGCTGCGTCGCCTGTCACACCTTCGACAAGGGCGGCCATTCCAAGATCGGCCCCAACCTCTGGGGAATCGCCGGTGCCAAGGCGACGCACGATCCGAACTACGGCAAGTACGGCGACGATTTCCTCGCCGCCGCGGCGACCGGCCTCACCTGGACCGACGCCAACCTCGACGCCTACATCGCCGAACCGCTGGGCTTCCTGCGCGAGGTGCTCGGCAAGCGCGCGGTGCGCACCTACATGGTCACCCGGGTGCCGCGCGAAGCCGACCGCGCCGCCATCCTCGACTACCTCAAATCGCTCAAGGACGACTGAGCAGGCGCAGGACCTCCGCCTCCGCCGCGCCCTCGTCCGCGTCGGTGCGGAACGCGGCGACGGTGCGGCCGGTCGCGAGATCGCGGTAGATCGCGCCGACGCTCCCCGGCCCCGCCGCGCCGTGTCCCTCGAGGTAAAGCGGCGCGCGCATCCGCGCCGTCCGCATCGTCCCCTGCATCAACCCGAGGCCGTAGCCGCAGGTGATCCACGGCCGCCCCGGCAGCGCCCCGCCGACCGCCTGCCATGCGCGCAGCGCCGCGAGCGATTCCGGCTTCAGTAGGCCGCCCGCCAGCACGCCGTGCAGCACGAGCGCCGCCTCGACCACGGGGCCGACGACGACGCCGTGGAATACCCAGCCGGGATCGTAATCCGGCAGACCGGGCACGTCGCCGCGCGCCTCCGCCAGCCGCGCCGAGAGGCCGAGCGGCGCGAGCACCAGATCCGTCAGCGCCGCGCCGAAACCGCCGCCGTGCGCCGCCTCGACGGCGCGACGCGCGAGCAGATAGCCGGGATTGGAGTAGCTCCACCCCCGCCCCGGCGCGAAACGCGGCGGACCGATGCGCTCGAACAGCTCGGCTTCGGTCCACGGCGCGTCGCCACGCGCCACCGCCGCATGGTATTCCGGCAGACTGCCGTAATCCGCCAATCCGGCACGGTGCCGCAACAGTTGGCGGAGGGTGAAGGCGTGGCCGCGCAGACGCCGGTCGAGATCGAGACGCCCGGTCTCGGCGAGCCTGAGCGCCGCCGCGGCGATCAGGGTCTTGGTCAGGCTCCACCACGGCATGCGGACGCAGGACGCCCCCGCCGCGGGAACTCCGGTCGCGTCGATCCGCGCGGTTTCGGCGGTCACTGCGACAGTTCCTCGCGCAGGAGTTCGAGTTCGAGCCAGCGGTCCTCGGCCGCGGCGCGCTCTCCGGCGATCGCACCGAGGCGCTCGGTGGCGGCGGCGAAGCTCGTGGGATCGCGGGAGAACAGCCCCGGGTCGGCGAGTTTCGCCTCGAGTTGCGCCTGCTCGGCGTCGAGCGCTTCGAGCTGCGCCGGAAGCCTCTCCCACTCGCGCTGATCCTTGTACGACAGCTTCGCCGGTTTGCGCGGCGCGTCGGCGCGGGATTGCGGCTTCGGCTTGTCCGCGGGCTTTTCCACCGCCGCCGGAGCCTTGCGCTGACGGCGATAGTCGGACCAGCCGCCGACGTATTCGTCGACCCGGCCGTCGCCTTCGAGCACCCAGATCGCGGTGGCGATACGGTCGAGAAAGTCGCGGTCGTGACTCACCACCAGCGCGGTGCCGTCGTAGTCGGCGAGGGTTTCCTGCAGTAGGTCGAGGGTTTCGATATCGAGATCGTTGGTGGGCTCGTCGAGCACCAGCAGGTTCGACGGCCGCGCCAGCGCGATCGCCAGCAGCAGGCGGTTGCGCTCGCCGCCCGAGAGCGACCCCACCGGACTTTTCGCCTGCGCGTCCTCGAACAGGAAGTCGCGCATGTAGGAAACCACATGGCGCGGCCGTCCGCGCACCATCACCTGGTCGCCGCCGTCGGGGCAGAGGGTGTCCCACACCGTCTTCTGCGGATCGAGGGCGGCGCGGCCCTGGTCGAGGTAGACCACCTGAAGATTGGTGCCGAGGCGCACCGCACCCTGATCGGGGGCGAGTTCGCCCATCAGCAGCTTCAGCAGCGTCGATTTGCCCGCGCCGTTGGCGCCGACGATGCCGATGCGGTCGCCGCGCAGAACCCGGAGCGAGGTCGGCTTCAGCACCGGCTCGTCGTCCCAGGCGTAGGCGATCCCGTCCGCCTCGATCACCAGCTTGCCCGAGGCGACGCCGCTGTCGACGCCGAGCTTGACCTGCCCGAGACGCGCCCGCTGCTCGGCGCGCTCGCGCCGGAGATCGCCCAGCGCCCGCAGGCGGCCCTGGTTGCGCTTGCGCCGCGCCGAAATCCCCTGCCGCGACCAGCGCGTCTCCTCGGCGATCTTCTTGTCGAGCTTGGCGCGTTCGACGCTTTCCTGTTCGAGGATCGTCTCCGACCACGCCTCGAATTCGGTGAAGCCCTTGTCGAGGCGGCGCGCGACGCCGCGGTCGAGCCACACCGTCTGGCGCGTCAGCCGCGCGAGGAAGGCGCGGTCGTGGCTGATCGCCACGAGGCCGCCCGAATACCCCGCCAGCCGCTCCTCCAGCCATTCGATCGTCGGCAGGTCGAGATGGTTGGTGGGCTCGTCGAGCAGCAGCACGTCGGGCGCGCCGACCAGCGCGCGGGCGATCGCGGCGCGGCGCGCCTCGCCGCCCGAGAGCGTCCCGGGGTCGGCATCGGCGGCGAGGCCGAGCTCGGCGATCAGCGCGTCGGCGCGGAAGGTCTCGGACGGATCCGCGAGGCCGGAGGCCACCACCGCCCCGACCGAACCGTAGCCCGAGAGGTCGGGCTCCTGCGGCAGATACGCGAGACGCACGCCGGGCTGGACGAACCGCTCGCCGTCGTCGGCGGCGATCAGCCCGGCGGCGACCTTGAGCAGCGTCGACTTGCCCGCGCCGTTGCGGCCGACCAGGCAGATCCGGTCGCCCCTGGACACCGCGATCTCCGCGCCGTCGAACAGGACCTTGGTTCCGAACCGGAGAGACAGTCCCCGGAGGTGCATCAACGGAGGCGCCACGATGTTCCCTTTCGCTTCACGCGGTAGGAGATAGCCGCAACCACCCGGACGGCGCAAGCGCCCTTGCCGGGGCGGACCGTTCGGCCGCGAAACCGGCGCATCATATCCCGCATGGCATAAATGTATCGCAAAGCGAACATACAAAGATACGCACAGATAAGACGGATGAATTCTTCGGCACCCTGCACAATATGTAATCATTTCATCATTTGATTTACACATCCTCGAATTTATGGTCTGCCTGATTCCTGGGCTATGG
The DNA here is from genome assembly GCA_900079695.1 of uncultured Alphaproteobacteria bacterium. Lineage (NCBI taxonomy): Bacteria > Pseudomonadati > Pseudomonadota > Alphaproteobacteria > uncultured Alphaproteobacteria bacterium. Next base: position 850,183 of record LT599022.1, read on the forward strand.
CGACATAGGGGGCGGAAGACATGGTAAAGCTCGGCGATATTTCAATCGGAACAAAAATCTGGAGCGGTTTTCTTGCGTTGCTGGGTTTTCTGGTCCTGATCGCGGTCGTCGCGAATCTCCGCTTCGACGGTCTGCGGACCGGGATCGCCGACTATCAGGCGATTGCCTCCGACGCCGCCATCGTCTCCGAAATCAAGGCGCGAACCCTGCGCGCCCAGGTGCTGGCGCAGGAGTTCCTCGGCCGTCCCACCGCCGAGGGCTCGGCCGCCGCCCTCGCCGAGGCCGAGGGGGCGCGCGCGGCGATCAGGACCGTGCTCGGGCGGACCGCCGATCCGCAGTGGACGCGCATGCTGGGCGACATCGACGCGGCCCTCGCCGCCTATGCCGCCGCATTCGGCGAAGTTGCGGAGTTGCAGCTCCGCATGAGCGAAACCGCCCAGGGCACCAACGAACGGATCGCCTTCGACCTCGAACGCAAGCTCACCCGCCTGATCAAGGAAGCGACCGGCGAAGGCGAAAGCGACATGGCGTTCCGGTTCTCGCAGTCGCTGCGGTCGCTGCTGCTGGCGCGGGTCTACTTCACCAAGTACATGGACGGATTCTCCGAGGCGAACGCCGACCGCGTCGGCCGCGAGTTCGAGGCGATGGCCTCCGAACTCAAGGCGGTGCGGGCACGACTCTATTCCGGCGACCGCCGCGATCTCCTGGACCAGATGGGCGGCACCGCCGTCACCTACGCCGAAGGGCTCGCGGCGATCCGCAAGGACGCCACGGCGCGCGGCGAGATCGTCGAAACGCGGCTCGCGCCCCTCGGTGCGCAGACCGTCGATCTGGTGCAGCGCTTCGACGAAATGGCCGAATCGCAGAAGCAGGCGCGCGCCGAGGCGATGCGCGCCGACGCCGGATCTGCCTACGCGATCGTCACCGCCACCTCGCTGGTCAGCATCGCCCTCACCCTGGCGATGGCGAAACTCCTCTCGGGCGGCATCGCCGGACCGGTGCGGCGCATGACCGCGGCGATGAAGCGCCTCGCCGACAAGGACATGGAGACCGAGATTCCGGCGCGGGACAATCGCGACGAGATCGGCGAAATGGCGCGCGCGGTGCAGGTGTTCAAGGACAACATGCGCCTCGCCGACCGCCTCGCCGCCGAGCAAGCCGAGGCGCAGCGGGCGCAGGTGGCCCGCGCCGAGACGCTCGGACGGCTCACCCGGGGGTTCGACGGCGACGTCGGCGCGATGCTGCAGGCGCTCGCCTCGGCGGGCAGCCAGATGGAAGCCTCGGCGCGGGCGATGTCCGGCCAGGCGAGCGATTCGCTGGCGCGCGCCGCGGCCACCGCCGCCGCCGCCGACCAAGCCTCCACCAACGTACAGACGGTCGCCGCCACCGCCGAGGAGCTCTCCGCCTCGATCGGCGAGATCAGCCGCCAGATGGAGCAGGCGGCGACGATCGCAAGCGAAGCCGCGGCGCAGTCGGAAACCGCCAGCGCCGTGATTCACGGCCTCGCCGCCTCGGCCACCCGGATCGGCGACATCGTCCACCTGATCACCGACATCGCCGAAAACACCAACCTTCTCGCCCTGAACGCGACGATCGAGGCGGCGCGCGCGGGCGAGGCGGGCAAGGGGTTCGCGGTGGTGGCCGGAGAGGTCAAAAGCCTCGCCAACCAAACCGCGAGGGCGACCGAGGAAATCTCCCAGCAGATCCGGTCGGTGCAGGGGGAAACCGGCACCGCGGTTTCGGCGATCGAGACGATCGCCCGCCGCATCGCCGAGCTTTCCGACATCGCGCAGTCGGTGGCGGCGGCGGTCGAGCAACAGAACGCCGCGACTCAGGAAATCGCCCGCAACGTTCAGCAGGCGGCCCAGGGCGCGAACAACGTCACCGAGAACGTGCAGGGCGTCGCGCTTGCCGCCGAGCAGACCGGTGCCGCGGCGGAACAGGTGCTCGCCGCGGCGAACCAGCTGTTCGCCCAGACCGACGGAATGAAGCGGTTGGTCGAAACCTTCCTCGGCGAGGTCCGCGCCACGTGACTTGAACGCACCCGCACCGCCGCCCTATCCTCCCCCGGACACCGTCCGGAGGAGACCCTCATGATCGCGCCGCGCATCGTCTCGCTGGTGCCGAGCCTGACCGAGCTGTGCTTCGACCTCGGGCTCGACGACCGTCTCGTCGGCCGCACCGACTACTGCATCGCGCCCGCGGGTCGCGTCGGCGCGATTCCCGCCCTCGGCGGGCCGGGCAGCGTCGACGCCGCGCGTCTCGCCACGCTCGCCCCCACCCACGTGCTGATCAGCCCGGAGGAAAACGGCCCGGCCGCACCCGGTCTCGCCGCCGCCTGCGGCGCCGAGGCGGTATCGGTCCAGCCGCAGCGGCCGGAAGACAACCGCGACCTCTACCGCCGCCTCGGCGCGCTGTTCGGATGCGAGCGGGAAGCCGAAGCACTGGTCTCGCGCCTCGACGCGGCGCTCGCCGAGGCCGCCGCCTGCCGCGCCGGAACGCCGCGCCTCGCGGTGCTGCCGCTGCTGTGGAAGGACCCCTGGGTGAGCGCGGGAGCGGACACCTACGTCGGCGCGATGCTGGCGGCAGTGGGGATGGGCAGCGTCGCGCCCGACCCGCGCTATCCGCGCCTCGCCGACCTTGCCGAAGCGGCCGCGGCGGCGGACTGGGTCCTGCCCACCACCGAGCCCTACCCCTTCTCCGAAACCGATGCCGCGACGCTGCGCCGGACGCTCGCTCGCGCAACGGTGGAAGTGGTCGACGGCGAGGCGCTCGCCTGGTACGGCAGCCGCGCGATTTCCGCCCTGCCCGCGCTGGCCCGTCTGAAGCGCGGCCTCCTCGACAGACGCCCGGCGCGAACCTAAATCCGACTCCCCCTTTCAACCACGGGAGACGACGCCATGACCACCGCCACCGCGACCTTCGGCGCAGGCTGCTTCTGGGGCGTGGAAGCGCGCTTCCGCAAGCTGCCGGGCGTGCGGGAGGTCACCGTCGGCTACTCCGGCGGCCTCACCGAGAACCCCACCTACCGCGACGTCTGCACCGACCGCACCGGGCACGCCGAGGTCGCGCAGGTGGTCTACGACCCCGACGAGATCGCCTACGACGACCTCCTCGACGCGTTTTTCGCGATGCACGACCCGACCCAGGTGAACCGCCAGGGTCCCGACGTCGGCCGTCAGTACCGCTCGGCGATCTTCTTTCACGATGCGATGCAGGAGGCGAAGGCCAAGGCGAAGATCGAAATCCTCGCACGATCGGGCGCGTTCGACCGGCCGATCGCCACCGAGGTGGTTCCGGCCGGGGCGTTCTGGCCCGCCGAGGAGTACCATCAGCGCTATCTCGAAAAGAACGCCGGGCCGTTCTGCCGCTGAACCGGCGGCAGAATCGGCGGAATTCCGGCGTTTATACGGTTCAGTGGATGGTCACGTCGCCGTTGATCGGCGAGCTTTCCCACGTCCACGAAGGCTCCGCGACGCGGAGCGCGTCCTGCAGCTCGGCCCAGTTCGGCATGCCGCCCAACTGATCGATGAGCTGATCGAGCAGGCCGGTCATGGTGTAGGTGAACACCCCTTCGTCCCGGGCGACGGTGTTGAGCACGAGGCAGGATTCCGAAACGTCGCGCATGATCGCACCCGCCCGCGCTTCCGCCGACCGCGGCAGCACCACGGTGATCGGCTCGGCCGCGGCCGGCGTGTTCATGGTCGAAAGAACCCGCCCGAGCACGTGCTCGCGCACCTGATCGTCGAAGACCCGCGCCGCGTCCTCGCCGCCCTGCTGGGTCACGACTTCGCGCAGGTGACGCAGGCCCGACAGAATCCCCGAAACCGCCGCGTCGCGCCCCGACAGCTTGGCCGCGGTGCGCACCGACGCGCCGATCATCCGGTGGATCGTCTCTCTGGTCTGGGTGTTGGACATGTCGATATCCTCCATCAAGCGATATCCGGCCCGTCCCTCAGCCGGCCGCCGACATGCGCTCCGACCCGAGGTTGTGCGCGGCCCGACAGGCGGCACCACTGCACGTTTCATATGTGGGGTCGCATTTCCCCCCCGGCAATGCCCGCCCACCCCGCGCGGCCGCGTGTATCGCGACATTGGACTTCGCCGCCCCGGCGCGGTAAAAGGGGCGAATCCTTTCGATGACGGACATGCGTCCGGCGCGCATCTCCGCCACGCCCGATCAAGACAATAGGAAGGCCTTGTTGAACGACACGAACGCTTCGCGCGCGGCGCTGGAAGTCATCGATCTGCACAAGCGCTTCGGCGCGCTCGAGGTGCTGAAGGGCATCTCCCTCACCGCCCACACCGGCAACGTGATTTCGATCATCGGGTCGAGCGGCTCGGGCAAGAGCACCTTCCTCCGCTGCGTCAACCTTCTCGAATCGCCCAACGGCGGCCGCATCCGCCTCGACGGCGAGGAACTGGCGCTGAAGGAAAGCGGCCAGGGCCTCGTGACCGCCGACGCCAAGCAGCTTCAACGCCTGCGTGCGGGAATCGGGTTCGTGTTCCAGAGCTTCAACCTCTGGCCGCACATGACGATCCTCGACAACATCATCGAGGCTCCGGTCCACGTGAAGGGAATCGCCAAGGCCGAGGCGATCGCCGCCGCCGAGGCGCTGCTGGAGAAGGTCGGCCTCGCCGACCGCCGCGACTATTATCCCAACCACCTTTCGGGCGGCCAGCAGCAGCGCGCCGCGATCGCCCGCTGCCTCGCGATGGAGCCCAAGGTTCTGCTGTTCGACGAACCCACCAGCGCGCTCGACCCCGAACTCGTCAACGAGGTGCTGCAGGTGATGCGCGGCCTGGCCGAGGAAGGCCGCACGATGCTGATCGTCACCCACGAGATGCGTTTCGCGCGCGAGGTTTCGAGCCACATCATGTTCCTGCATCAGGGGCAGGTCGAGGAGTTCGGTCCGCCGTCGGAGGTGTTCACCGCGCCGAAGTCGGAACGCTGCCGCCAGTTCCTCGAAAACCACCTGAACTGACAACCGCCGCCGGATCGGCGTCGTTCAACAAAACTCGAGGGGAGACTTCCCGTGAAAAACTGGATTCGTTCGCTTCTGGCGGTGGGTGCGATGATGGTGGCCGGCTCCGCCGCGGCCGAGGCCAAGGACGTCCTGCGGATCGGCTCCGAAGGCGCCTACCCGCCCTTCAACATGATCGACAAGGACGGCAACCTTCAGGGCTTCGACATCGACATCGCCAAGGCGCTGTGCGACGAGATGAAGGTCGAATGCAAGTTCGTCACCCAGGATTGGGACGGCATCATCCCCGGCCTGCTGTCGAAGAAGTACGACGCCATCGTCGCCTCGATGTCCGACACGCCGGAGCGCCGCAAGGCGGTCGGCTTCTCCAACAAGTACTATTCCAACATGCTGCGCTTCGCCGCGCCCAAGGGCACCAAGCTCGCCCCCACCGCGGACGGCATGAAGGGCAAGACGATCGGCGCGCAGCGCGCGACGATCGCCGCGCAATACGCCAAGGAGCACTTCCCCGGCGCCGAGGTGAAGGTCTACGACACCCAGGAGAACGCCTGGCTCGACCTCGCCGCCGGCCGCACCGACGTGGTGCTCGCCGACATGCTGGTGGCCTACGAGTGGCTGAGCACCCCCGACGGCGCCGACTACGCCTTCCTCGGCGAGCCCTTCGACATCGACGACAAGATCTCGATCGCGGTGCGCAAGCAGGACAAGGATCTGGCGAAGAAGCTCAACGACGCGATCGACGCGATCCGCGCCAACGGCACGTATCAGAAGATCAACGCCAAGTACTTCCCGTTCGACATCTATTGATCCCGAGCCCTGCCGCCGCCCCGCACCCCGGGGCGGCGGTCTCTGATGGAATAGCGGTATGATCGACCTGCACGGCTTCGGCCTCCAACTCGCGATGGGCGCGATGATGACCGTCGAGATCGCGCTCGGCGCCTGCGCGCTCGGGCTCGTCCTCGGCCTCGGCTGCGCGGCGATGCGGCTTTCGGGCGTCAAGCCCCTGGTGACGGCGGCCAAAACCTACACCACGATCATCCGCGGCATCCCCGAACTGCTGGTGGTGCTGCTGGTCTACTTCGGCTCCGCGCGGGTGCTCACCGGCATCGCCGAAAGCCTGGGATACGACGAATACGTCGAGCTTTCGCCGTTCGTCGCGGGCGTGATCGCTCTCAGCCTCACCTTCGGCGCCTATGCCGCGGAGGTGTTCCGCGGCGCGTTCCTGGCGGTGCCGCCGGGGCAGATCGAGGCCGCCCGCGCCCTCGGAATGTCGCCGGGCCACGCCTTCCGCCGCATCCTCCTGCCCCAGGTCTGGCGCATCGCGCTGCCGGGGCTCGGCAACCTCTTTCTGGTGCTGCTGAAGGACACCTCGCTGGTGTCGGTGGCGGGTATGGAGGAGCTGATGCGCAAGACCGCGATCGCCGTCAGCTTCACCAAGGAGCCGTTCACCTTCTACGCCGTCGCCACCGTGATGTATCTCGGCATGACGGTGATCTGCACCGCGGTGCTGCACGTGATGGAACGCCGCGCCAACCTGGGCTACCGCCCGCTCACCACGGTCTGAGGAGGCGGAGCCATGGAAGACGTCATCGAACGCCTGCCGGAGATGCTGATCGGCGCGGTCACCACCGTGGAGCTGACCCTCCTCGCCCTCGTCGTCGGCATCGTCATCGCGGTGCCCGCCGCGCTCGCCCGGACCTCGCGCCATCTCGCGGTGCGCGCCGTGCCCTACGCCTACATCTTCGTGTTCCGCGGCTCGCCGTTGCTGGTGCAGATGTTCCTGCTCTACTACGGCCTCTCGCAGTTCCAGTGGATCCGCGACGGCGCACTGTGGCCGATCCTGCGCCAGCCCTACTGGTGCGCGGTGATCGCCTTCGCCCTCAACACCGGCGCCTACACCGCGGAAATCCTGCGCGGCGGCATCCAGTCGATCCCCAAGGGCGAGATCGAAGCCGCGCGCGCCTGCGGCATGTCGCCGTTCCTGATGACGCGCCGGATCGTGTTGCCGCGCGCCTTCCGCATCGCTTGGCCCGCCTACGGCAACGAGGTGATCTTCATGCTCAAGGGCTCGGCGCTCGCGAGCACCATCACCCTCCTCGACATCACCGGCATGGCCCGCACGATCATCGCCGAGAACTACCTCGCGCTCGAGTTCTTCGGCCTCGCCGGGGTCCTCTACCTGCTGATCTCCTGGGCGTTCATGCGAGTTCTCAGGGCAGTCGAAATCCGCCTCAACGGCCATCTCCGCCCGCCGTCCGAGGCGCATCGGACCGCGGCCTGACCGGGGCCCGGGATTTCCGGCGTGCGTTCGTCGGCGAACCGGGTATGATGACCGACAGCCCTCGGAACCGGCTGCGAATTACGGAGTCTTATGGCGATCTCGCATGAACGAACACGGGTTCGGGAAGACGCCCCGGACCTGCGCTTGTTCGACGTCACCGGAAAGGGAATGTTCGCGCTCGATCTCGCGGACGACGGACGCATCGTCGCCGTCGGCGCGATGGGGGCCGCGCTGCTGGGCATCGACCGCGACGATCTCGTCGGCCGCCTGCCCGCCGAGGCGTTCCCGGTGGGGGTGGCGCAGGCGGCGCACGATTGCGCCACCTTGCCGACGTTCCCGACGCGGGTGATCCAGACCACGCTGCCGACCCGCCTGGTTTCCGACCGCACCGTGGAATGGACCCTTCACGGCCTCGCCGCCGGAGCGGGGCGGGTCGCCCTTCTCGAAGCCAACGACGTCACCATTCGCAAGCGCAACGACAACCGCCTGCGCAATATGGCGCGCGCGGTCGAGCAGAGCCCGATCTCGGTGGTGATCACCGACGTCCGCGGCGTGATCGAATACGTCAATCCGCGCTTCACCCACGTCACCGGTTACGGCTACGACGAAGCCATCGGAACGACGCCGTCGATCGTCAAATCCGGCTTCACCTCCCCGCAACAATACCGCGAACTGTGGGAGACGATCACCGCCGGACGCGAGTGGCGCGGCGAGCTGCTGAACCGCCGCAAAAACGGCGACCTGTTCTGGGAGCACATCTCGATTTCGCCGATCCGCGACGAAACCGGCGCGATCGTCCGCTTCGTCGCGGTCAAGGAAGACGTGACGATGCGCAAGGAGTACGAGAAGCGCCTCCTCTACCAAGCGCATTACGACGACCTCACCAAGCTGCCGAACCGTCTGCTTTCGATCGACCGCCTGACCCAGGCGCTGGCGCGCGCCGACCGCAACCGCGAACACGTCGGCGTCGCGTTCATCGACCTCGACAACTTCAAGAAGGTCAACGACACCCTCGGCCACACCTACGGCGACGATCTCCTGCGGATCGCGGCGCGCCGTCTCGTGGGCTGCATCCGCGCCTCCGACACCGTCGGCCGCCTCGGTGGCGACGAGTTCCTGATCGTCCTGCCCGACCTCCACGACCCGGCCCACGCGTTGAGCGTCGCCGACAAGATCCTCGAAGCCTTCCAGGAGCCGTTCCTGATCCTCGGCCATTCGATCACCACCACCGCCTCGGTGGGGCTGACGATCTTTCCCGGCGACGGCCGCGAAGCGAACATCCTGCTGCGCAACGCCGATGCCGCGATGTATCGCGCCAAGGACGCCGGACGCAACTGCTGCCGCACCTTCCATGCCGGGCTGAACGCCATCACGATGCACCGTCTGCGGCTCGAATCCCTGCTCTCGGGGGCGCTCGACCGCGGCGAGATCTTCGTCGTCTATCAGCCGCAGGTGGACACCCGCACCGGCCGCCTGATCGGCGCCGAGGCGCTGGCGCGCTGGCGCAGCCCCGAGCTCGGCATGGTCTCGCCGCTCGACTTCGTGCCGCTCGCCGAAGATTCCGGGCTGATCGAGCAGATCGGCCGCTACGTGCTCGAAACCGCATGCCAGCAACTCGCCCGCTGGCGCGACCGACTGCCGCCCGGCACCCGCGTCGGCGTCAACGTCTCGCCGCGCCAGGTGGCGGTGCCGGGGTTCGCCGACGTCGTCGAAAAGGCCCTCGCGGACGCCGGACTGCCGACGCACTGTCTCGAAATCGAGCTGACCGAGAGCCTGTTCGCGCTGCGCGTGGCCACCGTCGTCGAAACCTTGAACGCCCTGCGCGCGATGGGCGTGCGCCTCGCGGTCGACGATTTCGGCACCGGCTATTCGTCGCTGTCCTACCTGCGCGAGTTCCCGGTCAACACCGTCAAGATCGACCGCTCGTTCATGATTCCGGTCGGCGACGAGGCGGCGGATTCGCTGGTCCGCGCGATCGTCACCATGGGGCACAGCCTCGGCCTCCAGGTGGTCGGCGAAGGCATCGAGACGGCGCAGCAGCTCGCCTTCCTCCAAGACGTGGGCTGCGACGCGGTGCAGGGCTACTTCGTCTCGAAGCCGCTGTCGGCCGACGCCTTCCTGCGTTTCGCCACGCGTGCCTGATCCGCAAAAACCGGGTATGCTGCGGCATCCCGTTCTCCGTACGGAAGAGGTGCGATGAAGACCGGCACGATACTCGAACTCCTGGAAGACGCCCTCAAGGGCGGCCGCCGCTCGCGGCGCGAACGCGAGATCCAGGACCTCGTCGACAAGCTCGCGGCGAAGGAGAAGAAGCTTCTCGCCCGCCTGGCCGAGCCCCTCGACGCCGACGAGATCGCCGCCCTCAACCTCAAGCTTCAGGTCAACCGCGCCCACCAGCGCAAGGCCGCCGCCGCGCTCGATTCCTGGGCGTTGTCCGACGACGTTCCCGAGCCGACCCCGGACGAGCCGAAGGCCTGAGCCCTCACGGCAGAAACGCGTGCCCCTCGGGCAGCGGCGCGAGGCCGAGATGGCGGGCGACGGTCTGGGCGACGTCGGCGAAGCTTTCGCGGCGGCCGAGGTCGCGCGGCGCGACGCCGGGGCCGCAGGCGAGCACCGGCACCCATTCGCGGGTGTGGTCGGTGCCGCTCCAGGTGGGGTCGCAGCCGTGGTCGGCGGTGACGATCGCCACGTCCATCGGCCGCAGCCGGTCCAGCAGTTCGGGCAGGCGCGCGTCCCAGGCTTCGAGCGCGGCGGCGTAGCCGAGCGGATCGCGGCGATGGCCGTAGAGCGTGTCGAAGTCGACGAAGTTGGCGAACGTCAGGCTGCCCGAGGGCGCGCTCGAAGCCGCCCGCAGCGTCAGGTCGAACAGCGCCATGTCGCCCGCCGCCTTGATCTCCTGCGTCGGTCCGCGGTGGGCGAAGATGTCGCCGATCTTGCCGATCGCGATCACCTCGCGCCCCGCGTCCTTCAGCCGGTCGAGCAGCGTCGGCGCGGGCGGCGGCGTGGCGTAGTCCTTGCGGTTGGCGGTGCGGACGAAGTGCCCCGGCTCGCCGACGAACGGCCGCGCGATCACCCGGCCGACGTCGTAGCCGTCCACCAGCTCGCGGGCGACGCGGCAGACCGCATAGAGCCGGTCGAGCCCGAACGCCGCCTCGTGGGCGGCGATCTGGAACACCGAATCCGCCGACGTGTAGACGATCGGCTTGCCGGTCGCGAGGTGTTCGGCGCCGAGGTCGGCGATGATCCGCGTACCCGAGGCGTGGCGCTCGCCGAGCACGCCGGGCAAGCCGCAGCGGGCGACCAGCGCGTCGATCAGCGGCGCGGGAAAGCACGGCTCGACGTCGGGGAAGTACCCCCAGTCGAAGCGCACCGGAACTCCCATCATCTCCCAATGGCCGGACGGCGTGTCCTTGCCGCGGCTGACCTCGCGCGCGGCGCCGAACGCGCCGGTGAAACCGCCCGCGTCGCGCATCCCCGCCGGGGCAGCGCCGGAGGCGAGCTTTGCCGCCGCGCCGAGCCCGAGAGCGGCGAGATTGGGCAGCTTCAGCGGCCCTTCCGGCCGGTTCGCGCACGCGGCGGCGATATGGCCGAGGGTATCCGCTCCGGCGTCGCCGAAGTCGGCGGCGTCGGGGGCCGAACCGATCCCGAAGCTGTCGAGAACCAGAACGAAGGCGCGCGGCATGGCGACCCTCCCGTTTCAGGCGACGATGCGGCCGTGCAGCACCGGCGGCGCGGCGACCGGCCGTTCGGAAATCGTGAACGCGGCGCGCACCCGCTCGGCGGCACGCGCCGCAGCAGCAGCGTCGCGGGCGTGGATGCGGCAGAGCGGCGCATCGGCGGCGGCGCCCACGCCCAACACCTCGGAGAGGCCGACCGCGACGTCGACCCCCCGATCCGGCCGGGTGCGGCCGCCGCCGAGGTCGACGAGCGCGAGCCCGAGCCGCTTCGCGTCGATCGCGGCGACGAATCCCGCGGTCTCGGCGCGCACCTCCGTCACCACCGGCGCGTCGTCGAGATAGGCTCCGGCGTTGTCGACGAAGTCGAGCGGACCGCCGAGCGCCGCGACCATGCGCGCGAAGGTTTCCGCCGCCCGGCCGCCGTCGAGCGCAAGGCGCAGCTTGCGCGACGCGGTGGCGGCGTCGATGCCGACGAGGCCGAGCATCTCGACGCCGAGCGCGAGCGTCACCTCTTCGAGACGCGGGTCGCGGCGCTCGGCACGCAGGAACGCCACCGCTTCGGCGACTTCGAGCGCGTTGCCGACGGTCGAGCCGAGCGCCTGGTTCATGTCGGTGATCAGCGCGCGGGTCGGCAGGCCCGCCTGCTTCGCCACCGTCACCAGCCGCCGCGCCAGCGCCTCGGCGTCGGCGGGATCGACCATGAACGCGCCGGAGCCGGTCTTGACGTCGAGCACCAGCCCGTCGAGCCCGGCGGCGAGCTTCTTCGAGAGGATCGAGGCGACGATCAGCGGCAGGCTCTCGACCGTCGCGGACACGTCGCGGATCGCGTAGAGGCGGCGGTCCGCGGGGGCGAGATCGTCGGTCTGGCCGATCACCGCGCAGCCGACCCGCCGCACCACGGCGGCGAAGGTCTCGACGCTCGGCGCGACGTCATAGCCGGGAACGCTCGAAAGCTTGTCGAGGGTGCCGCCGGTATGGCCGAGACCGCGCCCGGAAATCATCGGCACGTGGACGCCGCAGGCCGCCACCAGCGGCGCGAGAATCAGGCTGACCTTGTCGCCGATGCCGCCGGTGGAGTGCTTGTCGATCACCGGCACGTCGCCGAGGCCCATCGCCCGCCAGTCGAGCACCCGCCCGGAATCCCGCATCGCCAGGGTCAGCGCGCGGCATTCGGCATCGGACAGATCGCGGAACAGCACCGCCATCGCGAACGCCGCCGCCTGCGCGTCGGCCACCGAGCCGTCGGCGAGCCCGGCGACGAAATCCGCAATCTCGGCGTCGTCGAGTTGGCCGCCGTCGCGCTTCTTCGCGATCGTCTCCTGCGGCAGGGCGCGGCGCGGACCGTCCGCCTCACCGAGCACCGCATCGTCGTCGGCCGCGAGGATCGCCGCGAGTTCGTCCAGCAGGCCGCTCGCGCCGATGCGGAAGCGGTCCGGCGTCACCCACTCCGCGCCCATCGTCCGCTCGGCGAGGCGAACGTAGGCGACCGCCTGATCGAGGCTTCTCACCCCACCCGACACCTTGAAGCCGCAGGTTCCGCCGGTTTCCCTGATCGCTGCAAGCATCGCCTCGGCGGCCTCGGGCGTGGCGCCGACGGCGATCTTGCCGGTCGAGGTCTTGATGAAGTCGGCCCCGGCGGCGATCGCCGCCCGCGCCGCTTCCCCGATTCCGGCGGGATCGGGGAACGCGCCGGTTTCGAGAATCACCTTGAGTTTGGCCAGCACGCCGCACGCCGACTTGCAGGCCGAGACGAACTCCGCGCACGCCTCGTGATTGCCCTTCAGCCAGTCGGCGTAGGGGAACACCACGTCCACCTCCTCGACGCCGTCGTTGACCGCGCGCAGCACCTCGAACGCGGCGAGCGAGGCGTTGCTCCGCCCTTCGGGGAAGTTGGCGACCGTCACAGGGCGGATGCCGCTGTGCCGCAGCACCACCACCGGCACCAGCGCCTGACGCGGCGGCACGCACACTCCGGCGGGCGGCACCGGCGCATCGAGCGCCTTCTCGCACAGGGCGATGATCGCCGCGTCGTCGGCCTCGGGGTCGAGGTTGGTGAGATCGATCAGCGAGAGGACGCGGCGCGCCCAGTCCTTGCGGGTCAGACTCACGCGGGTTCCTCCATGAACGCGACCAGTAGATCCCGCAGCGCCGCGGCGCCGGTAGCGGCGCGCGCGAGGGTACGGGCGTGGGAAAGGTGGCTACCGCCCATCCCCGCGGCGAGGTTGGTGACCAGCGAAAACGCCGCGACCCGCATCCCGAGGGCGCGCGCGAGAATCACCTCGGGCACCGTCGACATGCCGACGAAATCCGCGCCGAGCAGCTTCGCGGCGCGGATTTCCGCCGGGGTTTCGAAGCTCGGTCCGGGAAACCACATGTAGACGCCTTCCGCCAGCGCCATCCCCTTCGCCACCGCGATCGCGCGGAAGCGCTCTCGCAGGCCGGGATCGTAGGCGTCGACCATGTCGACGAAACGGCCGTCGCCGGTCGCGCCGGTCAGAGGGTTGAGACCGGTCAGATTGATGTGGTCGACGATCATCCCGACCGCACCCGGCCCCGCCTCTGGGCGCAACGAGCCCGCCGCGTTGGTGACGATCAAAGTCTTGCAGCCGAGCAGCGCCAGTGTCGCCAGCGGCACCGCCATGCCGTCGGCGTCTCCGGTTTCGTAGGAATGTACGCGCCCCTGCAGCATCGCCACCCGGCGGCGCCCGAGGGTGCCCGCCGCAACCCGCGCCGCATGACCCGCCACCGACAGGCGCGGAAACCCGGGAACGCTCTCGTAGGGCACCTCCACCCGGTCGCCGAGCGCGGTCGCGAGCTCGGCGAGGCCGCTGCCGCAGATCACGCCGATCTCCGGCGCGATGCCGCCGAATTTTCCCTTGAGCGCCGCCGCCGCGAGCACCGCGTCGCCGTCGGAAACCAGCCGTATCGTCATTCTTTCCCTCTCCCGTCGAACGCACCCGGCAGCAAATCGTCGAGGCGCAGCCTGCGCACCGGCCCGTCGTCGCCGTCGGCCACCGCCACGACCGCGCCGGGCGCGGCGAATTCCGTCAACTTCTGCCGACAGCCGCCGCACGGCGTCGCCGGAGCGCGGGCGTCGCCGCCCGCCACCGCGACCGCCACCAGCCGCCGCCGTCCCGCCGCGACCATCGCCCCGAGCGCCACCGCCTCGGCGCACAGCCCCTCGGGATAGGCGGCGTTCTCGACGTTGCAGCCGACGTACACCGTGCCGTCGTCGGCGCGGATCGCCGCGCCCACCGGATAGTGCGAATAGGGCGCGTAGGCATGCGCCCGCACCGCGCGGGCGCGGGCCACGAGCTCCGCCAGATCGTCCATCGCTCCGACTCCGCAAGACTCCGCTCAGTGAATCCGTCCGCCCGACGGGCGTCAACGCAAAAATCCGGAGGCGAATCGCAACTGCGCGCGCAGTTTTTCATGCCGCGATCATAACGAAAGCGCCGCGCCGAACAGCGTCAGCGCCGCCACCAGCGCCACCACCGGCAGCCGCCCGGTCGCCAGCAGCGCGAACCCGGCGGCGACCGCGACCGCATCCCACGGCCCGCGGATCGCCGACGACAGCACCGGATCCACCCACGCGGCAGCGAGCAGGCCGATCACCGCAAGATTGACGCCGCCGAGGATGCGCGCCGCCAGCCGCGAGCGCCGCAGCGCGCGGGCATACGGCAGGATGCCGAACACCAACAGCATCGAGGGCAGGAAGATCGCCACCGTCGCCACCGCCGCGGCGGCGACCGGTTCGGCGGGCCGGAGCGCCGCGCCGAGGAAGGCGGAAATCGCGAACAGCGGCCCCGGCACCGCCTGCGCGACGCCGTATCCGGCGAGGAAGGTTTCGGCAGGCAGGAGACCGGCGTCGACCCACTCCGCCTTGAGCAGCGGCAGAACCACATGGCCGCCGCCGAACACCAGACTACCGGCACGGTAGAAACGATCGGCGAGATCGACCAGCGGCGCATGGGCGAGCGCGGCGGCGACCGGCAGCAGCGCCAGCAGCGCCGCCCAGGCCGCCAGCCATAACCCGGCGGCCCGGCCGGGTGCTTCGCCCGGCTCGGTCTCGGGCGCGTCCCCGGCACGGATCGCCCCCCACAGCGCGCCGACGCCCAGCGCCCCCAGCTGCCCGCCGAGGCCCGGCGCCGCCGCCGCGACCACCGCCGCCGCGAGCGCGGGCGCGAGGTCGAGGGGACGGCGGAAACGGCTTTTCCCCATATGCAGCAACGCCACCCCGACCACCGCCGCGGCGGCCCAGGCGAGACCGCGGGCGGCGGCGGCGATTCCCTCGGGCGGCAGCAGCGCCACCCCCGCGCCGAGGCCGCCGAGCAGTAACGCCGACGGCAGGGTGAATCCCAGCCACGCCGCGAGCGCGCCCGCAACGCCGCCGCGCAGGTAGCCGATCGCCAGCCCGAGCTGCGAACTCGCGGGGCCGGGAAGAACGTGACAGAGAGCGACGAGATCGGCGAACTCGCGTGCGCCGAGCCAGGCGCGGCGGCGGACGAACGCGGCCTCGAAGTAGCCGATATGCGCCACCGGCCCCCCGAAAGCGGTCAGGCCGAGGCCGAGGAACGCCAGGAATATCCGCCACATCTCCGCCTCTCCCCGACCCTTCGGAGGAGAGATGGCGCGCCCTCCCGGCTGCATCAAGGCGGCGCTTGGCCATCCTCGGGGGAGCGGGTATGATCACGCGCCGTCATCTCGTTTCGAGGACTCCCGCCCGTGTTGTTACCCCGCAATCCGATCCGGGACTGGATGAACAGCGAGGCGTGGGAGATCGCCGCGCCCGACGACGACGGCTACGGCATGCGGCGGTTCGCGCGGATGCTCCACGCCTGCGGCTTGCCGGTGCGGCGCTTCCGCTTCGCCACGCCCGCGCTGCATCCGCTCTATCGCGCCATGACCTTCAGCTGGGATGCCGACGGCGACCGCGTCGACGAGGTGGAGATTCCCCACGACGTCAGCGAAACCGACCCCAGCTTCTTCCAGAGTCCGCTCTACGCGATCTTCTTCGAAGGTGCGCACGCGGTGCGCCGTCGACCGCAACTGCCGCGACAGTGCGACTGCCCGCGCGACCCCATGGAAGCGGGGATGACCGACTTCGCCACCTTCCGGATGCAGTTCCGGATGCTGCCGATGCCGGAGGGCGCGTTCAGCATCGCCACCGACGCGCCGGAAGGGTTCGACTCCCGCCATCTCGCGCTGATCGACGATGCGATGCCCGCGATGTCGCACCTGTCGGAGCTGATCCTGTTCTCGGAGATGACGAAGACGCTGATGCACACCTATCTCGGCCGCACGCCGGGCGAGCGGGTGATGAGCGGCCAGATCCGCCGCGGCGACGGCATCGACATCCGCGCGGTGATCTGGTTCAGCGACCTGCGCGAATCCACGCGGCTTTCCGCCGAACTGCCGCGCGCCGAGTTTCTCGCCCTGCTCAACCGCTATTTCGACTGCGCGGCCGGACCGGTGCTCGCCGAGGGCGGCGAGGTGCTGCGCTACATCGGCGACGCGGTGCTCGCGATCTTTCCCGCCGAGACCGAGGCGCAGACCCGCGACGCCTGCGAGCGCGCGGTGCGCGCCGCCCGCGCCGCCCGCCTCTGCCTCGCCGAGCTCAACGCCGAACGCGCCGCGGAGGCGAAGCCGCCGATCGAATTCGGTATCGGCCTGCACGTCGGCGAGGTCACCTACGGCAACATCGGCGTGCCCGACCGGCTGGAGTTCACGGTGATCGGCGAGGCCGCCAACCGTGCCGCGCGTCTGCAGAACCAGAGCAAGATCCTGCGCCGCCCGCTGGTGGTGTCGGAGGATTTCGCCCGCGCCCACGGCGGCAACTGGCAGCGGCTCGGGCTCATGGAGACCCGCGGCATGGCCGCGGCCACGGTCTACGGCCCGGCGGACTGGCCACTCTGATCAGACCGGCTCGCCGAGGTCGAAGCTCTGCCCCGGCGCGACGATGCCGCGGAACCCGGCGCCGACCGCGTCCGGCAGCTCGACGCAATTGAGATGATAGAGCCACATCCGCGCCTTGAGGTCGGGCTCCAGGGTCGAGAGTTCGAGAAAATGGGCATGCGCGCCGGAGGGCTCGGGCACCGCCTCGCAGTCCTGGAAGATCAATGCCGATCTGGCGTACCAGGGGTCGAGGCGGTCGCGTTCGAAGCGGCAGTCGGAGGTGAGCAGCATTCCGCCCGCGCCGGTCTCGAGAAACACCCCGTAGGACCACATCAGATACGCCCCGCCGCGCAGGTGCACCAGCGGCACGAGCCGGAATCTCGCCCCCATCCAGGTAAAGGACTCGTCGGTGGCGACCTCTTCGACGTCGAACAGCTGGTCGAGATCGGCGAGGCCGAAATCCAGCAGCTCCATGCCGCCCTTAAGGCAGTTCTCCCACAGCGGACGTCGCAACGGCTCGGGAACGAACAGCGGAATCCGCCGCCCGTGGGCGATGAAGTAGTTCTTGAGGCCGAGCCATTCGAGCCCGCCGACGTGGTCGGCATGCAGATGGCTAACGTAGACCGCGTCGATATCCGCATGGCCGAGGCCGAGGGCGCGCAGGCCCCAGCGCGCGTCGGAACCGCAGTCGAACAGCAGGCGGCGGGTCTCGCCGGTCGCGGCGTCAACGGCTTCGAACAGCATGTTGCTTTGAAAGTTGCCCGGAAGCGTCGAGAACGCCGAACCGGAGCCGATGAAAGTCAAACGCATGTGAATCGATCCTTTAGCGCCGCGATCGTCCCACTTAATAGAACACGCCCCAACACTAGAGGAAACCCCCGGCGGCAACTGTGTCCTGGGTTACACCTTCGCGCCGTCTTGCCAGATGCGCGATCACCCGCTATGCCTCGCCGATGACCCTCGACCTCCGCCTCGACAACGCCGCCGCCCGCCGCCTCGCCGACGGACACCCCTGGGTGTTCAAGGGCGACGTCGCCTGGACCTCCGCCCTCGACCTCGCCGAGCCGGGCGAACTGGTGCGCTTCTGCGACGCGCGCCTCCGCCCGCTCGGCATCGGCACCTTCAATCCCCGCACCGACCTGTGCGGCCGGGTGCTCGCCGCCGGGGCGAAGGCCCGGGTCGACGCCGAAACGTTCTCCGCCCGGCTTGCCCGCGCCCTCGACAAACGCGCGCGGCTGTTCGCCGTTCCGCATTACCGCTGGGTCCATGCCGAGGGGGATTTCCTCCCCGGACTGGTGATCGACCGCTACGGCGACGTGCTGTCGGTGCAGGTGACCACCGCCGGAATGGAGCGCCTGAAACCGCTGTGGCTGCCCGCGCTGCACGCACTCGCCCGGCCGAGCACGATCGTCTGGCGCAACGACCTGCCCGCGCGCCGCCAGGAAGGCGTCTCTACCGAACCGGACCTGTGGGGCGAACCGCTCGACGGCCCGGTGGCGGTGATCGAAGGCGACGTCACCTTCCGCGCCGATCTCGTCGAGGGGCAGAAGACCGGCTGGTTCTTCGACCAACGCGCCAACCGTATCCACGTCGCCGGACTCGCCGCCGGGAAAACGGTGATCGACCTCTATTCCCACGCGGGCGGCTTCGGCCTGCCCGCGGCGGCGGCGGGCGCGGCGGCGGTGACGATGGTCGACGTCTCGCCCCTCGCCCTCGCCCTCTCGCGCCGCGCCGCCGCCGAAAACCGCCTGGCGGAGCGATGCGCCTGGATCGAAGCCGACGTCTTCGACTTCCTCGACCCCGCCGCCGACGACGGCCGCCGCTGGGAGGTGGTGGTGGTGGACCCGCCCGCCTTCATCAAGGACCGCCGCAAGATCCCCGCCGGACTCGCGGGATACCGCAAGCTCGCGCGCCTCGCCGCGGCGAAGGCCGCGCCGGGTGCGGTATTCTTCATGGCGTCGTGCTCGCATCACGCCCACCCGCCGCAATTCAAGGCGGCGGTCGAGGCCGGACTCGCCGAGGCGGGCCGCAGCTTCGCGCTGCTGCGCGCCGCGCGCGCCGACCGCGACCACCCGATCCACCCGAAACTGCCGCAGAACGACTACCTAAAGGCGCTGACCTACCGCCTCGACGTGTAACCGCGTTGCGTTTTTCGCAACGATCCATTGTCCTCCGTCGCGATACCGCGAACGCCGGACTGTCTCCACATCGGTCGTGCAACCCGGAGACACGACCATGACCCTGCAACCCTCCCTGTTCGTTTCCCACGGCGCGCCGACGCTCGCGATTTCCGACACCCCGGCGCGGCGCTTCCTCGCCGATTATGGCGCAAGCCTGCCGCAGCCTGCGGCGATCGCGGTGGTGACCGCCCACTGGGAGACCGACCGTCCGGCCGTCGGCGGCGCGGCCGCCCCGCGGACGATCCACGATTTCGGCGGCTTCCCCGAGGCGCTCTACCGCATCCGCTACGCCGCGCCCGGCGCGCCGGAACTGGCGCAGAGAATCGCGCAAAATCTGCACGACGCCGGACTCGACGCGGCGGTGGACCCCGCACGCGGCCTCGATCACGGCGTCTGGGTGCCGCTGTCGCTGCTGTTTCCGGCGGCCGAGATTCCGGTGGTTCCGATCTCGGTGCAGCCGCACCTCGGCCCCGATCACGCGGTGCGGATCGGGCAGGCGCTCGCGGCGCTGCGGAACCAAGGCGTGTTGATCGTCGCCTCGGGATCGCTCACCCACAACCTTCGCGCCCTCGACTGGACGGCGGGCGACGACGCCGACCCCCGCGCCGCGGCCTTCGCCGACTGGATCGACGCCGCGATCGGCCGCGACGACCGCGACGCGCTGCGCGACTACCGCGCCCGCGCGCCGTTCGCGCGCTTCCACCACCCCACCGAGGAGCACCTGCTGCCGCTGTTCGCGGCGCTCGGCGCGGGCGGACCGGGGCGGCGCATCCACACCTCGGCGAGCTTCGGCAGCCTGATGATGGACGCCTACGAATTTTCCTGATGCCGCCTTGAGCTTTCCCCCGGTTTGCGCGAACCTGTGCCGCAATCGCACACACAGGGGGATTTCGAACAAATGACGCGCTACGCCAAGCGGTTTCCGGACGCGAACGGCTACTTCGGCTCCTACGGCGGAGCCTTCCTGCCGCCCGAACTGGAGCCGCACTTCGCCGAGATCGCCGCCGCCTACGAGCGGCTGTCGGTGGCCGCCGACTTCCAGGCGGAGCTGCGCCACATCCGCAAGCATTTCCAGGGCCGCCCCACCCCGGTCTCCTACGCCCGCCGCCTCACCGAAGCCTGCGGCGGCGCCGCGATCTACCTCAAGCGCGAGGACCTCAACCACTCCGGCGCACACAAGCTCAATCACTGCATGGCCGAGGCTCTGCTCGCCAAGCACATGGGCAAGACCAAGCTGATCGCGGAAACCGGCGCGGGCCAGCACGGCGTCGCGCTCGCCACCGCAGCCGCCTACTTCGGCATGGCGTGCGAGATCCACATGGGCGAGGTGGATATCGCCAAGGAGCACCCGAACGTGGTGCGGATGAAGCTGCTCGGGGCCGAGGTGGTGCCGGTGAGCTTCGGCGCGAAGACCCTCAAGGAGGCGGTGGATTCCGCCTTCGTCTCGTATCTCAAGCAGGCGGACCACGCGATCTACGCGATCGGTTCGGTGGTCGGCCCGCACCCGTTCCCGAAGATGGTGCGCGACTTCCAGACGATCGTCGGCGAGGAGGCGCGCGCGCAGTTCCTCGAACTCGTCGGCCAGTTGCCGGACGTGGTCGCCGCCTGCGTCGGCGGCGGCTCCAACGCGATGGGCATCTTCATGGGCTTCGTCGACGACGAGGGCGTGGAACTGCACGGCGTCGAACCGCTCGGCGAGGGGCCGCAGCCGGGCCGCCACGCCGCCACCATGCAGTTCGGCACCGAAGGCACGATCCACGGCTTCAAGTGCCTGCTGCTGCAGGACGAAAAGGGCGAGCCGTCGGCGGTCCACTCGGTGGCGAGCGGCCTCGACTATCCCGGCGTCGGCCCCGAACACTGCGCGCTCAAGGCCTCCGGCCGCGCCATCTACGCCACCGCCGACGACCGCGAGGCGCTCAAGGCGTTCTACGCGCTGTCGCGACTGGAAGGCATCATCCCGGCGCTTGAAAGCTCCCACGCGGTAGCCTATGCCATGAGGATCGCACCCGCGTTGCGGGGGAAGACGATTCTCGTCAACCTCTCCGGCCGCGGCGACAAGGACATCGACTACGTCACCGAGACCTTCGGGTTCGGCGACGCCTGAGGGAAGGACAGGACATGCCCGAGGACACCACCCCGCCCAAGGTCCCGCCGATCCTGCAGACGCCGCGCAATACCGTGCAGCGTCTGAGCCGCCGCGCCTCCTACGACCGCGCGGTGATCCACGCGATCCTCGACGACGGCTACGTCGCGGTGATCAGCGCCCTGGTCGAGGGCGCGGTACGGGCGCAGCCGATCTACTACTGGCGGATCGGCGACGAGCTGTTCGTTCACGGCTCGCGCCACAACGCCCTGTTCAAGGCGCTGCTCGACGGCCAGGAGGCGTGCCTCACCATCGCCCACCTCGACGGTCTGGTGCTGGCCCGCTCGGCGTTCCACCACTCGATGAACTACCGTTCGGTGGTGATTTACGCCCACGCCCGCGAAATCGCAAACGCCGCCGAGCGGACGGCGGTGCTGAAACAATCGGTGGAACGCCTCGCCGCGGGCCGCTGGGCGGAGGTGCGGAAGCCCTCGGAAGCGGAGATGCGCGGCACCCTGGTGCTCGGCTTCGCGATCTCCGAGGCGTCGGCCAAGGCGCGCTCCGGCGGCCCGGTCGACGATCCGGACGATTACGGACTGCCGGTGTGGGCCGGGGTGATCCCCTGCGCGCTGACGTTCGGCGACGGCGAAGAGGACGCCAACACCCAGCCGCCGCCATAGCGCCTCCGCGCCGCCGCCCCCATCTCCGAGGGATGGCGCAAGCGGGCGGCAACGGGTCCGAAGTCTGGGCGTCCGCGGTTTCGACCGCCGACGCCCTTTTCGCATGGGTGCGGCTGCAACAGCTCGAATTCTTCCGCGGCTTCGTCGACGCGATTGGCGTCGCCGCCTTCGCCGCCAATCTCGCGGCGCTGCTCGGGCTCGTCTCCGCCGGGCTGCTCTACGGATTGTTCCACGCCATCGGACCGGGGCCGGGCAAGGCCGCGCTCGCCGCCTACCTCCTCAGCCACCCCGCCTCGCCGGGCGGCGCGATGCGCCTCGGCCTGCTCGCCGCGCTGGCGCAGGGCGGCTGCACCGCCGCGCTGGTGGCGATCGGCGCGTCGGTCGGCGCGGGCGACTTCGCCGCCGCAGCCGGGCTCGCGGCGGTCGGCGCCCTGCTCGCCGCGACGGCGGCGCTACGGCTCCGCCGGGTCCTCGACGGCCGCGAAACGCCGCCACGCGTCGCCACCGGCTGGCTCGTCCTCGCCATCGGCCTACGCCCCGATCTCGTCGGCGCGATGGTGCTGCTCGCCACCCAGCGCCTCGGCGTCGGCTGGATCGGCGGCATCGCCCTGGCGGCGATGGCGCTCGGCACCGGGCTCGCGATCGCGGCGTTCTGCGCCTGCCTCGCGATGTCGCGCGCGGCGGTCGCCCGTCTCGGCCGCCTCGCGGGGCACCGGGGGCGGATCGCCGAAGCCAGCGTCGCGGTCGCGGGCGGCGTCGCGGTGCTCGCCATCGGCCTGCTGCTGCTCGATCCGCGCCTCGCCGACGCCGTCACCGCCCGCCTCGCCCAATAAATCACCCAGAGGTAATCTTTAAGAGTTGACCCGAAGGTCATCTTTTGCCATACCAATGGTAGGGATATTCTCGCGGAGGCCGGAGACTTGGTTTCGCTGTCGCAATCGGTGGGCTACGCGGTTCTCGCGCTCGCGCACATGGACCCGCAAGGCGAGACGCTGGTGCTCGCCGCCGACGTCGCCCAGGCCGCGAACATTCCGAAGCCGTACCTCGCCAAGATTCTCGCGCGCCTCCAGGCGGCGGGGATCGTTTCCGGCAAGCGCGGCCAGGGCGGCGGCCTGCGCCTCACCCGCCCGGCCGCCGAGATCACCCTCTACGAGGTCGCCGACGCGATCGAGGGCGAAACCTGGCGCACCGCCTGCCTGCTCGGCATTCCCGGCTGCTCCGAGGGGAAGCCCTGCCCGATGCACGACTACTGGGGCGCGACCCGCGCCGAGATCGCGGCGCGGCTGAAGGCGACCACCGTCGACACCGTGCGCGACTTCACCGAGGCGGGGTGGAAAATGCCCGAAACCGTCTGACCCGTTAGCTTCGCGCCCTCCCAAACCGTCCGAGCACGCCCTCACCGGCGTGAACGCCCTCGCCTTGCCTTCCGCCAAGCCGAAAAGGAACGTGCCATGTTCTGCTATCAATGCGAACAAACCCGCCAGGGAACCGCCTGCACCGCCAAAGGCGTGTGCGCCAAGACTCCCGAGGTCGCGGCGCTTCAGGACCTTCTGCTGTATGCCGCGCGCGGCCTTGCCCACGCCGCCCGCCGCGCCGCGAACCCCGGCGACGCCGCGGCGCTGGTCGGCGAGGCGCTGTTCACCACCGTCACCAACGTCAATTTCGACGCCGATTCCCTCGCCCGCCGGACGCGCGAGATCGCCGCCCGCCGCGACGCCCTCGGCGTGCCCGCGGGCGCGCCGGACGCGGCGACGTTCGTCCCCGCCGACACCCTCGCGGCGCTCGTCGAACAGGGCGAGGCGATCGGCATCGCCGCGCGCCGGACCCGCTTCGGCGAAGATCGCGTCGGCCTCCAGGAACTGCTCACCTACGGCCTCAAGGGGGTGGCGGCCTATGCCCATCACGCCCGCATCCTCGGGCAGGCCGACGCCGACGTCGACGCCTTCCTCCTCGAAGCCCTCGACGCCCTCAACGACCCCGCCCCCACCGTCGACGGCCTGTTCGCCCTGGCGATGCGCTGCGGCGAGATTTCGGTGAAGGTGCTGGCCCTGCTCGACGCCGCCAACACCGGGCGCTTCGGCAATCCGGAACCGACGCAGGTGCGGATGGGGCCGGTCAAAGGCAAGGCGATCCTGGTTTCCGGCCACGACCTCGCCGACCTCGCGGCGCTGCTGGAGCAGACCGCGGGCACCGGCATCCACGTCTACACCCACGGCGAGATGCTGCCCGCCCACGGCTATCCGGAACTCAAGAAATACCCGCACCTCGTCGGCCACTACGGCGGCGCCTGGATGCTGCAGAAGGAAGAGTTCGCCGCGTTCCCGGGCGCGATCGTGATGACCACCAACTGCCTGATGGAGCCGCGCCCGCAGTACCGCGACCGGCTGTTCACCCGCGGCCTCGTCGCCTTCCCGGGGATTCGCCACCTGGAAACGCCGGACTTCGCCCCGGCGATCGCGGCGGCCCTCGAAGCCCCGGGCTTCGCCGAGGACGCGCCCGCTCCGCGCACCCACTGGGTCGGCTTCGGCCACGCCGCGGTGCTGGGCGTCGCCGACACCGTGATCGGCGCGGTGAAGTCGGGCGAGATCAAGCGCTTCATGCTGGTCGGCGGCTGCGACGGCGCCGAGGGCGCGCGCGGCTACTTCACCGAGATCGCCGACAAGGCGCCCAAGGACTGGGTGATCCTCACCCTCGGCTGCGGCAAGTTCCGCCTCACCGATCTCGACCTCGGCAGCGTCGCCGGGCTGCCGCGCCTGCTCGACATGGGCCAGTGCAACGACAGCTATTCGGCGGTGCGCGTCGCCCTCGCGCTCGCCGAGGCGTTCGGCACCGACGTCAACGGCCTGCCGTTGTCGCTGGTGATCTCGTGGTACGAGCAGAAGGCGGTGTGCGTGCTGCTGGCGCTGCTGTTCCTCGGCGTCAAGGGCATCCGCCTGGGGCCGCGCCTGCCCGCGTTCGTCAGCCCGGCGATGCTCAAAGTGCTGGTCGAGCGCTTCGACATCAAGGCCACCGCCGCCACCGCCGAAGACGACCTCGCCGCGATCATGGCGGCCGGCGCCTGATCGAAAAATCCGTCCGCCCGGCGAGGAAATCGCGCCTCCGCCGGGCGAACGGGTTGAATCGTCCCCATATTGTCGATTACGTTGAAAGGATAAATACAATCCGAGGAGAAGACCAATCCAGGAATGGAGCGCCCCTGTGCCGACGAGAAAAAGGGACGACAACTGGCTGGCGGAACAGTGCCGGGTGACGTTGTCGCGGTTGATGCCGCGCCTCGAAGCGCGTTTTGCCGCGGGTATCGATCCGGCCGCCTGGAAGGCCTACACCGACCGCCTGAAACGCTACTTTCCACGCCTGTTCAGCGCCTTGCTGACCCTTTACGGCGGCCGCTACGATTTCTTCTATCACCTTGAGCAGATTCTCGTCACCGCCACCGAGAGCTGGGCGGCCCGCCCCGACGTGCTGAAGGCGCTCGACGCCAGCCGCGCCGCCGATCCGCAATGGTTCCAGAGCCAACGCATGATCGGCGCGATGTGCTACGTCGACCTGTTCGCCGACGATCTCGCGGGCCTGCGCCAAAAGATTCCCTACCTTTCGGAAATGGGGATCACCTTCCTCCACCTGATGCCGCCGTTCCGCTCGCCCGACGGCGACGACGACGGCGGCTACGCGATCTCCTCCTACCGCGAGATCGACCCCAAGCTCGGCAGCATGGCCGACATGGCCGAACTCGCCACCGAACTGCGCCACTACGGCATCAGCCTCTGCCTCGACTTCGTGTTCAACCACACCTCGGACGAGCACGACTGGGCGAAGAAGGCGCTGGCGGGCGAGGAGGAGTTCCAGAACTACTACCGGATGTTCCCCGACCGCACCGAGCCCGACGCCTACGAGCAGCATCTGCGCGCGGTGTTCCCCGACGAGCACCCGGGGTCGTTCACCTACCGCAACCGCATCCGCAAGTGGGTGTGGACCACCTTCCACAACTTCCAGTGGGACCTCAACTACGAGAACCCGCAGGTCTTCAACGCGATGGCGGGGGAAATGCTGGGGCTCGCCAACGTCGGCGTCGAGGTGCTGCGGCTCGACGCGGTGGCGTTCGTGTGGAAGCGCATCGGCACCGACTGCGAGAACCTGCCCGAGGCGCATACCGTGATCCAGGCGTTCAACGCCCTGGTGCAGATCGCCGCGCCCGCGATGCTGTTCCTCTCGGAGGCGATCGTCCACCCAGACGACGTGATCAAGTACATCCACCGCGAGGAGTGTCAGATCTCCTACAACCCGCAGCTCATGGCGCTGCTGTGGAACACCCTCGCGACCCGCGACGTCCGCCTGCTGACCCGCGCGATGGAGAAGCGCTTCGCCCTGCCCGCCGACTGCGCCTGGCTCAATTACGTGCGCAGCCACGACGACATCGGCTGGACCTTCTCCGACGACGACGCCCGCGAGCTCAACATCAACCCGTTCGACCACCGCCGCTTCCTCAACGCCTTCTACACCGGGCGGTTCGAGGGCAGCTTCGCGCGCGGCCTGCCGTTCCAGGACAATCCGGAAACCGGCGACATGCGGATTTCCGGCACCTGCGCCTCGCTCGCCGGGCTGGAGGGCGCGGTCGCCACCGGCGACGACACCGAGATCGACCTCGCGATCGCACGGGTCCTGCTGATCTACGGCGTGGTGCTGACGATCGGCGGCATTCCGCTGCTCTACCTCGGCGACGAACTCGGCGTCACCAACGACTACGCCTACGAGAACGACCCGGCGCTGATCGGCGACAGCCGCTGGGCGCACCGCCCGCGCTTCGACTGGGATCGCGCCGCCAGCCGCCACGACCGCACGAGCGTGCCCGGGCGGATCTTCCTCGGGCTGCTGCGGCTGTTGCAGATCCGCCAGCAGAACCTCGCCTTCACCCGCGCCGACACCGAGATCGTCAACACCGGAAACCCGCACGTGTTCGGCTATTTCCGCCGCCACGAGAACCAGAGCATGCTGGTGCTCGCGAACTTTACCGAGCGGGAACAAATTCTTTCGGCACGCCGTTTACGTACGCTCGGCCTGCGCAAGACCGTCACCGACATCCTCGCCGGCAAGATCATCGTCGCCACCGAGGAGATGCGCCTCGCACCGTACCAACTGGCGGTGCTGCTCGCCGCCGCATAAGGAGACCCCTCCACCCTATGGCAAAGCCCAACGGCCTCTACATCGTCCTCCTCAGCATTCACGGCCTGATCCGCGGCCGCGATCTCGAACTCGGCCGCGACTCCGATACCGGCGGCCAAACCCTCTACGTCGTCGAACTCGCCCGCACCCTCGGCCGCCATCCGGCGGTGGCGCGGGTCGACCTCGTCACCCGCCTGATCGACGACCCCGCGACCGGCCCCGACTACGCCAAGCCGATCGAGAAGATCGGCAGGAACGCGCGGATCGTCCGCATTCCCGCCGGACCGCCCGACTACATCCGCAAGGAACTGCTGTGGGACCACATGGACGGCATGGCCGACACCCTCGCCGATTTCCTCCGCCAACAGGACAAGCTGCCCGATCTGTTCCACAGCCATTACGCCGACGCGGGCTACGTCGGCACCCGCCTCGCGAAAATGTTCGGCCGTCCGCTCGTCCATACCGGCCATTCCCTCGGCCGGGTCAAGCGCATGCGGCTGCTGGCGGCGGGGATGGAGCGCGACGCGATCGAGGCGCGCTACGCGATGCGCCGCCGCATCGACGCCGAGGAGGAAACCCTCTCCACCGCCGAACTGGTGATCGCCTCCACCCACAACGAAATCACCGAGCAGTACGAACTCTACGACTGCTACCACCCCGCCAACATGACGATCATTCCGCCCGGGGTGGACCTCGCCCGCTTCCACCCCCCCAAGGGCGACGAACACGAAACCCCGCTCTACGCCGACGTCGCCCGCTTCCTGCGGGATCCCGCCAAGCCGATGGTGCTGGCGATCGCCCGGCCCGACGAGCGCAAGAACCTTCCGGCGCTGGTGCACGCCTTCGGCGAAACCCGGAAACTGCGCGAGATCGCGAACCTGGTGATCGTGCCCGGCACCCGCGAGGACCTCACCGCGATGGATCCGGCCCAGCAGGACGTGCTCAAGGACCTGCTGGTGGCGGTGGACATCCACGATCTCTACGGCTCGGCGGCGATCCCGAAATCGGTGTTCGAGGTGCCGCTGATGTACCGCATCGCGGCGATGAGCCGGGGCGTGTTCGTCAACCCCGCGCTCACCGAGCCGTTCGGCCTGACGTTGCTGGAGGCCGCCGCGAGCGGACTGCCGATCGTCGCCACTCACGACGGCGGCCCCACCGACATCGTCGGCAACTGCGACAACGGCCGCCTGATCGACCCGCTCGACACCAAGGACATCGGCGACACCCTCCTCGACATCCTCCGCCACCCCCGCACATGGAAGACGATGCGCGACAACGGCGTGAAGAACGTGGCGCGGCATTACTCCTGGGAGGCCCACGTCGAAACCTACCTCGAGGAGATCGAGCCCCTGATCGGCAAGGGCCACGTCGAGCGCGCCGCCGCCCGCCGCCGCAGCGTCTACGCCGACCGCGCGGTGTTCGCCGATCTCGACCTCGCGCTGATGGGCGACGACGACGCGCTCAAGGACCTGGTGGCGCTGCTGCGGCGCGAGCGCAAGACCTGCGTCTTCGGCATCGCCACCGGGCGGCCGCTCGAATCCGCGCTCCGGGTGATCCGCCGCCACGGCATTCCCGCGCCCG
Source organism: uncultured Alphaproteobacteria bacterium (assembly GCA_900079695.1). Lineage (NCBI taxonomy): Bacteria > Pseudomonadati > Pseudomonadota > Alphaproteobacteria > uncultured Alphaproteobacteria bacterium. The sequence continues at coordinate 878,705 of LT599022.1, forward strand.
ACATCCTCATCACCGCGCTCGGCACCGAAATCCACTACGGCCGCGAACTCGTCGCCGACGACTGGTGGGAGGGGCACATCGACCACCAGTGGAACCCGCGCAAGGTGCGCCGCGTGCTCGGCAAGATCGACGGCCTCGCGCCGCAGCCGCGGGAGCAGCAGTCGCCGTTCAAGGTCAGCTATTTCTACGACGCCGCCAAGGCGCCGAAGCTCGAGGACATCCAGACGCTGTTCTACCAGGCCGAACTCTCCGTCAACCTCGTGGTGTCGTTCGGCCAGTATCTCGACGTGCTGCCCGCGCGCGCCTCCAAGGGGCTGGCGCTGCGCTACACCGCGCAGCAGTACGACATTCCGCTCGAACGCATCCTCGTCGCGGGCGGTTCGGGCGGCGATCTCGACATGATGCGCGGCAACACCCTGGCGGTGATCGTCGCCGATCGCCACGACGACGAACTCGCCGGGCTCTCGGAGCTCGACCGGGTGTTCGTGCCCGAGCGCCACCACGCGGGCGGCGTCATCGAGGCGATCGAAACCTTCGACTTCATGGGCGAGATCAACATTCCGGAGCCGAAACCCGCCGAAACGCCCGACCCGGAGGCGGCCGACGCATGAAACTGCTGCTGTGCTGCGATCTCGACCGCACCCTCATCCCCAACGGCCCGCAAACTCTTTCGGACGGCGCGATGGACGCGCTGCACCGCCTCGCCGCCCGCCCTGAGGTGACGCTCGCGTTCGTCACCGGCCGCTCGCGCACGTTGGTGGAGCGCGCGATCCTGAAATGGCGGCTGCCGGTGCCCGACGTGGTGGCGGGCGACGTCGGCACCTCGATCTACGACGTCGGCCCCGATCGTCTGTGGCGGGAGTGGGACGCCTGGGCCGCGGTGATCGCGCCGGACTGGAACGGCCGCACCCACGCCGATCTCGCCGCCGCGCTGGAGGGGCTCGACGACCTCAACCTCCAGGGCGCGGACGGACAGTCGCGCTTCAAGCTCTCCTACACCGCACCCGCCACCGCCGACGCCGGCGCCCTGGTGGCCGCCGCCGCCGCGCGCCTCGCGCCCCTCGGCGTGAACGCGGAGGTGACCTGGAGCGTCGACGAAACGGTGCCGATCGGCCTCGTCGACATCCTGCCGAAATCGGCGAGCAAGCAGGGAGCGGTCGACTGCATCCGCCGCGAGCGGGACTTTCCGCCCGAGCGCACGGTCTTCGCCGGAGATTCCGGCAACGACCTGCCGGTGCTCGCCGGGCCGCTCCGCGCGATTCTCGTCGCCAACGCCACCGATACGGTGCGCACCCGGGCGCTCGAACTCGCCGCAGCCAACGGCAAGACCGACGACCTCTACCTCGCCCGCGGCGGCTTTCGCGGCATGAACGGCTGCTATGCCGCGGGAGTGCTGGAAGGGCTCACGCATTTCTACCCGGAAGTGTGGGGCTGGCTCGACTGACGCCCGCCCCGCTCCCATATCCGGGGGAGCACCACGGTACGGGAGACCCGAGCGATGCACGCACAGCCCCTGATCTTCGGCGAAGTCCTGTTCGACCACTTTCCCGACGGCGAGACCGTCCTCGGCGGTGCGCCGTTCAACGTCGCGTGGCACCTCCAGGCCCTCGGCGCGCGGCCGCTGATGATCTCGCGGGTGGGGGCGGACGACCAGGGCGCGCGCGTCACCCAGGCAATGCGCACCTGGGGGATGGACGACGGCGGCATCCAGATCGACTCCCGCCGCGCCACCGGCCGCGTCGACGTCGATCTCGCCGACGGCGAACCTCGCTACGCAATCCGCACCGACGCCGCGTTCGACGCGATCGCCGCCGAAGCCCTGCCGCCGCTCGCGGGCGCGTCGCTCCTCTATCACGGCACCCTCGCCCTGCGCGAATCGCCCAGCCGCGACGCCCTCGACACCCTGCGTCGGTTCTGCGGCGCGCCGGTGTTCCTCGACGTCAACCTGCGCGCGCCGTGGTGGACCCCCGAGCGCGTGCTCGACCTCGTCTCCCGCGCCCGCTGGGTCAAGCTCAACCGCGAGGAACTCGACTGCCTCGCCGGAACCGCGGGCAGCGCCGAGGCGCGTGCACGAGCCTGGACGGAGTCGTTCGACCTCGATCTGGTGATCGTCACCGACGGCGCGGCGGGCGCGTTCGCGGTCGACTCCGCTGGGCGCGTCACCCGCCCCGCTCCGCCCAGGGTCGCCGAAGTGGTCGACCCGGTCGGCGCGGGCGACGCCTTCGCCGCCACGGTCATTCTCGGGCTGCTGCACGGCTGGGAGCTCGGAACCACCCTGGCGCGCGCGCAAACCTTCGCCGCCGCGGTGGTGGGCCGCCGCGGCGCGATCAGCGCCGACCCCCGTCACTACCGGGAGTTCAATCGCGCGTGGGATCTGGCGGAGGCCGCACCCTAGCGGCCGCCGCTCTTTTCATCGCCGGGTCCGCCCCCATATTCAAGGCACAGAAAAACCCTTATTTCCATGTGGGTTAGTCGGGATTCCCCGCGAACGCACATCCTCCGCCTTCAATTTCGCCCCATAACACGTCGAAAATAACCGGAATTTTCTCAGAATTCGTGTTTGCTCATGTGGGTAAAATGTCCTATTCCCTGTATGGGAAATACAAAGGGGACGCTGCCCGATGTCGCGCGTGTTGTCCATTCTCGGCTACGCCTTGAGCAATCTCGTCCGTCCGCGGACCCGCCTCGCCCGCGCCCTCGCACCGATCCTGCTTCTCAAAATCGCGATCATTCTGACCGCCCGCATGTTGTGGTTCGGTCCGATGACGCATGAGGTCGTCGCCGACGACATGGCGACGCAGCTGACTGCCGCGCAACGCGGCGGAGAAGGAGACTCACGATGATCGACCACACCGTCGTGGACCTATCGCGCCTGCAGTTCGCGATGACGGCGCTCTACCACTTCCTGTTCGTGCCCCTCACCCTCGGCCTGTCGCTGATCCTCGCCATCATGGAATCGGTCTACGTGATGACCGGCCGCGAGGTTTGGAAGGACATGACCCGCTTCTGGGGCAAGCTGTTCGGCATCAACTTCGCCATGGGGGTGGCCACCGGCATCACCATGGAGTTCCAGTTCGGCACCAACTGGTCGTACTACTCCCACTACGTCGGCGACATCTTCGGCGCGCCGCTCGCGATCGAAGGGCTGATGGCGTTCTTCCTCGAAAGCTCGTTCGTCGGCCTGTTCCTGTTCGGCTGGGACAAGCTTTCCGCCCGCGCCCATCTCCTCACCGCGTGGCTGGTGGCGATCGGCTCCAACCTGTCGGCGCTGTGGATTCTCGTCGCCAACGGCTGGATGCAGTATCCGGCGGGCTCGGCGTTCAACTACGAGACGATGCGGATGGAGCTCACCTCCTTCGCCGACATCCTCTTCAACCCGGTGGCGCAGGCCAAGTTCGTGCACACGGTCTCGGCCGGGTACGTCACCGGCGCGATGTTCGTGCTCTCGATCAGTGCCTGGTATCTGCTGCGCGGCCGCCACGTCGGCTTCGCCAAGCGGTCGTTCCTGGTCGCGTCGGCGTTCGGCCTCGCCTCGGCGCTGTCGGTGGTCGTTCTCGGCGACGAAAGCGGCTATTCGATCACCGAGCACCAGAAGATGAAGCTCGCCGCGATCGAGGGAATGTGGGAAACCGAACCCGCGCCCGCCAGCTTCACCCTCGTCGGCTTCCCCGACATGGAAGCGCAGGAAACCAAGGGCGCGCTGCAGATCCCGTGGGTGCTCGGTCTGATCGGCACCCGCACGATCGACACCCAGCTGCCCGGCATCAAGGACCTCGTCGCCCACACCGAGCAGCGCATCGAAAACGGCAAGCAGGCCCTCGTCGCGCTCAAGCGCCTGCGCGCCGACCGTACCGACGCGGAAGCGCGGGCGATCTTCGAGCGGACCCAGGCCGATCTCGGGCAGGCGCTGCTGCTGCGCCGCTTCACCGACACCCCCGAGACCGCCGACGCGGCGACCGTGCGCAAGGCGGCGCTCAGCACCATTCCCAACGTGCCGGTGCTGTTCTGGACCTTCCGCCTGATGGTGGGCCTCGGCTTCTACTTCATCCTCGCGTTCGCCGCCGCGTTCTACGTCTCGGCGAAGCTCGATTTCGACCGGCCGCGCTTCCTCACGCTGCTGGTGTGGAGCCTGCCGCTGCCCTGGCTCGCCGCAGAACTCGGCTGGATCGTCGCCGAATACGGCCGTCAGCCGTGGGCGATCGCCGACGTGCTGCCCACCTTCCTCGCCGCGTCGAGCCTGTCGGTGATCAAGGTCGGCTTCACCCTGTTCGGCTTCGTCGCCTTCTACACCGCGCTGCTGGTGATCGACGTGTTCCTGATGCGCCGCACCATCCTCGCAGGGCCGGTCAAGACCCTCGCCATCGACGCGGAGTCCGACCCCGCCCTCGCCGTCAAGGGAGCCTGAACCATGCTCTACGACATCATCGACTATCCGACGCTGCGGGTGCTGTGGTGGATGCTGCTCGGCGTATTGCTGATCGGCTTCGCGATCATGGACGGCTTCGACCTCGGCGTCGCCACTCTGCTGCCGTTCGTCGCCAAAACCGACGCCGAACGCCGCCGCGCGATCGACAGCATCGGCCCGGTGTGGGAGGGCAACCAGGTGTGGCTGATCCTCGGCGCGGGCGCGATCTTCGCCGCCTGGCCGCCGATCTACGCCACCGCGTTCTCGGGTTTCTACATCGCGATGTTCCTGGTTCTGGCGTCGCTGATCCTGCGCCCGGTGGGCTTCGACTTCCGCAACAAGCTTCCCTCGGCGCGCTGGCGCGGCAACTGGGATCTCGCCCTGTTCGTCGGCGGCGCGGTTCCGGCCCTGGTGTTCGGCGTCGCGGTCGGCAATCTGTTCGTCGGCGCGCCGTTCACCATCGACGCCGACCAGCGGATCTTCTACGAAGGCTCGGGCCTGTTCGAACTCCTCAATCCCTTCGGCCTGCTGGCCGGCGTGGTGAGCCTGACGATGCTCGCCGCCCACGGCGGGACCTACCTGATCCTCAAGACCGACGGCGAGATCGCCGCCCGCACCCGCCGCGCGGTGATCGTCCTCGCGCCGGTCTCGGCGGCGGCGTTCGTGCTCGCCGGGTTGTGGATCGCCTCGGGCATTCCCGGCTATGCGATCACCTCGGCGGTCGATATGGCCGGACCGTCGAACCCGCTACTCAAGACCGTCTCCGCCGCTCCCGGCCAGTGGGCGAGCGTCTACGCCCGCATGCCGATCGCGGCGGCGGCGCCGATCCTCGGCATCGCCGGCCTCCTCGGTGCCGCCGCGCTCACCGCCAAGCGGGCCGAAATGCTGGCGTTCGTGGTCAGCAGCCTCGGCCTCGCCGGGGTGATCGCCACCGCCGGGGTCAGCCTGTTCCCGTTCATCATCCCCTCCTCGATCGACCCGGCGGCGAGCCTGACGGTGTGGGATTCCTCCTCCAGCCACCGCACCCTGTTCGTGATGGCGGTGTGTGCGGTGATCTTCGTGCCGATCGTGCTCGGCTACACCGGCTGGGTCTTCCGCGTCCTGCGCGGCAAGGTCGCGGCCGACGACGCCCACGGAAGTTATTGATCGAAAGGATGCGCCATGTGGTACTTTACCTGGGTTCTCGGCGTCGGCCTCGCATGCTTCTTCGGCATTCTCAATGCCCTGTGGCTCGACCCGCGCCTGCCCCCGATCCCACGCGCCGACGATTAAGGAGATACCGATGACCGCCTTCGTTCTCGATCCCCGCCTCGAAGCCGACAGCGATCCCATCGCCACGGTTCGGAACGTTCAGGCGCGGATGATGAACGACGCCCGCTATCCCTGGCTGATTCTGGTGCCGGAGGATGCGGGCGCGAGCGAGCTGTTCGACCTCGCGCCGCCGCGCGAGGCCGAGTTCAACGCGCTCTGCTGCCGCGTCGCGGCGGCGATGAAGGCGGAATTCGGCGCGGAGAAGATGAACGTCGCCCAGCTCGGCAACGTCGTCACCCAACTTCACGTCCACGTCATCGCCCGCCACCCGTCGCGCGACCCCGCCGGGGCCGCGCCGGTGTGGGGCGTCGGCAAGATGCAGCCGATGACGGATACGGAAAAGGCGGCGCGCCGCGCCGCCTTCCTCCGGGTTTTCGAAGCGATCGCCTAAGCGGTCAGACTTCTTCCAGTTCCCCCACCACGTCGCGGCCGGCGGTGTAGATCTCCTGGTTGAGCTCGCCTTCCGACTTCGCCACCAGGGTCGCCACCATCGCGTCGCCGACGACGTTGAGGCTGGTACGCGCCATGTCGAGCACGCGGTCGATGCCGGCGATGATCGCCACGCCTTCGAGCGGCAGGCCGACGGTCGACAGCACCAGCGACAGCATGATCAGACCCGCGCCCGGCACGCCGGCGGTGCCGATCGAGGCGAGCGTGGCGGTGAGGATGATCATCAGGTAGTCGCCGCCCGAGAGCGACACGCCGAACACCTGCGCCACGAACAGCGCGCAGACGCCCTGATAGAGCGCGGTGCCGTCCATGTTGATCGTCGCGCCGAGCGGCAGCACGAAGCCGGACACGCCCTGAGACACGCCGAGGTTCTTGCGGGTGCAGGTCATCGTCACCGGCAGGGTGCCCGACGACGAGGTGGTGGTGAACGCCACCGCCGCGGCCTCGGCAATGCCCTTGAAGAACAGCAGCGGGTTGAGCCCCATCGCCCAGATCGCGCCGCCGTAGACGACGAAGGCGTGAATCAGGCAGCCGATGTAGACCGCGACGATCACCATGCCGAGCGGCAGCAGCAGGTCGAGGCCGTAGGTGCCCGCGGTCCAGGCCATCAGCGCGAACACGCCGAACGGCGCGAACCAGATCACGATCGCGGTGAGCTTGTAGATCACCTGGGCGAGCGCGTCGAAGCCGTCGCGCACCTTTTCGCCCGCCGCGCCCGACATATTGATGGCGAGGCCGAGGAGAATCGCGAAGACGATCACCTGCAGCACGTTGCCGCTGCTCATCGCCTCGATCGGGTTGGTCGGAATCAGCGCCACCAGGGTGTCGATCAGCGACGGCGCGGCCTTGGGCGCAACCGCCTTGGCCGCCTCCATGCCGACGCCCGCGCCGGGCTGGAGCGCGGTGCCGAGGCCGAGGCCGATTGCGATCGCCACCGCGGTGGTAACGAGATAGAGCGCGATGGTCTTGATGCCGACGCGGCCCATCTTCGCCGGATCGCGCATCGAGGTTACGCCGCTTACCAGAGACACGAACACCAACGGCACGATCAGCATCTTGATGCCCGAGATGAAGGCGGTGCCGATCGGCTTGAGCTTGCCTGCGGCGGGGCCGAACGCCAAGCCCACGATTAGGCCGAGCACCAGCCCGGCGAGAATCTTCTGCCACAGCGGAATCGCGTTCCATCGCCCGAGGAGCCCGGGCTTGCGGTCTTGTGTCACGTCTCAGTCCTCCATTACCGGCCGGCGGTCCGCTCGGCCGGTCGTTTCGCCTGTTCAATTCGACCTGTGGTTAATTCTACAGCCACTTCTTGCTACGGAAGTAGAGAAACGGCGCGATCGCGGACAGGAACATCGCCCCGACCGCCACGGGATACCCCCACCGCCAGTGCAGTTCGGGCATTTCCGCGAAATTCATTCCATACATGCTCGCGATCAACATCGGCGGCAGAAACGCCACCGACGCGACGGTGAGGATCTTGATGACGTTGTTCTGCTCGATGTTGATCATGCCGAGCGTGGCGTCGAGCAGAAACGCGACCTTGGTGGACAGGAAGGTGGCGTGCTCGGCGATCGAGTTGGCGTCGCGCATCAGGGTCTTCATCCGCACCTTGCTGTCCTTGCGGATGCCGGTTTGCGAACCGAGGAACAAAAGCACGCGGCTGAGGCCGAGGAGGCTGTCCTTCGCCTTGGTGGCGAGGTCTCCGGCGCGCCCGACGCGCTGGAGAATGTCCTTGAGGTCGTCGCCGCCGCGCACCGCGTCCTTGCGGAAGATATCGCGCGAAATCGATTCGAGATCGGCGGTGGCGCTTTCGAGCACGTCCGCCAGACGATCGGCGATCTGTTCCATCAGGCCCACCATCGCCGCCTCGCCGGTGGCGACCAGCGCGGGCTGGCGCGCCAGACGGCGCTGGAACATCGCGAACGGCAGCGGCTCGACGTAGCGCACCGTGATCAGCCGCGATCCGGCGAGAATGAAGGTGATCGCCGCGGCCTCGGGCTCGTCGGTGAGGGCGCGGGAGAGCACCGGCATCGTCATCACCAGCGCGCCGCCGTCCTCGTAGAGGCGGCTCGACGCCTCGATCTCCTGCATCTCCTCGTGGGTCGGAAGCTCGACCGAGAGCAGACGCAGCATCGCCGCCTCGTCCTCGGGCCGGGGACCGACGATGTCGATCCACACGGTCTGCTCGGGCAGCGCGTCGAGCGGTCCTTCGACCGGCGTGCTTTGCAGGATGCCCTGATCGAAATGAAACAGCGTCAGCATGGCGGTCCCCTTTTCATCAACTCTGGACGGGGGAACGCCCGCGACCTACGCCGGCGCCGCCCGCCCCGGGACGAGGGCGGTAGGATTCACGCAACTGGGAGGTTCGCTCGACATGCGCAGAACTCCGGAAAACCCAGGGCGGCTGGGCCGTGAGGGCGTGGTAGCCGTTCCCGCTGCCCTTGTCAACCTGGGGCGGCGATCCCGCAGAACAAGAGGATCCCCCTTCTCCGGCAACGGATTGGGGTGGTTTTCCCCTCGCTTTTCCGACCGCCGCCGCGACTCGCGAAGGGGGTTTTCGCGGAGATATTCCGGGCGTTTGTGGATGTATCGTGACACCAACCCGAATGGGCGGGAAAAACCCGTTTTCCGTCAACCCCCTGGAGACCCGAGTCGGAGCGAGAAAGAATCCTTGGCGCGGACGATCCCGTCCTTGTAGGCTCTGCCCGGGGTTGGGTTCCGCCATGACGGGCGTTCCGCTGCGCGGGGCGAATCGCGGAACCGGCAAGACCATAACGAGGGTCGGAACATGAAGGTGGGAATCGTCGGCGCCGGCAATGTCGGCGCGACCGCGGCGTTTGCCATGGTCACGACCGGCGCGGCCAGCGAGATCGTTCTCGTCGACCTGAACGCCGCGCTCGCGCACGCCCAGGCGCAGGATATCCTGCACGCCACGCCGTTGTCGCGGCCGGTACGGGTGCGCGCCGGCGCCTACGCCGATCTCAAGGGCGCGCAGGTGGTGGTCTTGTCGGCGGGCGTCGGCCAGCGCCCGGGCGAGACGCGCCTCGAACTCCTCGGGCGCAACGCCAAGGTGTTCGGCGCGATCATTCCCGCGGTTCTGAAGGCTGCACCCGAGGCGATCCTCCTGATCGCCAGCAATCCGCTCGACGTGATGACCGAGATCGCCGTGAAGATCTCGCGGCTGCCGCCCGGCCGGGTGTTCGGCTCCGGCACGATTCTCGATTCCGCCCGCTTCCGTGCCCTTCTCGGCGAACATCTCGACATCGCGCCCACCTCGGTGCACGCCTACGTCCTCGGCGAGCACGGAGACTCCGAAGTGCTGTGGTGGTCGGGGGCGTCGGCGGCCGGGCTTTCGGTGGCCGACATGGCGGCGCAGCGCGGCCGCCCGCTCGACGACGCGGCGCGGCGGCGCATCGACGCCGCGGTGCGCGGCGCGGCGGAGGCGATCATCGGCGGCAAGGGCGCGACGTGGTTCGGCATCGGCGGAGGGCTGGCACGCATCGTGCAGGCGATCCGGTCCGACGAACACGCGCTGCTTTCGGTCTCCGCGCCGACGACCGGAATCCCGGGGCTCGAAGGGGTGACGCTGTCTTTGCCCCGCGTCGTCGGAGCGCGCGGCATTGTCGCGACCCTGACGCCCGCCCTCGACGACGACGAACGCGCGGCACTGCTCGCCAGCGCCGGAATTTTGAAGGAGGCGGCGGCCGGACTGGCGCTCTGACGCCAGCGCCGCCAGAAGAGTGGTCCGCCAGCGGGGCGTCCTTCACCCGCCCGGACCGATAGTCTGTGGGTTCCGGTCGGTACCGGACCCAGGTCCAAGCCGGAACAGGAGTGCCATCCGTGTCCAGAGGAAAATGGGTTGCCGTCGACGGCAACGAAGCGTGCGCCTCGGTCGCCTATCGGGCGAGCGAGATCGCGGTCATCTATCCGATCACGCCGTCCTCGACGATGGGCGAACTCGCCGACCAGTGGTCGTTCGAGAAGAAGCCCAACATCTGGGGCGACATTCCGGAAGTGACGGAAATGCAGTCCGAGGGCGGCGCCGCAGGCGCGGTCCACGGCGCGTTGCAGGCGGGCGCGCTCGGCACCACCTTCACCGCGTCGCAGGGCCTGCTGCTGATGATCCCGAACATGTACAAGATCGCGGGCGAATTGATCCCGTTCGTGATGCATGTCTCGGCGCGCACCCTCGCCACCCACGCCTTGTCGATCTTCGGCGACCAGGGCGACGTGATGGCCTGCCGTCAGACCGGCTTCGCGATGCTCGCCTCGAATTCGGTGCAGGAAGCCCAGGACATGGCGGCGATCGCGCATGCCGCGACGCTGCGCTCGCGGGTGCCGTTCCTGCACTTCTTCGACGGTTTCCGCACCTCGCACGAGGTGTCGAAGATCGAATATCTGCCGGACGACCAGCTCCGTCTGATGATCGACGACGACCTGATCGCCGCGAACCGCCGCCGCGCGCTCTCGCCCGACCACCCGGTGGTGCGCGGCACCGCGCAGAACCCCGACACCTTCTTCCAGGCGCAGGAAGCGCGGAACCCCTACTACGCCGCCCTGCCCGGCATCGTCCAGGCGGAGATGGACCGCTTCGCCAAGATCGTCGGCCGCGCCTACTCGCTGTGCGAGTACGTGGGCGCGCCGGATGCCGAGCGCGTCGTCGTGATCATGGGTTCGGGCGCCGAAACCGTCGAGCAGACCGTCAAGAAGATGGTCGCCGAGGGCGAGAAGGTCGGCGTCGTCAAGGTCCGCCTGTTCCGCCCGTTCCCGGCCTCGCTGCTGGCCTCGGCGCTGCCGAAGACGGTCAAGGCGATCGCGGTGATGGACCGCTGCAAGGAGCCGGGCGCCCCCGGCGAGCCGCTCTATCTCGACGTGGTGTCCGCGCTTCAGCAGGCGCAGCAGGAACGTCGCCTCGGCATGCCGATGCCGCTGGTCACCGGCGGCCGCTACGGCCTCTCCTCCAAGGAATTCACCCCGAGCATGGCGAAGGCCGCGTTCGACGAACTCAAGAAGGATCAGCCCAAGCGCCCGTTCACCGTCGGCATCGTCGACGACGTCACCGGCCTGTCGCTGCCCGACGCGCCCTACTCGCTCGGCACCCCCGGCACCAAGCGCGCGGTGTTCTTCGGCCTCGGCTCCGACGGCACCGTCGGCGCCAACAAGAACTCGATCAAGATCATCGCCGAGAACACCGATCTCTTCGCTCAGGGCTACTTCGTCTACGATTCGAAGAAATCGGGCGGGCTGACCACCTCGCACCTGCGCTTCTCGCCGACCCCGATCCGCGCGCCCTACCTAATCAACGGCGCCGATTTCGTTGCCTGCCACCACTTCGTGTTCTTCGACCGGGTGGACGTTCTCGGCCTCGCCGCCAAGGGCGCGACCCTGCTGCTCAACGCGCCCTACGCGCCCGACGAGCTGTGGGACAAGCTGCCCGGCCCGGTGCAGCAGGAGATCCTCGACAAGGAGATCAAGCTCTACACCATCGACGCCCGCAAGGTGGCGCAGGAGTCCGGCATGGGGCGGCGCATCAACACGGTGATGCAGACCTGCTTCTTCGCCCTCTCCGGCGTGCTGCCGCGCGAGGAGGCGATCGCCGAGATCAAGAAGTCGATCAAGAAGACCTACGGCCGCAAGTCGATGGCGATCGTCGAGAAGAACTACGCGGCGGTGGACGCCACCCTCGCCAACCTCTTCCCGGTCGAGGTGCCGAAGGTGGTGAACGGCCGCGACCTGCCCGCGATCGTACCCGACGACGCGCCCGACTTCGTCAAGCGCGTCACCGCGATGATGCTGGCGGGCAAGGGCGACCTGCTGCCGGTCTCGGCCTTCCCGGTCGACGGCACCTGGCCGGTCGGCACCTCGAAGTTCGAGAAGCGCAACATCGCCGACGAGATCCCGGTGTGGGATCCGGAAGCGTGCCGCCAGTGCAACAAGTGCACGATGGTGTGCCCGCATGCGGCGATCCGCGCCAAGCTCGTCACGCCCGAGGAGCTCAACTCGGTCGGCGGCGATCTGCAGTCCCTGCCCTACCGCGGTGTCGAGATGAAAGGCGGGATGTACGTTCTTCAGGTCGCGCCGGAGGATTGCACCGGCTGCGGCGTCTGCGTGCAGGCCTGCCGCCCCGGCAAGATCAAGGACGAGCCCGATCACAAGGCTCTCAGCATGGCCGAGAAGCTGCCGATCCTCGAACGCGAGAAGACGAAGTTCGACGCCTTCATGAAGCTGCCCGACTTCGACCGCAGCAAGATCGCCAACATCAACGTCAAGACCGCGCAGCTGATCACGCCGCTGTTCGAATACTCGGGCGCGTGCCTGGCCTGCGGCGAGACGCCCTACATCAAGACCCTCACCCAGCTGTTCGGCGACCGCCTGATGATCGCCAACGCCACCGGCTGCTCGTCGATCTTCTCGGGCAACCTGCCGACCACGCCCTACACCACCGACGCCGACGGGCGCGGCCCGGCTTGGGCGAACTCGCTGTTCGAAGACAACGCCGAGTTCGGCCTCGGCTTCCGCCTCGCCGTCGACCATCAGAAGCGGATGGCGCGCGCCCTGGTGGCGGCGCTCGCCGCGCGCCTGCCCGAGAAGCTGGTGGAGGAACTCCTCACCGCCGACCAGAGCACCGAGGCGGGAATCCGCGCCCAACGCGCCCGCATCGCCGAACTGAAGTCGCAACTCGCCGGTAGCGACGATCCGGCCGCCCGGCGACTGGTGGAGATCGCCGACACCCTCGCCGAACGGGTGATCTGGATCGTCGGCGGCGACGGCTGGGCCTACGACATCGGCTACGGCGGCCTCGACCACGTCCTCGCCTCGGGGCGGAACGTCAACATCCTGGTGCTCGATACCGAGGTCTACTCCAACACCGGCGGGCAGGCGTCCAAGTCCACCCCCACCGGCGCCGCGGCGAAGTTCGCGGTCGGCGGCAAGGCGCGGCCGAAGAAGGACCTCGGTCTGATGGCGATGTCCTACGGCGACGTCTACACCGCCTCGGTCTCGTTCGGCGCCAAGGATACCCAGACGGTTCAGGCGCTCCAGGAGGCGGCGTCCTACGACGGCGTTTCGCTGGTGATCGGTTACGCCCACTGCATCGCCCACGGCTACGATATGTCGTGCGGCCTGCAGCGCCAGACGCTGGCGGTGGAATCCGGCTACTGGCCGCTCTATCGCTACGACCCGCGCCTGCTCGGCACCGAGGAGCCCCCGCTGTCGCTCGACAGCAAGCTGCCGACCATGGATATCGGCGGCTTCATGGAGGCGGAGACCCGCTTCCGCATCACCGAGCACGCCGATCCGGCCGCCTACAAGGAACTGGTCGCCCAGGCGGTGACGCAGGCGCAGCGGCGGGCCGACATTCTGAAACGCATCGCCGGCCTCTGAGCCGCCGGACCGAGGCAAACGATCCCGCAACCGGCCCCTTCGGGGGCCGGTTGTTTTTTTGCCGAAAGCCCGCGCATTGCGGGATGTTAAGCCTACATTAGAGATAAATGGCTAAACTCTAGCTTTCGTCGTCCCCCGCCCAATTCCCGCAGTCCTCCGGAGCCGGTTCAGATGCGTCACCTGTCGATCAAGTGGAAGGTCAACATTCTCGGAACCATCCTCGGCGCGGTCGCGGTCGCCATCGGCCTGACCGGGATCTACGGCCTCTGGGTCTTCAACCAGCGGACCGACGAAATGCTGCAACTCGGCGAACGCGCGGTCGTCGCCGAACGCGCCAACGGCCTGATTCTCGCGGTGGTGATGGACAGCCGCGGCCTCTACATGTCGAAATCCGAAAAGGACGTCGACAAGTTTTCCAAGCCGTTGCTCGCCAACCTCGAAAAGCTCAAGGCCGACGTGGCGACGTGGAAGACGCTCACCCCCGCCGACGCGGGCGAGGATTTCTCGAAACTCGACGCCGCGGTCGCCGATTTCATCGCCTTCCGCACCGAAACCGTGAAACGCGCCCGCGAGGGCGGCGGCCCCGCGGCGGACGCCTACGGCAACAACGACCAGAACCGCAGCAATCGCCAGGCCCTCACCGCCCAGGTTCAGGAACGGCGCAAGGCTCTCTCCGAGCGCATGGCGGCGGTCAACGCCGATCTCGACGCCTTCTCGTTTCTCCTGACCGCGATGCTGTGCGGCGTGCTGGCCGTGGGCGCGATCACCGGCATCGTGGTGTCCGAAATCATCGGCGGCCGGATGATCGCGAAGCCGATCGCCGCGATGACGGCCGCGATGCGCGAACTCGCGGCAGGCAACGCCGACGTTGTGATCCCGAGCCTCGACAACCGCGACGAGGTCGGCGAAATGGCAAAGACGGTCGAGGTGTTCCGCGCCAACCGGCAGGAGGCCGACCGCCTCCAGGCCGAGCAGGAGGCCGCCCGCGCCGCGCGCGAACGCCGCACCGCAGCGATCGAAACCATGATCGCACGCTTCCAGGCGACCGCCGAAGAGGCCCTCGGTAGCCTCGGCGGCACCGCGACCGGCCTCGAAACCACCGCCCGCGACCTCGCCCACAATGCCGAGGATGCCAGCCACCGTTCGACCGCGGTCGCCGCCGCCACCGAACAGGCGTCCACCAACGTCCAGACCGTCGCATCCGCCGCCGAAGAGCTTTCCGCCGCGATCCAGGAGATCGCCCGCCAGGTGGCGCAATCCAGCGAACTCTCCGCCTCCGCGCGCGAGGGCATGGACCGCGCCCGCGAGACCATGGCGGCGCTGTCGTCCGCCTCCGGCAAGATCGGCGACGTGGTCGGCCTGATCAACGACATCGCCAGCCAGACCAATCTGCTGGCGTTGAACGCGACGATCGAGGCGGCACGCGCCGGCGAAATGGGCAAGGGCTTCGCGGTGGTGGCGGGCGAGGTCAAGACCCTCGCCAACCAGACCGCCAAGGCCACCGACGAAATCCAGAGCCAGATCACCGCGGTGCAGGATTCGGTCAAGGACGCCGAGGTTGCGATCGCCGGAATCGCCCGTCACATGGACCAGATCGGCGAAATCTCGGCGGCGATCGCCTCGGCGGTCGAGGAGCAGAGTTCCGCCACCGACGAGATCGCCCGCAACATCCAGCAGGCCGCGGCGGGTACCCAGGAGGCCGCCGACGGCATCGCCGGCGTCAATCAGGCGGCCACCGAAACCGGCGACACCTCGCGCCGGGTGCTCGAGTCCGCGCAGGCGATGTCGCAGCAGACCGTCAATCTGCGCCAGCGTATCGACACGTTCCTACAGGAGGTCAAATCCGCCTGAGCCGCGGCGCGGCAAACCCCTACGTTTGCGTTTACATTCCGGAAGATATGAACTTTTTCCGTGCAAACGCACACGGTGATGCGCTACCCTGGTTTCTCCACCCTCGGGCGTAATCGCGCCCGACTCCAAGCCCGCGGCATGCGGGCCGTGCAGAACCGGGGAATCGCCCATGGCCGAACCGAAGTCCGCTCTCGCCTGGAGTTCCGCGTTCGAAATCGGTATCGCCGAACTGGACGCCGACCATCGCAAATTCGTCGAACTCCTCGACCGCGCCGAGACGGCCGACGACGACGCCGCTTTCGACACCGCGGTCGCGGATTTCCATCGTCTGCTGCGCGCCCACGTGCAACGGGAGACCCGGCAGCTCACCGCCGATCAGCCCGCAGCCGAACGCGCGGACGACGAAGCCGAGCTGAGGCGCGTCGAAGACGTCCTCGCCCGCGTCGGCGGTGCGCGGCGGATTCCGCGAGCGATGGTCCGCGACGTCCTGCACCACTGGTTCCTGACCCACGTTCTCGTCCGCAACGTCCGCGCCCGCGACCGCCTGATCGCCGCGGGCCGCCTCGAAACCGGAGAGCGGAACGGCATGCTCTCGCGCCTCAGGATCGGGCGGCGGATCTGGCTGATGGCGGTGGTGCCGCTGGTGCTGCTCACCCTGGCGGCGGGAGAGATCGTCGTCGAACGCTTCGGCGAGGCGCGGGCGCTCGACCGGATGAGCGTGCTGGCGGGTTCGAGCGCGACGATCGGCGACGTCGTCCACGCGTTGCAGAAGGAGCGCGGCGCCTCCGCCGGTTTCCTCAACAGCAAGGGACAGGCCTTCGCCGCCGAGTTGCGCACCTTCCGCCGCGACAGCGACGCCGCCCTCGCGGCGTTCGCCGACGCCGCCCGCGATACCGCCGAACTCGGGCTCGCGGCGCAGACCGCCCGGGCGCGCGAGGCGGTGTCCGGGCTCGCCGCGCTGCGCGCGCGCGTCGACGGCTTCGCGATCTCGGTACCCGACGAGGTGGCCGCCTACACCGCCACGATCCACGCGCTGCTGGGGATCGTCGACGCCACCGCCGATCTCTCGCCCGACGAGGTCATCGCCCGCAGTTTCGCTGCGTTTTCGGTGTTCCTCTACGGCAAGGACCTTGCCGGAGTCGAACGTGCCCGCGGCGCGGCGGGCTTCGGCGCGGGCCGCTTCGGCGGTGCGCTGTTCCGCGATTTCGCCTCCATCGGCGGCCAGCAGAGCGCCAACTTCCGCGTCGCCCAGCGCATGCTTCCGCCGGACATGCGCGCGGTGATCGCCTCGGCGCTCGCGAGCCCGGCCGAGACGCGCGTCGCCGAATTGCGCGAAATCGCGATGCAGGCGCAGGAAACCGGCGACCTCCAGGGCGTCACCGGCGCCGACTGGTTCGCCGCCTCCACCGCCCGCATCGAGATGCTGAAGGACGCGGAGAACCGCGTCGGCGCGCTGATCGGCGGGCTTGCGGCCGAACGCGCCGGGGCCTCCCGCACCCTCGCGACCGCAGTGGGTGCCGGGCTCGCCGCGCTGCTCGGCGTGGCGGCGGCGATGGTCCTGCTGATCACCGCGTCGATCACCGGGCCGATGGACCGCCTGCGCGCCGCGATCGACGCGCTGGGCAGCGGCGACACCACGGTGCCGATCGCCGGTCAGACCCGCAAGGACGAGATCGGCGTGATCTCGCGGGCGGTGAACACCTTCCGGCAGGCTCTCGTCCGTTCCCGCCTCGCCGACGCCGAGGCCGCGCTGGACGCGGCATTCGAAAACGAGCGCGCCCGCGAGCGCCAGCGCATCACCGATCGCTTCCGCAACGAGATCGAAAGCTTCCTCGCCGCTCTCGGCGGCGCGGCCGGCGATCTGCGCGAGGCGGCCGCCGGAATGGCGAGCACCAGCGGCGAGGGACACCGTCAGGCGACTCAGGTGGCCGCCGCCGCGGTCGAGGCCTCGCGCTCGGTCGATGCGGTCGCCGCCGCCTCCGAGGAACTCGCCGCGTCGATCGCCGAGATCGCGCGGCAGGTGACCCGTTCCGCCGAGATCAGCCGCAGCGTCGCCGACAGTTCGGACACGGCGCAGCAGGCGACGACGGTGCTGGCGGACAGCGCCACGCGGATCGGCGACGTGATCGGTCTGATCACCGACATCGCCAGCCAGACCAACCTGCTGGCGCTCAACGCCACGATCGAGGCGGCGCGCGCGGGCGACATGGGCAAGGGCTTCGCGGTGGTGGCGGGCGAGGTGAAGGCGCTTTCCGGCCAGACCGAGCGCGCCACCGCCGAGATCGCCGGTCAGGTGGGCGCGGTCCAGGGCGCGACCCGTCAGGTGGTCGCGGCGATCGAGGCGGTGACCGGAAGCATCGCCGAAATGAGCGAAATCTCCGGGATGATCGCGGGTGCGATCGAAGAGCAACGCGCCGCCACCGAGGAAATCAGCCACAGCGTGCTCAACGCCGCCGAAGGCACGCGCGACGTCACCGCCAACATCGCGGGCGTCGCCGACGCCAACGACCGCGTCGGCGGCATGTCGCAGACGGTCTCGGGCGCGGCCGACGACATGGCCGCGCGCACCCGCGAGTTGCGCGTTCAGGTGGAGGCGTTCCTGCGCGACTTCGCCGCCGCCTAGCGGCAGAGGTCCGCCCGCATCGGCCCGAACGACGTCTCGACGGTGCGACTCTCCACCCGCGCGAACCCGGCGGCGCGCGCGGCATCGGCGATGCGTCCGAGGTCGAAGGAGACGTCCTGCCCGCGCAACGCCGGCATCAGGCGGCCGACCACGTGAGTTTCCGGCGCGGTGCGCTCGCCGGTCAGCCCTTCGTGGAAGCTCACGAACACTCCGCCCGGCGCGAGCGCGGCGCGCACGCGTCCGAGAACCGCCGCCAGATCGGCAGCGTAATAGAGCGTCATCGATGCCCAGATCACGTCGTAGCCCGAGCCGAAATCGTCCGCATTGTAGTCGCCGGGGCGAATCTCCAGCGCGTCCGCCCGGCCCGCCGCGGCAAGATCGGCGGCGATCCGCGCCGCCCCGCCCGGCAGGTCGAACAGCGTCACCGCCATTTCCGGCCGCCGGTCCTTGACCGCGAGGCACAGGGTTTCCGACCCCGCGCCGATGTCGAGGAACCGCCGCGCGCCCGGCCACTCGGGCAGCGCGTCCAGAACCTCCAGCATCGCCGCGCGGCCGAGGGCGCGATGGAACGACCGCAGGCTCGCCACCGCGCGCCGCCAGAACTCCGGGTCGGCGAGATCGAGATCCGCGCGCGCCGCGGGCTCGCCGCGCAGCAGCTCGGGCAGGCGGTCGAGCCCGGCGTGCCGCAGCCCGCTCAATTGCAGCAGCGACCGCGTCAGCGACGTGGGGGATGCGGAGGAGAGCAGCGCCGCGGCCTCGGCCACCGGGCGGTAGACGCCGCCCGCCTTGTCCATCAGCCCCATCGCCGCGAGCGCGTCGAGGAACGGCGCCGTCCGTTCCGCCGCCAGCCCGAGACGCTCCGCCGCCGCGGGCGCGGTGAAGCCCGCTTCCGGGATATCGAACACCCCGAGCACGATCGCCGCGCGCACCGCATGCCAGCGGATCGGCGCTTGCACCAGATCGAACAGATACGCGCCGAGCGCGCCGCTCCGCCCCGTCATCGCGCTCACCATTTCGCGCTCACCCGCAGGCCGATCTCGCGGCCCGCCGCATCCTCGACGATCTGCCCGAGCGGTGCGACCAGACCGCGGGTGTAATAGCCTTCGTCGAACAGGTTGGTGCCCCACAGCGACACCCGCGCGCCGCCGAAGTCGTAGCCCAGTTCGGCGTCGACGGTGGCGTAGGCGGACTGCCGCACGAGGTTGGCGCTGTCGAAATAGTAAGGTCCCGAACCGCGCACCCGCGCACCCGCGAACGCCCCCTCGCCCTTGCCGTAGTCGACGCCCGCCGCCCAGGTATAGTTGGCGGCCATCGGCAGACGGTTGCCGGAATAATCGGCGGTGGCGGTGCGGTAGTCGGTGGATTCGGCATGCTGAAGACCGAAGTTACCGGAAATCCTGAGCTTCGGCGCGATCTCGGCGTCCGCCTCGAATTCGAGGCCGTAGACCTCCGCCTCGCCCGCGTTGGCGAAGCTCTGCGCGCCGCCGACGGCGATCTCGACCACCTGCTTGTCGCGCGTCACGGTGCGGAACGCGGCGACGCCCGCGCCGAGGCGGCCGTCGGCGGTGCGCCCCTTCACGCCGAGCTCGGTAGTCCAGCTGTACTCGGGATCGTAGGCGAACGATGCGGCGCTCGACGCCATCGCATAGTTGTAGCCGCCCGGCATGTAGCCGCGCGCGAGCGAGGCGTAGAACATCGTCTCCGGCGTTAGGTCGAAGGCGGCGGTGAAACGCGGCAGAAAGGTGGTGACGTCCTGATCGGCATCGTAGGCGGTATCGAGCGCGGCGCTCTCGTAGCGCTGGTCGCCGGACTGCGCGACGTGTTCGACGCGGCCGCCGACGCCGAGGCGCAGGCGCTCCAGCACCGCATACTCCATCTGCCCGAACCCGGCGACGCCGGTCTGGTCGATCTCGGTGCGGCGGGTGACGCGCGGGGTGCCGATGGCGTAGTCGATGTCGGTCCACTCCCGGTAAACGTGCATCCCGCCCAGCCATTTCAGCCGCGCCGACGGATCGGCGGAAGCGAGCCGCAGTTCCTGCGAGAGCGCATCGTCGGTATGGGAATAGAGCGCGGGCAGGGTCGGCAGCGACGCGGTATCCACGTCCATTTGGAAATCGCGGTCGTAATGGGTCCAACCGGTGATCGCGGTCAGCTCGGCGTCGCCGACCCGGTGGTTCACCTGTAGCGACTGCACCGCGCTGGTGCTGTCGTCCCAGGAGTCGGTATCGTAATTGGTCTCGAAACGCGGCGTGGCGTAGGCACCGGTGCGATACCGCATCCGCATCTTGCCGAGGTCGTTGCGCGCCACCGTGCTCTTGAACGACACGTCGGTGTCGTCGTCGAGGATCAGGCTCGCCGCGCCGGAAAACCCGAGGCGCTCGGTATCGCCGCCGTCGTCGCGTCCGTCGCGTCGGTTGCGGAACGGACCCTCCGCCCCCTCGGCGCGGATCGTCAGACCGAGGGCGAGGCGATCGGGGATCGCCGCGCCGGACACCCAGCCCTCCACCGCGCCGAGCGGCGCGCGGCCCTCCGCCGCCTTCGCGAAACCGGCCGAGAGATCGAGGCTCGCCGCCGGCGTCCACGAAGGATCCCGGGTCTCCACCTTGATCGCTCCGGCCTCGGTATTGCGGCCGTAGAGCGTTCCCTGCGGGCCCTTGAGAATTTCCATGCTGCGCAGGCCGAAGAAGCCGGGCGCCTGGGTCGCGCCGAACGGCAGCGCGACGCCGTCGACGAAGTAGCCGACAGGGTCCTGCAAGCCGGTGTTCGCCACCGACATGCCGCGCATCACCACCCGGGTCTGCGCCGAGGACTGCTCGATCGCGACGTTCGGCGTCGCCGCCGCCACCGCCTCGAAGTCGTCGCCGCCCGGACCGCCGAGGCGCTCCGCCGGAACCACCGCGACGCTCCCCGGCACCGTCGACGGATCCTCCTTCCATTGCCGCGCCGTCACCTCGAGCGTCGGCAACGCCTCCTCGGCCGCGGCCGGCGCGGCGAACGCCAGTCCCGCCGCGGCGGGCAGGATCGCATAGCGGATCGCTTTCATCGCTTCCCCCTTGTCACGATAGGCGACGAGCCTAACGCGGTGCGGCGCGGCACGCGGCCGTCCGGCGAACGCGCGGCGATCAATCGGCGAAACGTGGCGGCGCGCGCCAAACCAGCAGAGCGGCGCAGACCAGCGCGGCGGCGGCGGCGGCATACGGCGCCTGCGGCGACAGGCGATGCAACGCCGCCCCGGCGATCGGCCCCGCCGCCATCCCCAATCCCTGCGCGACGGCGTTGAGACCGGCAGCGGCGGCCTGCGCGCCGCCCGCGCGCAGGCTGATCTGCGCGAGGTTGCCGGGCAGCAGCAGACCGAGGCTGAGGCCGAGCCCCGCCATCGCCGCGAACAGCGGCGGCGGCCCATCCGCGAGCGCCGCGGCGGCGAGACAGAGCGCCGCACCGGTCGCGCCGACCCGGCTCAATCGCAGGGGCGGCCATGCCAGACCTCGGGCGAGGAGCATCTGCCCCGCGACCATCGCCGCCATCGCCGTCATCATCATCCCGCCGCCCGCGCGGATCGCCGCGTCGGCGGCGAGCCCGAAACCGTCCTGAAGCCGCAGCACCGTGACCTGCTGCAACGCCGCGTAGGCGGAAAGCGCCAGCGCCGTCACCGCGAGGAAGCGCGCCAGCCCCCGCACCCCGCACGGGCGCGGCGCGCCGCTGCGCCCACAGGTTTCGGGAAGACGCAGCGCCGCCCCGAGGGTCGCCGCCGCTACCGCCGCCGCGAGCAGAGCCAGGGCGATCACCGGCGCGTCGGCGGCCATCCGCCACGCCACCGCGCCGCCCGCGATCGAACCGACGCCGAACGCCGCGCCCATCAGCCCCATGCCGCGGGCGCGCCGGTCGGCGGCGGTGATGTCGGCGAAGATCGCCTGCGCCGCGGGCATCAATCCCGCGCCGCAAACCGCCTGCGCGAGCCGCGCGGCGAACAGCGCGACGAATACCCCGGTCGCACCGATCCGGCCCGCCAGCCGCCATTCCGTCAGCACCGCGGCGACGGCGAGGAACGCCGCCCCCGCACCGAGACCGAGGAGCACGACGCGGCGACGGCCGCGGCGATCCCCCGCGACGCCCCAGACCGGCGCGGCCAGCGTCGCCGCCAGCGCGGAAAGGCCGATCAGCAGACCGGCCTGAAGATCGGAAACCCCGAGGCGGCGCGCCAACCCCGGCAGCGCCACGAGGACGAAGGCATGCCCGGCCGCGTTGGCGGCCAGGGCGGCGAACAGCAACCCGGCCACCCGGCGGGGTGCGACGGCGGAATGGGGCATCGTGGATATCCGGCAATGGAGACGAACGAGAGAGCCTAGCGGCTTCGGGGGCGCCCGGCCGTCATCCGGCGAACGCGCCGCCGCCAGACGCAGAAGCGCCGCACCTGCGGTATTCCTGCGGCGAACAGCGGAAGCGCTCGCGGAACGCCGCGGCAAAATGGCTGGAACTGCTGAAGCCGCAAAGGAACGCCACCTCGGTGACGCTCTGCTCCGGGTCGTCCAGCCAACGCCGCGCGCGATCGAGGCGGTAGCCCCGCAGCCATTCGAACACCGTCACGCCGTAGGCCTTGCGGAAGCAGCGATTGAGGCGCACGTGGCTCATCCCCGCCACCGCCGCGAGGGCTTCGAGCGAGGGCGGCGCGCTGAGATCGGCCACCAGCATTTCGACGACGCGGCCGAGACGCCGGGCGTCCTCGCCGGAAACGCCGGAGGCTCCGGCCGCGGCCTCCGGCGGCGGGCCGAGCCAGCGCGCCAGCGTCGCCAGCGCCTGCCCCTCCGCCAGGAGGCGATCGAGCGGCGAGGCGAGCGGATTGTCGAGAATGCCGCCGAGGCACGCGCCCGCGCCGACGTTGCGGCCGAGGCGCATCGCCGCGCCGAATCCCCGCCCCTCGCCGAGCGCCGCGGCGACCCGCGCGACGTCGAACTTTATCACCGTCATCGCCGACGTCACCCCGGCGGGCGTGTGGCGGGCGAGTTCGTCGGCGCGCATCAGCCAGACGTCGCCCGGCAAGACCGCGACACGCGCCTCCGGCAGGTCGAAGCACGAGCAGCCGCTCTCGCCGAACACCAGCATCGCGGTCGGCGCGGCGTGGGAGATCGCGGCATCGTCGGCGCGGGCGAAGCGGCAGGCCGAGCGGGTGACGGTGATCGCGGGCGAGATCCGGGCGCAGCGGAAGGCGGTGCGGCCGAAAGCTCCGGATTGGCGCGAGATGCGCCAGCCGGTTTCGGGCAGATAGGCCGCCAGCTCCGCCGCGCCGACGCGGCGCGACGCAAGGGCTTTTCCGAGATCCGTCCGCATCCCGTCCACGCGTCCTCCTCCGCAGGTCCGCTCGTTACCTACTGCGGGACGGGGAAGGACGTCAACAAAATTGGTATATTATAACAATACTGGGAACTCAGATCAGCGCCCGCCAGAACGCTTCCGCCGCGGCGCTGAGGCGGTGCCGGGGGCGGTAGACGCGGATCTCGACGGCGATATCCCATTCGCCGCCGCCCGCCCGCACCAGCCGCCCGGCGGCGAGATCGGCCTGAATCAGGGTGAGCGGCAACCAGGTCATTCCCCGCCCCGCCAGCGCCATGGCGCGCAACGCGGTGGCGAGGTGGGCGGTGAACACCGGCTCCAGCCACACCGGCGGATCCTTCTTGGCGCGCGCCGCGGCGACGATCCGGCCGAGACCGGATTCGGTGCTGTAGGCGAGGTACGGCAGGCGCGCGTCCTCGCCGCCCGGCAGTTCCCCCGCGACTTCGGGCGACTTGACCGGGATCAACACATCGTCGCCCTGCGGCAGCGACAGAAACCCGCGCGGCTCCAGCCGGGGCACCGCGGCGGCGTGCTGATGGCAGAGCATGAACTGCGCCTGACCGTCGTGCATCAGCCCCTCGCACAGTTCCATGCTCTCGGAGATCAGGCGGATCGAACCGAGGGGATTGGTGCGTTCGATGGCGCGCAGCCAGTCGGGAAAGAAGGTAAGCGACAGCGCATGGGTGCAGGCGAACCGCAGGGTCGAGAACACCGTGCCTTCGACCTCGCGCACCTCCTCGCGCACCTGGATCAGGCGTCGCAGGGTTTCCTCCGCCACCGGGCGGAAGCGCTCGCCCGCCAGGGTCATCCGCACCTGCCGGGCATCGCGGTCGAACAGCGTCGCCCCGGTCCAGGTTTCGAGGCTGCGGATGCGGCGGCTGAAGGCGGGCTGGGTGAGATTGCGGCGCTCGGCGGCACGCGAGAAGCTGCCGGTTTCGGCGAGCGCCAGGAAATCCTCGAGCCAAGAGAGTTCCATCCGCCTTTCCCCCATGCGCGGACGGCATGAAGCGATACGCCCACGATCATTGCCGTCGTCTCCTTCCTCTTACCATACTTCCCGGGAAGTCGCGCCACATCCAAGGGAGCCGCACCATGCGCATTCTCGAAGTCCGGGAGAAGACCTTCTCCATCGCGTCGCCGATCGCCAACGCCTTCATCGACTTCTCGAAAATGACCTGCTCGGTGGTCGCGGTGATCACCGACGTGATCCGCGGCGGCAAGCCGGTGGTGGGCTTCGGCTTCAATTCCAACGGCCGTTACGGCGTCGGCGGACTGCTGCGCGAGCGCTTCCTGCCGCGCCTGAACGAGGCCGATCCGGAGAGCCTGCTGACCGCCGACGGCGCCAACCTCGACCCGTTCCGCATCTGGGCAACGATGATGAAGAACGAGAAGCCCGGCGGCCACGGCGAACGCTCGGTCGCGGTGGGCGCCACCGACATGGCGGTGTGGGACGCGGTGGCGAAGATCGAGGACAAGCCGCTCTACCGCGTGCTCGCCGACCGCTACTCCGGCGGCGTCGCCGACGACAAGGTGTGGGTCTACGCCGCGGGCGGCTACTACTATCCCGGCAAGGGCATCAAGGGCCTGCAGGACGAATTCCGCAGCTATCGCGACCGCGGCTACAAGGTCTGCAAGATGAAGATCGGCGGCGCGTCGCTCGACGACGACCTCCGCCGCATCGAGGCGGCGCTCGAAGTCGTCGGCGACGGCAAGAATCTGGCGGTCGACGTCAACGGCCGCTTCGACCTCGACACCGCGTTGCGATACGCGGCGGCGATCGAACCCTACGGCCTGTTCTGGTACGAAGAGGTCGGCGACCCGCTCGACTACGCCCTGAACGCCGAGATCGCCCGGCATTACCCATTGCCGATGGCGACCGGCGAAAATCTGTTCTCGCACCAGGACGCGCGCAACCTCCTGCGTCATGGCGGCATGCGCAAGGATATCGACGTCCTGCAGTTCGACTGCGCCCTGTCCTACGGTCTGGTCGAATACCTGCGCACGCTCGAGGTGGTGAAGGCCGAAGGGTGGTCGACGCGGCGGATCGTTCCGCACGGCGGCCATCAGATGTCGCTCGCGATCGCCGCGGGTCTGCACCTCGGCGGCAACGAATCCTATCCGGACGTGTTCAAGCCGTTCTGCGGCTTCGCCGACGGCTTCGCGGTGGAGGACGGCTACGTGCGCCTGCCGGATGCACCGGGCATCGGCTTCGAACTCAAGACCGAGCTGTTCGCGACGATGAAAACCATTCTCGACTGACGCGAAACCGCCGAACCGCTCTCCACAAATCCGGCGCGATCCTGTAACGTCTTGCGGTATTCACAGGATCGCGCCATGACGTCTCCGGTTCTTCTCTGCTACGCCAGTCACGACGGCCACACCCGCCGCATCGCCGGGAGGATCGCCGCGCGGATCGCCGAAAGCGGGCTTGCCGTCGACCTCGCCGACCTCGCCCTGCGCACGCCCTCGGAGGCTGACATCGCCGCCGCCCCCGCCGTGGCGATCGTCGCGGCGATCCGCTACGGCCACCACCTGCCGCCCGCGCGGGCGTTCGTCGCAGCCCGCCGCGCCGCGTTGGCGCAGCGGCCGCTGGCGATGATCTCGGTCAACCTCACCGCCCGCAAGCCTCACAAACGCAGCCGCGAAACCAGCGCGTACCTGCGCAAATGGCTGAAACGATCGCAACTCGATCCGGCAATCGCCACCGCGATCGCGGGGCGGCTCGACTATCCGCGTTACGGCTGGTTCGACCGGACGATGATCCGGCTGATCATGAAGATCACCGGCGGCCCCACCGACCCCACCCTGACCGTCGAGTTCACCGACTGGGACGAAGTGGACGCAATCGCCGCCGACATCGCCCGCCTTGCCGGAGATCAGCCCTCGGGCGCGTAATCGGCGAGCAGCCGGTCCATCTCGGGCGGAGAGAGTTCGGCTACGTCGGCACTCAGCGGCGCCTCGATACCGCCGAGGCGGGTCTGCACCAGAGCGGCGACGTCGGCGCCGAATCCGGCCTTCCAGCACAGCGCCAGCACCGCTTCGGGATGACGGGCGGCAAGAATCCGCCGCACCGTCGCGGGGGCGCAGCCGCTGCGCACCACTAGGCACGCCTTCACGAACAGATCGTGCTCGTACTCGAGCGAGCGGCGCACCAGATCCTCGGTGATCGGCTTCTTTTCGTGCAGGGCGCGCGCCGAGGCGACCTCCTGCTCGAACGTCTCCCGCGCGATCTCGTCGTCGCGATCCTCGAAACTGCGTTCGATGCGGTCCCGCACCGCCGCCCGCAGCACGCCCAGAGTTCCGGCGTCGAAATCCTCGCGTCCGGCGAGGTGGTCCAGCAGGCCGTCGGCAACGAAGGTGGCGAGGCGGATCGCCGCGCGCGCGGGCAGGCCCGGGCGGCGCACCAGCGGCTCGTGCAGCGGCGGCAGATCCGGCGCACGGGCGATCAGCACGTCGAGTGTCTCCTCGCGCATCTGCGCGGTGGGGTTGTTGAGCAACGCCACCATCGCCTCGATATCGTCGCTGCGGGCCACCAGATCGGCGATCTGCCCGCCGAGGCCGCGGCGCTTCGAAACCGCCGTCATCGCCCCGGGCACCGGCTGCGTGCTCAGGATATCGACGAGATCGTCGTCGGCGAGCAGCGGCGAAAACTCCAGGACCGGCGCCGCCACCGCCAGCTCGATATCGCGGGCGAGCGCCTGCACGATATGCGCGGGAATGCGCGCCTCGTTCTTCAGCACCTCGGCGACGACGCGGCGCACCGTCGGCAACTGATCGCGCGCGAGCTTCTCCAGCAATGCCAGGGTCTGCACGGCGTGAACGTGGGAATCCTTGGGCGTCAGCCCCGGGGCGCGCTCGGCGATCTTGCGCGCCAGCGCCGCGCGCACGCTCGCGTCCTCGTCGTTGGCGAGCTTGCCGTCGGCCTGGGTGGGCGTCGCCGGGTTGGCCGCCACGCAGCACCGCACCGCGGGATGCGGATCGTCGACCATGTAATAGAGGATTTCCGGCGCCACCGCGTGCGACGACGCCACCGCCATACGGTGCCCCGCATCGGGGTGCCGGGCCATCCGCTTGGCGTCTTCGTAGTCGCGGGGCGGCGGAACCGGGGCCGCGCCTCCGGCGGGAGCATTTTCCGTATGCAACGCTCGTTGTCTCCCATACCGCGACAACCTCGCGGCAAGACTCCATCCCGAAGCCCAATCATAGCGCGCAACCGAGTCCTGCGAAACCCGGGAAAAGCCGCGCGGACGTCACGTTTTACATCGAAATGCGACACCCCGGAAACGCTTTCATCCGCCACCCCGCAGTCTCGAACGGCCATTGTATGGAATGGACACCGGCGACCGCCGCGGGTTGACGCCCCCGCCGCCGGGCGGGGTAAACTCCGGCCTCGACCGGAAACGCGGAGGACCAGAGAGCCATGACCGACGACGAAATGCTCGCACTCGATACCCAGATGAAGCTTCAGGCGCTGATTCTGATGGTGCGCAACCTCTATGCCTACGTCGACGGCCTCGAAGGCCGCACCGGCCGGGTCGCCGACGGCCTGCGCGCGTTTCTCGACGAGTCCCTGCCCAATCTCGAAATGCCGGTTCCGGTGCCGCCGGAAACCCTGGCGGCGATCAAGGCGGCGCTCGCCGAACCGCTCCGCGCCACGATCGCCGACATCGAGGCGGGCGCCCCCCAATCCCCGCCGCCGCCCCCCCGGTTCACCCTGGTGAAAGGCGGCATCGAGGACTGAGCCGGAAACGCGAAAGCCCCCGAGCGTCAGCTCGGGGGCTTTTCGGTTCGCAACTTCGGTCGGGCGAAGTTGGCGTCCCCACGGGGATTCGAACCCCGGTTGCCGCCGTGAGAGGGCGGTGTCCTAGGCCTCTAGACGATGGGGACAGAGGCACGAACCGGCAGGTGTTTAACAGGCGTCAGCCGGTCTGACAAGTCCTTTTTCGGTTGGCGACCCCAACGGGATTCGAACCCGTGTTGCCGGCGTGAAAGGCCGGTGTCCTAGGCCTCTAGACGATGGGGTCGTCCGAAAGCGGAGCGCCCTTCTACCCGCAGCCGCGCGCCTGCGCAAGGCCTTTTTGCGCAAGCAGCCGATTCAGTCGATCGCCAGCGGCGCGAGCGCCGGGCCCGGCACCGCGCGATAGGTGGCGAGGGTGACGGTTTTCCCGTCCGCGACCGCGGCGATCAGCCAGATCAGCCCCGCCTCTCCGGCGCGGGCGCGGTCGCGCGCCGAGGGCTCGGCGGGCGCATCGGGGTGCGAGTGATAGTGCCCGACGATCGCAAGCCCCTCCCCGGCCTCGCGCAGCGTCCGCTGCAGCGTCAGGCGCGCCGCCGGATCGAGTTCGAAAGCGTCCGGCGCGGATGCGAGATTGGGCGCGGGTTCGGCGCGGACGACCTCGACCGCGTCGCCGCATGCACGCCCCACCAGCAGGCCGCACGCCTCGCGCGGCCAGGCGGCGGCGGCGTGGGCGGAGATCGCCGCCCGCGCGGCGGGGCGGCAGATCACCCGCGCCACCTCAGCGGCCGGGGCGCGGCGGCGCGCCGCCATCGAGCACCACGACGCCGGCCACGCGGCGGCGCGCGAGATCGACCACCACGATCCGGTCGGCGCGCCCGCCGCCGCTCACCGTCACGTAAAGACGGTCGCCCTGCGGCACGACCGCGGCGATCGCCGATCCGGCAGGCTGATCGAGCGGAATTTCGGCGAAATCCGCCAACGGCGCGATGGGCGCGGGAACCGCAACCGGGGTCTGCGCGTTTAGGTGCTGCGGGTTCGGTTCCGGGGCCTTAGTATCCTTCATGAACAGGCCATACCCGATCATCGCGAGGGTGACGACGATCGCCGCGCCGAGAACGAGGGTGACGCCTTTGATGACCCTGAGCACCGCCGAACGGTCCATGCCCGCTTCTTCAGACGTCCTGTCGTCCTTCATCGACTCCCCCCTCGTTGCCGCCTGGGAAGGCCCGGCCGTCCGCCTCGACAAGGCCTGCGCCACGCTGTTCCCGGAAATGTCGCGCTCGCGTCTCAAGGCGCTGATCGAAGAAGGCCGCGTCGCGGTCGACGGCGGCACCTTAACCGACCCCTCCGCCAAGGTCAAACCGGGGCAGGCCGTCGCCGTCGCGCCGCCGCCGCCGGTCGCCGCGGAACCGCTGGGCGAGGATATCCCGCTCGACATCGTCTACGAGGACGAGCACCTGCTGGTACTCGACAAACCCGCCGGACTGGTGGTCCACCCCGCCGCAGGAAACGCCGACGGCACGCTCGTCAACGCCCTGATCGCGCACTGCGGCGAGAGCCTCTCGGGGATCGGCGGGGTGCGCCGCCCGGGGATCGTCCATCGCATCGACAAGGACACCTCCGGCCTGATGGTGGTGGCGAAGACCGACGTCGCGCACGTCGGCCTGTCCGCCCAGTTCGCCGCCCACAGCCTCGACCGCGCCTATCTCGCGCTCGCCTGGGGATACGTGACGCCCGACGCCGGGGAATACGTCGGCAACATCGGCCGCAGCCCGCGCGACCGCAAGAAGATGGCGGTGGTGGCGACGGGCGGCAAGTTCGCTCTGACGCGCTACGCGGTGCGCGAGCGCTTCGGCAGAACGGCGACCCTGGTCGAATGCCGCCTCGCCACCGGACGCACCCATCAGATCCGAGTCCACTTCGCGGAACACGCGCATCCCCTTGTTGGAGATCCGCTTTATGGTCGCAGAACACACCCCGGTATGATGGAATTTTCCGACACCGCGAAGGGTTTTATCAATCAATTCGGACGGCAGGCTTTGCACGCTTGGAAGATCGGCTTCAACCACCCGGTTTCAAAGGATTTTTTATCCTTCGAAAGCAGGCTGCCGGAAGACATGCTGGCGCTGCTCGCGGCGTTCCGCGGCGCGCCGCAAATCTAATACTTGACTTGGAATATAGGGAATTGCACGATCGATTCACACCAAGCGGGGGTGAGACTTTAAAAATCCCCGCAAAATAAGCGCCGCCGGAGACGGCGGTGCGCCAGGACCGAACACAACGGCAGAGAGGAGGGCAGCTTATGTCCCAGACGACCGTCGACCTGTCAATCGGACCGGAACAGAACCTCACGCGGTATCTTCAAGAAATCCGCAAATTCCCGATGCTCGCCCCCGAAGAGGAATACGACCTCGCGATCCGTTACCGCGACCAGAACGACATGGCCGCGGCGCACCGGATGGTCACCAGCCACTTGCGCCTCGTCGCCAAGATCGCGATGGGGTATCGCGGCTACGGCCTGCCGATCGGCGAAGTGATCTCCGAGGGCAACGTCGGCCTGATGCAGTCGGTGAAGCGCTTCGACCCCGACCGCGGCTTCCGTCTCGCCACCTATGCGATGTGGTGGATCCGCGCCTCGATCCAGGAATACATCCTGCACTCGTGGTCGCTGGTGAAGATGGGCACCACCGCGGCGCAGAAGAAGCTGTTCTTCAACCTGCGCAAGCTCAAGGGGCAGATGCAGGCGATCGAGGAAGGCGACCTCAAGCCGGAGGTGGTCGCGGCGATCGCCCACAAGCTCGCGGTCACCGAGACCGACGTGATCAGCATGAACCGCCGCCTCTCCTCCCCCGACCATTCGCTCAACGCGCCCCTGCGCATCGACGGCGACGGCGAGTGGCAGGACTGGCTGGTCGACGAGCGCGACGATCAGGAAACCCTGCTCGCCGAACGCGAGGAATTGGGCGAGCGCCGCCGTCTGTTGAAGGACGCGCTGTGCCTGCTCAATCAGCGCGAGCGCCGGATCCTCCAGGCGCGCCGCCTCTCCGAAACGCCGGCGACCCTCGAAGACCTCTCGCGCGAATACGGCATCAGCCGCGAACGCATCCGTCAGATCGAGGTGCGCGCGCTCGAAAAACTCCAGAAGAGCATGCGCACCGCCGTGGTGGAGCAGAACCTCCACCTCTGAGTTCCCCCCGCACGGCAACCTGGACAACCCCCGCCTCCGGCGGGGGTTGGGTTTTGTGGGGAGACGAGCCGTGCGGAAAACCCACCCGAAAAATTCGGCCGGGCCGTAGCGGGCCGTCAGGCCCGCCGTTTGCGGCAGACCCGGGCGATTTCAGGAGTCAGACCTTGGTCTTGCCGACTTCCGGCCCCCAGGTCTGAATCAGCCGCTGCTGCGTCGCCTTGAGATTGGCGACGCGACGCTGCGCCCGCATCTGCATGAACACCCCGACCATCGGCGGCAGGGCCATGAACAGCAGCCAGCCGAGCCCGGCAGCGCCGAATACCGCCATCAGGGTGAAGACGTCGGTGAGCATCGCCGCCGCGGCCTCGACGGTATGACGCCCGGTCCAGAGCCGCAGCAGGAAGGGCACGCACCCCGCGAAATTGAGCCCGCCGACGCAGATCCACTCGTACTTGTCCGGATTGCGATCGACGATATAGGCGGCGAGCGTCGGCAGCATCGCGAAGGCGACGAAGATCACCGTCGGCAGGAACATCAGGCCGAAGGCCAACGCGAGGGACAGCATCAGAATCCGGGTGAAGGTCCCGGTCTTGCCGTCGGTTTTCGCTTGCGACTTGGGTTTCTTCGCCATCGCTCACCAGACCTGCAGGGCAAGGAATACGCACACGGTGATCAGCCCGATCATCACCGACACCACCGCCGCCGATTGCTGACCGATGCGCTGTGCCTGGGTCTCGCGGTGGGCGGCGTCGGCCTCCATGTCCAGAATTTCCTGCTCCGCACCCGCGAACTCGGCCTTGGCCCAGGCGAACCCGTCGAGATCCTTCTGCCGCTCCTCGACGTCGTCGAGAGCGTTGTAGAGATCGGGCAGGCTGCCCTTGCGCACCAGCTTCGGCACCTCCTTCTCGAGGCGCTTGCGGACGTCGCGGTTGTGATAGCTGGCGATGATCGGCGCGACCAGGGCGCCGATCCAGCCCGACAGCCCCGGCAGCGTCTCCGGACCGAGCTTCCATTGCAGCACCGCCAGCAGGCTCAGAAGCCCGAGGGCGGAGGTATCCGCCTGAGGACTGTTGAGCGCGGCGATCTGCTTTTCGACGTCGAAGCGGAAGCGCGCGGCGACGAACGCGACGATGTGGCGGTCGGCGGGCCAGGATTTCGCGTCCACCCGCTTCGCCGCGCGGTCGAGGGCCGGCAGCAGGTCCTCGATTTCGAGCACGTACTCGCTCGCCACCAGCGGGCTCAGGCACGGTAGGCTCTCGTTGAGCTCGTACAGGCAGCGCTCGACGCCGAAGCCCGGCTGCGGCTGGCGGAGATAGCTGCGGATCTGCTTGATCTGCGAGATCAGGGAAACGTTGGCGGGGTCGAAGGTGGTCTGCACCTCGAACCACGCCTCCGGCATTTCGCGCAGCAGCGATTCGACGATCGCGCGCACGTCCTTGCCCCGCGTCGAGGCCACCGCGAGCGCCGGCCCCAGACCCTCCGGCAAAAAGCGCGCCCCCTTGAAGCGGATCGGCCCGTGCGGATCGAGCCGCAGGCAGACCCGGGCGATCACCGAATCCGTGGTCATGCCGCTGTTGGAGGCCCCGGGGAACGAGGCCTGCCGCACCAGTTCGGCGACCGCCTCGGCCGCCTCCTTCTCGTCGAGGGCGCGGCGCAGCCACACCTCGACCAGCCCCTCCATCACCGGCTGGGCCGCCTGATCCCAATGGTCGGCGAGCGCGAGCGCGAGGTCGCGGCGCGACATCACCTCCTGCCCGCCGATGCGGAAGGCGCGCTGCGCCCGCTTTTCCGGCTTCGCGAGGATCGGGCTGAGGCGGCGCCCCGCCACCCACAGCTTCATCGCTTCGAGATCCCAGCGTTGCTGAGAATCGTCGATCAGCAGGCCGCGCAACACCTCGATCATCGCGATCGGGAAGCGCGCGTCGCCGGTCAGCGCGGTGAAGCTGCCGTTGGCGATGCGCGCGCGGATCAGATCGCGGCCGCGGTTCTGCCCGCCCGGGCGGCGACCGATGAGAATGTAGAGGAGCGTCACCCCGAGGGCGTACATGTCGTCGGCGGAGCTGCCGGTACCGCGCCCTTCGGGCAGCGCCATCGCGGATTCGAGCGGTTCGCACAGGGTCGGCTGATCGAATCCCGGCGGCGCGCTGATGCACTCGCCGATCACCGGGCGGGTGCGCTCGGCATCCATGAAGAAGATGTTGGTCGGACGGATCGCGCGGTGGACCACGCCCCGGCCCTTCAGTTCCTCCATCCCCTGCACCAGCGGGCGGAGGATGATCTTCTGATAATCGGGATCGGAGAGCGGCTGGAAGGTCTCGTCCAGCGAGGCGACGAGGCGCCCGCCCGAAGGCCGCTCGAACAGCACGATCATGGTTTCGCGGCCGAGCGGCTGCCAGAACGCGAAGCCGTAGTCGATCAGCGCCAGCACCGAGGAGAACTGCTGCCCGCGCATGCTCTGGATGGTGGCGAGCCGCACCGGCAGATCGGGCGACAGCGCCAGCGCGAACAGCGGGCGGCCGCCGCGGCGGTCCTCCACCGCGTAGGCCAAGGCGTTGGGCGAGTTGAGATCGGGGAGCGGCCGCCCGGGATAGACGGTGTAGCGCTCGCGCAGCACCACCGCGCCGTCGGCACCGGCGACGGCGGTGGTGATCTGCGGCGCGGCGCCCCCGTCGGCCATGCGGCTATCGCTCCCTGTCTCTCCCCGCGCCCGTCGCGCGCGCGGTCTCCGTCCTCGCGCGCGACCAGTTTACGCGGCGAACGGATCCTGCACCAGGATGGTATCCTCGCGCTCGGGACTGGTGGACAGGAGCGCCACCGGGGTCTCGGTCAGTTCCTCGATGCGGCGCACGTACTTGATCGCGTTGGCGGGCAGTTCGGCCCACGAGCGCGCGCCGAAGGTGCTCTGGCTCCAGCCCTCGATGGTCTCGTAGATCGGCTTCACCGACGCCTGACCGGTCATCGACGCGGGCAGACGGTCGATACGCTCGCCGTTGAGATCGTAGGCGACGCACACCTTGATTTCCGGCATGCCGTCGAGGATGTCGAGCTTGGTCATGGCGATTCCCTTGACGCCGCCGGTCTTGAGCGCCTGGCGGACCGCCACCGCGTCGAACCAGCCGCAGCGGCGGCGGCGGCCGGTGACGACGCCGAACTCGCGGCCCCGGTCGGTGAGGTATTCGCCGGTTTCGTCGAACAGCTCGGTCGGGAACGGACCGGCGCCGACGCGGGTGGTGTAGGCCTTGGCGATGCCGAGCACGAAGCCCACCGCCGACGGCCCGAGGCCCGAACCGGCGGCCGCCTCGCCGGAAACGGTATTGGAGGAGGTGACGAACGGATAGGTGCCGTGGTCGACGTCGAGCATCGCGCCCTGCGCACCCTCGAATAGCAGGCGTTTGTTCTCGTGGCGCACCATGCGGTCGAGTTCCTGCCACACCGGCTTGGCGAACGGCAGCACCTTGTCCTTGATCGCGAGCAGCTCGTCCTTCAGCATGCGGCCGTCGATTTCGGCGACGCCGAGGCCGCGGCGCAGCGCGTTGTGGTGGGTGAGCAGACGTTCGATCTTGTCGTCCATCGCCTTGGCGTCGGCAAGGTCGCAGACGCGGATCGCGCGGCGCGCCACCTTGTCTTCGTAGGCCGGACCGATGCCGCGCCCGGTGGTGCCGATCTTGCCCGCTTCCGAGGCGTTCTCGCGCAACTGGTCGAGGTCGCGGTGCAGCGGCAGGATCAGGCTGGCATTGTCGGCGATCGCGAGAAGCTCGGGGGTGATCGAGATCCCCTGCTTCGAGATCCGGCCGATTTCGTCGAGCAGCGCCCACGGATCGACCACCACGCCGTTGCCGATGTACGACGGCTTGCCGCGCACCACGCCCGAGGGCAGCAGGCTGAGCTTGTAGGTGACGCCGTTGATCACCAGGGTGTGACCGGCGTTGTGGCCGCCCTGGAAGCGCACCACCACGTCGGCGCGCTCGGACAGCCAATCGACGATCTTACCCTTGCCCTCGTCGCCCCACTGGGCGCCGACCACCGCGACATTGCTCATGAGTGTTCTCGCTCGCTTGAGGATTGCGCGCCTTCGACCGGGCATGGCTGGCCATGTTGGAGAAGGTGCGTGCAGTTGAGACGGATCGCCTCGGCGGTCCAGTCCGCCGCCGGGGCGACCGCGGCGACGGTGACGAACCCCTCGGCCCGGAGGGCGTCGAGACGCGCCGGGTCCGCTCCGTCGAGCGGTACCAGCACGCGCGGCGCGGGTTCGGGTTTGGGAAGGATGCCGATCAGCGAATGCAGGTAGAGGCTGGCGCCGGTGGCGGGCTCGCGGCCCTCTCCGCCGTAGCGGCCGCCACGGCCGAGATGGTGCCGCCAGCCCTCGGCGAAGAAGGTGTAGCAGAGGCCGGTATGATATTCGAAGCCGCGATTCTCGACCGCGTCGACGGTCAGGCGCACGCACGGCGCGAGCGCTTTCAGGCGCTGCGCGACCGCGCCGAGGCGCTCCTGCCAGGCGCGCGCGGCGGGCGGCAGATCGAGTTCCGCAAGCACCGGAAAGGCGCGCTCGAACGGGCCGCAGACGTCGAGCAGGCGGCCGAGCGTGGGCGCGACCGCGGACGGCAGCGCCGCCACCTCGGCGGCGTCCTTGTGGTCGAGCGCGTGACGCGCCTCCCGCTTCTCGTCCTCCGAAAGCCCGGCGGCGTCGAGAATCAACGGCACCAGCGGCGGCAGGGTGAGATCGACGGACAGACGGCGCACGCCGATCGCGTCCAGCGCGCGGGCGGCGACGACGATCACCTCGGCGTCAGCCTCCGGCGTGTCGCAACCGATCAGTTCCAGGCCCGCCTGGATGAACTGGCGGTCGGGGCGGAGCTGCGAGCCCTTCACCCGCAGCACGTCGCCGGCGTAGGAGAGGCGCAGCGGGCGCGGCTCGCGCACCAGACGGCTGGCGGCGACCCGCGCCACCTGCACCGTCATGTCGGCGCGCATGCCCATCATCCGCTGCGTCACCGGGTCCATCACCCGGAAGGTCTGCGCCGCGAGATCGGCGCCGAGGCCGTCGAGCAAGCTGTCCTCGAACTCCAGGAGCGGCGGCTTGACGCGGTCGTAGCCGTGCGCCGAGAAGGTGGCGAGCAGCGACTGCACCACCGCCGCCTCGAACGCGGCCTCGCCGGGCAGCACGTCCCGCAGTCCCGCCGGGAGCAGCGCCCGATTGATCGGTTCCGACATCACAAGCCTCTGTCTCGCCCTGATCCGGCGGCGCGAACCACCGGCAAACGATGTGGTGTACCCCGAACCAAGGCCCGGAGGCAACTGTTGAAGCCCCGCGTTTTCACCGCATCAGACGCCGGGACGGAGCGTATGCGCGTGGTTGAGCGGGCCGTGGCCGTGGCCGTAGCCCGGTGCGGTTTCGAGGCCGACGCGCACGTACTCGCGCGCCCGCTCCACCGCCTTGACGAGCGGCAATCCCTGGGCGAGGCCGCAGGCGAGCGCCGAAGCGAGGGTGCAGCCGGTGCCGTGGCCGTGGCGGGTTTCGATCCGCAGCCCGGCGAAGCGCGTCACCCCCTCGGACGTCGCCAGCAGGTCGACCACCAGGCCGCCTTCGAGGTGCCCGCCCTTCAGCAGCACCGCCTTCGGCCCCAGCGCCAGCAGGTCCTGCGCGGCGGCGCGCATGTCGGCCTCGGTCGCGACCTTGCGGCCGGTCAGCACCTCGGCCTCGTAGAGATTGGGCGTGATCACCGTGGCGCGCGGCAGCAGCGCCCACTTGAGGGTCTTCACCGCCTCGGTCTCCAGCAGCAGCGCACCGCCCTTCGCCACCATCACCGGGTCGACCACCAGCGGCAGATCGGGCGCGAAGTCGGCGAGCGCCTCGGCCACCGCGCGGATCACCGGCGAGGTCGCGAGCATGCCGGTCTTGAGCGCGTCCGCGCCGAGGTCGGTCATCACCACCTCGATCTGCTTGCGGATGAACTCCACCGGGATCGGATGGATGCCGTGAACTCCGAGGGTATTCTGGGCGGTGAGCGCGGTGATCGCGGTCATCGCGAAGCCGTTGAGCGCGGTTACCGCCTTGATGTCGGCCTGGATCCCCGCGCCGCCGCCGGAATCCGACCCGGCGGCGATCAAAACCCGTCCCTGCATCGCCTACTCCACCCGCGCTTCGAGCTGGGCGCACACCCAGTCGACGATTTCGCGAATCCGGTCCTCGTCCTCGCCCTCGGCCATCACCCGGATCAGCGGTTCGGTGCCGGAGGAGCGGATCAGCAGCCGCCCGCCTTCCGCAAGGCGGCGTTCCGCCTCGGCGACCGCGTCGCCGACCTGCGCCATCACCGCCTTGGCCACCTCGCGCGAGGGGAAGCGGACGTTCTTCAGCACCTGCGGCAGCGGGTCGAAGACGTGCAGAACCTCGCTCGCGAGCCCACCCTCCTCGACCAGCGCCGCCAGAACCTGGAGCGCCGCCGCGAGCCCGTCGCCGGTGGTCGAGTGGTTGCCGAGGATGACGTGGCCGGACTGTTCTCCGCCGAGGTTGTAGCCCTCCGCGCGCATCGTCTCGACGACGTAGCGGTCGCCCACCTGGGTGCGCTTGAGATGCAGGCCGCGCCCGGCGAGGAAGCGTTCGAGGCCGAGGTTCGACATCACCGTGGCGACCACGCCGCCGCCCGCGAGGACTCCCGCCTCCGCCCACTTGCGGCCGATCAGGCCGAGCACCTGGTCGCCGTCGATTTCGCGGCCGCGCTCGTCGCACATCACCACCCGGTCGGCGTCGCCGTCGAGCGCGATGCCGAGATCGGCGGCATGCGTCACCACCGCCTCGGCGAGGGCCTGGGGCTGGGTCGCGCCGCACTTGGCGTTGATGTTGGTGCCGTTGGGGGTGACGGCGATCGGCACCACCTCGGCCCCCAGTTCCCACAGCACCGTCGGCGCGACCTTGTAGGCGGCGCCGTTGGCGCAATCGAGGACGATCTTGAGGCCGTCGAGGCGGCGGCCGGTGGGGAACGTCGCCTTGACGTACTCGATATAGCGTCCCGAGGCGTCGTCGAGGCGGCGCACCCGCCCGAGACGCCGGGATTCGACGAGATCGACGCCGCCGCTCACCAGCGCCTCGATCCGGGTTTCGGTGTCGTCCGAGAGCTTGAACCCGTCCGGACCGAACAGCTTGATGCCGTTGTCCTCGAACGGATTGTGGGAGGCGGAAATCATCACCCCGAGGTCGGCGCGCATGCTGCGGGTGAGCATCGCGATCGCCGGAGTGGGCAGCGGCCCGAGCAGCAGCACGTCCATCCCCACCGAGGTGAACCCGGCGGTCAGCGCCTGCTCCAGCATGTAGCACGACAGCCGCGTATCCTTGCCGATCACGACGGTGTGGCGATACTCGCCGCGCTGGAACATCCGCCCCGCGGCCATGCCGATCTTGAGCGCGGTGAGCGCGGTCATCGGCTCGATGTTGGCGAGCCCGCGCACCCCGTCCGTACCGAACAAACGTCTTGCCGTCATTGCACCCCTGCCCTGGCGAAATTCCGAGGCGCCGAGCGTAGAGCATCGCGGCACGGGGGGAAAGGGATTACTCCGCCCGCTCCACCGCCGCCTGGATCGCCAGCGCCTGAACGGTTTCCGCCACGTCGTGGACGCGCACGACGTTCGCGCCGTTGCGTGCGCCGCCAAGGGCGAGGGTGAGCGACCCCGGCAACCGCGCTTTCGGCTCCATGTCTCCGCACACCGCCGGGATCAGGCTCTTGCGCGACGCGCCGAGCAGCACCGGCACGCCGAGCGTGCGATAGACCGCGAGCCAGCGCAGAATCGCGAGATTGTGCGCCTTGGTCTTGCCGAAGCCGATCCCGGGGTCGACGCACAGCCGCTCGCGCGGGATGCCCGCGGCGACGCAGGCGTTCACCCGAGCCTCCAAATAGTCGAACACGTCGAACGGCGCGTTGGCGTATTCGGGCGCGGCCTGCATCGTCTGCGGCTCGCCCTGCATGTGCATCAGCACCACCGCCGCCCCGCCGTCGCGCACCGCCCGCAGTGCGTCGAGGTCTCCGGTCAGCGCGGTGACGTCGTTGACGATGCGCGCGCCCGCCTGCACCGCCGCCGCCATCGTCGCGGCGTGGCGGGT
The DNA here is from genome assembly GCA_900079695.1 of uncultured Alphaproteobacteria bacterium. NCBI lineage: Bacteria > Pseudomonadati > Pseudomonadota > Alphaproteobacteria > uncultured Alphaproteobacteria bacterium. Next base: position 918,073 of record LT599022.1, read on the forward strand.
ATCGACGGACACGCACACGCCAGCCTCGGCCAGTGCCCGCACCACCGGCACGACCCGGCGGATCTCTTCCTCCGGCGGCACCTCGGGCGCGCCGGGACGAGTGGATTCGCCGCCGACGTCGACGATATCCGCGCCCGCCTCGACCATCGCCAGGGCGTCGGCGATCGCGGTGGCGGCGTCGAAGCGTTCGCCGCCGTCGGAAAAGCTGTCGGGCGTGACGTTGACGATTCCCATCACCCGCGGCCGGTCCATGGCGACGCCGCCGAAGCGCGGCAGCGCCGGGGCGAGCGCGGCCATCGCCGCGTCCACCGCCGGGTGCAGATCCATCAGTTCCTGCACCCCCATGCGGTAGACCGCCACCTTGCCGCCCGAGCGCGCGGCGAGGTAGGCGCAGCAGAACGCCTGATCGCCGCCGAACGGCAACGCGCGGCCGGAGGCGACGATGCCCGCGGCGCGCGGCCCGGAGAGCACCCCGGCGGGAGCGATGTAGACTTTCGCCGAAGACGAAAATGCGACACCCGACCCGGCGGTCGGGTATCGCACGGTCTCGACGCGCACGTCGGTATCCACGTCAGGCGCCGGGCTGGGGTTCCGGCCCGGTCGGGGCCGCGCCCGCGGTCGGCACCGAGGTGCGGCGACCGCCGTCGCGCTTCGGCGGCGCGGCCGGGTCTTCGCGGACGATCGTCTCGCCGCGCAGCAGCGCCTTGATCTCGTCGCCGGAGAGGGTTTCGTATTCGAGCAGCCCCTGGGCGATGATTTCGAGCTTGTCGCGGTTTTCGGTGAGGATCTTGCGGCAGAGATCGTTGCCCTCCTCCACCAGCCTGCGGATCTCGTCGTCGACCTTGCGCGCGGTCTCGTCGGAGATGTTCTTGTTGCGCGTCACCGAATGGCCGAGGAAGACCTCCTGGTCCGGCTCCTCGTAGGCGAGCGGCCCGAGGTCGCTCATGCCCCACTGCGTGACCATCGCGCGGGCCATGCCGGTGGCCATGCGGATATCCTGCTGCGCGCCGTTGGTGACCTTCTCGGGGCCGAAGATCATCTCCTCGGCGAGGCGGCCCGCCATCGCCACGCAGATGCGCGCCTCGAGGAACTCCTTCGACATCGAATAGCGATCCTTTTCCGGCAGGCCCATCACCAAGCCCATGGCGCGGCCGCGCGGAATGATCGTCGCCTTGTGGATCGGGTCGGACACCGGGAAGTGGAGCTGCACCAGCGCGTGGCCCGCCTCGTGATAGGCGGTGAGGCGCTTCTCCTCCGGCCCGAGCACCATCGACCGGCGCTCCGCACCCATCATCACCTTGTCCTTGGCGGCCTCGAATTCGGCCATCGTCACCACCCGCTTCGAGCGGCGGGCGGCCATCAACGCCGCCTCGTTGACGAGGTTGGCGAGATCGGCGCCGGAGAAGCCCGGGGTGCCGCGCGCGAGCACGCGCGGGTCGACGTCCGGCCCCAGCGGCACCTTGCGCATGTGCACCCGCAGGATGCGTTCGCGGCCGACGACGTCGGGGTTCGGCACGTGCACCTGCCGGTCGAAGCGGCCGGGGCGCAGAAGCGCCGGGTCGAGCACGTCGGGGCGGTTGGTGGCGGCGATCAGGATCACCCCTTCGGTGGATTCGAAGCCGTCCATCTCCACCAGCAGCTGGTTGAGGGTCTGCTCGCGCTCGTCGTTGCCGCCGCCCAGACCCGCGCCGCGATGGCGGCCGACCGCGTCGATTTCGTCGATGAAGATGATGCAGGGAGCGTTCTTCTTGCCCTGCTCGAACATGTCGCGCACGCGGCTGGCGCCGACGCCGACGAACATCTCGACGAAATCGGAACCGGAAATCGTGAAGAACGGCACGTTCGCCTCACCCGCGACCGAACGCGCGAGGAGGGTCTTGCCGGTACCGGGCGGGCCGACCAGCAGCACGCCCTTCGGAATCTTGCCGCCGAGGCGCTGGAACTTCTGCGGGTCGCGCAAAAATTCCACGACCTCCTCGAGTTCCTCCTTCGCCTCGTCGATGCCCGCCACGTCCTCGAAGGTGACGCGGCCGTGGTGTTCGGTCAGCAGCTTGGCGCGCGATTTGCCGAAGCCCATCGCCTTGCCGCCGCCGCCGCCCTGCATCTGCCGCATCAGGTAGATCCACACGCCCACCAGCAGCAGCATCGGGAACCACGAGATGACGATACTCCAGAAGCTCGGCGAATTCTCGGGCACCGGCTCGGCGACGATCTTCACGCCCGCGGCGCGCAGGGTCGAAACCATGTCGGGGTCGCCCGGCACGTAGGTGGAGAAGCTCTCGCCGCCCGAAAGCTGGCCGGTCACGCGCCGCCCCTGGATCGTCACCGACCGCACCCCGCCCTTGTCGACCATGTTCATGAAGTCGGAATAGGCGAGGGAATTCGCTTCCTGGCGGGTGTCGGAGCCCTGGAACTCGCTGAAGACCGCCAGCAGCAGGATGCCGATGAGGACCCAGAGCGCGATGTTTTTGCCGAAGTTCACGAGAGAACCCCCTGAATTGGTGACGCTGTCCGCCTCCGCCCGGCCTCCCGCGCGTATCGGTTCACCGTCATTACATAAGGTTTGCCGCAACCGGCGCAAGCCAGATCGCGCAGGCGGTGACCCCGGCCGCGGGCGCGAAGCGCGCCGCCGGAACGGCGCGATCATAGCCGCCGAGCGGCGCAAGGCAAACCTCTTCGCCATGGGCGAACACCGGCACCCGCGCGAACGCCGCCGAAGGCGGCGGTTTCTCGCAGGTTCCGAGAGCGGCGAGCGTGCGGCGCAGGGCGTCGCGCTCGGCAGCTCCCTGCGGCGCGCGCAGGCGCGCGAGGTCGTCGGGCGCGGCGGCGAAGCGTTCGTCCCAGCGTCCGCCCGAGAGCGCCGGAGCGGCGCGGTTCTCGCGCAGAATCCACAGGCCGCCGCCGCCGCGCCGGGCGATGCAGCCGCCGAGGGTGGCGACGCCGCCCACGGCGAGGGTGGAGAGCGCGCGTTCGACCACGCCGAGCGGCGGCGCATAGACCCGCCCGCCGACGCAGTACGCCAGACGGGCGAGGAATTCGCGGTCGGCGGCGTCGTCGCGCGGCGCGGCATCCCAGGCGTCCCAGTCGACCCAGGCGTACCCCAGGGGCGAAATCCGCGCCCAGGCGACGATGCGGCGCGCGAGACGGCGCTCCGCATCCATGCGCGCCCGCCCGGCCGCCGCGATGCTGCGGTCCATCGCCGCCGCCTCGGCCTCCGGCAGGCGTTCGAGGCGCTTGCGCACGCGGTTGCGTTCGAACGCATCGGACAGGTTGGAGGGGTCCTCGACCCATGCCTGCCCGAGGGCGCGGCACAGCGCCGCGAGTTCGGACTTGGCGAAGCCGAGCAACGGCCGCAACAGGCGGCAGTCGCGGCGATAATCGAGGGCTGGCATGCCGGCGCGGCCATGGCCGCCGCCGCGTTCCATCCGCATCGCCACGGTTTCGCGCTGGTCGCCCGCGTGGTGGCCGACCACGAGATGCAGCGCCCCGGTTTCGCGGCACACCGAATCCAGCGCCGCATAGCGCGCGCCGCGCGCCGCCGCCTCGACCCCGGTTGCGGGCGCGGGCCCATCCCAGACGAGCGTGCGGTGGAGAATGCCGAGCGCGGCGCACCATGCCCCGACCCGCTCCGCCTCGGCGGCGGATTCGGGGCGCAGGCGATGATCGAAGGTGACGGCGATCACCCGCCCGCCTTGCGCCGCCGCCCAATCGTGGGCCAGCCGCAGGAGCGCCATGCTGTCGACGCCGCCCGAAACCGCCACCACCACCAGCGGCGCGGGTTCGAATCCGCCGAAGCCCGCCATCGTCGCGGCGAAGCGCCGCTCCAGCGCTTCGAGGAGCGGCGCGTCTTCCGCGGCCGGTGCGGCGCGGCTCAGCGGCACTTCATCTCGGTGCGCGCCTTGTTCGCGAGGTCGATCTGGACCTTCGGCGCGCCGCCGAACTCCTTGAGGAACTGCTCCAGCGCCACGCACGCCTTGTCGGTCTGGTTGAGCTTGCGCATCGAGAACCCGAGCTTCAGCAGACTGTCCGGCGCCTTCGGACCCTTGCGATACTTTTTGTAACCGTCGGCGAAGGCAACCGCCGCCTGATCGAACTGACCGCGCACGTAGTAGGTTTCGCCCAGCCAGTACTGGGCGTTGCCCGCGTACTCGGTGTTGCCGTAGGTCTGAAGGAAGGACTTGAAGGCGGTTTCGGCCGCCGGGTAGTCGGCCTTCTTCAGAAGATTGAAGGCATCGCGGTAGGCTTCGGCGGCGTTTTCCGCCGGAGCGGCGACGGGCGGCGCACCCGCCGACCGGGTCTGCCCGAGGATGCCGACGGTGGAGCCGGACACCGGATTGGCCGGCGGCTGCTGCGCCGCGGGCGCACCCTCGGCCGCGCCGGTCGCCGCGCCCGCTCCGCCCTTTTCGAGCGACTGGAAGCGGAAGTCGACGTCGGCCTGCATCCGGTCGAGACGCTGCTGCGTCTGTTCGATCTTGTAGTTGAGCTGCTCGATCTGGCCGGTGAGATCGCGCATCTGCTCCTCGATCTGGCTGACCTTGGAGTAGAGCGACGCCGCGCCCTCCGCCGTCAGATCGCCGCCGCCGCCCGACTGGGTGCTCTGATAGGCCTGGCGCTGCAACAGCTGAAGGTCGCGTTCGAGGCGGTCGACGCGCCCGGCGAGCGCACCGTCCTGCGCCCCGGCCGAAGCCGCGCCGAAAACCAGGGCCGCGGCGAATGCCGCGCAGGCGAGCGGGCGGCGGGCGTCGAAGCGGGTCATCGATTGTCCTTCCGGTGATCTCTGAAAAAACGAAACGCCCGCCATTCGTCGCATGCGAGGAACGGCGGGCGCCCGTCGGATAGCTTCCGCTGGACTTTAGCGGAATGCTTTTACTTCTGCACCACCGTCACGGCGCGACGGTTCTGCGACCAGGCGTACTCGTTCGAGCCCATCACCGCCGGACGCTCCTTGCCGTAGGAGACGGTGGTGATGCGCGCGGCCGCCACACCCTGCGCCTGCAGGAAGTTCTTCACCGCGTTGGCGCGACGCTCGCCGAGGGCGAGGTTGTATTCGCGGGTGCCGCGCTCGTCGGCATGGCCTTCGATGGTGATCTTGGTGTTCGGATAGGTCTTGAGCCACGCGGCCTGACCCATCAGCGACTTCACCGCGGACTCATCGAGGTCCGAACGATCGAGCGCGAAGAACACGCGATCCTTGGCGTTCGCCAGGAAGTGCTCCGGCGAGCCCGGAACCGGCGCGGTCACGGACGACGACGCGGCGCCCTTGCCGGCACCCGAAGTGTCGGCGCTCTCCTGCGGACCACTGGAGCAGGCCGCCACGAGCAGGCTGGCCGCCACGACGCTCAGTACACGAATCTTCATTGCCTTCATCTCCCACTCGGGAATTTTGTTACGATACGGCCACACGGCTGCGGCACGACCGCCGGAAAACCGATTTGGTTGGCCTTTGTATTACTTCAACCCCTTTGGGTCCGCTACAAGAATTCGAATTGTCCTGCAGCGAACCGTCAAAGTGTGGTTTTCGTGCCACAGCCGCCAACCCCCCACCCGGCTCAGGGGATCAACGGCGACCAAGCCGGGTCGGAAGCCGCAGTCGGCGTTACAACCCGACGTTCATTGTAGCCTGTCAGATCGATACTGTAGAGATAAGAATCGCCTCCGAGGCCGCGAGCATCCGACGGATTCTGTCGAAAGTACATCAGGACTCGTCCATTCGGAGCCCAGGTGGGGCCTTCGACGAGGAATCCGTCGGCAAGCAAACGCTCACCGGAGCCATCTGGTTTCATCACGCCGATGAAAAACCGACCTTGCGCCATTTTGGTGAAGGCGATGTAGTCGCCGCGCGGCGACCACACCGGCGTCGCGTAGGTGCCTTCGCCATGGCTGATGCGGCGCACGCCGCTGCCGTCGGCATTCATCACGTAGAGCTGCTGGTTGCCGCCGCGGTCGGAATTGAAGACGATATATTGCGAATCCGGCGAGTACGACGGCGAGGTGTCGATCGCCGGGGTGTCGGTCAGACGGCGGCGTTCGAGGGTGCGGAGATCCATAGTGTAGATGTCCGACGAACCGCCGCGCGCCATGCTCATGATCACGCGCTTGCCGTCGGGCGAGAAGCGCGGCGCGAAGGTCATGCCGGGGAAATCGCCCAGGCGCTCGCGCTTGCCGGTGTCGATGTTGTACAGGTACACCCGCGGCACGCCGTTGTAATACGACATGTAGGTGATTTCCTGCGTCGACGGCGAGAATCGCGGCGTCAGCACCAGATCCGCGCCGTCGGTGAGGAAGCGGTGGTTGGCACCGTCCTGATCCATGATCGCGAGGCGCTTGACGCGCTTGGTCTGCGGACCGCTTTCGGCGATGTAGACGACCCGGGTGTCGAAATAGCCGGTTTCGCCGGTCAGCCGCTCGTACACCTGATCGGCGATGATGTGGGCGATGCGCCGCCAGTTGTTGGTTTCGGTGACGTAGGCCTGGGCCTTGAGCTGCTGGGTGGCGAACACGTCCCACAGCCGGAACTCGACGCGCAGACGGCCGTCCGGCGTGGTCGCGGCGCGGCCCTGCACCAGCGCCTGGGCGTTGATCGCCTGCCAGTCGGGGAAGCGCGGCTGCACCTGCATCGACGGGAAGCTCTGGATGAACGCGCGGGAATCGATGCCGCGGAACAGCCCCGAGCGTTCGAGGTCGGCCTGCAGCACTCCGGCGAGGTCGGCGCCGAACTTGGCGGCGCGGTCGTCGTCGCCGCCGAACGCGGGGATCGCGATCGGAATCGGGTCGACGTTGCCGCGCGTGATGTCGATTCTCAGCTCCGCCCGCGCCGGCTGGGCGAGAAGCGCGAGGACCGCCGCGGCAAACAGGACGAAACGCCCCCGTCCGCGCGTCAATGCGTTCACCAGCACGCTCATGAAACCTCCTTACAATCGGTCCTGTGGACGGAAGAACAGACGGACTTCGCGCCACGTGTCGTATTTCTTCTGCGGCGCCTGGATCGGACTGGCCATAAATACGGCCCGCAGCGCGCTCTCCGCAAGGGAACGGAAGGCCGGATCGCTGCCCATCCGCGACTGATCGACGATCCGCGCGGCGCGCACCGTGCCGTCCGCATTCAGGCTGACGGTGATCTCGATCACCATGTCCTGCGCGCCAGCCTTGCCGGGATCGACGTTCCAGTGCTTCTCGATCTGGGCGCGGATCATGTCCATCTCGGACAGCGTCAGGGTATCGCCGAAGCCGTCGCGGTCCTTCGAGATCGCCGGAACGTCGAGCGCGCCGGGCGTGCCCTTGCGGTCGCCCGAAGGATTGGGCGTGGTCTTGCCGGTCGGCGGCGGCGCGCTCTCCTTGCGGATCTTCTCGACCGAGGCGAGCAGGTCGTCGAACGAAGGTTTCGGATCCGCCTTCTTCTTCGGCGCGTCCTCCTTCTTCGACTCCGCCGGCTTCGCGGGTTCGGGCTTCTTCGGCGGCTCCGGCTTCGGCTCGGGCTTCTTCGGCGCCTCTTTCTTCGGCTCCGGTTTCGGCGGCTCGGGCACTACCGCGGGCTTGGGCGGCTCCGGCTTGGGCGGCTCCGGTTTCGGCGGAACGGGCACCGGCTTCGGCGGCTCGGGTTTGGGCGGCTCCGGCTTCGGCGGTTCGGGCTTCGGCGGTTCCGGCTTCTGCTCGGGCTTCGGCGGCTCGGGCGCGGGCTCGCCCTTCGGCTTGCCGATCGCGGCGGCCTTGGGCAGCGAGGTCTTCTCGCCCACCGTCACCTTGGAAAGGTCGACGACGAGGATGCGCTCGGTGAGTTCCGGCGGCTCGGGCTTGAGATACGGCAAGCCGAGCACGGAGACCAGCGCCACCGCGATGTGCAGACCCAGGGAATAGAGGAACTCCCGCCGCATCGTCTCCTCTAGCGCCGCGGCTTCGGTTGCGCCGGTTTCGCCGGAGCGTCGCCGTTGCCGGTTTCGAGGCCGACCTTCTCGATTCCCGCGTCCTTGAGCGCGCCCATCACGCCCATCACCGCGCCGTAGGCGGCGACTCGATCGCCGGAGATGACGATCGCGAGCTCGGGATTGACGCGGCGCATCTCGACGATGCGGCCGACCAGGGTCTCGACCTCGACCGGATCGGTGCCGACGTAGACGGTGCCGTCCTCCGCCACCGAGATGCGCAGCGCCTTGTCGGCGCCCGCGAGCACCTCCTTGCCGCCCTGGGGCAGGTCGAGGGGAATGCCGGTGGTCATCATCGGCGCGGTGACCATGAAGATCACCAGCAGCACCAGCATCACGTCGACCATCGGCGTGACGTTGATGTCGGCCATGCGCGCGGTCTTGCCGCGCCCCTTGCCGCGCTTGCCGCCGGACGTCGCCATCCCCATGGCTCAGAGCCTTTCGTCGAGCTGGCGCGACACGATCGCCGAGAACTCGCCGGAGAAGATCTCCAGACGCTTGGCGTACCGGTCGATGTCGGTGGAGAGCTTGTTGTACGCGATCACCGCGGGGATCGCCGCGACCAGCCCGAGCGCGGTGGCGAACAACGCCTCGGCGATGCCGGGCGCGACCACCGCGAGCGAGGTGTTCTTCGACGCGCCGATGTTGTGGAAGCTGTTCATGATGCCCCACACCGTGCCGAACAGGCCGACGAACGGCGCCACCGAGCCGGTGGAGGCGAGGAAGCCCATGCGCGCCTCGACGCGTTCGAGTTCGCGCTCGGAGGTGATCTGCATCACCCGCTCGATGCGCTGGGCGATCGAGGTCTTGAGCGACGGCGCCTCGTTGCGGTTGCGTTCGATCGAGCGCCGCCACTCGCGCATCGCCGCGACGAAGATCGCGCTCATCGGATCGCGCGCGTTCTTGCCGATGCGGTCGTAGAGGTCGTCGAGCGGCCCGCCGGACCAGAACTGCTCCTCGAAGTCGCGGGCGTGGCGGTTGAGCGAGGCGATCCGCTTCACCTTCTCGAAGATGATCGTCCACGACCACACCGACGCCGCCAAGAGCGCCAGCATCACCGCCTTGACCACGATGTCCGCCTGCAGGAACAGGGTGATGATCGACAAATCGTTGTGCGCTTCCATCCAGCCTTCGCCTTTCTTCCGCCGTCCCGGAAACCCGGAACCGGTCGCCGCCGTTCCTATCGCATCCGCGCCGCGAGGTCGGCGCGCAACGCCTCGGGGATGCGCGCGGGCCTGAGGCTCGTCGCGGAGACGCATGCAAGCTTCGCCTGCGCCTCCACCAGAATCTCGTCGCCGCGCATCACCGTCTGCGCCATTTCCAGCGTCGCACCCTTGATCCGCGTCACCCGGGTGCGCACCGTCAGCAGGTCGTCGAGCACCGCCGAGCGGCGGTAATCGACCGCGAAGGCGCGCATCACGAACATCACGCCCCCGTCCTGACCGGGATACTCGCCACGGGTCAACCGCCCGTTCTCCCAGCCGCCGAGGCGCAACATCGCGCTGCGCGCGCGCTCCGCATATTTCAGATAATTCGCATAGTAGACGACGCCGCCCGCGTCGGTGTCCTCGTAATAGACCCGCACGGTGAGAACATGGGCGTCGTCCTCGAACCGGGACGCGCCGCCCTCGCCCGCCGCGCGCGTGATCGCATCGTGCTGCATCGCTTTAATCCGCCTCCGCGTCCGGCGCAAGGGGGTCGAGCAGGGCGAGTTGCTCCGGCCCCCGGGGCGGGGCGGCCAGCCCCAGGTGACGATAGCCTTTCGCCGACAGAATGCGCCCGCGCGGCGTGCGCTGCACCAGTCCCTGTTGCATCAGAAACGGCTCGATCACCTCTTCCAGGGTGTCGCGCTCCTCGGCCAGCGCCGCCGCCAGGGTCTCGACTCCGACCGGGCCGCCGCCGTAGCTCTCGACGATACAAAGCAGGTAGCGCCGGTCCTGGCTGTCAAGACCGAGGCCGTCGACTTCGAGGCGGGTGAGCGCCCGGTCGGCCACCGTCCGGTCCACCGGCAGCGCCCCGGCGACGGTGGCGAAGTCGCGCACCCGGCGCAGCAGCCGCCCGGCGACGCGCGGCGTGCCGCGCGAGCGTCGGGCGATCTCGACCGCGCCCTCGTCGCCCATCGGCAGGCCGAGGCGCGCCGCGCCGCGCAGCACGATGCGCGTCAGGTCCGCGTCGGAATAGAACCGCAGCCGGAGCGGAATCCCGAAGCGGTCGCGCAGCGGCGTCGTCAGCAAACCGGCGCGGGTGGTGGCGCCGACCAGGGTGAAGGGCTGCAGATCGATGCGCACCGAGCGCGCCGCCGGGCCCTCGCCGATGATCAGGTCGAGCTGGAAGTCCTCCATCGCCGAGTACAGCACCTCCTCGATCGCGGGCGGCAGGCGGTGAATCTCGTCGATGAACAGAACGTCGCGCGCTTCGAGGTTGGTGAGAATCGCCGCGAGATCGCCCGCTTTGGCGATCATCGGCCCCGAGGTGGCGCGGAAGCCGACGCCGAGTTCGTGGGCGACGATCTGCGCGAGCGTGGTCTTGCCGAGGCCGGGCGGGCCGTGCAGCAGAACGTGGTCGAGCGCCTCGCCGCGGGCGCGCGCCGCCTGCACGAACACCTTGAGGTTGTCGCACGCCTCGGGCTGGCCGAGAAAGTCGTCGAGGGATTGCGGACGCATCGGCGCGTCGCCGTCGCCCGCCTGTTCGCGCGCCGAGACCACGCGCTCGTCGCCGTCGTCCCAGCCGCTCATTCGGCCCCCCGTCCGGTAAGAGCCTGCGCCCGCGCGATCTCCTTGAGCGCGGCGGCGATCGCCTGCTCGACCGTCGGCACGGTCTCGCCCGCCGCGCCGATCGCGGCGGACACCACGGCGAACGCGTCGCTCGCGCCGTAGCCGAGGTTGACGAGCGCCGAGGTCGCCTCGCGCGCCACCTTCGCCCGCGCGTCCTCGCCCTCGGGCGCGGCGGCGGATGCGGCGGGCACGAACGCCGGGCCGGTCGCGAGGCCGACCGCCTTGTCCTTGAGTTCGGAGAGGATGCGCGCCGCGAGCTTCGGCCCGACGCCGCTGGCGCGGCCGAGGGCGGCCTTGTCCTGCGCCGCGATCGCGCGCGCGAGGGCATCGGGCGCGAGCACCGAGAGGATCGCCAGCGCCACCTTCGCCCCCACCCCCTGCACGGTGGTGAGGCGGCGGAACCACGCCTTGTCCTCCTGCGCGAGGAACCCGTAGAGCAGGATCGCGTCCTCGCGCACCACGGTTTCCACCCACAGGGTGGCGGGCTGGCCGACCTGAAGCTTCGCCAGCGCCCGCCCGGGGCACGACACCAGATAGCCGACGCCACCGACGTCGATCACCGCGGTTTCGAGTTCGACGGCGGCGACGGTGCCTCTCAGACGCGCGATCATCGCGGACCTCCCAGGGCGCGGCGGAGGTTGGCGTCGTGCGCGACGTAGCGCGCGTGGCAGATCGCCACCGCGAGGGCGTCCGCCGCGTCGGCCGCCTCGGGTGCCGCGCCGGGCAGCAGCATCCGCACCATCATGCCGATCTGCTCCTTCGCCGCGTGGCCGGTGCCGACGACGTTCTTCTTGATCAGGTTCGGGGTGTATTCGGCCACCTCGATGCCGTAGAGCGCGGGCGCGAGCATCACCGCGCCGCGCGCCTGGCCGAGCTTCAGGGTCGAGGTCGGGTTGCGGTTGACGAAGGTTTCCTCCACCGCCGCCGCATCGGGGCGATGCGCGCGCAAGACCGCGAGCACCCCCTCGTGCAGCATCTTCAGCCGTTCGGACAACGGCAGCGCCTCGTCGGACTTGACGACGCCGCACGCGACGAACCGCAGCCGGTTGCCGTCGGCGTCGATGACGCCCCAGCCGGTGACGCGCAATCCCGGGTCCAGCCCGATCAACCGCATCCGCTCTCTCCCCCGGACCGGGCGGTCAGGCGTCGAGAGCCGCCGCCACCTCGTCCGACAGTTCGTAGTTGCCGAACACCCGCTGCACGTCGTCGTTGTCGTCGAGCGCGTCGATCAGCCGGAACAGCGATTGCGCGGTGTTGACGTCGAGCGACACGGTGGTCTGCGGCTTCCACTCCAGGCGCGCCGCCGCGGCCTCGCCGAACGCCTTTTCGAGCGCGTCCTTGACCGCGTGGAGTTCGTCCGGCGCGGTGAGGATGTCGTGCCCGTCGTCGGTGGAGACCACGTCCTGCGCGCCCGCGTCGAGCGCCGCCTCGAACATCGCGTCGGCGTCCGCCGCCTCGGGCTTGTACTGGATCAGGCCGACGCGCTCGAAGTTGAACAGCACCGAGTTGCTCTCGCCCATCTGCCCGCCGAGCTTGTTGAAGGTGCTGCGGACTTCGGACGCGGTGCGGTTGCGGTTGTCGGTGAGCGCCTCGACGATCAGGAACACGCCGCCCGGGCCGCGGCCCTCGTAGCGCATCTCGACGTAGTTGGTGTCGTCGGCGCCCGGCAGCGCGCGCTTGATCGCGCGGTCGATGTTGTCCTTCGGCATGCTCTGGGCGCGGGCGGCGATGATCGCCGCGCGCAGGCGCGGGTTGGCCGCCGGATCGGGCAGGCCGATCTTGGCGGAAACCGTGATTTCGCGCGCGAGCTTGGTGAAGATCTTCGCCCGCTGCGCGTCCTGCGCGCCCTTGCGGTGCATGATGTTCTTGAACTGGGAATGACCGGCCATTCGCTACCTTGTCGTGCTGCGGGCGCGGGAGGGCGCGCCCATGGAAAACGCGGCGCATTATCCATGCACGCACGGGCGGAACGCAACCCCCAAAGCGGGCGGTTTTCAGCCTTTCGGCCAAGCGCGGGCGAGGCGGCCGCCGACGCGGATCGGCTCGGCGCTGCGCGCGAGCCCGGTACGGTCGTCGGTCTCGACGTAGATGCCGCACACCGTCGCCTCGCCGTCGGCCGGGGAGAGCCGCTCGCCGGGAATCTTCTTGGTGAAGCGGCTGATCGCCACCGCCTTGCCCATGCCGATCACCGAATCGTAGTCGCCGCACATGCCGGCATCGGTGATGTAGGCGGTGCCGTTCGGCAGCACCTGCGCGTCGGCGGTGGGCACGTGGCTGTGGGACCCCACCACCAGCGTCGCGCGGCCGTCGAAGGCGTGGCCGAGAGCCATCTTCTCGCTGGTCGCCTCGGCATGGACGTCGACCACCACCGCGGCGACGGTGACGCCGAGACGGTGGCGCCCGAGAATATCCTCGAGCGACTGGAACGGATCGTCGAGCGGGTCGAGGAACAGCCGCCCCATCACCTGCGCCACCAGAACCTTGCGCCCGTCGGGCAGCGGCACCTCGGCGGCGCCGCGCCCGGGCGTGCCGCGCGGAAAGTTGGCGGGGCGCACCAGGCGCGCGTCTCCGTCGATGTAGGCGATCAGCTCGCGCTGGTCCCAGACGTGGTTGCCGGTGGTGATCGCGTCCGCGCCCGCCTCGTAGAACTCGGCGCAGATCTTCGGGGTGATGCCGAAGCCGTGGGCGGAATTCTCGCCGTTGACGACGACGAAATCGAGAGAGAGGTCGCGCCGCAATCGCGGGATCGCCTCCAGCGCCGCGGCGCGGCCACTGCGCCCCACGACGTCGCCGAGATACAAGAGCTTCATGAACTTCCGTTGTTGGGTTTGGGCGCGTCGCGAAGCGGCAGCACGCCGCGTTCGGTCAGCACCATGTCGAGCCGCCGGTCCCAGGATTCGTGGGGCACGGTTTCGATTTCCTGCACCGCGAAGGCGACGCCGACCGACACCGCGCGGTGTCCGGCATCGGCGAGGGCGGCGAGGGTGCGGTCGTAATAGCCGCCGCCGTAGCCGAGGCGGTAGCCCAAGGTATCGAACGCGAGCAGCGGAATGAGGATGACGGTGGGGATCAGCGCGGGCGCGCCGCGCGGCGGCTGCCGGGTGCAGAACGGCCCTTCGTCGAGCACCGCGTCCGGCAACCATTCGCGGAACGTCAGCGGCGCGCTGGCCTGTTCGACGGTCGGCAGGGCGATCCGCCAGCCGACCTGACGCATCCAGTCGATCAGAAGGCGGCTGTCGATCTCGCCGCCGATCGGATAGTAGGCGGCGGCGACGCCGTTCTCCGGCGGCACCGCCAACAGCGGCACGGTGGCGGCGTGGCGGACCAGGGATTCGGCGGCGTGGCGGCGATCCTCGGGAGCGACCCGGCCGCGCACGAACTTCGCGGTACCGCGCAGGGTCCGCTTGGTTTCCGCCACAGTCCCCGTCATCGCCGACGGCATCAGCATGCTCCACCCGCTCGCTTATGTCGGATATCGGACGCAAGGCGGCGGGGCCACGACGACCGTGGGCCTTGTGGAATGCACAAGGGCCGCTCCAACAAGGTGGGCGCCATGTGACCGGACCACGGTCCGGACAGGGACGGCTCCCTTTCTAGAATCGTTGGCCCCAGTGATGTCGCGGACCTCACGGGAAGCACAGCCCCGCCGTCTCCCAATCTAGTGACGGGAGAGGCGTTCGGCAATCGATTCGATGCGCGCGGCCACCGCGTCGATCGCGTCGGCGACCCGGCCTTCCGCTTCCGCCTTCGCCTCGCCGCCGCCCGAACCCTCGGAAGCCCGCAGTTCTTCGAGCTCGCCGTAGGTTTCGGCAAGTTCGTCGGCGATCAGCAGGCCGATCATCGCGAGCAGCAGATTTTCCTGGATCGGACCGATCGCGGCGATCAGTTCGCGACCGCGCTGGTCGAGATAGCGGCCGAGGCGACCGATCTGCGCCTCCTGCCCGTCGTCGCAGGAGATATGGTACTGGTGACCGGCGATGGTGAGCGTGACCTGGGCCAAGGCGTCACTCCTCCAGCAGACGGGAGAGGCGGGAAGCGGCCTCGTCGATGCCTTCGGAAGCGGCGCGGGCCGCGGCTTCGAGCTCGCCGCACCGGCGCTTGAGATCGGCGATTTCCGTTGCGTCGACGGCGGGCGCGGCACCCCCGGCGGCGGGGATGGACGCGGCCGCGGCGTCGAGCGCAGCGGTGGCGGACTCCAGACGCCGGAGCGCCGCCTCGGCGCGGGAAAGTTTGTAGACCGACAGTGGTTTCAAGCTTCTATCGCCATATTCGCGGAAACGGGTTAAAGGATAGTTCTCGAGCCTATTGACGTCAATCGCAGGTGTCGTTGCCCGTGTCCGCGCCGCCGATTCTGATCGTTCACGACCGCGCCCAGGCCCTTGCGGCGTTCGCGGCGGCGCGCGCCCTGCGCCGCGCGGTGCGGATCGAGACTCCGGCGGAACTGGCGCATGTCCTCGGTCCCGCATGGATGCGGGCGTTCCTCGACGGCTGCGCCGCCGAACGCCTAACGCCGCCGGGTACGGTGGCGTTCCATTGCGGCGACGCCCCCGGCCTCGCCCTCGCCGCGCTCAAGCTCAATCTTCCGGCCCTGCGCTTCGCGCCCGCAGCCGACGCGCCGCCCCGGGTCGCGGAGGCGATCGCCGCGATCGCCGCGGCGCAGGAGACCGATCTCGCGCTCGGCCCGCCGACCGGCGCGGCATGGCGGTTCCCCCCGCCCGGCGGCGCACCCGACCCGCACGCCCTCGAACTCGCGGCGAAGCGCTGGCTCGGCGGCCTTCCCTCCGGCGGCGATTTGCTCTAGCAAGGGGGACACTCCTCCGAAAGGCCGAAACCGATGTCCGACTGCCGCCTCTACCTGATCACGCCGCCCGCCCTCCCCGACCTCGACGGGTTCGCGCAGACCTTCGCCGCCGCGCTCGACGCGGGCGACGTCGCCTGCGTGCAGCTTCGCCTCAAGGACGTGCCCGACGACGAGATCCGCCGCGCCTGCGACGCGCTGCGGCCGCTGGCGCAGGACCGCGGCGTCGCCTTCCTGATGAACGACCGCCCGGACCTCGCCGCCGAGCTCGGCTGCGACGGCGTCCACGTCGGCCAGGACGACATGCCCTATGCCCAGGCGCGCAAGATCGTCGGCCCGGACGCGATCGTCGGCGTCACCTGCCACGATTCCCGCCACCTCGCGATGGAGGCGGGCGAGGCCGGGGCCGACTACGTCGCCTTCGGCGCGTTCTACCCCACCGCCACCAAGATCCCCAAGACCGCCGCCGAACCGGACCTGCTGCGGTGGTGGTCGGAGCTATTCACCGTCCCGTGCGTCGCGATCGGCGGCATCACCGTCGCAAACGCGCCGCCGCTGGTGGCCGCGGGCGCGGATTTCCTCGCGGTGTGCAACGGCGTGTGGGGCCACCCCGAGGGCGCGGCGGCGGCGGTGCGGGCGTTCGCCGGGATTCTCGCCTGACGGCTATCGAAACCATAGAGCTTCGATATTTCCCAAGCCCATGCGGTGTAGGCGAGACTGCGTCTCAGGCTCAACCCGTAGGAGGCTCCCCATGCTCATCCGTACTCTTGCGCGTACGTTCCTGGTTCTCGCCGCCGTCGCGGCCGCTCCCGCGCTCGCCGCGGATCCGGCGCCCGGCGCGGCGATGCAATCGTCCGACAAAACGATGATGAAGCCGGACGACAAGATGACGAAGCCGGACGACAAGGCGATGACCGGGCCGGACGGCAAGGCGATGATGAAACCCGACGACAAGGCGATGACGAAATGACGCGCCGGAGCCGCGCCCGCGCGGCTCCCCTTGCAGGCCCGGCGAAAATTCCCAGTTCTTTGAAAGACCGGGAATTTCTCGCCGAGCCGCCGCCATGGAAATGCATCAGGTCCGGTACTTCGTCGCGCTTTGCGAGACGCTCAACTTTACCCGCGCCGCCGCGGCTTGCCACGTTGCCCAGCCATCGCTGACCAAGGCGATCCGCAAGCTCGAGGACGAGCTCGGCGGCCCGCTGTTCAGCCGCGAGCGCGGCCTCACCCACCTCACCGACCTCGGCCGCCTGATGCGCCCGCACCTCGAAGCGATGCTCGACGCGAGCGAGGCGGCGCGCGCCGCCGCCGAAGGCTTCCGCACCCTCGACCGGGCGAACCTGAGGATCGGCGCGATGTGCACCATCGGCCCGACCCGGCTGATCGGCTTCTTCAAGAGCTTTCGCGCGCGCGTGCCGTCGGCGACCCTCAACATTCACGACGCGCCGGGAACCCGCCTCGCCGAGATGCTGCTGGCGGGCGATCTCGACGCCGCACTGATCGCGCTGCCGAAGTATCCGGAACGATTCGAGACCCAGCCGCTCTACGACGAGCGCTACGTCGTCGCCTTCCGTCCCGGGCACCGGTTCGAGGCGATGGACCGGGTGCCGCTCCGCGAGCTCAACGCCGAGGACTACCTCAACCGCGTCAACTGCGAATACCCGGAATACTTCGCCGCGCTCGGCATCCCCGACCCCGCCGCCGATTGCCGGGTGCGTTACGAAACCGAACGCGAGGACTGGATCCAGGCGATGATCCTCGCGGGACTCGGCTGCTGCGTCACGCCCGAATTTCTGCCGATGATCCCCGGTGTCGCGACGCGGCCGCTGGTGGAGCCGGAGATCTCCCGCACCGTCGTCCTCGCCACCGTCGCCGGACGCAGACATTCCCCCGCGCTCCGCGCGTTCGTCGCCCTCGCCCGCCGCCACGACTGGAACTGATCGGGAATCTTGCGCATCGGGGTTGGCAAGCGGGAGCCGAACGCCTAGTTTTCGTTGCATCATTCACGATTGTCCCGCCGATGCCCGCCAGCCCGTCCACGCGCCGTCAATGGCTGCTCCTTCTCGTGCTCACGATCGCCGTCACCGCGGTCCTGCGCTTTGTCGAACTGCCCGGCGCACTGCTGCTCGGGCCGATGGCCTCGGCGATCGTGCTCGCGGTGCGCGGTGCCAGGCTCAAGGTGCCGCCGCGCGCCTACCTCGCCGCCCAGGCGGTGGTGGGAACGATGATGGCGGGCGCGGTCAATCCCGACATCCTCCAGTCGGTCGCCGCCAATCTCGGCGTGGTGGTCGCGGTGGTGTTCTCGACCGTCGCCGCGAGCGGCGTGGTCGGCTGGGCGATGAGCCGCTGGCACGTTCTCCCCGGCTCCACCGGAATCTGGGGCAGCTCGCCGGGCGCGGCCTCGGCGATGGTGGTGATGGCCGAGGAATTCGGGGCGGACGTGCGGATCGTCGCGTTCATGCAGTATCTGCGGGTGCTGTGCGTCGCCCTCTCGGCGGCGGTGATCGCCCATCTCGTCGGCGAAGGCGACGCGCCCCACCTCGCCACCGACTGGTTCGCCCTCGCTCCGCCGCGGGTGCTGGCCGAGACCGCGGCGCTGGCGGTGGGCGGCTTCCTGCTGTCGCGGGTTCTGCCGGTCCCTTCCGGGGCGATGCTGCTGCCGCTCGCGATCGGCGCGACCCTCCGCGGCCTCGGGCTGATCGAACTCGCCCTGCCCCAGCCGATTCTGGTGTTCGCGTTCGCCACCGTCGGCTGGGTGGTGGGACTGCGCTTCACCGGCGAGATTCTCCGCACCATGGCAGCGAAGCTGCCGCACATGCTCGTCTCGATCCTCGGCCTGATGGGGTTCTGCGCCGGGATCGCGTGGATTCTCACCCGCATCCTCGGCGTCGACATGCTCACCGCCTACCTCGCCACCAGCCCCGGCGGCGCCGATTCGATCGCGATCATCGCCGCCTCGGCGGACGTCGACCTGGCGTTCGTGCTGACCTTCCAGACGATGCGGCTGATCATCGTGATCATCGTCGGCCCGATCCTGGCGCGCCGGGTCGCGCGGGCGATGGGGCACCTGCCGAAGAAGAGCTGACGCCGTCCGTCACCTCGGCGAGAAACTCGATCACCGCCCGCACCCGCGGCGCGCGGCGCACGTCGTCGTGCACCGCCAGCCAGACCTCGCGCCGGGGCAGCGGCCGATCCGCCGGCAGGTCCACCAGCCCCGGCAGCGCGAGATAGGCGGGCAACAGCGCCACCCCCACCCCCGCCTGCGCGGCCGCGGCGAGGATCGCATCGTCGTTGCTGCGAAACACCACCGGACGTCCGCCGAGAAAGCCGTCGAGCCAGAGATCCTGGGGGCGTTCGAGCGCGGACCGGTCGTGAGCGACGAACCGCCACTCCGACGGATCGCGCGCGGCCCAAACCGGCGCCGCCGAGAGCGCGAAGCCGAACCCGCCGATCCGCCGCGCCACCAGCCCCAGTCCCTCGGGGCGCGATAGACGCACGGCGAGATCCGCCTCGCTGCGGTCGAGATCGGCGAACGCCACGTCGCCGATCAGATCGAGAACGATGCCGGGGTGACGCCGCCGCAACTCCCCCAGGTGCGGCGTCACCACCCGCCGGGCGAACAGCGGCGGCGCGCTCACCCGCACCGGTCCGGCCATCGCGTCGTCCATGCCCCGGGCGGCGCGCTGCATCGCGAAGGCGGCGGCACGCATCCCCTGCGCCCGCTCGGCGAAGGCGGCACCCGCCTCGGTGAGAACCACGGCGCGCGGCAGGCGATCCATCAGCCGCACGCCGATCGCCGCCTCCAGCGCCGACACCCGGCGCGCCACGGTGGTATGGTCGATCGCCAGCCTGCGCGCCGCGGCCGAGAGACTGCCGCACTCCGCCAGGGCAAGAAAGATCCGCACGTCGTCCCAGTTCATGGGCAAAATTCCTCATCCCCGGAGCACTCTTGAGGAATACTCCTCGTGTCCGCGTTCGGCTAGCCTCCCGTCAGACATTCAGATCGGGAGATTTCGATGGATTATGCAATCCGCTTCGCCCACCCCGGCGACCCTGCCGTCATGGAACTCGCCACCGTCGCACTGCCGCCGCCCGGCGCAGGCGAGGTGCGGGTGCGCCAGACCGAGATCGGCGTCAATTTCGTCGACATCTACGTGCGCTCCGGTCTCTATCCGCCGGCAGCGCTGCCGGGCGGCATCGGCGCCGAGGCATCCGGAATCGTCGAGGCGACGGGCGAAGGGGTCTCGGGGTTCGCGCCCGGCGACCGCGTCGCCTACGCGGGCGGACCGCACGGCAGCTACGCCAGCGCCCGCAACCTTCCGGCGGCGCGGCTGGCGAAGCTGCCCGATACCGTTTCGACGCGCGTCGCCGCCGCCGCGCTGCTGCGCGGCATGACCGCCTACATGCTGCTGTTCCGGGTATTCAAGGCCTCGCGCGGCCAGTCGATCCTGATCCACGCGGCGGCGGGCGGCGTCGGCCTGTTCCTGACGCAGTGGGCGAAGCGCCTCGGCCTCGAAACCATCGGCACCGTCGGCTCGGCGGCGAAGGCCGAAACCGCGCGCGCCCACGGCCTCGATCACGCGATTCTCCACCGCGAGGCGGATTTCGCCGCCGAGGTCCGGCGCCACGCCCCGCGCGGCGTCGATTTCGTCGTCGACGGCATCGGCGGAGACGGGTTGCTGAAGAGTCTCTCCTGCCTCGCGCCGATGGGCATCTGCGCCACCATCGGTCAGGCGGCGGGAACGCCGCCGCCGGTGCCGGTATCGGCGCTCGCCGGGATCTACCTCACCCGTCCGAGCGTGCTCGCCCTGGCGAACGACCCGGAAGCCTACCCGACCGCCGCCGCGGCGCTGTTCGCCGAAATCGCGGCGGGGTTGAAGGTGGAGATCGGCGCGGAGTTCCCGCTCGCCGAGGCGGCGCAGGCGCACGCCCTTCTCGCCTCCGGGCAAAGCCGCGGCTCGATCCTGCTGAAGGTCTGAGGGGTCAGGCGTCGGACTCGGCGTCGGTGGAGACGGTCAGATCCTTCCAGGCCTCGATATCCGCCTGAAGCGCCGCGATCTTCTCCCCGACCCGCGCGAGCGCGTCGGAGCCGAGCAGCAGGTGCGCGGGCGGGGCCTCGGCGGAGATCACCGCGAGCATCGCCCGCGCCGCCTTCTTCGGATCGCCGAGTTGCTTGCCGCTGCGCGCCTTGCGAGTGGCGCGCAGGGGGTCGAACAGCGCGTCGTAATCGGCGATGGTGCGCGCCGCGCGGGTCATCGAACGGCCCGCCCAATCGGTGCGGAAACCGCCCGGCGCCACCGCGGTGACGAAGATGCCGAACTGCGCCACCTCCTTGCCGACGGATTCGGAAATCCCCTCGAGGGCGAACTTGGTGCCGTGGTAGAAGCTCAGCCCGGGGAAGGTGGCGAAGCCGCCCATCGAGGTGATGTTGAGGATGCGGCCGCCGCGGCGCCCCCGCATGTACGGCAGCACCGCCTGCATCACCGAAATCGCGCCGAACACGTTGGTTTCGAACTGGCGGCGGACCTCGGCGAGCGGGGTCTCCTCGAAAACCCCTTCGAGACCGTAGCCGGCGTTGTTGACCAGCACGTCGATGGCGCCGACCGAGGTTTCGATCTCGGCGACGGTTGCGAACACCGCGTCGGCGTCGGTGACGTCGAGAACCCGGGCGAACGCGCGGCCGGGCGCGAGCGCCTCGAATTCGGCACAGGCTTCGGCGCGGCGCAGGGTGCCGACGACGCGGTGGCCCTCGGCGAGCGCGGCGACCGCGAGTTCGCGGCCGAAGCCGGAACCGACGCCGGTGACGAACAGGGTAAGCGGCTGGAAAGCGGGCATCGAAGCGATCTCCTCGGAAGACGGCGAGCGGACCCGCCCGGCGGCGCGCGCCGGGGCAATCCATCGAACGAGACACTCATCTAGGAAGCGGCTTCGGCCGCCGCCAGAGGATCTTCCGCCGTCGCCTCCACGGGTTCGACCATCAGCACCAGATCGCCGAGCCAGTCGCCGTCCCGCCCCGGCACGATCCGCGTGGAGATCTGCGGTCGCACGAGCATCGCCAGCGCCTTCTCCCACTTCGACGCACCGGGCTTCCACGGCACCCGGCGATCGAGCTTGTAGCCCCGCGCCCGGCCGCCGAAACCGGCGAGCGTCGCATCCATCGCGAAGTGGGGATCCCAGCATTCCATCGCCACCACCACCGAAACCTCGGGCGGCAGCGCCCGGGCGAGCGCCTCCAGCACCACCGGCTCGTAGCCCTCGACATCGATCTTGACGGTGCCGCGGGTCAGGCCCTTCTCCGCCAGAGCGTCGAACACCGCCTTGAGCGCGCGGGCGCCTTCGCGGATCTCGATGCCGACCTTGAAGTAGTTTTCGGCCTCGTAGCTCGAAAGCCCGTCCTTGGCGGCGAGGATCGACTTGTCGTAGGCGTTGGCGGCGTCGTCGACGAACGCACCGCCCCAGTTGTGGCGCGGCACGGTCAGTTCGCAGGTCTTGTCGCAATCGCCGATGCCGAACGGATGGAGCGTGTAGGGCACCGTGAGCGAGACCGCGGCATTGACGGAAATCAGATGGCAGCACAAGGGATTGGGCTCGAACATGTGGACTTCGCCGAAGGCGTTTCCGCACTGACAGGAGACCAGACCGATGTTCGCGCCGATATCGAGGAGGAAATCGCTGTAGCCGGTGCGGGCGAAGTGGCCGAGCAGCTCGGTCAGGGCGGGCTCCCACACCCCGGTGATCTGCGCCCGCGTCGAAATCGTATCGCGGCCGCGGAAGAACAGCTTCGAACCGTTACGGGTGAGCCGGTCGAAGATCCACGCCTTGACGCCGAACCCCACGACATCCGCGAACCCCTCCTCGCGCCGGAACGCCAGGGTTCGCTCCGCACTCCCCACATGGCTCATCGTATCCCCCGCTTCGCCGTGACGCGTTCGGTCGTCGATGCTCGGTATTCGACACAACATAGGCCTCAACCCACGCGATTACGAGGGCGGCACGCAGAGATACCGAGAGTTTCAGGGAGTTTTATTCCGACGTCACGCTTTTCGTGAGATGGCGCGGCCGATCCACGTCGGCGCCCTTGAGGGCGGCGACGTGATAGGCGAGCAACTGCATCGGAACGGCATACAGAATCGGCGCGACGAACGCCGGAACGCAGGGCATCGCGACGATCGCCAGCGCCGCGTCGCGGAACCCGGCGGCGCCTTCGGCGTCGGAAATCACCACCACCCGACCGCCGCAGGCGATCAGTTCGCGAACCGTCGCGGCGGTCTTTTCGAACGACGCGTCCGGCGGGGCGACGACGATCACCGGCAGGGTTTCGTCGATCATCGCGATCGGCCCGTGGCGGATCTCTCCGGCGGAGATCCCCTCGGCGTGGATGTAGCTGACTTCTTTCAGTTTCAGTGCGCCTTCGAGGGCGATCGGGAACGCGGCGCCGCGGCCGACGTAGCACACCCCCCGGGCATCGAGGAGCTTGCGGGCGATGGCGCGGATCGCCTCGTCCTGCCGCAACACCTCGGCGACGCGCGACGGCAGCCCGGCGAGCGCCGCCGTCAGATCCGCCGCCGCCGCACGATCGAGGACGCCCCGGGCCCGCCCGATCGCGATCGCGAGAACGGCGAGCACGGTCAGTTGGGCGGTGAACGCCTTGGTCGAGGCGATCGCGATTTCCGGTCCCGCGAACGTCGGCAGCGCGGCTTCGGCCTCGCGCGCGATCGCGCTGTCGGGCACGTTGACGATCGCCAGGGTGTGCAGTCCGGCCTCGCGGCAGACGCGCAGGGCGGCGCGCGTGTCGGCGGTCTCGCCCGACTGCGAGATCAGCACCGCGAGCCCGCCCGCCTCCATCGGCGTGCGGCGGTCGCGGAACTCGGACGCGGCGTCGAGATCCACCGGCAGGCGCGCGACGTCCTCGAACCAGGACTTCGCCGCCATCGCCGCGTAGAACGGGGTGCCGCAGGCGAGCAGGGTGATGCGCTCCACCGCCGCAAGGTCGAACGGCAGCGGCGGCAGCGACGGCACCTGCCCGGCCGCATCGAGATAGCGGCCGAGGGTCTCGCCGATCGCGGCCGGCTGCTCGTGGATCTCCTTGAGCATGAAGTGGCGGTAACCGTCCGTGCCGGCGCGTCCGCGCATTCCGCCCCCCTCTCCGGAAATCGCTATTTCGCCTTCAACGCGTGCATCTTCGCGCGGAAGCGCGCCGCCCAACCGGCGACGGTCTTCTGCGGCGCGCGCGTCACCGCCAGCGCGTCGGCGGGCACATCGTGGGTCACCACCGAGCCCGCGCCGACGGTCGCGCCGTCGCCCACCGCGACCGGCGCCACCAGCGAGGTGTTCGAGCCGATGAACGCGCCCGCGCCGATGTCGGTGCGGCTCTTGGTGAACCCGTCGTAGTTGCAGGTGATGGTGCCCGCGCCGATGTTCGCGCCCGCGCCGATGCGCGCGTCGCCGATATAGGTGAGGTGGTTGACCTTCGCCCCCGCCTCGACCGTCGCCTTCTTGATCTCGACGAAATTGCCGACGTGCGCGCCCGCCCCCACGTCCGCCCCCGGCCGCAGCCGCGCATACGGCCCGAGGATCGCCCCCGGTGCGACCCGCGCGTTTTCGAAGTGGCAGAAGCCCTTGATCGTCACGCCGTCGCCCACCACCACGCCGGGGCCGAACACCACGAACGGCTCGATCGTCACGTCGCGCCCCAGCTGGGTATCGGCGGACAGGTAGACGGTGTGCGGATCGGTCATCGTCACGCCCTTCGCCAGCGCCTCGGCGCGCAGACGATCCTGGGCGATCGCCTCGACCAGCGCCAGGTCGGCGCGGGAATTGACGCCGAGGAACTCCTCGGCCGCGCCCTCCACCACCGCGCAGGCGCGGCCTTCGGCGCGGGCGAGGGCGACCACGTCGGTGAGGTAGTATTCGCCCTTGGCGTTCGCGTTGCCGACCGCGTTCAGCAGCCGCCAGGCGACCGCGCCGTCGATCAGCATCACGCCGGAATTGCACAGCGTGACCTCCAGTTCCTCCGGGGTCGCGTCTTTGGCCTCGACGATGCGGTCGAGGTTGCCGTCGGCGTCGCGGATCAGGCGACCGTAGGCGTCCGGCTCCTCCTCCTCGAACCCCAACACCACCACCGCCGGATCGAGCGGCGACGCCCGCAGGTCGAGAGCCTTCTGCACCGTCTCGGCGCGCACCAGCGGCGTGTCGCCGAACGCCACCAGAACGTCGCCGGAAAACCCTTCGAGCGCCGCCTGCGCCGTCAGTGCCGCGTGCGCGGTGCCGAGGCGTTCGGTCTGCACCGCCACCTTGGCGTCGTAGCGCGCGGAGAGGTCCGCGGCGGCCTCCATTCCCGGTCCGAGAACCACCACCCGCCGCATCACGCCGAGATCGTCGAGCATGCCGAGCACGTGGCCGAGCATCGGCACGCCGCAGACCTCGTGCATCACCTTCGGGAGATCGGACTTCATCCGGGTACCGAGCCCGGCGGCAAGAACCACGGCGGCGCAAGTCTCAGACATGAAACGACTCTTTCGCGGAAAACGAAATTCCCGGAAACCCGGGACCGGGTCGTCTGTAGCATACTCCCCCGGCAGACACCACATGAGAGCACGGAACCCCTCCGCGGGCCAGTCACGCCGTGTTACGGTGCGTTGCAGTCTTTTTCCTTTGCCGTAGGGACCATCACCGATGCCCACCCCAGCCAGTCCGCGCTTCGCGGCCAGCACCAACGGCTATGCCGCGATCCTTTTCGACCTCGACGGCACCCTGATCGACAGCCTGCCGGGCTTGACGCGCAGCCTCAACGCGGTCCTCTCCGAGGACGGCCGCCGCCGGGTGGACGACGACGAGGTGCGCCTGATGGTCGGCGACGGCATCAAGGTGCTGCTGGCGCGCGCCTACGCCGCCACCGGCCTGCCGCCCGAGAACGACGCCGCGCTCAACGCCCTGGTGGCGCGCTTCTCCGCCCACTACGAGCCCGACCCGTCGCTCGGCTGCGCGCTGTTCGCCCACGCGCCCGAGGTCCTCGCCGGGCTCCTCGGCATGGGTTTCCGCCTCGGCGTCGTCACCAACAAGCTGCTCGCCCCGGCGCTCACCCTGCTGCGCGACTTCACCCTGCTGCCGGTGCTCGACACCGTCGTCGGCGGCGACACCACGCCGCACCTCAAGCCCCACCCCGAGCCCTTCCTGCATGCCGCCGATCAGCTCGAACTCTCGCCGCAGCGGGTGGTGGTGGTGGGCGATTCCTTCAACGACGTCGAGGGCGGCCGCCGCGCCGGCATGCGCACCGTCGCGGTCTCCTACGGCTATACCCGGATGCCGGTTTCCGAGTTCGGCGCCGACGCGGTGATCGACAGCCTGCTCGACCTGCCCAAGGCGGTGATGGCACTGCCGACGATCGCCGAGATTGCCACTTGACACCCCTCCGTGGGGACGGTAAACAACGCCCCTCACCGCGAACGGGGGCGCGTAGCTCAGCGGGAGAGCACTGCCTTCACACGGCAGGGGTCACAGGTTCAATCCCTGTCGCGCCCACCATTCCCCTCAAGGGGTTAGCGTTGGAATAGAAAGAGCGCCGTCGTTCGAACGAACGCGGCGCTCTTCATTTTTCCCCGCTCCGCCCACCGGAACGTCACCCGAACAGCTGCGACGCCGCCGCCCTCAGATAAAGCCAGGGTACGTCCTCCCGCGCGGCCGCGACCCGCAACGCCCAGGGAATGCCCGAAAAATACGCGGCACGCGCGAGACAGGAAGCCTGCCAGGCATCGTCGTGCGGACCTTCCGGGTCCAGCCAGGTTCCCCGCCGGTCGAACATCGGCGTGGTCGGAGCATCCTCCACCCATGTTGCGCCGATCCATCGCCGGCACCCGAAGCCCGGCCCCCAGGGCAGATACAACCGCACCTCGCCGTCGGTCGCGAACTCCCAAAGCTGCGTGCCGCCCCACCACCAGGCGGGGCGCATACGATCGGGCATAAGGTTGGCGCGGCGCGTCTGCATGCCGCAAATTGAGCATGGCGGCATGACTGAAACGGTCACGCTTTGTTCTCGTCCGCGCGGACGGACCCGACGGCGCTCGCCATCCGCAGATGGCCGGAACGTCACGCCGCCCGCACGCGGATGCGGATGTCGTACACGTTGTCCGCGCGCGCCACCCCCGCCCACAGCGCGCAGCCCCGATCCATCAATCGCGCCGGTTCGCGGTTGACGGCGCGCGGCAGGTAGCCGAGCTTGAGGCCGGTTTCGGTCAGCACCTCCACCGCCAGGGGATCGTGCGGATTGGTCGGCTCCCGCCGCAGCCGCAACGGCGTACCCCGGACCAGTCCCGGCATGGCCTTTTCCGCATCGTGGTAGATGCCGCCCGCGACATAGGTTTCCAGCAGCAGCGGACGCGCCCGCGCCTGGGAGGCCACCAGCGCCGCGATCCGATCGCGCGTGGCCCCCGAAATCCTGACGTTGTCCGGCCCCAGGGCTTCACTCAGCCGCCAGCAGAGATCCTCGCCGAGCGAGAGTTCCACCGTCGCCCGTTCCGCCTCCAGCCAGCGATAGAAATACCGCCGCCCCGCATGTACCTCATCCACGTAATCGCCCACGCAATGGCGCAGATCGCGCCCCTCGCGCACCAGCGCATCGCCGTCGCGGATCGGCTGCAACGCCGCCTCGCCGGGGATCGGCGGTTGTGGGAAGGACCGCGAACGCAGGATGCGCGATACCCCCTCGGTCAAGCGCCGCTCCAGATCCGGCCAGTCCCGCACGCACTTGACCATGCGCGCCACGCGGACGCGCTCCGCCGCGTTCGGATCGCCCAGATCCTTCAGCAACGCGCGCAGACGGCGCTCCGTCGCGCCCGCCGCCACGGCGCGAGCCACCGCCGGATGCAACAGCCACGACGGCAGGGCCAGCAAGGCCCGGACGCCCTCGGCACCGAGACGCGGAACCTCGCACAAAGCGCACCGTGCGGAGGGATCGCCGCACAACCGCGACAACGCCACCACCAACGGATAGTCGATGTCCTCCACCGGAACCCGTGCCAGCAGGCGCACGATCGCGGCGTCGGGCCGCGCCAGACCGGCGAGATCGGCCAGCAGCTCGGCACGGGGCTCGGTCATCGCCCGACGCGCAAGAGTCAGTCTCTCGCCGCGCCCCCGCACCCGAGCGCCCGACAGCGCCCAACAAGCGAGAACGAATCCCGGGCCGGCGCCCTCCGCCTCCTGCCGCAGGAACGCGAAGCCCCCCGGAACATGGCGCATCGCTTCCAGCGCCATCCACTGGAACCGCCCGTACGGCGCGGCCAGACGGCGGATCTCCTCGGGCACGGTCGCCAGAACCGCCCGCTCCGCCTTCGGCAGATCCGGCAACGGCCGCCCCTCCCGATCGAGCAGCGGGCGCCCCGGAACGTCGGCGCAAGACAACGGATATGGGCCGTCGCCGCGCAGGGTCCGCCCCAGGCCCGCCCGCCAATCGGCCAGCAGCAGAGTGCCGCCGCGAACTTCCAACGATTCCACCGTGCCGGTCACGATTTTTTCCCGCATGACGATGATCTCCCGGCTTCATCTCACGCCTGGGGCGTGACACAATCGGTCACCTGGAGACGATGGGGGCGGCGTCATGCGTCACGAGAAGGCCGAAAACCTGCTGCTGTTGGCGATGGAGATGCAGGCGGCGCGGGGCGGATTGACCCTGGACGACATCGCCGAGCGCTTCGCGGTGGGGCGACGCACGGCGATGCGGATGCGCGACGCGGTGATGCGCGTTCTTCCCCAGACCGAGGAACTGCTCGGCGACGACCGGAAAAAGCGCTGGCGCGTTCCCTCCACCACCGTCGACCGGCTGATCGCCTTTTCCGCCGACGAACTGGCGGCTCTGGCGGCCGCGACCAACCTGATGGACGACGCCAACCGCCCCGACCTCGCGGTGCTGCTGGGAGACCTATCGCAGAAGATCAAATCCCTGATGAAGCCCGACATCCGCAGGCGCGCCGAGCCCGACCTCGAAGCCCTGATGGAAGCCGAAGGCATCGCCGCCCGCCCCGGGCCGCGCCGGGAGATCGATACGCGGATCCTCGAAGCCTTGCGCCGGGCGATTCTCGCCTGCGACACGGTGAAGATCCGCTATCGCAAGCGGAAGGACGACGCGCTGCAAACCTATCGCCTGCATCCCTACGGATTCCTCCACGGGCATCGGCATTATCTGGTGGCGCGCCGCGCCGACGGCGGCATGGGCAACCGACTGTTCAGCCTGCCCGACATCGCCGCCGTCGAGGCCGCCGGGCTCCCCTTCGTCCGCGACCCCGGGTTCGATCTGGAGGCCTACGCCGCCGAAGCGTTCGGCGTCTTCCACGAACCACCGTCCGACGTGGTCTGGCGGTTCGCCCCACACGCCGCGCGAACCGCCGCCGAGTTCACCTTCCACCCGGGACAGATTCAGGAAGCTCAGGCCGACGGCGCGCTGGTCGTCCGCTTCCGCGCCGGGGGCCTGCTGGAAATGGCCTGGCACCTGCTGGCCTGGGGCGACGCGGTCGAGGTTCTGGAACCTCTCGCCCTCGCCGAACTGGTCAACCCGCATCGCCGACACTGGGAGGGATTGCCTTAGCATCTCGCCAAGCGGTGGCGGCGTCCACGCGATGTCGCTCCGGCGCTGCGCCGCCAACCGTATTTTTTCCTGCGTATGCTCCATATGCAGCAGGGGGCCTCCGCACATCAGGCCGAGCATCAGCACCCACCCCAACGCCGATCGCCACTTTGGCGTAGGGCGAGGCTCCGGCGGCAGTTCCCGGTTCAGCGCAATGCTCTCCAGCAACCGAAGAATCTCCGGATCGCGCGGCAGTCGCGTCGCTCCGTCCCAGCGCGCCTCGCACCACGCGACCAGCCCCAGTCGCAGCCATCTGTCGCGTTCCGGAGACGCCCGATCCGCCGGAGAGAGCAGATATCCTTCCAACGACGACCGCCGCGCGGAAGACAGGCGCGCCAGCCAGAAATCCGCCGCCTGAACCGCCGCCTGCCGCAACAGTTGCCGCCGCGCCGGACCATCCCCGGCATATGCACCGTCGGTCTCCGCGATTTTCCGGTAAAGCTCGAACGCCATCGTCACCCATCTCCTCCCTGGGTTCGCTTCTACCTCCTCCCCCGGACAAAATCGGTCACCTCGTGCCGCCCGCTTTACGGGACCGAATCTGTCACCCTTGTGCGGCATCGTCGAAGACCTGGAAAATATCAACTCCTACTTGTTCGGCGGGACCGACGCGCTCACCATAGGCGCAAGCTCGCCGCCGGTTCTGGGGGAACCGCCATGGACAAAACCTACTTCGCCCACAGCCTGGAGGGGCAGCCCCAGGAAACCTGGGAACCTTTGTCCCGGCATCTGCGCCGGACCTCGGCCCTTGCCGGGATGTTCGCCGCCGCCTTTTCCGCCCGCGACTGGGGCCGTGCCGCCGGAATCCTGCACGACGCGGGGAAATATCGCGCCGCGTTCCAACACCGCATCCGGGGAAGCAGCCTCCGCGCCGAGCATGCCTCCATCGGCGCGCTGCTGGCGACCCGGCACTTCCCCAAAACCACCGGGCTGCTTTTGGCTTATGCCACGGCGGGACATCACACCGGATTGCCGAACGGCGGCGATGCTGGCGACGCCGACCTCGATGCCCGACTGAAGCAGGCGAAGGAATGGGAGGCCGACATGCCGCCGACCTTTCCGGAAATCTCCGTCATCCCGTCGGTCCTGGGCCTGCCCGCTGCCATGCGAAAGCTGCCGATGGAACGGCAGAGCTTCGCCCTGCATCTGTTCGCGCGCATGGTGTTCTCCGCCCTCTGCGACGCGGATTTCCTGTGTACCGAAGCCTTCTATGACCCGCGTAAGACGCACCTGCGGCGGGGAAAGTCCGCTTTGGCGAAAATGGACTACGCCCTGGCGGCCCACCTGCTCCGGAAATCCCACGCCGCACGTCAACGCATGCGCAGCGACAAGGAGCGCACCATTCTGGACGCGCGCGACGCCGTCGGCGACGCCTGCCGCACATCTGCGACCGGAGATCCGGGAGTCTACGCCCTGACGGTACCGACCGGCGGCGGCAAGACCTTGGCCTCCCTGGCCTTCGCCCTGACGCATGCGCGCCTCCACGGCCTCCGGCGGGTGATCTACGTCATCCCCTATACCTCGATCATCGAACAGACGGCGCAAGCCTTCCGCGACGCCCTCGGCCCCGACTTGGCCGACGCTGTGCTGGAGCACCATTCCGCCGCCGTCGCACCGGAAGACGACGAACCCATCGGGCCGGAAAAGCGCAAGCTGGCGACCGAGAACTGGGATCATCCGCTGATCGTCACAACCACAGTGCAGTTCTTCGAATCCCTGTTCGCCGCACGCCCGGCGCAATGCCGCAAGTTGCACAACATCGCGGGCAGCGTGATCGTGCTGGACGAAGTGCAGACCCTGCCCGCGCCGCTGTTGCAGCCCTGCGTCGCGGCGTTGGAACAACTGGCGTCGGTTTATGGCTGTACCGTTCTGTTGTGCTCGGCGACGCAACCGAACCTGGCTCACCCCACGCTGACGTGGCCGTTGCCCCACGCGCGACCGATCATCGACGACGTGCCCGGCCTGTTTGCGATTTTCGAACGTTGCCGCGCCGAGTTCGCCGGAACTCTGACCGATGCCGATCTGATCGCCCGCCTGCGCGCCGAACCGCAAATCTTATGCATCGTCGATCAACGCGCACACGCCGCCGACTTGTTCGCGGCGTTGGAGGGCGCGGATGCCTTCCACCTGAGCGCGGCGATGTGTCCGTCCCACCGCCGCACCGTGCTGGACGAGGTTAAACACCGGCTGTCCGCCGGGAAACCCTGCCGTTTGGTCGCCACCACCGTGGTGGAGGCCGGAGTGGACGTCAGCTTCCCCGTGGTCTTCCGCGCGGTAGCGGGTATCGATTCCCTGATGCAGGCGGGGGGGCG
Source organism: uncultured Alphaproteobacteria bacterium (assembly GCA_900079695.1). Classification (NCBI taxonomy): domain Bacteria; kingdom Pseudomonadati; phylum Pseudomonadota; class Alphaproteobacteria; species uncultured Alphaproteobacteria bacterium. Next base: position 949,491 of record LT599022.1, read on the forward strand.
CTGCAACCGCAACGGCGAAGGCCCGATCGGCCGCTTCGTGGTGTTCGAGAGCGAACGCCCGTTGTGGCTGGCCGAACTGCGGCGACGGCGCGAACTCGCCCGCCCCCTGCTGTCTCTGGGCGCGGACCCGTTGGCGCACGATACCGTCGCCCGCTATTTCGACGACCTGTTCGCGGTCAGCAACCTGGACCAGCCGGGAATCATGGCGATGTGCGCCGAACGCGCACGCGACGTGATCTGGCCCTTCCGCAAAATCGCCGAGACATTCCGCGTCATCGATCAGGACACCCTGCCGGTGATCGTTCCCTTCGGCGATGCCGACGCCTTGTGCGATCGCCTGCAATTCTGTGCCGAACGCGGATTCCCCCCTGGTCTGAACGACACCGTCCGGCCCTTGCAGCAGGTCAGCGTCGCGGTTTTCCGCAACCAGTTCGAACGGCTGGACCGGATGGGAGGGATTTCCCGCATCGGTCCCGACGGGCGCTTCGCCCGGCTGGTCGCGACGGAGCTTTACGGAGACTGCGGACTGCAACCCGTCGCCGGGGAGCGCAGCCCGGAAGGCAACATTTTCTGAACTACGGTCAAGGGAGGTCCGATGTCCACGGGAATTCAGGTCAAGGTCTGGGGCAATTTCGCCCTGTTCACCCGCCCGGAGTTCAAGGCCGAGCGGGCCAGCTATCAGGTGATGACGCCCTCCGCCGCGCGCGGCATCATCGAAAGCATCCACCGCAAGCCCGCGATCCGCTGGATCGTAGACCGCATCCGGGTGCTGAATCCGATCCGCTTCGACACCATCCGGCGCAACGAGGTCGCGGGCAAGGCGCCCTATTCCACCGCGCGCACTGCGGCGGGCGGACGAGGGGATATGCCCTATCTGGTGGCCGACGAGGACCGTCAGCAACGTGCAGCCCTGATCTTGCGCGACGTCGCCTATGTCATCGAGGCGCACTTCGAAATGACCGCGGCCGCCGGGCCGGGCGACAACCCCGGCAAGCATGCCGAGATGATCCGCCGCCGCGTCGAAAAGGGCCAGTGCGCCTATCAGCCCAGCCTGGGGACGCGCGAGTTCACCGCCTTCTTCGCCCCACCGGCCCCCGCCGACCTGACCGCCGTGCATGAATCCCTGCGCGGCGAGATCGACCTCGGCTGGATGCTGCACGACATCGACTTCGCCGACGGCATGAAGCCGCATTTCTTCCACGCAGTGTTGCGCGACGGCGTGCTGGAGGTGCCGCCGTTCGCGGAACGGAGGGCCGCGTCATGATCCTCTCCGCCCTCAACCAGTATTACCAACGCATCGCGGGCTCGGGTAAAGACGCCCCGCCCCCTTTCGGGTTTTCCGACGCCAAAGTGGTCGGCGCAATCCAAATCGACGCCGAGGGAAACTTCCTCGGCATCCTGCCCCTCTCCGACACCGGGCCGAAAGGCAAGCCCACGCCGAAAATCCTTGCCGTTCCCCAACCTCCGCGTCGCACCGTCGGCATCGACCCCGGTTTCCTGTGCGATAATGCCGGATACTTTTGCGGATACGACAGCAAGGGCAAACCGGAACGCGCCGCCGAGCAGTTCGCAGCGGCTGCGAATCTGCATCGGCAATTGCTGCAAGGGGTGGAGCACCCAATGGCAGTTGCCGTTCTCCACTACTTTGCAAAGTGGAACGTATCCACCGCTGCGGAAACCTTGAGCGGCAACGACGACCTCCTCTCCGGCTGGCTGATCTTCCGGCTGGTCGGGGCATCGGGGAATTCCGGCTACGCCCACGAAGTTCCTGCCCTGCGCGCCGCCTGGGAGAAGCATCTCCAACCGGAAGCGTCGGCCTTCCTCGGGCAGTGCCTGGTTTCCGGGGAGGACAAAACGCCGATCACCCGCCTGCATGGCGCGATCAAGGGGGTTTACGGAGCGCAGAGCAGCGGTGCATCCCTGGTCTCATTCAACATTTCCTCTGCGACCTCCTACGGCAAGGAGCAAAGCTTCAATGCCCCGGTGGGGGAAGTCGCGGCCTTCGGTTACGTTACCGCTCTCAACCACCTGCTGCGGCGGGAAAGTCGCCAGTACCGCCGCATCGGCGATACCTCTCTGGTTTTCTGGGCGGAGCGGGAGACACCGGCGGAACCTTTGTTCGGCGGCCTGTTCGACCCGCCGGAACCCCCTCCCGACGGTGACGCCGACGACACCGCCGCCGCTCACCGCATCGGCGACGCACTCGACCGCCTCGCCGCGGGGCAGATGCCCGACGACCCCGCGTTCGCCGACCGGGAAGTGCGCTTCTATCTGCTCGGTCTGTCGCCCAACGCGGCGCGCCTATCGGTGCGGCTGTGGCAGGTGGACAGCCTGGGCAATCTGTTAGAGCGCGCCCGCGAACATCACCGAGACCTTGCCCTGCAACCCGAATATCCCGGCCAAACGCCCCATCCGCCGATGTGGCGCTTCATCGGCGACCTTCGCCCCAAGGACAAGGATGGCAAGATTCGCGGCAAGAATTCCGACGACCAACTGAAAAAGCTTGGCGGCGACCTGCTGCGCGCCGCGCTGACCGGCGGGCCATACCCGGAATCCCTGCTGCCGCTGCTGCTGGACCGTTTCCGTTCCGACCGCTGGATCACCCATCCGCGCGTCGCCCTGCTCAAGGCGGTGATCAACCGCCGCATCCGTCTGAATCAATCATCCATCAAGGAGCCATTGCTCATGTCTCTCGATGAAAGCCGAACCGAGACCGGCTATCGCCTCGGGCGTCTGTTCGCGGTTCTGGAAAACCTGCAACGCGTTGCCCAGGGCGACGTCAACTCGGGCATTCGCGACAAGTTCATGTCCTCCGCCTCGGCCACGCCGATGACGGTATTCCCCTACCTGCTGGACCTAGCACGCACCCACCTGAAAAAAGCGCGGCGAACTTCTCCGGGGCTTACCCACATCCTGGACCAGAAAATCGAAGAAATCCTCGACGGAATAGATGATTACCCCGCCGTCTTTCTCCCCGAGGACCGCGCGCTGTTCCATCTCGGCTACTACCAGCAACGCCGCGCCTTTTTCCAAGGTAAAACCGCCGCCAATACTTCTACCTCCCCCGCCGCCTGAATCAGGAGACCGCCGTCATGTCCGTACTCAACAACCGCATCGAATTCGTCTTCCACTTCGACGTCACCAACGGCAACCCCAATGGCGATCCGGACGCGGGCAACATGCCGCGCGTCGACCCCCTGACCCAGAAGGGACTGGTCACCGACGTCTGCCTGAAGCGCAAAATTCGCAACTATGTCGCCATCACCAAGGATGGCGTTCCCGGCTACGACATCTATGTGCGGGAGAAGGCGATCCTCAACAATCAGCACGCCCGCGCCTACGAGGCCAGTGGCCTGAAGTCCGTATCCAATAAGCTGCCCTCCAAGGAAGAGGACGCCCGCGCCGTCACCACCTGGATGTGCAAGACTTTTTTCGACGTGCGCGCCTTCGGCGCGGTGATGACCACCGAGGTCAATTGCGGCCAAGTGCGAGGACCGGTGCAACTCACCTTCGCGCAAAGCGTCGATCCGATCCAGACGCTGAACCTCAGCATCACCCGCATGGCGGTGACCAACGAAAAAGATGCGGAAAAAGAACGCACCATGGGTGACAAGAACATCGTCCCCTATGGCCTCTACCGCTGCCACGGCTTCCTTGCCCCCCACTTCGCGGGCGGGGCGAAAGGTACCGGCTTTTCCGAGGACGATCTTGAACTGCTGTGGCAGGCGCTGGCCAACATGTTCGACTTCGACCGCTCGGCGGCGCGCGGCGACATGGTGGCGCGCAGCCTGATCGCCTTCCGCCACGACAGCCCGCTGGGCAACGCCCCGGCGCACAAGCTGTTGGAACTGGTGCGAGCGCGCCGTGCCGGAGCCGACCCGGACGTGCCGCCCCGGTCCTTCGCCGACTACGTCGTCGAATTCGACAAAACGCAGGTTCCGGCAGGGGTGACGCCGCTGGTTCTGATCTAACCCACGCGGAGGGCCGGGGGATGGATGCGGAAGACGACGATCTGCTGCCGCTTTCGGCCCTGCAACATCTGGCTTTCTGCCCACGCCAATGCTCCCTGATTCATGGGGAACGGGCGTGGGCGGAAAACCGCTTCACCGCCGAGGGGCGCATCCTGCACGAGCGCGCCGATTCCGGCGAGGGAGAGACGCGGAGGACCCTGCGCGTTGCCCGCGGCGTGTGTCTGGCCAGCCGCCGCCTGGGGCTTTCCGGTATCGCCGACGTCGTGGAATTCCACCGCGAGACCACCATGCCGGAGGATCCTCCCGTCTGGCGGCCATTCCCGGTGGAATACAAGCGCGGCAAACCGAAATCCCACGATGCCGACCGCATCCAGCTCTGCGCGCAAGCCCTCTGCCTGGAGGAAATGCTGGATATCCCGGTTCCCGAAGGCGCGCTCTTCTACGGCAAACCACGGCGGCGCGAGGTCGTTGCCTTTTCGCCGGAGTTGCGCCGGCGGGTCGAAGACCTCGCCGCCCGCCTGCACGCCCTGCTGCGCGAAACCGGCCTGCCGCCGCCGTTGTCGGGCGATGCGCGATGCGACGCCTGTTCCCTGGTGGAGATCTGCCGCCCCGGCCTCGCCGGCCGCTCCGCCCGCGCCTGGACCGCCCGCGCCGTGGCGCGCCAGTTGGCCGAAACGGAGGACACGCGATGAAACGGCTGGGCAACACCCTCTACATCACCTCGCAGGGCAGCTATCTGTCGAAAGACGGCGATTGCGTCCTGATCGTGCGGGAAGACGGCGGAAAAACCCGCGTGCCGTTGCACAATGTGGACGGCGTCGTCGGCTTCGGACGGGTTTCCGCCAGTCCCTTCCTGCTGGGGGCGTGCGCGACCGCGGGAGTAACCCTGACCTGGATGACCGAACGCGGACGTTTCCTCGCCCGCGTCGAAGGCCCCGTCTCCGGCAACGTCCGCCTGCGCCGCGCCCAGTATGCGGCAACCGATGACGCCCGAACCGCCGCCGATCTCGCCCGCGCCATGCTCACCGGCAAGATCGCCAACCAGCGCGGTGTTCTGCTGCGCGCGCGCCGCGACCACGGGGCGGACGCGGGAGGCCGCATCTCCGCCGCCGTCGATGCCCTGGCCATCGCCCTGCGCCGGTTGGAAGCCACGCCCGGGCTCGATGCCCTGCGCGGGGTGGAAGGCGACGCCGCCGCCGCATACTTCGCCGCCTTCCCCGCCCTGGTGCGCAACGAAGACCCGGCCTTCGCCTTTGCCGGACGGGTGCGCCGCCCTCCCACCGACGCGGTGAACTGCCTACTATCGTTCGTTTACACCCTGCTCACGCACGATGCGCGTTCGGCGCTGGAAGGCGTGGGCCTCGACCCGCAGGTGGGTTTCCTGCACCGGGAAAGGCCGGGGCGCCCCAGCCTCGCCCTGGACCTGGTCGAGGAATTCCGCGCCTGGTTCGCCGACCGGCTGGTGTTGAGCCTGATCAATCGTGGGCAGGTGCGGGCGCGCGACTTCCTGGCCGACGAGGCCGGAGCGGTGACCCTGACCGAAGAGGCGCGGCGGACCGTTCTCGTCGCTTACCAGGAACGCAAGGCGGAAGACATCCGCCACCCGTTTCTGGAGGAAACCTGCGCCGTCGGCCTGCTCTGGCACGCACAGGCGCGCCTGCTGGCGATGCGGCTGCGCGGCGACCTCGACGCCTATCCTCCGTTCATCGCGCGGTGATGCCATGCTGGTTCTTGTCACCTACGACGTCAGCACCACCGATACCGCCGGACGCCGCCGCCTGCGCCGCGTCGCCAAGGCTTGCCAGAACCGGGGCCAACGGGTGCAATGCTCGGTCTTCGAGTGCGAGGTCGATCCGGCGCAATGGGCGGCCTTGCGGGCAGACCTGACCGGACTGATAGACCCCGAACGCGACAGCCTGCGGTTCTATTTTTTGGGATCGGGCAATCGGCACAAGGTGGAACACATCGGCGCGAAACCCAGCCTCGACCTCGACGGCCCGCTGATCCTATAGAAAGCCGCTGCCCCTCGCGCGAACCGCCAGCAACCATCATCCGCCCGGCAGGTTCGCGATGCCTTTTGGACATTGTGAATAGGAAAGAAATTCCAAACCCCGCGGACCGATTCCCGGCGGCAAAGCGGCCCCGCCACCGGGTTCGCGCGAACCTTCGATTTTCCCTTTGTCTCTCCATCCGTTAGAATGAGGCCGTCGCCCCTCCCGCAGGGGCGTGGATTGAAACTGCCCCAATCAGCCACCGCTGGCCGGTGGACCATCGTCGCCCCTCCCGCAGGGGCGTGGATTGAAACACCTCAGCGGCATGCTCACTCAGATGGAGGTGGGTCGCCCCTCCCGCAGGGGCGTGGATTGAAACGCCAGCTTGTTTGCCAGGGTGGTTTTACCGGACGTCGCCCCTCCCGCAGGGGCGTGGATTGAAACTCCAAAAGAAAAGGCCCGCACGAAGCGGGCCTTGTCGCCCCTCCCGCAGGGGCGTGGATTGAAACAGTGCGAGAATCGCCGTCAAGCAACCGATTCGGAGTCGCCCCTCCCGCAGGGGCGTGGATTGAAACCCGCTTGCCCGCGCCGCCGCCCTGTCGGTGTCGGTCGCCCCTCCCGCAGGGGCGTGGATTGAAACCGCGCTTGAGAACATCCTAAGAACGCGAGATGATCGTCGCCCCTCCCGCAGGGGCGTGGATTGAAACAACCTCGCCTTCGGTAATCTTGCTCATGTCGGGGTGTCGCCCCTCCCGCAGGGGCGTGGATTGAAACGTCGAAGCTCCGCGACACGTCTGCTCCGCTTGAGTCGCCCCTCCCGCAGGGGCGTGGATTGAAACACTTCGTAGAACTGCCGCGCAACCTGCTGGATTGTCGCCCCTCCCGCAGGGGCGTGGATTGAAACCTGTCTATGCCATACCAGACGCCCCGCGTGTTCACGTCGCCCCTCCCGCAGGGGCGTGGATTGAAACACGGGCGATGGCCTCGACGGCGGCCGGGAACTCTCGTCGCCCCTCCCGCAGGGGCGTGGATTGAAACCGACCGACACCGCCTCCATCGACGCCGCCGTGGCGGTCGCCCCTCCCGCAGGGGCGTGGATTGAAACGAGAGCTGCTCGGGGTCGAGCTTGTCGGGCGTGTTGGTCGCCCCTCCCGCAGGGGCGTGGATTGAAACCAACGCCGCGCGCAGTAAGGGCGGCAACTCCCGCGTCGCCCCTCCCGCAGGGGCGTGGATTGAAACACTCAGACCGGGCTAATCCACCGAAATAATCTACGTCGCCCCTCCCGCAGGGGCGTGGATTGAAACACCAGACCGACGACACCGACGACGAGCGTAGGCTCGTCGCCCCTCCCGCAGGGGCGTGGATTGAAACTGGTTTAGAGCGAACACGTCATCACCAATGAAGCCGTCGCCCCTCCCGCAGGGGCGTGGATTGAAACAGCGTCGAGATACCTTGGAGGATGGTGAGGATCCAGGTCGCCCCTCCCGCAGGGGCGTGGATTGAAACCACCACGCCGTGTCCCAGGGCCAGCGCCAGCGCGGTCGCCCCTCCCGCAGGGGCGTGGATTGAAACCCACCGGAACGGTCGCTCGTTGCCCGGGCGTAGGTCGCCCCTCCCGCAGGGGCGTGGATTGAAACTCCGCAAGGCGGCGGAGGCGTTTCGCTGGTACGAGTCGCCCCTCCCGCAGGGGCGTGGATTGAAACTGCTTATGCTCCGCCTTCGTTCCCGGGGTTGGAAGTCGCCCCTCCCGCAGGGGCGTGGATTGAAACGCGAATGCCCTTGGTGGGGCGGGCACGGTGCGTCGTCGCCCCTCCCGCAGGGGCGTGGATTGAAACAGTCTCAACCTCCCGGCCCAACGGCTCCGCTTAGTCGCCCCTCCCGCAGGGGCGTGGATTGAAACGGGTCGTATTTCGCCGCCTCGATGGTGGTGGCGCGTCGCCCCTCCCGCAGGGGCGTGGATTGAAACGTCCCACAGCAGCAGGTTGCGCTCGGTGCGGACGTCGCCCCTCCCGCAGGGGCGTGGATTGAAACAACCAGATTTCGGCGAACATCCGCACCCCCGGCACGTCGCCCCTCCCGCAGGGGCGTGGATTGAAACCCAGCTTCTGGGGCTTGCTCCAACTTGGGTGGCGGTCGCCCCTCCCGGAGGGGCGTGGATTGAAACGAATCGACCGTGAAGCAACTGCGGCGGGGCGATAGATTCCCGCGGGTTGGATTTTCATTTTCGTTTTTTTGCGTCTCCGCCCGGAGCCTTCGGCGGGTTCGCGGGTTTTTCCTCCAGCCGCAATCGCACGGAGGATTGGTCATGGACATGCGGGAACTGGTCGACACCGCGGCGCGGATGGTCGCCGACGACAAGGGGCTGCTGGCGATGGACGAGAGCACCGGCACCGCCGACAAGCGCTTCGCCGCTCTCGGCATTCCGCAGACCGTCGAGATGCGGCGGGCGTACCGCGAGTGGATCGTCGAGACGCCGGGGTTCGCCGACAGCATCGGCGGCGCGATCCTCGCCGACGAGACGATCCGCCAGACCAAGAGCGACGGCACGCCGTTCGCGAAGGCGCTCGACGCCCTCGGCGTGGTGCCGGGGATCAAGGTCGACAAGGGAGCCAAGCCGCTCGCCGGGCACCCGGGGGAAAAGGTTACCGAGGGCCTCGACGGCCTGCGCGGCCGCCTCGCCGAATATCGCGACCTCGGCGCGCGCTTCGCCAAGTGGCGCGCGGTGATCGCGATCGGCGACGGCCTGCCGAGCGCCGCCTGCCTCGCGGTCAACGCCCACGCGCTGGCGCGCTACGCCGCGCTGTGTCAGGAGGCGGGGATCGTGCCGGTGGTGGAACCCGAAGTGCTGATGGACGGCAACCACGATCTCGAACGCTGTTTCGCGGTCACCGAGCAAACCCTGCGCGCCACCTTCGCCGAGCTTTCGGCGCAGCGGGTGCTGCTCGAAGGAATGGTGCTGAAGCCCAACATGGTGGTGCCGGGCCTCGCCTGCCCGCACCAGCCGGGAGCCGAGGAGATCGCCGACGCCACCGTCGCCTGCCTGCTGCGCACGGTTCCGGCGGCGGTTCCGGCGGTGGCGTTCCTCTCCGGCGGGCAGAGCGCGGAAGACGCCTCGGCGCGCCTCAACGCGATGAACCTGCGCTACCGCGCCCGCCTGCCGTGGGCGCTCACCTTCTCCTACGCGCGGGCGATCCAGCAGCCGGCGATGGAGCTGTGGCACGGCGACCCGGAAAACGTGAGCGCCGCCCAGGCCGCCCTCGCCCGCCGCGCCGCCCTCAACCGCGCCGCGCGGCGCGGCGAATACACGCCGGAGATGGAAGCGGCGTAACGCTCAGATCGCGTAGACGACGCGAAACACCCCCCAGCGCCGCCCGCGCACGCGGATCGGCACGTTGAGGTCCTTGAGCATCGGCATGTTGTCGGGCCCGAGGTCGCGCAGATAGGTTTGCAGCAGATAGGCGCCGTCGGCCGCGGCGGCGGCGCGACCGGTGGCGTCGGTAATCAGGCGGCGCTGACGGCAATGGGTGGCGTTCCACGCCGGATCGTCGCTCTGCGGGTGAGAATAGGCGCGCAGATGGACGCCGAGGTAGCCGTTGCGGTCGATCGCGCAGGCGCCGGAGATGCGCGGATCGGCGGCGGCCACCGGCTCCTGGATCTCGGGCAGGACGCGGTCGGCGTAATCGATGAAGCGGGTGCGATATTGCACTGGATTGGTGCCGGGGATCGGCACGTAGGTTTCGTCGAACAGGTCGTCGAGGGTGAGCGCCCCGGTCGCGAGGCCGGTCTCGAACGCCGCCTCGATCTTGCGCGCCGCGTCGGCGGTAAGGCGGATGAACGGCCAGTCGAGGGCGTCGGCGCCGCCGAGGAACTCCGCCAGCCGGGCGCGCGCCCCGGCGTCGGGTGGCGAGAGCGACAGCGTCGCCCCCTCCGCGTCGGCGGCGACGATCTGCGCCGGAATTCGGCCGAGCACGCCGAGATCGAGGTCCCCGCTTCCCCGCTCCGGCAGATCCGCCACGGCGACCCGCGCCCACTCGGGCGTCAACTCCAGCAACGTCACCGGCCGCTCCGCGCCGTCGAACCGCAGCCCGGCTTCGAGAGGCACGGCAACCCGCGCCACGCCGTCGTCGTCGCGCGTCACCGCATAGCGCATCACCACCCCGAGGCGGCGTTCGAGATCGGCCAGACTCCTGGCGGTGGCGACGTTCTGATCGCGGGCGGCGGCGGCGGCCTCGCCGACCGCCTCGGCCTCCGCCGCGATATCGCGCACCGCGCGCGCCGCCTCGGCCGCGCCCGCGGCGGCGGAAGCGGCGCTGCGGCTCATCTCGCCGGTCGCGGAGGCCTGCTGGCCGACCGCGCCCGCGGCCTCGCGCGAGGTTGCGGCGAGGTCGCCGACGGTGCGGGCGACGCCGCCGATCGCCGTCACCGAACTCGCGATCGCCGCCTGGATGTCGGCGATCTGGGTCTGGATCTCGGTGGCGGCTTCGGCGGTCTGGTTGGCGAGGGTGCGCACCTCCGATGCCACCACCGCGAACCCCTTGCCCGCGTCGCCCGCGCGTGCCGCCTCGATCGTCGCGTTCAACGCCAGCAGGTTGGTCTGCGCGGCGATGCCGCCGATCACGTCGACGACCTTGCGAATCGCCTCCGAGGCGCGGCTGAGGCCGCCGATCGTTTCGCTCGCCTGCGCGGCTTCGGCCACCGCGGCCTCGGCCATTTCCGTCGAGCGCCCGACGAGACCGTCGATCTGCCGGATCGAGGCGGCCATCTGCTCGTTGGCCGCCGCCACCGACTCGACGTCGCGGGTGGCGCGTTCGGAGCTTTCCGCGGCCGCTCCGGTGAGCCGGGCCATGCGATCGCCGGAGGTCAACAGCGCCTGCAACGAGCCCTGCGCGCGCTCCCCCTGCGCCGAAACCTCGGCCATGCTGCCGCGCAGCAGACCGTTGGCGGCGTCGGCGAGCGACAGCAGGCGGCGGCGCCCCTTAAGATTGCGCAGATGCTCGGCGCGGAATTCCGCCGCGTCCTCGCGCGGTTGCGGGCGCACCACGGCGGGCGCGGCGGCCTTCGCCACGCGCGGTCGCAACAGCGCCGCCCCCAGCAGCGCCGCGGCGATCAGCGCGGCGGCGACGATGCGCCAGTCCCGCGCCGCCGGGCTCCAGATCAACAAACCGAGCTGCGCCGCGGCGAGACCCGCCGCGACCCACCGAACTCCCCCCCAGGCAGGCATCGCGACCTCCAGCGTTGGACTTGCCGAGCCGTTGCGAACCCCCGAACCGAAAAAACTATACGAGCATTTCCACTCCAGGTGAAACCTTTAGGAGATGCGGCGCGCGCCTACATCGTCGCGCCGAGCACCCAGGGGGCGAACTCGTCCTCGCCGTAGCCGAGGCTTTCGCTCGCGCTCGGCTCGCCCGAGGCGGTGGCGAGGATGCGCGCGAAGATCCGCCGCCCGACCTGCTCCACGGTTTCGTGGCCGTCGAGGATGGAGCCGCAGTCGATGTCCATGTCCTCGCGCATCCGCTCCCACAGCGGGGTGTTGGTGGCGAGCTTGAGGCTCGGCGCGGGCTTGCAGCCGAAGCACGACCCGCGCCCGGTGGTGAAGCAGATCAGGTTCGCGCCGCCCGCCACCTGGCCGGTCGCCGACACCGGGTCGTAGCCGGGGGTATCCATGAACACGAACCCTCGGGTCGTCACCGGCTCGGCGTAGGCGTAGACCGCCGACAGCGGCTGAGTGCCGCCCTTCGCCACCGCGCCGAGGGATTTTTCGAGAATCGTGGTGAGGCCGCCCTTCTTGTTGCCGGGCGAGGGGTTGTTGTCGAGGTTCTGGCCGTTCCGCGCGGTGTATTCGTCCCACCACGCGAGCCGCGCCTTCAACGCCTCGGCCACCTCCGGCGCGGCGGCGCGGGAGAGCAGCATGTTCTCGGCGCCGTAGATTTCCGGGGTTTCGCTCAGAATCGCGGCACCGCCGTGCGCCACCAGCAGGTCGGCGGCGACGCCGAGCGCGGGATTGGCCGAGAGCGCCGAGAAGCCGTCGGACCCGCCGCATTGCAGGCCGAGGGTGAGGTGCGAGGCGGGCAGCTCGACGCGGACGTCGCGGTCGGCGAGGTCGAGCATCTCGCGCACGATCGCCTCACCCGCGCGCACCGTGGCCGAAGTGCCGCCGGTCTCCTGGATGGTGAGCACCCGCAGGCGGTCGGAGAGCGTCAGCCCCTCCTCGGCGAGCAGGCGGTCCGGCTGGTTCATCTCGCAGCCGAGGCCGACCAGCAGCACGCCCGCGAAGTTGGCATGGCGGATGTAGCCCGCGGTGGTGCGGCGCAGCACGTCCATCGCCTCGCCCTCGGTCTGCATGCCGCAGCCGGTGCGGTGGGTGAGCGCGACCACGCCATCGACGTTCGGCCATTTCTCCATCGCCGCGCCGCGGAAACGGTCGGCGATCAGGCGCGCCACGGTTGCGGAGCAGTTGACGGTGGTGAGAATGCCGATGTAGTTGCGAGTCGCGCCCCGGCCGTCGGCGCGCAGATAGCCCTTGAAGGTCGCCGCCCCACCCGGGAGCGCGGGCGGCGCGCGGCGGGCGGCGGCGGGCAACGGCATCCCCGCCTGGAAGCCGAGATTGTGGACGTGGACATGCTCGCCCGGCGCGATGTCGGCGAGCGCGACGCCGATCGACTGGGCGAACTTCGCCACCGCTTCGCCTTGCTTCACCGCCTTCACCGCGACCTTGTGCCCGGCGGGAATCGGCTGACGCGCCACCACGCCGTCGGCCACCGTCTCGCCCGGCGCGAGATCCGTCATCGCCACCGCCACGTCGTCGTCGGGATGAATCCGCAACACCCGCATAATCGTCCGTCCTATCCAGAGTGGTAGATTTGGTAAGGCCACTTTACCAATTGACCGCCCGAACGCCCAAGGAGTATTTTCCGCCCAGTGGTTCGCGTTTCACGTTGCAACCTCGGCGGTAGCGGGCATGCCCTTTCAACCGATCGTTTCCCAGCGTCTCTACCAACAGGTCGCCAACCAGATCGGCGATCTGATCCGCTCCGGCGAGTTCGTCGCCGGACAGCGGCTGCCGCCCGAGCGCGACCTCGCGCGGAAGCTCGGCGCGAGCCGCCCGGTGGTGCGCGAGGCCCTGGTGGCGCTCGAAATCGCCGGTCTGGTCGAGGTGCGCGGCGGCTCCGGCTCCTACGTCAAGGAACTGGGCGAACTCGTCACCGAAGGGCCGGACGCCGGACCGAGCCCCTTCGAACTGGTGTCGGCGCGGATGCTGATCGAGGGGGAGACCGCGTTCGTCGCCGCCTCCGAGGCCACCGACGCGGAGCTCGCGGGCATCGTCGAGACGATGGAGACGATGCGCGCGTTGATGGCCGCGGGCGAGCCCACCTTCGAGACCGACCGCCTGTTCCACGCCCGGATCGCCGCGGCCACCCACAACACCGTGCTGCCGCCGATCGTCGTCGGCCTGTGGGACGGCCAGTTCGCGCCGATGTTCGAGGCGCTGAGCCACCGCACCCGCCTGCAGGAGAACCAGCGCGCGACGATGCGCGACCACGGCCGCGTGATCGAGGCGCTGCTGCGCCACGACGGCCCCGGCGCGCGCCAGGCGATGCGCGCCCACCTCGCCGAGGTGATGCGCGTGCTGATGCGCGATTACGACGCCGACCCCAGCGACTGAAAGGGACACAGGGATGTTGCATCCGGACCGACTGTTGCCGAGCGACCCGAGCCAGCGCGACGTCGCGCGCAGACTCTACGCCGCGATCAAGGACCTCCCCATCGTCAGCCCCCACGGGCACACCGACCCCTCGTGGTTTTCGGAGAACCAGCCCTTCCCCGACCCGGCGACGCTGTTCGTGAAGCCCGACCACTACGTCTTCCGCATGCTCTACAGCCAGGGCGTGAAGCTCGAGGACCTCGGCGTGCCGCGCGCCGACGGCGGCGCGGTGGAGACCGACAACCGCAAGATCTGGCGGCTGTTCGCGAAACACTGGCACCTGTTCCGCGGCACCCCCAGCCGGATCTGGCTGGAACACAGCCTGGAGCACGTCTTCGGCGTCACCGAGCGCCTCTCCGAGGCCACCGCCGACGCGATCTACGACCGCGTCGACGCCTGCCTCAAACGCCCCGAATTCCGGCCGCGGGCGCTGTTCGAGCGCTTCAACATCGAGGTGCTGGCGACCACCGAGTCGCCCCTCGACTCCCTGCCCCACCACGCGGCGCTCAAGGCCGGCGGCTGGGGCGGCCGGGTGATCACCACCTTCCGCCCCGATCCGGTGGTCGACCCGGAGTTCGAGGGCTTCGCCGCCAATCTCGACGCCCTCGCCGCGATCTCGGGCGAGGATACCGGCTCGTGGAAGGGCTACCTGCGGGCGCTGATGGCCCGCCGCGCGTTCTTCAAGAGCATGGGCGCGACCGCCACCGACCACGGCCACCCCTCCGCCGCCACCGCCGATCTTTCGCAGGCCGAGGCCGAGGCGCTCTACGCCAGGGCGCGCAAGGGTGCCCTCGGCCCCGCCGAGTCCGAAGTCTTCCGCGGCCAGATGCTCACCGAAATGGCGCGGATGAGCCTGGAGGACGGGCTGGTGATGCAGATCCACCCCGGCGCGCTGCGCAACCACAACCCCGAAGTGTTCGCACGGTTCGGCCGCGACAAGGGCGCGGACATTCCGGTGCAGGCGGAATACGTCCGGGCGCTGAAGCCGCTGCTCGACCGCTTCGGCAACGAGCCGAACCTCACGGTGATCCTCTTCACCCTCGACGAGACGGTCTACAGCCGCGAGCTCGCGACCCTCGCCGGGCACTATCCGATCCTCCGCCTCGGCCCGCCGTGGTGGTTCCTCGACAGCCCCGAGGGGATGCGGCGCTTCCGCGAGACCGCCACCGAGACCGCCGGATTCTACAACACCGTCGGCTTCAACGACGACACCCGCGCATTCTGTTCGATCCCCGCCCGCCACGACGTCGCGCGGCGGATCGACTGCGGCTTCCTCGGCCGCCTGGTCGCCGAACACCGCCTCGACGAGGACGAGGCCTTCGAGGTGGCCCGGGAGCTGGCTTACGGTTTGGTGAAAAACGCATACAGGTTGTAGGTTTCTACCCGCAGTAGAGTTTGCCCAAACACAATAAGCAGGGAGTAGCGACTATGATCCGCTTCAACGCCAAGGCCCTCGCCACCACCGCGCTCGTGGCGGTCGCGGTGCTCGGCTCCGCCTCCGCGGCTTCCGCCGCCGACAAGATCGTATTCCGCAGCGCCGACACCCACGTCGCCGACTATCCGACCGTCAAGGCGGTGGAATACATGAGCGAGATCCTCGCCAAGGAGACCAACGGCCGCCTGTCGATCAAGGTGTTCCCGGCGTCGCAATTGGGCGAGGAGAAGGACACCATCGAGCAGACCCAGCTCGGCGTGCTCGACCTCAACCGCGTCAACCTGGTGCCGCTCAACAACATCATCCCGCTCACCCAGGTTCCGTCGCTGCCGTTCCTGTTCACGTCGGTCGAGCACGCCCAGCGCGTTCTCGACGGCCCGATCGGCGACGAGATCCTCGCCTCCTTCGCCGACAAGGACCTGATCGGCCTCGCCTTCTACGACTCCGGCGCGCGCAGCTTCTACAACATGAAGAAGCCGATCCACACGCCCGACGACATGAAGGGGATGAAGATCCGCGTCCAGCAATCCGACCTGATGGTGGGGATGGTCCGGGCGCTCGGCGCCAACGCCACGCCGATGCCGTTCGGCGAGGTCTACAGCGGCCTCCAGACCGGCGCGATCGACGGCGCCGAGAATAATTGGCCGAGCTACTACTCGACCCGCCACTTCGAAGTCGCGAAGTACTACTCGCTCACCCAGCACCTGATGGTGCCCGAAGCGCTGATGATGTCCAAGAAGACCTGGGACAAGCTCTCGAAGGACGACCAGAAGCTCGTCCGCGACGCCGCCAAGAAATCGGCGCTGAAGATGCACGAGCTGTGGGCGGCGATGGAGAAGGTCGCCCACGAGGCGGTGACCAAGGGCGGCTCGCAGATCAACGAAGTCGACAAGGCGCCCTTCATCAAGGCGATGCAGCCGGTCTACGACCAGTTCGTGACCGATCCGAAGATGAAGGACATGGTCGCGCGCATCCGCGCCACCAAGTGATCCGGTTCGCGCGGGGTCCGGCCTTCCGGACCCCGCGCTCCCCATCCACCCTGACCGGAGCGCCCTTGCCATGCGTGCTGCGTTCGAATCCTTCTCCCGCCTGCTCGACACCTTCTGCAAGGCGATCCTCTGGCTGTCCGGGGCCGGATTGTTCCTCATGACGATGACGGTCGCCTGGCAGGTCTGGGGCCGGTTCGTCATCAACGATTCCCCGGTATGGACCGAGCCGACCTCGCTGCTGCTGATGCTGTGGTTCATCCTCCTCGCCGCCGCGGTGGGGGTGCGCCAGCGCTTTCACCTGAGCCTCGACCTCTTCCGCATGCTGATGCCGCCGATGGTGAAGCTCGTCCTGGACGCGCTCGCCTTCATCGCGGTCGGCGCGTTCGGCGCGGGCATGGCCTGGTACACCCGCGACC
The DNA here is from genome assembly GCA_900079695.1 of uncultured Alphaproteobacteria bacterium. Lineage (NCBI taxonomy): Bacteria > Pseudomonadati > Pseudomonadota > Alphaproteobacteria > uncultured Alphaproteobacteria bacterium. The sequence continues at coordinate 965,996 of LT599022.1, forward strand.
TGATCGCCCAGACCTGGCCGGTGAGCACCCCCGGCCTCGGCGTCCCGCAAGGACTCAGCTACCTGCCGGTGTCGCTGGCGGGCGGCATGATCGTGCTGTTCTCGATCGAGCATCTGATCCGGCTGGCTTTCGTCTTCGCCGACGAGAAGCGCTCCGCGGCCGACGTCGCGCGCCTCGCCGCGCTCGAAAAGCCGAACGACTGAAGGAACCGGAATCATGGAATACTGGGTACTTTTCGGATCCTTCGCGGTCCTTCTGGTGATCGGCGTGCCGGTGGCGTTCTCGCTCGGCATCTCCTCGCTCGCTGCGGTCATCTACCTCGGCATGCCGCCGCTGATCGTGTTCCAGCGCATGGCCGCGGGCATGAACGTGTTCGCGCTGATGGCGATCCCGTTCTTCATCTACGGCGGCGAGCTGATGCTGCACGGCGCGATCGCCGAACGCCTGGTGCGGTTCGCCGCCGGGCTGCTCGGCCACCGGAAGGGCGGCCTCGGCCTCGTCAACGTGATGGCGAGCGTGTTCTTCGGCGGCGTCTCGGGCTCGGCGGTGGCGGATGCCTCGGCGGTCGGCTCGATCATGATCCCGCAGATGGAAAAACGCGGCTACGACAAGGACTATTCGGTCAACATCACCGTCACCGCGGCGATCATCGCGCTGATGATTCCGCCCAGCCACAACATGATCATCTATTCGATCTCGGCGGGTGGCACGATCTCGATCGCCGACCTCTTCACCGCGGGCATCCTGCCCGGCCTGCTGCTCGCGATCCTGCTGATGCTCGCCGCCTATTACGTGGCGCGCCGCAAGGGCTACCCCGCCGAACCGTTCCCGGGCATGTCGCGGGTGGTGCAGCTGTTCCTCAACGCGCTGCCCGGTCTGTTCCTGGTGCTGATCATCGTCGGCGGCGTGCGGTCGGGCATCTTCACCGCCACCGAAAGCTCGATGATCGCGGTGATCTACGCCCTGCTCGTCACCCTGCTCGCCTACCGCACCCTCAACTGGGAAACCTTCACCAAGGCCACCATCGGCGCGGTCAAGACCACCGCGATGGTGCTGATGGTGATCGGCGCGGCGAGTTCGTTCGGCTGGCTCCTGGCGCTGATGCAGGTGCCGCAGGCGATGATCGTGGCGATGCGGGCGGTCTCCGACAATCCCTACGTGATCTTCCTGCTGCTCAACGTGATCCTGCTGTTCCTCGGCTGCTTCATGGACATGTCGCCGCTGATCATCATCTGCACGCCGATCTTCCTGCCGGTGGTGAAGGCGTTCGGCATGGATCCGGTCCACTTCGGCGTGATCCTGATCCTCAATCTCGGCATCGGCCTCTGCACCCCGCCGGTCGGCTCGGTGCTGTTCGTCGGCTGCGCCGTCGGCGAAATTCCGCTGATGAAGACGGTGCGGACGATCTGGCCGTTCTACGGGGCTTGCTTCGTCACCCTGATGCTGGTGACCTATATCCCGCAGATTTCCCTGTTCCTCCCCCACCTTCTGGCGAAGTGAGTGGCCATGCGACTTCATCCCGACAATCTCGCCCGACTTCCGGCGGCGGTGGCGCGGCCCGGCTACGACCGCGGCGCGCTCGTCACCGGCATCGTCCACCTCGGTCTCGGCGCGTTCCATCGCGCCCATCAGGCGGTCTACACCGAAGACGTGCTCGCGCGCAAATTCGGCCCCTGGGGCATCCTCGGCGTCTCCCTCAGGAACCCCGACACCCGCGACGCGCTGGGGCCGCAGGGCGGCCTCTATACCGTCGCCTCCCGCGACGGCTCGGGCGACGCGCTACGGGTGATCGGCGCGGTACAGGGCTGCCTGGTGGCGCGCGAGAGCCCGGCGCTGCTGCTCGACGTGATGTGCGCGCCCGAGGTTCGGATCGTCAGCCTGACGATCACCGAGAAGGGCTATTGCCACGATCCGGCGACCGGCGAACTCAACCTCGCGCATCCGGACATCGTCCACGATCTCGCCCACCCCGACCTGCCGCTGTCCGCGCCCGGCTTCATCGTCGAGGCGCTGGCGCGCCGCCGCGCCGCCGGAACCCCGCCGTTCACGGTGCTGTCGTGCGACAACCTGCCGCACAACGGCGCGCTCACCGCCGGGCTGGTCGCGGCGCTGGCGAAGGCGCGCGATCCCGATCTCGGCAAATGGGTGGCGGCGGAAGTCGCCTTCCCCTCGACGATGGTCGACCGCATCGTTCCCGCCACCACCGACGACGACCGCGCCCTGGTGCGCGCCGGGCTCGGCATGGAGGACGCCTGGCCGGTGATGGCCGAGCCGTTCAAACAGTGGGTGATCGAGGATCGCTTCACCATGGGCCGCCCGGCGTGGGAGACCGCGGGCGCGGAGTTCGTCTCCGACGTCGCCCCCTACGAGCTGATGAAGCTCCGGCTTCTCAACGGCAGCCATTCGAGCCTCGCCTACCTCGGCTACCTCGGCGGCTTCGCCACCATCGCCGAAACCGTCGCCCAGCCCGACTACGCCCGCCACACCCGCGCGCTGATGGCGGCGGTGGCGCCCACCGTGCCGGTGCGGCCGGGCTACGACCTCGCGGGCTATCAGGCGCAACTGATGGAGCGCTTCGCCAACCCGGCGCTCAAGCACCGCACCTGGCAGATCGCCATGGACGGCTCGCAGAAGCTGCCGCAACGCCTGCTGGGCTCGGCCCGCGACCTGTTGAAGGCGGGCAAGCCGGTGGACCGCATCGCCCTCGGCGTCGCCGGATGGATGCGCTACGTCACCGGCGTCGACGAACGGGGCGAAGCGATCGAGGTCAGCGATCCGCTGGCGAAGCGTCTCGCCGCGATCTTCGCCGAAATCGGCCCCGACCCGGAGAAACTCGCCGCCGCCTACCTCGCGGTCGAGGAGGTGTTCGGCGATCTCGCCCACGTCCCCGGATTCGCCGCGCCGGTGACCGATGCGCTCGCCCGGCTCTATGCCAAGGGCGCCCGCGCCACCCTCGCCGACATGCCCTGAGGGCCGGAGACGGCCCCGAAATCTCCCGCCGGAGGCGATCTCCGGCGGGATTTTTTATCCGCGGGCGGTTGTCGGCGGCAAACTTGTATACTAGTGTACGAGAACGAATCGGAGGGAACGTCATGACCGCTGTCGTCGTCGAAAAACCCCACCAGCTGCGCATCCGCGAAGCCCGCGCCGAGGAGCCGGGCGAGGGCGAGGTTCTGGTGCGGGTGCGCCGCGCCGGAATCTGCGGTTCGGATCTTCACATCTTTCACGGCACCAATCCGTTCGCCAAATATCCGCGCGTGATCGGCCACGAGTTCGCGGGCGAGATCGCCGCGGTCGGACCGGGCGTCTCGGGATTCTCGCTCGGCGACCGGGTGGTGGTGGACCCGGTGGTGGCGTGCGGCCACTGCTACCCCTGCCGCGTCGGCCGACCCAACGTCTGCGCCAACCTCGAGGTGATGGGCGTGCATCGCGACGGCGGCTTCCGCGACCGTCTTGCGGTTCCCGCAGCCAACGCCGTGCCGGTGGGCGACCTGCCGTTCGAGATCGCGGCGATGGCCGAGCCGTTCTCGATCGCCGCCAACGTCCTCGACCGCACCGGCGGCGCGCACGCGAGCGATACCGTGCTGATCTACGGCGCGGGGATGATCGGTCTCACGGTTCTGATGGCCGCACGGCTCGAAGGCGCGCGCTGCATCGTCACCGACATCGACGACGCCCGCCTCGCCCGCGCCGCCGAACTCGGCGCGGCACGGGTGATCAACGCGAAGCGCGAGAGCGTGCCGGAGGCGATGAAGACGGAGAACGACGGCCTCGGCCCGTCGCTGGTGATCGAGGCGGCGGGCGCGCCCGGCCTCGTCGACGAAGCGACCCGGGTGGCGAGCCCGGCGGGGCGCATCGGCCTGCTCGGCTTCACCCCCGAGCCGACGCCGATCGTGCAGCAGGAAATCGTCAAGAAGGAGCTCACCATCGCGGGCTCGCGCCTCAACCGCCACCTGCTGCCGCGGGTGGTGGTGTGGTTCAAGACCCGCCGCATCGACCCGCGCGGACTGGTCTCCCAGGTATTCCCCGCCCGCGACGCCGCGGCCGCGTTCGAGCTGATCGAGCGCGACCCCGGCAGCACCATGAAGGTTCAGTTGAGTTTCGACTAAACGACCGGGACAACCGGCAGAAACCCAAGAAACACACGGAGGACTTCATCTCATGGACACGAAACTGACCCGCCGGAGCTTCGCCATCGGCACCGCGATCGGGGCCGCCGGGCTTGCCCTCGGCGCCCCCTCGATCGTGCGCGCCGCCGCCAAGACCACGCTGAAGCTCGGCCACCTCGCCAACGAACAGGACCCGTGGCACAAGGCCTGCCTCAAGTTCGCCGAGGAGACCGCGCGGCTCACCAACGGCGAGGTCGAGATCAAGGTCTTCCCGAACGAGCAGCTCGGCAAGGAAACCGACCTGATCAAAGGCATCCAGCTCGGCACCGTGGATTTCACCATCACCGGCGAATCCCTGCAGAACTGGGCGCCCTCGGCGGCGCTGCTGGCGGTGCCCTACGCGATCCGCGATCTCGACCACATGGACAAGGTGGTGAACGGCAAGGTCGGCGCGAAGATCGCCGAGAACATCGAGGCGAAGACCCAGCTCCGGCCGCTCACGTTCTTCCCGCGCGGGCCGCGCAACCTCACCTCCAACCGCCCGATCAAGACCCCCGACGAACTCGACGGCCTGAAGATCCGCGTGCCGAACGTGCCGCTGTTCGTGTCGTTCTGGCAGGCGCTCGGCGCCAAGCCGACGCCGATGGCGTTCTCGGAGGTGTTCACCTCGTTGCAGAACGGCACCATCGAGGCGCAGGAGAACCCGCTCGCGCTGATCAAGTCGGCGAGCTTCAACGAAGTCCAGAAGTACGTGAACCTCACCGAACACGTGGTGAGCTGGATCTACCTCGCGGGCTCGGCGAAGAAACTCGACAAGCTGCCGAAGGCCCACAAGGACGCGATCATGGCCGCCGCCAAGACCGCCGGTTCCTACGAGCGCGAGCTCTTCCTCGCCGACGAGAAGAACCTCGCCGACGAGCTCAAGGGCAAGGGCATGACCTTCGTCGCCGCCGACAAGGCGGCGTTCGCGAAGAAGGGCCACGACGCCGTGGTCGCCGCCCTCAAACCCGAGGTGAAGCCGCTGTTCGAGGAGATCCTCGCGATCGCCTGACGCCGCACCCGCGGCCCCGGCGATACGCGCCGGGGCCGCCCGCTCTCCTTTCGGAACTCGGGAATTCGGCATGACCAAGGTCCTTTGCGGATTCGTCGGCGCGGTGCGGCGGATTTGCGAGATTTGCACCATCGCGGCGTTTTCCGTCCTGATCGTCGTCACCCTCTTGCAGGTGCTCGGCCGCCTGCCCGGCGTGCCCGCGCCGGTGTTCACCGAGGAGGTGGCGCGCTTCGCCCTCGTCTACCTCGTCGCCTTCGGCTGCGGCATCGCCGCGCTCCGAAGCGAGCTCGTCAACGTCGATCTGTTCGTCAACCTCCTGCCCGAGGGTGGGCGGCGGGTGGCGCATGCGCTCTCGCTGCTGCTGGTGATCGCGTTCTCTGCGGCGATCCTGCGCGGCAGCTGGGACTACATGATGAACGGCATCGGCGAGCGCGCCCGCTCGTTCGAAATGCCGATGGTGTGGGTCTACGCCGCGGTGCTGATCATCCCGATCGCGCTGATCTTCTTCTCCGCCGCGCGGCTGTTCGGCTGCCGCGCCCCCGAACACCGCGCAGAGGAGATCGAATGATGCTGATCGCCGCGCTGTTCGGCTCGTTCGCCTTCGCCCTGATCCTCGGCATGCCGATCTCGATCGCCCTCGGCGCGAGCTCGGCGATCTACATGGTGCTCGCCGACATCGACCTCGCGGTGGTGCCGCAGTTCATGTATTCGGGGATGGACAGTTTCGTGCTGCTCTGCATCCCGGGCTTCGTGCTCGCCGGAAACCTCATGAACGGCGGCGGCATCACCGACCAGATCGTCCGCTTCGGCAAGGCGCTGGTGGGCCACGTGCCGGGCGGCCTCGGGCTCGCCAACGTCACCGGCTCGATGATCTTCGCGGGCATTTCCGGCACCGCGGTGGCGGAAACCGCCTCGATCGGCTCGGTGATGATTCCGGCGATGCGGAAATCGGGCTACGACGGCCCGTTCTCCGCCGCGCTCACCGCCGCCGCCTCGACCGTCGGACCGATCATCCCGCCGTCGGTGCCGATGATCATCGCCGGCACCCTCACCGGCCTTTCGGTCGGCAAGATGTTCCTCGCCGGCGCGGTGCCGGGCCTGCTGCTCGGCGCCGGCATGCTGCTGACCGTCTACGTCCTCGCGCGGCGGCGCAACTACCCGCGCGGTGAATGGATGGGGTTCGGAGAACTCGCGCGGTCGTCGCGCGGCGCGATCTGGGCGCTGCTGATGACGGTGATCATCCTGTTCGGCATCGTCGGCGGCTACTTCACCCCCACCGAGGCCTCGATCGTCGCGGCGTTCTACGCCTTCGTCATCGGCCTGTTCGTCTACAAGGGCTTCAAACTGCGGCATCTGCCGGGGCTCCTGCTCGAAAGCGCGGTGGGCTCGGGCGGGCTGATCCTGCTGGTGGGACTCGCCAACGTCTTCGGCTGGATTCTCACCAGCGAGCAGATTCCGCAAACGATCGCCGACGCGATGCTCTCGCTCACCGAGAACAAGTTCCTGATCATCCTGATGATCAACATCCTGCTGCTGATCGTCGGCACCTTCATGGAAACGATCGCGGCGCTGATCATCCTGTTCCCGCCGCTGCTCGCGGTGGCGACCTCGGTCGGGATCGACCCGGTCCACTTCGCGATCTTCTCGATCCTCAATCTGATGATCGGGCTGACCACGCCGCCGGTCGGGGTGTGCCTGTTCGTGGCCGCCAACATCGCGCGGCTGCCGCTCTCCGACGTGATCAAGGGCATCTGGCCGTTCCTGCTGTGCAACGGCATCGTGCTGCTGCTGGTCTCCTACGTTCCGGCGATCTCGCTGTGGCTGCCGGGATTGTTCTACAAATGACCGCCGCGCCCCTCATCCCCGTCGACGTGGCGGGCATCCATGCCGCGATCCGCGACGACATCGTGCTGCTCCGGATGCGCCCGGGGCAGCGCCTCTCCGAGAATCAGCTCGCGCAGCGCTTCGGCACCAGCCGCACCCCGGTCCGCGCGGCCCTGGTGCGGCTGGTCGACGAGGGCCTGATCGACGTGCAGCCGCAGCGCGGCACGTTCGTCTCGCGCATCTCGCTGGCGGCGGTGCGGCGCGCCCGCTTCGTCCGCCGCGCGCTCGAAATCGCGATCGTGCGCGTCGCCGCCGAGGCCGGGCTGCCGCCCGCCGCGCGGCGGATCGTCGAAACCGCGATCGCGGCGCAGGAGGAGGCGGCGGAGCAACCGCCCACCCAGGCGTCGGCGGAGGCGTTCACCGCCGCCGACGACACCTTCCACGAGGCGCTCGCCTCGGGCATCGGCCTCGCCGACGTGTGGGCGGTGGTCGAGCGGGAGAAATCGCAGTTCGACCGCATCCGCTTCCTCAGCCTGCCGGAAGCCACGCCGATGGCGGCGCTGATCGCCCAGCACAAGGCGATCCTCGCCGGAATCGTCGCGGGCGACGCGGGCGCGGCGGAAACGGCGATGCGCATGCACATGGATGAGGTGCTGAAGGTCGCGAGCGGCATCAAGGCCGCCCATCCCGACCTCTTCGCACCGGACAGCAAGGGAGAGTGAAGATGGAGCAGACCTGGCGCTGGTTCGGCCCCGACGACTACGTGAAACTCGCGCACATCCGCCAGGCGGGAGCCACCGGCGTGGTCACGGCGCTGCACCACATTCCCTACGGGGTGGTGTGGTCGGTGGAGGAAATCGAGAAACGCAAGGCGGAGATCGCCGCCGACGCCAGTCTCGGCCTCGCCTGGACCGTGGTGGAAAGCCTGCCGGTGTCGGAGGCGATCAAGCTCGGCGACGGCGACCTCGAACCGCTCTACGAGAACTACCGCCAGTCGATCCGCAATCTCGCCGCCTGCGGCATCAAGACGATCTGCTACAACTTCATGCCGGTGCTCGACTGGACCCGCACCGACCTCACCGCCGAGATCCCCGGCGGCGGGCGGACGCTGCGCTTCAACGCCGACCAGTACGCCGCGTTCGACGTCTACATGCTCGAACGCGAGGGCGCAGAGGCCGAACACGACCCGGAGGTGCTGGCGCGCGCCAAGGCGTGGTTCGACGCCGCCACCCAGGCCGACAAAGACCGCCTGCTCGCCAACATCATGTCGGGCCTGCCCGGCGCGTTCGACCGCTACGACGTGCCCGGCCTGCGCGCCATTCTCGCCCGCTACCACGGCATCACGCCCGAACGGCTGCGCGAAAACTACGTGAAGTTCCTCAAGGCGGTGGTGCCGACCGCGGAAGACTGCGGCGTCCGCCTCGCGGTGCATCCGGACGACCCGCCACGGCCGCTGTTCGGCCTGCCGCGGATCGTCTCGACGATCGAGGACATCGCCTTCATCCTCGACGCCGTACCGTCGGATTCGAACGGCCTGACGCTGTGCGCGGGCTCCCTCGGCGCGGGCAAGTGCAACGACGTGGTGGCGATCGCCGAACGCTTCGCCGGGCGCATCCACTTCGTCCATCTGCGCAACGTCAAGAAGGACGCGGACGGCTCGTTCATGGAGGCCGAGCACCTCGGCGGCGACACCGACATGGTCAAGCTCGTCACCGTGCTGCTGGAAGAACAGAAGCGCCGCAAGGACGCGGGCCGGGAGACGTGGCGCATTCCGTTCCGCCCCGATCACGGCTTCGAGCTGCTCGTCGACGTCGGCGCGCCCGCCCATCCCGGCTACTCCACCATCGGCCGCCTCAAGGGCCTCGCCGAGATCCGCGGCGTGATGACCGCGGTGGCCGAGATCCGCGATCTGCCGGTCTGACCGGGCGGCGGGGCTCCCGTCGGCACGGGAGCCCCGCCGCCGATCCGGCGAAAAATGCCGCAAGTCTCTTGCCCCGGGGCACGGTTGGGCCGCATAGTTGAGAGGCATTCTTATCCCCGGAGGCCCCTTCCCGTGTCCGATTCCCCGCTTGCCGCCCTCGCGCCCGCCGCCGTCTGGTCCGCGTTCGCCGACCTCTGCGCAATTCCCCATCCGTCGCGCCACGAGGCGGCGATCGTCGCGCTCCTGAAGCGCCGCGCCGAGGCCAAGGGGCTGCCCGCCGAGATCGACGCCAAGGGCAATCTGATCGTGCGCAAGCCCGCGACCAAAGGCCGCGAGACTCGCCCCGGCGTGGTGTTGCAGGCGCACGTCGACATGGTGCCGCAGGCCAACGCCGACACCCCGCACGACTTCGCCGCCGACCCGATCCGGCCGCGCGTCGACGGCGACTGGGTCGCCGCCACCGGCACCACGCTGGGCGCCGACAACGGCATCGGCGCGGCGGCGATGCTGGCGCTGATCGAAGACGACGCGCTGCCGCACGGACCGCTCGAATTCCTGTTCACGGTGGAGGAGGAGATCGGCCTCAACGGTGCGCGCGCGGTCGCGCCCGGCGTGCTGAAGGGCGACGTGCTCCTCAACCTCGACAGCGAGGACGACAGCCGCATCACCATCGGCTGCGCGGGCGGGCGCGACGTCGTCGCAACCCTGCCGCTGACGCGCGGCGAACCCGGCGACGCGGCGTGTCTCGACATCTCGGTGAAGGGGCTCAGGGGCGGCCACTCGGGGCTCGACATCCACCTCGGCCACGGCAACGCGATCCGCATCCTCGCCGGGATCCTGCGCGCCGCGCGCGAGGCCGCGCCGTCGCTCAGGGTCTCGTCGCTCCAGGGCGGCAGCGCCCGCAACGCCATTCCGCGCGAGGCGCAGGCGCGGATCGCGGTGGGCAAGGCGGAGGAAGCGGCCTGCCGTGCGGCCATCGCCGCGCGGTTCGCCGAAGCGCGCGCCGAGCTCGCGCACGCCGACCCGGGCCTGATCGTCGAGGTCGAGCGGTCGACCCCCGCCCCGGTGTTTCCGGCCGAGGCTTCGGCGGCCCTGATCCGCGCCATCAACGCCTGCCCGGACGGCATCGCCCGTCTCTCCGACACCCTCCCCGGCACCCCGGAAACCTCGTCCAACCTCGGCGTGATCGCCACCGCCGAAGACGGCGTGCGGATCACCTGCATGGTGCGGTCGAGCGTGGATTCCGCCCGCGACGCGCTGTGCGCGCGGATCGAGGACGCATTCGCCCTGGCGGGCGGGCGGGCGGAGTTCGGCCCGGCGTATCCGGGCTGGCAGCCCAACCCCGAGGCCCGGATTCTCGGCGTGCTGTCGGAGATCCACGCCAAGGGCTGCGGCGCCCCGCCGGAGGTCTCCACGATTCACGCCGGTCTCGAATGCGCGATCCTCGGCGCGGCCTATCCGCACTGGGACATGGCGTCGATCGGTCCGGTGATCCGCAACCCGCATTCGCCCGACGAACGCGTCGAAATCGCGAGCGTCGGGCGGTTCTGGCGGTTGCTCACCGGCACCCTCGCCGCGGTGTGATCACAGCGGCGCGTTGGAGACGCTCGGCTTCAGCGCCGCGAACAGCGATCGGGGATCGACGATCCCCGGCGCGAGTTCGAGGCCGTTCGCCCCTTTCACCAGCAGCGCCACCGGCGCGCCTTCGGCCACCGCGATGCGGTAGGGCTTGCCTTCGAGGGCGAACGGCTTGAGCGCCGCCGCCATCGCCTCCACGAATTCCGGCGGCACCCAGGCGTCGGCATTCGCCCGCAGATCCGCCTGCGCTTCGGCGAGCTGCGCGGCGGCGATCTCCTCCACCGGGCGGGCGTCGCCGTCCTTCGCGGCATGCTCGGCCTGGCGGCGCAGGCCGCCGAGGTCGCGCATCGCCACCACCACGTTCGACAGCTCGATGCGCTCGGCCGCGCGGCCGAGCCCCGAAATCGCCACCATCGCCGCCATCGGCGCGGGCAATCCCGCGCGGGTCGCGTCGGCCACGGTCTGCGCCGCGGAAGCCAGCATCGGCATATCGAGACCGCCGACGGTGCCGCCCGCCTTGATCTCGATCAGGCCGTGCAGCGTCACCGCGCTGCCGAAGGCGATGCGCTTCGCCGCGTCGTCGATGCGGTAGTCGACCGCGGCGTCGGCGATCAGGGCCTCGGGCTCGTCGCCCAGGTCGTCGGACACGTAGTCGCAGGCGATGCGCTGCTCGCGGCAGCTCTTCGCCCAACCGGGAAAATCGAGATGCACGCCCGTGACCGCGGCGGCGAAGCGCATCGGGCGACCCTCGGCGTCGGCGGCGTAGTCGGTGAGCGCGACGCGGTCGATGCGCCACACCGGCACCCCCGCCTCGTGGTAGACGACGTCGGAAACCGTCGCGCCCTTGCCGAACAGGTCCACCGCCACCTTGCCGTAGGTCACCTGCTCGGCGGCGCCCATCGTCGCGAGTTCGGCGTCGATGCGTTCGCGCACCTTGGTCTCCGCCACCCGCTCCGCCGCGACATAGCCGCCGACCGCGAGAACCGCGACCGCCGCCGCGCCGATGATGAGCTTGCGTCCCATGCTCTCAGTTCCTTTCCAAGGCCGAAAAATTCCTAAAATTTCAAAGGCTCATCGATTGTGAACCGGTTCACTGAAGCACCGCCGGGTTTGCCCGAAACTCTGTCGTGAGGTAGCGGCCCGACACCCCTCGACATCCCCTCATCTCCCGTCGGTCGCGATCTCAGCATCCCCAAGTGCGAAGCCCCGGTCGGTCCCACGACCGGGGCTTCAATCTATGCGGCGAAGCGGGTCAGACGGTGGCTGCCGCCGAACCCCGCCGCCTCCAGCCACGCGCCGAGTTCGGCCGCCTCCTCGGCGAAACGGAACGGCGGATTGACCACCGCGACGCCCGAGCCGTAAAGCCCCCGCCCCGATCCCGGGTCCCGCCGCAGCCATTCGCTCGCCACCACCTCGGGGAAGCCCGCGCCTTCGAGCGCGCCCAACAGGTCGAGGTGGCGCCCCTCGGGCAGCAGCGGATACCAGATGAAGTAGACGCCGCCGCGCCAGCGCGCGAACGCCTTCGCCACCGCCGCGGGCACGCTCAGGTACTCGCCCTTCACTTCGTAGGCCGGGTCGATCACCGCAAGCCCGCGCTTCTCCGCCGGCGGGGTCAACGCCACCAGGGCCTCCAGCGCGTCGCGGCGGTGCAGATGCACACGCGGATCGCCCCGCATCGTCCGCTTGAGCGCGGCGTGCGCCTGGGGGTGCAGTTCCACCAGCACCAGCCGGTCGCCCTCGCGCAGCATCCGCCGCGCCAGCATCGGCGAACCGGGATAGGCGGCCGGGTCCTCGGTCGCGGCGCGGTAGTCGGCGGCAAGCGCGGGCGGATCGGCCAGCGCGCGGAAGCGCGCGATCCCCTCGGCCGCCTCACCGCTCTGCGCCGCCTCGGCCGCGCCGAGATCGTATGCGCCTTCCGCCGCGTGGGTGTCGATCACGCACAGCGGCGCGGGCTTGCGCAGCAGCGCGGCGAGCGCCCGCGTCAGCAACAGGTGCTTGTGAACGTCGGCGAAGTTGCCCGCGTGATAGCGGTGAAGATAGCTCAGCATCGACCTGAAAAACCAAAGGGGGCGAAACCCCGGCACTCTGCCAGGGCTCCGCCCCGCTTGTCCACCGCCCCGATCAGGCGGCGCGGATTTCCGCCAGCACCCGCGCCACTTCGGATTTGAGCGCATCGGCCCGCGTCGCCAGCCCCTCGGCCTCGTGCGCAACCTCGGCCGCGGCCTCGCCCGAACGCGACGCCGCGCCGGTGACGCCGCCGATCGCCTCGGACACGCGCCGGGTGCCGCTCGCCGCTTCCTGAATGCTGCGGCTGATCTCGGAGGTCGCCGCGGTCTGCTCCTCGATCGAGGCGGCGAGCGAACTCGAAACCCCGTCGATCTGCGCGATCCGCTGGCTCACCCCGGCGATCGCCTCGACCGCGGCATGGGTTTCCGACTGCACCGAGGCGATCTGACCGGTGATCTCCTCGGTCGCCTTGGCGGTCTGATTGGCGAGATTCTTCACCTCGCCCGCCACCACCGCGAAGCCCTTGCCCATCTCGCCCGCGCGCGCCGCCTCGATCGTCGCGTTCAAGGCCAGCAGGTTGGTCTGGCTGGCGATATCGGTGATCAGGCCGACCACCTCGCCGATCCGCACCGCGGCATCGGCCATGCCGCGCACCCGATCGTGGGCGGCGTTGGCGTCGTGGGCGGTCTCGCGGGCGCTTGCCGAGGCGGCCTGCACCTGCGTGGCGATTTCGCTGATCGCGGCGGAGAGTTCCTCGGTCGCCGCGGCGACGGTGTTGACGTTTTCCGACGCCGAAGCCGAGGCGGTACCGACGTCGCCCGCCATCTGCGCGGATTCCCGCGCCGCATCCGCCATCGTCGCCGAGGCGGCGCGGAGGTTGTGAGCGGTTTCGGAAACCTGGGCGACGATCGTGCCGACCGCCCGCTCGAAGCCGTCGGCGATCGCCAGCATGCTCTCCCGCCGTTCCTCGGCGGCACGGCGCTCGTTCTCCTCCTCGCGCCGCTTGAGCTGCTCGCGTTCCTCGGCATTGGATTTGAACACCGCGAGGGCACGCGCCATGTCGCCCACTTCGTCGCGGCGTTCGGCGCCGGTCACCGCCACCGCCAGGTCGCCCTGCGCCAGACGGTTCATGCTGCCGGTGAGATCGCGGATCGGCCCGCTGATCGACCGGCCGATCGCGAACGCGACGCCCAGCGTGACCGCGAGACAGGCGAGCGCGTAACCGAGGAGTTCGAGGGTGGCGGTATTCACCGAGGCGTCGAGATCGTCGATGTACACCCCCGCGCCGACGTAGATGTTCCAGGGCGCGTAACCCTTGGCCACCGACAGTTTGTCCACCGGCACCTTGCCGCCCGGGCGCACGCGCTGATAGGTGACGAACACCGTCCCCTGCCGCTTCACGCCCTCGATGAATTCGCGGATGAAGTAGACGCCATTGTCGTCCTTGGCCTCGAGATAGTTCTTCTTGTTTTCGCTGTCGGGCGAGGGCGCATAGGCGCGGCGCACGCCGTCCAGGGTATAGACATAAATGTAATTGTCGTTGTCGAAACGCATCGCGCGAACCTGATCGTAGGCGGCGGCCTTGGCCTCCGCCTCGCTCATCTTGCCGTCCTTGATCAGGGAGTTGTAGCGATCGATCACCGCGATCGCGGCGTCGGTGAGGTCGACGAGCTTGGCCCGGCGCTCCTCCAGCATGTGCTCGGCGATGACGCTGCGGCCCGCGACCAGCACGCCGCAAAACCCGATAACCGTCAACACCACCAGACTCAGGATCTTTTTCCCGATACTCAAATTGCCCAGCATTGCCTTGGATGTCTCCCTTGGCGAGATTTCCAGCCCCACGGACCAAAATAGGCCCGCCCGCCTTAAGAAACACCACGAAAAGCCACTTTCCCGCTAATTTAACGCGCCGTTTCCCGTGACGGCAGTCACTGCGCATCCGGCGTTTTTCAGGGCTCGCGTCACCCGCCGCCGATTTCCCGGCGCACCTGACGCAGCAGCGCCACCAGGCCGATCCGGCGTTCCTCGCCGCCCTCGTAGGCGTTGACGAGATCGCCGTACAGCCTGGCGATCAGGCGCGCCTGTTCGGGGGGCGGAATCCGCACGCCCTCGTCCTGCGAGAGTTCGGCGATCCCTTCGCAGACGCGTGTGAGCAAAGCGTCGTCGAGCGCCGCGTCGGCGGCGCCCGCCTGCGGTGCGCGCCCCGCGATCAGCCAGTCGAGCGAAACCCCGAGCATTCCGGAGATCCGCACCAGCATGTCGGGCGGCGGAAAACTCACGCCCCGCTCCCATCCCGCCACGGTGGTGAGCGGCGCGTCGAGGCGCGCCGCAAGCTCCTTGCGCGCGATCTGCCCACGCGCCGCGATCAGACGCTCGGCAAACGGCGTGCGCGGCTTCAGCTTACGCGCCATGCCCATCCTCCGGCGCCGCAGACCGCATGCGATGATATGCTACCTTGACGCACAAACCGCCGAACCTTTCGCTCTTTCGGTTGCAAAAACAATCGCCTATAACGTTCTTCACGATACCTCGCATCTTGTGGGCCGCCAAAGATGTGAGTATTGTCATTCCATCGTTCCCTAGGTTTCGACCGCCGCCGCAACGGGCGGTTTTCCAGGGTCCAAACGTCTGAGTAAACGTCGGCGTTCCCAACCACCCCGCGCAAATTCCGTTCTTTCCCGCTCGCCGCGTCGACGGGAGTCCCGTTGCGCGCGCAGACGCCCCCTCCCGCGCACCGCCGGCAGGCCCTCCCGCCGTCGCTTTTCCCCCACATGGCCGGCGTGGGCCGGCCGACTTCGGACAGAGGGACAGACATGATCCGATTCGACGACCTGGGCCTGGGGCGCAAGCTCCTGCTGGTGTTCAGCGTGGTGTGCGCGCTGGTGACGCTGCTCGGCGGCACCGCGATGGTGGAGGTGCGACGGCTCGGGGGATCGACCGACATCCTCTCCGAGCACTGGATGCCGACCCTCGATGCGGTGCGCGAACTGCAATACGCGCTGGCGGCGCAGCGCACCGTGGAATATGCCCTCGCCACCGCCGACGACCGCGCCGAACGCGCGGCGATGGCGGACCGCCGCGCCGCCCTTCTCGCGCAAACCGACGAAATCCTGCCGAGAATCGAACGCAATCTCGTCTCCGAGGACGCGAAGCGGAGCTTCGCCAAGCTCAAGGCCGACCACGCCGCCTATCTGAAAGGCGTCGTCAAGGTCGTGGCGGCCGCGGAGCGCGGCGACACGGCCGCCGCCCGCGAAGACCTGAAAAGCGGCACCCGCGCCCTGTCCGACACCATGACCGCCAGCCTCGACGCCCTGGCCGAACTGATCAAGACCCGTGCCGCCGAAGCCGGCGCGGAGGCCGACGCGATCGCCCGCACCGCATTCACGGTGATCGGCGCGGTGATGGCGGCGGTGTTCGCGGTGGCGCTGGCGAGCGGCATCGCGCTCAAGCGCGGCGTCGCCACGCCGACCCTCGCGATGACCGCGGCGATGAAGCGCCTCGCCGAGGGCGACCACGGCGTCGAAATTCCCGCGCACGGGCGGAAGGACGAGGTCGGCGCGATGGCCGAGGCGGTCGAGGTGTTCAAGGCGAACGCGATCCGCGCCGAGCGCCTCGCCGCCGAACAGGAGGCCGCCCGCGCGGTGCGGGAGAAGCGCGCCACCGCGATCGAGACCCTCACCCGCGACTTCGACGCGCGGATGATGGAAATGCTGAGCGTGGTCACCGCCGCCTGCACCGAGATGGACGGCACCGCGCAATCGCTGTCCGCCACCGCCGAGCAGACCGACCGCCAGGCGACCGCGGTGGCCGCCGCCTCCGAACAGGCGTCGACGAGCGTGCAGACCGTCGCCAGCGCCGCCGAGGAACTCTCCGCCTCGATCGCCGAGATCGGCCGTCAGGTCGACCACGCCAAAACCGTGTCGCACGCCGCCACCAGCGAGGCCGACCGGGCCGACGCGCTGGTGCAGGGGCTGGCGGAGGGATCGCAGCGGATCGGCGAGGTGATCGGCCTGATCACCGACATCGCCAGCCAGACCAACCTGCTGGCCTTGAACGCGACGATCGAGGCGGCGCGTGCGGGCGAGATGGGCAAGGGCTTCGCGGTGGTGGCGGGCGAGGTCAAGACCCTCGCCAACCAGACCGCCAGAGCCACCGAGGACATCGCCGCGCAGATCGGCACGGTGCAGGGCGCGACCGGCGAGGTGGTGACCGCGATCCGCGAGGTGATCGGGCGGATTTCCGAGATCGCCGACGTCAACGCCGCGATCGCCGCGGCGGTCGAGCAGCAGACCGCCGCCGCCGCCGAAATCGCCCGCAACGTCCAGCAGGTCGCGGCGGGCACCGGCGAAATCAGCTCGACCACCGTCGGCGTCAGCGAGGCCGCGGCCGAGACCGGCGCGGCCTCGCGCCAGGTCCTGTCCGCCTCGCAGTCGCTGTCGCGGGAGGCGGAGCAGTTGCGCACGGTGGTGGAAGGATTCCTCGGCGGCGTGCGCGCCGCCTGAAATCCGCAATCCGCCGTTTGCAAAATGCGAGGGATTCCGCTTTTGCCACGCCGCCGCGGCCCGCCCGCGGCGGCGAACTTATTCTATCTATCTGAAAATCCTAAATTTACAGGACTCCGGATGGTTGGCATATCCCATGCAGCACCGGGAGAGAATTGCGTACGATCTTCCCCCTCGCCCATAGGTGCCCCATCATGCGAGCGTTCGACAACCTCAAGATCGGCAAGAAGCTGATCGTCACCTTCGCCGCCATTCTCGCCCTCGTCGTCGCCCTCGGCGCGACCGCGATTTTCGAGCTTGCCGCGATCGGCAGGAACACCAGCGAAATCGCCAACAACTGGCTGCCGAGCGTCAACGCCATTCGCAGCGTTCAGTACCAGCAAGCCGCCGCCCGCAGCGCCACCTACGCGCACGTGCTCAGCGTCGACGCCGCACAGATCGCCCGGTTCGACAAACTCGTCGCCGAGAACCGCACGGCGCTCGACCGGACGCGCGCAACCTACGAGAAGCTGATCTCGTCGCCCGAGGAAGCGGCGGTCTACAAACGTTTCAGCGACACCTACGCCGCCTACTCCAAGGATATGGACGGAATCCTCGAACTCTCGCGGCGCAACGCCAACGACGAGGCGCGCGACCGCATGACCGGCGCGTCGTTTGAGATGAGCAACACCCTCACCGAGCTCCTCGACCAATTGGTGCAGATCAATACCCGATCGGCCGACGCCGAGGCGCAGAACGCCGCGACCACGCTGACGTTCGCGAAGATCCTGGTGAGCGGCGCGCTCGCCGCCGCGGTGGCGCTGTTGCTGACCGCTGGCGTGGTGTTGCAGCGCGGCATCGCCCGGCCGATCGTGAACATGACCTCCGCGATGAACCGCCTCGCCGAGGGCGACAAGACGGTGGAGATCCCCGCCCGCGGCCGCAAGGACGAGGTCGGCGCGATGGCCGAGGCGGTCGAAGTGTTCAAGGAAAACGCGATCCGCGCCGAGCGCCTCGCCGCCGAGCAGGACTCCGCCCGCGCCGAACGCGAGAAGCGCGCCACCGCCATCGAGATGCTGACCCAGGAATTCGACGCCCGCGTCTCCCAGGTCCTCGGCGTGGTCTCCGGCGCCTGCACCGAGATGGACAGCACCGCCCAGGCGCTCTCCGCCACCGCCGAGCAGACCGACCGTCAGGCGACCGCCGTCGCCGCCGCCTCCGAGGAAGCCTCCTCGAGCGTGCAGACCGTCGCCACCGCCGCCGAGGAGCTCTCCGCCTCGATCGCCGAGATCGGCCGCCAGGTCGACCACGCCAAGACCGTGTCGCAGGCCGCGACCGACGACGCGAGCCGCGCCGACCGGCTGGTGCAGAGCCTCTCCAGCGGTTCGCAGCGGATCGGCGAGGTGGTCAACCTGATCACCGACATCGCCAGCCAGACCAACTTGCTCGCGCTCAACGCCACGATCGAGGCGGCTCGCGCCGGCGAGATGGGCAAGGGCTTCGCGGTGGTGGCGGGCGAAGTGAAGAACCTCGCCAACCAGACCGCCAAGGCCACCGAGGAGATCGGCGCGCAGATCGGCGCGGTGCAGAGCGCCACCGGCGAGGTGGTCGAGGCGATCGGCGCGATCGTCGGCCGCATCGGCGAGATCGCCGAGGTCAACGCCGCGATCGCCGCCGCGGTCGAACAGCAGGCCGCCGCCGCCGCCGAGATCGCCCGCAACGTCCAGAACGCCGCCGCGGGCACCGAGGAGATCACCACCACGGTGGTCGGCGTCAGTCAGGCGGCTGGCGAAACCGGGGCGGCCTCGCGTCAGGTGCTCGCCGCATCCCAGTCGCTCTCGCAGGAGGCCGAGCAATTGCGCGGCATCGTCGAGACCTTCCTCTCGGGCGTGCGCGCCGCCTGAAGCTCCGGCCGCACGCATGAAAAAACGGCGGGACCTCCGGGTCCCGCCGTCGACGTTTTCGGACGCACGATCAGGCCTGCGGCGGCGCCTCCGGTTCGGGCGTTTCCTCCTGCGCGTGCGCCTCCGCCTGCGCCTCGGCACGGGCGGCGCGGGCCTCGGCCTGATCGGCGACGACGCCGATCACCGCCTTCTTCGTCACCACGCCCTGAAGCTCGCCACTTTCGTCCACCACCGGCAAGGGATACAGGGACTGCAACGCCACCGGCATCACCTCCTCGAGCGCCTGCCCGGCCTGCACCGCCGGAAGCTCGTGGATGAAATCCTTGAGCGGCTTGTGCGAGCGCCGCGCGACTTCGAGCTCGGCCTGAGTGATCACGCCGTAGCCGCCGTCGATGCCGGTCTGAACGTAGGCGAAATCGTGGGGGCTGGCGCGCACCTGACGGAGCGCCTCGTCGAGGTTTTCGGTGGTGATGCGCAACCGCGGCGGCTTCATCACCGTCTCCGCCGTCAGCACCCGCACGCGATTGACGTCGCGCACGAACGATTCGACGTAGCCGTCGGCGGGGTGGAGGAGAATTTCCGCGGGCGTGCCCACCTGGACCAGCGCGCCGTCCTTGAGGATCGCGATCTTGTCGCCGAGCCGCAGGGCTTCGTCGAGATCGTGGGTGATGAAGACGATGGTCTTGCGCAGCCGCGCCTGCAGTGCGGTGAGCTGGTCCTGCATGTCGGAGCGGATCAGCGGATCGAGCGCGCTGAACGCCTCGTCCATCAGCAGCACCTCGGCATCGGTGCAGAGCGCGCGGGCGAGGCCGACGCGCTGCCGCATGCCGCCCGACAGTTCGTCGGGCATGCTCGGGCCGTAGCCCGCCAGACCCACCGCGTCCAGCCATTCCTCCGCCCGGGCGCGGCGTTCGGACCGGCGGACGCCCTGGATTTCGAGCCCGTAGGCGACGTTGTCGGCCACCGTCCGGTGCGGCAGCAGGCCGAAGTGCTGGAACACCATGCTCATCTTCTCGCGCCGGAACCCGATCAGCGCCTTGCGGTCGTAGGTGAGAATGTCGTCGCCGTCGAAGCGGATCTCGCCCGCCGTGGGGTCGATCAGACGGTTGAGGTGACGGATCAGCGTCGACTTGCCGGAGCCCGAAAGCCCCATCACGACGAAGATCTGCCCCGCCTCGATGTCGAGATCGATCTCGCGCAGACCGACCGAATGGCCGGTCTCGGCGAGAATCTCCGCCTTGCTGCGCCCGGCGGCGATCAGCGGCAACGCGCTTTGCGGCTTCGGCCCGAAGACCTTCGAAACGCCGCGAACTTCGATCAATGCCATGCTTCGCCCCTCCTCAACCGCGCCGCGCGCCGCGGCTCTGCAGTCGCAGGCCGATCGCCTGGGTAACGCGGTCGAAGACGATCGCGAGCGCGACGATCGCAAGGCCGCCGAGCGCGCCCTGGCCGCTGTCGTTGCGTTGCAGGCCGAGCAGAACGGTCTCGCCGAGGCCGCGCGCGCCGATCATCGAGGCGATCACCACCATCGCCAGCGCCATCATCATCGTCTGATTGATGCCCTGCATCACGTTCGGCAGCGCCAGCGGCAGCTGCACTCCGAACAGCATCTGCATCCGCGTCGCGCCGAATGCGCGGGACGCCTCCAGCACCTCGGCGTCGACGAGCCGGATGCCGAGATCGGTGAGGCGGATCAGCGGCGGCGCGGCGTAGACCACGGTGGCGAGAATCGCCGGCACCTTGCCGAGGCCGAACAGCATCGCCGCGGGAATGAGATAGACGAAGCTCGGGATCGTCTGCATCAGGTCGAGCAGCGGCAGCACCGCCGCGCGTACCCGGTCGGAGCGCGCCATCAGCACCCCCACCGGAAGGCCGATCACCGTCGAGAGACCGACCGCCACGCTCATGATCGCGATCGTCTGCATCGCCTGCTGCCACAGGCCGAGAGAGCCGATCAGCCACATCCCGAGGGCGGCGCCGACGGCAAGCGCGACGCGACGCGACGCGACGTAAGCGATCGCCGCCACCGCGATCAGCACCACCGGCGGCGGCAGGCTGCGCAACCAGCCTTCGAGCGCCACCAGCACCGTGAGCATTCCGTTCGAGAAGGTTTCGAAACTATCGCCGTAGCGAATGACCAAATCATCAACGGCCCGGTTGACCGCATCCGCGATCGCCGGACCGAAATCCAGAAAGATATCCATGCACCTGTCCGATCAAGAGGAAGGGGTTCCGCGACGCGGAACCCCCGTCGGATGTCAGAGCGCCGCTTCCACGCGCTTCGCGACGTCGTCGGGGACCCATTGGGTCCAGACGTCCTTCTGCGCCTTGAGGAAGGTCTTGGCGGCGGTCTGCGCGGCGTCCTGACCGCCGACCTCGCGCATCTTCACCAACGCCTTCGAGATCATCGCGTTGGAGGCACGGTACTTGGTGAGGAATTCCTTGATCTTGGGAGCCTTCTTGATGAACGCTGTGTTTGCAGCCACGTCCACCTTCATCAGCGGGAAGGCGACCGCCCGCTTCGGATCCTTGGCGTCGGCCATCTCGTCCCAGATCTTCTTGTCGTAGGCGGGCTCTTCGAGCTTGACGCCGTCGTACATCCCCATCACCCAGGTGGGGCCCCAGTAATAGTAGAAGATCGGCTTCTTGCGCTTGTAGGCGGAGGCGATCGCAGAGGAAAGCGCCGCGCCGGTGCCGGGGCGGAAGTTGGTGAAATCCTTTTCGAGGTCGTAGGCCTTGAGCTTCTTGGTGCTCACCACCTCGGCGCCCCAGCCGGCGATGCCGTTGTAGAAGCGGCCCTTCGAGGGCTCCTCGGGATCGCGGAAGAGATCCTTGTATTTCGGCAGGTCGGAGACCGACTTCAGCCCCGGAGCGGGCGCATCCGGTCCTTCGACGACATAGCGGGGCACGTACCAGCCCTGCTCCGCGTCGGGAATGCTGACCCCGAGCTTCACCGCCTTTCCGGCCTTTTCCACCTCGGCCCAGGCATCGGGAATGTTGTCGGACCACATTTCCATGGTCACGTCGATATCGCCGCGCGCCATGCCGTTGAGCAGCGGAATCGTGCTGCCGGGAATCTGCTCGGTCTTGCAGCCGTAGCCCTTGTCGAGAATGAAGCTCACCACGGCGTTTTGAAATGTGTTCGAATCCCAGTCGAGCCCGGCAAGCACCACCGGACGGTCGACCTCGCACTTCGGCGCGGCGGCTTCGGCGGCAACCGGCACGGCGGCCCAGAGACCGGCGGCCAGAACGCTAATGGTTGTCTTGAGTGTCATGTGTGCTCTCCTTGATGGAGTCTGTCGTCGAAGCATCGAGCCCACACCCGGACCGGAAGGTCCGTCGCCTGGCCCCGACAGCGGAGCACCGAAAACCCGGCCGCAATTCCGACGGCCGGAAACGGGGAATAATATTACGCAGGTTCAAAAATGAATTCCAAACCCGGCCGCGTCCACACGATTAAGGCCAGGGCCATACCTGTAGGAAAGTATGGCAGTATTGGTGCGTCAGTTCCCCGCGATCCTGCTACGCCGTTCCCGGCGAAATCAGGAGCGATGCATATATACCACCACGGCGATACCGCGGCGCTCAGCTACGATACTATCGATCGACTGAGAGTCCAAGATATTTTGTCCAGTGCACCGCAATTGTGCCGCAATTCCGGCGGTCGCGCACCTTCTCCGCCACCGTCCGCGAAGGGCTTGAACAACCGTGCCGACCGGGCTAGACCATGGGTCCCGCCGGAAGGATTCCCGACCATCCCGTTCACGGAAGGACCGCCATGACCGCTGTGCCACGCCCCATCGTCGGCGATACCCCGAGCCCTGCCCTCAACGGCGCGGAAGCCGTCGCGGCGCTCGCCGCCCTCGGCAACCCGACCCGTCTGCACGCGTTCCGCCTGATCGTCGGCGCGGCGGGAGACGGCGTGAACGTCGGCACCCTCCAGGCGATGCTCGACACCCCGGCTTCGACGTTGAACCACCATCTCAACACCCTGGTGCGCGCCGGCCTGGTCCGGCAGCACCGCCACGGCCGCGAAATCCTCAACCTAGTGGAAGCTCCGCGCGTCGCCGCGCTGGCGCAATTCCTCCAGGCCCTCACCCCCGCCGCTGACCATCGTTTCGGCAACCTGCCGCAAGATTGAGCAGCATCCTCCCCCGCCGCCGCCGCGCCGCCCCGGTAAACCGTGACGGACGCGCGGCAGCCTCACCCCCGGGCGGTTGGCACGCCGCATGCATTTCATAGCACGCACAGTGTCCTCCCAAGACCGCCGGCGCCCGTTAGAGCAAGCGACGGACGGTCTTCGGCCTTCCACCCAGCCGGCGCGAGAGAAACCGGAAAGCGGACCTCATGAAGAAAATCGAAGCGATCATCAAACCCTTCAAACTCGACGAAGTGAAAGAGGCCCTGCACGACATCGGCCTCCAGGGCATGACGGTGATCGAGGCGAAGGGCTTCGGACGTCAGAAAGGCCACACCGAGCTCTACCGCGGCGCCGAATACGTGGTCGACTTCCTCCCCAAGGTGAAGGTCGAACTGGTGGTCGAGGACGGTCAGGTCGAGCGCGCGGTGGAGGCGATCCAGTCGGCGGCGCAGACCGGCCGCATCGGCGACGGCAAGATCTTCATCTCCTCGGTCGAGGAGGCGATCCGCATCCGCACCGGCGAGACCGGCGCGGAGGCGATCTAGTTTCAAAAGACTTGCCCGCAGCCCGCACCCGCGGGCCGACGGCAAGAGTTCGGGCCTTGGAAAACCAACGGCGGCGCGCCACCCGCCAAGGCATCGTGCAGGCAGGGGGAACGCCGCACCATCGGTCTTACGCGTAACGGCACTTCACGAGGGAAGCATCATGTCCGTTGAAAACGTCCTCAAGATGATCCAGGAAAACGACGTCCAGTTCGTCGATTTCCGCTTCACCGATCCGCGCGGCAAGTGGCACCACACCGCCCAGCACGTCTCCACCGTCGACGAAGACATGCTGAACGACGGCATCATGTTCGACGGCTCGTCCATCGCCGGGTGGAAGGCGATCAACGAATCCGACATGACGCTGATGCCCGACTGCGCCACCGCGGTGATGGATCCGTTCTCGGCCCAGCCGCAGCTCATCCTGTTCTGCGACGTGCTCGAGCCGTCGTCCGGCCAACCCTACAGCCGCGACCCGCGCGGCGTGGCGAAGAAGGGCATCGCCTACCTGCAGTCGACCGGCATCGCCGACACCTGCTTCTTCGGCCCGGAAGCCGAGTTCTTCGTCTTCGACGACGTCCGTTTCGACGTGAAGATGAACAAGATCGGCTACGAGATCGATTCGATGGAAGGCGCCTACAACACCGGTAAGGTGTACGAGGAAGGCAACACCGGCCATCGTCCGCGCGTCAAGGGCGGCTACTTCCCGGTTCCGCCGGTGGATTCGGCCTCCGACATGCGCGCCGAGATGCTCACCGTGATGGGTGAGATGGGCCTGCCGATCGAAAAGCACCATCACGAGGTGGCGACCTCGCAGCACGAGCTGGGCTGCAAGTTCGACAAGCTCATCAACGCCGCCGACCAGATGCAGATCTACAAGTACGTCGTGCACATGGTCGCCCACTCCTACGGCAAGACCGCGACCTTCATGCCGAAGCCGATCATCGGCGACAACGGCTCGGGCATGCACTGCCACCAGTCGCTGTGGAAGGACGGCAAGCCGCTGTTCGCGGGCTCGGGCTACGCCGACCTCTCCGAGATGGCGCTCTACTACATCGGCGGCATCATGAAGCACGCGAAGGCGCTCAACGCCTTCACCAACCCCTCCACCAACTCCTACAAGCGCCTGATCCCGGGCTTCGAGGCTCCGGTGCTGCTCGCCTACTCGGCGCGCAACCGCTCCGCCTCCTGCCGCATCCCGTATGCGACCAGTCCGAAGGCGAAGCGCATCGAGATCCGTTTCCCGGATCCGACCGCGAACCCCTACCTCGCCTTCACCGCGATGATGATGGCGGGCCTCGACGGCATCCAGAACAAGATCCACCCCGGCGACCCGATGGACAAGGATCTCTACGACCTGCCGCCCGAGGAGCTCAAGGGCATCCCGACCGTCTGCGGCTCGCTGCGCGAGGCGCTGCAGTCGCTCGAGGCCGATCACGACTTCCTCACCAAGGGCGACGTGTTCACCAAGGACCTGATCGAGGGTTACATCAACCTGCGCTGGGAAGAGGTGTTCCACTTCGAGCACACCCCGCACCCGGTCGAATACGAAATGTACTATTCGGTCTGATCCCGCTGGATCGGCACGAAAAGGGGGACCGGCCAGCGCCGGTCCCCTTTTTCATGCGTACGTTTTGATACACTTTTCCGGCGACAGTCGCGGACGCCGCCGCGCGTTTCTCCCCCGGGGGCCTCTTGTCGAGCGCCCCGCAACGAGAGGAGAGAGACATGACGAGCATTTCGTCCACGGACTCGTCTTCGCAGTCGCTGCTGATGCAGCTTCTGCAACAGATGCGCGCCGAGGCGAGCCAGACCTCCGCCACCGAGAGTACGTCGTCGAACTCCGCGTCCGGCGGATCCGCAATCGGCGACCTGTTTTCGTCGATCGACAGCGACGGCGACGGACAGATCTCCGAAGTCGAGTTTTCGAGCTTCGCCGACCAGTTCGCGGCCGCCACCGCTTCGACGCTGATCTCCACTCAGGAGAGCGGCGAAAGCGGCGATGCGGCGAACACACTGAGCTTCGACGACATCGATACCGACGGCGACGGCGCGATCAGCGAAGACGAACTGGCCGAAGCCATGCCGCCACCGCCGCCGGAAGATGACACAGCGATCTCGGATCTATTCGCTTCGATCGATACCGACGGCGACGGCACCATCAGCGAGGACGAGCTGGACACTGCGCTCGCCGCCCTCGAAACCGAAACCGACGCGGCGACCACCGAAGCCGCATCGAGCGAAACCGCCTCTACCTCCGCCGCAGCGGGTGGCGCGGGCGGTGCGGGCGGCAGCGAGAGCTACGACCCGCTCGACACCAACGAGGACGGCGTGGTTTCCGCCGCCGAGCGCGCCGCCGCGAACGGCAGCTCGGTGACCGCGCTTTCGGGCAAGCTCGGCAGCGCCACCTTCGGCGCGCTGCTCGACAGCATCGCCGCCTGAACCGAAGGGGCGGACCTTCGCCCGCCCCTTCTCCTCATTTCGACACCCCCTTGACCTTCTCGAAGGTTCTGAGGCCGCCGAGACCGAGCATGCCGAACATCAGCTCCCACAGCATGTCATCGAGCGGCGGCGGCGCCTGAATCGGCGATCCCAGCAGATCGCACGCCCACACCGCGAGCGGTCCGAAGACGAACTGCACCGCCAGCGCGACGCCGCACACCCAGCCGATCCACGGCCGCCACCCGGCGACGAACCAGGTCGCCGAACCGGCCTCCGCGGTGTTGGTCGCCTGCTGCCCCTGATCCCAGGCCAGCAGGGACGCGCGCAACTCCGCCTCGGCCCGGATCTTCGCCTCCGGGTCGGGCACGAACCTGTCGACGATCCGCAAACCCGCCGCGATCGCGTCGTCGATGCCGAATGCCATGTTTCAGCCCTCCCGAATCATCCGTGCGATACGCCCGGCGCGCGCCCCCACCTGCCGCGCCCAGAGGCTGTCGAGCGCCGCGTCGGCGGCCTGGGCGAAGTCGCCCCGCGCGAGCGCCGCGCACATTTCCGAAAACCCCAGCAGCCGCGGCACCCCGAGATTGAACGCCATGTTGAGAAGCGCGCGGCGGCGCACCTCGGAAAGCCCGCGCCACCACGGCAGCGCCCGGTCGAGCCCGGCGGCGGCGGCGGCGATGTCGGTCTCCAGCAGCACGTCGGCCTCCGCGGCGGTGATGCCGACGTCGTCGAGATTGCGGCCGACGCCGATGGTCAGCTTGCCCACGGTGTCGCGATAGGGTTTGAGCCGTTCGCCCTCGTCGCGGCGAAGCTCCGCCTTCATCCGTGCGATGTCCATCTCATCTCTCCCTCAATGGCCGAACAGACGGCGCCCCCAATCGGCGATGCCGTAACCGACAAGCACCGCGAGCGCGATCAGCACCGCCCGCGTCGCGGTGCGGCGAACGTCGGCGGCGAGATCGCCCGCCGCCTCGCGCATCGCTCGGCCGAAGCGGAGATCGCTTTGCAGCGTCGCCACGCTTTCCGGGTCGCCGACGTCGACGCCGAGAATCGCGAAGGTCTTGCGTACCGCCGCGTCGGCGGCCTCCTTCGCCGCGATGTCGGCGAGCGGGCAGCGTGGCCCCGGCGGCGGCGCGGGGCAGCGCGGCGGCACCCGCGCGATCACGATACGCTCCCGAGGCGGGTGCCGGTCGCGTTCCAGACGATCCACGCGTCGCCGACCACCGCCGCACCGGCCGCGCCGCCATAGCCCGGGGTCCCACCGATCGTCTGCGACCCCGGCTCTCCCGCCTGACCGAGCCCACCGCCCGCGCCGCCCGCCGCCCCCCGCCAGGTTCCGCCCGGGCTTCCGGCAATCAGCGAATACCCGATATATCCCGCGCCATCCCCACCGGGAGCGCTGTCGTAGACCTCGGCGTCCGCCCAATGCCGCCCCGAGCCGCCGCCACCGCCGCCGCCGCCGCCGATCACCCCGGCATTGACGATCGCGAGCGTCGCCTGGGCGCGCAGCGCGGGTCCGCCGACGCCACCCGGAAAACCGGCGGAGCGCGTGCCCCGCGCGCCCGGGCCGCCGTACCCGCCCGCGCCGACGATGTGGCCGCGATTGAGGAGCGTCAGCCGCGATCCGGCGGGGAAGCCGGTTCCGGTATCGAAGGCGTAGGCATCGACGCCCGTCGAACCCACCACCGCCCCTTCGGCGACCGTGACCGTGGCGATCAGCGGCAACACTCCGTCCCACCCGGCGGCGAGCGCCGCGCTTCGCAGGGTGTAGTTGGTGACGCTGCCGGAAATCGTCGGCGCGAAGACGAAGCCGCCGTCCGCCGCCGCGATCAGCATCTGCATCGCGCCGCTCATCACGAAAGCCCCGCGCCGGCGACGAACCACGTCTCCGCCGCGACCTTGCGCAGGGTCGCAATGCCGTAGCCCAGAAGGGTGCGCGCACCGGCGTTGGCGGTGCCCGCCTGACGCAGGGTGACGCCCGCCTGGGGCGAGATCGCGATCGCCGCGGGACCGAGATTGGTGACCGTCACCACCGCGCCGACCGGGAACGGCGCGACGGCGTCGGCGGGCACGGCGACGTCCGCAACGGTATCGACGCTGCGGCCGCGATCGACGGGGGCGAGCACGTAGGCGGACGCCTTCGCCTGCGGCGCGACGTCCCTCAGCGCATCCGCGTCGACGACCGAGGCCGCGTCGAGGCCCGCGCGCGCGGCCGCCTTGTCGGCGGGTGCGAAAGCGGAGATCGTCGCCACCAGATTGGACGTGGTGAGCACGCTGTCGCCCGCCACGTAGGCCGCCACCCACGCCACGCCGGTGTAGACCATCATCGCACCGGGGCCGTCCGGCTCGGACTGCCGGAAGTAGAGAGCCCCGGGGAACAGCGGACTGCCGTCGTTGTCGGTGGCGGGGTCGACGGACTTGACGCCGAGATAGCGATCGTCGAACTCGTCGTAGAGCGCCAGCATCTGATCGCGTGCCGCCTCCGCCGCGGCACGCGCCACCTCCGCCGCCTCGGCGTGACCGGAAGCGGCAAGCTGCGCGCCGTCGGGATCGCCGAACGACGCGATCAGGGCGCCGTCGGCGGCGAACTTCAGCGCCCGCCCCGGCACCGGATCGGGCAACGTCAACGCTCCGGTCGAAACCGAGGCCGGCGCCCGCCGGACCGTGCGTTCCAGTTCCTCGCGCAACTGCTGCGCCATGCACACCAGGCGGTCGAGCTCCTCGTTGATCACCCCGGCGCGGAAGGTACCGCCGTCCTGAAAATCGGTGGTGCGGGCGATCGGCACCGCCCGCGCAAGCGTGATCACGCTGCCCGCGGGCGGCGGCGCGTCGAAGGTGACGCCGCCGCCGCCGCTCTCGCCCGCGCCGTTCACGTCGAAACCGTCGAGGCACGGCTCGGCGTCGCGAAACACCGTAAGGTCGCTTTCGGCAAAGATCGGGAAGGGAAACGAGAAGGTCTTCACCGCGCCGTTGCCGACGTACTGGATGCGCGGGCGGATATCGCCGATGCGGATATGGTCGCTCATGGAAATCTCCTTCCGGAAAGACGCTCAGGCCGCCGCCGCCGCCGCGACGGCGAGGCTGCGGATCCGCGCGAGCGCGGCGCGACGGTCGAGAGGAGCCGCGGCGCACACCGCGGCGGCGAGACGGTCGGCGGACGGCGTCACCGCCTCTCGCCGAAGAAATGCGAGCGCACTGGCGGTAGCGTCTCCGAGGGCGTCCCACTGCAACGCGGCGCATACCGCGACCGCATGCCGCAGCCCCGGGCCGTCGCCGGCCTCGGCGCACCGGAGACACTCCGCCAGCGCCGCCTCGATCAGCGACAGACGCGCCGCCGCGACCGCCGCCGCGACCGGCACCCCGGCGCGGCGGCGTAGATCGGCAAGCCCGATGCCGAGGGCGGCGGCAAGGCGCGCCGCCGCCCCCGCCGATGCCGCCGCGGACTCGATCGCGAGGTCGAGCCGGGCGTCGAGATCGTCCGGCCCCTCCACCGCGTCGAGCGCGAATTCCAGCCAGAGCTCCGCCGAACCGTTCATAGTTTCCCTCCGTGTCCATGCCCGCTTAAAGCGAGATCTATGAAATATTCGGCTAGCATTACGTGCGATCCTCGCGCCACTCAACCTGGAACTCCGCAACAAAACGCTTATTCGCAAAGACTCCCGCATCGCAAATCCGGATATGCGTTCAATAATTGATAATTTACGACGCTATTTTAGCTTTGCGTGCAAAAGCCGACTATTCACAAGACACCGTTTTGCGTAGCGGGAACTAAGGCTTTGCCCCTCAGCGCCAGCGGCCCCAAAGCGAGCCGACCCGGCCCGCCAGCCCCACGCCGCTCTGCCCGAGATTCAGAAGCGAACTCGACAGCCCGGTTTCGCGGCCCTGGTCGTGAAACGCGGCATCCGCGTCGATCAGCGCAAGATCGCGTGCGGTGCGGCTTTCCGCCCCCCGTGCGAGCCCGAGAGCCGATCCCGACGCCGGATCGACGCCGTTCGCGGCGAACCCGGCGTTCTGACGCGCCAGCGTCTTTTCCAGCGCGCTCTGCTGGTCGCGGCGGCGCTCGGCGAGAACGAGCGCGTCGCGCGCCTTCTGCTGCTTCGCCTGCGCGGACGCCGCGTCGCTCCGGCCGACCAGATTCGCGACGCCGAACGCGCCGGCTCCCAGGCTCAACGGATCCATGCCCATGTTCTGTCCTCCTGTTGCGGTCGCTACTGCGCGACCTCCGAAACCACCGAAAGGATCGTCGCCGGCAGTCGCGACGTGCCGGTGAGGCGCACCGTCGCGCCTTCGCCGCCCGCGCGGCCGCCGCGCCAGCCGAGGAAGCGCACGGTGCGCACCCCGGTGACCGGCTCGGGCGGCACGTCGAGCACGGTGTCGCCGAAGCGGTGGCCGCGCAGCACCCTGCCGTTGACGCGAACTCCGGCGGACCGATGCAGGCGGATCGCCGCCTGGGTGATGCGATGGCGGCCGCCGACCACCCCCTCGCCGGAGGTCGCCACCGGCATCGTCTCCACCGCCCAGTCGAACGCGAAGCCGACTTCGAGTTCGGCGACCGGATAAGGCGTACGAACCCGGCCGCCCTCCACCCGCGCCGCGCCGAGCGGCGCGCCGTCGCCGATCAGATCGACGGTCGCGCCCTCGAAGTCCTCCAGACCTTCCCAGGTTTCGGTCGGCGCGGCGGCGGTGCGGCGCACCGCGCCGTCGAGGCGGAACGCCGGGTCGAGACGCTCGACGAACCAGCGCGGCGCCCCGGCGATCTCGCGGCGCACCAGGACGTACGGCACGCCGCCGACCACCGCGACGCGGGTCGCCCGTCCGGCGGTCACGAGCAGGGTCCAGCCGGTCATCTTCTGGCTCTTGCGCGAGTTGAGGACCGCCACCGAGCCGTCGTCGCCGTTGACGACGAACAGGTGGTTGGCGCTGTCCGCCTCGTTGCCGAGACGCGCCGCCATGTCGACCGGGTGGCGCATCAGATGCCCCGCGAGAAGCGCGATGTCCTCGGCGCGGTGGCTCTGCATCTCGTAGTCGTAGACCACCTCGTAGACGGTGTTGTGGCCGCCGTCGTCGGCGCGGATGAACAGCACCGAGCCGTCGATCTCGGCGGGCCGGGCGGCGGCGGTCGGCACCTCGGAGGATCGCCGGAAGGTGAACGCCGAGGGTGTCACGATCGCCTCGGCGTCGCGCGCGAACAGCCCGCCCGAGGTGAAGGCGAACAGCGCGTCGAGGGCATAGAGCTGCTGCACCGCGCACACCCGGTCGTTGTCGAGCGTGACCTCCACCGCTTCGTCGTCGAGCGCCTCGTCGGTGCTGGCGAAGTCAAAGAACGCGTTGGCGCGGCTGCCCCAGACGGTCTGCGGCCGGGCGCGTGAGCCGCCGAAGTAGAGCCGCCCCTGGTGCAGGAACACCGAGCGCGGCCAGCCCCGCGCCGCCGACCACACCGGCTCCGCGCCGCTGCCGAAATCGTGCTTCGGCACGTTGGCGAGCACGAGGTCGGCGAGGGTCCAGTCGGAATGCGAGCCCTGACGCATCAGCTTCGCGGGGGGATGGTCGGGGTGGACGAGGATCAGGGTGTCGAGGCTCTGAGTCCAGGCGAGCGCGGCGACCTCGGCGGCGGCGTAGGGCGTCGCGACGGTGGCAGTGCGCGCGCCGTCGGGCAGGTAGACGTCGATCGCGAGCGGCCGCACCACCAGCAGGTAGACCTGATCGGTGGAGAACTCGAAGCGCAGCAGACGCGCCGCCTCCCCGCCCTCGGCCAACTCGGCGAAGCGCGCGAGGCCGCCGCGCAGGGTGACGCCGCCGTGCGGCAGGCCGACCACGTTGGTGAGCTCCGCGCCGCCCTGGGCATAGGCGGAAACGTCGGTGCGCGCCGCAAGGTGGGGGTCGAGCGCACCCGCCGAAAAGTTGCTCTGCACCGTCATCGCGCGCTGCGTCATCGCCGCACCTCCAGCAGGGTGAAGTCCTCGAACCGGTTGGGGGTCTGCTGCTGCGCGTCGACCGACTTCGCGAGCTTGAATTCGGCCTCGGCGCGCTTGGCGGCAAGTTCGCTGCGCGCGGTGTTCTCGGTGAGCGGCAGGCAGAACTCGGCGGCGAGCCGGGCGATCAGCGCCTGATCGAAGAACGGCGGAAAGGTACGCTCGTCGGGGCGGAACACGTAGGTCAGCACGATCGCCGCCGCGTCGGTATGGATACGCCGCTCGTGGATGCGGTAGGAGACGCCGCGGCCGCGCTGGCTGCCCGCGTGCCCCGCCGACAGCGCGCGGAGAAAATCCTCGGGCAGCGCGAAGGCATGGGAGAAATCGGCGACCGGTTGCGCCGCGACCTCGGCCAGGGCGCGCTGCGCGGTGGCGAAGCTCCACGGATAGGCCGACAGCAGCGCGTCGCGCACGCCGGGATAGAGCAGTCCGGCGACGTCCGCCTCGGCGGTGCCGTCGTCGAAACCGGAGATCGGCTCGCAGCCGATCGCAAGCAGCGCGCGGGCGCTGAGTTGAATGGCGGACATCGCCATGGCGGGCCTCCCTGTGCGGGGTTGGGCGGCGGAGCGGGAAGATCCCCGCTCCGCCGGCACGGGTTCAGCGGGCGTCGGCGGCACCGACGGCGAGCACGTCGGCGAGGTCGACCGCGCCCGCGGCGTTGGCGTTGACCACCGCGACGCCGAAGCCGTCGGCGGCGGCGACGAACACGTAGTCGCCGACCCGCAGCACCGGCGCGGCGGCGTCGAAGTAGCCCGCCGCGTCGACCTCCGCCCTGGTGTCGACGGCGGTGCGGTAGGCATAGAGCGAGAGCGTCGCGCCGCCGCCCGCGAGAAGTTCGAGCCGGGTCTTGTCGAAGGCCATGTCAGGGTCCTTTCCGGATGAGGGTCAGAGAATCTGCGCGGTGTCGGCGACCGCGATCTTCACCACCCCGGCGGCGTCGATCAGGCAGGCGCCCTGGCTCATCATGTTGTTGACGAACCACGCGGCGCGATCGCCGTGCCAGGTGATGTCGGACTGCACGTCGGCGCCGATGGCGTGGCCGATCGCGGTCTTGTGCCAGAGGAAGCAGTCCCGCCGCGCGCCGTCGAGCGGCAGGCCCGAATGCATCATCCAGGTGATGCCGAGCCACTTGCGGCTCTCGGTGCCCTTCAGCCACGGGAAGGCGTCGGAGGCGAAGTCGGAGGACGCGAACTCGTCGATGTTGAGGAGTTCGTTCCACTGGTGCGGCCCGACGACGCCGAAGCGCTGGCCGTCGTCCGGCACGTCGGCGGCGTTCAGGGTCTCGAACGCGGCGAGCAGCAGACCCTTGGAGAGGCCGTCGGCGTAGTCGCCGACGACTTTCGCCGCCCCCGCGGCGGCGGCGAGGATCATCTCGTCGGTCTTGCGGCCGAGGGCGTAGGCCCCGGCGTCGACCAGGGTCTTGCGCTCGTCGACGTTGGTCTTGATCTCGTCGAGCTTGTCGAGCCAGTCGCCCGCGTAATAGTCCTCGAGCGCGCACTCCACCTGGGTGTGCTCGATGTTCATCACCGGCACCATGCCGTGGCGGCTCTTG
Organism: uncultured Alphaproteobacteria bacterium; assembly: GCA_900079695.1. Classification (NCBI taxonomy): domain Bacteria; kingdom Pseudomonadati; phylum Pseudomonadota; class Alphaproteobacteria; species uncultured Alphaproteobacteria bacterium. The sequence goes on from LT599022.1 coordinate 999,520, forward strand.
GTGGCGGCGACGCCGGTGCCCGCCTTCTGAAACACCGTGGCGGCGCCGGTGGTGCTGGTCTTGGAGCGGACGGCGTTGCGCAGCTTCGCGCCCATCCGCTGGTAGGCGACGTGAACGTCGGTCTCGTACTGCTTGATGAAGGCCTGGGTGATCGAAACGCTCATGGAAGATAGCCCTCGCGATCGTTGCCGAAATCCGAGGGCGTTCCGCGGCCCTCGGTCCGCCGCCCGTTGCGGGGCGGCGGCGGTGAAGGCCGATACGTCCGGGTCTGTGCCAGTGATATGCCGGACGGCGCGGGGGCCGAGCCCCTTGCGCATGATGCCGCAGATTATGCCGGACTCGCCCGCCGACGTCAACAATTTTCTTTATTTTCAATAAGTTATACGCAAAACGTAGATCCGCGTCGGGATCGGCGGTTGACAGCGGCGGCAGGGAGGCCGAGGCTCCGACAGCCGCAACCAACGGGAGGACAGGATGCGCCGGATCGGACTCGGAGTTTTCGCGGCGGCGCTCGCGCTGCTGGCCGGGCTCGCCCCCGCCCTCGCCGCACCGCTCGACGACGCCTGCCGCAGCGCGATGCGCGAGCGGCTCAACCTGGTGATCGGCCTCTACCGCATCGAGATCGGCGCCAGCCACATCGTCGGCCAGGTCGCGGCGGCGCGCGGCAACCCGGGACGCCAGCAGCAGCTCGCCTCGGCCGAGGACGGCCTGCGCGAACTGCTCGCCCGCCTCAAGAGCCGCGCCGGCGACGTTCTGCCCGATACCGGCGCGAAGGGCCGGTGCAGCGCCGAGGCGCAGGCGGTGGTGGGGCCGATCCATGCCGCGGTGGCGGGCTATTTCCAGGCGGTCGACGCGCGCTGGGCGTTCATGGAGCGTCGCATCGCAGAGGTGCGCCGCCTGCCGCAGGGCCAGACCCTGCCCATGGACCCGGCGGAAATCGACCTGTGGATGCGCGAGCCGCTGGCGCGCTACGAGGTTTGGCGCACCCTCGCCCAGGCGGCCGAACCCAAGAGCGAGGCCGCAAGCGCGCTCTACACCCTCGGCATGCTCACCCGCTTCGAGTGGGATTCCGCCGTGGCGCTGCGCGACGCGCTCGCCCCCAACGGCGATCCGCGGCCGCAGCTCGCCGCCGCCAGCGGCGACGCGACGGCGCTCAAGCGCAACTTCCCGCGCCCCGACGACAGCGAACGTTCGCAACTCTGGAACGGTCTCGCGACCCTGGTCGCGGCGCTGCCCGAGCTCGAACGGACCCCGCCGCCCGCCTCCGCGCCCGCGGGCGGCTGGCCGGTCTGGATCGGCAACTGGTTGAAGGGCTACGGCGAGGCCTTCACCCGCACCATCCCCACGGTCCTCAAGGGCATCGAAGATCTCGGCCTGTGAAATGCGAAAACGCCGCCCCGGAAGGCGGCGTTTTCCATAGAAGATCGCGGAACCGGTTCAGAGCAACCCGACCTGCACCGCCCAGCCGTAGAGCATCAGCAAAATCACCGCCGCGGCCCAATACCATTTGAATTCGCGGCCGGTCCACTCGTTGCGCTTGAGAATCGCCTTGGCGGGCGGTTCGGCGGCTTCGTCGGCGGCGCGCACCGTCACCCCCTCCGGCGGGATCACCGCCGGCCAACTGCCGCCGGTATCGAGGAACTCGGCGAGGGCGTCGGCCTTGCCCTGCGCTTCGCCCGCGAGCGCCAGCCAGCGGCTTTCGCACACCATCGCCAGCAGAACGAACGCGGGCGCGGTGGCGCGGCCGTAGGCGAGCGCGGCGTGGCAGCGGCGGCGCAGCTCGGCGGCGGCGGCCTCGCCGATCAGCGGCGCGGTATCGCGCGCGAGCTGCTCGCCCCAGAGCGTCGCGGCAAGGGTCAGCACCTCCGGCAACGACACCAGGGTGCGGCCGTCGACGTCGACGCCCTTGCGCCGCAGGGTCTCCTCGGCGATCTCCGCGCCGAACAGCTTCGCCGCCTCGGCACGCACCCCCTTCGGCCCGGTTTCCTTGGTATTGCGCAGCGCAAGGTCGTAGCACGGGCTGCCGGCGCGACCTGCGGCGGGCGGATCGATCTCGAAGGCGTCGCGAAACGGCTGGTTGGGCGCGAGCGGCGCGGTGAGCGGACCGAAGCGATCCATCCCGCGATCGAACACGACCTCTTCCAGCTTCGCGAACAGGTCGCCGGTTTCCGGCCATGCGCCGACACGGAAATCGTCGGCGGACAGTTCGGCGACCGCCGACGGCGACAGCTCGGCGGTCTCGAAGGCGTCGAGGATCATCGCTCCGGCGAGATCGCGCGCCGCCAGCACCCGCTCGTGCACCCAGGCGACGCCGAGGCGCAGGCGCACCGCCACCAACCCGAGGGCGAGGCGCGCGACCGGCTGCGGATGCGCGCGCATCGTCAGCCACAGCGAGGTTTCGAGGGATTCCGCCAGCCCCATCTTGCGGATCGCGACGGGAAAGTCCTCGCCCTGGCTACGCGTCGTCGCCTCCAGCAGCGACAGCCAGTCGCGCCGACCGGCAGACCAGGCGACGGTGCGGGCGACGTCGGCGACGAGACACTGGAAGCGCTCCTGCGCCTCCGCGTCGAGCGTCCCCACGGCGCGGCGCAGCGCGTCGAGCGCGCGCGTCTGCTCGGCGAAATTGTGAGCCTCGCGCTTGCGCGCGAAGGACGGAAACAGATCTGCCATGCGTGACCCCTCGGTTTCGCGCGCCCCCGAGCGCGCACCAACTCGCCGCGTTCATAGCACGAACCCGGGCGGGCGGCCTACAAGCTTGTCGGGCGGGGGGAGGAAGGTGTCCGGCCGCAGTCCCCGAAGCTGTGACCTAACACTGGGTTGGGGACCTCGGGGTGGGGCTCTGCGGCCGGATCTCGTCGCCGGGCGGAGGAAATCCGCCGCCCGGGGCAATCGGGGTGGGGCGCTCGCACGTCCCACCCCGTCCGTCTACTGCCGGAATATGGCGAGTATCGGGCGAATAGTGCCCAAATCGGGCCATAGACATGGCCGAGATCAGATCTCGGCAACCCGCAGTTTCATGCGAGTAAAGGCCAAGACTCGCGCATCACCGCTCGCGTTCGGGGAACAGCCGCGCCCACCCCTCGGCGACGCGGCGGCGAGTGGCGGAATCGCCCGCGAGGTAGGCCTCCGACCCCTGCAGCGCCTTGAGCGCGGCGGCGTCGAGGCCTTTCGGCGCGGCCGCGCGCATCGACGGTACCCCGGCCTCGCCGAGCCGGTCTTTGATCGCCTTGACCAGCATCACGCCGTCGGCGGTGGCGGTCAGACGATCGAGGGCGCCGTGAAGCTCGGCGGATTCGGCGATCACGTCGCCGAGCAGACCGTCGACCCAGCGCCCGAGCCCCGCGAGTTCGCCGTCGGCGCGCTCGCCCAGGCTCTCGCGCAGCTTGGCGCGCTCGGCATCCGGGTCGACCGCGACCTCGGCGAGGCGGCCGAAGTAGAGCGACGCGAGCTCGGAGAACGCCTCCTGACCGAGACCGTTGCGACGCGCCCAGTCCATCGCCCCCTTGGCGAGCGGATCCTCGGCGTCGGCGCGGATCCGCGAGGCGAGCGCCTCGGGCAGGGCGAGGTCGTAGCTCTCGGGCGGTTCGGGCCGAGTTTCCGAGAGCTTGCGGCGCAGATCGGCGTGGGATTTCACCAGCGCGCCGAGATTCGGCGCGTCGGACTCGGCGTCCCAGAACGCGTCGGGGATCGCCAGCGTCTCGCCCTTGAAGCGGACGGAGCGCGGGGTTTCGGGAGCGAATTCGGTCATGGTCGGTCCTTTCAGTTGGGCGCGCTGCCGCGCTCGACGAGCTTGAGGATGTGGCGGGCGAGATGGCGCTGGCCTTCGAGATGCCAGAGCTGTTCGCTCGAAACGTGTGCGCCCATCGCACGGTCGAGCGTGAGCGCGCGCAGATAGGCGAGCGCCTGGGCACCGTCGTCGCCCCGGAACAGGCGGGCGAAAAGGTGCTGGACGGCGTCCGGAGACGGCGGAACGATCACGGCGTGTCCTCCATCCGGTTGATCTCGGCGAACAGCGGCGCGAACCCGCCCGTCGGCGCGAGCGGCTTCAGGTGCGCGGCCTTGAAGCCGTGGGCTTCAAGGAAGTCGCGGATGTAGCGCTCGCGGTCGACGAGGCCGAGGGTGGTTTCGGCGTCCACCTGCATCGCCAGCAGCAGCGCCTGATTGCGCGCCTGGGCGTCGGCGATGTCCTGATACCGCACCAGCGGCGACACCGGCACCGGCGTCACCCGGCGCCCGCCGAGCGGGAACGGTGCGATCGCGTAGGCGCTGCCCGCCATCGCCGGGCTCATCAGGATCGCGAGGCACCGCATCACCAGCGGATAGTCGAGCTCCGACAGCAGGCGCAGGCTCATCGGCACGTCCACCGCCATCTGGTCGGAGCGACGTTCGCCGATCTCGTAGGCGGTGCGGCCGCCGGTGGCTTCGGGCGGCGGCAGGCTCGGCCCCTTGATCGCCGCGTCGATGCCCTCCTGAAGATCCTTCAGCAGCAGTTGCGAGACGTCGAACTTGCCCGGCGCCTCCAGCGGCTTCAGCCCCTCGGAGCCCGGCGCCTTGGGGATGATCGCGCCGGGCACCAGCTTGATGTTGGCGGGGTTGAGGACGCCGTCGTCCTCCGCCTGCCAGATGCCGGTGACCGCGATCGACGCATTCTTGAGGATCAGCTCCTTGGTCTTGTTGGCGGTGGCGATGTCGGCGCGGGCGTCGAGCACCGGGCCGCGGCCCATCGTCTCGCCGGTCGCCTTGTCGATGCGGAACACCACCCACGGCGAGGTACGGTAGCGCCGCGTCACCAGACGGTGTTCGCCTTCGCGCAGGAACACCGCGTACTCGTAGTCGCGACGCTCGGGGTTCCACAGCGTCGCCTCGATCACCGCGAACGGCGCGTCGGGATCGTCGGCGACGCGGCGCGACGCGTCGTCGGGAAGCTTGGCGTCGGTCCAGCGCGCGCCGAGATCGCGGCCGGGCACGTCGAAGGCGCGGAACACCGTGCGGATGGTGCCGTCTGGGCTCTCCTCGGGAATCACCTGGCCGACCGGCACCGCCTCGAAACGCAGCGGGTCCTCGGGCGTGCCCTCGTGGATCAGCAGCGCGCCGGTCGAGACCAACGCGTCGCCAAGCGCGAGCGGCACTTCGAGATGGAAGTTGGAGCGGTCGATCGCCGCGTGGAAGCGGCGTTCGGCGGTTTCGACGAAAGCGCCCCAGGCGCGCTGGGTGGCCTCGTCGAAGCCCTCGGCGTCGATCCCTTCGGGGAGGAAGTGGGTCCAGTGGCGGAACGGCGGAAACAGATCGCCGTGGAGCTTGGCGCGCTTCCACTTCACCGCGCGCACCGCGGTGCCGTCGAAGATCTCGGAATCCCGTCGCGCGCCGCGGGCGTGGGCGTCGTCGTCGTCCTGGTTGGGCAGCGCGAGGCGGTAGGTCTCGCGCAGGATGTCGTCCCACATCCGCCGCTTCGCCTCGGCGCGGGCGAAGCGGCGCAGGACCGGCTCGGAGAAGCGGGCGGCGGTCATCAACCGGCTCCCAGGGTGGTCTTCACCCCCGCCTCGCCGGTTCCGTCGTAGGCGAGCAGCGAACGGCCCGACTGCCCGGCCTTGAGCGTGCGCAGCCGCGCCTGGTTCCTGGCTTCGAGGGCGGCGGCCTCTTCCTTGGCCTGACGCGCCGCCGCGTCGGCGGCCTTGGTGTCGGGCTTGGGCGGCGAGAAAACGGATCCCATGGAAACCTCCTGTTGCTGGAGTTGACGATAGAGGGCGCGCGGCGTCGTCCACGGCCGGGACGGCACGCCGAGCAGGTGGGCGACGGCGGAAACACAGGTGGCGGACAGCCGCGGCACCCACGCCGCCGGGCGGCGAGTAGCGACGGCGACGACGCGGCACCGCCCCGCCCCGGCTTCGGCGAAGACCTGCCGGGCGAAGGCGTCGCCCGCGAATTCGAGAACGTCGATGCACGCCGAGTGCGGGTTGAACAGCAGCCATCCCGCGCCGCAATGCAGCCGCCGCATCGCGTAGACGTGCCGGAACCCGGGGCGAAGGAGCGCCCGCAACACCCGCGAGAGGGCGCGGTTTCGGAGCGGCGCGTTCGCGGGCAGCGGCTCGGGGTCGCAGAACACCGCGTACCACAGCGGGTTGATTGCGGCGGGCGGAGCGGCGGGAAAGTCCATCAGCCGCGCTCCGGCCGGTCGCCGCTGGCCGCGGCGCGCTCGATCTCGGCGAGCGCGTCGGCGTCGTCGGCGGGCACCCGGCACAGCGCGTGATGCTCGGCGCAGTAGGCGGAACCCGGTTTCTGCGGGCGATTGCAGTAGGACCACGCGCCCTTGGGGTCGCCCGCGATGTAGCGGCACCCCACCGGATCGCGGGGATCGAGGCGGTCGAGCAGCCCCGCGATCTCCGCATCGGTTCGCCCGAGCTTGGATTGCCGAATTTCGTAAATTCTCCAGCGCGGAATCGTGCCGCGATCGCGCCAGCCCTGCACCGTCGTCGGGTGGGCATGGCCGAGCGCCCGCGCCATCGCGCTCAGGCCGCCGAAACGGCGGACCAGGGCATTCACGTCGTCGCGCATGTGGGTCATGGTTCGATCTCCCGGTTTGGCGTCAACGGATGGATATTACGATATTCGGGATTTCTTGTCCAGGACAAAATCACGATATTCGTCTTCACGCCGGGAGCGACACGGAGTATCATCGCGGCATGGAACAGTCCTGGATCGCCGACCGCCTCGCCGAACTCGGCAAGAAGAAACTCGAACTCGCGCAGGCCCTCGGCCTGCCGCCGACGCGCGTCTCGGAAATCCTGCGCGGGCGGCGCGACATCCATGTCTCCGAACTGCTGCCGCTGGCGCGCTGCCTGGAGATGGACCCGATGACGGTGCTGCTGCTGTGCGCGCCGCCGCCCGCGCACTTGCGCCCGCCCGAGCCCGCCGCGCCGCCGCCCGCCGACCTCGCCGACGACGAACAGGCGTGGCTCGCCGCCTTCCGCGCCCTGCCGGAAGCGGAACGCGAACGCTGGCTGCGTGCGGTCAGGAACTTCTGATCAGTTGGCCGCCGGACCGAGGCGGATGGTGAGCGGACGCGCCCCCGGCGGGTTGACGAGGGCGGTGCCGCTCGCCCCGACGCGCACGAACCAGCCGCGCGCCCGCGCCTGCTCCACCAGTTCGGCGGGCGGAATCGCCTGATAACCGCGCAGGTGCGCCGCATAGCTGCCGCCGTCGGCCCAGAAGCACAGCTCGACGCGCAGCTCGATATCGTTGAGCGCCGCCGCCGCGCGGCGGTTCCACTCCGCCAGCACCGCCTGCAGGCCCTCGGGGCCGAGGCGGTCGACCAGACCTTCCGACTCCAGCAGGCGACGGTATTCGTGCCAATTGGCGGCGCGGGGCATCAGCTCCTCGGCGCGTTCGCGCACGGCGCGGGCGGTTTCGCTCATCGCGTTTCCTCCTCTTGTTCGTTGGCGCACCAGGATAGCGCGCCACCGGCGGTTGGCCAACCGGTTCACGCGATCGCCCCGTCAGCGCATGATTACGAATAGGTTGCAAGAACCTTGAAATATTCGTGACACGGTTGACCACCTCTCTCCTCCGCCGTGTATTGGGGGCGCGGCGACCCGTGGGGGGAACGCCATTGCCGTAGGACTTCCATGACCGACTCCTTCGTGCCGACCCTGATGCCGGGCGAGACTCTGACTCCCGAAGCGCTCGAAGCCCTCGAACGGGAAAGCCGGGTCGCGCCCGCCCGGCGTCACGGCGCGATCGATCGCCTTCTCTCCGGTGTGCGCATCGGCCGCCGGATCTACGCCCTGGTGTGGCTGAGCCTGCTGCTCCTGGGCGGTGCGGCGGCGATCCAGGTTCTTTCCGAACGCACCATCCGCGCCACCGAGGCCGAGGCCGACGCACTGCGCGCCGACGCCGACGCGGTGCGCGGCATCGAGCTCAACCTGGCGCGCATGGAGGTGGCCGACGTCGGCTTCGCCCGCGACCCGGCGGCGGCACAGGCGGCCTTCGCCGCGGCGCGCGACGCCGCCTGCGCTCTCGCCACCGGCTCCCTGCAGGCGCGCGTGGGCACGCTCGACACGGCGTTCGCCGCCGCCGCCGACGCCCGCAGCCGCATCGGCTTCGGCGACGGCGACGGCCTGCGCGGCGGCATGCGCGATGCGGCGCAGACGATCGAGACCGAACTGACGCAGTGGCCCAACGTCGCCGCGATCGCGGCGAAGATGAGCGCGCTGCGGCGCTACGAACAGTCGTTCCTGGTCACCGCCTCGGCCGACGACGCGGGCCGCCTGCGCAAGACCGTCAACGAACTCGACTTCGCGATCTCCGGCGGCCCGTTCGGCGCCGACACCCGGGAGAAGCTCGGCGCCGCGCTCAAGGCCTACGGCGCGGCGATGCGCGCCTACGTCGAGGCGGTCACCCAGCGCAGCGCGTCCGACGCCGCGCTCGCCGAGGCATTCGGCGCCGCCCGCGCCGAGGCCCGCAGCCGCCTGGACGCGATCGGCCGCGACCTTGCGGCGGCGCGCGAGCGCGTCGGCGCGGTGCGCGCCCGCACCGCGCGCGCCCTGATGGTGGCGGGCGGCATCGGCGTCGTCCTGTTCGGCGTGCTGGCGATCGCGATCGCGCGGTCGATCCACGCCCCGATCGCCGATATCCGCGCGGCGATGAACGGCCTCGCCGCGGGTGATCGCGGCGTGCGCATTCCCGGGTTGGCGCGGCGCGACGAAATCGGCGCGATGGCGCGCTCGATCGCGGTGTTCAAGCAGACCGCCCACGAGATCGAGGAAATCCGCGCCCAGGAGCAGCGCACCAAGGAAGCGGCCGAGCGCGACCGCCGCGAAACCCTGAGGCGGATGGCGGATTCCTTCGAGAACACCGTGCGCCGGGTGGCGCTGGCGGTGCACGAAAGCGCCGAACGCATCGCCGTCGACGCGGGCGGCCTGTCGCGCGACAGCGAGACCACCCGCCGCCAGGGCGAGGACATGGCGGCCACCATCGGCCGCGCCGCCGACAGCATGGGCCGGGTCGTCTCCTCCTCCGACGAACTGTTGCGCACCGTCGAATCGGTGGACCGCCGCCTCGACGAATCCGGAGAATCGATCCGCCGCGCCCGCGACGGCGCGACCGCGATCACCGGCCGCGTCAAGGCGCTGTCCGACGCCGCCCACGGCATCGGCAAGGTGGTGGAACTGATCGCCGAGATCGCCGACAAGACCAACCTGCTGGCCTTGAACGCCACCATCGAGGCGGCGCGCGCGGGCGAAATGGGCAAGGGGTTCGCGGTGGTCGCCGACGAGGTCAAGCAGCTCGCCCAGCAGACCCGCCGCGCCACCGCCGAAATCGACGTGCATGTGAAAGGCATCCAGACCGACATCGCCGCGGCGGTCGACGCGATGTCGGCGATCTGCGCCGACGTCGCCGACATCGAGGCGCTGGCGCACAACCTCGGCGATGCGGTGAACCGTCAGACCGCCGCTTCCACCGAGATCCGCGATCACGTCGCCGCCGCCGCCGACGGCACCGACGCGGTGTCGGACCGGCTGGGCGCGATGACCCGGGCGATCGCCGCCGCCTCCGCCTCGGCGGACGGCGTGGTGGCGACGGTGGCGGAACTGACCGAACAGTCGCGCCGTCTCGAAACCGAACTCGACGGCTTCATCGGCCGCATCCACGCGCTTTAACGGTTTGCTCACCGGTGGGGACCTAGGCTCGCGCATCGACGACCGGAGACCCACGATGCGTTTTCTCGTACCCGCCCTCGCCGCCCTGCTCCTCGCCGCCCCCGCGGTGGCGGCGGAGCCGACGGCGAGCTTCCGCTCCAATGCCGCCAAGACCGCGGTGCCGGTGCAACCGCGCCAGGGCACCTTTCAGCCGCGCAAGCTCGAAGCCGAACGGGCGAAGCAACGCTCCGAGGCCCTGACGCAGCGCATCAAGGCGCTCCGGGAGCGCAACGGCGGCAAGTAACCGGCCTCAGAGGCCGTGCAGCAGCCGGAGACCGATGCCGATCATCGTCACCGCGGTGACGGCGTTGACGATCCGCCAGGTGGCGGGGGTCGCGAGGCTTTTCGACAGCGCCGCCGCGCCGAGACCGAGACCGAAGAACCAGATCACGCTGGCGCTCATCGCCCCGGCCGCGAACGCCGGGCGCGCCGCCGCCGGAAACTGCGCGGCGACGCCGCCGATCAGCAGCATCGCGTCGACGTAGGCATGCGGGTTCAACAGGCTGACCGCCAGCGCGCCGCCGATCACCGCCCGCCGCCCGCGCACCGAGACCCCGGCGTCGAGCCCCTCGTCGCCGCCCGCGATCGCGCGCTTCGCCGCCAGCACGCCGTAGACGATCACGAACACGCCGCCGAGAGCGCCGAGCAGACGCGCCATTCCCGGGTGCGCGGTGAGGGCGATCCCGGCGCCGGCGACGCCGGTCCCGATCAGCAGCGCGTCGCACGCCGAGCACACCATCGCGGTGGTCACCGGATGATCGCGTCGCAGCCCCTGGCCGAGCACGAAGGCGTTCTGCGCGCCGATCGCGACGATCAGTCCGGCCGAGAGCATCAGGCCCGCGGCATAGGCGGAGACGAAGGCGGTCATGGGGTCCTCCAGGAAGCCGGGACGATTGGGATTTTTCCGGTCCGGGAAACAAGATGGGCTCGCCATCGTCATAAGTTGAGCGTAAAATCATTCTCCATCATGAATTTTTCTAATGGTTCAGAATGCTCGACTCCCGCTGTCTGGAAGCCCTCGCCGCGGTGATCCGCCTCGGCAGTTTCGAACGCGCGGCGGAGGACCTCGGCCTCACCCAGTCGGCGGTGTCGCAGCGCATCAAACGCCTCGAATCGCAATTCGGCGAGCCGCTGCTGGTACGCTCGAAGCCGGTGGTGGCGACCGCGGCGGGCGACCGGGTATTCCAGTACATCCTCAACGCCCGGCTGATGGAACGCGACCTGCGCGTCGACGCGGGCGACGGCGGGCCGGAGCAGTTCGAACGGATCCGCATCGCCGTCAACGCCGACAGCCTCGCCACCTGGTTCGCCGACGTTCCGGCGCGGCTGTTCCGCCGCTTCGGCCTGCTCTCCGACCTCGTGCTCGACGACGAGACCCGCACCCTCGACACCCTCAAATCCGGCCACGTGCTCCTGAGCGTCGGCACCCGTGCCGACGCCGTGCAGGGGCTGAAGTCGTACCGCCTCGGGGCGCTCACCTACTTCCCGGTCGCCTCGCCCGAATTCGTCGCACGGTTCTTCCCCGACGGCGTCACCGTCGCGGCGCTCAAGCGCGCACCCGCGGTGATCTACGGCCGCCACGACGAACTCCACCACCTGTTTCTGGAAAAGCACTACCGCATCGGGCCGGGCGACTTCCCGCATCACGTGCTGCCGTCCTCGGAGGGATTCGTGGTGGCGGCGCGGCAAGGCATCGCCTACGCCCTCTGCGCCGAGCCGCAGGTGCGTGCGCCGGTGGCCGAGGGCGCGTTGCTGCGCATCTCGCCGCACGAGGTCAGCCGCCGCCTGGTGTTGCACCGCCGCGAGCGCGGTCCGGCGATCCTCGATGCGGTGGTGGCCGAGATCCGCGCCGCGGCGCGCGAGGCCCTCTCCCCCCACGCCCCGGATCCGCACCCGGAGGCCCCGCCCGGACGGGCGGGTTTCGGGTGAATTCCTCTTGTCCGACGCAGGCGAACGTGGCACACACTTGAAACACGGGCTCCCGCCCGCGCGCCACGCGGCCGGGTAGCAAATCTCCACAAAACGAGGGGCGGGCTTGGCCGCTCCGCGACGATCAGAAGGTACGACGACGATGGCGACTGGGACCGTGAAATGGTTCAACACCACCAAAGGCTACGGCTTCATCCAGCCGGATGAGGGCGGCAAGGACGCGTTCGTGCACATTTCGGCGGTGGAACGCGCGGGCCTGCGCAGCCTGGCCGACGGCCAGCGCCTCTCCTACGAGCTGGTGGCCGGCCGCGGCGGCCGCGAAGCCGCAGAGAATCTGGTGATCCTCGACGCCTGACGCGATCGGGTCCGATCTCCGGGAACGGGGGGCTTCGCCCCCCGTTTTTCGTTTGCCCGCGGCGTAATCGATTTGCCGCAAAACTTGCACAAATTTTCTACATATTGTGTATGTTGCCGATTTATGGCGCAAAAACTTGATGCGGAACCCGCAAAGTTCCTGTACGTTTCGGATCAAGGTTGGTCGACATCAGGTCAAGGGGGTTCCGCCGATGCGGCATACCCGTCATGGCTTCCTCGCCAAGGTGCCTCGCCGCATGGGCCGGATATCGGTCCGGTCGACGCCGTGCCACCCCCGCCGCCAGCCGTTCGCGCCTATCCGAACCGCACCGAAGCCTCCCGCTCCTCAGGACGGGAGGCTTCGCGCTTTCGGACCGTTTTCCCGCTGATGAGGACCGCAGCCCATGGGTAAGCCGCAACGCAGCCGCAGGATTTCGCCGACCGCGATGCACGGATTCGACAACGTCCAACCCCTGTCGCCCACCGATTCGTGCTGGAGCCCGCTCGACGACGACCGCCGCGACCAGAGCTTCCGCCGCCACGTCCGCCCCTACAACGACAACCAGCGCCTGCTGATGGAGAGCATCGAAAGCCACCCGATCACCTTCGCCCTCGGCCCGGCGGGCACCGGCAAGACCTACCTCGCGATCGCCGCCGCATGCGAGGCGTTCGAGGATGGACGGGTGGCGCGCATCCTGCTGTCGCGCCCGGCGGTCGAGGCGGGCGAAAATCTCGGCTACCTGCCGGGCGGTCTGGAGGACAAGCTGCTGCCCTACCTCCGTCCGCTCTACGATGCGCTCAACGACCGGCTCGGCGCGCGCAAGCTCAAGGCCCTGCTCGCCGACGGCTCGATCGAGATCGCGCCGGTGGCGTTCATGCGCGGCCGCACCCTCAACAACGCGTTCATCATCGTCGACGAGGCGCAGAACTGCACCTACGGGCAGATCAAGATGCTGCTCACCCGCCTCGGCTGGCACTCGACGATGGTGATCACCGGCGACCCGGATCAGTCGGACCTGCTGCCCGGGATGTCGGGCCTCACCGACGTCTCCCGCCGCCTCGAACCGCTCGACGGCGTCGCGCAGGTCCACCTCACCGAGGCCGACGTGGTGCGCCACCCCCTGGTGGCGAGCATGATCCCGTACCTATAGTCTAAAGGGCGGCGGCCCGGCGCAATCCCGCGTCGGACCGCCGCGCCGGAGGACTCCGCGATGACGCCGCGCCACGAACAGACCCAGCACACCCTTGAGACCCGCGGCCAGGGCCTCTATCCGCTGGGCGGCAGCATCGACCGCTGGCTGCGCGAGATCGGTGCGGAAACCGGCCTGGTGACGGCGTTCTGCCGCCACACCTCGGCGTCGCTGACGATTCAGGAGAACGCCGACCCCGACGTTCTGGCCGACCTCGCGGAAGCCTTCGCCCGGCTCGTGCCCGATGACGCGCCCTGGTATCGCCACCGCGAGGAAGGGCCGGACGACATGCCCGGCCACATCCGCACCGCGCTCACCGACGTCTCCCTGAGCATCCCGGTTCACGAGGGCGCGATGACCCTCGGCACCTGGCAGGAGGTCTACCTGTTCGAGCACCGCCGCCGCCCCCACCGCCGGTGCGTGGTGTTCCACTACGCCGGATATTGATCAATACAATTGAAAGTCGTAGAGATTAAAGGTCGTCGTTTTATTCGTGATCAATACTCATGAGGATTGAACAAATGTTTTCATTATTCAGAAACAGTAAGGATGATCGGTTAGCGATCGTAGAAAAAATTCTCGCAGATATGAAATTTCGACCTACGCCGTATGGTGGAGGAGTAGCTATTCTGAGTCTTGAAAGCGGTTACAGCGAAGCCGACACCGCATCCCTCATCGCAATGATGACATTTGCCCACGACATAAAAGCCAATCTAAACGATATTGTAAAATTAGCTCATATTGGAGCGCACGCGGCAACGGTAGTACGTCAACTAGCAGCTTTATGCGATAAGGGATATATGCGTCGGGAGCAATTTGAGAATGACGCCAGAGCTATTATCGGCATGGCACGCGTAGATGAACACCAGGAGGAATGGCTTACCTCTGTTCTACGCGATCCGGTCTGCAGCAAGGAACCGGTGGGAGTCTGTTGCGCGTACTAACCACCCTATTAATTATCAGAGCAAGATCCCCTTCCCTTAACGAGACCCAGCCCGCCCAGGCGGCGAGGCCGAGCCACAATGCGCCGATCGCCCACCCGGCCTTCCGCCCCGAATGCTTCTCGATCCGCTGTTCCGCCTCGGCGCGCACCTCCACCATCAGCGACGCGGGGATCAGCCACAGGGCCAGCCACACCGCCAGCGGCAACAGAATCGCGTCGTCGAGGTAACCGATCACCGGAATGAAATCGGGGATCAGGTCGATCGGGCTGACCGCGTAGGCCACTGTCGCCGCCGCCAGCAGCTTGGCGGGCCACGGCACCCGCGGGTCGCGCGCAGCGAGCGAAAGCGCGACGATCTCGCGCTTCACCGGCGCTGCCCGGCGTTTCGGCCGCGCCCGCATCTCAGCCGCGCCGGCGGCCCAGGCGTTCGAGCACGCCGAAGCGGGCGAGCAGCAGGATTACCGTCGGCCAGAACAGGGTGTTCCAGAGATCGTGGACGCTGCCCTGCCAGTGCCAGCGGCCGAACAGCCGGATATCGTCGCGGAAGTCCAGCGCCTCGCCCACGCACGCGGCGAGCAGCACCGCGCACCACGGCAGCGGCGAGCGCAGCGAGCGGCCGGTGAGCAGCGCCGAGAGGAACATCACCGCGAGGCCGACGTAGATGTGCAGCGCGTCCTTGTCGAGCTGGGTCCAGGACTGCACCACGAGCTTGAAGATCTGATACTCGGACATCGCTACCTCACCGGGGCCCAGAGCACGCTCTCGACGTCGTCGGCGCCGCAGCACAGCATCGCGAGACGGTCGAAGCCCATCGCGATGCCCGCACTCTCGGGCATGCCGAAGGCGAGCGCGTCGAGAAAATCGCGGTCGATCGGCACCTCGGTGGCGTAGAGCCTGCGCTTGAGCGCGGCGTCGGCGCGGAAGCGGCGCTCCTGCTCGGCGGCATCGGTGAGTTCGGAAAAGCCGTTGGCGAGTTCGACCCCGGCGACGTAGAGCTCGAACCGCTCGGCGAGGCGCGGCTCGCCCGGCTTGCGGCGGGAGAGCGCGGCCTGGCAGACCGGATAGTCGAACAGCACGGTCGGTCGCCCGCGCCCGAGGTTCGGCTCGACGCGGTCGAGCATCACCTTGAAGAACACGTCCTCCCAGCGGTCGGAGGGCGAGACCGAGATGCCGACGCGGCGCGCCTCGGCGGCGAGCGGCGCGGGATCCGGCTCGGCGGCGTCCTGGTCGGCGAGCACCGCCATCAGGTCGATCCCGGCATGTCGGGCGAACGCCTCGGCCACGCTCAAACGCTCGGGCGGGGCGACGAGCGAGCACCGCACGCCACGGAACGCCGCCTCCTCCCGCCCCGCCGCCGCCGCCGCGTCGGCCAGCAGCGCGGCGCAGTCGTCCATCAACGCGGCGTAATCGGCACCGGCGCGATACCATTCGAGCATGGTGAACTCGGGGTGATGGGTCGGCGAGGTCTCGCCATTGCGGAACACCCGCGCGAACTGGAAGAGCTTCGGCACCCCTGCAACCAGCAGCTTCTTCATCGCGAATTCGGGCGAGGTGTGGAGGTAGCGCCGCGCGCAGGCGTCGCCGAAGGCGTCCTCCAGCATCGTGTCGAACACCCGCAGATGCGGCTCCATGCCCGGGCACACCTGGAGAATCGGCGTCTCCACTTCGGCGAAGCCCCAGGCTTCGAAGTGCGCCCGCAGCGCCCGCAGGACCCGCGCGCGGGTTTCGAGGTTGGGCAGCCGGGCGGCCAGGCGCTCGGGCGTCCACCAGGATTCGGTCATCTTCGCCTCCGGTTCGGGAAACTGGCGTCGCGGCGCGACCTGGACTATGTATCGCGTTTCCGCCGCCGTTGTTAAGGACCCCAGCGATGCCGCCGCGCGAATTGCCGGAACTGATCCCGCCGCACCTGCGTGCGCTCGCCGCGCGATCTCCGGCGGTGGCGCGCCAGTTCGCGCCCGACCCGCGCGAGGCGGTAACGACGCCGGACGACCGCGACGACCCGATCGGCGACCACGTCCACAGCCCGATGCCCGGGCTCGTCCACCGCTACCCCGACCGGGTGCTGCTGCTCCCCACCCTCGCCTGCGCGGCGCACTGCCGCTTCTGCTTCCGCCGCGACCGGGTGGGCGCGAAGGGGATGAGCGACGCCGAGATCGACGCCGCGCTCGCCTATATCGCCGCGCGCCCGGCGATCCGCGAGGCGATCCTCTCCGGCGGCGATCCGCTCACCGACCCGCGCCTCGCCACCCTGCTCGGCCGCCTCGACGCGCTCGACAGCCTCGACTGGCTGCGCATCCACACCCGCCTGCCGGTGCACGACCCCAAACGCGCGCTCCGGGTCGCCGCCGCGCTGCCCGCCGAGCGCCGCGCCGCGCTGTGGATCGCGCTGCACGTCAACCATGCCGACGAACTCACCCCCGAAACCCGCGCCGCGATCCGCGCGCTGCAGGCGAAGGGGATCTTCCTGGTGAGCCAGACGGTGCTGCTGAAAGGCGTCAACGACGACGCGGAGACGCTCGCGGCGCTGTTCCGCGCGCTCGTCGGCCTGGGAGTCAAGCCCTACTACCTCCACCACCCCGACCGCGCCGCGGGCACCGAGCACTTCCGCGTGCCGCTGGCGCGGGGCCGGGCGATCGCCGAATCCCTGCGCGCCACCCTTTCGGGGCTGGCTCAACCCGCCTACATCCTCGACATTCCCGGCGGCCACGGCAAGGTGTGGGCCACCGACGCCTTCGTCACCCCCGCCGCAAACGGCTGGGTCGCCCGCGCAACCGACGGTTCGCTCCACCCCTACCCGGCGGACGCGGACACGGAGGTTGCCCCGGCGGAAGCAAAGTGATAGGTTCCGCGCCGCCGCGGGGTCCTGCGATTCCGCCCGTTCATGCAACTGACAGCGAACGCACATGAAAATCCAAGCCAACACGATCCGCCCCGGCATGGTCCTGGACCACAACGGCAAGCAGTGGTCGGTTCTCAAGATCCAGTTGATCCAGCCCGGCAAGGGCGGCGCCTTCATCCAGGTCGAGATGCGCGACCTGTCGAGCGGCAACAAGACCAACGAGCGCTGGCGCACCGCCGACACCGTCGAGAAGCTGATGGTGGAGGAGCGCGACTGCCAGTATCTGTTCGCCGAGGGCGACCTCCTGACCTTCATGGACAAGGAAACCTACGACCAGTTCACCCTGCCGAAGGACGCGGTGGGCGATCCGGCCGCGTTCCTCCAGGACGGCATGGACGTGATGGTGGAATCGATCGAGGGCAACCCGGTGTCCTGCACCCTGCCGCAGACCGTGATCATGGAAGTGGTCGAGGCCGACGCGGTGGTGAAGGGGCAGACCGCCTCCTCCTCCTACAAGCCGGGCGTGCTCGCCAACGGCGTGCGGGTGCTGATTCCGCCGTTCGTCGCCGCCGGCGACCGCATCGTGGTGAACACCGCCGATGCCACCTACGTCGAGCGGGCGAAGGGCTGATCCCCTTCCCCACTCGCTGCTCTTGTCGATGGTTTAGGCTTCCCTGAAAGGACGGCGCGCCGATGGCTGCCTTGTCTCCGCTGTTGAACGTCATGATCTCCGCCTCGCGCAAGGCCGCGCGGGGTCTCGCGCGCGATTTCGGGGAAGTCGAGAACCTCCAGGTTTCGGTCAAGGGCCCGAGCGACTTCGTCTCCACCGCCGACAAGAAGGCCGAGCGCACCCTCCAGCAGGAGTTGGCGAAGGCCCGGCCGCGCTTCGGCTTCCTGATGGAGGAAGGCGGCGAGATCGCGGGCGAGGACACCAGCCACCGCTGGATCATCGACCCGCTCGACGGCACCACCAATTTCCTCCACGGCATTCCGCAGTTCGCGATCTCGATCGCGCTCGAGCGCGACGGCCAGGTGATCGCGGGCGTCGTCCACAACCCGATCACCGACGAACTCTATTTCGCCGAGCGCGGCCAGGGCGCGTTCCTGATCGCGCCCTACACCGAACGCCGCCTGCGCGTCTCGGCGCGCGCACAGCTCGACCTCGCGGTCGTCGCCACCGGCATTCCGCACCGCGGCCGGGGCGACCATCCGCGCTTCCTCGGCCAGCTCGAGCGGGTGATGGGCGCGGTCGCGGGCGTGCGCCGCATGGGTGCCGCATCTCTCGATCTCGCCTACGTCGCCGCCGGGCGTTGCGACGCCTACTGGGAAGAGGCGCTCTCGCCGTGGGATATCGCCGCGGGCGTGCTCCTGGTGCAGGAAGCGGGCGGCGTGGCGATGGCCACCGACGGCAGCGCGGATCCGATGGCGCACGGCAACCCGCTCGCGACCAACCGCAAGCTCCAGGGGCCGATGCTGCGCCTGCTGCGCGGCGCGTGAACCGAGTCGCCGCCGGATATCCCCGGCGATCTCGGGCTTTACGACTCCCGGCAGGATTGAGTATGTTAAGGGCTTGCGAAAGGCGGCCCATGCGCGGCCGACGCACCCGGGGGATTGTAACGTGACGCATCGGACGATCAGGGACTGGTTCGCCGTGGCCGGGGCGGCCTTGGCGCTGACACTGCCGCTGCCGGCTTCCGCGCTGGTGCTGGTCGGCGGCAAAGGTCCGTCCGTCACCGTCGACACGTCGGTCATCGACGCCCCCGCGCGCCGCTTCACCCTCGCCCCCCAACCGGGCGGACTGCTGGTGCCGGGCGAGCGCCTCGCCCCCGGCAGCCGCGTCCACCTCGTTCCGCCGGGACAGTCCCCAACCCGCAAACTCACCCTCACGCCGCCTTCGGGCGCCTCCGCGCGGCGCCTGCTGCCCGGGTCCGGGCGCGTCGTCCTCACCCCGCCGCCCGGGGTGACGCCGATTCTCGCACCGACGCGGTCCGCTTCGCGGCGGGCGCCCACCGCCGCCGAAATCGAGGCCGAGGTGAGCGCCGAAACCGCGGCCGAACCCGTCCGCGCCGAAAAGCCCGCGCCTATCACCCGGCCCGCGCCCGCACCGATCGCCAAACCCGCGCCTGCGCCGGTGTTCGTCGCGCCGCCCGCTCCCGCTCCGGTTGCGGAACTGCCCGCCGAACCGACTCCGATCGCCCCGGTCGAACCGGTCGCGCCGCCCGCAGCCGCCGGCGTTCCGGCCCCGCCCCCGCCCGCAGCGCCGGACATGCCCGCGCCGCCCGCGATCGCCGCGCCCGAGCCGCCGCCGGTGCCCGCCGCTCCGGCGCCCGCGCCGGAAACGCCGCGCGTCGCCGCCGTGGCGCCGCCGTCCGTGCCCGCGGTGCCGCAGCCGCCCGCGGCTGCCGAGGCGACGACGCCCACCGCCACCGTCGCGCTCGCCTTCGAGGCGGAGGATGCGCGCCTCAACGAAACCCACCGCATCCTGCTCAAGGACGTCGTCGCCCGCCTGTCGGAAGAGCCGGAGGCGAACGTCCAGCTCCTCGCCTACGCCCAGGGCGAGAACCGCAGCAAGGCCCGCCGCCTGTCCCTCTCGCGCGCCCTGGCGGTGCGTTCCTATCTGTTAAGCCAGGACGTGCGCAACACCCGCATCGAGGTCCGCGCCCTCGGCGATCAGGTACCGCCCGGCGGCAAGCCCGATCGCGTCGACGTGGTGATCGAAAAACCCTGAGCCCCGCGAGCGTGCCGCCGGGGAGCACTGAGGAATTCCCGTGATGCAGTCTCCGAGCCGCTACCTTCGCCGCATGGCGCTGTTCCTCGCCGCCGTGGCCGTCGCCGCGGCGGTGACGTTTCCGATTCTCGCCCATGCGTTCATGGTCAACCCGGCGCTCAACGGCTTGATCTGCGGCGTGGTTCTGGTGGGCGTGCTCTACGAGTTCCGCCAGGTTCTGGCGCTCGCGCCGGAGCTGCGCTGGGCCGAAGCGTTCCAGAAGCAGCAGGTGCAGCTTTCGGGGGCGCCGGAGCCCCGCCTCCTCGCCCCGGCGGCGCGAATGTTCGCCGACCGCCCCGAAGGACGGCGCTTCGTGCTGTCGCCGCAGGCGACCCGTTCGCTGCTCGATAGCCTCTCCGACCGCCTCGACGAAACCCGCGACATCTCGCGCTACTTCACCGGACTGACGATCTTTCTCGGCCTGCTCGGCACCTTCTGGGGGCTGATGGAAACGGTGCGGACGATCGGCGGCGTGATCGCCGACCTGCAGATCGCCGGCGGCGACATCACCCAGGTGTTCGCCGACCTCAAGGCCGGGCTCGAAGCGCCGCTCGCGGGCATGGGCACGGCGTTTTCCTCCTCCCTGCTCGGTCTCTCGGGCTCGCTGGTGATCGGCTTCCTCGATCTTCAGCTCGGACAGGCGCAGAACTCGTTCTTCAACCAGATCGAGGACTGGATGTCGGGCGCCACCAAGGCCACCGCGGGCGCAGGCCCGGTCGGCGACGGCGACGGCTCGGTGCCCGCCTACATCGGTGCGCTGCTGGAGCAGACCGCGGAGAGCCTCACCGAGCTTCAGCGCCTCACCAGCCGCGGCGACGAAAGCTCGCTGGCGGCGATGCGCGAGATCCGCGAACTCGGGCAGCGCCTCGACCTCCTCACCGAGCACATGCACACCCAGCAGCAGGTGATGCTCAAGCTCGCCGAGAACCAGTCGTCGCTGCTGCAGGGCGTGCACGCCCTCGCCAAAGCCGAAGGTGGCCTCGACGCCGACACCCGCAACGCGCTGAAGGCGCTGCCGCGCGCGGTCGAAAACGGCCTCGCCGCGGTGCTCGACGAGATGACCCGCGGCCGCTCCGAGCTCTCCCGCGACGTGCGTTCCGAAATCAAGGTGCTGGCGCGCACCATCGCCGCGGTCGCCGAGGCGGGCAAGACGGGACGCGAACCATGAGCGTGCGCCGGGCGCGCCGGGCGCCGCCCGACATCTGGCCGGGGTTCGTCGACGCGCTGTCGACGCTCCTGATCGTCGTGCTGTTCCTGCTGATGGTGTTCGTGCTCGCGCAGTTCTTCCTCGGGCAGGCGCTCTCGGGGCGCGACGCGGCGCTCGCGCAGCTCGGCCGTCAGGTCGACGAACTCGCCAACCTGCTGTCGATCGAGCGCAAGGCCAACGCGGATCTGCGCCTCAACCTCTCGCAACTGTCGTCCGAGCTCGCCAACGCCTCGGCCAAGGCCGAACGCCTCGAAGGCGCGGACGACGAGGCGCGGAAGCTCACCGCCGACATCGCGGCGCTCCAGGCGCTCAAGGACGAACTCGAGAAGAAGATCCGTCAGGCCGACGCCGCGCTCGGCGAAAAGGACGAGGCGCTCGCCGCAGAGCGTAAGCTCTCCGAGGAAGCGCGCGCCCAGGCGGCGCTGCTCAACCATCAGCTCGAAGTGCTGCGCGAGGAGATCGCCCGCCTCAACGCCGCGCTCGACGCCTCGGAAAAGCTCACCGCCGAGCAGAAGATCCAAATCGCCAACCTCGGGCAGCGTCTCAATCAGGCGCTCGCCAGCAAGGTCGCCGAACTCGCGCGCTATCGCTCCGAGTTCTTCGGCCGCCTGCGCGAGATCCTCGGCAACCGCGCCGACGTGCGGATCCAGGGCGACCGCTTCGTGTTCCAGTCCGAGGTGCTGTTCCCGCAAGGCTCCGCCGATCTGCAGGACGCGGGCAAGGCGCAGCTCGATACCCTGGCGCGCACCCTGATCCAGATCGCCAGGGAGATCCCTCCGGATCTCGACTGGGTGCTGCGGGTCGACGGCCACACCGACAAGGTGCCGATCGCGACCGCGCAGTTCCGCTCCAACTGGGAGCTGTCCTCGGCGCGCGCGATCTCGGTGGTGCGGTACCTGATCGCCGCGGGGCTGCCGCCCAACCGGCTGGTGGCTGCGGGATTCGGCGAATATCAGCCGCTCGATCCGGGGTCGGGCACCGAGGCGCTGGCGCGCAATCGGCGCATCGAGTTCAAGCTGACCGAGCGTTGACAGCCGCGCCGCGATCTGCTACCACCACGCCCTCATTCGGGAGCTGAAGACGATGAAAAAAGACATCCATCCGGCCTATCAGGCGCTGAAGGTCATCATGACGGACGGCACCGAGTTCGTGACCCGCTCCACCAAGGGCGGCCCGGACGCGGTGATGCGTCTCGACATCGACCCGAAGTCCCATCCCGCGTGGACCGGCGTTCACCGTCTCAACGAGAGCGGCGGGCAGCTGGCGAAGTTCAACAAGCGCTTCGCGGGCTTCGGCCGCAAGGCGTAATCGCCTGCTCCGGTCCGAAAAACGACGCCGCCCCCGCCGGGCGGCGTCGTTTTGTTTTGCCTTGCGGGACGGGGCATGCGAACCATTTCTTAACCCGGACGCGGTGTAATCGGGTCCATCGTGCCTGCGCAGGACGGATGATGGCCGGGATTTCCAAGCTCGTCGCCTACGAGCTCTATACCCTCGAACATGCGGGGTGGACGCTGCACGCCCGCTTCACCTCGGCGGAGGTCGACGACGCCCTCGCCGAGGCGAAGACGATCGAGACGACGTTGCAGCGCGCCACCAAGCTGGTGCGCGAAACCTACTACCCCGACGACAACCACACCGACGAAGCGGTGGTGCGGATCAGCCCCAACATCGCCGAATACAAGCGCCGCCTCGCGGCGATGCGGCAGCAGCGCCCGGTTCGCGTCGGCGGTGGCGGCGGCGGAGGCGGCCGCGAGGACCTCACCTTCGAGGACGCTCCGTCCGAGCCGCTCGCGGAGCTCGGCACGCCGCAAATCCTTGCGCGGATGACGATGCTGGTGCTCTCGGCGCTGGTGGTCTCCGCCGCGGTGACCGGAGTGATCGCGCTCCTGCTGCGCACCGAGCTGATCGCCTCGCGGATTCCGCAGTCCGCCGCGCCGCAAATCCTGTTCGCCACCTTCATTCTGGTCTTCCTGCTCTCCGCCCTGCCGCTGGTGAGCCGCTACATCCCCGCGCTCACCGGAAACTCGGGACACGAGGACGAGCCGCAGCACGATTCCCAGGCGTTCCTGCACATGCCCGGCACGCCCCCGCCCGCCCCCGCCCCCGAGACCGCTCCGGCGTCCGACGCGCCGCCTGCGCTGTTCAAGGACGACCCCGGTCTGCTCGCCCGCGAAACCCCCGAAGAAACCGCGGCGACCGACGCCGAGGAAACCCGCCGGGCCGAGGAGGCGGCGCGCGCCGAGGAAGCCCGGAAGGCCGAGAAACGGAAAAAGGCCGAGGAGGAAAAGAAGCGGGCGGAGGAAAAGAAGAAGGCGGAGGAGAAGGCCGCCGAGGAGCCGCCGCCGGAGACGGTCGAGACGCCGCCGGAGATCGCCGCGATCGCGGCGCTGGAGCGTCAACGCATCGCGATGATGCACTTCCTCACCGGCGTGCTCACCGTGCTCAAGGACGTCTGCCCGCAGCTCGACGCGTACAACAAGTTCGGCCTGAACCTGATCATGGCGGGCGCGTGCGTCGAGCTCGGCCGGCGCGAGGGCCTGCGCGAGAAGGACGTGCTGGCGCTGACCGCCGAGGCGGTGACGATGCTCGGCTCCAAGCCCGCCCTCACCGAAGCGTTCTGCCGCAAGATCGACGTCTACGCCGACGAGCCGCGCTATGCGGAGATGATCCTTCAGGGCTCGCGCGCGCTCGCCGACTTCGCCTCGGGCGGCTCGCCGTTCGAGGCGGTGGCGGCGGCGATGGCCGCCTGGAACCGCCCGGGCGACCGCATCACCGGCAGCAACATCGTCACCATCCTGTTCACCGACATGGTCGGCTCCACCAAGCTCACCCAGAGCGTCGGCGACGACGCCGCGCAGAACACCGTGCGCCAGCACAACGCGATCGTCCGCGCCGCCCTCGCCGAGCATCAGGGGATCGAGGTCAAACACACCGGCGACGGCATCATGGCGTCGTTCGCCGCCCCGACCCAGGCGATCGAAGCGGCGGCGGCGATTCAGCGCGCGGTGCGCGACCACAACCGGAGCCGCCCGGAACAGGCCTTCCACCTGCGCATCGGCATCAACGCGGGCGAGCCGATCGTCGAGGACGACGACCTGTTCGGCACCGCGGTGCAGCTTGCGGCGCGGGTCTGCGCCGAGGCCGAAGCCGACGGCGTGATGGTCGGCAACGTGGTGCGCGAGTTGGTGGCGGGCAAGGGCTACCCGATGCGCGCGCTGCCGCCCCGGGTGCTCCGCGGCATTGCCGAACCGCAGGTGCTGCACGTCGTCGACTGGGACGCGATCGGCGCTCCGGCGGGTGTCGCAACGCCCACCCAAGCCTCTGACGTTCCAGCCGAATCTCCACAATCCCCAGCCCCTTGACAGGGCCCGAGAGGCAAACCCATATCCTCCCAGAAGCCGGTTGCCGCGTGCGCGGGACCGGCGGACCCGGCGGATGGCGCAGCGTCGCATCCGCAGTTCAGGTAATCGCTCAATGGAGGATGACCATGCGTACCTACGACCTCTCCCCTCTGCATCGCTTCACCGTCGGCTTCGATAACGTCTCGCGCCTGATCGACGCGGTTTCCCGCCTCGACGACAGCGCGATGTCGTATCCGCCGTACAACATCGAGCGCTTCGGCGAGGACCGTTACCGCATTTCGATGGCGGTCGCCGGGTTCACCGAATCCGATCTCGACATCATGCTCAAGGACAACACGCTGACGATCTCCGGCCGCAAGGGCGAGGAGGAGGACTCCTCCACCTACCTGCACCGGGGCATCGCGTCGCGGGCCTTCGAGCGTCGTTTCGAGCTCGCCGCGCACATCAAGGTGAAGGGCGCGGCCCTCGAGAACGGTCTGCTCCACGTCGACCTCGAACGCGAGGTGCCGGAGGAGCTGAAGCCGCGCAAGATCGAGATCGCCGCCGATGCGGGCAAGAAGGCGATCGACGGCCCGAAGGCCGCCTGACTTTCGCCGAAAACCGGGGCGCGACCGCGAGGCCGCGCCCCTTTGTCATGCCCGGCCGAGAAGGTCGGTACCGTAGGAATTGTCGACCACGCACAGCCAGGCGTCCTCCGGGGTGTGGCGGAAGACGTAGGTGGCGCGGCGCGTCGTCGAGCGCGGTTCGCCCTCGGGGCTGACGGTGTCCAGGATGGTCTCCATCACCACCAACGCGGTGTCGCCGCTTTCCACCACCTGCATCTCCCCCTGCGAGACCGCAAGGCGATGGTCGAACTTTTCCGCAACCCCGATGAACGCCTTGAGAATCTGCGCCTTGCCGGTGGCGAGCAGGCCCGGTGCGACCACCAGGGTGGCGTCGTCGGCGTAAAAGTCCATCAGGGCGTCGAAGTCCTCGGCGCCGATCGCGCGATCGGCGGCGGCGATGACCTCTTTCAACGGGTGCGATGACATGTTTCGTCTCCATCTGCACCGGAGACGGGAAACGAAAAACCCGCCTCGCGGCGGGTATCGTGTCGTGTCGGGAAATGGACGCGCGCTAACCCACCGGCTGTTGGCCGATAAGAATAAGCGACAGTACGAGGGCGAGCTTGCGATCCATGGCGGCGAGCATGCCACGCGTCCGGGCCGCGCGCAAGCGTCTCACGCGCCCGCGCCGGTCCAGGCCCCGTCGACGAGATATTTCGCGAACACCGCGCGCGACTGTTCGGGCATCGGCGCGGACCGGAAACTCTCGCGGTCGATGAACACATGGACCCAGTAGCCGAGCGCCGACGGCGCCTCCTCGTCCTTGCGGAACAGCGCGAAGCCGAAGCGCACGCTCGACTTGCCGAGGCGCTCGACGCGCATCCGCACTTCCACCGCGTGGAGCGGATAGTTGAGCGGCTTGACGAACCGGCACATGTTTTCGGCGGCGAACGCGGTGACGGTCGACGCGTGCGGGAAGACGTCGTGCGAGCGGAAGAACTCCACCACCACGCACTCGAAAAAGCGCATGTACTGCACGTTGTTGACGTGGCCCATCATGTCGAAGTCTGACCAGCGCAGCACGATCTGGGTCGAAAACGGATAGGCCTCGCGGCGTTCGGCGATCTTCGCCTGGGCGTTGGTGTTCTCGGCGCCGCCGTGGGCGGCGAGCGGGATCACCGGGTTTCCGGCCTGATGCGCGGTCATGCGTCCGCCCTCCGGCCGTCGAAGCTGAACAGCGCATCCGCGCCGCCGCGCACCGCCCGTTTCGCCGCGATCGCGGCGCGGGCGCGGGCGATCTCGCCCTCCATCCGGCCGATCGCGGCTTCGAGTTCGGCCACCGAAAGGGACGAAAGGTCGAGCGGCAGAGCCTCTACCGGCCGCCGGGGCTTGTCATCGTCGTCGTCCATGTCGTATTCCCTAAGATGTGAAATTCGTTCGACAATCGTAGCGAAGGGGGTTTCGCCGCGCCAGCAGCGCCGCCAAATTAGGTGGTGCCGATTTTTCCAATTTCTCCAGGAGAGACTTGCATGCCTGCCCTGCCCGAAACCGTCACCTGCATCGAAATCAAGGCTTTCGGCGGCCCCGAGGGCCTGGTGCCGACGACCCGGCCGATGCCCGAGCCGGGTGCGGGCGAGGTGCTGATCCAGGTTGCGGCGGCGGGCGTCAACCGGCCGGACGTGGTTCAGCGCCAGGGCAACTACGCGCCGCCGCCCGGCGCCACCGACATTCCCGGCCTCGAGGTCGCGGGCGAAATCGTCAAACTCGGCCCGGGCGTGGACGAAGCGTGCCTCGGCCAGCGGGTGTGCGCGCTGCTCACCGGCGGCGGCTACGCCGACTACGCCGTCGCCAAGGCCGCGCTGTGCCTCCCCTTCCCCAAGGATTTCGACGCCCTGCACGCCGCGGCGATCCCCGAAACCTTCTTCACCGTCTGGCACAACGTCTTCGAGCGCGGCGCGCTCAAGGCGGGCGAGACCTTCCTGATTCACGGCGGCACCGGCGGCATCGGCTCGACCGCGATCCAACTCGCGAAAGCGATGGGCGCGCGGGTCTTCGCCACCGCGGGCAGTGCCGAAAAGGCCGCTGCGTGCGAGAAGCTGGGCGCCGAGCGCGGCATCAACTATCGCGAGGAGGACTACGTCGAGGTGGTCAAGGATCTGACCGGCGGCAAGGGCGTCAACGTCATCCTCGACGTCGTCGGCGGCGACTACCTCAACCGCGACGTCAAGGCGATGGCCCCCTCCGGCCGACACGTCTCGATCGCCTTCCAGAAAGGCGCGAAGGTGGAGTTCAACTTCATGCCGCTGATGCTGAAACGCCTCACCTTCACCGGCTCGGTGCTGCGCTCGCAGCCCACCGAGGAAAAGGCGCGGATCGCCGCGGGCCTGAAGGCGCAGGTCTGGCCGCTGCTCGACGACGGCACGCTGAAGCCGTTGGTCTACAAGACTTTTCCCTTGGCCGAGGCGGCCGCCGCGCATCAACTGATGGAATCTTCCCAGCATATCGGTAAAATCATGCTGGTTCCCTGAAACGGAACCAGCCGAGACCGCTCAGGTCCCGGCCCCGCCGCGCGCAACCGCCGCAGCGGCGGCCGCGGGCTCGACCGCTCAGAACAAAAACAAAGAGGAATGCCATGGCTCTGCCCTTGATGCCGAAAGCCACCGCCGTCTGGCTGGTCGACAACACCGCCCTGAGCTTCCGGCAGATCGCCGAGTTCTGCGGCATGCACGAACTCGAGATCCAGGCGATCGCCGACGGCAACGTGCAAAGCAGCATCGTCGGCCAGGACCCGATCGTCGCCGGACAACTCACCCGCGAGGAACTCGCCCGCTGCGAAGCGGACCCCACCGCCAAGCTCAAGGCGCGCATCACCGATATTCCGACGCCGCAGTCGCGCGCCAAGGGGGCGCGCTACACTCCGGTGTCGAAGCGCCAGGACCGCCCGGACGCGATCTCGTGGCTGCTCAAGCACCATCCGGAGCTCTCGGACGCGCAGATCGTCGCGCTGATCGGCACCACCAAGTCGACGATCGCCGCGGTGCGCGACAAGACCCACTGGAACGCCACCAACATCAAAGCGCGCAACCCGGTGACGCTCGGCCTGTGCTCCGAAGCCGACCTCGAAAAGGCGGTGGTGATCGCGCACGGCCGTTCCGGCGGCAGCGCGCCCGTCGAGCCGACGGAGTAACGGCGATGGCCGGGCCGTCGATCGCATTCCTGGTCTTCGACGGGCTGACGCCGCTCGATTTCGTCGGTCCGTTCGAGGTTCTGTGCCGCCTGCCCGGCGTCGCCACCCGCATTGTGTCCCCCTCGGGCGGCGACGTCGCCGCCGCCGGAGGACGCCTGCGCATCGGCGCCGACGCCGCGATCGCCGAGGTCGAGGCCGCCGACGTGCTGGTCGTACCCGGCGGGCCGGGTGCGCGCGCCTTGATGACCGACGCCGCGGTTACCGCGTGGGTGGCGAAGATCGCCGCCACCGCGCGCTTCACCGCCTCGGTCTGCACCGGAGCCCTGATCCTCGGCGGTGCGGGACTGCTGCACGGCCGCGAGGCCGCGACCCATTGGGCGGCTCGGCCGCTGCTGGCGCAGTTCGGTGCGGTGCCTGTGGCGCAGCGCATCGTCGATCACGGCACGCTGTTCACCGCCGCCGGGGTCTCGGCGGGGATCGACCTGGCGCTGCTGCTCGCCGCGCGGATTGCCGGAGAGGATGTCGCGCGGGCGATCCAGCTCCGCATCGAGTACGATCCGCAGCCGCCGTTCGATAGCGGCTCGGCGGAAACCGCGGACCCGCGGATCCGCGACCTCAGCATGACGGTGGGGTGAAAAAGCGAACGGCGCGCCCTGCGGCGCGCCGTTTGTCGTCTTGCGGGGATACCGTCAGGCCTACGACCTGACCGCGCGCGTGATTTCATCCTTGAGCAAAAGCTTCTGCTTCTTGAGGGTATGGATCGTATCCTCATCGGGTTGGGGCCGGAGGGTCTCCTGATGGATCGCGGCGTCCAACGCCTCGTGCTTTTCCTTCAGGGCTTCGATATGCGCGACAGAATTCATAGGGTACCTCCGTGAGCACTTCCTAAGCCGTCTTTTTAGTGTAAGACTTCGGCAGGCCGCGGGCCACCCCCGGAACGTCACGATTTCGTAAATTTCGCCCTTGACCCTGAGGATTTCCGCCACTTTCAAGGAGTAGGTCGCATGGCTCCCGCGCTCATCGTCGGCATTACCGGAGCCTCCGGCGCGATCTGGGGACTCCGCATGCTCGACGCCCTCGCCGAACTCGGCGTCGAGCGCCATCTGATCGTCAGCCGCGCCGCCGAAATCACCCTCGCGCACGAGACCGACCTCAAGCTGCGCGATCTCCACGCGCGCGCGAGCGTGGTCTACCGTCACGACGATATCGCCGCCGCACCCGCTTCCGGCTCGTTCCCGACGCTCGGCATGGTGATCGCGCCGTGTTCGGTCAGCACGCTCTCCGAAATCGCCGCCGGCATCACCGAAAACCTGCTTACCCGCGCGGCCGACGTGACCCTCAAGGAACGACGCCGTCTGGTGCTGATGGTGCGCGAAACGCCGCTGCACCTCGGCCATATCCGCGCGATGGCGGCGGTGACCGAAATCGGCGCGATCGTCGCGCCGCCGGTGCCCGCGTTCTATCACCGGCCGCAGTCGATCGACGACATCGTCGACCACGGCGTCGGCCGCGTCCTCGACCTCTTCGGCCTCGATACCGGCCGCCTCAAGCGCTGGGGCCGGGACGTCGGCCCGCGCGTTCGTTCCAGCGAGCCCACGGAGGAGACATGACCCTTTCGTCCGCCGTCATCGACGACCTCAGCCGCGCGGAGCCCCTCACGCCGCTCGGCACCGCCTGGCGGCTGTTCACCGACCGCGTCATGGGCGGCGTGTCGAACGGCACGATGGCGCGGGACAACGTCGCCGGGCGCGTCGGTATCCGCATGCGCGGCGACGTCAGCCTCGAAAACAACGGCGGCTTCGTGCAGGTCGCGCTCGACCTTGCGCCGCAGGGGAAGACGGTCGATCTTTCGGCTTGGGAAGGGATCGAGATCGACGTCTTCGGCAACGGCGAGACCTACGAAGTCCGCCTGCGGACCGACGCGCTTGCGGAAAGCTGGCAGTCCTACCGCCAGAGCTTTTCCGCGCCGCCGGAGTGGCGGACGGCGCGCCTGCCGTTCGCCGGGTTCGCCCCGCATCGCACCGAGATTCCGCTCGACCTCGCGCGCGTCCGCCGCCTCGGCGTCGTTGCGATCGGCCGCGCGTTCACCGCCGACCTCACGATCGGCGGCGTGCGGCTGTATTAGGTCCGGAAGCGTCTAACGTGGCCCGATCATCCCGGGACGCGGCAGAGAAGCATCGTCCACGGTATCGGCAAGCGCACGGAAACGATCTGGAGATGGCGCGACACCATCTCCATGAACCCTCGATGCGACCAATGCTGGACATGTCCCGGCGTGTTGCCGAGGTCGCCGAGGTACTTCCCGCGCGCCATGTTCATGATCCGCCACAACGGTTCCCGCGGAACGCTCAGGATCACCCAACCTTTCGCGACCTCCCGGAGAACGCGCAGCGCGTCCTCCGGGCGTTCGAGGTGTTCGAGCACTTCGCAGCACACCAGCAGGTCGGCGCCGTCCTCGCCTTTGAGATCGTAGATACTGCGCACCGTGAAGATATCGGGAGGAACGCCGCCTTCCGCGGCGTTCGCCCGGGCGATGCCCACGACCTTTTCGGAAAAGTCGCTGCCCCGCGCCGCGATCCCTTGCCGATACCACCGTGCGGTCCAATAGCCTTCGCCGCAGCCGATCTCATGGAGCGTCGCGGGCGCCGCCTCGGCGACCAACTCGTTTAAGGTCCGGCTGAATCCCCCGAGAAGCGCCCGCACGACCGGATTCCGCGAGCCGTATTTGTCGAACACGTTGCCCACGACCACGCCGTCTTCACTCAATCCCCGCGCAATCCGCATACCATCCAACCTTTCTCTCGGAAACGGCCTCACTCGCGCCCCAAGCAGCGAGCGTCGAGAACGATCAAACTCTTCCCGGCGAAACTCGTGCACTCGGCCGCCCGAGCGGCCAGTACCGGAGGCCGCGCGGCCATCCGTTCGACCGCCGCATGCGCTTCCTCCGGAATCGTGCGCCCGTAGTATTTCGGCAAAACCCGCTCCTCCAGAAACGCGCGATCGACGACGAAGACATCCAGCCCGTAGCGATCGAGAATTGCCCGCATCTCTTCCGCGTCGGCGGTCGATGCGACGGTCAGCATGTCGATCAGCCGCCGTTCGACCTCGCGAAAATACCCGAGATGATAGGGAATCGCGTGCTCCGGACTGGCGAGAATCGAGCGCCCCAGCAGCGACGGCACGAATGCCAATTCGTCGGAAACGCCGCCGATCCGCGTTTCCGGGGCGGTCTGGGCCAACCACGCCATCGCGGGAGGATCTTGCGGATGTTCGGCCGCCTTGGGCCAGCCGAACGTGACTACCGCAACCGCAATCATCGCAATGCCGCCCGCCTTCAGACAGAGCGGGCACCGGCTCCGGAGCCATGGCGCCCCCCAGACCGCGAACGCCTGAACGAGCGCCAGCATTTCGACGAACCGAATGGGTCTCTGGCTGTAGCGGCTGGGCAGGTGCAACTTGAACGCCAGCACCGCCGCGATCGTGAACCACACGACGGCCGCCAGCAGAACCCCGCCGTAGAGCAGAACCTCGCGCCGATCCGCCGACCGGCCTTTGCGGAGCGCGCGCACCAGAAGCGCCAGAACCGGCACCAGCATCGCGATGCTGATCAGCGTCGCGGCGTCGAACGGCCGCTTGCAACTGAAGATCGAAGGCAGGAACCCGATACGCCCCCCGCACAGCCACCCGATCTCGCCGGTGTGGAGGACGATGCGCGAACGCCCGTCGTTCGACATGAAGTTCGCCATCCCGCGCGCCTCGTCGAGCGTGAGGGTCGGCTGCCACGGATGCGACGCGGAAACGAACGGGAACACCACGGCGACCGCCACCCCGACCGCCGCGAAGACGAGAACCAGCGAGCGCGGAGACAGATCCAATCCCGGTCGCGGCGACATCCGAATCCGCGAAAGCATCAGCAACGACAACGCCGTGACGGCGACGGGCGGATAGAGCGCCGCCATCAAGCCGATCGCCACGACCATCACCGGCGCGCGATCCCGCACCAGCGCGCCGAGAAACAGCAGGAACAGCGGATCCGCGAAGACCCGCGGCGCGGGTGTCGAAACGGGGGTGCGGAGATGCAGCGACATCGTCATCAGGACGACGGCGAAAAACGCCATCGCCGGCCGATCGAGCACGCCCCGCGCCAGCCACCAGGCGGCGAGGATCGTCAGCGGAATCACCACGCACGGCAGCAGTTGCGCCAGCACCATCGGGGCGAGCCCGAGCGCCGCGGCCGCTTCGAACATCGCGCGATAGAGAGGCGGCGAAACCGACCACCAGTAGTCCGCCAGCAGATCGTCCTGCAACAGCGCGGGATCGCGCAGGCGCGGCAGCCAGGTCAGAAACTGCCGGGCATCGTCTTCGATCGCCAGAGGATCGAGTTCCAAGCTCCCGGGCACCGTCATGGCGCGCAGGTAAACCACCACCGCCAGCCCCGCCAGCGCCACCAGCAACGCGAACCAACGCCGCTCCGAGCAATTTGTCCCGACGTACATCTTCATATGTCTCTTTCGATCTTTCCCGGCCAGTAATCGCGCAGGAACGGCAGTCCCGCGACGGCGGGGATGACGTAGCGCATCGTCGCCAGCATGCCGAGCACCGCCCCTTGGGAGGGTGCCAACCACGGCGCGTAGAACACCACGATCGCGGCGTCGCGCGTGCCTACCCCGGCGATCGTCAGCGGCAGCAGACCCGCGAGAATCGCGAGCGTCGCGAACGCCATGTTGTCGACGAACGGGACGCCGACGTCGAGCGCCCGGGCGAACAGCCAGAACTGCGCGAGATGCGCACCCCACAGCGCCACCGACACCCCGAGGATTCCGAGAGCCCGTCCGGGCCGCGCCCAGAAACGCGACACCGTCGCCTCCCAGGAGTCGAGGAAGGCCGCAACGGCGTGTCCCACCCGGCCCGGCAGCAGGCCGGAGATGCGCACCAGTAGCCGACGCGCCGCCGCCACCGGCAGAATCAGCAGCAGCAGCATTCCGAGAAGCCCGACGACGGCCAGCGCCGCCAGCAGCACCCACGGCTGATCGATCCCCACCCAGAACAGCGCCCCCGCGCCCCAGACCAGGAGCGACGCGAAATCGAGCACCTTTTCCACCCCGACCAGCGCCAGCGCATGTCGGGTGGAAAACCCGTGACGCCGGATCAACACCCACGACTTGGCGATGTCTCCCATCTTCGAGGGCATGACCAGGTTGAGGGTGGAGGCCGAAAGCACCAGCCGGATCGCGGTACCGACGCCGACCGCGCCGTCGGCGAGACGGCCGAAGCGCCACGCGGTCACGAGCGTGAGCGGCACCACCATCGCCAGCCCCGAAGCGAGCCATACCGGGTCGGCGTCTCGGGCCGCGGCGGCGATCGCCCGGACGTCGACGCGCCACCACAGCACGGCAACGATCCCGAAGCTGACGCAAAGGCCGACGAGGCGCTTCATCATTGCGGCCGTCCGTCCGGCGTCCAATCCACCACCAGGGGATCGCCGTCGCCCAGATTGTCGAGGCGATCGCTGAGATCCTGCCACGGCTGCAACTGCGACGGCTGCCAGACCCGCGCCATCACCGTCGTCACCGAGGTCTGGAACCCGCCGATGCCGACCGCGGCGACGTTGCCCCAACCGTTTTCGGCCACCACGGTATCCCGCAGCCGCCAAGCGCCGTCCCGCCACGTCAGCTCGCGTTCGAACCGGAACGGCGCGTCCTTGCGTCCGGTCACGAGAATGCGTTGCAGCAGCGCCCGGATCAGGTCGGGGAAGAACCGCCCGCCGCTCAGCATCACCATCCGCAGGACCGCCGATTTGAACGGGGTCAGGCGCGCGGTCTTGCTCCACGCCATGCGCCCGCGGACGACGATGCGGTCGGCCTCCAGCTCGGCCTCCTGCGCCCCTTCGAGATGCGTGACGGCGACGCGGCCGTCGCGGGTACGCAGGGTCGGCCCGGTATCCGAGCGCACCAGGCGGTCGTTCCGGAACAGCTTGAAGGCACCGCCGCGCGACCACCCCAGAAACAGCGCCCAGCCTTCGCGACGGTCGACCAACAGACGCGCTTCCGGATATGCGGTCCGGCCTTCGACGGGGGTTTCCGGCGCGGCGAAACGCGCCTCCCGCCAGTCCTCCCACGCAAGCAATCGACTCCACATGTGATGGCCGAAGATATGGTCGTCGGCCAAACACGGCGCCCGCCCCTCCGCCAACGGCCGCAACGCGCGATCGTTGACGGTGGTCGCTTCCGGCATCCACGCCGCGGCGATCTCGAGTCCGTGCGGGAAGTAGTTGAGGGTCGCGCGGCTGGTATACTCGCCGCCGACGGTGCCGTCGGGATGAACCAGCGCAGCGAGAAACCCGATGGCGCGGCGGCAAGGCTCGCGCAGGCCGAGATCGGGGCGCAGACGATCGGCATCCGCGATCATCGCGATGGTGAGCGAAAGATATCCGGGGTCCGCGCCTTCGTATTCGACGAACCAGCCTTCCCCGCTCTGCCACGACAGCAGGCGCTCGACACGGCGGCGGAGCGGCGCTTCCCATTCCGCGCCGAAGCGGGCGCGGATCCGCGCGAGACACGCGACGATCAGCGCCTCATGATTGGACAAACGCCCGCTCTCGGCATGCGCGGCGAGCCAGCGGGCGCGCCGGATCAGGAAGGCGTCGAGTTCCGGGTCGCCCGCCAGATCGAGCCGCCGCACCGCCTCGAGACAGGCGAACAGGGAGAACGCCACGGCGCCGGCGGCGCGCTCGAAGGGATAGTAGTCGTCGCACGACCCGTCCGGGTGCGCCGAACGCGCGGCGTACCGGAGCCCCGCTTCCACCCAATCGCGGATCGCCGCCTGACGGTAGTAGGGATTGCCGGGAATCGGCAACGACCACGCAAGCGCCAGCGGCAGAACCAGAACCTGGCTCATGCCGCATGGAAAATCCATCATGCGATAGTGCCAGTAGGCCCGATCGAAGCAGCCGTAGGTGGCGCTGACCGGCGTGCGGTCGAGCAGAGTCAGCAGTTTCGGAATGTCGGCGAGGGCACTCGCGGCGAGGGCCTCGCGCAATGCCGCTCCACCGATCGCCTCAGACATCGTTCCGACCTTCGTCGCCGCCCATCGCCGCGTTCTGCCTGCGCAGCATATACTGAACGTCCTGCAGCAGTCGGCGATTGATCGCCAGGAACTCGCCGAGCAGCCCTCCGACCCACAGGCTGGCCGCGAACGTCAGGAGAATCGATCCGGCGACCAGGCTGGGCACGTGGCTGCGCGGCGAACCGTCGATGTAGAGCAGCGTCCACCGCATCACCAGGAGCACGCCCACAACCGCCGGAGGCAACCCGAGCAGAAAGAACGAGCGTCCCGGCTTGTAGATGAAGAACGTCCGCAGGATCGAACCCACCGAGCGCCGAATGTAATCGGGGATCGACCGCACCAGCCGCGACGGCCGGGTTTCGCCGTTGACGCGGATCGGCACCGAGGTGATCCGGATGTTGGAGCGCCCCGCCTGGATGATCGATTCGAGCGTATAGGTATAGCTGTCGAAGACGTTCATCCGCAGCGCCGCCTCCCGGGAGAGTGCCCGGAAGCCGCTCGGCGCGTCGCGTATATCGGTGCCGGAAACCGCCCGCACCACGGTGCTGCCGAGGCGCTGCAGAAACCGCTTGCCCTTGGAGAAGTGCTCGACGTCGCGGATCGGCCGGTCGCCGATCACGAACTGGGCCTTGCGGTCGACGATCGGCGCGATCAGAGCCCCGATGTCGTCGGCGTTGTATTGGTTGTCGGCGTCGGTATTGACGATCACGTCGGCGCCTTCGGCAACCGCGCGCGCCAACCCGGCCATGAAGGCGTTGGCGAGTCCCATGTTCACCGGCAGGTCGACGACATGGTCGACCCCCGCGGCGACGGCACGTTCGACGGTGCGATCGCGGCTGCCGTCGTTGACGATCAGCCATTCGACGCAATCGACGCCGGGAAGCGAGCGTGGAAGTTGCGCCAGAGTCTCGGCGATCGACTCTTCCTCGTTGTAGCAAGGAATCTGAATGATGAGTTTCATGGGATTTATCAACGATCGAGAAAAATTTAAGGGCCACGACTTATATCGTGGCCCTTTTCCCCGGTCCAGTTTTTCGCCGGATCAGAGATCGCCGACGTAGGTGCCGAGGCCGCGGGCGGTGTGGACCAGCGGATCGCGCGGGTCGAGCTGACGTGCGCCGACCGCGACGATGTCGTCGATCGACACGTCCATCACCCCGCGGTCGCGCCATGCCACCATCCGGCCGAAGCGGCCGCGCGCGGCGAGATCCACGGCGTGGACGCCGAACGCCGAGGCGAGCACCCGGTCGATCGCCGAGGGCGTACCGCCGCGCTGCACGTGACCGAGCACGGTGACGCGGGTTTCGGTCTCCATCCGCTCCGAGATCGCCTCGGAAAGATAGAGGCCGATGCCGCCGTAACGCTGCTGGCCGTCGGCCATGCGCATCGTCGCCGAGTTGCCGTCCTCCATCTTCACCCCTTCGGCGACCACCACCAGGCCGTGGCGGCGGCCTTCCTCGTGCACCGCCTTGAGCTTCGCCACCACCGCGTCGAGGCTGTAGGAGATCTCGGGGATGAGAATCACGTCGGCGCCACCCGCGATGCCCGAATGCAGGGCGATGTGCCCGGCGTCGCGTCCCATCATCTCGCAGATCATCACGCGATGGTGGGAAGCGGCGGTGGGCTGGAGATGGTCGAGGGCGTCGACGCAGACGCGGATCGCCGAATTGAACCCGACCGCCGATTCGGTGAACGGCACGTCGTTGTCGATGGTCTTGGGAATGCCGATCATCGGGATGTTGCCCTGGCGGCACAGGCGCTTGAGAATTCCCAGGGAGCCATCGCCGCCGATCACGATCAGGCAGTCGAGCCCGAGCTCGCGCACCCCGTCGATGAAGTCCTGCGAGCGGTCCTTGAGGGTGCCGTCGGGCATCGGAAAGGCGAACGGATCGCCCTTGTTGGTGGTGCCGAGCATGGTTCCGCCCATCCGCAGCACCGTGCCCGAGAACACCGAGAGATCGAGCTTCACGTATTGCAGCGGCCGCATCATCAGGCCCAGGCTGCCGTCGGAAATCCCGAGAACCTCCATGCCGTAGGCGCGCACCGCGCGGGAAACCACCGCACGGATCACCGCGTTGAGACCGGCGCAATCGCCGCCGCTGGTGAGAACGCCGATACGCTTGACCACGGACTTGGGCATGCCCCCTCCTCGCCTGGATTAAGAATTTTCACAACCCCGGCCGAGGCAATCCGTACCCCCGCACCGGAAAATCTGCTATCGTCCATATAGTAGATCAAATTGCCGATTTGGGGACGATGAACCTTTCGGATGACGATATCCGCCGCCGGCTCGAAGCGCTCCGCCTCGAGCACCGCGATCTCGACGACGTAATCCTGCGCCTGGAGGCCGAAACCGCCGCCAACCAGTTGCAGGTACAACGTCTGAAGAAGCGCAAGCTCGTGCTCAAGGACGAGATCGTCCGCCTCGAAGCGCAGATGTACCCCGACATCATCGCCTGATCCGCCAATCGGATGTTTCGCCGCATCCGCATCTGCATTACACTCCGCGCTCGCGTTTTTTGAGCGCTTCCAGCTTTGGGGGACGTCATGAGCCAACCCGCCGTCGGCATCATCATGGGCAGCCAGTCGGACTGGGAGACCATGCGCCACGCCGCCGACACCCTGGCCGCCCTCGAAGTTTCCTACGAAACGCGGATCGTTTCCGCCCACCGCACCCCCGACCGCATGGCCGACTACGCCCGCACCGCGCGCGACCGCGGCCTCAAGGTGATCGTCGCCGGCGCGGGCGGCGCGGCGCACCTGCCGGGGATGACCGCGGCGATGACCCCGCTGCCGGTGCTCGGCGTTCCTGTGGAAAGCCACGCGCTCAAGGGAATGGACAGCCTCCTCTCGATCGTGCAGATGCCGGGCGGAATCCCGGTCGGCACGCTTGCGATCGGCAAGGCGGGCGCGATCAACGCGGCGCTCCTCGCGGCGGCGATTCTCGCGCTCGAAGACCCGGCGCTGGCGGCCCGCCTCGACGCTTGGCGGGCGCACCAGACCGCCGCGGTGGCGACCGCCCCCGTCGATCCGGTCCCTGTGGTTTCGTAAGAGTTTGGAAAGCGTTTCGTGATGAGCAACGAATCCACGCCGGCGATCGCGCCGGGATCGACGATCGGTATTCTCGGCGGCGGCCAACTCGGCCGGATGACGGCGCTCGCCGCCGCGCGCCTCGGCTACCGCTGCCATATCTATTGTCCGGAGGATGACGCCCCGGCGTTCGCGGTGGCCGCCGCGCATACCGCCGCCCCCTACGACGACGCCAAGGCGCTCGACGCCTTCGCCGCGGCGGTGGACGTGATCACCTTCGAGTTCGAGAACATTCCCGCCGCGTCGGTCGAGCGGCTCGCCGCGCGGTCGCTGGTGCGCCCGTCGTGGACGGTGCTCGAAACCGCACAGGACCGCGTCGCCGAAAAGACCTTCTTCGCGGGCATCGGCGCCGCCACCGCGCCCTGGCGGCAGATCGACGACCTCGCGAGCCTGGAGCGCGGCATCGCCGACCTCGGCACCCCCTGCATCCTCAAGACCCGCACCCTGGGATACGACGGCAAGGGCCAGTTCCGCATTGACCGTCCGGCGCAGGCGGCCGACGCGTGGGCGGCGATCAAGGGCGCGCCCGCGATCCTCGAAGGCTTCGTGTCGTTCTCGAAGGAAATCTCGGTGATCGTCGCGCGGTCGCCGCGCGGCGAGGTCAACACCTTCGACGTCGTCGAGAACGTCCACGTCGACCACATCCTCGACACCACGCGCGCACCCGCGCAGATCCTGCCCGACCAGGCCGGACGCGCCGCCGCGATCGCCCACGCCGCCGCCACCACGCTCGGGCTCGAAGGACTGCTGGCGATCGAGATGTTCGTCGATCACGAGGGCCGCATTCTCGTCAACGAAATGGCGCCGCGTCCGCACAATTCCGGCCATTGGACGATGGACGCCTGCATCACCGACCAGTTCGAGCAGTTCGTGCGCGCGATCTGCAATCTGCGCCTCGGCTCCACCGAACGTCACAGCAACGCCGAGATGAAGAACCTCCTCGGCCACAGCATCGACGGCTGGAACGAGATCCTCTCGGACCCGAAGGCGAAGCTGCACCTCTACGGCAAGCTCGAAGCGCGGGACGGGCGCAAGATGGGACACGTCACCAAGGTATTTCCACGCTGGAAAACGGAATCGAAATAAGCCTATAACGGATCAGCTTCCTTGCCATCGCCAGGCGGAAGCGACGCCTTCGGGGGAATGGCGCAAACGGGTCGGGGCCATTGGATTTTCTTCTCAACTCCCTGAACATGTCGCTCGAAGAGCTGCTGCAGTCCTGGGGATATGTAGCGATTCTCATCGGCACGTTCCTGGAGGGCGAAACCATCGTGATCTTCGCGGGGGTGTTTGCCTCGCAAGGAATGATGTCGCTGCCGCTGGTGTTCACCTGCGCGCTGTTCGGCACCTTCTTCGGCGATCAGATCTACTTCACCATCGGCAAGCGCTGGGGCTCGCGGCTGCTCTATTCCCACCCGACGCTCAAGCGCAAGACCCGCTCGGTGTTCCGGCTGCTGAAGAAGTACGAGACCGGCTTCATCCTCTCGTTCCGCTTCGTCTACGGCCTGCGGAACGTCTCGCCGTTCGTGATCGGCATGAACGGCATCAGTCACCCGCGCTTCGCCGCGCTCAACTTCATCGCCGCGTTCGTGTGGGCGACGCTGTTCGCGGGCGGCGGCTATCTCCTCGGCAAGACCCTGGAGAACTTCCTCGGCCGCCTGCACGGGGTGATTCTGCTGGGGGTCCTCGGCCTCGTGGTGCTGCTGAGCGCCACCGGCATCATCGTCAACCGGGTGCGCGGAAATCGCGATCCGCGGATCCAGCGGCTGCGCCGTATTCAGGCGATTCGTCAGGAGCGGCGCGCGGTTGCGGCGTCCGCCGAAAAATGAACTCCACGGCCGTCTTGACACCGCATTTCATGGCGATTACGACTTCACAACCAACCACCGATATGCTACCAAGTGCGCCCTGAGCCGAAACCAGGGGCCGCTCCGGTGGCCCTTTCGGTACGCAGATTTTTGCATTGGTGAAACCCGGCAGGCAGCGACCTAGACGCCGTCGCGCCGCCCCAAACCGGAGGATAGTCAGATAGTTCACGTTCTCGTTCGCGACAACAACGTCGACCAGGCTCTCAAGGCGCTCAAGAAGAAGATGCAGCGCGAGGGCGTTTTCCGTGAGATGAAGCTGCGCCGCAACTTCGAAAAGCCGTCCGAGCGCAAGGCCCGCGAGACCGCCGAGGCCGTCCGCCGCGCCCGCAAGCTGGAACGCAAGCGTCTGGAACGCGAAGGCTTCTAACGAGGCTTTCGAGCGGTTTCGCCAATGCGCAGGCCCGACCAACCGGTCGGGCCCGATTGCATTTGGGGCCGCGCTATTTCCGCTCGGTGGCGAGAACGGCCAGCGCCGCGAGCGGCAGGGCGAGACCGACGAGCGCGGTTTCCCGCCAGCCGGACTGGGCGTAGACCCAGCCGCCGAGGGCCGAACCCACCGCCCCGCCGACGAAGAACATCGCGATGTAGAGCCCGTTCAGGCGGCTGCGCAACTCGGGCTTGAGCCCGAAGATCACCCGCTGTCCGGCGACGAGATTCGCCGACACGCCGAAGTCGAGCACGATCGCCGCCGCGGTCAGAAGACCGAGACCGAGCGCCGAGCCTTCGCCCGCCGCCAGCGCCAGACCGAACGCCGCCGCCGAGACCGCCATCGCCGCCGCCGAGAGCGCGCGGATGCGTCCGGTATCGGCGATCCGCCCGGCGATCGGCGCGGCCACCGCGCCCGCCACCCCGGCGAGCGCGAACAGCGCGATGCCGCCCTGCGAGAGACCGTAGGCGGGCGACGCGAGGTGCAGGGGCGCGGCGGTCCAGAACAGACTGAACGCCCCGAACAGGCACGCCTGATAGCCGCCGCGACGCCGCAATGCCGGGGTTCCGGCCACGAGATACGCCATCGACGCCAGCAACGAGGCATACGACAGCCGCGCGCCCGGGCGCCGCTGTGGCAACCCCGCGCGCAGCAACAGCGCCAGAGCGGCCATCGCCGCCGCCGAGATCGCGAACACCCAGTGCCACGAAGCGAACTCGGCGATGAAGCTCGCGAACGGCCGCGCCAGCATGATCCCGAGCATCAACCCCGACATCACGTTGCCGACCACGCGCCCGCGCACCGCCTCGGGCGCGAGGTGGGCGGCGAACGGCACCAGCATCTGCGCCGCCACCGAGCCGACCCCGATCGCAAGCGCCGCGCACAGGAACACCGCCCCCTCCCCCGCCACCGCCGCCGCGGCGAGCGCCAGGGCGCTGGCGGCGACGGTGGCGACGATCAGGCGGCGGTTCTCCACCAGATCGGCGAGCGGCACCAGCAGCAGCAGGCCGAGGCCGTAGCCGATTTGGGAGACGGTCACGATCACCCCGGCGGAAGCG
The DNA here is from genome assembly GCA_900079695.1 of uncultured Alphaproteobacteria bacterium. NCBI lineage: Bacteria > Pseudomonadati > Pseudomonadota > Alphaproteobacteria > uncultured Alphaproteobacteria bacterium. The sequence continues at coordinate 1,041,046 of LT599022.1, forward strand.
CGCGGCAGGCCGAGATCGGCGGCGATCGGCCCCACCAGGGGCTGGGCGTAATAGAGATTGGCGACGATCGCGCCGCAGGCGAACGCGAGCAGCAGCACGACCCAGGCGGACGGGGACTTGGACACGCGAAGAACTCCGAATCGAAAGGGGCGGCCCGATTCGGACCGCCCCCGGATATGTGGCGAAATCGCCCCGGACCCTAGAGGGCCTGGACGATTTCCTCGGTCATCTTCTTGGCGTCGCCGAACAGCATCATGGTGTTGTCGGCGAAGAACAGCGGATTTTCGACGCCCGCGTAGCCCGAGGCCATCGAGCGCTTGACGAACAGCACGGTCTTGGCCTTGTCGACCTCGAGGATCGGCATGCCGTAGATCGGGCTGGACGGATCGCTCTTCGCCGACGGATTGGTGACGTCGTTGGCGCCGATCACGTAGACGACGTCGGCGGTCGAGAACTCGTGATTGATCTCCTCGAGTTCGAACACCTCGTCGTAGGGCACGTTGGCTTCCGCCAGCAGCACGTTCATGTGGCCGGGCATGCGGCCCGCCACCGGGTGGATGGCGTAGGACACCGTCACGCCTTCCTTCTTCAGCGTGTCGGCCATTTCGCGCAGCGCATGCTGGGCCTGCGCCACCGCCATGCCGTAACCGGGGACGATGATCACCTTCGAGGCGTTCTTCATGATGAACGCGGCGTCGTCGGCGGAACCCGCCTTCACCGTCTTGTCGCCCATGTCGGGGCCGCCCGCGGTCGCCGCATCGGCGCCGAAGCCGCCGAGGATGACGTTGAAGAACGAGCGGTTCATGCCCTTGCACATGATGTAGGACAGGATCGCGCCCGAGGCGCCCACCAGCGCGCCGGTGATGATCAGCAGGCTGTTCGCCAGGGTGAAGCCGATGCCGGCGGCCGCCCAACCCGAGTAGGAGTTGAGCATCGAGATCACCACCGGCATGTCGGCGCCGCCGATCGGAATGATCAGCAGGAAGCCGAGCGCGAACGACAGCGCCATCAGCAGGAAGAAGGTGGCGGTGCTCTCGGTGACGGCGAAGGTGACGATCAGCAGCACCAGGAGAATGCCGAGAATCAGGTTCAGCAGGTGCTGGCCCTTGAAGTTCACCGGCTTGCCGGAGATCAGGCCCTGGAGCTTGCCGAAGGCGATGATCGACCCGGAGAAGGTGATCGCGCCGACGGCGAGGCCGAGCGACATCTCCACCAGCGAGCCGGTATGGATGTGACCCGGGGTGCCGATGCCGTAGGATTCCGGCGCGAGGTAGGCGGCGGTGGCGACGAACACCGCGGCGAGGCCGACGAGGCTGTGGAACGCGGCGACGAGCTGCGGCAGCGCGGTCATCTGGATCTTCTTGGCGATCACGAAGCCGATCGCGCCGCCGACGGCGATGCCGACGACGATCCAGACATAGTTGACCACCACCGGCGAGGCCAGGGTGGTGATGATGGCGATCGCCATACCGGCGATGCCGTAGGTGTTGCCCATGCGCGCGGACTCAGGAGACGACAGCCCCTTGAGCGCGAGGATGAAGCAGATGCCCGCGACGATGTAGGCGAGCATGGTCAGGCTTTCGGCATGCATTCTGCGTGTCCCCCTACTTCGTCTTCTTCTTGAACATCGCGAGCATGCGCTGCGTGACGATGAACCCGCCGAAGATGTTGACCGAGGCGAGGATCACGGCGAAGAAGCCCATCACCTGCGAGGCCGAGAAATGCGCCGGACCGGCCGCGATCAGCGCGCCGACGATGATCACCGACGAGATCGCGTTGGTCACCGCCATCAGCGGCGAGTGGAGCGCCGGAGTGACCCGCCAGACGACGTAGTAGCCGACGAACACCGCGAGCACGAAGATGGTGAAGAGATACCAGAACGGCCCGACCGCCGGTTCGGGCGCGGGCGCGCCGCCGCCGACCACCGCGGTCACGGTGGTGGCCGCCTGTTCCGCCAGCGCGCGCGCGGCGACGGCAAGTTCGTTCGCCTTCTCCGCGACCATGCCGGCCTGTTCCGCGAGATTTTCCGCAGCCATCACTTCCCTCCTTCGGCGGCGAGGGCGGGATGCACCAGCTTGCCGTCACGGCAGACCATCGTGCCCTGCACCAGCTCGTCGTCCAGCTTCGGCTTCAGGGTATTGGTTTCCTTGTCGATCATCGTCGAGACGAAGTTCCAGATGTTCTTGGCGTAGAGCATCGAGGCATCGGCGGCGACGCGGCCGGGAACGTTGGCGTGGCCCATCAGGGTGACGCCGTGCTTCTTCACGATCTTGCCGTATTCGGAGAGCGGGCAGTTGCCGCCCATCTCGACCGCGAGGTCGACGATCACCGAACCCGGCTTCATGCCCTTCACCATCTCTTCGGTGATCAGCACCGGCGCGGGCTTGCCGGGGATCAGCGCGGTGCAGATGATGATGTCGGCCTTGGCCGCCTGCTCGGCGGTGGCCTGGGCCTGCTTCTTCTTGTAGTCGTCGCCCATTTCCTTGGCGTAGCCGCCGGCGGTTTCGGCGCTCTTCATCGCCTCCTCGTCGACGATCACGAACTTGCCGCCGAGGGATTCCACCTGCTCCTTCGCCGCGGCACGCACGTCGAAGGCATAGACCACGGCGCCGAGGCGCTTGGCGGTGGCGATCGCCTGCAGACCGGCGACGCCCGCGCCCATCACCAGCACGCGCGCGGGCGGCACGGTTCCGGCGGCGGTCATCATCATCGGCAGGGCGTGGTTGAATTCCGCGGCGGCGTCGATCACCGCCTTGTAGCCCGCGAGGTTGGACTGCGAGGACAGCACGTCCATGCTCTGCGCGCGCGAGATGCGCGGCATCAGCTCCATCGCGAAGGCGTCGACGCCCTGCGCGGCGAGCTTCTCGCAGTAGTCCTTGCTGGTGAGCGCCGAGAGCACCGAGAACAGCACCGCCCCCTTCTTCAGCGGCGCGATCTCGTCGGTGCCTTCCTCGGCGGTCATCGGCCGGGCGACCTTGAGGACGACGTCGGCGTCCTTGTAGACCGCTGCGGCGGTCTTGGCGATGGTCGCGCCGGCGGCGACATAAGCCTCGTCGGTAAAGCTGGCGGCAAGACCCGCGTCCTTCTCGACCTGGACCGTGCAGCCCAGACCGACGAACTTCTTCACCGTATCCGGTGAAGCTGCGACGCGGGTCTCGTGCGCCCGCCGCTCCTTCGGTATTGCGATTTTCATCGAATAAGCTCCCTACGTCCCGCCGTCGTTTCTTCGTCTAGTCGCCCCCGGCCGGACCCCCTGTGGCGGCTTCCGTGTGCAGGCCAGATCACCCCGTCCGGCGAGCGGACGCGGCATGTCTTCGTACCAACCTGACCCTCGAGGCGCAACAGCCGAAAGCCTCCGGACGGAAGATTTTCCCGCCCGAACGAGTAGGCTACCGGTCGAGCGCCTCCAGTTCGTCGATCAGTCCGGCAACGACGTCGAGGCCGATCGACCAGAAGCTGGGATCGGCGGCGTCGAGACCGAAGGGCGCAAGGAGTTCGCGGTGCCGCTTGGTTCCGCCGGCGCGCAGCATGTCGAGATACTTCGCGGCGAAGCCCGGGTGGCCGGACTGGTAGACGCCGTAGAGCGCGTTCACCAGGCAGTCGCCGAAGGCGTAGGCGTAAACGTAGAACGGCACGTGGATGAAGTGCGGAATGTAGGACCAGTAGATGCGGTAGTCGTCGTCGAAATCGAACGCCGGGCCGAGGCTCTCGCTCTGCACGTCGAGCCAGATTTCGCCGAGGCGCTCGACCGAGAGCTCGCCGCCGCGGCGCTCCGCGTGGACGCGGGTCTCGAACTGGTGGAAGGCGATCTGCCGCACCACGGTGTTGAGCATGTCCTCGACCTTGTTGGCCAGCAGGATGCGGCGCGCGGCGGGGTCCGACGTGGCGTCGAGCACGGCGCGGAAGGTCAGCATCTCGCCGAACACCGAGGCGGTCTCGGCGAGCGTCAGCGGCGTGTCGGACAACAGCGTGCCCTGCGCCGCCGCGAGGCGCTGGTGAACGCCGTGGCCGAGCTCGTGGGCGAGGGTCATCACGTCGCGCGAGCGGCCCATGTAGTTGAGCATCAGGTACGGGTGCGCCGACGGCACCGTGGGGTGCGCGAACGCCCCGGACGCCTTGCCCGGACGCACCGGCACGTCGATCCAGGGCTTGTCGAAGAACGGCTGCGCGGTGGCGGCGAGTTCGGGGCTGAAGCGACCGTAGGCGCCCATCACCAGCTTCACCGCGTCGTCCCACGAATAGCGCTTGTTGTCGTCGCCCGGCAGCGGCGCGTTGCGGTCGGAATGGGCGAGCCGGTCGAGGCCGAGCCACTTCGCCTTCAGGGCGTAGTAGCGGTGCGACAGCCGCGGATAGGCCTGGGTGACGGCGGCCACCAGCGCGTCCACCACCTCGTCCTCGACCTGGTTGGCGAGATTGCGCGGCGACACCGGCCGGGCGTAGCCGCGACGGTCGTCGTCGATCTGTTTGTCCTTGGCAAGGACGTTGGTGACGAGCGCGGTAATCCGCGCATTGTCGCGCAGCACTCCGGCGATCACCCGGCCCGCCCGGGCGCGCACCGCGCGGTCGGGGTCGGAGAACTTGTCGAACGCCTCGGTCGTCGTCAGTTCGCCGCCGTCCCAGGGGAAGCGCATCGCCGCCAGGGTTTCGTCGAACAGGCGGTTCCACGCGCCGCGGCCGACCACCTCGCGCTCGTGCAGGAGGTTTTCGGCCTCGTCGGACAGCTGGTGCGCGCGGAAGGCGCGGACGTGGGAGATCCACGGCTCGTAGCGCGCCACCTCGGGGTGGCCGAGCCAGAGCGCGATCCGCGCATCGTCGACGCGGTTGATCTCGAGGGTGAAGAACAGCGTCTTCTGGCTGATCACCGTCGCCTTCTCGGCGATGTTCTGCTGGAAGCGCGCGACCTCGGGGTCGGTGACCGCGGTGGCGTGGCGCAGCTGCGCGAACGACAGGATCCGGCCGAGGATCTCGTTGATCTCCTCATAGGCCGCGAGCGCCGCGCGGAAGCCCGCGCCGTCCTGCTCCGCCATCCGCCCGGCGAAATCGGCAGCGAACGTCGAGGCCATCGCATCGACCTTGTCGAGATCCGCCTTGAGTTCGGGGCTGTCCGCGCCCGGATAGAGGTCGTCGAGGTTCCATCCCGGGAGCTTGGCGGCGGCGGAAACGGTCATGTCGGTCCTCTTTGGGTAACGGTACGGAACACGGGCGGGCGGATGCACGCAATATAGGGAGTCGGCAAGCCGATGCCGAGGGGCGGCAGGCGAAAAGATTCGCGCCGCTTTATGCCGATAACCGCATGTGGGCGACCGCTTTTTCGCGAATGCGGCGCATCCGCGCGATGCCGTCGGCGATGGCTCCGAGCGTCCGTCCGGCAGGGATGCCGCGCCATCCGGCGCGGCGCCTCCGAACGGACTCGGGCGCCCTAAAGCTGCATGCCGAGGGCGCGCTTGTAGAGATCGAGGATCTCTTCCTGCTCCTTGTAGTCGTGCTCTTCGAGCTTCCGCAGACGGATCAGCTGGCGCATGATCTTGACGTCGAAGCCCTGGTTCTTCGCCTCGGCGTAGACCTCGCGGATGTCGCCGAGGATGTTGGCCTTGTCCTCCTCCAGGCGCTCGATGCGCATGATCAGGGACTGCAACTGTTCGGCTGCGACGCCGCCCACATCGGTGCTCATGGGAAACCCGTCCTTCCTCTTCTGTCTGGGGCCGCCCGCAGGCGGGAGGAGGGAGATTAGCGGGAGCCCGCGCGCTTCTCAACCCGCAAACGCCGAACCCGACGCAGACGCTTCAACCCGCCGCCGTCCTGCACTATAGTGTTCGCGGTCTGGCGCCCAGCCGGCCGTGGGGGACCAGCCGAGAGCACATGCCACCGTGAGTACCGTAAGCCTCGAACGTCTGTCGATTCTTCTGGTCGAGGACAATCTCTACATCCGCGACATTCTGGAAAGCGTCCTGAAGCAGCTCGGTTTCGGCTGGGTGGCGACGGCGCGCAACGGCCAGGAGGCGATCGAGTTCCTGCAGATCGCAGGCAAGACCTCCGGCCAGGCCGCGGGCCTGATGAACGTCGACATGATCCTCTGCGATCTTCTGATGTCGCCGATCAACGGCCTGCTGCTGCTGCGCTGGGTGCGGATGCAGAAGGAATCCGCCAACCGCTTCATTCCCTTCATCATGATCTCCGGCGCGGCCGACAAGGAGTACGTCGAAGCGGCGCGCGACCTCGGCGTCACCGAATTCGTGGCGAAGCCGTTCTCGGCGCAGTCGATCCTCGACCGGGTGATGAAGGTGATCGAGCACCCGCGCCAGTTCGTCACCTGTTCGAGCTACTTCGGCCCGGACCGCCGCCGCAAGGCGGGCATGCCGCCGGGCGGGATCGGAGAACGCCGCCGCCCGGGCGACACCCACGCCACCGTCGTCTATTCCGCCGACAAGGTGGTGAAGCCCAAGAACGCCTCCGACGTATGGTACTTCCGCCTGCCCAACGCCCTGCGCGAGAAGGTCGGCGGCGCGGGCATCAAGGGGCCGCTGCAACTGCCGAAGACCCTGCTGGAGGAAGCCGAGTCGACGCTGCAGCGCCAGGCGCTCGACTTCGCCGACTGGGCGAAGAACTACCTCAGCAAGCTCTCCAAGGTCACCGAGGCGGCGATGCTCAACCCCAACAACCGCCGCGGCCACTTCCAGGAGATGAACATGGTCGCGCACGAACTGCGCGGCCAGGGCGGCACCTTCGGCTATCCCCTGATCACGGTGTTCGCGAAGTCGCTCTACGAGGCCACCCTGCCCGGCTGCCCGGAAGACGACAACGCGCTGTCGGTGGTCAAGGCGCATACCGACGCGATGCGCGCGGTGATCCGCGACCGCGTCTCCGGCGACGGCGGCGAGATCGGCCGCGAACTCCTCAAGTCGTTGAAGTACGCGATCGACCGCGCGGGCCAGAGGACTGTCTAAAAACCTTCTTTCTACAGGCCTTTAAATGACCCGGAAGGGTGATTACGTAGGTTCAGGACTCAACCGTCCCGCCGCGGGGGCATGCCCGGCATCGCATCACCGCGGCGGAGTATAGGGCTCGGCCCTTTCGCGCATCCGGCGCGAGGCAACGAGCCCAGACCCTTAGAGGTACCATGAGACGCTATCGACACGCCAAGATCCTCGCCACCCTCGGCCCCGCCTCCTCCACAGAAGAGGCGATCGAGGCCCTGTTTCTCGCCGGGGCGGACGTCTTCCGCCTGAATTTCAGCCACGGCACCCAGGACGACCACCGCGCCCGCTTCGAGACCATCCGCTCGCTGGCCCGGCGCCTGAAGCGGCCGATCGGCATCCTCGCCGACCTGCAGGGGCCGAAGCTGCGCATCGGCACCTTCCCCGAAGGCAAGGTGCAGCTCGAGGCCGGCCAGCCGTTCCGCCTCGATCTCGAAGACGCCCCGGGCTCGAAGGAGCGGGTGCGCCTGCCGCATCCGGAAATCTTCGAGGCGCTGGTGCCGGGCACGCATCTGCTGCTCGACGACGGCCGCATCCGCCTCGCCGTCACCCACGCCACCACCGAATACGCCGAAACCGAGGTGATCACCGCGGGCACCCTCTCCGACCGCAAGGGCGTCAACGTGCCGGGCGTCACGCTCGACATCTCGCCGCTCACCAAGAAGGACCGCGCCGACCTCGCCTTCGCCCTCGACCTCGGGGTCGACTGGGTGGCGCTGTCGTTCGTGCAGCGGCCCGACGACGTTTCGGAGATCCGCAAGATCGTCGACGGCGCGGCCGGAATCGTCGCCAAGCTCGAGAAGCCCTCGGCGCTCGAACACCTGGAGGCGATCGTCGAGCTCTCCGACGCGGTGATGGTGGCGCGCGGCGATCTCGGCGTCGAGATTCCGCCCGAGCGCGTGCCGATGGCGCAGAAGCGCATCATCTCCGCCTGCCGCGGCGCCGGCAAGCCGGTGATCGTGGCGACGCAGATGCTCGAAAGCATGATCACCGCCCCCGCGCCGACCCGCGCCGAGGCCTCCGACGTCGCCACCGCGGTCTACGACGGCGCCGACGCGGTGATGCTCTCGGCCGAAACCGCCTCGGGCGCGTATCCGGTGCTGGCGGTGGAAATGATGGACCGCATCATCGCCGCGGTGGAAACCGACCCGCAGTACGAGGTGATCGTCGATGCCTCCCACCGCTCCCCGGAGGCGACCTCGGCCGACGCGATCAGCGCCGCGGCGCGCCAGGTGGCGCAGACCCTCGGCGCACAGGCGATCGCCACCTTCACCCACTCGGGTTCGACCACCCTGCGCGCCGCGCGCGAGCGGCCGATGGTGCCGATTCTCTGCCTCACCCCGAACCTCGACGTCGCCCGCCGTCTCAGCCTCGCCTGGGGCGTCCACGCGGTGATCGACAGCGGCATCACCAGCTTCACCGAAGCGGTGCAGCGCGCCTCCCACGTCGCCATCCGCGACGCCTTCGCCCAGCCGGGCGAGCGCCTGGTGGTCACCGCGGGCGTGCCGTTCGGGCGGCCGGGCACCACCAACTCGCTGCGCGTCGCGTTCGTCGAAGACGTGTGAACCCGGCCGCGCAGCGGCCAAAGAAAAAGGCGGTCCGCAAGGACCGCCTTTTGTTCATCTGCCCGACCCGGGATCAGCCCTGACGGGCCTTGTAGCGCGGGTTGGTCTTGTTGATCACGTAGATACGCCCCTTGCGACGCACCACGCGGCAGTTCTTGTCCCGCGCTTTCGCGGATTTCAAAGAGTTGCGAATCTTCATGATATCACTTCCCAGATTGGGGCATCCGTTCGAGGGGCGCACCTTACTGAGCGGGCGCCGAGCTGTCAATACTTCCAATCGCTCAATGTGGAAACCCGCCCCTTTTTCTTCTCCGCCGAATTGGTGGCGTGGAAGCGGTAGACGCGGATCGCGCCGGTCTGGAGTGCCTGCATCCGGGTTTCCCACTTCGCCGCCTCGTCGAGGATGATCTCGGCGGTGAAGCGCGGCGTCACGCCCGGCTTGAGCGACTGGCCGAAGCGCGCCCAGCCTTCGAGAATGCGCGGCATCACCTCGTCGGTGATGTCCTTGGCGACGTGGATGAGGAAGTTGCGCTTCTTGAGCGAGGCGGCGATCTGCTGCGCGCGCAAGGGCTGGAGGCGCGGCGTCTCGCTCTCGAACAGGCGCTTGAGGATCGCCTCGTTGCCCTTGGTCTCGCCGATCACGAAATCGACGACGACGAGATGCGCCGAAGGCTTCAGCCCCTCGGCGAACTGTTCGATCACGCCGTCGCGGTTGGCGACGGTGGACAGCACGTTGCGGCAGAGAATGGCGTCGTAGCCCGAGGGTTTGAGCGCGAGGGTTTCGTAATCGACGGCATGAAACACCGCCTTCTTGTCGAGATCCTCGATCAGCGAGCGGCGGTTGGCTTCGGCCACCAGCGTCTCGTCGCTCTCCAGACCGACGAGCCAGACCCCGAACTTGTGGACGAGGGTGCGCGCCGGACCGCCGAGCCCGGCGCCGAGCGCCAGCATCGTCTTGGCGGAGGACAGCGCGCAGACGTTCATCAAGGCGGCGACGTCGTCGCTGGTGCCGGGCTGGATGCAGCCCTTGCCCCACACCTCCTCCAGAACGTCTCGACGCTCCACCGGCCAGGTTCCGGGGACGTAGTGCACGACCGGAACGGCGCGCTCCGCACGCGGCGGCGCGGCCGGGCGCGACGGCGCGGTCTTGGCGCGGTTCCCCTGCATCAGGTCCTTCAGTCCCACGTTGGCGTGCCCTCCCGCTCTCGGCAATCGCAAGACAGGATCAACCATAGCCCGGATCGCCACGAAATTGCGCGGTTTTTTTCCTACCCCGGCGTGTCGGCGACGGAAAATCCGACGCACGCGCCGCCGCCGTCGCGCGCGTCGACAAGCCATTCGCCACCCCACCCCGCCACCAGCGCCGCGGCAAGCGCGAGCCCGGTGCCGAGCCCGCCCGCATCGCCGCCGCCGAGCGCGCGACGCAGCGCGACGAGCGTGGCGCGGTTCATGCCGTCTCCGTCGTCGGCCACCACCACCCGGTTCTCCCCGGCGCGCAGGCCGACGACGATGCGGGATTTCGGCCGGGCGCGGCGCGCGTTGTCGAGCAATGCGTTGAGGCACCAGGCGGCGGCGCGCGGCGGCAGAACCACCGGGCGAAGGGCCTCGACGACGCGCAGCAGCGGGTCGGTCCAGAGATCCGGACGCATCCGGCGCGCCAGCGCGACCACGTCGGCGAATCGCACCGGCCGCGCCGCCTCGGCCTCCACCGCGCCGTCGAGCACGCGGGCGAGCGCCTGCATCTGCGCCAGCCGCGCCTCCACCTCGATCAGCGCCGCGTCGAGCTTGCGCGGCAGTTCGCGACCGTCCTCGGCGACCACGCCGGGCAGCCCGAGAATCATCCGGAGCGCCTGCACCGGCTGGGTAAGGTCGTGGGCGGCGCGCCGCATCACCAGCGGCAGCGCCTTCTTCACCGAAGCACGGGTGCGGTCGGGCATCTTCGCCTCACTTCCACGGGCTCAGAGCACGCAGTTTCTCGGTGCGGCGTCCGGCATCGTCGAGCCTGACGTCGGATTCCACGGCGGCATTTTCCCAATCGCCGTAGACCGGGTTGGGCAGCATCACCCATTTGCCGCCCCAGGCGGAGGTTTCGGCCAGCGCCGCCCGGGCGCGCTGCGGCACGGTCGCGCCGGGCTCGTCGAGGAAGTCGCCGAGATTGTCGCCGACGATCTGCAGGATGCGATAGCGCTTCGCCGCCTCGGCGCGGCGGCTTCCCTTGAGCACCGTCCACTCGCGACGTTCGCGCTTCAGCATCACGGTGTCGAAATCCTCGGGCAGGACCGCGCCGAGCGCCGCCAGGGCGTCGCGGGTCGCCTCCTCCAGCCGCGCCGCGCGGTTGGAGACGAACACCGGCACGATCCCCTTGGCCCGCAGGTAGGCGAGGTACTCCACCGCCCCCGGCACCGGCGCCGCGCCCCGTTCCTCCACCCAATCGGCGAAGCTTTCCGCGCCGTAGCTCGCCCCGGTTGCGATCAGCCACGCCTGATAGGGGGTGGTGTCGAGGATGGTGTCGTCGATGTCGAGAATCACCGCCGGCGGCAGGTTGCGCACCGGGCCGCGCTGTTCGGATGCGGCGGTCCAGTCCGGGTCGGCCAGCGCCAGGTCGAGGGCGGCGCGCGCCGCCGCGAACACGCCGATCGTCGTCGCCTTGTATTCCGCGCTGGTCTGCATCCACACCACCGCGTTGAGGCCGTCGCGCTCGGGAACCGGCTCGGCGGCGAAGGCCAGAGCCGGAATCCCTATCGCGCACGCAATCGTCAACCTCCGCAGCATCGTTCCGACCTCCCCCGATCCCCCTTCGGGCATAGCAAAAATCCCCGGCGACGGCAATTCACGGCGGCGGCGGCAACGGCGCGCGGAACTCGGCGGCGGCGACGGTTTCGGCATGGACGGTCAGCTCCGCCACGCCCGCCATCGCCGCGTCGATCATCCAGCGCACCCGGCCTTCGGCGGCGGCGTCGCCGCCCGCCACGGCCTCGGGGAGGATGTGCTGCTGCAGCATTCCGGCAACTCCGGCGAGAGCGCGCGCCGCGCTCCTGCGCCGCTCCGCAGGCACGATCAGCGCACCCGCGGTCTCGATTCCCTCGGCCAAGGCGGACAGATCGACCATCATCGCCGCGACGCCCGGTGCGGCGGCATCGGTACGACGCGCAACGAAACGCAGGCAGGCGGCGAAAAAGCGGTAGTCGCTCATCGATCGAGGTTCCGGTGCAGCCAATCCATCGCCCGCGGCACCGCGATTGCGCGCGCCGCCGGATCGGCGCCGACCTTAACCGTCTTTTCGCCGGTCTTGTAGGCCGAATTCCGCACCACCACCTCGTGGACCGCGCCGATCGGCTGATCGAAGCCGTGAACCGCGCCGGGATACAGATCGTAAGCGATCTCCGCGCCGCCGCGCGCCCGCGCCGCCGCGGCCATCGCCACGCATGGCGTCGGCGGCGTCCAGGCGTCGTCGCCGCCGAGTTCCAGCAGCAGCGGCACGCGCGGCCGGAAAGCGGTGCGGCCGATCTCGGCGCAACCGGGATAGAACGCCACCGCGGCGGCAAAATCCGGGGCCGCCGCCCCCCGATCCGCGGCGACCGTCCAGAGCGCGGTCATCGCGCCGTGAGACCAGCCGAACAGAGCCACGCGGTCGGCGCGGACGAACGCTTGCGCCTGCAGCCATGCGAGCGCGTCGAACGCATCCCGCACGCGCTCCCGCTGCGGCAGGATCGGCCGGTCGACGAGGCCGCAGATACCGCGGTAGCCGCGCGTCGAAAAGCTGTCGGGGAACAGGACCGCCCATCCCGCGCCGACGAAGCGGTCGGCCCAGGCGGTCTCGCGGGCGCGCATCCGCCCCGCGCCGGTCCACAGGCCACCGCACCCGTGCAGCGCCACCACCGCCGGGAACGGCCCCTCCCCCTCGGGCTTCGCCAACACCGCGCGCAGCGGCGCCCCCTCGCGAACCGGCAGCGAGATCTCGCGGGTTTCGGCCGCGGCGGGCGTGGCGGCAAGGCACAGCAGCAGGGCGAGCAGGCCGCGCATCGTTACCCCGCCAACGCCGCCAGAAGCAGCAGCCAGAGCACGCCGAGGACGCTCGCCGCCGCCAGAAACGCACCGTTCCAACGCAGGCCGACGGTCGTCGCGGGGACCCGCCCGAGCACGCCCACCAGCAGCACCGTGGCGGTGAACGGCGAGCTCACCGCCGCGAGCGACCAGCCGAACGCCATCGCCGTGACCACGACCCCGGGCGGCAGCCCGAGAGCGGCGGGCGTGGGCAACAACGGCACCAGCAGGGAGGCGGCGAGAATCGGATGCATACCGGCCTGCCCCAACAGCGGAATGCCGCAGGCCAGTGCCGCCAGAACGCTCCATGCGGGCATCGCCGAAAGATCGAAGAGATGCGCCGCGACCAGCGGTTCGGCGAGACCCGCGCCGAGTTTGCCGATGAAACCGGCCATGTAGAGCAGCACCATCTCGCCCCGATAGCCGTCCATCTCGCGCACGAGAAAATCGCCGCAGCGGCGCACCACCTCGGCCGCGACGGCAGCCGTGGAGGGCCTCGCCGCGGGAGGCACCGGATTGGCGGTCTGCACCGCGATCCAGGCGACCGAAACCACCGGCACGACTGCGGTGACGGCCACGATCACCGGCAACCCGGTGGAGAGGCAGAACGCCGCGGTGCCGAGCACGATCGCCAGCAGCAGCAGCCCGAGCGGCCGGAGCGCGGCGAGCGACCCCACCGGGTCCGGCGGCGGCGGCGCGTTATGCGGGCGCGGCGGCTTGAAGGCGACGTCGAGCCCCCAGCCGAACGCGAGCAGCAGCACCCCGGTAACGAAACCGTAGCCCACGGCGCCACCCCACGATCCGCCCGCCACCAACGTGGCGCCCACCACCATCGAGAACGACAGCGGCGACCAGCACAGCGTCGTGGCGAAACCGTGCTGAATCGCCAGCAGCATCCGGCGCAGGCGCACGGCGTTGAGGATCCTGCCGTCCGGTCCGATCTCGGCCTGCTCGACGATGGTGCCGAGCAGCGAGATCGAACCGTAGTTGAGAACCAGGGAAAACAGGTGCCCGCCCGCGGCGAGCGCAAGATAGCGCTTGGCCGGGGTGCGGGTGGCGAGAAACAAGCCGCAGCGCCGGATCGAGGCGGAACCGCCGGCGGCGGTGCGGAGCGTCGATAGGGCGACGAAGAAGGCGAGGATGAACCCGGCGGAGATCAGCGCGCCTTCGATCAGGGTCCGTCCGTCGTCGCGCCACAGCAGCGCCGCCGCGCTCATCAGTCCGGCGAGGATCACGAAGGCGCGCCGCGACCAGCGCACCGCGCCGAACACCAACAGCACGTAGGCCGCGCCGACCACCCCGGCGGCGATCTTCAACGGCGGGGCGTCGAACAGCGCGCCGAGGATCACCAGCACGGCCAGCCCCACCAGCATCACCCCGCGGGCGAGCGCCAAACGGTTCATCGACGGGAGTTTCCGGACCTGCAACCAGGGATCAGACTCAGGTGGGGTGGCGAACCGGCAAAAAGAACCCCGCCGGGCGGCGGGGTTCTTCGCATCGCGTCAGTCCGGCACGACCCGGACCGCGCCCTTCGAAGCGTTCGAGGCCATCGCGGCGTAGGCCTTGAGGGCGGCGGAGACCGCCCGGTCGCGGCTGGCGGGTTTGAACGCCATCGGCCCCTTGAGCTTTTCCGCCGCGCGCCGGCTTTCGAGCTCGGCATCCGAGAGCCGCACCGAGAGCGCGCGGTTGGGAATGTCGATATCGATGATGTCGCCTTCCCGCAGCAGCGCCATGTTGCCGCCCTCCGCCGCCTCGGGCGAGGCGTGGCCGATGCACAGGCCGGAAGACCCGCCGGAGAAGCGGCCATCGGTGATCAGGGCGCAGACCTTGCCGAGGCCGCGGCTCTTGAGGTAGCTGGTGGGATAGAGCATTTCCTGCATCCCCGGGCCGCCCTTCGGCCCCTCGTAGCGCACCACCACCACGTCGCCCGGCTTGACCTTGCCGCCGAGAATCTTGTCGACCGCCTCCTCCTGGCTGTCGCAGATCACCGCCGGACCGGAGAAGGTGAGGATCGAGGCGTCGACGCCGGCGGTCTTCACGATCGCGCCGTCCTGCGCGAGGTTGCCGAACAGCACCGCGAGGCCGCCGTCCTTAGAGAACGCGTGCGCGGCGTCGCGCACCACGCCGCCCGCCCGGTCGGCGTCGAGTTCGTCCCAGCGCTTCGCCTGGCTGAACGCCTCGGTGGTGCGCACGCCGCCCGGCGCGGCCCGATAGAACTCCCGCACGGCGGCTTCGTCGCTGCGGCTGATGTCCCAACGCGCCAGCGCCTCGGCCATGGTGCGGGCGTGAACGGTGCCGCACCCGGCGTGCAGCAGTCCGGCGCGATCGAGCTGGCCGAGAATGGCCATGATGCCGCCGGCGCGATGGACGTCCTCGACATGGACGTTGGCGATGTTCGGCGCGACCTTGCACAGGCACGGCACCCGGCGCGACAGCCGGTCGATGTCGGCCATGGTGAAGTTCACCCCGGCCTCCTGCGCGGCGGCGAGCAGGTGCAGCACGGTGTTGGTGGAACCGCCCATGGCGATGTCGAGCGTCATCGCGTTTTCGAACGCCTCGAACGTGGCGATCGCGCGCGGCAGCACGCTCGCGTCGTCCTGCTCGTACCAACGGCGGGCGAGATCGACGATGGTGCGCCCGGCGGCGAGAAACAGCTCCTTACGGTCGGCATGGGTGGCGACCACGGTGCCGTTGCCGGGCAGCGACAGGCCGAGCGCCTCGGTCAGGCAGTTCATCGAGTTCGCGGTGAACATTCCCGAGCACGACCCGCAGGTGGGGCACGAATGGCGCTCGTATTCCGCCACTTCCTCGTCGGTCATGCCGTCGTCGGCGGCCTTGATCATCGCGTCGATGAGGTCGACGGCGTGGGTCTTGCCCTTGATCGTGACCTTGCCCGCCTCCATCGGCCCGCCGGAAACGAACACCGTGGGGATGTTGAGGCGCAGGGACGCCATCAGCATGCCGGGGGTGATCTTGTCGCAGTTGGAGATGCACACCAGCGCGTCGGCGGTGTGGGCGTTGCACATGTATTCCACCGAATCCGCGATCAGGTCGCGCGAGGGCAGCGAATAGAGCATCCCGCCGTGGCCCATGGCGATGCCGTCGTCCACCGCGATGGTGTTGAATTCCTTGGCGACGCCGCCCGCCGCTTCGATCTCGCGCGCGACCAGTTGGCCGAGGTCCTTGAGATGCACGTGGCCCGGCACGAACTGGGTGAACGAATTGGCGATCGCGATGATCGGCTTGCCGAAGTCGCCGTCCTTCATGCCGGTGGCGCGCCAGAGGCCGCGCGCGCCCGCCATGTTGCGGCCGTGGGTGGAAGTCCGAGAACGATAAGCAGGCATGGTCGCCGATCCCTATCCGCGAAATAAACGAGTCCCGCCACGCGGTGTGGCGGGAATTTTTGATACGCCCGATGTCGTGCGCGCGTCAACGCCCCGCAACCGCGGAGCCGGGGATTTCTCCCCGCCCGGTTACATATGGTCGGGGAGATAGGTCACCACTTCCGGAAACACCGTGATCACCGCCACCGCGAGACAGAGGATCAGGAAGAACGGCACCGCCGACTTCGCGATGTAGAGAATGTCGCGGGAGCTCAGCCCCTGGAGCACGAACAGGTTGAAGCCGACCGGCGGGGTGATCTGCGCCATTTCGACCACCAGGACGATGAACACGCCGAACCAGATCGGGTCGATGCCCGCGGCGACGATCATCGGCTGGATCACCGAGGTGGTGAGCACCACCACCGAAATCCCGTCGAGGAAGCAGCCCATGACGATGAAGAACACCGTGAGCGCCGCCAGCAGCGCGTAGGGCGACAGTTCGAACGCGGCGATCCAGCGCGCGAGCCCGGCGGGAATGCCGGTGAAGCCCATCGCCATGGTGAGGAACGCCGCCCCGGCGAGGATGAAGGCGATCATGCACGAGGTGCGGGTGGCGCTCATCAGACCGTCGACGAAGGTCTCCCGGGTGAGGTCGCCCGAGGCGGAGGCCAGGATCAGCGCCAGGAACACCCCGACCGCCGCGGCGTCGGTGGGCGAGGCGATGCCGGAATAGATCGAGCCGATCACGCCGCCGATCAGGCACACCACCGGGCCGAGGCGCTTCAGGCTTTCGAGCCGGTCGCGCCAAGTATAGGTTTCGGCGAGCGGCGGGATTTCCTGCGGGCGGATCAGCGCGCGGATGATCACGTAGCCCATGAACATCGCCACCAGCATCACCCCCGGCAGCACCCCCGCCACGAACAGCCGCGCGATCGACTGGTCGGTGGCGATGCCGTACACGATCAGGATGATCGACGGCGGAATCAGAAGGCCGAGGGTCGCGGAGCCCGCGAGCGAACCGAGGATCGCGCGTTCGGAATAGCCGCGGCGCTTGAGTTCGGGGATCGACATCTTGCCGATCGTCGCGGCGGTGGCGGCCGAGGAGCCCGAGACCGCGGCGAAGATGCCGCAGCCGATGATGTTGACGTGCAATAGCCGCCCGGGCAGCCGCGTCATCCACGGCACCAGCCCTTCGAACATATCGTCGGAGAGGCGCGAGCGGAACAGGATCTCGCCCATCCAGATAAACATCGGCAGCGACGCCAGCGACCAGAGGTTGGACGACCCCCAAATCGCGGTGGCGAGCAGCGGCCCGGCTGGCGAACTGGTGAACAGCAGCATGCCGATCAGGCCGACGCCGAGCAGCGCCAGCGCAACCCACACGCCGCAGGCGAGCAGCAGAAACATGAACCCGAGCAGGACGACGCCGGGAAGAACCGCACCTTCCATGATCACTCACTCCCCGCGCCGAGATCGCAGGCCGGATCGGTCCCGTCCTGAAGGAACCGCACCGCGCTGTCGACCAGCGCGATGCCGAGAACGCACGCCCCGATCGCGATCGGGATTTGCGGAATCCACAGCGGAATCGCCACCAGCCCGGGCGAAAGATCGCCGAACTCGTGGCTCTCCAGCACCAGTTGCAGCGCATACCAGGCGAGATAGAAGCTCACCGCCGCGCCCGCGAAGCAGACGCCGACGGCGAACGCCTTCCGCAGCCCGAGCGGCAGGTGCATCAGCACCAGCGTGACGCGGATGTGCGAGCCGTGCCGCAGCGCATAGGGCAGCCCGAGGAACGACGACGCGGCGAGGAAGAACCCGGCGATTTCGGCGTACGACGGCACCACCAGCCCCACCGGAGTGCCGGAGAAGCGCGCCACCACCCAGTCGAGCGAGTTGGCGAACACCTGGGCGAGCACGATCGCGAAGATCGCCACCAGGAACAGCGCGGCGGCGACGCCGCAGGCGACATATAAGGTATCGAGAGCTTTCCGCATCACGTCCATCCAGACCGCAGCCGGACCCCGAAATCGCGGGCCGCACGGCGTCGGCAGCAAACAAATGGCTTAACGAAAAGGGAGCCGGCGCGCGCGCCGGCTCCCGCGAACAGGCGCAAATTACATCTTGTTGTAGGCGTCGAGGATCGCCTTGGCGTCCGCGCCGCCCTGCTTGGTCCAGTCCTCGACGATCACCTTGCCGGCGGCCTGGAACGCGGCCTTGAGCTCGGGCGAGGGCTTCTGCACCGTCATGCCGTTGTCGGCGAGGATCTTGGTCTTCTTCGCGGTCTCTTCCTTGCTCATCTCCCAGCCGCGCGTCTCGGCGGCGGCGGCGGCCTTCAGCACCGCCTCCTGGGTGGCCTTGGGCAGAGCCTCGAAGGCCTTGATGTTGACCGCGACGACGTTCTTCGGCAGCCAGGCCTGAACGTCGTAATAGTACTTCACGAAGTCCCACGCCTTCGACGACGCGCCGGTCGAGGGCGAGGTCATCATCGCCGCGACCTGACCGGTGGCGAACGCCTGCGGAATGTCCGGCACCTCGACCTGGGTCGGCACCATGCCGAGCTCGACCGCGAGCTTCTGCTGCAGCGGGTTGTACGCGCGCAGCTTCAAGCCCTTGAGATCGCCCGGGGTGACGACGTCGAACTTCGAATAGAAGCCCTGCGGCGGCCACGCGACCGCGTAGAGCACCTTGATGCGCTGCTTGGCGAGGAGCTTTTCGACCACCGGGCGGGAGGCCTGCCAGAGCTTCCACGCCTGATCGTAGTCGGTGGCGAGGAACGGCAGGGAATCCACGCCGAACACCGGGTTCTCGTTGGTCAGCAGAGACAGGAAGAACTCGCCCGCGGGGACCTGATTGGACCGGATCGCGTTCTTGATTTCCGGATGCTTCACCAGCGAACCGGCCGAATGCACGACGATCTTGAGTTCGCCCTTGGTCGCCTCCTCGACGTCCTTGGCGAACTGGCGGACGTTGATGGTGTGGAAATCGGCCTCCGCATACGGGGTCGGCATGTTCCAGGTTTCGGCCTGCGCCGTGGCGGCTCCGAAGAGCGAGGCGGCAGCGGCGGCCAACGCCATCTTGCGAAGTGAAGGCATGCTGTGAATCTCCCTGTTGGTGGTGATTTTGCGCACGGGACAAAAGCGAGGGCATATTTTAATCAGATCGCGCCGCACCCGCCAAGCGCTGATGAAGAAACGGGCAATACTCCGCCCAAGCCAGGGAAAAGCTCCCGGTTTTCCGCCGCGAACCCGGCCGGATGCGGCAAACCGCCATCAGCTGCGCTGATCCCGCATAAAGAAAAATCATCGCGACTCGCCAACGCTCTAACGCGGGCGGAATCATAAATACTTATCGCTGTCTATCGAAAGCGTAGATGCATCGGCGGATTGTCGCAAGACAAACAATCCCCGCGGTGGTATCACATGCGGATGTTCGTCTACGACCTCACCCACTGGACCACCTTCGCCCTCGCCTCCCTCGCGCTCACCCTCGCGCCGGGGCCGGACCTCGCGCTGATCGTCGCCCACACCGTCAACGGCGGGCGACGGGCAGGCTTCGCCGCGATGGTGGGAATCTGGACCGGCGCGCTCGGCCACGTGCTGCTCGCCGCCTTCGGCCTGTCCGCGGTGCTCGCCGCCTCCGCCACCGCGTTCGCGATCGTGAAATGGGCGGGCGCGGCCTATCTCGTCTGGATCGGCATCCAGGCGATCCGCGGCGCCGGCGGCCTCGCCCCCGCCCAGGTGGCGCGCGCGAAGCCCTGGCGCATCTTCCGCCAGGGCCTGCTCACCGACCTCCTCAACCCCAAGGTCGCGATCTTCTTCCTCGCCTTCCTGCCGCAGTTCGTCGAGGACGGCGCCGGTCCGGCGTGGGCGCAGCTGGCGCTGCACGGGGTGCTGATCATCGCCACCGCGGCGCTGATCGAGCCGCCGCTGGTGCTGCTCGGCGACCGCTTGGCGGCCCGCCTGCGCGGCCACGCCCGCACCGCCCGCTGGCTCGACCGCGGCCTCGGCGGCATGCTGATGGGCCTCGGCGTCAAGCTCGCGCTGCTGGAGCGCTGACGTGCCGCGCTTCCAGATCCTCAGCCTCACCGGCGGCGGCTACCTCGGGCTCTACACCGCGTGCGTCCTGGCGGCGCTGGAGGATCGCGCCGGCGAGCCGCTCGGACGGCGTTTCGACCTGATCGCCGGAACCTCGATCGGCGGCATCCTCGCGCTCGCACTGGCCTACGAGGTGCCGATGGCGGCGGTGCGCGACGCCTTCGCCGAACGCGGGCGCGAGATCTTCTCCGACCGCGACGTGCCGCGCAGCCGCCTGCAACGCCTGCGCCGCTCGTGGAAGGGGATCGCCGCGCCGCGCTACAGTCCCACGCCGCTCGCCCGGCTGATCGAGGAATTCCTGGGGCAGGCGACCCTCGGCGCGGCGAAGCATCCGGCGCTGGTGCCCGCGGTCAACCTCAGCCGCGGCGAAACCCGTCTGTTCCGCACGCCGCACCATCCGGCTCACGCCGCCGACGGCGCGGTGCGCGCCCTCGACGCGGCGATGGCGACCGCCGCCGCGCCGCTGTTCTTCCCGCTCGCGCGGCATCGGGGCGATCTCTACATGGATGCGGGAGTCTACGCCGACTGCCCGGACGCGCTGGCGCTGCACGAGGCCGAGCACTTCCTCGAGCAACGGCGGGAGGACGTAGCGATGCTGAGCATCGGCACCATGACCGCCGGGTTCGCGGTGCCGCCCGCCACCCGCGCCGAGATCGGCGCGCTCGCCTGGATGGCGAAGCGGCGGATGATCTACACCGTGCTCTCGGCGCAGCAGCACCTCTCGCGCACGCTGATGGCGGAGAGCCTCGGCGAGCGGTTCCTGCGAATCGACCGCGACAATCCGGAAAGCACCTGGGAAATCATCGACCTCGACGTCGCCGGGCCGAACGCGGTGCGCACCCTCCTCGGCATCGGCGCGGAGGCGGCGGCGGACGTCCGCGCCCGCGCTGACGTCGCGCCGTTCCTCGCCCACCGGGCCGCCCCTAGGGATTGATCTCGATCGCGCGGCCGTGCTCGGGAATGCGGAAATCCAGCCCCGGCCCCTCCGCTCCGGCCGCGCGTGCCGTCTCCAGCGCCGCGGCGAGGTCCCGCTCCGGCGCGCCGAAGTCGTCCTCCGCCAGCCGGAAGGTGCCGAAGTGGATGCCGAGACCGACCCCGGCTTCGAGGGTGCGGCTGGCCGCCAACGCCTCCGCCGGATCGAGGTGGACCGGCGCCATGAACCAGCGCGGCAGATACGCGCCGATCGGAATCATCGCCAGCACCGGCGGGCCGAACCGTGCGCGGATCAGCGCGAAGTGTCCGCCCGCCCCGGTATCTCCGGCGAAGTAGATCGGCCCCGCCGAGGTTTCGAGCACGAAGCCGCCCCATAGGGTGCGATTGCGGTCGAGCAGACCGCGCGCCGAAAAGTGCTCGGCGGGCACGTAGGTGAGGCGCACGCCGTGGCCGAGCGGGCGACTCTGCCACCAGTCGAGTTCGGTGACGCGCGCCGAGGGGATGATCTCGCCGACCCTGAGGCCGGTATAGACCGGCGGATCGAAGCGCGCCGCGAGGCGCTCCAGGGTCGGGCGATCGAGGTGGTCGTAATGGTTGTGGCTGACCAGCACCGCGTCGATCGGCGGCAGGTCGTCGAACGGGATCGCGGGCGGCCGCACCCGCTTCGGCCCGAGCCAGGAGACCGGACCGGCGTTGTCCGACCACTGCGGATCGGTGAGAATGTTGAGGCCGTCGACCTGGATCAGCACCGTCGCGTGGCCAACGAAGGTGACTCGCACCCCCTCCTCCACCCGCTCCACCGGCTTCGGCGCGGGCGGATCGGCCACCGTCTCCGGCCATTCGGCGCGCTGGCGGGTGACGAGCCAGCGCAGCAGCGCGCCGAAGCCGCGCTGGCGCTCGCCGCTGAGATTGGAAAACCGGCTGCCGTCGAACGGGGCGGGACGATAGGGATCGGCGGACACGGGCGCTCCGTCAACGGCTGGGGGCGCGGCCTCGCCCGCGGCGCACGCCGCCGCGAACAGGCCGACCGCCAAGATGGGGAACGCCAGTCTCGCCCGCAACCGTCCGCCCTCCGCACGTTCGATCCGGTTTCCGGTCTAGCATGATTTTCGTTTTCAGGCGAACGCCCCGGGCCGGATCGCGATCACGGTGGAGCTGGCGAGGCGCACCAGCAGCGCGTCGTCCCCCGCGCGCACCCAGACATGCCCCCGGGGCGGCGGCGTAAGGCCGTAGTGATCGAGGTGGACGACGCGGGCCGCGCCGGATGCGGCGTGGCGATCGAAGCGCGCCCCGGCACGCCAGGCGTGCGGCTGCCGGACGGCGGCGTGATAGGCCGAAGGCGCGGCGTGGGAACGCCCCGCCTCGGCACGGTGTGGAGCGTCACGGCGCTCCTCGGTGCGAACCTCGCCGCCACGCTCGGGCGGGCGCTCCTGCGCCAGCGCGAGCGAGGGTGCGACGAGGGCAGACGCAGCAACGACGGCGGCAACGAAACGGTTCATCCGGAACTCCTCTCTCGCTGTGGGGATCGAGGCGTTCAAGCTAGCGACGGACTGTCGGAAAATTTTGTCGCGGATCGGCGGAAACTGTCGCAAACCGTCCGCCGCGGCCGCGGCCGCGACGAACGGTTACACTTTTCAGCCGGCGCGCACCCGGGCAATGAAGGCGTCGACCTCGGCGGCGAGGCGCTCGGCCTGAGTGGTGAGCTCGGTGGCCTCGCCGAGCACGTCGACGGCGGCATCGCCGACGGCGGAGATGGCGCGGCCGACGTCGACGATGTTCGCGGTGACCTCGCCGGTCCCCTGGGCCGCCTCCTCGACGTTGCGGGCGATCTCGCGGGTCGCCGCGCCCTGCTCTTCGACCGCGGCGGAGATCGCCGCCGAAATCTCGGAGACCCGCCCGATCGTCGTCGAGATCGTCTCGATCGCCGCCACCGCCTCGCGGGTTGCGCCCTGCACTCCGGCGATCTGCTGAGAGATTTCCTCGGTAGCCCTCGCGGTCTGGTTGGCGAGGCTCTTGACCTCGCCCGCCACCACCGCGAAGCCCTTGCCCATGTCGCCCGCGCGCGCCGCCTCGATCGTCGCGTTCAAGGCCAGCAGGTTGGTCTGGCTGGCGATGTCGGTGATCAGATCGACCACCGCGCCGATCCGCGTCGCCGCCTGCGCGAGCCCTTCGACGATCTCGCGGTTGGCCTGCGCCTGTTCCACGGCGGTGCGGGCGATGCCGCTCGAATCCGCGACCTGACGCCCGATCTCGGCGACCGAGGCGGAGAGCTGCTCGGCGGCGGTGGACACGGTCTCGACGTTGGCCGAGGCGTTTTCCGCCGCGAGGCCGACGGCCCGCGCCTGGCGGCTCGCCTGCTCGGACACCGCCGACATCGACTGCGCGGATTCCCGCATCTTCAGCGCCGTGCCCGCCACCGACTGCACCACCGCCTTCACCGAAGCCTCGAACGCGTCGGCGAGTTCGCGCATCGCCGCCTGCTGGCGTGCGGCGGCTTCGGCCTTCTGCCGCTCGGCGGCGGATTCGAGACGCCGCACTTCCTCGCCGCGTTCCTTGAACACCTGCACCGCGCGCGCCATCGCGCCGACCTCGTCGGTCTGGTCGGCGAACGGCACCGTCACCGCGAGGTCGCCCTCGGCGAGGCTCTTCATCGTGTCGCCCAGGCGCGCCAGCGGCCGCGTCACGCCGCGGGTGATGAACACCGCGACGCCGCCGGACACCAGCAGAACGATCACCCCGACCAGACCGAGGCGGCGCGCCTCCGCCCAGAAGGTGGCGCCGACGTCGTCGATATAGATGCCGGTGCCGATCACCCACTGCCATTCGGGCACGCCGACGACGTAGGAAACCTTCTCCCGGGGCTCGGCCTCGCCCGGCAGCTGCCACCAATAGCTATAGAACCCGCCGCCCTCGCGCCGCACCAGGTCGATCATGTCGGCGAAGAAGCGGTTGCCGTTGGCATCCTTGAGATCGGTGATACTGGTGCCGACCAGCTTGGGATTGGTCGGATGCATCAGCATCTCGCCCGACATCGAATTGATCCAGAAATACTGGTTGCCGCTGTAGCGGAGGCTGCCGACCAGAGCCATCGCGCGCTTCTGCACCTCGGGCTCGGGCAGTCCCTCCGCCCGGCCCTCGCGCGCGAGTTCCCGCACCAGGGAGAGCGCAGTCTCGATCTGTTCCTTGGTCTTCCCCTGGCGCTCGGCGAGAAGATTGGCGTTGAGGCTGTGCAGGCTCACCGCCGCGAAGACGGCGAGGCCCACCGCCCCCAGCAGGACGACGACCATCAGTCGGTAAAGCACTTTGGCGTTCTTCAGCATGGACCTTCCGTTCGGACGTTGGCGGCGGAGCGAGCGCGGAGGGCGTCTCATATAGGACTCGCCCACCCTGCGCAAGTCGATGCCGTCGCCGGACGTTACGAGCCCGGGAGCCCCCTTTCCGGCTTGACGAAACCGGAAGGCACGCCCAAATTAGGACTAATATGCTCCCATTTCATCGCATGGCGAATCGACGAGACGGGAGTGGCGACGGCACGATTGTTGCGAGTTGTTCGCAGCACAGATTGCCGTCCGGGCGATTTGTTGGTAGCGTCTTTCTCGCCGCGGGTGCGCGGCGAGTGCAGGTATGGGTCTCGCGAATGATCGTTTGTCACTGCAACACCCTCACCGACCGCGACATTCGCGCCGCAGTCGACGAGCTGCTGGCGGAAATGCCGGTGGAGATGATCACCCCGATCGCGGTTTACGAGGCGCTCGGCAAGAACAGCCGCTGCGGCGGATGTTTTCCGCTGACGGCGAGGCTGATTCGCGACCACCTCGCCGCCCGCGGGATCAAGCGATCCGCCGCCTGAGGCGTCACTCCGCCTTGTCGGTCGCGTCCGCGTTGAGTTGCATGTACTTCGCCTCGCCGAGCTTGGCGAGGAGACCGAGCTGGGTTTCGAGGAAGTCGATGTGGCCTTCCTCGTCGGTCAGCAGTTCCTCGAACAACGCCATCGACACGTAATCGCCCTCGGCGTGGCAGATCTCGCGCGACTCCTTGTAGTACGCGCGCGCGTCGTTCTCGCCCGCGAGGTCGCACTCGAGGATCTCCTGCACCGTCTGGCCGATCCGCAGCGGCGCGACCTCCTGAAGGTTCGGATGCCCTTCGAGGAAGATGATGCGGCTGACGAGCTTGTCGGCGTGGTGCATCTCCTCGATCGACTCCTCCCGCTCCTTCCGCGCGAGTTTGGTCAGCCCCATGTCCTCGGATAGCCGATAGTGCAGCCAGTACTGGTTGATCGCCCCGAGTTCCATACCCAACGCCCCGTTCAAACGGGCGATCACCTTCTCGCTTCCGCGCATCTTTCCGCCTCCTCGTGTGGTCGTGCAGGTTCCGGGCGGCGTTCCCGCGCCCCCCTTGGACGAGAGCATCATAACGGGATTCGCCCGGGAACAAAACTTAGAATCGCTCCAGGAACGGAGCTACGTCTTGACGAACGCGATCGGGGCTCCGGAGATCCGGCCCGTCCGGAAATTCGGCGGAGGTTCGGCGCAACACGCCGCGCCGCTCGTGCGGAAAGCCCGGAAACGGCAGGAAAAACGCCCCTCCCGTCGGGATTCTATGAGGCGTCGCCTTAACCGGATTTCAAGTATGGATATTCTCCGCCGCGCAAATTCGCGCGTCCGGAGAACCGCCCCACCCGTCGAAACGACTTCTCCTTGCGCCGCCGCCCCGCACGGGGTATCTGCCTCGGCCCATCTCAGAGCACACCCTGACGAGGAGGATCTCCCATGATGCGGCCCCCGCTGCAAAAGCTGTATCTCTGCATGGAGGAAATGCGGAAAATCGAAGACGACATGCCGGTCCAGCGCATGGTTCTGTTCCTGCTGATCGCCGGGAAGCCCGGCATCACCTACAAGGAACTCACCGATGCGGCGGGCGTTACGAACTCCACGGTCTCGCGCAACGTCGCCGCGCTCGGCAAAATCGACCGGCACGGCAAGCCCGGACACGATCTGGTGGAGACCGCCCCCGACCCCCGCGAACCGCGCCGCAACCTCCTCCGCCTCACGCCGAAGGGAGCGCGTGTGGCCAAGACCTTGATCGCGCTGATGGAGTAACTGCCGCAACGAAAACGGCCCGGCGCAACGCGCTCGGGCCGTTCGAGAAATGGTAGCGGAGGAGGGACTTGAACCCCCGACACGCGGATTATGATTCCGCTGCTCTAACCAGCTGAGCTACTCCGCCACAGGCTCCCGAAGGACGCTCGGTCCGTGCGGGAGGCGCTTTACTTATCCGGAAGTTCGGGGCGCGTCAAGCGTCGAATGCGTCGCGCGGGCCCATCGCGATCCATCCTCGCCTCGCCGCCGCCGGGCGGCTAGGATACCCGCCGGACAGGCTGTGGGGAGGCGGAAATGCGCGTGGTGGTGCAACGGGTTGCGGAGGCGAAGGTGGAGGTGGCCGGACGCCGCGTCGGGCAGGTCGGCGCGGGGTTGCTGATCCTGGTCTGCGCCGAAACCGGCGACGCCGACGCGGACGCCGAATTTCTCGCCCGCAAGATCGCCGCGCTGCGAATCTTCCGCGACGATGCCGACAAGATGAACCTCTCGGTGAAGGACGTCGGCGGCGGCGCGCTGGTGGTCAGCCAGTTCACCCTCGCGGCGACCTGGCGCAACGGCAACCGCCCGGGCTTTTCCGCCGCCGCACCGCCCACCGAGGGCGAACGCCTCTACCGCCATTTCTGCACCGCCCTGGCGGCCGAGGGGGTGCCGGTGGAAACCGGAGAGTTCGGCGCGCACATGGCGGTCTCGCTGGTCAACGACGGGCCGGTGACGATCCTGATGGACACCCGCGACCCACGCTGAAGACCCGGCTATCGAAACCATAGACGCACCCCACTTTAGAATGGGAGCGGATCGCACCATCTTGGGGAAACGGGATTCCAGAAGCCGGAGGACCTCCCCATGCTCTCCCGCCGAAACGCCTTGAGCCTCGGTCTGGCCGCCGCCGCGGTGTGGGCCGGGGCGCGCCTGACCCGCTCGGGCGACGCCGCACCCGCTGAGACCTTCCCCTTCGCCCTCAGCGACGCCGAATGGCGCGCGCGGCTCGACGCCGAGCAGTACGCGGTCCTGCGCCGCGAGGCCACCGAACGCCCCTACTCCAGCCCGCTCAACGCCGAGAAACGCGCCGGGATCTTCGCCTGCGCCGGATGCGGACGGCCGGTGTTCCGCTCCGACACCAAGTTCGACAGCCATACCGGCTGGCCGAGCTTCTGGACGCCGGTCGAGGCCGCCGTCGGCGAACGCACCGACCGCTCCCTCGGCATGGTGCGCACCGAGGTGCACTGCGCCAACTGCGGCGGCCACCTCGGCCACGTCTTCGCCGACGGCCCGCCGCCCACCGGCCTGCGCTACTGCATCAACGGCGTCGCCCTGACCTTCCAGCCCGCCTAGAGGAGCTCCGGCCGATGCTGCTGATCGCCGCCTATCTCGGCGGGGCGCTGACAATTCTCAGCCCCTGCATCCTGCCGGTTCTGCCGTTCGTGTTCGCGCGCGCGGGCAAGGATTTCCGGCGCAACGGCCTGCCGCTGCTGGCGGGCCTCGCGATCACCTTCGCGATCGTCGGCAGCCTCGCCGCCGCGGGCGGCGCGTGGGCGGCGCGCGGCAACGAGATCGGCCGCTGGGCGGCGCTGATCTTCCTCGCGCTGATGGGCGCGGCGCTCGCCTTTCCCGCCGTCGCCACCTGGATCGCGCGGCCGTTCGTCGGCTTGGGCGAGCGGGTCTCGATGGCCGCGGGCGGCGGCGACGGCCCGGGCGGGGCGGCGCTCACCGGCGTCGCCACCGGGTTGGTCTGGGCGCCCTGCGCCGGGCCGATCCTCGGGCTGATTCTCGGCGGCGCGGCGCTCCAGGGAGGCGGCGCGGCCCCGGCGCTCGCCGCCTATGCGCTCGGCTCGGTGACGTCGCTCGGCGTCGCGCTGCTGGCGGGCGGGCGGATCGTCAACGCGGTGAAGCGCCGCATCGGCATTGGCGAAGGAGTCCGCCGCATTCTCGGCGTGCTGGTGTTGGGCGGCGTCGCGGTGGCGGCGCTGGGGGCGGAGACTCTCGCCCGCTGGTCCGGCCCCGGCACCGAGCGCCTGGAGCAGGCGATCCTCGACCGCCTGCCGGGGGCCGCGCCCCGGCGCGCCGCGGCCCATGCCACGCCGCTGGCGACGCTCGACGGCGCGACCGCCTGGCTCAACGGCCCGCCGCTCTCCGCCGAGAGCCTCGCGGGCAAGGTGGTGCTGATCGACTTCTGGACCTATTCCTGCATCAACTGCGTGCGCGCGATCCCGCACGTCCGCGCGCTCGACGCCAAGTATCGCGACAAGGGCCTGACGATCGTCGGCGTCCACACGCCGGAGTTCGCGTTCGAGAAGATCGAGGCGAACGTCCGCGACGCCACCCGCGAGATGGGTATCCGTTACCCGGTGGCGCTCGACAACGCCTACGCGATCTGGGGCGGCTTCGCCAACCGCTACTGGCCGGCGCAATACCTCCTCGATGGCGAAGGCCGGGTGCGCTACACCCACTTCGGCGAAGGCGGCGAGGCGGAAACCGAGCGGGCGATCCGCGACCTGCTGGCGGCCAACGGCGCCGCCGACCTCGGCGACACGATCGCAGACCTCGACCTCGAAGGCGCGGAGATGGCCGCCGACTTCGCCAACGTCAAATCGCCGGAGACCTACGTCGGCTTCGAGCGCACCGCCGGGTTCGCCTCGCCCGAGGGGATCACCCGCGATCAGGCGGTCACCTATTCCGCGCCGCCGTCGCTGTCGCTCAACCAGTGGGCGCTCGCGGGCGACTGGGCGATGGGGCCGGAGGACGCCCGACTCGCCAAGGCCGGAGGCGCCATCGCGATGCGCTTCCACGCGCGGGATCTGCACCTCGTTCTCGGACCCGGCCGCAACGGCATGCCGGTGCGCTTCCGCGTCACCGTCGACGGCCGGGCCCCGGGAGCGGATGCGGGCGTCGACGTCGACGCCCAGGGCTACGGCACCGTGACCGAACACCGCCTCTATCAGCTCGTCCGTCAGAAGGACGGAGTCCGCGAGCGGTCGTTCGCCATCGAGTTCCTGGATCCCGGGGTCCAGGCGTTCGCCTTCACCTTCGGCTAGGAGATCCGATCATGCCCATCCGCTCGCGTCGCACTCGTTGGCAGGCCCTCGGGTTTGCCGTTCTCGTCGCCGCGCCGCTGCTGGCCTCGCCGCGCGCCGAGGCCGCCCCCCTGCCCGCGCCCGAGATCGACCCGCCGATCGACGCCGCGCAGGAAACCGCAGTGCTGGCGGGCGGGTGCTTCTGGGGCGTGCAGGCGGTGTTCCAGCACACCAAGGGGGTGCTGCGCGCGACTTCGGGTTATGCCGGGGGCGACGCCAAGAGCGCCGACTACGACCTCGTCTCCACCGGCCGCACCGGCCACGCCGAAGCGGTGGAGGTGGTGTTCGACCCCAGAACGATCAGCTACGGCGAGCTCCTGCGGGTGTTCTTCTCGGTGGCGCTCGATCCCACCGAGGTCAACCGCCAGGGGCCGGACGTGGGACCACAGTATCGTTCGGAAATCTGGGCCGCGAACCCGCGCCAGACCGAGATCGCGCGCGCCTACATCGCCCAGCTCGACGCCGCCAAGGCGTTCCCGAAGCCGATCGCGACCAAGGTGAGCGAGGCGCAGCCGTTCTATCCGGCCGAGCCCTACCACCAGGATTTCGCCACCCGCTTCCCCAACCATCCGTACATCGTCTTCCACGACGTTCCGAAGATCGCCGCGCTGCGGAAGACCTTCCCCAAGGCCTATCGCGCCGACCCGGTGCTGGTGGGAAAGAACTGAAACGGCCTCAGCCGAGGATCCAGCCGCCGCCGAGCATGCGGTCGTCGTCGTAGAACACGCACGCCTGGCCCGGGGCGATCGCCGAGAACGGTTGCGCGAGGCGGACTTCGGCCGCACCGCCGCCGAGGTCCCGAAGGGTCGCCGCCACCGCGCGCGAGGCGGAGCGCAGCTTCACCGCCACCTCGGCGCCGTCGAACGATCCCTCGCCGAGCCAGTTGACGTCGCCGATCCGCAGGGACATGCCTTCGAGCGCCGACGCCGGGCCGACGACAACGCGGTTGGCGGCGGCATCGAGCCGGACGACATAGAGCGGCTCGGGGGCCGAAATGCCGAGGCCGCGGCGCTGGCCGACGGTGTAGCCGACGATCCCCTCGTGCCGCCCCAGCACGGCGCCGTCCATGTCGACGATCTCGCCGGGCCGCGCGGCGCGGGCGTCGATGCTCCGCACCACCTTGGCGTAGTCGCCGCCGGGAACGAAGCAGATGTCCTGGCTGTCGGCCTTCGCCGCGACCGGCAGACCGAATTCGGCGGCAAGGCGGCGGGTCTCGGCCTTGTCGACGATGTCGCCCAGGGGAAACACCGCGCCCGCAAGCTGCTCCCGGGTGAGCTGGAACAGGAAATAGCTCTGGTCGCGCTTCGGATCGCGGGCGCGCCGCACCTCGGGGCCGCCCCCGCCCGCAACGCGGCGCACGTAATGTCCGGTGGCGAGCGCATCGGCGCCCCAGTCGGCCGCGCCCTTCGCCATCTCGCCGAACTTGATCTTGCGGTTGCACAGCGCACACGGCAGCGGCGTCTCGCCCGCCTTGTAGGAAGCGGCGAACGGCTCCATCACCTCGCGGCGGAACGCCTCGACGTGATCGAGCACGCGGTGCGGAATGCTGAGTTGCGCGGCGACGCGCTCGGCGTCGGCGATCGCCTTGTCGGCGGGGGGCAGGTCGAACAGCCGCATCGTCACGCCGACGACGTCGAACCCGAGACGCTGCATCAGCGCCGCGGTCACCGAGCTGTCCACGCCGCCCGACATCGCCACGCACACCCGTGAGCCGGGGGCGAGGTGGGCGGTGGCGGCGCGGAACGCGTCGAGCATCAGTCCTCCTTGGGCGGCAGCTTGACCACCAGACCGTCGAGCTCGTCCGACATGCGGATCTGGCAGCCGAGGCGCGAGGTGGCGGTGACGCCGAACGCCATGTCGAGCATGTCCTCCTCGTTCTCGGAGGCGTCGTCGAGCTTGCCGAACCACTCCGGATCGACGATCACGTGGCAGGTGGCGCAGGCGAGCGAACCCTCGCATGCGCCCTCGAGCTCGACGCCGTGGAGGTGCGCGACCTCCATCACCGAAAGCCCGTCGGGGGCCTCGACCTCGCGCCGGGTGCCGTCGCGCTCGATGAAAGTCAGTTTCGCCATTTTTCGGCTGCTCCTTGGAAACGTCTTCGCGGCCCCGCCCCTCGTCGCGGGTCGGGGCTGCTCATAGCAAAAATCCGGACCGGGAAGAACCCCTATTGCGCCGCCTGCCCTTGCGAGCCGTGGAACATGCCGCTGGTGCCGAGCACCCGGCGCTGCACCACCT
This sequence comes from uncultured Alphaproteobacteria bacterium, assembly GCA_900079695.1. NCBI lineage: Bacteria > Pseudomonadati > Pseudomonadota > Alphaproteobacteria > uncultured Alphaproteobacteria bacterium. Next base: position 1,072,384 of record LT599022.1, read on the forward strand.
CGTCGAGCGTCACCGAACTCAGATAGAGGTAGATCTGGTTGGAGAGCTCCTCCCACAGGTCGTGGGTGAGGCAGCGACCCTTGTTGTTGTGGCAGCCCGCGGGGGTGCCGGGGGCGCAGCGGGTCGCCTGGATCGGCTCGTCGACCGCGAGGATGATGTCGGAGATGCGGATCTCCGCCCCCGGACGGGCGAGGCGATAGCCGCCGCCGGGGCCGCGCACCGACTTCACCAGCGCCCCCTTGCGGAGCTTGCCGAACAGCTGTTCGAGGTAGGAGAGCGAGATTTCCTGGCGCGCCGCGATGTCGGCCAAGGCCACCGGCTTGCCGCCGCCCTGCGATGCGAGATCGGCCATCGCCATGACCGCGTAACGTCCTTTGGTGCTGAGCCTCACCGCTTACTCCTGCCCGTCCTGCTCGTCGTTCCGGGGGTCGGCCGGGGGCGACTTATGCCGCTTCGGCTTCGCCGGTTGCTCGGCCGCCGCAAGGCGGCCCTCGAGATCCTGCACGCGCTTGCACAGCGCTTCGATCTGGCGATGCACGCCCTTCAAATCCTGACCCACCGGGTCGGGCGAATTGACCCCGACGCCGTAGGCGCGAAATTCATCTTCCTGCTGCTTCGGCCGCTGCCGCTGCGCCATCTTCGCCGGAATCCCGACCATCGTGGCGCCGCGCGGAACGTCCTTGAGAACCACCGCGTTGGCGCCGATCCGGGCGCCCGCGCCGATCAGCAGCGGCCCGAGAACCTGCGCCCCCGAGCCGACGATGACGCCTTGCTCCAAGGTTGGGTGTCTTTTGCCAACATCAAGGGAGGTGCCGCCCAAAGTCACACCATGGTATAGGGTCACGTCGTCGCCGATTTCAGCGGTTTCGCCGATCACCACGCCGGTGCCGTGGTCGATGAACAGCCGGCGGCCGATCGTCGCACCGGGGTGGATCTCGATGCCGGTCATCACCTTGCCGAAGTTCGAGAGGAACCGCGCCAAAAACCGGAAACCGTTGCCCCAGAGCCAGTGGGTGGCCCGATGATAGATCACCGCATGCAGTCCCGGATAGCAGAACAGCACCTCCCAGAAACCGCGCGCGGCCGGGTCCTTCGCGACGATGTTCTCTATGTCTTCCTTTAGATGCTTGAAAGGATGAGCCATAACTGTGCTAAACTTCCGTTGCCGCTCGGGCCGGTTCAATATAACCGGAATACCTGAGGGGTGAATGTATGCGCGAAAGCCGTGAAATCTCAAGGCTGAATATCATATATCCGACAAAGGCAATCACCTAACCGGCAGGACCGGAGCCGCCCGAGCGGCGCGCGCCGCACCCTCAACACGCTGATTTTTCCCGCAAACGGACACAGTCGAATCGATGCCAGACGTTATCATCAATGGACCCGAAGGGCGGCTCGAGGGCCGTTACACCCATTCGAAGGCGGACAATGCGCCGATCGCGCTGGTCCTTCATCCCGACCCCCGCCACGGCGGCACGATGAACAACAAGGTGGTCTACAACACCTACCACGCCTTCGCGCGGAACGGGTTCTCGGTGCTGCGCATCAACTTCCGCGGCGTCGGGCGCAGCCAGGGCAGCTTCGACAACGGCGTCGGCGAACTTTCGGACGCCGCCTCGGCGCTCGACTGGCTCCAGGCGGTGAACCCCAATGCCGGGGCCTGCTGGATCGCCGGATTCAGCTTCGGCGCGTGGATCAGCATGCAGCTGCTGATGCGCCGCCCCGAGATCGAAGGCTTCGTCTCGATCGCGCCGCCCGCCAACATCTTCGACTTCACCTTCCTTGCGCCATGCCCGTCCTCGGGCCTGATCGTGCAGGGCGGGGCCGACGACATCGTTCCCGAAAGCGCGGTGGCGAAGCTCGTCAACAAACTCTCGTCGCAGAAGAACATCGCGGTGGACTACCACCTGATCCCGCAGGCGGACCACTTCTTCGGCGAACAGTTGCCGGAAATGACCCTGGCGGTTTCCAACTATCTCGAACGCCGCCTGCGCGCGCCGCGCCAGATCTGATCTCTCTTCCCTACTCCGGGCGGTACAGCACGCCGCCTGGAGTCGGCCGCGGCACGCCGGTGGTGCCGGGAAAGCTCAGCGGCAACCCCCGCACGCTGCGCGCGGCGAGATAGCCGAACGCCTGCGCCTCCAGAGCGTCGCCGTCCCAGCCCGCCTGTTCCGCCCCCAGCACCGGCACCCCGAGTTCCGCGGCGAGTCCCCGCATCAGCGCCGGATTGCGCCGCCCGCCGCCGGTCACGACCCAGGCCGCGGGAATTTCCGGCAGATGACGGGACGCCACCGCCACCGCCCGCACGGTAAAGCCCGCGAGCGTCGCCGCGCCGTCTTCGAGCGTCATCGCCCCTTGGGCGATCGGCGCGAAAGCGTCGCGGTCGAGCGCCTTCGGCGGCGGCGTGACGAAAAACCGCGCCGCCGTCGCCGCGGCGATCCAGCCCGCATCGGCGGTTCCGGCCAGCGCGAGGCGGCCGTCGCGGTCGCAGTCGCCCGCGCCGTGGCGCGCCACCCAGTCGTCGATCAGGGCATTGCCCGGCCCGGTGTCGCAGGCGATCATCGCGCCGCCCGGCGCGATCGCGGTGAGATTGGCGACTCCGCCGAGATTGAGCACCGCCACCCAGCCTGCGGGCTTGCCGGTCCAGCCGCGCACCAGGGCGCGATGGAACACCGGCACCAGCGGCGCGCCCTGCCCGCCCGCGGCGACGTCCGCCGAGCGGAAATCCGCCACCACCGCCGTGCCGGTCAGCCGGGCGAGCCGCGCGCCGTCGCCGATCTGCACGGTCACGCCGCGATCGGGTGCGTGAAGGATGGTCTGGCCGTGGAAGCCGATCAGCTCCGGCCGCCAGTCCGCGCCCGCCTCGGCCAGCAGCGCCGCCGCCGCGTCGGCATGCAGGCGGGTGATCTCTTCCGCCACCGCCCGCACCTCCAGCGCCTCGCGATCCTCGCGCCCGAACGCCGCGCGGATGCGGGCGCGGGTGTCCGCCCCGTAGGCGTAGGTGCGGCGCGGTCCGAAGGCGGAGACCTCTTCGCCGTCGGTCACGATCAGGGCGGCATCCACGCCGTCCACCGAAGTTCCGCTCATCAGCCCGAGGGCGACCACCGGCTTGAATTTCATAAACGCTGGCTCCCGAACGAGGCATCCGCTAAAACATGCGGGTTTTCCCTATCAGAGCTAGCATAAGACGAGCATCATGAGCAGCTTCAAATCGGCCTTTCTGCAAACCGTCTCCGAGCGCGGGTACATCCACCAGTGCACCGACCTCGAAGGACTGGACGCGACCTTCGCGGGCGGACCGATTCCGGCGTATATCGGCTTCGACTGCACGGCGGACAGCCTGCACGTCGGCTCGATGGTGCCGATCATGCTGCTGCGCCGCCTGCAGCAGTCGGGGCACAAGCCGATCGTCCTGATGGGCGGCGGCACCACCAAGGTGGGCGACCCCACCGGCCGCGACACCGCGCGCCAGATGCTTTCCGACGCCGACATCGCGCGGAACATGGCGGGCATCCGAAAGGTGTTCGAGAAGTTCCTGACCTTCGGCGACGGCCCCACCGACGCGATCATGATCAACAACGCCGACTGGCTCGACAAGCTCAACTACCTGGAATTCCTGCGCGACTACGGCCGCCACTTCTCGGTCAACCGGATGCTGAGCTTCGATTCGGTGAAGCTTCGCCTGGAGCGCGAGACGCCGATGTCGTTCCTGGAGTTCAACTACATGATCCTCCAGGCCTACGACTTCCTGGAGATCCACCGCGCCTGCAAATGCCGCCTGCAGATGGGCGGCTCGGACCAGTGGGGCAACATCGTCAACGGCGTCGAACTCGGCCGCCGGGTGGACGGCGCGGAGCTCTACGGCCTCACCACGCCGCTGATCACCACCGCCTCGGGCGCGAAGATGGGCAAGACCGCCCAGGGCGCGGTGTGGCTCAACGAGGAGCGTCTGCCCGCCTACGACTACTGGCAGTTCTGGCGCAACACCGAGGACGCCGACGTCGGCCGCTTCCTGCGCCTCTTCACCGACCTGTCGATGGACGAGATCCGCCGCCTCGAAGCCCTGCAGGGGGCCGAGATCAACGACGCCAAGAAGGTGCTGGCGAACGCCGCGACGACCCTCTGCCGCGGCGCGGATGCCGCCGCCGCCGCCGAGGAGACCGCGCGCAGAACCTTCGAAGAGGGCCTGACCGGCGACGCGCTGCCGTCGGTCGCGGTGGCCGCCGCACGCCTCGCCGAGGGCTACGCGGTGGCCGACGCGATGGTCGAAACCGGCCTCTGCGCCTCCAAGGGCGAGGCGCGGCGGCTGATCAAACAGGGCGGCGTCAAGATCAACGACGCCCCCCTCGCCGACCCCGAAGCGAAGCTCGGCGCGGCGCAGGTCGAGGGCGGGCAGATCAAGCTCTCGGCGGGCAAGAAGCGCCACGCCCTGGTCAAGGTGGGCTGAACACCGCAAGCGGCGGCTCCACCACCTCCAGCACCACTTTGCCGACGACCGCTTTGATGCGGTCGTCGTCGATGCGCAGCGATTCCCCGGCGATTTCCAGGCCCACCCGGCGTGCGCGCGTCCAGCACAGCGGCGGCGGCCCCGCCTCCGGATCGTCGAGCCAGTCGACCATCGCCGCCCGCCGCTCCAGCGGCAGCCAGGCGACGTGAAGGAACGCGTCGCCCGGGTCCGCATCCGGCGCGACCGTCAGGCTCGGCCCCACCCGGGCGATTCCCATCGCCTCCAGCATCAGCGTGGCCTCGCGCAGCGGCTCGCCGTCGAGAATCGCGGCGGCGCGAATCGTCTCCGCTTCCCGCACCGCCTCGCGCAGCACCGCGCGGCCGCGCTCGCGCTTCTCCTCGCGGGTAACGCCGTCGTCGGGCATCCGCCACGCCTCGCGCGCGATCGGCCCGAGTCCGACGCTTTCGACGAAGCCGCGATCGCAGCCCGCGCCGATTGCCCGGCCGAGGCGGAACGGCCGCGGCCGCGCCGTGCGCAGCATCGCGATCGCCGCTTCCGGCTCGGGGGGAATGCCGAGGGAACAGGCGATGTTGTTGGCACCGCCCGAGGGGATGATCGCCATGGCGGCGTCGCCCCCGTGGAGACCCTTGGCGATCCGCGCGACGGTGCCGTCGCCGCCCGCCACCGCCACCACGCCCGCGGCGGCGAGGCGCTCGGCGAGTTCGGGATCGTCGGCGGCATACACCGCCGCGACCTCGCACCCCGCGGCGCGGAGGGCGGCGACGAGGCGCCCGGCGGACCACCCGCCGCCGCCCGCGCCGGGGTTGTGAATCAGCGTCAGCCGCATCAGAAGCGATACAACGCGCCGACCGGCGGAAAATCGTCCGCGCGGTCGACCGGGCGGGCGTAGACCGCGCCGCCGTTGGCGAGCGTGTGCAGCACCGCGAAATCGACCAGGTCGAGGGTGTTGGGATTGGGCTGCGGCGAAACGATCGCGCGGCTTTCCGAGGGGCTGAACACCCCTTCGGCGGCGGCGTCGGGCGCCACCACCAGCGCCTCCACCCGGCCCTCGTAGGCGGCGGGGACGATCTCCTCGACGCGCGTTGCCATCGCCACGCCGCCGTCGCCGCGGCGCGCTTCGAACCGGGCGATCGCGGCGCGGCGATCGGCGTCGAGGCGGTCGCGCACGCGGTCGTAGGCGCGCGCATGCAGCCCCTCGGGCGACAGCGATTGGGGATGTTCGCGAATCCCGTCTTCGACCACCGCCCCGTATTTCAGCGCCTTGCGCAGCATCCCCAGCAGGCGGTCGTCGGCGGCCAGCACCAACGGCGCCGCGGCATTGGCGAGACACGCGTCGACCGCCGCGGCGAGGGCGTCGGCATAGCGGCGCACCTGCTCCTGCTGCTCGTCCGCCGGGCTCTCGCCGAGGCTGTGAACCTGGGCGCTGCCGGAGCCGCGCGCGCCGTGAAAGCCGAGATCGTTGGGAAACTGCGTGCGCCCGAGGAACGTCTCCGCGCCGATGCCGAGCCGCGGGTCGTCGACCGCCTCCAGGCCGTAGCGGTTGCCGCGGTAGAGCACCGCCCCCTCCTGCGAGGCCGCGAGCACGTAGAACGCGCCGTCGCGCATCAGCGCGGGCAGCAGCGGTTTGACGACGAAGCGCCGGCCGACGTGCACCTGCTCGGCGAACGGCAGCGGCGCGTCGAGGAAGCGGGTGCCGTCGGGGGAGACGAACACCGCGAGGCCGCGGTCGCGGCGCCGCCAGAACGGATCGGTCTCGCCCGCCGTGTGGGCGCGCGCCTCGGCCAGCAGATCGTCGGCCTCGGCCGCCCCCAGCCCCTGCCCGACGAGCGCGCGCGCGGCGTCGCGCAACATCGTCTTGAGGCGGATCGGATCCTGACGCAGTTCGGGGCCGGTGCTGTGGGTCGGCAGGAACAGGCTGACGCGGGGGAATCCGGCGTCTGCCGCGATGGCGCGGATCTCGTCGTGAACGATCATGGCGATATCCTCCCAGGTCTTTTCGGTACTGGGAGGAAAACCGGCGGGGCCGCCGCCGGGTTCCATCACGAAGCGGAGCGATCAGCCCTTGAGGGCTTCGATCTCCTTGACCACCTCGTCGACGTGGCCGTCGACGTTGACCTTGCGCCACGCCTTGGCGATCTTGCCGTCCTTGCCGACGAGGAAGGTCGAGCGCTCGATGCCCATGAACTCCTTGCCGTACATCGAACGCAGCTTCCATACCCCGAACGCCTCGCAGAACGACCCGTCGAGGTCGGACAGCAGCGGGAAGTTGAGCCCGAACTTCTCCTTGAACTTGACGTGGCTCGCCGCATCGTCGCGCGAGATGCCGAACACCTTGGCGTCGAGGCGGTTGAGCTGCGCGAAGTTGTCGCGGAAGGCGCACGCCTCCTTGGTGCAGCCGGGGGTATCGTCCTTGGGATAGAAGTAGAGGACGTAGATCTGCCCTTCGAGGTCGGAAAACGCGACCGGATTGCCCGCGTCGTCGGGCAGCGAGACGTTCGGGACCTTGTCGCCGATGTCGATCATGGAAACTCCTCAGGAATCGCTTGGAATGGCGGCCGCGGGGGCGTCGATCAGCCGGTCGAAGGCGTCGACGGTGCGGGCCGCCGTGGTTTCCATCTGTTGCTTCAACGCCGCGAAATCAACCGCCCCCACCGCCTGGGCGAGGCGGATGCGCAGGCCGCGCGGCAGGTCCTCCTCGTTCACGCCGTCGGGCGCGGTGAGGCGCAGCAGCGTCAGCAGCGCGTTCCACAACCGGCGCGCGGCGAGCAGGGCGTCGGCGTCGGCGGCGTCGAGGAAGCCCCGCGCCGCCGCCACCGCGAACGCGCCGGGCACGCCGCCGTCGAGGATCTCCGGCGCTTCGGCGGCGTGCCGCAGGGCGAGATACTGCGCGATGAAATCGACGTCGACGAGACCGCCGGGCCGGTGCTTGACGTCCCAGTCCGAGGTATGGCGGCGGCTTTCGCGCAGACGGCGGCGCATCGTCGCCACATCCGCCACCAGCCGTGCCGGATCGCGCGGCGCGATGAGGGTCTGCCGGATCACCGCCGAGACCCGCGCGCACAGATCCGGCGCGCCCGCCACCGCGCGGGCGCGGGTGAGCGCCTGATGCTCCCAGGTCCAGGCCTCGCCCGCGTGGTAGCGCAGGAAGCTCTCCAGGCTCACCGCCAGCGGTCCGGCGTTGCCCGAGGGGCGCAGGCGCATGTCGACCGGGTAGAGCGTGCCCTCGCCGGTCTGCACCGTCAGCGCGTTGATCAGGCGCTGCACCAGACGCGCGTAGTAGGTCGGCGTCGGCAGCGGCCGCGCGCCGTCCGACTGCGCGTCGAGCGGCGCGTCGTAGATCAGGATCAGGTCGAGATCGGAGGTGGGAGTCATCTCCCGCGCACCCAGTCGCCCGAGCGCGAGCACCGCCAGCCCTTCGCCCGGCAATCGTCCGTGGGCGCGCGCGAACTCGGCGGAAACCTCGGGCAGCAGCGCGCGCAGCACCGCGTCGGCGAGGTCGGAGAGGTGCCGCCCGGCGGTCTCGGCGTCGATCGCGCCGCGCAGCGCCTGCACCCCGACCTGGAAGCCGCGATCGTGGACGAAGCGCCGCGCCACGTCGAGAACGTCCTCGTAGTCCGCCGCCTGGCCGAGACGCAGCCGGAGATCGGCTTCGAGCGCCTCCGCGTCGGCGGGCGGCTGAAAGAACTCGGGGGACAGCAGGTTGTCGAGCAGCGCCGGATTGCGGGTGAGCGAATCCGCCAGCCGCGGCGCGTCGCCGAGCAGTTCCGCAACCGCGTCGAGCACCGGCGGATGCGCGTGGAACAGCGCGAAGAGTTGCACCCCGGCGGGCTGCTGCGAGAGGAACGCGTCGAACTGCCGGAACGCCTCGTCGGGCCGGGCGGTGCGCCCGAGCGCGGCGAGCAGCGCCGGAGCGAGTTCGGTCAGGAGTTCGCGGGCGCGGGTCGAACGGGTGGCGCGATAGCGGCCGAAATGCCAGGCGCGCACCCCGGCGGCGACCGCCTCGGGGTGCGCGTAGCCCATGCCGCGCAGCGTCGCCAGGGTATCCGGGTCGTCCTCGGTGCCGGTGAACACGAGATTGCCGCCCGCCGACGACAGTTGCGGCGAATCCGCGAACAACGCCGAATAGTGCGACTCGACGCGGCCGAGGTGATGCAGCAGTTCCGCGCCGAAACTCTCGGCGTCGGCGAAGCCGAGGAACACCGCGAGGTGATGGAGCTTGTCCGGATCCTTCGGCAGGGTCTGGGTCTGGGCGTCGTCGATCATCTGCAGGCGGTGCTCGACGGTGCGGAGGAAGCGGTAGGACTCCTGCATCTCGTCGGCGGTGGCGCGCATCACGTGGCCGCTGTCGGCGAGGGCGTCGAGCGCCGCCAGGGTCGAGGCGCGCCGCAACTCGGGTAGCCGCCCGCCCCAGATCAACTGCTGGGTCTGGACGAAGAACTCGATCTCGCGAATGCCGCCGCGGCCGAGCTTAACGTTGTGCCCGGGAGCGCAAAGAGCATCGCCGGTCTTCGCGCCGATCTGCCGCTTGATCGAGTGAATGTCCTGAATCGCGTTGAAATCAAGAGACTTGCGCCAGACGTAGGGGCGCAGATCCTTGAGAAACTCGTTGCCCGCGTCGAGATCGCCCGCCACCGCGCGCGCCTTGATCATCGCCGCGCGTTCCCAGTTCTGGCCGAAGCTCTCGTAATAGATTTCCGCCGCCGCGGTGGACATCGCCACCGGCGTCGAGCCCGGGTCCGGACGCAGACGCAGATCGGTGCGGAAGACGTAGCCCTCGGCGGTGCGGCTTTCGAACACCGTCACCAGATCGCGGGTGAGGCGGATGAAGATCTTGCGCGGGTCGGCGATCCCGGCCGCGATCGCCTTCTGCTCGTCGTAGAAGGCGATCAGGTCGACGTCGGAGGAATAGTTGAGTTCGCGCGCGCCGAGCTTGCCCATCGCGAGGAGGAAGTATCCCGACGCCGCGGGCGCGACCCCGGGCGCGGCCTCGCGCACCAGCGCCGCGACCGCGATATCGAGCGCGGTTTCGGCGGTATCGGAGATCATCGCCACCAGGGTTTCCAGCGGCAGCGCCTGGGCGATATCCGCGAGCGCGATCACCAGCGCGGCCCGGCGCTTGAAAATCCTGAGATTTTTCATCACTTCTTGGCGATCGCGGGTGTCGTCGCACGCGGTCGCCACCGCGACCTTGAGCGAGGCGAACGCCGCCGCCGGACCGTGGGCGAACGCATCGAGCACGGTTTCGGGGAATGCCAGCGCCGTCTGCGAAAGATACGGACTGCCGCCGAACACCGCGGCGAGGAGACGCCCGCCCGGACCCTCGGCGGCGGCGCGCATCGCCTCGGCACGGTCGCCGACGGCGGCCTCGTTCCAGCGTTCGAAACCGATGGAAGCGGCGGCTTCCGCCGCACTTTCCGGGATGACGTGGCCCTGAGAAGGAAATACAAACTGAAACATGAGGGATTCCAACGGTCCTGATGCGGCCTGGGAAATGGTGAGGACATCATACTTCGTCGAGTCACATCATACGCGATCCGGGGCGGACTGGGAGCCTTGGCGTTCCTGCTGGTGTTCGCGCCGGTTCTGGCGGCGACGCTGATCTGGCAGGTGCGCCAGGGACCGGTGTCGCTCGCCCGCGCCCTGCCCTACGCCGCCGCGATCGTGCACGACCGCACCGGGGCCGACGTCGCGGCGCAGAACGCGTTCCTGGTGTGGGACGCCGACCGCCGCCGTCTCGTCATCCGCCTCACCCAGGTCGCCCTCGGCACGCCGGGCGGCGTGAGCGTGCGCCTGCCGCTGGTCGATCTCTCCTACACCCTCTCCGGCCTCGCGCGCCGGGAGCTCCTGCCCACCGCGGTGGCTGTGCACCGGCCCCGGCTGGTGCTGGCGCGCGACGCCGCGGGCAACGTCCGCATCGGCATCGGCGGCGAGGACTCCGCCGCCGCGCCGCCGCAGCCCGACGCGGCCGGTTTCGACCTGCGCGCCGCGCTGGCGCCGCTGATGGCGCCCGGCGACGACCACCTCGATTCGGTCGCGGTGATCGACGCCGAAGCGACGGTGATCGACATCCCGCGCGGCCGTCATTACGGCGTGCCGCGCCTCAACGCCCGGCTCGACCGCACCGCCGAGGGACTCGCCGCGAACGTCGATCTCGCCGCGGCCGTCGGCGGCGTCACCGCGATGTTCGTCCTCGACGCCCGCTACGACGAAGCCGAAGGCGAGGTCCGCGCCGACCTCGATTTCCAGGAGGTGGTGCCGAGCCTGTTCGCCAAGGAGTTCCAGTCTCTCGAAGACCTGTCCGGACTGGCGGTGCCGCTCTCGGGGCGGGTATCGGCACGCCTCAAGCCGCGCGACGTGAGGGCGGTGGACGCCGACGACCTGCGCCGCGCCGACGCCGAGATCGAAATCTACGGCGGCCAGGGGATCGTTCTCGCCCCCCGGCCGGTGGGGCTCGCCTATCCGGTCCACGGCTTCCGCATCAAAGGCGGCTACGACGGCGCGGCAGGACGCGCCAGCCTCGACAACCTCCTGGTCGAACTCCCGGACGCGACGATTTCGGGCGACGCCGAAGCCGCCTGGCCCGCGGCGGGCACCACGGACGCGGGCGGAATCACCGCGCGCGTCGCCGTCCGCGTCACCGATACCGCGATCGACTCGTTCGAACGCTACTGGCCGCCGTCGATGGTTTCGGACGCGCGCGCCTGGGTGGTGGAGAATCTCCGCGACGGCCGGGTCGAGGAGGCCCGCTTCGCCGCCGAGCTCGCCGGGCCGGACTGGGAGCGCGTCGACGTCTCGACCTTCTCCGGCGAGGCGCAGGTGAAGGGCGCATCGGTGCATTACCTGCGGCCGATGCCGCCGATCACCGACGTCGACGGCAAGGTGCTGTTCGGTCTCAAGGAGGTCGAGGTGCTGCCGGATACCGGCCGCGTCGGCAATCTCGCGATCCAGCCGGGCGGACGGGTGGTGCTCTCCGGCCTCGCCGACGACATCCAGTACGCCGATATCGAGGCCGACATCGACGGCCCGGTGCGCGAGGCTCTGAAGCTCGTCGACGGCGAGCCGCTCAAGCTCCTCTCGGCCCTCGGCACGGTCGACCCGAACGGCATCTCCGGCAAGGGCCGAACCCATCTGTCGATGCGCTTCCCCCTGCTCAACGACCTCAAACTGGTCGACATGACGGTGAAGGCGACCTCGAAGATCACCGAAGGCGTGGTCAAGGACGCGATTCCCGGCCGCACCCTCACCGACGGCGTGCTCGATCTCGCGGTCGATCTCGACGGCCTGTCGATCAAGGGCGCGGGCAAGGTCAACGGCGTGCCGATGACCCTCGGCTGGGACGAAAAGTTCTCCGGCCCCGGCGTGCGCACCCGCTACACCGTCGCCGGCACCGTCGACGCCGCCGGGCGCGAAGCGCTGGGGCTCGACTTCATGCCGTTCCAGGCGCCCTACATCACCGGCCCGATGCGCGCCGACGCGGTGGCGACGGTGGACGCCAAGGGCGTGATGACCCTCGACGCCAAGGTCGACCTCGCCCCCGCGACGATGACGGTGCCGGGCTTCGGCTGGCGCAAGGACCCCGGCGAACCCGCGTCGGGCCGCGCGACGGTCCGCTTTCTCAAGGGCCGGATGCAGGAGATCCCGCAGTTCTCGGCCACCGCGCCCGCGGGGCTGGTGGTGTCCGGCTCGGCCAAGGCCGCGCCCTCGGGCGGATTGTCGAGCCTGACGCTCGCCGACGTGCGGTTCGGCGAAAGCCGCCTCAAGGGCGGCATGAACTTCCCCGCCGACGGCAGCATCGACGCCACCCTCGAGGCGCCGTTCCTCAATCTCGAACCGCTGGTCCACGACGGCGGCTGGCACGAACTCGCCGACGACACCGAGGAAGAGAAAGCCGCCAAGGCGGAGGCCAAGGCCAAGGGGCGGAAACCGCCGCCGCCGCCGCCGTCGACGCCGATGATCCTCAACCTCACCGCCGAACGCGCCCGCCTCTCGGAAGACGGCACCATGACCGGCCTCGCGGCGACGCTGCAACGCGGCGCGGACGGCAAGTGGATCGGCACCGTCGACGGCAACCTGCCGCAGGGCAAGACGGTGGTGGTGGTGCAGCGCAAGGACGCGGCGCGTACCGTCGACCTCGCCTCCGCCGACGCCGGGGCGCTACTGCGCGCCACCGGCACCACCGGATCGGTGCGCGGCGGCGCGATGAAACTCAACGCCCTGCTGCCCGACGACGGCCCCACCACCGGCAAGCTCCGGATCGACAGCTTCAGCGTCGCCGACGCGCCGGTGCTGGCGCAGCTCGTCTCGGTCGCCTCGCTGACCGGCATCGCCGATCTGCTGCGCGGCCAGGGCGTGAGCTTCTGGTACCTCGACGCGCCGTTCACCAAGGACGGCGACACCCTCACCCTCGCCGACACCCGCGCCGCCGGGCCGTCGTTCGGCATCACCACCGCGGGCACGGTGAACACCGAAACCGACGCCCTCGGCCTCAAGGGCACGATCGTGCCGTTCAACCTCGTCAATAAGGTGATCACCAACATCCCGGTGATCGGCCAGATTCTCGGCGGCAAGGACAGCGGCCTGTTCGCGATGAACTACGCGATCAAGGGGACCCTCGACGAGCCGGACGTGTCGGTCAATCCGCTCTCGGCGCTGGTTCCGGGCGGGGTGCAGAAGCTCTTCACCGTCCCCGACGCGCCGCCGCCTGTGCAAACGGCGCCGCCCGAGGGGGCGGCGCCGCAGCAACGGCCGGCGAACTGAGCCGGGCTCAGGCGGAGGTTTCGTCCGCCGCGCCGGCGAGGCGGGAGGCGAGCGAAGCGGCCATGAACTTGTCGAGATCGCCGTCGAGAACGCCCTGGATATCGGAGGTTTCGACGTTGGTGCGCAGGTCCTTGACCATCTGGTAGGGCTGCATCACGTAGCTGCGGATCTGGTGCCCCCAGCCGATGTCGGTCTTGGTGGCCTCGAGGGCGTTGGCCTTCTCCTCGCGGATCTGCAATTCGCGCTCGTAGAGGCGGGCGCGCAGCATCTCCCACGCGCGGGCGCGGTTCTGGTGCTGCGAGCGTTCCATCTGGCACTGCACCACGATGCCCGAGGGTTCGTGGGTGATGCGGACCGCGGAATCGGTCTTGTTGATGTGCTGCCCGCCCGCGCCCGAGGCACGGTAGGTGTCGATGCGGCAGTCCTTCTCCTCGATGACGATGTCGATGGTATCGTCGATCACCGGATAGACCCACACCGAGGAAAAGCTGGTGTGGCGCCGCGCCGCGCTGTCGTAGGGCGAGATCCGCACCAGACGGTGGACGCCGCTTTCGGTCTTCATCCAGCCGTAGGCGCCGCCGCCGTTGAAGCGCAGGGTGACCGACTTGATGCCCGCCTCCTCGCCTTCGCTCTCTTCCAGGTACTCGACCTTGAAGCCGCGTCGCTCGGCCCAGCGCACGTACATCCGCGCGAGGATCTGCGCCCAGTCCTGCGCCTCGGTGCCGCCCGCGCCCGCGTGGATTTCCACATAGGCGTCGTTCTGGTCGGCCTCGCCCGAGAGCAGGGTTTCGAGCTTGAGGCGCTGCGCCTCCTCGACCAGTCCGTCGAGCGTCGCCTCGGCGTCGGCGACGGTTTCGGCGTCCTCCTCGGCCTCGCCCATCTCGATCAGTTCGAGGCTGTCGGCGAGTTCCCGCTCCAGGCGCCGGTAGCCCGAGATCGCGGCGTCGAGCTTGGTGCGCTCGCGCATCAGGCTCTGCGCCCGAGCGGCGTCGTTCCACAGGTTCGGGTCTTCCGAGAGGGCGTTCAGCTCCTCGAGGCGGCGGTTGGCTTCATCCCAGTCAAAGATGCCTCCTCAGCAGGGCCATCGCCTGCTGAACTTGCTGGGCCTTCTGTTCGATTTCAGCGCGCATCGGAATGCCTTCGTGCGTGTGTGTGTCGAAAGGGGGGCGACTTTAATAAAGACCGCCCGCCTTGGGAACCCCGGAGTCCGCGGGCGTCTCCACCGGCGCGCCGGACCCGGTGACGGTACGGGCCGATCCGGGTGCTTCGCCGGGGCGGAACGCCTCGAACATCACGTTACGATCGCCAATCTCGGCGCGCAGGCCGGTATCGTGATTGATGCGGATGAGCCGGGTGCCGGGGGGAATGCGGAACGGCGTGCCGGGCTTGTCCTTGAGCGCGGTCGCCATGAATTCCTTGAAGATCGGCGCGGCGGCCGACGAGCCGGTCTCGTGCTTGCCGAGAGTCTTGGGCTCGTCGAAGCCGACGAACACGCCGACCGCGAGATCGGGCGAGAAGCCGACGAACCAGGTGTCGACGCTGTCGTTCGAGGTACCGGTCTTACCCGCGAGCGGCTTGCCGATCTCGGAGATCCGGCGGCCGGTGCCGCGCTCGATCACGCCCTCGAGAATGTGCACCACCTGATAGGCGCTGATCGGGTCGGCGATCTGCTGCCGGGTGTCAGAAAGCTCGGGCACCGCGCCGCCGGTCCAGAACACGCCGTTGCAGGCGTCGCACGGGCGGGCGTCGTGGCGATAGATGGTCTTGCCGTCGCGGTCCTGGATGCGATCGATCAGCGTCGGGGTGATGCGTTTGCCGCCGTTCACCAGCATCGCGTAGGCGGAGGTGAGCTGCAGCACCGTGGTCTCGCCCGCGCCGAGCGACATCGACAGCACCGGCAGCATCCGGTCGGCGATGCCGAAGCGGCGCGCGGTCGCCACCACCTTGTTCATCCCCACCGCCTCGGCGAGGCGCACCGTCATCAGGTTGCGCGACTTCTCGACGCCGATGCGGAGCGTGGTCGGGCCGTAGAACTCGCCCGAATAGTTCTGCGGCTTCCAGCGCGCCTGACCGGGCACGTCGAGCACGAACGGCGCGTCGAGAATCAGGTCGGTGGGCTTGTAGCCGTTTTCGAGCGCGGTGAGGTAGACGAACGGCTTGAACGCCGAGCCCGGCTGCCGCATCGCCTGGGTGGCGCGGTTGAACTCGGAACGGTCGTGGGAGAAGCCGCCGACCATCGCCAGCACCCGGCCGGTGTGCGGGTCCATCGCCACCAGCGCGCCGTCGACGTCGGGGATCTGCCGCAGCGCGTAGACGTCCTTGCCGCCCGAAACCGCCTCCACCGCGACGATGTCGCCGGGAGAGAGCACCTCGGACACGGACTTGGGCGCGGCGCCCACCTCCTGGTTGGGGCGATGCGGACGCGCCCAGCGCATCTGTTCGAACGGAATCGTGCCGCGTCGGCCGCCGACGAAACCGATCGTCGCCGCCTGGGCGTCGGCCTTCAGCACCACCGCGCGCTGCCAGCCGTCGTCGAACCCCATCGGGATCTGCGCGTCGCGCAGGCGGATGCCCCAGCTCTGGTCGAGATCGATGCGCCCGAGCGGGCCGCGCCAGCCGTGGCGGCGATCGTAATCGAGAAGGCCATCGCGCAGGGTGCGCGTCGCCACCTCCTGCAACGTCGGTTCGAGGGTGGTGCGCACCGCGAGGCCGCCCTTGTAGAGCGCGCTCTCGCCGTAGCGGTTGACGATGTCGCGGCGCACGTCCTCGGAAAAGTATTTCGAGTGGTCGAGGAACGCGGTCTCGGCGCGGGTGGAGACCGTCAGCGGCTCGGCGGCGGCGCGCTCGGCGTCGAGGGCGGTGATGTGGCCGTCCTCGGCCATCCGCCCGATCACCCAGTTGCGCCGCGCCAGCGCCGCCTCGGGATAGCGCGCGGGATTGTAGTTGTTGGGCGCCTTCGGCAGCGCCGCGAGATAGGCGACCTCGGCGATGCTGAGTTCGTCGAGCGATTTGTCGAAGTAGTTCATCGCCGCGGCGGCGACGCCGTAGGAGCCGCGCCCGAGGTAGATCTCGTTGAGGTAGAGCTCGAGAATGTGTTCCTTGGTGAACGCCTGCTCGATGCGCAGCGCCAGGATCGCTTCCTTGATCTTGCGCGAGAGCGATACCTCGTTGGTGAGGAGGAAGTTCTTCGCCACCTGCTGGGTGATGGTGGAAGCGCCCACCGGGCGACGGCCCGAGCCCGCGTAGCGGACGTTGGTGACGGCGGCGCGCACCACGCCCATCACGTCGACGCCGATGTGCTCGAAGAACCGCTGGTCCTCGGCGGAAATGAAGGCGTTGACCACCACCTTCGGGATCGCGTTGTAGGGCACGAAGACGCGCTTCTCGATCGCGTATTCGGTGACGAGACGGCCGTCGCCCGCATAGATGCGGGTCATCACGTCGGGCGTGTACCGGGCGAGCTGGCGATAGTCGGGCAGGTCGCGCCCGTAGTGCCAGAACACGTAGCCCACGCCGCCCGCCGCGGCGATCGCCACCAGAATCACAAAACCGACCACGAAGGTCAGGACACGCATCATCGATTATATCCTCGCCGGCCGAGCCCGCCGCCGCCGGGCGCGCTCGCGGACCCATGACATACGCGATTCCCGCAGCGAATTCCAGACCGCGGAAAGCCGGTCACGGGCGCTGGGCGCTCTGGGTCTGGTCGAAGTAGCGGTCGATCGCGTGGACCATCGAGTCCGCCATGCGGTCGCGATACTGCGCCTGCTGCAGCATGCGCACCTCGTCGGGGTTGGAGAGGTAGCCCATCTCCAGCAGCACCGAGGGAATGTCCGGCGCCTTCAGCACCGCGAACCCGGCGAAGCGGTGGGTGTTGTCGAGGGTGCGCACCTTGCGGTCGAGTTCGCCCACCGCAAGCGAGGCGAACTGCGCCGAAAGGTTCATCGATTCGCGCTGCGCCAGATCGATGAGGATGCCGGTGACCTCCGGGCTCTCCTCGGAGAAGTCCATCCCGGCGATGATGTCGGCCTTATTTTCCTTCTCGGCGAGGAGCTGCGCCTCGCGGTCGGAAGACTTCTCCGACAGGGTGTAGATCGACAGGCCGCGGGTATTGCGGTTGGGGTGGCTGTCGGCATGCAGCGAAATGAACAGATCGCCCTTGGCGCGGCGGGCGATCGCCACGCGCTCGCGCAGGGGAATGAAAATGTCGCGATCGCGCGTCAGCACCACGCGATAGCGACCGGTGCGTTCGAGCTGCGCCTTCAACTGCTTGGCCATCGCCAGGGTGATGTGCTTCTCGTAGACGCCGCCGACGCCGATCGCGCCGGGATCGACGCCGCCGTGACCGGGGTCGAGCACCACCACCGGCTTCGTCGAAGCGGCGCGGCGCTGGCGTTCGGTGACCGCGGGCTCGGCGGCCTTGGCGGGCACGGCGTCGGTGCCGGGGGTGACGCGCGCCATGAACACCTCGCGCGAGGTCGGTGCGAAATCGACGACGAACCGCCAGTTGAAACCGGACTGCGGCGGCAGGATCAGGGTGCGCTGGATTTCCGCCGGACCGGAGAGATCGACGACGAGACGGAAGGTGCCCGGCTGGAACAGCCCGGCACGCAGGTTCTTGATCAGACCGGTGGCGCCCGGCATGTGTTCGGGCGCGACGCGCCAATCGAACTCGGGAAAGTCGAAGACGATGCGGTACGGATCGGCGAGATTGAACGCCTGATGCTTCGGCGCTTCGGCGAGATCGAGCACGAGCCGGGTGGACTGGGCGTTGCCGCCGAGCCGCACGCCGGACACCACGTTCCCCCCGGCGGCGCGCGCCAGCGGCACGAACGCGCCCCAGACGCCGCAGGCCAGCCCCATAAGGGCAAGCCCCCGGCGCGACACCCGGAGCGGCGCGGGGTGAGAGCGGGAATGCGGCGATTCGTCCTCGGCCATGGTTCCGATACCCGGACAGAGGCGGACTTCGCGGAAGCGAACGCCTGTCCGAAACCGCCCGCTTTCGTAACAACTATTATTAAATGCCGAGTCGCGATGCAACCGTCGTCACACGCCCGGGGTGGATTTTTTATCCCGCCGTGGCGTTTAGGCCATTGTCCGATCTTGCCCGATCGGAATTTCAGGGCTATCTTCTGCGCGGCGAAGGCTGTGGAGCGTCCTTCACGTCGCGCCGCTCCGTTTTTCGGCATCCGGCTTTCGGCTGCCCCGCCAGGACCCCAAAATCCTGTGCGCGATCAAGGCCTTGCAAGATGCCTGATGACATCACGGAACGACGCCGGGCGGACGAACCGCGCATCCCGGGCGAACATCCGCCCCGGGCCGCGTCTCCGACCGCCGCGCCCGCGCAAACGACATGAACCATCTACCGGGACCGCCCATGCCCAGTTCGGACTTCAAGATCTGCATGACGGCGCCCCCGCGGCCGGCGAACGGACGCGGCGGATCGGTCTCCGGCGCTTTTCACCGAAAACTGGAACCTTTACGCGCCGCGCCGCCCTCGGCCGCGTCTGGCTGCGTATCGCCCTGGAGTCTACACCTTTATGGTCAAACGTATGTTGATCGACGCCACGCATCCGGAAGAGACGCGTGTCGTCGTAATGAATGGCACGCGGCTTGAGGAATTCGACGTCGAGACGTCGACGAAGCGGCAAATCAAGGGAAACGTCTATCTCGCCAAGGTGGTCCGCGTCGAGCCGTCGCTACAGGCGGCGTTCGTCGACTACGGCGGGAACCGGCACGGTTTCCTCGCGTTCAGCGAAATCCACCCCGACTACTACCAGATCCCGGTCGCCGACCGGCAGCGTCTGATCGCCGAGGCCGCCTCGCACGGGGCCGAGGACGTTCACGATCCCGAGCCCGTCGAGGCGGCTTCCGAGCCCGCCGAGACGGCGGACGCCGCCGAAGCGGTCGAGGTCGAGGCGAACGGCTCGGTCGAGCCCGCGCCGGAGCACGACGCGACGATCGAGCACCTCGGCGGCGACGACGCCGACGACGCCTCGGTCTCCCGCGCCCGCCAGAAGCCCTACCGCCAGTACAAGATCCAGGAGGTGATCAAGCGCCGCCAGATCATGCTGGTGCAGGTGGTCAAGGAGGAACGCGGCAACAAGGGCGCGGCGCTCACCACCTTCCTCTCGCTCGCCGGGCGCTATTGCGTGCTGATGCCGAATACCCCGCGCGGTGGCGGCGTCTCCCGCAAGATCACCTCGGCCACCGACCGCCGCCGCCTCAAGGACATGATGAGCGGCCTCGAGATTCCCGACGGCATGGCGGTGATCGTCCGCACCGCGGGTTCGGAGCGCTCCAAGGCCGAGATCAAGCGCGACTACGAATACCTGCTGCGGACCTGGGGGGCGATCCGCACCCTCACCCTCGAATCCCGCGCGCCCGCCTGCGTCTACGAAGAGGCGACGCTGATCAAGCGCGCGATCCGCGACATCTACGCGCGCGACATCGAGGAGGTGCTGGTGGAAGGCGACGAGGGCTACCGCGTCGCCAAGGACTTCATGAAGGCGCTGACCCCCTCCCACGCCAAGAAGGTCCAGCCCTATCGCGACAGCAACCAGATGCCGCTGTTCCACCGCTTCCAGGTGGAGAGCCAGCTCGAAGCGCTGCACAACACCCAGGTGACGCTGAAGTCGGGCGGCTACATCGTCATCAACCCCACCGAGGCGCTGGTCTCGATCGACGTCAACTCGGGCCGCTCGACCCGCGAGCGCAACATCGAGGAAACCGCCCTCAAGACCAACATCGAGGCCTCCGACGAAATCGCCCGTCAGCTCCGCCTGCGCGACCTCGCCGGGCTGGTGGTGATCGACTACATCGACATGGAGGACGCGAAGAACAACGCGGCGGTCGAGCGCAGGCTGAAGGAGGCGCTGCGCTCCGACCGCGCGCGCATCCAGATCGGCCGGATCAGCCCGTTCGGCCTGATGGAGCTTTCGCGCCAGCGCCTGCGGCCGAGCTTCGTCGAGAACTCCTACGTCATCTGCCCGCACTGCAAGGGCTCGGGCATGATCCGCTCGATCGAGAGCGAGGTGGTGCGCATCCTCCGCGTGATCGAGGAGGAAGGCGTGCGCCGCCGCTCGGCCGAGATTTCGGTGACCGTGCCGTATCAGGTGGCGCTCTACATCCTCAACCAGAAGCGCACCGCGCTCGCCGAGATCGAGGCCCGCTACGGCTTCTCGGTGGTGGTCGACGGTTCCGAGCAGATGATGCTGGGCGAACTCACCCTCGAACGCCTGCGCGCGCTGACCAAGGCCGAGAGCGACGCGCTCGCGGCCGCGCAGCCGCCCGCCGCGCCCGCGCCGGTGGAACCCGACGACGAGATCGAAGTCGCCGAGGAGGAGGTGGAGGACGACGAGACCGCCGCCGCCGCCCTGCCCTCGCCGGAAGACGCCAAGGGCGACGGCGCGCGCAAGAAGCGCCGCCGCCGCAAGCGCCGCGGCAAGCGCGGTGCCGGAGAGGCCGGCGAAGCCGGGGAAACCGCCGAGGCAATGCCGGTGAACGAGAACGGCACCGTCGACGTCGACGTCGACGGCGAGGACGAAGAAGCCGAAGCCGAAGCGGAGAGCCTGCCGGTCCCGGCGAACGGTGAGGGCGACGCGGCCAAGAAATCCCGCCGCCGCGGCCGTCGCGGCGGCCGCCGCCGCAACCGCGCCGCCCAGGGCGACGTGACGGTGGAGCAGGTCAACGACATCCTCGCCGAGGAAATCCAGGGCGAACCGGAGGCGGAAATCGCGATCGCCGCGGTTCCGGCGGCCCCGGCGGAGATCGAGATCGCCGCGGAACCCGCGCCCGCGGCGGCGGAAGAGGTGGTTGCGCCCGAACCGGAACCGGCGGCCGAGCCGACCGCGGAACCCCCGGCCGCCGAGGAACCTCCGGCGAAGCCGAAGCGCACCCGCGCCCGGAAGCCGAAGACCGAACCCGCGCCGGAAGCCCCGGCCGCCGAGGAAGCCCCGGCGAAACCGAAGCGTAGCCGCGCCCGGAAGCCGAAGGCCGAGCCCGCACCGGAAGCGTCGGCCGCCGAGGATGCGCCGGAAACCCCGGCCGACGCGCCGCAGGTGATTCCGATCGCGATCGAGCCCGAGCCGCAGCCGGAACCGGCGGCGGAACCCCAGGCGGAAGAGACTCCGGCGGAGACGCCTTCATCGGCGGAGCCCCAGGCGGAAGAAGCTCCGACCGAGCCCGCCGGGCCGCCGCGGCGCGGCTGGTGGAGCCGCGGCTGACCGCCGTCGGCGAACCGACATGGGCCGGAGCGGCGACGCTCCGGCCTTTTTCTTGCGCCGCCGGACCCCAGATTCCCCCGACGTCGACAATCGAGGAGACTTCGCATGGGCACCGCCCACCTCTATCTAGCCCTCGCCATCCTCACCGAGGTGATCGGCACGAGTTGCATGAAGCTGACCGAGGGCTTCACCCGGCCGTTGCCGACGATCGTGATGGCGGCATGCTACGTCGCCGCGATCTGGTTGATGAGCCTCTCCGTGCGGACCCTGCCGATCGGCTTCGTCTACGCGGTGTGGGCCGGGGTCGGGATCGTCGTGATCGCGCTGGTCGGCGTGTTCGTCTACGATGAGCCGGTCGATCTCGCGGGCGCGGCGGGAATCGCGTTGATCGTCGGCGGCGTGGTGCTGCTCAACGCCTTTTCGCGCATGGGAGGCCACGCATGAAACGTCTTCTGCCCCTGCTCGCCCTGCTCACCGGCTGCGCCGTCGCGCCGCCGCCCGGGGTCCGTCCGGTGGAGGATTTCGAGGTTTCGCGCTACCTCGGCACCTGGCACGAAATCGCGCGCCTCGATCACCGCTTCGAACGCGGGCTCGTCGCCGTCACCGCCACCTATTCGTTGCGCGACGACGGCAGCCTCAAGGTGATCAACCGCGGCTTCGACCCGTCGCGCTGCAAATGGCGCGAGGCGGAAGGCCGCGCGAAGTTCACCGGCATGCCGACCACCGGACAGCTCAAGGTCAGCTTCTTCGGCCCGTTTTATGGCGGTTACACGATTTTCGCCTTAGATCATCGGGACTATCGCTGGGCGGCGGTGAGCGGACCCGACCGCGACTATCTGTGGCTTCTCGCGCGCGATCCGGTCATCGACGACGCCCTGCGCGACCGCCTGATCGCCGAAGCCCGCGCCCTCGGCTTCGCCACCGACCGGCTGATCTGGGTTCCGCACGAGGTTCCGCCATGCTGAAACGCATCGTTCCGCTGCTCGTCGCCGCACCGCTCGCCGCCTGCGCGAGCTTCGACCGGCTCGACCAGGGGCTCGCCACGCTGGAAGGCCAGAACCGCGACGTCGCGATCGCGCGCCTCGGCTATCCCACCGAGCAGAAGGAGATCGCGGGCAAGGACGTGTTCATCTGGCGGCGCGGCAGCATGTTCTACCAGCCCGGCACCTATTTCGGCGGCTGTTCAGACCGTTACGGCGGCCTGCGTTCGATGAGCTGCGTCGGCTTCATGCCCGGCGTCACCGACACCCGCTGCACGGTGCGGGTGATCGCCGACAAGGACGGCACCATCGTCGAAACCGACCGCGACGGCGATCCGTCGTCGTGCGGCTATTACGCCGACCGCCTCCAGGCGGGCGTGCCGATCGCCGCACCGGATGCGCCGCTCAAGACGCGCGCTGACTGAGCCAAACGCTGCCGAGCACCACCGCGACGCCGAGCATCTGCGGCGGCGTGAAGGTTTCGCCGAGCCCGAATGCACCGATCGCCACCGCCGTCACCGGGCTGAGAAAGCCGAGCGCGGCGACCGCCGAGGGTTCGAGCCGCGCGACGCCGCGGAACCACAGCACGTAGGTGAACGCCGCGCCGATCAGGCCGAGGTAGACGAACCCGGCGACGTTGCCGACCCCGAGCGGCGGCAGCGGCGGCTCGAACGCGAGCGCCAGCGGCGTCAGCAGCAACCCGCCGGCGGTCAACTGCCACGCGGTGGCGCCCAGCAGCGAGACCGGCGGCCGCCAGCGCCGCGTCAGCACGGTTCCCGCCGCCATCGCGCACGCCCCCGCCGCCCCGGCGGCGACGCCGAGCGGATCGAGCGCGGCCTCGGGCGTCAGCACCAGCAGCGCCACCCCCGCCGCACCGGCGATCGCAGCCACCACCGCCAGCGGCTTGATCGCCCGCCCGAGCGCCACCCGCGCAAGGCCAATCACCAGCAGCGGCTGCAACGCGCCGATCGTCGCCGCGACGCCGCCCGGCAGACGATAGGCGGAAACGAACAACAGCGCCCAGAAGACCGTGAAGTTGAGACCGCCGAGCACGAACGCCCGCGCCCACCAGACGCCCTCCGGCAGGCGGCGCACCAGCGCCAACAGCAGCAGCCCCGCGGGCAGCGCGCGCAGGGCCGCCGCGGTGAGCGGATACCCCGGCGGCAACAGTGTGGTGGTGGTGACGTAGGTGGTTCCCCAGATCGCGGGGGCAAGCGCGGTGAGGGCGAGATCGAGGCGGGAACTCATGGCGGCGTCCTGCAGGGTTTCGCTTGGCCGCACCGGGCGGCCGCGCTATTATCTTTGCATCAAGTATCTTAATGTCAAGATAATGGAGACGCGGCATGGCCGACCGTGCGGAGATCGCCGCCGCCCAATGGCGTCGCGAACGCCCCGATATCGACCCCTTCCCGATGGAGATTCTCGGCCGCCTGATGGAGGCGGCGCACCGCCTCGACCGCGAGCGCCTGGAGCCGGTGTTCGCGGCGGCGGGTCTGCGGCCGGGCGAGTTCGACGTGCTGGCGACGCTGCGGCGCGCGGGCGCGCCGCACGAACTTACGCCGACCGCGCTCTACGAGGCGCTGATGCTGTCTTCGGGCGGGATGACGGCGCGCCTCGACCGTCTGGAGCGCGCCGGACTGGTCGCACGCCGCCCGAACCCGGACGACCGGCGCGGCGTGCGCGTCGCCCTCACCGCCGAAGGCTTCCGGCTGATCGACGAATTGATCGTCCGCCACGTCGCCGCCGAGCGGGCAAGCCTCGCGCCTCTGTCGCCGGACGAACAGCGGACCCTCAACGCGCTGCTGCGCAAGCTCCTCGCGGGTGCGGGCGGAGCCTAGACATTACACCGCGTCGGCGAAATCGCCGTCGGCTGCCGCGGAGAGCGTCCGCCAGGCTTCGAGTTCCTCGCCCCACGCGGCGAGCTTGGCGCGGACGATCTCCACCGCGTCGCTGCCCACCGCGAAGTGCACCGGCGGCGCGGGTTCGTCGGCGAGCGACAGCAAGGTCTGCGCCAGCTTCGCCGGATCGCCCGGCTGGCGGTGGTTGCGCCGCGCATACCCGTCGCGGATCGCCGCCGTCACCTCGGCATAGTCGGCGATCTCCTCCGTGCCGAAGCGCATCGACGACGGGTCGAGAAAATCGGTGCGGAAATACCCCGGTTCGAGCACGGTGACGAAGATCCCGAGCGGCTTCAGCTCCGCCGCCAAGCCCTCGGAAAAGCCGCTCACCGCGAACTTGCTGGCGGCGTAGAGCGAACCGCCCGGCCGCCCCCGCACCCCGGCGATCGAGGAGACGTTGTAGATCCGCCCGCTGCGGCGCGCCCGCATCGACGGCAGCACCGCGCGGGTAACGTGCATCAGGCCGAAGACGTTGACGTCGAACTGCCGCGCCACGTCCTCCGGGGCGTTCGCCTCGAACGCGCCGATCTGGCCGTAACCCGCGGCGTTGACCAGCACGTCGATGCGGCCGAAGCGGTTGAGCGCGGCGTTGACCGCCACCACCGCATCCTCCGACCGGGTCACGTCGAGGCGTTCCGCCAGCAGGTTTTCCGCCGCCCCCGGCAGATCGCCGAGGGCCTCCTCCGCCACCTCCGGCCGACGCGCCGCGGCGACCACCTTGTGTCCGGCTTCGAGCGCCGCCCGCGCCACCGCGAGGCCCAGCCCCCGCCCGGCGCCGGTGACGAACCATACCCGTTCGGGCGTCGTCATCTCGTCCCTCCCTGGTTGTTCGAGGTTTAGAGATAGGCATGATTTTCCGCCGTCGCGACGGAATTCGTCGCACCGCACCGGCGTTCGTGAACTTATCGTTTATCAATAAATTTTCGTTGACTTCCGAGATCCCTCGCGCCAACACTGCCGTCGGAGAAGCAGCGGAGCGTGCGCCCATGGACAACCCGGAGATGAAGCGGCTGATCCTCTGCCTGCGCGGGCTCGCGATCGCCGCGCTGCCGCTGATGGTGATCGAGTTCGCCCACACCCTGGCGGTCGGCCGCAGCTTTTCGGTCGAGCTCGCGGGCTCGGCGCTCTCCTTCGCGCGGGGCGACCTGGGCGAGACACGATGGACGGTCCTGCAAGCGCTGCAATCGGCCTCGAAGCTGCCGTGGCTGGCGATGATCCTGCAGATCGAAGGGATCGCCCGCCTGCTCGGCGCGGGAGAAACCTTCTCGCACCGCAGCGCCCTCCGCTTCCGTCGCCTCTCCTACGCGATCCTCGGCATCGCCATCATCGAAACCGTCGAACGCCCGGCGATCGCCGCCTATCTGACGGCGTCCGGCGCGATCCCCGTTTGGCCGGAGATCTCCGTCTTCGACGTGGTGCGGATCGGCCTCCTCCTCGCCACCGCACTTTTCTTCGTGGTCGCGCGGATCGTCGAGCTCGGCGTCTCGCTGAAGGCCGACGCCGATCTGACGATCTAAGGGGGACCGATGCCGATCGTGGTCAACCTCGACGTGATGCTGGCGCGGCGGAAGATGAAACTCTCCGATCTTTCCGACGCGGTCGGGGTGACGCTCGCCAATCTCTCGGTTCTCAAGACCGGCAAGGCGCGCGCGGTGCGCTTCTCGACCCTCGCGGCGATCTGCGCGGCGTTGCACTGCCAGCCGGGAGACATTCTCGAATACGTGGATTCCGAAACCGATCTCATCGACCATCTGTCAGAGGATTAACATGTCGACATCGTATCTGCGCGGCGTCGCGATCGCCGCTTTCGCCACCCTCGCCGTTTGCGGCCCCGTCCGCGCCGAATCCGGGCTGGTCGTCGGCGCGGGGGGAGCCTGGAAGCCCGACTACCTCGGCTCCGACGATT
Source organism: uncultured Alphaproteobacteria bacterium (assembly GCA_900079695.1). Classification (NCBI taxonomy): domain Bacteria; kingdom Pseudomonadati; phylum Pseudomonadota; class Alphaproteobacteria; species uncultured Alphaproteobacteria bacterium. Next base: position 1,098,618 of record LT599022.1, read on the forward strand.
ACGAGGCGGCGCCGCTGCCGATGCTGCGGTATTCTTGGAGCGGCGAAACCGCCGCCTCTCCCGCCTCCGGCTACAAGAGCAGCCTCGGCCTGATCGACGTGCAGGCGGGCTTCCCCGACGGCATCGACGTCGGCGTCGCGCGGATCGCCACGCCGTCCCGCAACTTCACCCTGCGCCTCGGCGGCGGCTATCGCTTCGGCCGCGACGCCGACGACAACCACGCGTTGCGCGGCATGGGCGACATCGACGGCCAGGGCATCGCCCGGGTCACGCTGGCGAGCGAACCCGCCAACCCCCGCGGCCTCGGTACCGCGTTCGGGCTCAAGTACGAGATGGACGTGACCGACGAAACCGACGGCGAGACCCTGTCGCTGTTCGTCGACCACGCGCTGCCGCTGTCGGCGAGCACCACCCTCACCCTCTCGGGCGATCTGCGCTGGGCCGACGACGATCAGATGCAGGCGTACTTCGGCGTCTCGCCGACCCAGGCGGCGCGGTCCGGGCATCGGCGCTTCGACGCGGACTCGGGTTTTTCCGACGCCGGGCTGGCGGCGCGGCTCGACTGGTCGTTCGCCGAGCACTGGATCCTGAGCGGCCGTCTCGGTTACACCCGCCTGCTCGGCGACGCCGCCGACAGCCCGCTGGTGGACGACGACGGCTCGGCCAACCAGTTCGTTCTGTCCACGGCCGTCGCCTACCGCTTCTGAGCCCGGCGCGGAACATGCGCGCGCCTCGCGGGTTGTCCTCGCTCAACCGCAAGCAACCGGAGGAACGGACATGCATGGAACGATCCGCCCGGCGGCGCTGGCGCTGATGCTGGCGCTGCCGGCCGCTCCGGCGCTCGCGAGCGCCACCGCGAGTTTCGTCGGGACCGGCAAAGTCGTCGGCTCCGCCACCCTCACCGACACCGGCAAGGGCGTGCTGATCGAAGCCGAGGCGAAAGGCCTCACGCCCAACCGCTGGGTCGGCTTCCACATTCACGAGACCGGCACCTGCGCCCCCGACGGCCAGTTCAAGAGCGCGGGCGGCCACTACAACCCGACCGGCGCCAACCACGGCTACCTCGACGGCAAGGGGCCGCACGCGGGCGACATGCCGAACCAGTACGTCGGCGCCGACGGCACCCTGCGCGCCAACGTGTTCAACCCGATGGTGCGGCTCGAAGGCGGCGACGCCCCGATTACCGGCAAGGCCCTGGTGATTCACGGCGGGCCCGACGACTACAAGAGCCAGCCCTCCGGCGACGCCGGCCACCGGCAGGCCTGCGCGGTGATCAAGTAGCCGCGGCGCGCGGCCCTCAATCCAGGCGGATCGGGGGCCGCGGGCGCACCCTTGCCACGACGCCTGTACGCCGCGATGATTCTCCGCCGATCCCGCTTCCACGGCGCGGGGAGCGGGATTATAGTCCTCGCCCCCGGGGAAATCCCCCCTTCCGAGCCGACCATGAAACCCAGAGACATTGCCGACTACACCTTCCTCGCCGTGACGTGGGGGCTCTCGTTCCTCGTGCTGGTGAAGGCGGTGGCGGCGTTCGGGTGGATCGGCGCCGTGACGTTCCGCTGCCTGATCGCGGGCGCGAGCCTGTGGCTGGCGGCGCGTCTGCTGCGCCGCCGTCTCGATTTCTCGATGGGCTGGCGGCCGCTCGCGGTGGTGGGCGCGACCACCGTCGCGGGGCAGCTCATCACCCTCTCCTACTCCACGCCGCGGATCGGCACCGCGATGGCGGCGATCTTCACCGCCGCGATCCCGCTGCTCGCGATGGTGATCGGCCAGCTCTGGGGGATCGAGCGGATCACCGTCCGCAGGCTGAGCGGCCTCGCCGTCGGCGCGACCGGGCTGATCCTGCTGGTCGGATTTCCCCAGGCGGAACCGACGCCCGAATTCCTGCTCGGCTGCGCGGTGGCGATCCTGAGTTCGGTCTTCGCCGCCTTCGGCAGCAATTACGCGGCGAGCCGCCTCAAAACCGTGGGATCCTGGGAAATCACCATCGGCGCCTTTCTCGCGGGCGGGCTGATGTCGCTGCCGCTGATCGTCGTGGTGCCGGTGCCCGGCACGCCGCGGCCGGTCGACTTCCTCTACCTTGCGATCCTCGCCACGGGCATGAGCGCGCTCGCCTACACCCGCTACTTCCGCCTCGTCTCGGTTCTCGGCCCCACCCGCTCGATCAGCGTCGAATTCGCGGTGACGACGGTCGCGGTCCTGGTCGGGACCCTGCTGCTTCACGAACCGCTGAGCGCGATCCAGATGGCGGGCGCGGGGGCGGTGATCCTCGGCTGTCTGCTGGTGCTGGGCCTGACGCCCCGGATCGGGCTCGGTCCGATGCGGCGCAAACGCCGGGGCCGCGAGCGGCGGAATGCGCTCGCGGCCCCGGTCCCGCGCGTCAGATAAGCTCGGCGGCGGCCGCGTCGAGGCGGTTGTGCGCCGCGTCGAGCCTGCCCTGCTGCTCGCGCCACCATCCTTCGTCGTCGGCGAGACGCTTGCGGCTGACGTTCACGCTGCGCCGCACCTCGACCGGCGCCGGGCCGCCGGTGACGCGGCGGACGGCGACGTTCTCGGCCGGGGTCAGCGCCTTGCGCAGGGACGCCTCGCGGAGCCCGAGCGGACGCCCCAGGTGTTCCTTCGCCACCGTCTCGATCAGATCGAGGCCGAGGTCGTCGGTGCGTCCGCCGGTCTCATGGAGCCGCCCGACCGAAGTGCCGACGATGACGTGCGCATCGCGGAACGAGAGCCCGGTCTCGCGCACGATCACGTCGGCGAGTTCGGTCACGGTGGAGAAGTTCTCCGCCGTGCGGGCGGTCGCGGCGGCGGCGTTGATCCGCAGCGAGCGCAGCGTTTCGGTGGCGAGGTTCACCACCGCCTCGGCCTCGCGGAAGCCGTCGCGCAGGGGCTGCGTCGCTTCGAGCGAGATGTCGCGCAGATGCCCGTAGGGCGTGCCCTTCTGAGCCGCGAGCGCCGCGACCAGCGCGCCGATCAGGTGCGAGGATTTGCCGCGGATGTGCTCCAGCGAGATCGGGTTCTTCTTCTGCGGCATGATGCTGGAGGTCGCCGAGAGGTCGTCGCCGACTTCCACCCAGCCGAACTCGTCGGTGCTCCAGATGTAGAGATCCTGCGCCAGGCGGCTGAGGTTCACCCCCATCGTCGCGAGACACGCGAGAATTTGCGGCACGTAGTCGCGGCTCGCCACGGCGTCGATGGAGTTCTCCACCAGGCCGGAGAAGCCGGTGAGATCCGCCACCATCCGGCGGTCGATCGGGAAGCCCGTGGAATTGAACGCGCAGGCGCCGAGCGGCGAGGCGTTCGCCACCTCGTAGCACTGCTGCAGGCGGGTTTCGTCGCGCGACATCGCCTGGGCGAGGGCATGGAAGTAGTGCCCGAGGGTGGTCGGCTGCGCGGGCTGCATATGGGTGTAGCCGGTCACGATGGTGTCGGCATGGGCCTCGGCGAGGTCCAGCAACTGTTGCCGCAGAGCGTGGAGGAAGCCCGCGAGCCTGTGCAACTGCGCGCGCGCCGACATCCGCGTCAGCGCCGCGGAGAGATCGTTGCGGCTGCGCCCGGTGTGCATCTGCCCGCCGATCGCCGAGCCCGCCTTCTTGATGATGTGGGTTTCGAGGTTGTAGTAGACCTCCTCGAGCGCCGGATCCCAGGTGATCGCCTCCGGTCCGGCCGCCAGCACCTCCTCGAAGATCCGCATCAGCTTGCCGGCGTTGTCCTTGGTGACGATCCCCTGCGCCGCCAGCATCACCACGTGCGCGCGGTTCAAATCCATCAGCGCCGCGAAGGAATCCTGGCTGTCGGCCTCGAGCCGCGGGCGCATCACGTAGTCGATCAGCACCTTGGAGGGCGGCAGTTTCACCCGTTCTCTCATGATCGTACTCCCTTTTCTATCGGCCGCCGCGGCGGCTCGGCTACAGCACGACGGACGCCAGCGCGTATCCCACCGCGACCGAGGTGACGACGGAGGTCAATCCGGGGCGCAGGAAGCTGTGATTGAAGATGAAATCGCCGATCTTGGTGGTGCCGGTGCGATCGAACGACACCGAACCGATGATCGCGCCGGTGCCGGGGATGACGTTGATCGCCGACGCGGCATGGAACATCCCGACCATGTGCCCGGCGGGGATGCCGAGCGCCATGCCCAGCGGGCCGATGGCGCGCATCGTCGCCCCCTGGCTCAGCAGCAGCGCCGCCATCACCATCAGCACCACCGCGTAGAGGTAGGGGTGCGCCGAGACGAAGCCGCCCATCGTCGAGATCAGCAGCGCCTTGTGAGCGTTGAAGAACGTGTCGACGAGCCAGGCGATGCCGAAGATCGCCACCACCGCCATCATGCCGGTTTCGAAGATCGAGCTGCGGATGATCCGGCTGGTCTTGACCTTGAACAGCACCGCCGTGAGGAAGGCGAAGCTCAGCATGATCATTTCCAGCGCGGCCGGAATCGGAAGCTTGCTGACCTTGCCGTCCACCGTCCACGACGGCAGCAACTGGGGCATCGAGCCGAGCGCGACGATGCACGCCACGGCCAGCGCGAAGAACAGCACCGAAAGCTTCGCCTCGCGCGTCACCACGCGTTCCTCCGCCGGTTTCGGCGGCGCGATCTCGCCCGCCGCGAGGCGTCGCTGGAATTCCGGATCCTTCTCGAGGTCGTAGCCGCGCCAGTAGACCGTCAGCGTCGCCACGAGGACCCCCGCCAGACCGGCCGGAATGCAGACGAGCAGGATCTGCGCCAGGGTGATGCCCTCGGGACTGACGAGCGCGATCAGCACCGCCATCGCCGCGCTCATCGGGCTCGCCGTCACCGCCTGGGTGGCGGCGATGGTGGCGACCGAAAGCGGCCGTTCGGGTCGGACCCGCGCCTCGTAGGCGGCCTCCACGATCACCGGATAGAGCGCGAAGGCGACGTAGGCGGTGCCGCAGAAGACGGTGAAGGTATAGGTGATGAGCGGCGCCAGCAGGGTGATCCGGTCGGGATGCCGACGCAGGATCCGCTCGGCCAGCGAGACGAGATAATCCAGGCCGCCGGTGGCCTGCATGGTGGAAACCATGGTGATGACGGCCATGATGATCAGCATCACGTCGATCGGCGCCGAACTCGGGCGAAGACCGAAACCGAAGACCAGGATCACCAGCCCCACGCCACCGGCAAGACCGATACCGATGCCGCTCAATCGCGCTCCGACGAGAATGCAGACGAGCACGACCGCAAATTCGATCCAAAACATGCGAACCCCCTGCCGATATTTATGTTTCCAAGGAACTCACCGACAAAAACTCGCAACCACGTAACGTTATCAAATACAACTTGAGTAATTTTAATGGATTCCAAGTCTCCGCCCGATCCATGGCAATCGGCACGCACTTACCGGTCGGTGCGTGCCGGAGCTTCGGCACCACCGTCGAAAATACGAATACTCGCTTCGTTTCGCAGATTGCCGCGCCGGGCGGCGAATATTTCTCGGAACCCACACACCACTGCATGAATCATACCGGCGCATGCCCCATATAACAAATTCCAAGATAGCGGGGGCTCATACGAAATTGATATACTGTCCGCCGGTCACCGTCTCTTCGAGCGCCGCACATGAACTTCAAGCAGATCGAGGCCTTCCGCGCCGTCATCCTTTCCGGTTCGATGACCGCCGCCGCGCGGGAGCTCAACACCTCGCAGCCGAACGTCAGCCGGCTGATCTCTCAGCTCGAACGGCAGATCGGCTTCAAGCTGTTCGCGCGCCTCTCCGGGCGCCTTCTGCCGACCCCGGAAGCCCATGCGTTCTTCCGCGACGTCGGCCGCGCGTTCACCGGGATGGACAGCCTCGAAAAATCCGCGCGCGCGATCGCCGCGCTCGGAACCGGCCATCTGAGGGTCGGCACCGTGCCGTCGATGCTCCTGACCCTGATCCCCGAGGCCGCGCAGGCGTTCTCGCACGAGTTTCCCGACGTCAGCATCACCATCCACACCAGCGATTCGACCACCGTCGGGCAGTGGACGGCGTCGGGCTTCTGCGACATCGGCGTGACCTCCTACAACACCGGCGGCGCAGGGGTGAGCACGCAGACGATCCGGCGGATGGACGGCGTATGCATCCTGCCGGGCGACCACCGTCTCGCCCGGGGCGACGGTCCGATCGGCCCCGACGACCTGCGCGGCGAGAAATTTCTGTCGCTTCTGGAGGGGGACGGCACGCGGCGCAACATCGACGCCGGGTTCACCGCGGACGGCCCCGACCCGCGGGTTCTCACCTACAGCTGCCAGTATGCCGCGGCGATCTGCACGATGGTGGCCAAGGGCATGGGGGTGAGCGTCGTGCATCCGGCGGTGGCCCAGAGCCACCTGCACACGGGCCTGGCGGTGCGGCCGTTCCGCCCGCGGATCTCGTTCTTCACGTTCCTGCTGCGGCCGCTGCAGTACCCGTGCGGACGCCTCGCCGAGCGGTTCGGGGAGATCTTCTCCTCGGCCCTCAACGCCGTGGTTCCGCCCGCGGCGTGAAGCCCCGTGCACACGGAAAGGGGCCGGAGCGTCCGCCCCGGCCCCTTTCGTCCGTTCCGAAGTTCCGCCTCAGCCGAGCAGCTTCTTGCGGATCAGCTCGTTGAGCATGCCGGGGTTGGCCTTGCCCTGGGAGGCTTTCATCGCCTGGCCAACGAACCAGCCGAGGAGCTTTTCCTTGCCCGCCTTGACCTCGGCGACCTTGTCGGGATTGGCGGCGATCACCTGATCGATCACCGCCTCGATCGCGCCGGTGTCGGTCACCTGCTTGAGACCGCGCTCCTCGACGATCCGGTCGGGCGCGTCGCCGGTTTCGAGCATGATCTCGAACACGTCCTTGGCGATGCGGCCGGAGATCGTCTCGTCCTTGATCAGGTCGACGAGCTTGCCGATGTTCTCGGGCTTCACCGGAGCCTCGGTGATGTCCTTGCCGGTGCGGTTGAGCGCGGCGAACAAATCGCCCATCACCCAGTTCGCCACCGCCTTGGCGTCGTGGCCCTCGGCAGCCGCCTCGAAGTAGGCGGCGGTTTCCTTCTCCGCCACCAGCACCCCCGCGTCGTAGGGCGAGAGGCCGTAGTCGGCGATGAAGCGCGCCTTCTTGGCATCCGGCAATTCCGGCAGGCCCGCCCGGATCTCGTCCACGAACGCCTGATCGAACTCCAGCGGCAGCAGATCGGGGTCGGGGAAGTAGCGGTAGTCGTGCGCGAACTCCTTCGAGCGCATCGGCCGGGTGGTGCCCGCGTGGCTGTCGAACAGGCGGGTCTCCTGCTCGATCATGCCGCCCTGCTCGTAGACCTCGACGTGGCGCTGCGCCTCGTACTCGATCGCCTGCATCACGAAGCGCACCGAGTTGACGTTCTTGATCTCGCAGCGGGTGCGCAGCGGCTCGCCCGGGTGACGCACCGAGACGTTGACGTCGGCGCGCATCGAGCCTTCTTCCATGTTGCCGTCGCAGGTGCCGAGGTAGCGCAGGATCGCGCGCAGCTTCTTGAGGTACGCGCCCGCCTCCTCGGGGCTCCGCATGTCGGGCTTGGAGACGATCTCCATCAGCGCCACGCCCGCGCGGTTGAGGTCGATGAACGACTTCGCCGGGTGCTGGTCGTGCAGCGACTTGCCCGCGTCGATTTCGAGGTGCAGGCGCTCGATCCCGACCGCGCGGCTGGTGCCGTCCTTGAGATCGAGGATGATCGTGCCCTCGCCGACGATCGGGTGCGCGAACTGGCTGATCTGATAGCCGAGCGGCAGATCGGCGTAGAAGTAGTTCTTGCGGTCGAACACCGAGCGGTTGTTGATGATCGCGTTGAGGCCGAGGCCGGTCTTCACCGCCTGACGCACGCACTCGCCGTTGATCACCGGCAGCATGCCGGGCATGCCGCAGTCGAGGAAGGCGACGTGGGTGTTGGGCGCGCCGCCGAAGGTGGCGGAAGCGCCGGAGAACAGCTTCGCCTCGGAAATCACCTGGGCGTGGACTTCCAGCCCGATCACCACTTCCCACGGGCCGGTTTCGCCCTGAATGATGTAGCTCATCTTATTTCGTCCCTCGCAGAAGGGTCGGCACGGCGGAGAACTCCGCGGCGGCTTCCATCACCCCGGCGGCGCGGAGGATGGTTTCCTCGTCGAACGGGCGGCCGATGAGTTGCAGGCCGAGCGGCAGCCCGCGCTGCGACAACCCGCCGGGGATCGACATCGCGGGCACCCCCGCGAGCGACGCCGGAACCGTGAAGACGTCGTTGAGGTACATCGTGATCGGGTCGACCTTCGCCCCGCCCGCGATCGGGAAGGCGTCCGACGGCGCGGTGGGGGTGAGGATCACGTCCACCGTCTTGAACGCCTTGGCGAAGTCGTCGGCGATCAGCGCGCGGACCTTCTGCGCCTTGAGATAATAGGCGTCGTAGTACCCCGCCGAGAGCACGTAGGTGCCGATCAGGATGCGGCGCTTGACCTCCTTGCCGAAGCCCGCGGCGCGGGTCTTCATGTACATCTCGTCGAGGCTGCCGCCGTTCTCGACGCGCAGGCCGTAGCGCACGCCGTCGTACCGCGCGAGGTTCGAGGACGCCTCCGCCGGAGCGACGATGTAATAGGTGGCCAGCGCCTTGTCGGTGTGCGGCAGCGAGATCTCGACGATCTCGGCCCCCGCGTCCTTGAGCCACGCGATTCCCTGGTCCCACAGCGCCGCGATTTCCGAATTCAGGCCGTCGGGACGGTATTCCTTCGGAATGCCGACCTTGAGGCCGCGCACGTCGCCGGTCAGCGCCTTTTCGAAATCGGGCAGGTCGACCTTGGCCGAGGTGCTGTCCTTCGGATCGAAGCCCGCCATCTGGCCGAGCATGATCGCGGCGTCCTTCACCGTGCGGGTCATCGGCCCGGCCTGATCGAGCGACGAGGCGAACGCGACGATGCCCCAGCGCGAGCAACGGCCGTAGGTCGGCTTCAGCCCGACGATGCCGGTGAACGCCGCGGGCTGGCGGATCGAGCCGCCGGTGTCGGTGCCGGTGGCGGCCAGACACATGCGCGCCGAAACCGCCGCCGCCGAGCCGCCCGAAGAGCCGCCGGGAACGAGCTTTTCCGGATCGTCGTCGGCCACCCACGGGCTCACCACGTTGCCGTAGGCCGAGGTGATGTTCGCCGAGCCCATCGCGAACTCGTCGAGGTTGGTCTTGCCCAGCATCACCGCGCCGCCGGCCTTGAGCCTGGCGGACACGGTCGATTCGTACTGCGGCTTGAAGCCTTCGAGGATCTTCGAGGCGGCGGTGGTCTGCACCCCCTCGGTGCAGAACAGGTCCTTGATCGCCACCGGCGCGCCGTCCATCGGCCCCAGCGTCTCGCCCTTGGCGCGGCGCGCGTCGGAGGCGCGGGCGCGGTCGAGCGCCACCTCCGGCGAGGCGACGATGTAGGCGTTCAGGCCCTTGTGGCGGTCCATCTGCCCGAGGAACGCCTCGGTCAGCTCGACGGAGGTATAGTCGCCCTTCGCGAGGCCGTCGCGGACCTCGGCGAGGGTCAGGTTCGTGAGTTCGGTCATCGGATCACTCCACCACCTTCGGCACCAGGAAATAGCCGTCCGCCGCGTCGGGGGCGTTGGCCAGCACCTTTTCCGGCATTTCGCCGTCGGTGACCACGTCGTCGCGCCAGAACAACTTCATCTGCGAGACCGAGGCCACCGGGGCGACGCCCTCGGTGTTCACTTGCGACAGTTGCTCCACCCAGCCGAGAATGCCGTTGAGTTCGTGGGCGAGTCCGTCGAGGTCTTCCTCGGGGATTTCCAATCGCGCCAGAAAACCGATCTTTCTGACTGTGGCCTTGTCGAGCGACATGGGATATCTGTCTCCATAGAAGCGTCCGCGCGTGAAAGCGCATCGGCATGGCTTAGCAAACCATCCGCACCGGCGCAATCCAGAAGCCCGAGGACTCTCCATGATTTGCGCCGACATCGAAGCCTTCGCCGCCGCCCTGCCGGAGTTCGGGGCGGTGCTCGGGCTGGACTTCGGCCAACGCACCGTCGGCGTCGCGGTCTCCGACGTCACCCGCGCGATCGCCTCTCCCCTCCTGCTGATCGAACGCAGGAACCGCGAGGCCGACATGGCGGAGGTGCTCAAAGCGGCATCCGGCCGCGAGGCGGTCGGCGCGGTGATCGGCCTGCCGCTGCAGATGGACGGCGCGGAGGGCGAGCGCGCCGAAATCACCCGCAAGTTCGCCGAACGCCTCGCCGCCGCGTGGGACGCGCCGCTGGTCCTGTGGGACGAGCGCCTCTCCACCGCCGGGGTCGAACGCCTGCTGATCGGCGAGGCCGATCTCACCCGCAGGCGGCGCAAGCAGGTGGTGGACAAATCCGCCGCCGCGTTCATCCTCCAGGGCGCGCTCGACCGCATCGGGAATCTCCGCCGATGAACGCGATCTTCTTCGGCATCGTCGCGATCTCCTTCGCGGTGGCGGGCTGGCGGCAGATCGCCGCGCCCTCCGACATGGCCCCGGGCACCGGCCCGATGGAAATTCTCGGCATCGCGATGATCGACGGCGCGGGCGGCGCGGTGACGCTGGCGATCGGCCTGATCGGCGTGATGACCTTCTTCCTCGGGCTGATGAAGGTGGCCGAGGCGGGCGGCCTGCTGGCGGTGGTCGCCAAGACGGTACGGCCGCTGATGGTGCGGCTGTTCCCCGACGTGCCACCCGACCACCCGGCGATGGGCGCGATGATCATGAACCTCTCCGCCAACGCGCTGGGGCTCGGCAACGCGGCGACGCCGTTCGGCATCCGCGCGATGCAGCAGCTCGACCGCCTCAACCCCGCCAAGGGTACCGCCACCAACGCGATGGTGCTGTTCCTCGCGATCAACACCTCGTCGGTCACGCTGCTGCCCACCGGAGTGATCGCGCTGCGCGCCGCGGCGGGCTCGACGGACGCGGCGGGGATCGTCCCCACCACCCTGTTCGCGACGATCTGCTCCACCACCGTGGCGATCCTCGCCGCCAAGCTCTACGCCCGGTTCTCGCCGGGCGGAGCCTCGTCCGCCACGGCGGCCGCAGGCGCGGCGGACGACGACGTCCCGCCCGAGGGCGAGGAGACCGGCGCCTATCCGCTGTGGGTGTCGGTGCTGGTCCTCGGCGGCATCGCGGCGATGGTTCCGGCGACGATCCTCTGGGGTCGCGCGATCGCGCCGTGGATCGTCCCCGGGCTCGCGATCGCCTTCCTCGGCTACGGCCTCGCGCGGAAGGTGCCGGTCTACGAAGTGTTCGTCGAGGGCGCGAAGGACGGCTTTCAGGTGGCGGTGAAGATCATCCCCTATCTCGTCGCGATCCTCACCGCGGTGGCGATGTTCCGCGCCTCGGGGGCGATGGAGATGCTGCTGACGCCGCTCGGCGCGCTCACCGCCCACGTCGGCCTGCCCGCCGAGGCGCTGCCGATGGCGTTGCTGCGCCCGCTGTCGGGCTCGGGGGCCTACGGCATCGTCGCGGCGATCGTCAACGACCCGGCGATCGGACCGGACAGCCTCACCGGCTATCTCGTCTCCACCCTCCAGGGCTCCACCGAGACCACCTTCTACGTCGTCGCCGTCTATTTCGGCGCGGTGCAGATCAAGCGCATGCGCCACGCCCTGTGGACGGCGTTGACCGCCGACGCTGCGGGCATCGCCGCGGCGGTGTTCATCTGCAATCTGATGTACGGCTGACGCGCGCATATCGACACCCGCTGCACAACCTCCTATCGTCGAGAGCGGCGAGACGAAGCGGAGACGGAGGCGGAATGGAGACGTCGATCTTCATCGGGTGCGCGAGCGACGGATCGCCCCGCGCCCTCGACTTGAAACGGGCGAACCGCCACGGACTGATCGCCGGAGCCACCGGCACCGGTAAGACGGTGACGCTGATGGGGCTGATCGAGGGCTTTTCCGCCGCCGGCGTGCCTACCTTCGTCGCCGACGTCAAGGGCGACCTGGCTGGACTGGCGATGCCAGGTTCGCCCGTCGCCAAGACCCACCCGATCTTCGCCGCACGCGCCGCCGAAATCGGCTTCTCCGGCTGGCGCTATGCCGCCTGCCCGGTGCAGTTCTGGGATCTGTTCGGGGACCGGGGGCACCCGGTCCGGACCACCGTCTCGGAGATGGGGCCGCTACTGCTTGCCCGGCTGCTCGACCTCAATCCCACGCAGGAGGGCGTGCTCGCCATCGCCTTCCACCTCGCCGACCGCGAGAACCTGCTGCTCCTCGACCTCGACGATCTTCAGGCGATGCTGGCCGCCTGCGCCGCTCGCGCGCCCGAACTCGCCGCCGAGTTCGGCAACGTTTCGAAGGCGTCGGTGGGGGCGATCCAACGCGCCCTGCTGCAACTCCGGACCCAGGGGGGCGACCGTTTCTTCGGCGAACCGGCCCTCACCCTCGGCGATTTCCTCGTCCGCGACGAAACCGGACGGGGCGTCGTCAACATCCTCGCCGCCGAGCGGCTGATGGCGAGCCCCAGGCTCTACGCCACCTTCCTGCTGTGGCTGATGAGCGAACTGTTCGAAAGCCTGCCGGAAATCGGCGATCCCGAAAAACCGGTTCTGGCGTTCGTCTTCGACGAGGCGCATCTCCTGTTCGACGCAGCGCCCAACGCCCTCGAAGAGAAGATCGAACAGGTGGTGCGGCTGATCCGCTCCAAGGGCGTGGGCATCTACTTCGTCACCCAGAACCCGGTCGACGTTCCCGATCGCATCGCGGGACAGCTCGGCAACCGTATCCAGCACGCGTTGCGCGCCTTCACTCCGCGCGACCAGCAGGCGGTCAGAGCCGCCGCCACCACCTTCCGGCCCGGGCCGGGGGTGGACGTCGCCGCCGCGATCACCGAACTCAAGGTCGGCGAGGCGCTGGTTTCGTTGCTTCAGCCCGACGGCGCGCCCGCGCCGGTCGCCCGGGCCCTGATTCGCCCGCCCGGCTCGCGGGTCGGCCCACTCGCCCCCGAGGAACGCCGGTTGCTGATCGAGACCGACGCGATCGGCGCGAAATACGACGTCCCGATCAACCGCATCTCCGCCGAGGAGATTCTCAAGGCCAAATCCGCCGAAGCGACGGCCGCCGCCGCCGAGGCCCGCGCGCAAACCGTCGCGGACAAAGCCGCGGCGGCCGAAGCCAAGGCGGCCGCGCGGCAGGCGAAGGACGCGGAACGCGCCCGGCGCGCCGCCGAGCGCGCCGCCGCGCAAAGCCCGTGGAATCAGGCGATGCACTCGGCAACCCGCTCCGCGACCGCGGCAATCGGACGCGAGGTCGCGGGCGAGGTCGCGAAGGCGGTGTTCGGCAGCAAGAGCGGCACGGGCGCACGAGTGGTCGGCGGCTTGGTGCGCGGTCTCCTCGGCGGCTTGTTCAAAGGCCGCTGACCCCGCCCCTTCCGTCAAGCGCCGTGATTGCCCCGCCCCGGCAGCCAAACCGCGAGGCGGTCGAGCGCGGCGCGGACGGTGGCCTCGGCGCAGCAGTAGGAAAAGCGCACGAAGCGGCCGCCGTCCACCGGATCGAAGTCCCATCCCGGCGCGACCGCGACGCCGGTCTCGGCGAGCATGCGGCGGCAGAGTTCGGCGGCGTCGAGCCCGAGGTGGGAGACGTCGGCGTAGACGTAGAACGCGCCGTCGGGCGGCGCGACCCTGGCGATTCCGAGCCCGGCGAGCCCCGCCACCAGCAGGTCGCGATTGCGGCCGTAGCCTTCCACCAGCGCATCGAACGCGGGCAGATGGTCGAACGCGGCGGTGGCGGCGTGCTGGGAGATCGTCGGCGGCGAGATGAACAGGTTCTGCGCCAGGCATTCCGCCGCGCGCAGCATGTCCTCGGGCAGCACCAGCCAGCCGAGCCGCCAGCCGGTCATGCAGTAGTATTTCGAGAAGCTGTTGACCACCACCGCCGACGGGCTGAACGCGCTCGCGGTGGCGAAGCGCATGCCGTAGCCGATGCCGTGATAGATCTCGTCGGAAATCAGGCGGATGCCACGCGCGTGGCAGGTTTCGGCCAGCGCCCGCAACGCCTCGGGCGCGAGCATCGAGCCGGTGGGGTTGGAGGGGCTGGCGACGATCAGACCCTCGACGTCGAGCCCGTCGAGCATTTCGGGCGTCGGCTGGAAGCGGGTTTCCGCCCCCACCGGCAGCAGCACCGGTTCGATCCCCAGCGCCTTGAGGATGTGGCGGTAGGCGGGATAGCCCGGCGAGGCGAGCGCCACCCGGTCGCCGGGCGCGAACGCGGCGAGGAACGCGATCAGGAACGCCGACGACGACCCCATGGTGCAGAACACCCGCTCCGGGTCGACGGCATGGCCGTAAAGGGCCGCGGCATGGGCGGCGATCCGGCGGCGCAGCGCGGGCAGGCCCTGCGCCATGGTGTAGCCCATCGGATCGGCGCCGGAAGCGAGCGCGGCGGCGAGACCGCACGCGACCTCGGCCGGAATTCCCGCCGACGGCTGACCGATCTCCATGTGCAGGACGCTCGCGCCCGCCGCCTCGCGCGCCGAGGCGTCGCGCAGCACGTCCATCACCAGGAACGGCGGCACCCGTCCCCGGTCGGCGATCTTGAGGCTCATCGGATCAACGCTCCGAGACCGCCGCGGCCGGTGCCCTCGATCCCCACCGAGCGCGACAGGCCCGCGCCGCGCCGGTCGGCGGCGAGAGTGCAGTTGCCGACGTTGGCGGGTGCGCCGTCGGGGCAGATCACACCGGTGACGCGGCTCGTCGCCTCGCCCGCGGCGGCGACGGCGGCCGATGCGTCGATGCCGTTGGCGCCGAGGATGCGCCCGCGCAGCGCGAAGTCGAGAACGTCGGCGGCGGCAGTCGCCCCCGCCCCCGCCGCGGCGACGCGCAGGTCGTGAACGTGATGGTTGGAAACGATCATCGGCAGCAGCGCCAGCGCGTCGGCGGAGGCGTCGAGCGGCGAATAGGCGAGCATGCCGGTGGCGCCGTCGGCGTGGCCGCCGCCGAACATCTGCCCCATCGACAGGGCGCAGGTCACCGCCATGCCGCCGCGGTCGACGGCGACGAAGCCGGTCGCCCCCGAACCCGGCGGGGCTGCGGGCACCGCCCGCGCGGCCTGCGGGCTCTTCGCCTCGGCGGCGCGGCTCCATGCCTGCGCGGCCGCCGCGCCGCCGAACGGCGCGGGTGGGAAGAACGCGGTCTCGTTGTCGACCGCCGCGGTCGCCGGTTCGAGACGCTTCGCCGCATAGTCGCGCAACACCGCGCGGCGCGCGCCCGCCTGCTCGGGATTGGCCTCGGCGATCACCTGGGCGAGACCGCCCGCGTACGCGTCGCCCGCGCCCTTGATGCGCAGCGCGGTGAGCGCGCTTGCGGTGCGCGCCTGCACGAGGTTGTCGCCCTCGCGCAGCAGCGTGCCGCCGGGCGCGTACACCGCGCGCATCTCGGCCTCCAGCCCCACCGGCGAGCCGAGGGCTTCGAGATCGCGGGCGAGCGCACGCGACACCGGCAGGCCGAACCGCGCCATGTTTTCGGCGGGGGTGAGAATCTGCGCCCAGCGCAGCGTGCCCGAGGCCGCGTGCAGGGCGTAGAGCCCGCGCGGCAGACCCGGCGCGAAGCCGCCGCCCGGCAACGCCTCTGGCAGGAAGCTGTAAACCTGCACAGATTTATCCTTGGGATTGCGGCTGAGGCAGACGCCGCCGCCGAGCCAGCCCGCCCGCGACGGCAGGGTCACGGTCAGCGTCGCGGCCATCGCCACCGCTGCGTCGGCGGCGGTGCCGCCGGCGGACAGCACGTCCTCCCCCACCAGCGCGGCGCGCGGCTCGTCGGCGGAGACGAATCCGGCGAACCCGGCGACGTAGCCGATCACGCCCTGCGCAGGCTTTTGCGGATCGCAGGCGGAAAGGCCGAGGCCGAGCGCCGCGATCGTCGCCCAGGCAACCGCGGTTTGACCGCCGCGTGCCGGGAGATTAGCTTTTCTTCCAGGGTTCGGGGCGCGGACAGGAGTATCGGAGATCGACGTGCGCATGAGACTTCCGGCAGTGGTGATGACTGTGGTCGCGTGGGCGGCGCTCGCGGTCGGGGCAAGCCCGGCGCGCGCCGAGATGTCGCTGATCCGCGACGCGGAAATCGAAAATACCATCCATGATCTCGCCGCGCCACTGCTGCGCGCCGCCGATCTCGACGCCGACGCGCTCAAGGTCCACCTCGTCAAGGATCATCGCCTCAACGCCTTCGTCTCGTCGGGGATGAACCTGTTCCTCAACACCGGCCTGCTGATGCGGGCGGAGGATCCGGCGGAGGTGATGGGCGTGATGGCGCACGAATTCGGCCACATCACCGGCGGCCACATTATTCTGCGCGAGCAGCAGATGGAGGCGACCCAGCGCAACATCTGGCTCTCCTACGCCCTCGGTGCGGCGGCGGCGCTCGCCACCGGGCGCGGCGACGCCTTCGGCGGCGTGATGATGGGCACCCAGAGCGGCCTGATCGAGAACCTCATGTCGTTCTCCCGCTCCGAGGAAAGCCAGGCGGATCAGGCGGGCCTCGAATACCTCGACGAGATCGGCGTCTCCGCCGCCGGACTGCTGCGGTTCATGCGCATCCTCCAAGGCCAGGAACTGCTGGTGACGGCGCGCCAGGATCCCTACATGCGTACCCACCCGCTCAGCCGCGACCGCGTCGCCTTCATCGAGAATCACGTCAAGAACTCCAAGATTCCGGAGAACACCCTGCCCGCGGCGTGGAAGGACCTCTACGCGCGGGTGCGGGCGAAGCTGTTCGGCTTCCTCGAACCTTCGGCGCGCACCCTGCAGCGCTACCCCGAGAGCGACACCAGCCTGCCCGCCCGCTACGCCCGGGCGATCGCCTACTACCGCATGCCGGACACCGGCCGGGCGGTGCAGTTGATCGACGCGCTGATCGCCGAGGAACCCGCCAATCCCTACTTCCGCGAGCTCAAGGGCCAGGTGCTGTTCGAGGCGGGCGACGCCGACGCGGCGATCCCCCCCTACCGCGAGTCCGTGCGCCTGTTGCCGCACGCCGCGCCCTTACAGCTCGGCCTGGCCCGCGCCCTGATCGCGCGCGGCGGCGACGCCGACTTCAAGGAAGCGGAAAAAGCCCTCGAACAGGCCTTGCGCGACGAACCGGAAGGCGCGTTCTATTGGCGGCAGCTCGCGATCGCGCGCGCCAACCTTCACGAGGAGGGCCCCGCCGCCTACGCCATGGCCGAATACGCCTTGCGCGTGGGCCGCAACGCGGAGGCGAAGTTCCACGCCGGCAAGGCGGTGCAGCTTCTGCCCGCGGGTTCCCCGGCACGGCTGCGCGCCGAAGACATCAAGGCCGAGGCGGAGCGCCTGCTCGACCTCGAAAAGAAGGACAAGTCCCGTTGACCCCCATCCGCAAGGACGAGAAATGATCCGTATCCTCCGCCGCGCCGCCTGCCTCGCCGCGATCTGCCTGCCGCTCTCCCCCGCCCTCGCCGAGGAGCCGCCGCTCACCCCGGCGCAGGTGCAGGCGATGCGCGACCTCGTCCGCCAGACGCTGATCGAGAACCCGGAAATCCTCGCCGAGGCGATGCAGGCGTTGCAGACCAAGCGTTCGGCGGAAGCGGCGGCGGCGCAGACGGCGGCGATCCGCGACAACCAGGGCGACCTCGTCCACGCCGACGACCCGTTCCTCGGGCCGAAATCGGCGAAGGTCGCGGTGGTGGAATTCTTCGACTACAACTGCGGCTACTGTCGCGCCGCCTTCCCCGACCTTCAGGCGACGCTGAAGGCGCACCCGGATGCGCGCGTCGTGGTCAAGGACCTGCCGGTGCTGGGGCCGGAGAGCGTCGCGGTGTCGCGCCTCGCCCTCGCCGCCCGCAAGCAGGGCAAGTACGCCGAGTTCCACGCCGCGCTGATGGGCACCCGCGCCCGCCTCGACGAAGCCGCCGCGCTCACCGTCGCCAAGACCCTCAAGCTCGACGTCGACAAGCTCAAGGCCGACGCCCGGGCGAAGGAGGTCGACGACACCCTCCGGCGCAACCACGCGCTCGCCGAGGCGCTCGGCATCAACGGCACGCCGAGCTTCGTGATCGGCGAGACCCTGATCCCCGGCAAGGTCTCCGCCGACGCCCTGGCGCAGGCGATCGCCGAGGCGAAGAAGACCGCCAAGAACTGAAGCCGAAACAGGGCGGCGCCGCGGGCGCCGCCCTTCATCGATAAGGCGCGCCTGCGGAAATGCTCTCGGAAAGCCTTCACCACGTCCTTCTCTCCGCCCCGCTGTTCCTGTTGATTCTCGTCGGCTACGCGACGATGCGGTTCGGCCGCTGGCCGCCCGAGGCCGCCGACCTGATGTCGAAGCTGGTCTTCTACCTGCTGGTGCCCGCGCTGCTGTTCAACACGATGTCGCGATTCTCGGCGCTGCCCCCGGTGGACGCGCGGCTGCTGATCGCGTTCTTCGGCAGTTGCATCCTCATCTTCGTGATCGGACGGCTGGTGTGCTGGAAGCTGTTCGGCCTCGACGGCGTTTCGCAGTCGGTGTTCGGCGTCGGCTGCATCTTCTCGAACAACGTCTTCCTCGGCATTCCGCTCGCCAAGGCGACCCTCGGCGAGGCGTCGCTGCCGTCGGTGTCGCTGGTGGTGGCGTTCAACGCACTGATCCTCTGGACCCTCGTCACCGTGTCGGTCGAGTGGTCGCTGCACGGCAGCCTGTCGCTCCGGGGCTTCGCCAAGATGGCGAAGAGCGTGCTCACCAACCCGATCGTCGTCGCGATCGCCGCGGGCCTGCTGTTCGACGCCTCCGGCCTGACCATGCCCGAGGTGTTCGCCCAGCCGATCGGCATGCTCGCGCAGTCGGCCTCGCCGATGGCGCTGGTGGTGCTCGGCATGGGGCTCGCCAAATTCGGCTTCCGCGCAGGCTGGCGGGAGGGCTCGGCGGTGACCGCGATCAAGCTGGCGGTGCAGCCCGCCGTGGTGTGGGGGCTGGCGCGACTGCTCGACCTGCCGCCGCTCGAAACCCGCTCGATCGTGATGCTGGCGTCGATCGCGGTGGGCTTCAACGTCTACCTGATGGCCAACCAGTTCAAGAAGATGGAAAGCGCGATCGCCTCGGCCACCGTCCTCTCCACCCTGCTGGCGGCGATCACCACGCCGGTGGCGATCGCCCTCAGCCACTGAAAACACGGAAAGGCCCCGGAACGCGCCCGGGGCCTTTCCCGATCGCGCGGCGATGCGTCAGCGCTTCAGGTTCGAGGCCACCTGCATCATCTCGTCAACGGTGCGGAAGTTGGTCGAGGCCATCGAATAGGCTTTCTGCACCATCATCATCCGGGTGAATTCGTCGGCCATGTCGACGTTCGAGGATTCGAGACTCCCGACGACGATGGTCGTGCCTTCGGACTGGCTTTCGAGATCGCGCACCGAGGCCTTACCGGAAAACTCGTTCTCGCGGAACAAGTTGCCCGAGATCGCGTCGAGACTGTTGGGCGCGACGAAATCGGCGATCGCGAGCTTGTAGAGGGCGCGGTTGTGGCCGTTGGTGTAGCTGCCCCAGAGCACGCCGTTTTCGTCGAAACTCTCGTCGTAGAGGCGCCCCGAGGGGCTGCCGTTCTGCACGGTGCGGTGAACCACCTTGGCGTCGGCGTACTGTTCCATGTCGGACAGGTCGATGGCGACGGTGCTGGAGGTGCCGTCGTCCCAGGTGATCGGCACGCTGACCGGAGTCTGCGGCTGCAACACCTTGCCGGAACTGGTGAAGGTGACGGTGGTGGTGCCGGTCAGGGCCGGGTCGACGGTGCCGCCGCCGACCGCGAAATCGACGGTCCAGGTGTTCGCGCCGGTCTTGGTCCAGATGTAGTTGAGGGACTGCGCGTTCCAGGACTGGTCGTAGATCGTCCCCTGAACCGTCACGCTTTCGCCGGTCGGCAGGTTGGCGGGAACGTTCGCCGCCATCAGCGCCTCGGTGGTGGCCTCGCCGCCGATCTCGTCGAGGGCGAACGAGCGCACCGGCACCAGCGGCCCGGCGGTGTTGAAGGTGCCGTTGGCGTCCGCCGCCCAGCCGAGCAGATACTGGCCGTTGGCGGTGGTGTAGAACGACTGCTGCGTGCCGTTGCCGGTGTCGACGTAGCGTTGCTGCAACGCGCCGTCGCGGGTGTACATCGTCTCGGACTTGCCGCCGAAATCGCGCGTCACCATAAAGAACCCGTCGCCGTTGAGGGCGAGGTCGTCGGAGCGGCCGGTGGCGACCACGAACCCCTGCCCCCACACTTCGCGCCGATCCACCGCCTGCACGCCCATCCGGTCGCGCGCGACGGCGGTGCCGCGCGTCCCGGAGAGCAGCGTCTGGAACACCGTATCCTCGCGCTTGTAGCCGGTGGTGTTGACGTTGGCGATGTTGGTGCTGACCGTCTGCATGCCCTGGCTTTGCGCCAGCATCGCGAGCGAGCTGCAGTTCAGTGCGCCGATCAGACTCATGGTCCCGTCCTCGAATGAGAAATTCCCGAAGACTGGAATGCAAAGCCCGCGCCAAAGCTATGACGCTGAAAAATCAGAGATTTAAGTCGGGGAGCAGATGCCGGATCGGCAGATCTTGCCGGGGCCCGGACGGCAGAACCTGCCGCCCGGGGGGCTCGAAGACGAGACTTCAGATGCAGTACTGACGCAACGGCGCGAAGCCGTTGAAGTTCACGCTCGCGTAGGAGGTGGTGTACGCGCCGGTGGCGTGGAACTCGATCTTGTCGCCGGGTTCGAGGTCGACCGGCAGGCAGTACCCGGCCTTGTCGTAGATCACGTCGACGGAATCGCAGGTCGGACCGGCGAGGATCACCGGCGCGGTGTCCGCGCCGTCGCGGCTGGTGGTGACGCGATACTTGATCGCCTCGTCCATGGTTTCGGCGAGGCCGTTGAAGCGGCCGACGTCGAGGAACACCCAGCGGCGGTCGTCGTCGTAGGACTTCTTCGCCACCAGCACCACCTCCGCCTGAAGGATGCCGCTGTCGCCCACCAGGGAGCGGCCGGGCTCGATCATCAGCGCCGGGATGCGATTGCCGAAGTGGTTGGTGACCGCGTGCATCACCGCGTTGGCGTAGGCCGGCAGACCCTCGACCTCGTCGAGGTAGTGGGCGGGGAAGCCGCCGCCGAGGTTCACCGCCTTGAGTTCGATACCGCGCGCCTGCAGCGTCGAGAACAGCATCGCGACGCGGGCCATCGCCACGTCCCACTGGTCGAGCGCGGTCTGCTGCGAGCCGACGTGGAACGACACGCCGAACGGATCGAGCCCGAGCTCGCGGGCCTCGGTCAGCAGATCGGCGGCCATATCGACGGCGCAGCCGAACTTCTTCGACAGCGGCCACTGCGCGCCGGTGTTCTCCACCAGGATCCGGCAGTAGACCCGGCTGCCCGGCGCCGAGCGGGCGATCTTGCGGAGTTCCTGCTGCGAATCTATCGCGAACAGGCGAACCCCCCTCCCGAAGGCTTCCCGAATATCGGATTCCTTCTTGATGGTGTTGCCGAACGAGATGTTCTGCGGATTGGCGCCGTTCGACAGGCAAAGGTCGATTTCCGGCAGGCTCGCGGTGTCGAAGGACGAACCTTCGGCGGCCAGCATCCGCACCACTTCGGGCGCCGGATTGGCCTTCACCGCATAATACACCTGCGCGAGCGGCAAATGTTCGCGCAGGTTGCGGAAGTTCTGACGGATGATCTCCAGGTCCACCACCACGCAGGGGGTGGGCGGGCGCTGCTGCTCCAGGAATTCACGAATACGTTCGGACATCGTCTTCAAGTCCCCCGTTCGAAGGACCAGGCCGGATCACACGATCACATAGGCGCAGGTCATCGGATAATTGGTCCAACGACATGTCTGCCGGGCGAACCCGAAAGACACCCCGTAATTCCGACCGGGATCCGATCCAGGGAAAAAACGATACGGCGCACCGCGGCACAAGAAAACCGACCCTCGGTTATTCTTGCCCCGACCCCCGGCTAGGGGCGGCGCAATCTGCCTCTGACGTACACAATACGCAATACGGCGGTCGTATCAGTTTCCACCCCGGACTTTCGCCCGGTCACGTGTCGTGCGTCGTTGCGTAGCCACCAAGGGTCAGAGGCACGTGCGCAAGGACGATCCATATAGTCCGAACCCACCCCCCGGTAAAGAAAAAATCCATATAAAAATCGCACCTCGCGCATGACCTCAGCGCATATCTTTTTTCATTGTGCGGCGACGGGTTCCGGCCACTGCCCGAACCCCCACGAGCCCCGGAAATATCCTTTACATATCATTCAGTTGAGAGCGACGCGAGACGGCCGGCCCCGACCCTGCCCGGGAGGTCGTCGCGGCGGCTCTCGCGATCGGGCGCGAAAGACGAGCGGAGATGGTTATTGTCCCGAAACAATCTTCCGGCAGATCCCTCGCGCGCCGGAGCTTCTCCGGCGACGATCTTCCGCGCGGAGCGTTGCCGCGCCGACCGCGCCGCGGGGGAGTCGTCCGCCGCGACGAAGACGAAGGGCTCCGCCGGATACGGCGGAGCCCTCGAAAAATCGGCCCGTGGAGCGGATCAGATCAGCCCGGCGAGCGGCGACGACGGATCGGCGTAAAGCTTCTTCGGCATCCGGCCCGCGAGATAGGCGAGACGCCCGCCCTCGACCGCGAGACGCATCGCCCGCGCCATCCGGACCGGATCCTTGGCGGCGGCGATCGCGGTATTCATCAGCACGCCGTCGCACCCCAGTTCCATCGCCACCGCGGCGTCCGACGCGGTGCCGACGCCCGCATCCACCAGCACCGGCACCTTCGCCTGCTCGACGATCAGACGGATGCCGACCGGGTTCTGAATTCCCAGCCCCGAGCCGATCGGCGCGGCGAGCGGCATGATCGCGACGCAGCCCATCTCCTCCAGGCGCTTCGCCGCGATCGGATCGTCGGCGCAGTAGACCATCACCTGGAAGCCGTCCTCGATCAGCGCCTCGGCGGCATGGAAAGTCTCGGCCATGTTGGGATAGAGGGTCTTCTGGTCGCCCAGCACCTCGAGCTTGACGAGGTTCCAACCGCCCGCCTCGCGCGCCAGGCGCAGGGTGCGCACAGCGTCCGCCGCGGTGAAGCAGCCGGCGGTGTTCGGCAGGTAGGTGTATTTCTTGGGATCGACGAAATCCATCAGCATCGGCTGCTTCGGATCGCTGATGTTGACGCGCCGCACCGCGACGGTGACGATCTCCGCGCCCGAGGCCTCGATCGCGCGTGCGGTCTCCTCGAAATCCTTGTACTTGCCGGTCCCGACCAACAGGCGCGAGGCGAAGCTCCGCCCCGCGACGACCAAACGGTCCTCTTCCACGATATCCCCCTGCGGCGCACCGCCGCCGATGAAGTGCACGATCTCGAAGCGGTCGCCGTCCTCGACCGGGGTCGCGGCGTAGGCGGATTTCGGCACGATTTCGAGGTTGCGTTCGACCGCGACCTTGCGCGGATCGAGTTCGAGCTTCGCCAGAAGCGAAGCCACGTCGAGCCCGTCATCGAGCGTGCGAAGCTCGCCATTCAAGCTGATCTGCATGGGTTTTTCCCGACTTGCACAGTTGCTTTTCCGTCCCGAGATGCCAGAGTATGGGTCCGTCGGGCGGCGGATGCAACCGACCCGAAACCGACATCGCGGAGGAAACCGGTGGCCAAGCGCGTTCTCGTTCTCAACGGCCCGAACCTCAATATGCTGGGCAAGCGCGAGCCCGAGATCTACGGCCGCGACACGCTCGACGACATCCGCGCCGCCTGCGCCGCGTTCTGCGAGGCGCAGGGCTGGAGCCTCGATTTCCGCCAGTCCAACCTCGAGGGCGAACTGGTGGGCTGGATCCAGGAGGCGCGCGGCGCCGTCGACGCGCTGGTGATCAACGCCGCCGCCTACACCCACACCTCGGTGGCGATCCACGACGCGCTGCACCTGCTCGACTGCCCGATCGTCGAGGTCCATCTCTCCAACATCCACCGCCGCGAAGCGTTCCGCCACCACTCCTACATCTCGTCGGTGGCGAGCGGCGTGATCGTCGGCTTCGGCGCGAAGGGCTACCTGCTGGCGCTGGCGGCGCTCGAAGCGGGGTGACGCCGATGCGGCTGGAGGTCACGCCGGACCTGCTGATCGCCGCCTATCGCCAGGGCGCCTTCCCGATGGGACGGGGCCGCGACGACCCGGACTTGGTGTGGCTGTCGCCGCTCCGCCGCGGCGTGATCCCGCTCGACGGGCTGCACGTCGGCCGCAGCCTGCGCAAGGTGCTGCGGCGCCGACCGTTCGAAATCACCGCCGACCGCGATTTCGCGGGCGTTCTCGCCGCCTGCGCCGCGCCCGCGCCGGGGCGGGAGGATACCTGGATCACGCCGCAGATCGCCGGGCTCTACACCCAGCTGTACCGGCGCGGCTTCGGCCATTCGATCGAATGCTGGGCGGACGGCGCGCTGGCGGGCGGCCTCTACGGCCTCGCGATCGGCGCGGCGTTCTTCGGCGAGAGCATGTTCTCGTACCGCACCGAGGCATCGAAGGTGGCGCTCGTGCATCTCGTCGCGCGGCTGCGCGCGGGGGGCTTCACCCTGCTCGACACCCAGTTCACCACCGACCACCTGCGCGGCATGGGCGCGGTCGAGATCCCCCGCCCCGCGTATCTGAAGGCGCTCGCGACGGCGGTCGACACCCCGGCCGACTTCTTCCCCGCCGACGACGCGATCGCGGCGGAAACCGCGCGCTTCACCGGGTGAGGCGTCTCAGATGTCGAGGTCCTCGGCGAACTTGGCGCGTTCCTGGATGAAGCGGAACCGCAGTTCCGGCTTCTTGCCCATCAGATGCTCGACCAGACGCTCGGTGTCCTTGGCCTCGGCGGCGCCTTCGTCGGTGCGGCCGGAGGGCACGACGACGCGCAGGAGGGTGCGCTTCGCCGGGTCCATCGTCGTCTCCTTCAGCGACGCGGGCGGCATTTCGCCCAGGCCCTTGAAGCGGCTGATCTCGACCTTCCGGTTCGCGAACACCGTCTTCAGCAGTTCCTCGCGGTGGGCGTCGTCGCGGGCGTAGTGGCTGAGGGTGCCCGCGGTGAGGCGATAGAGCGGCGGCATCGCGAGATAGAGGTGCCCGCCCTCGATCAGCTTCGGCATCTCGCGATAGAAGAACGTCATCAGCAGCGAGGCGATGTGCGCGCCGTCGACGTCCGCATCGGTCATGATGATGACCTTGTCGTAGCGTAGCCGCTCCTCCTCGTAGCGGTCGCGCACGCCGCAGCCGAGGGCCTCGATCATGTCCTTGATCTCCTGGTTGCCCTGGAGCTTTTCGGCGGAGGCGGAGGCGACGTTGAGGATCTTGCCGCGCAGGGGGAGGATCGCCTGGGTCTCGCGGCTGCGCGCCTGCTTCGCCGAGCCGCCCGCGGAATCGCCCTCGACGAGGAAGATCTCCGAACCCTCGGCCACCGCGCGGGTGCAGTCGGCGAGCTTGCCGGGCAGGCGCAGGCGCTTGGTGGCGGACTTGCGCGAAAGCTCCTTCGCCTGCTTGCGGCGGGCGCGCTCCTCGGCGCGGTCGAGCACCGCGGCGAGCAGCTTGTTCGCCACTTCCGGGTCGCCGGTCAGCCAGTGGTCGAAGTGGTCCTTGATCGCCTGTTCGACCAGCCGCGTCGCCTCGGCGGAGGCGAGCTTCTCCTTGGTCTGCCCCTGGAACTGCGGATCGCGGATGAACAGCGACAGCAGCACGCACGCGCCGCCGAAGGCGTCCTCGGCGTTGAGTTTGTCGGCCTTGCGGTTGCCGATCATCTCGGCATAGGCGCGCAGGCCGCGCACCGCGACGTTGCGGAAGCCGTTCTCGTGGGTGCCGCCCTCGGGCGTGGGAATGGTGTTGCAGTAGGAGGAGAAGAAGCCGTCGTCGTTGTCGTCGGGCCAGATCGCCGCCCACTCCACCGAACCCATGTCGTCGGCGAGCTGGGCGGTTCCGGCGAACGGCGTCGGCGTCAGGCGCGCGCGGTCCTTGGCGACGTCGGCGAGATAGTCGGCGAGGCCGTTGGGGAAGTGCAGGATCGCGGTCTGCGGCGTCGGGTCGCCCTCAACCAGCAGCTCCGGCGCGCAGCTCCAGCGCACCGTCACGCCGCGGAACAGGTACGCCTTCGCCCGGGTCATGCGATAGAGCGCGGACGGGCGGAACTTCGCCCGCACGCCGAAGATCTGCGGGTCGGGCGAGAAGGTGACGGTGGTGCCGCGGCGATTCTGCACCGCGCCCAAGTCTTCGAGCGGGCCGAGCGCCGCGCCGCGCGAGAAGCGCTGGGCGTAGAGGCGGCGGTTGCGCGCCACCTCCACCACCAAGCTGGCGGAGAGCGCGTTGACCACCGAGATGCCGACGCCGTGCAGGCCGCCCGAAACCTTGTAGGCGTCGCCGCCGAACTTGCCGCCCGAGTGCAGCGTCGTGAGGATCACTTCGAGGGCGGATTTATCGGGATACTTGGGGTGCGGATCGACCGGAATGCCGCGGCCGTTGTCGCGGATCGTCGCCGCGCCGTCGGCCTGCAATTCGACGTCGATGGTGGTGGCGTGGCCCGCCACCGCTTCGTCCATCGCGTTGTCCAGCACCTCGGCGACGAGGTGATGCAGCGCCCGGTCGTCGGTGCCGCCGATGTACATGCCCGGCCGCCGCCGCACCGGCTCCAACCCCTCCAGGACCTCGATGTCCTTGGCGGTGTAGGACTCGGTCTTCGCCAGCGTCACGTCTTGAAACAGGTCACTCATCGGCACGGCACCACTCGTTCTTGCGTTCTCTCACCCCGCGGCACACCACGCTTGGGATCAGCCGCGTACCCTACGCGCGAACCCCCGGTTTGTCGAGATCGCCGCGTCACACCCGGCTTCGCGGCGCGGCGGTTCCGATCCCTAACCCGCCGCGTCGGCATCCGCGGCGGAGACGCGCCACGGCGGCGTGCGGAGGCGCGCGACGATCGCATCGAGAAACGCGCGGGCGCGGGCCGAGCGCGCCGCGGGCTCGGTACCCATGAGCGCGACGACCGGCGCCGGAGGCAGGTCGTAATCGTCCAGCACGCGGACCAGACGCCCCGCCCGCAGATCCTCGGCGACATCCCATTCCGAGCGGACGATCAGCCCGTGCCCGGCCAGCGCCCAGGCCTTCACCACCTCGCCGTCGTTGCTGGACAGGAACGGCGCGATCCTTACCCGCTCCACCGCGCCGCCCGGGCGGGCGCGGAACGGCCACATCGTCACGTCCTCGTCGTTCTCGCGCAGGGCGATGCAGGCATGGGTTCGCAGGTCGGCGGGCCGAGCCGGAACCCCCGCCCGCGCCAGATAGCCGGGAGACGCGCAGAGAACGCGCGCGTTGGGCGCGAGGCGGCGCATCGTCAGGCGCGCCGACACCTCCGGCGCGCCGATGTGGATGGCGATGTCCCAGCTTCCGTCCGGTGCGTGGGACAGGCGGTCCAGCAGGGAGAGATCGAGCCGCAGGCGGGGATGCTCGGCCCGGAACTGCGCCGCCAGGGACGCGACGTAGCGACGGCCGAAACCGAACGGCGCGACCACGCGCAAGTCGCCCGCAACCTCGCCGCGGCGCTCCAGCAGGGTGTCGTTGAGGGCGTCGAGCGCGCCGACGATCTCCCGTCCGCGTTTCGCCAGCAGTTCGCCCTCGCCGGTCAGGGCGAGCCGCCGCCCGCCGCGATCGACCAGCCGCACCCCGAGCCGCGTTTCGAGCCCGCGCAGGCGTTGCGTCACCGCGGGCGGCGAAACGTCGAGCATCCGCGCCGCCGCGGCGAGGGACGGCGAAGCGGCGATGGCCGCGAGGAACCGCAGGTCGTCGGTTTCGATCATTCAGCCTGCCTTAACTTCAAAGTTGATTCTCGTTAATATCACCTAATCGACCGGATGTGCGAGGATGATCGCGTCAACTTTCGGAGAAACCGCATGTCCGCCTCCGCCCCCACCATCGCCGCGCCGCCGCCGCAAGACATCCCGACTCCCGCCCTGCTGCTCGACCGGGCGCGTTTCGAACGCAACGTCCGGCGCATGCGGGAGCGCCTCGCGCGGCTCGGCGTGCGGCTCCGCCCGCACCTCAAGACCGCCAAGAGCATCGAGGTGGCCCGGCGGGCGATGGAAACCGCCGCGGGCCCGGGCACCGTTTCGACCCTGCGGGAAGCGGAGTATTTCGCCGCCAACGGCGTGCGCGATCTCATCTACGCGGTCGGCATCGCGCCGGGGAAACTCGACGCGGTGGGTGCGATCCGCGCCGCGCACGGCGCGGACGTCGCCGTGGTTCTCGACAGCGTCGAGCAGGCGGAAGCGGTGTCCGCGTGGTCCGCGGCGAACGGACAGGCCCTGCCCGCGTTCGTCGAGATCGACTCCGACGGACATCGCTCGGGCGTCGCGCCCGGAGACACGGAGCTCCTCCTCGGGATCGGCCGCGTTCTCGACGGCGGCGCGGCGGATTTGCGCGGCGTGCTGACCCATGCCGGAGGCAGCTACGCCCTCCACCGCCCCGACGACCTGCGCGCCGCAGCGGAGGCCGAGCGGCATGCGGCGGTCGCCTGCGCGCGGACGCTGCGAACGGCGGGCCTGCCGTGCCCGGTGGTGAGCGTGGGATCGACCCCCACCGCCACCTTCGCCGCCGACCTCGACGGCGTCACCGAGGTGCGCGCGGGGGTGTTCATGTTCGGCGATCTCGTTCAGGCGGGCATCGGCTCCTGCACCGAGGACGACATCGCCCTGTCGGTCCTCGCGACGGTGATCGGCCATCAGCGCGCCAAGGGATGGCTGATCGTCGACGCGGGATGGATGGCGTTGTCGCGCGACCGGGGCACCGGCCGACAGGCTCTCGACCAGGGTTACGGGCGGGTCTGCGACGCAACCGGCCGCCCTTACCCCGACCTCGTGGTGCTCGACGCCAACCAGGAGCACGGCATCGTCGGCGTGCGGCCCGGTTCCGGTGCCGCGCTGCCGCCGCTGCCGCTCGGGGCGCGGGTGCGCATCCTGCCCAATCATGCCTGCGCGACCGCCGCGCAGTTCGACCGCTACCGGGTTCTGGACGGCGACGCCGCCGTCGCCGAATGGCCCCGCATCAACGGATGGTGACCCTCATGTCTCAATCTCTCGACCGCATTCTGACCGCTTCGGCACCGCCGCCGGGCGGCCATTACGCCCAGGCCGTCGCCGCTGGCGATCTGGTGTTCGTCTCCGGCCAGTTGGGCGCGCGGCCCGACGGCACGCCGACGCACGGATCGCCGTTCCGCGAGCAGGCCGCGCAGGCGCTCGCGAACGTGCTCGCCGTCGCCGCCGCGGCGGGCAGCGGGCCGGATCGCATGATCAAGGTGACGGCGTATATCGTCGGCATCGAGAATTGGCCGGAATTCAACGACGTCTACGCCGAGATGTTCGGCGAGCACCGCCCGGCGCGCAGCGTCGTGCCGGTGCCCGCGCTGCACCACGGATATCTCGTCGAGATCGAGGCGGTGGCCCTGCGGACCCCGCCCGCCTGCACCTAGGAGCCCGCCGATGCCCGCCTACGATGCCGTAATGTTCGACCTGCTGACGGCGCTGCTCGACAGTTGGTCGCTCTGGAACCGCGTCGCCGGCAGCGCCGACGACGGGCAGCGCTGGCGACGCGCCTACCTGCGCATCACCTACGAGACCGGCGCCTACCGGCCTTACGGGGATCTCGTCGCCGAGGCCGCGGAACAGGCCGGGCTGGACCGGAAGCTGGCCGACGCGCTGGATGCGCGGTATGCCGAATTGCAGCCGTGGCCGGACGTGACGTCCACCTTGCGGCGGCTTGCCGAGGCCGGGCTGCCGCTGGGCGTGGCGACCAATTGTTCGCACCGCCTGGGGCTGATCGCGGCCGAGCGGGTCGGCGTGCCCTTCGCCACGGTGGTCACCGCCGAGGAAGCGGGGGTCTACAAGCCCGATCCGCGTCCCTACCGGCTCGCCCTCGACAAGCTCGGGGTCGCGCCGGAGCGCTGCCTCTTCGTCGCCGGATCGGCCTACGATCTGATCGGCACCGCCGCCGTCGGCATGCCCACCTACTGGCACGACCGTATCGGCATGGACATGCCGCCCGGAATCGTTCCGCCGCTGGCGCACGAGCGCTCGCTGCGGCGGCTGCCGGAATACTGCGGCCTCGCCTGACTCCCCACGAGATCGGAACCGCCGGAACCCTCGCCCCGGCGGTTCTCGATCCGGCCTCAGTCCTTGAGCTTGGCGATCACCGTCACTTCGACCGGGGCGTTGCGCGGCAGCACGGCGACGCCGACGGCGTTGCGGGTGTGGCGGCCGGCCTCGCCGAAGACGGCGACGAACAGGTCGGACGCGCCGTTGCCGACTACCGGCTGGTCGAAGTAATCCACCGACGACGCGACGAACACGTCGACGCGCAGGATCTTGGCGATGCGGTCGAGGTCGCCCCCGGCGGCGTCGGCGAGCTTGGCGATCGATTGCAGGGCGGCGAGCCGCGCCGCCTCCACCGCGGTGGCGGTGTCGACGCCGGCGCCGACGCGGCCGGTGGCGAACAGCCCCGCGTCGGTCATCGGCAACTGACCGGAGACGAACACCATCCCGTCCTCGACGTGGAAGGGCACGTAGTTGGCCACCGGAGCGGCGGATTTCGGCAGCGCGAGGCCGAGTTCGGCGAGGCGGGTCTTGACGGCGTCGGCCATGGGCGAGGTCTCCGATCTGGTTGCGGCGGCGCCCCCGGGGGTTGCGGAAAACGCAATTGGCGCGGGCGGCCGGATGGGCCTATTGTTCGCGAACCCGGAAGGCTCCGGGGCGGTTGGAAGATTAGTGTCGGAGGCTCCCGGTGAGCAAGCTCTCCCTGCCCAAGGATAAGATCAAGGTCGTGCTGCTCGAAGGCATCCACGACAACGCGGTGCACGCGCTCAACGTCGCGGGCTACACCAACGTCGACTGCTACCCCGGCGCGCTCGACGGCGTCGCGCTGCGCGAGGCGATCGCCGACGCCCACATCGTCGGCATCCGCTCGCGCACCCGCCTCACTCGTCAGGTGATCGCGCAGGCGCCGAAGCTGATGGCGGTCGGATGCTTCTGCATCGGCACCAACCAGGTGGACCTCTCGGCCGCGAAGATGGCGGGCATTCCGGTGTTCAACGCGCCCTATTCCAACACCCGTTCGGTGGCGGAGCTGGTGCTCGGCGAGATGATCATGCTCTATCGCGGCGTGCCCGAGAAATCCGCCGCCGCGCACGCGGGCAAGTGGCTGAAGTCGGCCAAGGGCAGCCACGAGGTGCGCGGCAAGAAGCTCGGCATCGTCGGCTACGGCCATATCGGCTCGCAGCTGTCGATCCTCGCCGAGGCGCTCGGCCTGGAGGTGCAGTACTTCGACGTCGTCAACAAGCTGGCGCTCGGCAACGCCAAGGCCTGCCACACCCTCGACCAGTTGCTGCGCACCTCCGACATCGTCTCGCTGCACGTCCCCGCGACGCCGGAAACCCGCGACATGATCGGCGAGGCCGAACTCTCCCTGATGAAGCCCGGCGCGCTGCTGATCAACGCCTCGCGCGGCAACGTGGTGGCGATCGAGGCGCTCGCCGCGGCGCTCGACGACGGCCGCCTCGGCGGCGCGGCGATCGACGTCTTCCCCACCGAGCCCGCCGACGGCGACGAGGAGTTCGTCTCCCCGCTGCGCGGCCGGCCCAACGTCATCCTCACCCCGCACGTCGGCGGCTCCACCCAGGAGGCCCAGGCGAACATCGGCACCGAGGTGGCGGACAAGCTCGTCACCTATTCCGACAACGGCTCGACCCTCGGCGCGGTCAACTTCATGGAGCTGGCGCTGCCGCTGCAGGGCACCGCGACCCGCTTCATGCACATCCACCGCAACGTGCCGGGCGTGATCTCGCGCATCAACGAGATCTTCTCCGGCAAGGGCATCAACATCTCCGGCCAGTACCTGCGCACCGACGGCGAGATCGGCTACGTGGTGGTCGACGTCGAGGCCGAGATCGAACCCGGCCAGGGCTTCCGCAAGGCGCTCGACGCCATCGACGGCACGATCCGCTCGCGCTTCCTGTTCTGAGCCGCGCCGCTCAGGCAAACGAAAGCCGCCCGGGGAACACCCCCGGGCGGCTTTCGTTTTCTACGGATCGGATCAGATCGGGCCGGAGCCGACGCCGAAGGTCTTCAGCGCCGCGTTGAGTTCGGCGAAATCCGCCTCCGAGAGCGCCAGCGACGCGGCGGGCAGCCAGCCGTCCACCTGCGCGGGCGAGCGCGCGCCGACGATCGCGGCGGTCACGCCGGGATTGGCGAGCGCCCACGCCACCGCCACCGCGCCGACGCCGACGCCGTGGCGCGCCGCGACCGGCTTCATCGCCTCGACGAACGCGAGGTTGCGGGTCAGCCGCTCGCCGACGAACTCGTCGGCCCGCGAACGCCAGTCGTTCGCCGGGAGCGACTTGGCGCGCTCGGCGGTGAAGCCGCCGGAGAGCAGGCCCGACTGCATCGGGCTGTAGACGATCACGCCGGTCTCGTGCGCGCGGCACCACGGCAGTTCGGCCGCTGCGGCGTCGCGGCGGATCGCCGAGAACGGCGGCTGGAGGGTGTCGACGTGGCCGAGCGCCTCGGCGCGGGCGAGCTGTTCGGCGTTGTGGTTGGACAGGCCGACGGCGCGCACCTTGCCCTCGGCCTTGAGGTCGAGGAGGGTCCGCCAATAGTCCTCGATCGGCGTGCCGTCCTCCGAGGGCCAGTGCACCTGATAGAGGTCGATGCGCTCGACGCCGAGACGCTTCAGCGACGCCTCGCACTCGCGCTTGAGGCTGGCACGGTCGGCGATGCGCGCCGGGCGGGCGTCGTGGTCGTCCGGGTTCCACACCAGGGCGCATTTGGTGAACACGTAGGGGCGTTCGGATTTCGGTATCGGCGCAAGCGCCTCGCGCACCACCTCCTCCGAGTGACCGAGGCCATAGACCGCGGCGGTGTCGATCCAGTTGATGCCGACCGAAACCGCGTGACGGATCGCCGCGATCGAGTCCGCGTCTTCCTGACTGCCCCAGCCGAACGCCCACCCCGCCCCGCCGATCGCCCAGGCGCCGAAGCCGACGCGGGTGATCTCCATATCGGTCCGGCCGAACCGGCGGGTCGGCAAATTCGTGGCAACAGACATCTCGGAAGCTCCTCAAGGCTGTAAGGGTCCACAAGTTATGGGCGCGCGCGGCGCGGATTTCAAAGGGCGAGTACGGCCGGACCGGCGACGCGCGAGCCCGCGCCGCGAACCGGCGGCCGAGCGCGAAAACTTTCGGTTGAGAAACTTTCGGGGGAGAGAGACGATCGTGGATATCGCCGACTGCCCGGAGGCCGACCATGGCCGATTGCCCCTGCCTGCCGAAATGCCCGTTCTTCCTCGACCGCATGGCCGACATGCCGTCGATGGCGAACAAGCTCAAGGACAAATACTGCCGCGACGACTTCGCGCACTGCGCCCGCTATATGGTGTTCAAGGCCCTCGGCCCCGGCAGGTCGCCCGATTCCCTGTTCCCGGCCCAGGTCGATCAGGCGCGCAGGATCATCGCGGCGGCGCATCCCTGAATCGGGCGGCGGCGATCATCCGGCGTGGCGCGCGATCACGTCGAGGAAGGCGTCGCCGTAGCGCTCCAGCTTCGACTGGCCGACGCCGGTGACGCCGAGCAGGGCGTCGCGGCTGCGCGGCCGCTCGGTGGCGAACGCCACCAGGGTGGTATCGGGGAAGATCACGTAGGGCGGCACCGATAGCTCCTTCGCGATCGCGGTGCGGGTCGCGCGCAGGTCCTCGAACAGCGCCTTGTCGGCCCCCGCCAGCGCCGAGCGCGCGCTCGCCGTGCGGCTCGCCGCGGCGGCCTTGCCGGAAGTCGGGCGGTCCTTGCGGAAACGTACCGCGCGCTCGCGCCGGAACACCGAGCGCGCCTCGGGCGCAAGCTTGAGCGCGCCGAACGCGGCGTGGTCGACCACCACCAGTCCCGCGGCGAGAAGCTGGCGGTAGATCGACTGCCAGGTTTTCGCCGGAAGGTCCCGCCCCTGGCCGAACACCGGAATCGCATCGTGGCCGTGGCGGGCGGTGCGCTCGTTGACGTTGCCCACCAGCACGTCGACCAGATGGCCGACGCCGAAGCGCTCGCCGGTGCGGTACACCGCCGCCAGCGCCTTGATCGCCGCCTCGGTGCCGTCCCAGGTTTCCACCGGGTTGCGGCAGGTGTCGCAGTTGCCGCAGCCGCCGGGATGCGCCTCGCCGAAGTACCCCAGAAGCGCCTGACGGCGGCACCCCGGCGTCTCGCAGATCGCCAGCAGGGCGTTGAGCTTGGCCCGCTCCACCCGCTTGACGTCGTCGTCCGCGCCGCCCTCCTCGATCATCCGGCTGCGCTGGATCACGTCGGCCATGCCGTAGACCATCCACGCTTCCGACGGCAGACCGTCGCGCCCGGCGCGGCCGGTTTCCTGATAATAGGCCTCCACCGACCCCGGCAGGTCGAGATGCGCGACGTAGCGCACGTTGGGCTTGTCCACCCCCATGCCGAACGCCACCGTCGCCACCAGGCACAGGTCCTCCTCCTTGAGGAAGGCGTCCTGATGGGCGTCGCGGGTCCGGCGGTCCATCCCCGCGTGATAGGCGAGCGCGCGAACCCCCTGCGCGTTCAGCCACGCCGCGGTGTCTTCCACCTTGGCGCGGGAAAGGCAATAGACGATGCCGCTCTCGCCCTTGTGGCGGGAAAGGAAGTGCAGAAGCTGGCGGCGCGGCTGGTCGCGCTCGACGATCTCGTAGCTGATGTTCGGCCGGTTGAACGAGGTCGAGAACACCTCCACCGAGAACATCCCCAACTGCGCGACGATGTCCTCTCGGGTGTGGGCGTCGGCGGTGGCGGTCAGCGCCACCCGCGGCACGCCGGGGAACAGTTCGCCCAACCGCCCGAGCTCGCGGTACTCGGGGCGGAAATCGTGCCCCCATTGCGACACGCAGTGCGCCTCGTCGATCGCGAACAGCGCGATCCGCGCCCGCCCGAGCATCTCGCGGAAGCCCGGCGTCGCCACCCGCTCCGGCGTGACGTACAGCAGGTCGAGCGCCCCCGCCCCCAGCGCGCCCCGCACCTCGGCATACTCCTCGCGCGTCAGCGACGAATTCAGCGCCGCCGCGCGCACGCCGCGCTGCCGCAACGCCTCCACCTGATCGCGCATCAACGCGATCAGCGGCGAGATCACCACGCCGACACCTTCGCGGCACAGCGCCGGAATCTGAAAGCACAGCGACTTGCCCGCGCCGGTGGGGAACAGCACCACCGCGTCGCCGCCCGCGATCACGTGCGCCACCACCTCCGCCTGCCGCCCGCGAAACGCGGAAAACCCGTAAACCCGCCTGAGCACCTCAAGCGGATCGGGCGGAACGGAAACGGGAAGAGTCATAACGGCACTCGAAGCTCGACCACTCGGCGGACGCGGAAAACCCTTGCGGACGGAAAAACCCCTGCGGGGGATTCGTCCCCCGCGCCCCCATTCGCAGGACAACGGCGCGGGTTTCCCAAACGCGCAAGACCTTGCCACATCCACCCCGATCCGTCACGGGCGAATGGGAATGAGGGGGCCGGAAGCAGAACATCCGCTATTCGGCAACAGGCGTGGTGCTTCTGGCGTTCAAGCTTAAACGGGATGAAGAAGTCCAGGGCATATCAGAGGAGAAGAGCCGTCTCGCGGGCCCGTACGGCTCGGGGGAAGGTGCGGAATTCGCTTTAATGAGCGCGGCGGAATCAATGTGGGACGCAGTGAGGTTGCGGGCACATTCACGGACACTCATGCGCTTCAACGCATTTCAAAAAATTCTTGGTGATAGCGTTGTTCGACCGGGAAGCCCTGCGCGGCGAAGTCCTCGCGTAGCGCTTGGCCGAATTCTACCGGCCCACAGAACCATATGCTGCTCCCAGCCCAATCGGGCACGGCCTCACGGATGCGTTGCCCGGTCAGCCTTCCGTCGCGGGTATTGATCACGACGTGCAACCGGATGCGCGCCGCACGGGCGTCTTCGGCAAGTTGGTCGAGCGCCGCGGCATCAATCTCGCGCGTGGAATGGAAAAGATCGATTCTCTGCCGACGGCCATTGGGCGCAACGGTGGCGAGTTCGTTCAGTCGCGCGATGAACGGGGTAATGCCGATGCCTGCCCCGATCCAGATCTGTTGTGGCAGTTCGTCCTCGAAGGTGAAGCAGCCATAGGGACCTTCAATCGTGACATCCTGGCCAACGCTGAGCTTGTCAACGAGGCCGGTCGTGTGGTCGCCAAGTTCCTTGGTGATGAAGCTTAGCCGCGGATCTTGCGGCTTCCACGCGGAGGCGATGGTGTAGGGGTGGGCCCCCTCACCCTGATTCGATGTTACGAAGGCGAACTGCCCGGGCCGATGCCCAGGCCATCCGGGATTCATCCGAATGGTCGTTCGAAGGGAACGAATCCCTGGGTAATTGACCAGTTCGACGATCTTTCCTGCGACACGGCGTCCGGTTCCGATGCGGCCCAATAGCGAGACTCCGGCAGCGTAGCTGCCCGCGATCATCAATGCTGCAAGAAGCGGCCCCATCGGAGTGAGCCACGTGCTGTAATCGACCAGCACGAAGGAGTGGAAGACAAGCACGAGGTACGCCACGGCAACCAATCGATGGCTGTAGCGGAACAACCGGTAGGGAATCAGCTTGACGAGCGCAATCGCGAGCAGGATCGCCATCGCATAGAAAGCCCACTCGCCAAGCCCTTCGGCAGTACCGCGCAGGCTTAACAGGAAGCCATGGACTGGATCGGTGATTTCGGGGCGTGGTCCACGCGCGGGGCGAGAGAGCAACCCAGCGCCCACGGCCCATTTCGGCGCTTTCGACCATAACCAGTGAAACACCGCCAACCCGAGGGCGCCGATCCCGAGCCATTTGTGCAACCGGTAGGTTTTGTCGAGTCCGCCGAGCAGGGGTTCTAGCCATCGGGGCCGTAGCGACAGAATCATAGCCACGCTCATTGCGGCAATCGACAGCGTTCCAGAAAGTTGAATGGCGTAATCACGCAACTTAAAAAACGACCCGGCGGAAAATATCGAGGGGTTGAGCGCTATCCAAGACAGCATAAGAACGATCCAAAATCCCCAGAACAGTCGGGCGTTCGAGCGTGTCATCGCGAAGGTCTTTCACATTACGTCAAGATATTGGGCAGTGGTGGCGTGCCATGTGCGCGGCGCTCGTGGCTTCAAGTGCGTTCGCGCGTTCGCTCCGCGATGGAAGGCGGGCATCGGGGAACTGCAGCGCTCTGTCACGTGGGGAGAGCCAGCCTAGCGAGATTGACCGAAAGTAGCGAGATTGACGGTTATTTGGCAGTCAGGTCTTTCTTCATGCGCAAATAATCCTCCTGGGAAAGCTCCCCGGAAACATAGCGCTTGCCGAGGAGGTCGAGCGCGGGATCGCGCCCCTGCCGACAACCACCCCGGCCGCGAAACAGCGCGACCACCATGTAAATCACGATTCCCCAGAACAACAGGTGTGTAACGCCGCCGAATGCAAAGAACGGCCACGACCATTCGCCGCCCTGTCCACCGATCATCCAACCGCCGTGACCGCCATATCCCCACATTGCATCCTCCATTCCAATCGGTTTTTCGATGTTCCCATCGTGCGCTTCAAGTGTCGCAACCCTTTGTCCGAAAATCGGAAAGATGTCGCAAATCGTGTCAGCGAGGATGACAGGATGGGCAGCAGGGATTCAAAGCCCGCCTCATGCGATATTTACGGCATGGAGACCCGCAACTTTCCGCCCATTCCTGGCGCGGCACGGTGACCATCCGCGGCGACTGGGAATCTCCGGTCTGGCGTTATCTCCGCAATGTCCTGGCCGTCTTTGTCCGAGAATCCGGCTTCTAAGGTCCAAAGCGGATCACGATCGGAATCCGAGGTCGTGGACATTTTGACTCCAGGGACCTCTGCGTCTTGGTGAAGCGACGCTGGGCTATTCCGCAGAATCTGGCACGGCACACGACGGCAGAGCCGTCGCGACGTGCGTCCGCCATACTTGTTCCCATCTGTCCTCGTGGGTTGCCGCCGGGGCCCGGATGATCCGAGCGCAACGGGGAGAGCCCTGTGCGCCGACGAAACGTTGCGCGACGAACGGCGGGACGACTTTGTCATCTTCGCCGACCCAATGAATTTGCGGCAACGCCGCGAGGCGTAAGGCGTTGTCGATCGGATTGAGGGAATCCGGGGTGGCCGAAACGCGGTTATGCCGGTTGACCGCCGACACGTCGAGATTCCCGGCGACGGTCCGCAGAGACATTACGTCGGCGCGCCGTTCGGCCAACAGCGCAGCGATGGCGCCGCCCCCCGAGTATCCGACGAGATGGATCCCGTGTCCCGGAAACCCGGCAATCGCCTGATCCAGAGCCTCGCCCATCGACGCCACCACCTCCTCCGCATACCTTCGGCTCGTCCAATAGGCGACGCCACAGGCCGGATCGCTGCGGACGAACTGGCACGGCCGGGCCAAATAGACGACGTTGGGCGAAGGATCGAGAACGGCGAGGCGCAGGCCCAGGGCGCGGATCGGCGTAGGATCGCCGGAGGGACGATTGCGGGAGATCCAGGCGAAGCCGTCGCCCTCGATGTAAACGATCGGCGGCGCACCGGGATCGGAGATCCGCGTGAACCCGGCGATGCGGAAGGTCCGCGTCGTGAAGGACACGGCGGAAAACCCCGCATCCGCCGCGATGCGCGAAGCTGCGGCGGTTCTGTCGGCGGGCGCGGCGCACGCGGCGAGCAGGCCGCAGATGGCAAAGGCCAGCCCAAGACGCGCGAGCCCCATGCAGATTCCCCACCCCAAAAGGACATTTCATCCGGAACGATCGTCCGGCCGGACCCCTGCCCCCGATGTCGTAGCACGCCCGGGACGGAATGTCGCCGTCCCGGGACGGCCGAGACGTCCGGGAATTCCCGGACAGTTCCCTGAATCTCCATATTTATGCGGCAATTCGCAATTGCCGTCGCGCATCCGGCACGTTATCGCTAATGCGGAACGGCGCAAGGAAGGCCAAGGTGAGGACGGCGGAGGACAGGCACGCGACGGAACCCGGCGGGCGCATCCGCTTCCTGATGCTGTTTCTCGTGCTGGCCTCCGCTCTCGCGTTCTGGAGCGCATGGCGCTCCGCGCGGCCGATCAGAGGAACCGCCGAGGCTGGCGTCCTGTCGCTTTCCGCGCACGATCTCGACGGCGAGCTTTCCCTTGAAGGGCCTTGGACGGTGTTTCCCGGCGCCCTTCTCTCGCCGACGGATTTCGCGGATCCGAAGCCGCCGCTCCCCCAGGGAGAGCTTCGCTTTCCCGGAACCTGGAAGGGGACCGCCGGGCTGACCGACCGGGGCGAGGCGACGTTTCGCCTGCGCCTGATCCCGCCACCGGGCGAACGACGGATGATCCTGCGTCTGATGGATATCCACATCGCCTACCGGCTTTGGGCCGACGGAAACTTGATCGCGCAGAGCGGCGTGCCGGGCCGAAGCGAAACCACCGAAGACGCGCACCGCTCCCTGGTGCTGGCGCCGCTCGTTCTGCGGGGCGAGCCGGTGGATCTGACCCTCCAGGTTTCCAACCATCATTTTCGCAAGGGCGGCGTGGCGGAGCCGATTCTTCTGTCCTCGCCCGGCGTGGCGGAAGCGGCGCGGGCGCGCTCCTGGGTGTTGTCCGCCTGCTTTTGCGGGGTGTTGGCGGTCACCGCGATCTACCACCTCAGCATCTACGCGTTGCGACGGCACGATCCGCCGCCGCTCTATTTCGGTCTTTACGCGCTCCTGCTCCTCGTCTACGCGGCCGGGTCCAACACCACCCTCTGGCTCGCCGGAGAAATCCTGCCGCGGCAGGTGCCTCCCGCTGCCATGGAAGGCACGGCCCTGCTGTCCTACGTCGCGGCCAGCGTGACTCTCTATCGCTTCTTCCTCACCCTCTATCCCGACGCATTCTCCCGGCGCCTGCGGGTGGCATCGGACCTGCGCCTGCCCGTCTTCGTCGTCGCGCAGGCGGCATTTCCGTCCTTCGTCGCCTACTGGGTGATCCTCGGCCTGCTGTTGCTGACCATTCCGTTGTCGGGCTACTACATCGCCCGCATGACCGTCTGCGTGCGCCGCGGCCGCCCCGGGGCCGATATCCTTCTCGTCGGCTGCGTCATCCTGGCGGGAGCCGCGGTCAACGACATTCTCATCCATGCCGGGGCCATCGAAGGCAGCTATCTGGTGATGCCCGGTCTGTTCGCCTTCGTCCTGTTCCAGGCTCTCACCCTGGCGATGCGATTCACCCGCTCCTTCGCCGAGGTCGAGCGCCTGTCTTCCGAACTCGAAGGAAAGAACTCGGTCCTGCGTGCCGAAATGGAAGAGCGCGACCGCCTGGAGCGCGAGGTCATCGCCATCAGCGAAGACGAGCGCCGCCGCATCGGCCACGAACTTCACGACGGCCTGTGCCAACAGCTGACCGCCGCCCGCCTGCGGTGTTCGGTGCTGGCGGAAAATCTCTCCGGCCAGACCGGATTCGCGCGGGATGCCAGGGCTCTGGGCGGACTCCTCGCCGCAACCACAGAGGACGCCTATGCCCTGTCGCGTGGGTTGTGGCCGGTGGAGCACGACCCCGCCGCGCCGGGGCCATCGCTGGAGGAACTGGTGCGCTCGGTGCGGCGTGATGACGGCGTCTCCGTCGAATTGCATCAGGACCGGCATTGCGCGAAATGTGCTAATCCGCATGCGACGGCGTTGTATCGGATCGCGCAGGAAGCCCTGAGCAACGCGATGAAGCATGCCCAGGCCAGCCATGTGCGGGTTTCTCTGACCTGTGCGGGAGACGGACGGGTGGAATTGATCGTGCAGGACGACGGTATCGGGCGGATCGCGGCGGACCAGGGCCACGGCGGGGGGCTGGGCTTGCGGATCATGGCGCACCGCGCCAACGTAATCGAAGCGGATCTTTCGATCGCCGATGCACCGGGGGGCGGAACCGTCGTGCGCTGCATCGCGCCCTGCTCCCGCGGTGCCGCAATTCGGGAGACCGCCCGATGACGCCCGCCCGCATCCTGCTGCTCGACGATCATCCCGCGGTCCGCCAGGGGATCGGGATCCTGCTGGAGTCCCGGGGGTATGCGGTGGGGGGCGAAGCCGCCACCCGCGACGCGGCCCTGGCGCTGTTGGCCGGCGCGGCTTTCGATCTCGCGATCGTCGACCTGTCCCTCGAATCCGGCAGCGGCCTCGACCTCCTGGCCGATCTGGCGGCGGGTGCGGTTCCCGCACTGGTCTATTCGATGCACGAGGACCCGCAGACCGTCGCTCTCGCCCTGCGTCAGGGCGCGCGCGGCTACGTGACGAAACGCGACGAGCCGGGCGACCTGTTGTGCGGCGTGGCGGCGGTATTGCGCGGCGAGCGCTTCCTTGCGCCGCGCGCCGCACGGGTTCTCGATGCCGGGAACGGCTCGGACGGCGAAGCCGCCTTGAGCGAACGCGAACGTCAGGTTCTGGAAATGACCGGCGAGGGGCAAAGCAACGCCGAAATCGCCTTCGCCCTGGGGATCGGCCCGCGCACGGTGGAAACCTATCACGCCCGGATCGCCGAGAAGCTCGGCCTTTCGGGGGTTCGGGACCTGCGAAAATACGCCATTTCTCGCAGGGTCGAGATATCGTCCCTGCTCTGAGATCCCCTTTCGATACGCCCTTTCGCCTGCTGCGAAAAGCGCCGTCCGTCCGGGATTTCCCGGACAGACGAACGGATTTTTTGCAGGTATGAGAACCCCTTAGCCAGGAGTGCGAACGGCCCTGCGGCGGACGAGACCGCGGGAGCCTTGCAAAGGGGGAACGATGGAAAACCGTTGGAGACCGGCAGAGCGCCGCTGTGGCTGGAAGACGGCACTGGTGCTGGGGGCGTCATGGCCGGCGTTCGCGGCCATGGCGATGCCGACGGCGTTCGCTGCCGATTGGACGATCGATACCCCGGTCGCTGCCGCCCAGACCTTGGGCAACGGCGACAACGGCGTCATCACCGCCGACGGCAGCATCACCGTCACCGGGGGGGCCGCTCTGCAAACGCCTTTTCACGGGACACCGACGTCCCTGACCAATGCCGGCACGATTTCGATGACGAACGGGGATGGCTACTACAACAACGGCGGCACCCTCGGCTCCCTGGTCAATTCCGGCACGCTGTCCGCCGTCGGCTCGGGGCGAGCCATCGACAACACCGGCACCATCGTAACCTTGACCAACACCGGTACGATTTCCGCATCGGGCACGGCGCGCGGCATCTACGTCAGCGGGACCAGCGGCGCCATTACCACCCTGAACAATTCCGGCACGATCTCCGCCGACAGGGAGGCGATTTACGCCAATTGGAATACCGCCATCGGCACGTTGACCAATTCCGGCACGATCTCCGGCGGCACGACGGGCCTCCATCTCGAGGAGGGCGGTTTCCCCAATGTCGGCGGCGTCCTCAACACGCTG
Source organism: uncultured Alphaproteobacteria bacterium (assembly GCA_900079695.1). Classification (NCBI taxonomy): domain Bacteria; kingdom Pseudomonadati; phylum Pseudomonadota; class Alphaproteobacteria; species uncultured Alphaproteobacteria bacterium. Next base: position 1,140,942 of record LT599022.1, read on the forward strand.
CTCAATTCCGGCACGATTTCCGGCGGCACGACGGCAATCCGTATCGGGGCCGGCTACAGCGCCACTTTTATCGGCGGCACTCTCGGTTCCCTGACCAATTCCGGCACGATTTCCGCGCCAACGGCGATTCTGGTCGCGGTCAATGGAAGCTATTATGGCAACCTGGGCACGGTTACCAACACCGGCGCGATCGCGGGCGATATCACCAGTGCTCTGGGCACCCTGAATCTCGTGGGCGGCAGCGGCGATGCGGAGGGGGTCTTGACCGGCTATCCCGCCGCCTCCGAAACCGTGGGGACGATCACCGGCAACCGGGTGAACTTTCTTTCCGGCGCGTTGCTGCTGAACGACAACGTGATTTCGACCCTGGGAACCAGCAATGCCGCGATCCTGCGGATCAAGAGGAACATATTCATCACCGGGCCGTACGTCCAAACCGGCACCCTGGTGGTCGAGGTCGCGGCGGACGGAACCTATGGCAAGCTGACGACCACCGGGGCCGCCACTCTGGACGGCGGTACGGTTCGGGTGACCGGCGACGGCATCGCGGCCAACGCCAGCTATACCGTGCTCACGGCGGGGACGACGCTGTCCGCCGACAACCTGGTCCTGGTCGTCGGGGGCTACTCCGGCAACAGCTATCGCATCGACGGGACGAACCTGATCGTCACTCTGGGGCAGAAAGCGCAATGGGCGGACAAGGGCGTGGCGGCGGGCCCCGCCACCGCCGGACTGGGTGCTGCCCTGGACGACTTGGGCTCGGATACGCGCTTCGCCGATGTGTTCTCCGCGTTGGGGAGGCTCTCCGACGGCGGTCAGATCCGTGCCCTGCGGCAGATGGCTCCGGATCGGATGACGACGCAGTTGAACCTGAGCGGCGCGACGCTGGAGCCGGCGACGATGGCGATTCAGAACCGTCAGTTGGCGCGCATGGATGGCAACGGCGCCAGCGGCGTGGCCACCGGCGAGGCTCCGGCGGACCGGGCGGTGTGGGGGCGCGTTCTGGGCGGTCACGCGGACCAGGATGGCGCGGACGGCTATTCGGCGCGGACGGCGGGCCTCCTGATCGGGGCCGACGGATACCTTGCCGACGATCTGCTCACGGGCGGCGCGATTAGCTGGGTGCGTGCGGTGGCGCGGGGAAAAGGCGACGCAGGCGGCAGCCGGACCACGTTGGACAGTTTCCAGATGTCCGGTTACGCAACGTGGCGCCCGGACGGCGGCCCGGCCTATTTCCAAGGGCTGGCCGGGCTCGGACGGAATCTTTACGACCAGCGGCGGGATATCGACTATCTCGACGCGGCGGCGTCAGCGAGCTACGACGGTTGGCAATTCCAGGGCAAGATGGGCGGTGGCTACGACGTGCGACTGGGGGCGGCGACGGTCACGCCGCTAGCCACCCTGCAGGTGGTGCGCGTGGAAACCGACGGGTACTCCGAAACCGGCGCAGGCGTCGCCAACCTGTCGGTCGACTCCAACGGCTTCAACTCGATCCAAAGCGAACTGGGCGCACAGCTCTCGGGTGGCCTCGCCGACACGGGCTGGGGCGCTCTGCAAGGCGACGCGCGACTGGCGTGGGTGCACGACTACGCCCACGCGCCGATCGCGATTTCCGCATCCATGGGTGGCGTCGGGTTCGTCAGCGAAACCGACCGTCCAGCGAGAAACGGTGCACGACTGGACCTGGGAACGACACTGGAACGAAACGACGGCCTTTCGGTGAGCCTCGAATACCAAGGTGAGCTGCGATCCGCCTACCAAAGCCACACCGGAATGCTGACCTTACGCTCCGAGTTCTAACGCACGAAACGGGGCCGGAAGGGAAAGGGCGCCAGTGGAACGGCGATGCGATGAAGCGGACAAGGCTTTGGCAGCGACCGCTCCAGGCGGCAGCAGGAAAGCTTCACGCATTGACCTCGGTCCGTGTTGGAAATAGACGGCATCCTTCGCACTTAACGACACGGCCGTTCGTCGGATTGGTCCTGCGACAGCTAAATTTTGATATCGACGCCGCTTTGTCTCGGCGTCACCAAGCTGGGCAGGTCAACGGTCTCGCTTTTAACAAATTCCAAGGAACCTGGGCCATCCAGCTTACCCGCGAGTTTGTAAACTCGCCCCTCGAATCGGACGCCGAACACATCGAGATCCTCTCCTGTGTTGAGCCTTTCGGTAGATATCTGCTCCTGCAATGGTAACGTAGCGGCAAGGTAGTCCCTGGGTGATACTTCCACTTGCCGCCGCTTAAGCTCCTCAAACTCGGCCAACAAACTCGTCAGCTTGTCCGATGGCGTCTTACTCGACTGGGTGGCCGCATGCCCCACTTGGTCGGCAAAGCTGATGTTGGACGCCGAACGATTCACAACGGCATAGGGGCTGGCGGCAGTGGAACAGTATGTTGGCTCGATGGTGTTCATGCCAAAATTCTCCCGTGGTCGCCTTTCGCAAATGCCGTGCAGGCCTTGTGCCAACCTAGCGCCATGGTGCGGAGCGGTTAGATGCCTGAAATAGCGGAAACGGCACGGAAGCCGAAGTATCGGAAAGAGCGGAACCTGCCGGTTAGCCGGTAATATCTGCCGGGCGCGTCCAGGGACATCCACGGTGCGAAATCCGGGCGGAACAACCCGGAACGTACGCATTCGCAAAATCCCTGCTTTCCGTATCCGAGCCGGCGGATAGAGAATTCGCGACGTCCAATTGAATGACTGTTTTCAAGCGTGGGGTTTGCGATCGAGACAGTCTCGGATGGGCGCCAAACCGTCCCCTGCCCTCGCCGAACACCCCAAACAAAAAGCCCGCCGCTCCGTGTGGGGAGCGGCGGGCTCGCGCTGCTGTCGCGGCGGGGTGCGCCGCTTCGGCATCGGGGATCAGGAGCAGCCGGTGGTGCTGCCGCAGGTGTCGCACTTCAGGCAGGTGCCGTTGCGCACCAGGGTGAAGTTGCCGCACTCGGGGCAGCTGTCGCCCTCGTAGCCCTGCATCCGCGCCTGATTGATGCGCGCGGCGCGCGAGGGCCCGGCGGCGATGGCGGTGGAGACCGACGCGGTGGCGCCCGAAGTGATGGGGCCAGCGGTGACCGCCGCGGTGGTCGACATCAGGCTCTGCACCGCCGGGCCGTCGGTGCCGGTGGCGAGCAGGCCGCCCTCGAACACCCGCAGGTTGCCGCGCAGGTAGCCCGACGAGGCGACCGCCTCGACCACCCGCTCGGCGGCCTTTTCGAGATCCGCCTGGGCCTCGCCCTTGCCGACGGTGTCGTGGCGCAGGTCCTCGGGCTGCACGTGGGCAAGATCGTTGCGGCCGAGGTAGGAGATCGCCAGCTCGCGGAACAGATAGTCGAGGATCGACGTCGCCATCTTGATGGTGTCGTTGCCTTCGACCATGCCCGAGGGCTCGAAGCGGGTGAAGGTGTAGGCCTCGACGAATTCCTCGAGCGGCACGCCGTATTGCAGGCCGATCGACACCGCGATCGCGAAGTTGTTCATCAGGCTGCGGAAGGCCGCGCCTTCCTTGTGCATGTCGATGAAGATCTCGCCGAGGTGGCCGTCGTCGTACTCGCCGGTGCGGAGGTAGACCTTGTGTCCGCCCACCATCGCCTTCTGGGTGTAGCCCTTGCGGCGGGTCGGCAGCGCATTGCGGGTCGGGTCGGCGGCGACGATCTTCTCGATCACCTTCTCGACGACGCGCTCGGTGACCGCGACCACCTGCTTCGCCTGCGGCTCTTCGGTGAAATCGTCGACGAGGTCGTCGCCGAACGAGGTCGAGAGCGGCTGGCTGAGCTTGGAGCCGTCGCGATAGAGGGCGTTGGCCTTGAGGCCCAGCATCCACGAGTTGATGTAGGCGTTGGTGCAATCCTCCACCGTGGCGGTGTTGGGCATGTTGATGGTCTTCGAGATCGCGCCGGAGATGAACGGCTGCGCCGCCGCCATCATGTGGATGTGCGCGTCCGCCGACAGATAGCGGGTGCCGGTGCGGCCGCAGGGCGAAGCGCAGTCGAACACCGGCAGGTGCTCGGCCTTGAGGCCCGGCGCGCCTTCGAGCGTGCCCGCGCCGCAGACGTAGGTGTTCGCGGCCTCGATCTCCTTCGCCGAGAAGCCCAGGGCTTCGAGCATGTTGAACGAGATGTCGGCGAGCTTCGCCTCGGGCAGGCCGAGGGTATCGCGGCAGAACTCCAGCCCCAGGGTGTAGGGGTTGAAGGCGTACTTGACGTCGAAGCAGTTGCCGAGGCTCTCCTCGAGCTTCATCAGCGCGACGTCGGTGAAGCCCTTGGCCTTGAGGGTGGCGTGGTTGATCGCGGGCGCGCCGTTCAGGGTGCCGTTGCCGAGTGCATAGCGCAGCATCGCCTCGGCCTCGGCCTCGGTGTAGCCGAGGGTGGCGAGCGCTTCGGGCACCAGGCGGTTGATGATCTTGAAGTAGCCGCCGCCGACCAGCTTCTTGTACTTCACCAGCGCGAAGTCAGGCTCGATGCCGGTGGTGTCGCAATCCATCACCAGGCCGATGGTGCCGGTGGGCGCGATCACCGAAACCTGGGCGTTGCGGAAGCCCGCGGTCTCGCCCAGTTCCAGCGCCGCGTCCCAGGCCGCGCGAGCGGCTTCGACGATCGCGGCGTCGGGGCAGTTGGCGGCATCGAGCGGCACCGGCAGAACGTTGAGGCCCTCGTAGCCCTTGGTGTCGCCGTGGGCGGCGCGGCGGTGATTGCGGATCACCCGCAGCATGTCCTTGGCGTTCTTGGCGTAACCCGGGAACGCACCCATCTCCTCGGCCATCTCGGCGGAGGTGCGGTAGGCCTCGCCGGTCATCAGCGCGGTGATCGCGGCGCACAGGGCGCGGCCCTCGGCGCTGTCGTAGGAGAGGCCCGAGGCCATCAGCAGGCCGCCGATGTTGGCGTAGCCGAGGCCGAGGGTGCGGAACTCGTAGGAGCGCTTGGCGATCTCCTTCGACGGGAACTGCGCCATCAGCACCGAGATTTCGAGGGTGATGGTCCACAGCCGCGAGGCGTGGGTGAAGCCCGCCACGTCGAACGCGCCCTCGGCATCGCGGAAGGTCATGAGGTTCAGCGACGCGAGATTGCACGCCGTGTCGTCGAGGAACATGTACTCGGAGCACGGGTTCGAGGCGTTGATGCGCCCCGACTGCGGGCAGGTGTGCCAGGCGTTGATGGTGCCGTCGAACTGCAGGCCCGGGTCGGCGCACGCCCACGCGGCGTAGCCGATTTCCTGCCACAGGTCGCGCGCCTTCACCGTCTTCGCGACCTTGCCGTCGAGGCGACGGATCAGGTTCCAGTCGCCGTCCTTGGCGACGGTCTTGAGGAACTCGTCGGTGACGCGCACGGTGTTGTTGGAATTCTGCCCCGAGACGGTGGCATAGCCCTCGTGGTCGAAGTCGGTGTCGTAGACCGGCACCTCGATCTCGGTGAAGCCCTGCTTCGCGAACTGGATCGACCGCTGGATGTAGTTCTCCGACACCGCGACGCGGCGCGCGGCGAGGATCGCGGCCTTGAGCGCAGCGTTCTTGCGCGGGTCGAAGCGGGCGTCGTCGTCCTCGGCGCCGTCCCACACCCGGGTCGCCTTCATCACCGCGTTGAGATGGGTGTTGAGCAGCGTCGAGCCGGTGGCCAGGCAGCCGACCTTCTGCTCCTCGTGGACCTTCCAATTGATGAAGTTCTCGACGTCGGGATGGTCGATGTCGACGATCACCATCTTCGCGGCGCGGCGGGTGGTGCCGCCCGATTTGATCGCGCCCGCGGCGCGGTCGCCGATCTTGAGGAAGCTCATCATCCCCGACGACTTGCCGCCGCCCGAGAGCTTCTCGCCCTCGCCGCGCAGCGACGAGAAGTTGGTGCCGGTGCCGGAGCCGTACTTGAACAGGCGCGCCTCGCGCACCCACAGGTCCATGATGCCGCCGTCGTTGACGAGATCGTCGGTCACCGACTGGATGAAGCAGGCGTGCGGCTGCGGATGCTCGTAGGCCGAGTTCGAGCGCACCAGCTTGCCGGTCTTGAAGTCGACGTAATAGTGGCCCTGGCCCGGGCCGTCGATGCCGTAGGCCCAGTGCATGCCGGTGTTGAACCACTGCGGCGAGTTCGGCGCGGCCATCTGGCGGCACAGCATGTAGCGCATTTCGTCGAAGTAGGCGCGCGCGTCGGCCTCGCTGTCGAAGTAGCCGCCCTTCCAGCCCCAGTAGGTCCAGGTTCCGGCGAGACGGTCGAACACCTGGGTCGCCCGGGTTTCGGAAACGGTCTCGGCGGAAACCGCGGTGTCCGCCTCCGAGCGCCACAGCCAGGCGGGCACGTCCGCCTCCTCGACGCGCTTCAACGCGACCGGCACCCCGGCCTTGCGGAAATACTTCTGCGCGAGGATGTCGCAGGCGACCTGAGACCAGTCGGCCGGCACCTCGATGTCCTGAAGCGAGAACACGATGGAGCCGTCGGGCTTCCGGATTTCGCTGCTGGCGAAGCGGAATTCGATCGAGGAGTACGGCGAGACGCCGTCGGTGGTGTAGAGCCGTTCGATCCGCATGATGTGTGTCCCGTTCTTTCGGTTTCTCTGGCGGCCGTTTCGGGCCGCGGTTGGCTTCGGGAGTCCTGGGGCGCGCTCATCGAGTGCCGCGCGAGCCGGGGAATCCCCTGAATTCCGAGCAAAAATCTTCGTGTTTTGGGCCGCGTCGCCAACGCGCCGCGGCAGGCTCCGGCCCACATCTAGTGGTCGCTCGGAGCGGAGGTACAAAGTACTGCGTTGCAAAATGCGAATCAACCGGATTTTCTAGATATGGTGTGATGGCTGGCACAACCCACACCATGGGCGGTAGCGCGCGACTCTGCGCGCCGCCTGCAACACCGGGAAATTTCGAAGCTTTTCGTCAGGCGCTGGCCGCCGCCACCAGTTCGACGAACGCGCGCACCGCCGGACGGCGCTCGTCGGCGCGATGCGCCATCACCACGACCGAAGGCGGCAAGCCGTCGAGATCGCGGCCGACCACGCCCGGCGGCCCGAACTGCCCCACCGACGCCGGAGCGATCGCCGCGCCGACTCCCGCCGCCACCAGCGACATCAGCGAACTCATGTCGTTCGCCTCGTGCAGCGCCGCCGGGGACGCCCCGGCGTCGTCGAGCATCCGCAGCAGAAGGTCGTGGAACCCCGGCGCATTGCGCCGCGCGTAGATCAGCACGTCGCGGCGGTCGAGATCCCGCAGAGTCGGCGCCGCCATCGCCGCGAGCGCGTCGCCCGCGGGCACGAACAGGCGGAAGCGCTCGCGGTGGACCTCGACGGTCGCGATTCCCTCCCCCGGCGCCGCGGGCATGCGGAAGAAGCCGACGTCGATCTCGCCGCGCCGGAGCCCCTCGATCTGCTCGGCGGTCAGCGCGTGGCGCATTTCCAGTTCGACCTCGGGATGGGTGGCGCGGAAGCGCGTGACCAGCGGCGGCACCACCAACGCCGCCGCCGTGGAAATGAAGCCGATGCGCACGCAGCCGATCCGCCCCGCCGCCGCCTGACGCGCGCGCGCCGCGGCGCGGTCGAGGGCCTTGAGCGCGGCCGACGCCTCCTCGCGGAACACCGCACCCGCCTCGGTGATCTCGGTCTTGCGGCGGTTGCGCTCGAACAGCCGCACCCCGAGTTCCGCCTCCAGCGCGCGGATCTGCAAGCTGAGCGCGGGCTGGCTCAGGTGCAGCCGCTCGGCCGCGCGGCTGAAATGCAGGGTTTCCGCCACCGCGAGAAAGCTGCGGATCTGGGTGATCTCCACCGGCGCCTCTCTGATTTGCAAAAATCATCACCACATAGGTAATCACGATTTTACACAAATCACCGGATCCGTCACTGTGAGGGTTCGCCGGTTCCTCCCACGGGCGCCGGCCCCGGCTCTCCGGATTCGACCCCAGTGAGCCCCGAACCGTTCCGCCGCGCGGCCCGACCATCCGCCCGGCGGCGTGCCGTTCGGCCGCGTCGGCGCAGTTGCTGCCGCCAGCCCGCGTTCCCTCCCCACGGGAAGCCGGCGCGGTCGAATCCCCGCTCCGAAAAATCTCCCCGGCGCGTCTCGGGGTTTCGCCCGCGACACCTTATCTGTGACCCGAGAGAACTTTACGAACCCGGACGCGGGTGGCATAGTCCGCAAGCGGTCGGCCCCGCGTGGCGATCGACGCTAAGGAGACGAGCATGAATCTGGGCACGCGCCTCTATACGTGGCTGCGCGGTGAATTCGTCGGCGAAGACACCTTCGGCAATCGCTATTACCGCGAGCGCCGGGCGCTGCGCGGCCGCCGCGAGCGTCGCTGGGTGCTGTTCAACGGCGCGCCCGAGGCGACCAAGGTGCCGCCGGAATGGCATGCCTGGCTCCATTTCAGCGCCGACGCCCCGCTCGAGGGCAAACGCCACGCGTGGCAGAAGCCGCATCGCCCCAATCTCACCGGAACCAAGTTCGCCTATTTTCCGCCCGGTCACGACCGCCGCGGCGGCAGGCGCGACAAGGCGACCGGCGACTACGAATCCTGGCGTCCGTCCTGACGCCCGAGAGGGAATTGCCCGTGCATTTCGGTGAACGCGAGGATATCGGTCTCGGCGTGCTGGTCTGCCTGATCGGCGGCCTGATGCTGACGTGGCTGCACGGCCGCGACGCCACGCCCGCGAGCGACGGCTACCCGCTCTACGCCGGGTTCTCGCGCAGCGACGGCCTGGTCGAGGGCGCGGCGGTACGTCTCGCCGGCATCGACGTCGGCGTGGTCGGCGGGATGGAGCTTCAGGGCGCGTTCCAGTCGCGCGCGACGCTGATGATCGACAACGGCATCGCCGTGCCGGCCGACACCGCCGCGGTGATCCACACCGACGGCCTGTTCGGCGCGAAATACGTGGAGCTCGAACCCGGCGGCGCGGCCGACATGCTGGCCTCGGGAGATTCGATCTCGTTCACCCAGGATTCGCTGATCGTCGAAGACCTGCTCGACCGCCTGGTGGCGATGGCGAAGGCGAAGCAGGCGAAATGCGCCGACGCCCTCGACGACACCGAGACCGCCCGAGCCCCCGCCCCCCATGCCGCGGTTCCCGCGCCCCTGCTGCCGATCGACAAGAAGGACTGACCCATGCGCAAGCCGGTAATCGAAAGCATCATGGGCGGCGTGGTCCTGCTGGTCGCGGCCTACTTTCTGGTCTTCGCCTACACCAGTTCGCACCAGACCCAGGTCGAGGGCTACCACCTGCAGGCCAACTTCCTCAAGGTCGGCGGCCTGCGCGTCGGGTCCGACGTGCGCATCAGCGGCATCAAGGTCGGCTCGGTGATCGGCCAGCGCCTCGACCAGCAGACCTACGAGGCGGTGCTCACCCTCTCGATCCGTCCCGACATCCGCCTGCCCTCCGACACCGTCGCCTCGATCGCGACGCAGGGCCTGATGGGCGACAAATACATCCGCCTCGAACCCGGCTCCCTGCAGGAGCGCCTGGAGGACGGCGGCAAGATCACCAACACCCGCGACTACAAGTCGCTGGAGGATACGGTGGGCGAGTTCATCTTCCTCGCCACCGGCAACGGCGAGGGCCAGCGGTGAAGGGTTTCCTGCGTTTCGGCGCGCTCGGCGCGCTCGCCTTGGGTCTCTCGGCAGTCCCGGTTTCCGCCGCCACCGACATCGACACCCGGATCGCGGTGCTGCGCGGCCTCGACAAGATCACCGGCCGCATCACCACCCTCACCACCCCGGTGGGAGACACCGTGCGCTTCGGCTCGCTCGCGATCATCGTCCGCGCCTGCCGCACCCGGCCGCCGGAGGAGCCGCCCGAGAGCGCCGCCTTCCTCGACATCGCCGACATCAAGCCGAATCAGCCGCCGATCGACGTCTTCCGCGGCTGGATGTACGCCTCCTCGCCCGCGGTCTCGGCGATGGACCACCCGGTCTACGACATCTGGGTGCTGGAATGCCGAGAGCCGATCCAGCCGCCGCCCGAAAGCGGCAACCCGATCGAAACCGGCTGAGACACCCGTCCCCGAATGCTATGCCGTCAGCCATGCCCGCAGCGCGGCGCCGACGGCGTCGGGGGCTTCGAGGGTGGCGAGATGGCCGGAGCCCGGAATCACCGTCAGCGTCGCACCGCCGATCAGCGCCGCCATCTCCCGGTGACGGTCGGGCGGGGTGAGTTCGTCGGCGTCGCCGCAGACGATCACGGTCGGCACCGTCACCCGGCCGAGGTCGTCGCGGCTGTCGGGGCGGGAGAGGATCGCGGTCTGCTGGCGCGCGAACGTCTCCGCCCCCACCGCGTCGGCCATGTCGACCACCAGCTTGCGCAGCTCCGCGTCGTCGCGGCGACCGGCCGAAATCAGCTTCGGCAGCAGGCGCGGCATCACCAGCGCGAAACGGTCGCCGCGGGCGAGTTCGATCAGCTCGCGGCGCATCGCCGTCTGCTCCGGCGCGTCGGGGCGCGCGGTGGTCGAGATCAGCGCGAGGCGGGTGACGCGGCTGGGCGCGCGGCGGAGGATCTCCATCGCCACGTATCCGCCCATCGACAGCCCGGCGAGCGCGAAGCGCTTCGGCGCGGCGCCCAGCACCGCATCGGCCATCTCGCCCACCGAGGCGGCGTCGAGATTGGGCACCAGCGGCACGGCGAGGTCGGCGAGCGCGGCGGTCTGCGGCGCATAGAGCCGGGCGTCGCAGGCGAGCCCGGGAAGCAGGACGAGGTCCTGGCGCATGCGGTTCTCCTTCGGTCAGCGGATCAGGGTCTTGCTGATCTCCTTGAACTCCGGCGTGCCGGAGCGTTCCAGCCACTCGAAGATCACCATCTCGATCGAGACGAGCGGAATTCCGGCGGCGGCGAAGCGCAGTTTCGCGATCTCCTCGTCGGCGGCATTCCGCGAGCCGCAGGCGTCGGCGACGACGAACACGTCGTAGCCCTTGTCCTTGAGATCGAGCGCGGTCTGCATCACGCAGACATGCATCTCGATGCCGCAGATCGCCACCTGCCGCCGGTCGAAGGCCTCGAACTTCGCCATGAACGCGGGTTCGCCGCAGCACGAGAAATCGAGCTTCGGAACGTAGGCGTCCGCCTCCGCCACCACCTCGCGCACGTCGATCATCGTCGGGCCGAGCCCCTTGGGATACTGTTCCGAGATCAGCGTCGGCACCCCCAGGCGCCGGGCCGCCGCGGCGAGGCGCGCCGCGCCGTCGATCACCTTGCGCGGATCGCCCATCACCGGAGCGAGGCGCTCCTGCACGTCGATCACCACCAGGCAGGAGCGGGAAGCCGAAAGACGCATCGCATTTTCTCCGTTCGCGAAAGCCGGGACCGCCCGAGTGTCGGGGCTGGGATCGCACGTTTCAAGCGGGTTTTGCCCGATCGCGGCGGAAATCCCGGGGTTGCGACCTCACGCGTTGACATTTCGGCGTTTCCGCATAATGATCGCGCGACCTTTTTCTGCGTGTCCGGTACGGCTTTGGGCATACCCGCACGCCCCCGGCAGGCCGCTGGCCGCCGCAACAACTCAACGGAACATCGAACCACATGACGTTCGAAGAGCTTGGGCTCGAGCCCAACACCCTCAAAGCCATCGCCGAGATGGGCTACACCACCCCCACCCCGATCCAGGAGCAGGCGATCGGCCTGGTGCTGATGGGGCGCGACGTGATGGGCATCGCCCAGACCGGCACCGGCAAGACCGGCTGCTACACCCTGCCGATGATCGACATCCTCTCCAACGGCCGCGCCCGGGCGCGGATGCCGCGGTCGCTGATCCTCGCGCCGACGCGCGAGCTCGCGGCGCAGGTGGCGGAGAATTTCGAGCAGTACGGCAAGTACCACAAACTCTCGATGGCGCTCCTGATCGGCGGCGAAAGCTTCGGCGACCAGGAACGCGCCCTCGACCGCGGCGTCGACGTGCTGATCGCCACCCCCGGCCGGATGATCGACCTGTTCGAGCGCGGACGCATCCTGCTGTCCGACGTCAAGGTCCTGGTGATCGACGAGGCCGACCGGATGCTCGACATGGGGTTCATTCCCGACGTCGAGCGAATCCTCGGCTGGTTGCCGCCGCTGCGGCAGACGCTGCTGTTCTCGGCGACCATGGCCCCCGAGATCAAGCGCCTCGCCGACCGGTTCCTCTCGAACCCGAAACTGGTGTCGGTGGCGCCGCCCGCCTCGCCGGCGGAATCGGTGACCCAGTCGATGGTGATCGTCGACCCGCGCGACAAGCGCGAGGCGCTGCGCGCGCTGATCAAGTCGGAAGAGGTGGCCAACGCCTTCATCTTCTGCAACCGCAAGCGCGACGTCGCGGTGCTGTTCCGCTCCCTCGAACGCCACGGCTTCTCGGTCGGGCAGCTCCACGGCGACATGCCGCAGTCGATGCGCACCGAAACCCTCGACCAGTTCCGCAAGGGCGAGATCAAGCTGCTGGTCTGCTCCGACGTCGCCGCGCGCGGACTCGACATCGCCGACGTGTCGCACGTCTTCAATTTCGACGTGCCGAGCCACGCCGAGGATTACGTTCATCGCATCGGCCGCACCGGCCGCGCCGGCCGCGAGGGCCGGGCGCTCACCATCGCCGCCCCCGAGGACGGCAAGTACGTGGCCGCGATTCAGAAGCTGATCGGCAAGGACATCCCGGTGGTCGCGATCGGCGACGCCGCGCCGCTCGCCCTCGACGAGAGCGAGCGCAAGGGCCGCAGCCGCGGCCGCGGCAAACCGGAGGCGAAGCCCCGCGAGACGCGGGCCGAACCGAAGGCGGAAAAATCGAAGGCCGAGAAACCGAAGACCGAGCGCAAGCCGGAGACCGAGCGCAAGCCGGAGGCCGAGGCCAAGCCCGAGGGCGAGCGACGCAGCCGCCCCGAGCGCGAGCGCGAACGGGAGCCGAAGCGCGGACGCCGCGGGCGCGGCAACCTGCCGGCGGACGAAGTCGCCGAGATGGATCACGGCGACGACGTTCTCGCTTTCGGCGGGCATACCCCGAGCTTCCTGCTGCGGGATCCGTTCGCCAAATAAGTTGCGTCGCACCTGAGACCGGCTTGTTTTGAGGTTCGTCGTGAAACGTTCAGTCGAATTGAGCCTGTGCGCCCTCGGGTTCGCCCTGATCGGGTGTTCCCAGAGCTACTCGCCGCAAACCTATTCCACCGCTGCGGTGCAGCAGGTCAACAAGGTGGAGACCGGCCTGGTCGTCGGCTTCCGCCAGGTGCGGATCAGCGCCAGCGGCACCGTCGGCGCCGTCACCGGCGGCGCGGCGGGCGGCGTGCTCGGCTCGCGTTCGAGCACGGTGGGCATCGATTCCGCCCTCGGCACCGTCGGGGGCACCGCGATCGGCACGATCATCGGCACCACCGTCGAGCACGTGTCGTCGGATACCTACGGCTGGGAATACATCGTCCGGAAATCGAACGGCGACCTTCTCTCGGTCACCCAGAGCGAGGAGGCGCCGCTGCCGCTCGGCCAGAAGGTGCTGGTGATCGCCGGCAACCAGGCGCGCATCGTCCCCGACTATTCGGTCGACGTGCCCGAGCCGAAGCCCGAAGCGAAGCCGGAGGCCAAGCCCGCCGAGCCGGTGCGCGCCGCGCCGACCCTGGTGCCGGAGACCCACCGCATCGCCCGCCCCGCCGAACCGCCGCTGCTGGTGGTGCCGCTGTCCTCCGACTCCGCAGCGACGCCGCCCGCCCCGGCTCAGGCGCAACCGGCGGAGCCCGCCGTGGCGCAGCCGCAACCCGCACCGGAACCGGTGCAGCCCGCCGCGGCCGAACCCGAGCCGCAGCGCGACCCCCCGGACGAAGCGCAGCCCGCGGCCGCGCCGGATGCGGCGCCCGAAGCGTCGCAGGCGCCGGAAACCGCCGAGGCGCATTGATCCCCACGGCGCCAACGGCCGAGATGCGGAAAATCCGGCCGGAGATCCCGGCCGTCAGGCGGCGGCGAGTTTCGCCGCCTTTTCCTTGAGCGCCGCAAACGTCTCGACATGCTCCGGGTCCGGGCCGATCGCGTCGGCGGGGCAGACGAGACGGCACTGCGGCTCGTCGAAGCGGCCGACACACTCGGTGCAGCGCTCCGGATCGACCGCGAAGGCGTCCTCCCCTTCGGAAATCGCCGCGTTCGGGCACTCCATCTCGCAGGCCCCGCAGAACACGCAGCTCGCTGCCGAAATCGTCATCGCCATGATCGTCAATCCGAAAAATTCGCGTTTCGGCGCGGCACACTAGCCGATCCGACGAAATAACGGAAGCGGCGATTCCGCAAGGGTTGCCGAGTCCCCGAATCCGTTCTACACCAGAACACAAACATCGGGCGAATCAGACCCGGAACGGCCGCCAAAGGCGGGAGGAACGTCAGCACAGCGTCAGTTTCGTCATCAGTTGCAGCGCACGGCAGGAGATCCATGTCCCATCATGTATTGTCTCTGGCCATGACCGGTTCCGGCGGCGCCGGTGTCATGACCGTTGGTCAAATTCTCGTCGACGCGGCGGCGCGCGCGGGCTGGTACGGCCTCTTCCGCCGCTCCCTCGGCCCGCAGATCCGCGGCGGCGAATCCGCGGCCCTGCTGCGGTTCGGCAACCGGCCGATCCTCAACCACGGCGATTCCTTCGATCTCCTGCTCGCCTACGACTGGGGCAACATCACCCGGTTCGCCGCCGAACTGCCGCTCCGCCCCGACAGCGTCGTGCTGTTCGACCCGGACGCCGGCGACGTGCCCGAAGTGATCGAGCGCACCGACGCCCGCTGCGTCGCGGTGCCGCTGGCGCAAACCGCGAAATCCGCTCCCGGCACCCGCGCCAACATGATCGGCCTCGGCCTGGTGGCGCGCGCCCTCGGTCTCGTGCCCGAAGACCTCAAGAGCGAACTCGAACGCGCTCTCGGCGACAAGGGCCAAGAGATCCTCGATCATTCGCTTCAGGGGCTCGCGCTCGGCGCGGAGCTCGGCGCCGCCCTGCCCGCCAACATCTGGCCCGCGGTCGAACGGCCCGCGCCGCTTTCGGCGCCGCGCTGGTCGATCACCGGCAACGAGGCCGCGGGCATGGGCGCGATCCGCGGCGGCGTGCGCTTCGTCGCCGCCTATCCGATCACCCCGTCCACCGAAATCCTCGAATGGCTCGCCCCCAACCTCACCCGCGTCGGCGGCAAGCTGGTGCAGGTGGAGGACGAACTCGCCTCGGTCAACATGATCGTCGGCGCGTCGTTCGGCGGCGTGCCTTCGCTCACCGCCACCTCCGGCCCCGGTCTGTCGCTGATGCTCGAAGGCCTGGGCATGGCGGTCGCCGCCGAGTTCCCGATCACCGTGATCGACGTGCAGCGCGGCGGACCGTCCACCGGCATCCCCACCAAGTCCGAGCAGAGCGACTTCAACATCGCCGTCTACGGCATGCACGGCGACGCGCCGCACATCGTCTGCGCCCCCACCTCGATCCCCGACTGTCTCTCGACCGTGCAGTGGGCGGTGTCGGCGGCGGAGGCGGCGCAGTGCCCGGCGATCGTGCTCTCGGACCAGAACATGGGCCAGTCGCGCGCGATCGTCGACCCGCCCCGGGCGGGCGGGCCGGTGGCCGAGCGCCGCCTCGCCGACCTCGCCGACGGCGGCGCCTACAAACGCTATGCGCTCACCAACGACGGCGTCTCGCCGATGGCGGTGCCGGGCATGGCGGGCGGCGAATACACCGCCGACGGCCTCGCCCACAACGAGCGGGGAACGCCCTCGACCCAGGCCGCCGACCATCAGAGCCAGCTCGACAAGCGCCTGCGCAAGCTCGAAACCCTCGACTGCGAGACGGTGTGGGCGGAAACCGAGGGCGACGGCCCGGTCGCGGTGATCGCATGGGGCTCGCTCACCGAGGCGGCGCGCGAGGCGGTGCGGCGCGCGAACGGCGCGGCGCGGCTGATCGGCGTGCGGGTGATTCTGCCGCTGCAGCCCGAGGCGATGGCCGAGGCGCTCAAGGGCGCGACCAAGGTCCTGGTCGTCGAGCAGAACCACGGCGCGCAGTTCCACCACTTCCTCAAGGGGCACTACGACCTCCCCGCGACGGTGGAGAGCCTCCACCGCCCCGGTCCGTTGCCGATCCGCCCGGTCGAGATCCTGGCGGCGATCAACTCGCTGAAGGGAGACGCATGATGAACCAGGTCCTCGCCCCCGAAGCCGACTTCACCGACTACAAATCCGACGTCACCCCGGTGTGGTGCCCGGGCTGCGGCGACTACGCCGTCCTCTCGGCGATCACCAAGGCCCTCGCGGGCCTGGGGCTCGCGCGCGAGAACGTCGCGCTGATCTCGGGCATCGGCTGCTCGTCGCGCATCGCCGCCTACACCTCGGTCTACGGCTTCCACGGCATCCACGGCCGCGCGCTGCCGATCGCCCAGGGGCTCAAGCTCGCCCGCCCCGAGATCACCGTGCTGTGCGCGGGCGGCGACGGCGACGGCTTCTCGATCGGCGGCAACCACTTCCTCCACGCCTGCCGCCGCAACCTCGACCTCACCTACATCGTCATGGACAACAACGTCTACGGCATGACCAAGGGTCAGGCTTCGCCCACCTCCGCCGCCGACTGGGCGGAGAGCAAGCTCACCCCGGAAGGTCCCGGCGTGCCGCCGTTCCAACCGCTCGACGTCGCGCTCGCGGCGGGGGCGAGCCACGTCGCGCGGTGCTTCTCGGGCAAGGTGCAGGCGCTCACCCAGACCATCGCCGAGGCGATCCGCCATCCCGGCTTCTCGTTCATCCAGGTGATTTCGCCGTGCGTGACCTATCGCCCGGAGATGCGCCAATACAAGACCCTGGTGCACGAAAGCTTCACCGAGCCCTGCACCGACCGCCGCGAGGCGCGGCGGCGGCTGATCGACGACGACGGTTTTTCGCTCGGAACCCTGTTCAAATCCATCGAACCGTCCTATAAGCCTTCCCGTCACGAAACCGAGCCCCCGGACGAACTGGAAAGGCAATTCGCCCTATGAATAGTCTGGAACTGTTCCTGGCGCACGCGCTTCGGCTCGAGGAGGATTCGGCCGTCCGTTACGACGAGATGGCCGACGCCCTCTCGGTCCACCGCAAGAGCGAGGTCGCCCGCCTGTTCCGCAAGATGGCGCACTACTCGCGTCTGCATCTGGCCGAGGCCGAGCGGCGCGCCGCCGGTCTCGACATCCCGCGTCTCAAGCCGTGGGAATACCAGTGGCCGGGCGACGACAGCCCGGAGAACGCGCCGACCGAAGACGCGGACTATGCGATGAACGACCGTGACGCGCTGCTTCTCGCCCTGGTCGGCGAGAGGGGCGCGCACGCGTTCTACAGCGGCATCGCCGCCGCCACCGCCGACGCGGAGATCCGCGCCGCCGCCGAGGAATTCGCCGCCGAGGAGTGCGGTCACGTCGCCCTCCTCGAAGACTGGCTGTCCCGCACCCCCGACACCGGTCCGGTCGTCGACCTGGACCCGCCCGCCGCGATCGCCTGAAGGATTTCGGGCGCTCCGGCGCTTTTTTGGAGACGTTCGCCGTGCTTGGCGCCGTCACGTTGCTTCTGCTCTGTCAGCTCGCCGGAGAGGTTCTGGTGCGGCTGATCGGTCTGCCGGTGCCCGGTCCGGTGCTCGGCATGATCTTCCTGTTCCTCTACCTGCTGGCCCGCCACCACGTTCCCGAAGCGGTGGAGCGGGTGAGCAACCGCCTTCTCGACCATCTCTCGCTGATGTTCGTGCCCGCGGGCGTGGGCGTGATCCAGTACGCCGCGCGGATCGAGGACGCATGGTTGGCGATCGCCGCGTCGGTGATCGGCGGCACGGTGATCGCGATCGCCGCCACCGCGTGGATCCTCCAGCGCCTGCTGCCGCCCGCGCCCGAGCCGCCGGAGGAATCATGAGCGAGCCCGACTACGCCCGCCTGTGGGTCTACCTCGCTTCCGCGCCGCTGTTCTGGCTGACCCTGACGCTGGCGGTGTTCCAGGCGCTCAACTGGGTGTTCGTGAGAAGCCGCAGGATGCCGCTCCTCAACCCGGTGCTGTGGAGCATCGTCGTCCTCGGCGGCCTGCTGACCCTTACCGGAACCGGCTATTCCAGCTATTTCGAGGGCGCGCAGTTCATCCACTTCCTCCTCGGGCCCGCCACCGTGGCGCTGGCGGTGCCGCTCTACCGCCAGTTCGACCAGGTGCGGCGCTCGCTCGTCGCCCTCGGCGTCGCCCTGCCCGCCGGGTGCGTGATCGCCGCGGGCGCGGCGGTCGGCCTCGCCGGGCTGCTTGGGGCGGATCGCGCCACCCTGGTGTCGCTGTCGCCGAAGTCGGTGACCACGCCGATCGCGATGGGCGTCTCCGAAGCCCTCGGCGGCGTGCCGTCGCTCACCGCGGTGTTCGTGATCCTCACCGGCGTCACCGGCGCGGTGACCGCGGCGGCGACCTACCGTATCCTGAAGATCCGCGATCCGCGCGCGATGGGCTTCGGCCTCGGGCTCGCCGCCCACGGCCTCGGCACCGCGCGCGCCTTCCAGTTCGGCGAGACCGCGGGCGCGTTCGCGGGCATGGCGATCGGCCTCAACGGCCTCGCCACCGCGGTGCTGCTGCCGATCCTGTTGCCGATGATGCTGGCGCTGCTCGACTAGGAGAGCCGATGACCCGCTCCGGACTGCCGCTCGAAGGCGCGTTCTACCCCACCCGCAACCTCGCTCCGGCGAAGTCGGTGGTGGTGTTCCTTCACGGCTACGGCGCCTCGGGCGACGACCTCATCGACTTTTCCGCCTTCCTCACCGGCAACCTCCCCGATACCGCGTTCTACGCGCCGCACGCGCCCGACCCGTGCGAGATCGCGCCGTTCGGCTTCCAGTGGTTCAGCCTCGAAACCTACGATCCCGACATGCTGCGGCGCGACCCGCGCTCGCTGCCGCGCGCGCTCGAAGACATGGCCGAGGGTGCGAAGATCCATGCGGCGCTGCTCAACGACTATCTCTCGGCGGTGATGGAGCGTCACGGCATCGGCCCCGAGCGCCTCGGCGTGATCGGCTTCTCGCAAGGCACGATGATGGCGCTCGAAACCACGCTCCGGCGCGAGGTGCCGGTGGCGGCGGTGGTGGGATTCTCGGGCGCTCTGGTGGGCGCGTCGCGGCTTGCGCGCGAACTGCGCTGCCGCCCGCCGGTGCAGCTGATCCACGGCGACGCCGACGAGATGGTGCCGTTCGGCGCGATGTCGCTCGCCCGGCACGCCCTCGCCGAGGCCGGGCTCGACGTTCGCAGCCATGCCTGCAAGGGCCTCGGCCACGGCATCGACATGGCGGGAATGTTCGTCGCCCGCGACTTTCTCTTCCACCGCCTCGAAGCCGAACCGACATGACCGAGCGCCGCGCCACCCTGATCGGCGCGAGCACGATCCTGATGTTCGCGAGCCTGGCGCCGCTCGCGGTGGCGGCCGGGGAAATTCCGCCGTTCCAGATGGTGGCGATGGCGTTCGCCGTCGCGTTCGCGATCGGCCTGATCCTGCCGCTCGCGCGGGGGCGCTCGCTCGCGCCGGTGTTCCGCCAGCCGCCGCGGATCTGGGCACTCGGCGTCTACGGCCTGTTCGGCTACCACTTCGCCTACTTCACCGGCGTGCGCAACGCGCCGCCGGTCGACGCCAACCTCATCAACTACCTCTGGCCGCTGCTGATCGTGCTGGGTTCGGCGCTGCTCCCGGGACAGCGGCTGCGCTGGTTCCACGTCGGCGGCGCGGCGCTGGGGCTGGCGGGCTGCGCGGTTCTGGTGCTGGCCGCGCCGCGCCAGCCGGGCGCGGAAGGGTCGGCGCTCGGATACGGCGCGGCGGTCGCGGCGGCGCTGATCTGGTCGAGCTATTCGGTGATGAGCCGCCACGCCGGACACGTGCCGACCGACGCGGTCGGCGGCTTCTGCGGCGCCACCGCGCTGCTCGCGGCGGTCTGCCACGCCCTGACGGAAACCACGGTGTGGCCCGGAGCGGGCCAGATCCTCGCGGTGGTCGGCATGGGGCTGGGCCCGGTCGGGCTCGCCTTCTTCACCTGGGACCACGGCTGCAAGCACGGCGACATTCGCGTCCTCGGCGCGCTCGCCTACGCCACGCCGTTGCTGTCCACCGCCCTGATGATCGCCTGCGGCTTCGGAGCGGCGACGCCGAGGGTCGGCGTCGCCTGCGTGTTCATCGTCGGTGGAGCATGCCTGGCGACGCGGGACTTCTGGGCGCGAAACCCAGATGCCGGAGCATCGGCCGCCAGTTGAGCGCGACGTGCGCGCTCGCCGCGCCGATGAAGACCCATCCGGCATAGAGGTGGACGTCGCGCAGGGTGTGGCGCAGCGAATAGATGCCGCCGCCCCGCCCCGCTCCGAGCACGCCGCTCCAGATCCACAGGCCGGTGACGGCCAGAACCAGCGTCGCCGCCAGCAGCACCAACGCGACCGGGCGCTTGTATTCCATGGTTCCCTCCCCCGCGAGCGCGGCGCTCCCCCAGACGAAGCGCCGCGATCCGGTTACTGCTGCTGCTGCATCCGCAGGCCGCCGCGCAGCGGCATGCCGTTCTTGCCGAGCTCGATGGTGCGGGCGACGGTGCCGTCGGTCTTCAGAAGTTGGACGGTGTAGGTCTTGGCGGTGCTCTCGTGCACCTCGCCGACCTTCAACTGATCGTCGTCGCCCATCCGGATCAGATGCGCCTGGGTGAGCACGCGCACCTGATCGGCGGTCAGCTCGCGATTGGGGTCGAAGCGCCGCCCGTGGAAGCCCGCGCCCCTGCCGTCCGGACCTGCGCCGCGCATCATCCCCGGGCCGGGGCAGTCGATGCCCGGCATGAAGGTGTCGGCCGACGTGTCGCTGGCGGCGTCCGCGGCCCACGCCGCGCCGCCGAGGCCGAACGCGCCGAGCATGGCGAGGGTGGCGATGGTCTTGGTGTTCATGATGGTCCTCCTCTCGAAATGTCGCGAAGACGTTCCCGCCTCCGATCCCCCGATTAGACCTCCCCGGCGTCGCAGAAGTTCGCCGTTTGCAGCGGAAAAGTGTCGCGCCGTATGGCAAACCTCGAACCTGATACAATTCGATACGTTTTTTTTCGCCGCTTGCGGCCGGGCTTCCCTATTCTGAAAGTGTGAAGGACCGTCCGGACACAGCCATGAACGAAAAGACTCCGCACATCCTGGTCGTCGACGACAACGCCGAGATTCGCGACCTCCTGAGCAAATATCTGGTGCGCAACGGCCTGCGCGCCACCACCGCGGCCTCGGGCGCGGAAGCGCGCAAGATGCTGGGCGCCGCGGCGATCGACCTGATCGTGCTCGACATCATGATGCCCGGGGAAGACGGCCTGTCGGTCTGCCGCCATGTGCGCGAAACCCGCGATACGCCGATCATTCTCCTGACCGCCGTCGCCGAGGACACCGACCGCATCGTCGGCCTCGAGATGGGAGCGGACGACTACCTCACCAAACCCTTCAACCCGCGCGAACTGCTCGCCCGCATCAAGGCGGTGCTGCGCCGCGCCAACAGCCTGCCGCACAAGGCGGTGGCCGACAGCCCGGCGGAAACCGTGGTGAGCTTCGGCGACTGGCGGCTGCGCACCGACCGCCGCGAGCTCGAAAACGGCTCGGGCACGGTGATTTCGCTCTCCACCGCCGAATTCGCGCTGCTCAAGGCGTTCACCGACCACCCGCGCATGGTGCTCTCGCGCGACCAGCTCCTCGACCTCACCCAGGGCCGCGCCGCCAACGTCTTCGACCGCAGCATCGACAATCAGGTCAGCCGCCTGCGCAAAAAGATCGAGCCCGACCCGAAGACGCCCGCGCTGATCAAGACGGTGTGGGGCGGCGGCTACATGCTTTCCGCCGAGGTCCGCCGCGAAGGCCCCGATTCGCGGCGTGCGCCCTGATGCGGATCCGCCTGTTTCCCCGCGGCCTCGCCGGGCAGCTGACGATGCTGCTGCTCGGCGCCCTGGTGGTGGCGCAGACGGTCGCCTTTCAGGTGGTGCACGACGAACGCAAGATCGCCCAGCGCACCGTCTACAAGTCCCAGGTTCTCGAACGGATCGCCGCCGCCAGCCGCTTGATTCTCGAATCCCCGGCCGAGTTGAGGCCGCAGATTCTGCGCGCGCTGCAGACCGAGGACATGCGCTTCTGGATCTCCACCTCGCCGCTGGTGACGGTGGACCCGGCCGACGAGGAATCCCTGCGGGTGCAGCGCCGCCTCGCCGGTCTGCTGAGCGAGAGCTATGCCGAACTGCGACTGCGGATCCAGACCGAGCTGCCGGATGCCCCGCCGCCGCCGCCGCACATGGCGATGCATCGCGATCTCGCGCCGCCGCCCCCACCCGACGCCGACGACCGGATGCCGCGATCGGCGCGCGGATGGCGGCGCTGCATCGACGAGACCACCGGCTTCGTCGACGTCGATTGCGTCAAGCGCTGGCGCGCGACCCGGGGCCTCGAACAGCAGCGCAACCCGTTCGTGATCGCCGCCGCCGCGTCGATGCGCCTGCCCGACAGCCTCTGGCTCAACGCCGAGACCAGCCTCGACATGCCGCCGTTGCAGTGGGGATGGCCGTCGCTGCTCACCTTCGTCCTTTCCGCGCTGCTGATCGCGGCGGTGGCGGTGGTGACGGTGCGCCGCATCACCCGGCCGCTCAACCGACTGGCGGCGGCGGCGGAAAAGCTCGGGCGCGGCGAGGCGGTCGCCGACGTGCCGGAGACCGGGCCGGACCAGTTTCGCGCCACCACCCGCGCCTTCAACCTGATGAACCGCCGCCTGCAGCGGTTCGTCTCCGACCGCATGCGCTTCCTCGCCGCGGTCTCGCACGACCTGCGCACGCCGCTCACCTCGCTGCGCCTGCGTTCCGAATTCATCGACGACGACGAAACCCGCACCCGGATGCTGGCGACGCTCGACGAGATGACGCAGATGGTCGACGCGGTGCTCGACTTCGTGCGCGAGGACACCCGCGCCGAATCCACCGACCGCGTCGATTTCGCCTCGCTGGTGGAGAGCGTGTGCGACGACTTCTCCGACCTCGGACTGCCGGTCGAGCTGACACCGCCGCCGAAGCTGCCCGAGGTGGTCTGCCGCCCGCTGTCGATCAAGCGCGCGCTCCGCAACCTCATCGACAACGCGGTGAAGTACGGCAACCGCGCGGTGGTCTCGGTGGAGGCCGCGCGCGGCGGCGTCACCATCCACGTCGACGACGACGGCCCCGGTCTCACCGACGCGGAAATCGAGCGGATCTTCGACCCGTTCGTGCGCATCGAAAGCTCGCGCAACCGCGAGACCGGCGGCGTCGGTCTCGGCCTGTCGATCGCACGGTCGATCGCGCAGAGCCACGGCGGCCGCATCGCCGCCGCCCGCCGCGCCGAGGGCGGAATGCGGATGTCGCTGTTCCTGCCGCTCTGACGAACCTTGAATCCCGTTCCCCGATCCCTTCATTGTGAGGGAACCTTCAGGAATCCGAGAGGCTTGCGATGGACATCAACGAGGTGCTGGACCCCGCCGCGATCGAGCGCGCGGCTGCCGCGGTGATCGCGATGGTCACCACCTACGGACTGCGGATGATCGGCGCGGTGCTGCTGCTGGTCGTCGGCTGGATCGCGGCGTCGTGGATCAGCCACGCGATCTGGCGCAACCTCGGCAAGTTCAAGCGCGTCGACGACATGCTGCGCGGCTTCGTCGCCAGCCTGGTGAAGTACGGCATCCTCGCCGTCACCCTGATCGCGGTGCTCGGCCAGTTCGGGGTGCAGACCACCAGCTTCGTCGCGGTGATCGGCGCCGCCGGCCTCGCCATCGGCCTTGCCCTGCAGGGCACGCTGTCGAACCTCGCGGGCGGCGTGATGCTGCTGCTGTTCCGCCCCTTCAAGGTCGGCGATTTCGTCGACGCCTCGGGGCAGATGGGCACGGTCAAGCACCTCACCCTGTTCTTCACCGAGCTCGCCAACCCCGAGGGCGTGCTGCTGATCGTCCCCAACGCCGAGATCTGGGGCAAGCGGATCACCAACTTCTCGGTCAATCCGGTGCGCCGTTTCGACATTCCGGTGGGGATCTCCTATTCCGACGACATCGACGGCGCGATCGCGGTGCTGAAGGACGTGCTCGCCGCCGAGCCCCGGGTGCTCGCCGATCCCGCGCCCGACGTGTTCGTGGAGAGCCTCGCCGACAACTCGGTCAACCTGGTGGCGCGCTGCTGGGCGAAATCGAGCGAATGGTGGCCGCTCAAATCGCACCTGATCAAGACCATCAAGGTCGCCTTCGACGCCGCCGGGATCTCGATTCCGTTCCCGCAGCGCGACATGCACCTGCGCGTCGACGCGGGAACCCTGCGCGCCGTTCTGCAAAACCCGGCGGAGCCGCCTTCCCAGGCACGGTGAGCGGAGGTAGGCTGTCGGCCCCGTCCGCCCAGGAGTCTCCGCCATGCCCTGCCGCGCCGCCGTCGTCATCCCGGCTTACAACGCCGCGCGCGAACTGCCGCGCGCGGTGGCGAGCGTGCGGACGAGCGCCGCGCGCGCCGCCGACTACGGCATCGATCTCGCGCTCGATCTGGTGATCGTCGACGACGCCTCGCCCGACGGTGCAGCGGAAACCGCGGAAGGATTGCTCGCCGACCTGCCCGGCGGAATTTCGGGCACGGTCGTCCGCCACGCCCACAACCTCGGCGCCGGCCCGGCGCGCGACAGCGGCGTCGCCGCCACCGACGCCGAGTTGATCTTCTTCCTCGACGCCGACGACGAATACCTGCCCTCGCACATCCCCGAGTGCCTGAGCACGCTGCTCTCCGACCCCGGGCTCGGCTACGTCTGGACCCGGCGGGTGTGGGAGATTCCGATCCACGACAGCTGGAGCACCCTGCTCGATCGCTCGACGGTGATGAACCTCTGCATCCGCCGCGACTGGCACCTGCGCGCCGGAGGTTTCCCCCGCCACCCGGATTTCCGCGATCACGGCTACGAGGACAGTTTCTACCGCCGCGTGCTGTTCAAGCTGGTGCCGGGAATGTTCATCGACGAGCCGACGGTGCGCTTCCACATCCGCCCGGGCAGCACGCAGGATTGCATGGCGGACAAGATCACCCGCCCCCACGCCGAAAGCTATCGCGAGCCCTCGGACCGCATGCCCACCGACGCGATGATCGCGGAGTTCGAAACCCGCATCGCCGCGGCGGCGGCGTTGCGGGCCGAGATCGTCGCGTCCGGAGGGTGAGATCAGCCCGCGGCGGCGAGATTGCCGAGCGGCTTGAGGCGGCGATAGACCGACCGGCTGACGTAATCCTTCTCGGGACCGCAGACGGTGTAGGTGATGTCGAACTCGTCCTCGGTCTCGAAGCAGAACATCGCCTTGTAGGTGTCCTTCAGGCAATAGTGGGTGTCGCCCGAGCACAACGGCCAGTCCGCATCCGGATCGGCGGGGAAGAGGATGTCGACGAAGTGGTTGCCGTCGTTCGGACCGTCGGCGAACAGCACCTCGATGCGGTCCTCGTGCAGCAGGTAGGTATGCTTGCGCTCCCCCACCATGCTGGTGCCGTCGTTGAGCACCAGGGTGCCCTCCTCGGCATAGATCAGGGTTTTCGCGTCGGCGCGGACGAAGCTGGCGCTGCCGCGGAAGTTGCCCTTCGGGGTGATTTCGCGCTCGATCGTCCAGTTGCCGACGAGAAGGTCGAACACCCGGTCGGCGAGCGGCGGACGCCCGGCGGTCGGGGTTTCGGAAACTGCGGAGTGCGCGGCGGGTTCGGTCATCGGTTGCCTTCCAGTAGGGGCGCGGGGGTCGAGAGCATGATCGCCCGCGCCAATTGCGGCTTCGCGTTCGGCCCCACGAGCCGGAAGTTCGCCGCCACCATCGGTCCTTCGGTCAGGCGCGCCGCCATGTCGGCCACGTCCGCGCCTTCGGGGAAGACCCCGACCTCGCGGGCGAAGCCGTCGGCCAGCCGCACGTAATCGCCGTGCGGAAACTGGGGGCGCGGACGCCGGTTGCGAATGACCCGCTCTATTTCGACACCCGCCCGCATCTCCGCAAGGGAGGGCGGCGCGGTTTCTCCGGCGGCGATGCGCGCGACCCAACGGGACTGCAACTCCATCACCGGAAAGTACGGCCCGCGATAGTAACCGACGAACGCAAGCCCCGGCAAATCCGGATGGAACACCTGATGGTGCAGCAGCACCGGCTGGAGCTGATCGCGCGGGTCGAACTCCACCGCCGCCAAGATCTCGGGGGAGAGAAACGGCAACGCCGACGAATAGCCGGTGCACATCACCACCGCGTCGAGATCGTCCCGCGTGCCGTCGGAATAGAGCACTCCCTTGTCGTCGAACGCGAACGCCCGCGAGCGCTTCGCCACCACCTTGCCGTCGCCGACCAGGGCGAGGAAGTCGTCGGAGGTCACCACCGTCATCGGTGCAGTTTCGAGGCTGTCGAACGCCAGGTCGCGGCACACCAGTCCGGGGTCGCCGCCCATCTCCTTGAGGTAGGTTCGCGGGCGCAGGTTCATCGGGTTGTCGGGCTGGCGGGTATAGAAGACGAGATCGGCGGGGAACAGCGGCGCGCCGCTCCACGGTTTCACCCAACGCGGCACGAACCACATCGGGTTGCGCAGGCCGACGACGGTCTTCTTCGCGAACCCCGAGATCTGCCCGGCGATCTCGGTGCCGGAGAACGCCGCGCCGACGATCAGCACCCGCTTGTCGGTGAAGTTGGCGCGGTTGACCTCTTCCGAATAGCAGTCGGCGGCGTGGTAGATCTTCCCCTGGAAGCTGGGCAGACCGTCGAAATCGGGCACGAACGGGCGCGAGAACACACCCGTGGCGACCACCACCCAGTCGAACTCGCGGGTCTCGCGCCGCCCGTTCGCGAGCGTCGTCACCCGCCAGCGGTGCGGCCCGGCAGGCGCCACCGTCTCGACCCGAGTATTCATCCGGAAACATCGGGCGAGGCGGAACTCGGCGGCGTAGGCCTTGAGATAGTCGATCACGCTGCGCCGCATCGGGAAGACGTCGGTGCGCTGCGGCCAGGTGAAATCGGAAAACACGCAGCTGAACTTCGACAGATTGGTGCGCGCGTACGAGGACCATGCACCGCGCCCGGGCGCCCCCCACATCCCGCCGATCTCGGCGGCGCTGTCGTAGACCACCGGCTCGATGCCGCATTCCAGCAGGGCCTTGGTCGCGGCGAGTCCGCTGGGACCGGTTCCGATGACGGCGACGCTCGGCATGGCGGAGTTTCCCTCGAACTGGCCGAGGCGCGGGCGCGCCCGGAATGCGCTGCCGTTCCCCATCCCCCGAACGCGGGTCGGCAGCTCTTTGGTTATATCTATATGTACCGGATCGGCAGGGAACTTCAAGGCATACGGGTGGCCTGGGGCGGCCTCCGCCACCCATGCGGGTCGGCCCGCGTGCCTGCGTCCCGTTTCGGGAACGGCAACGCCCCCGGGGAGGTTCCGCCGCAGGCGGGCCCCGGGGGCGTTCTCGGGCGGCCGGTGTCATTCCACCCGCGGCAGGCCCTCGGTTTCATGGGCGAGCCAGGCGGCGATATGGCCCGCGCACAGCCGCGGGCTGCCCCAGAAGGCGTCGCGAGTGCTGCCCGCGACGTGCGGCACCATCGTCAGGTTGTCGAGCGCCATGATCGGATCGTCGGCGGGGATCGGCTCGCGGTCGAAGACGTCGAGCGCAGCCCCGGCGATCCGCCGCTCGGCGAGGGCGCGAACCAGCGCGTCCTGGTCGAGGAGGCCGGAGCGCGCGGTGTTGACGATGATCGCCGTCGGCTTCATCAGGGCGATCTGCGCCGCGCCGACGAGATGATGGGTCTCCGGAACCAGCCGCGCGTGGATGCTCACCACGTCCGACCCGGCCATCACTTCGTCCAGCGAGGCGCGGCGCGCCCGCTCCGGCAGCGCCGTCACGAACGGGTCGTAGACCAGATAGTCGCAGTCGAACCCCTGCAGCAGCTTCGCCACCAGACGGCCAACGTTACCGAATCCGACGAACCCGACGGTGCGGCCGCTGAGTTCGGGAATGTGGTCGCCGTTGGGGAAGTCCTTGAGCCACACGCCCTGCTTGAGCGCGGCATGGCAGCGGGCGATGTTGCGGGTTTCGGCGAGCATCAGACCGACGGTGTATTCGGCGACGGCGCGGGCGTTGCGCCCCGGGGTGTTGAGGATGACGATGCCGCGCGCCCGCGCCGCCGCGACGTCGAGATTCTCGACCCCGCCGCGCAGCACGCACAGCAGCTTGAGGTTCGGCAGACGGTCGAGCACCGCGCGCGACACCGGGAAGAACTGCACGACCAGGATGTCCGCGTCCTCGGCGCCGGCGAGAAGCTCGTCCTGCGGCGGGACCGCTTCGGGACCGCCCTGCTCGATCGCGAGGTTGAGCTTCTGAAGGGTTTCGACGTCCGGCAGCGGCCACTCCCGCACCTCGACGGAAACCCCCTGAGCGGCGAGCCCGGAAAGGCCTTTCCGCATCGGCTCGGGCGGGATGAACGGATCTGCGACGGCCAACACTTTCATGGCGAGTGTCCTTTGTTCTGAAAGCTACGCTCACACGCGCCGGGCGGACATGCACACCGCGATCTTGCGCGCCACCGTCGCCTTGATCGCCGCATGCATCCCGGCGAACAGTTCGTCCGGCAGCGGATCGGGGCGCTTAACGTCCGCCGCGGTGGCGGCGAACGCCGCGCCCATGGCGATGCGGAGGTCGGCGTAGATGTTGATCTTGGTGATGCCGCGGCGGATCGCCTCCTGGAGCTGGTCCTCGGGCGTTCCGGACCCGCCGTGCAGCACCAGCGGCACGTCGCTCGCCGCGCGGATCTCGCTCAAACGGTCGAGGTGGAGATTGGGCAACGAGGTGTAGATGCCGTGCGCGGTGCCGATCGACACCGCGAGCGAATCCACGCCGGTTTCGGCGACGAAGCGCGCCACGTCCTCCGGCGCGGTGAGCACGGACTCGCCGGTGTCGCCACCGTCCAGCTCCTTTCCGGCGACGCGACCGAGTTCGGCCTCGGTGCTCGCGCCGTAGCGCGCGGCCAGTTCCACCACCTGACGGGTGATGCGGATGTTGTCGTCGAGGGGCAGGGTCGAGCCGTCGAACATCACCGAGGTGAAGCCGTGATCGAGGGCGCGCTTCACCTGATCGATGTCGGTGGCGTGGTCGAGATGGAGCGCGACCGGCACCTCGTAGGCGGGGGCGACCGCGCGGATCAGCCCGCTGATATAGAGCATGCCCTTGCCGGCGAGGTCGTGTTCGAGCGCCATCAGCAGAACCGGCGAACGCTGTTCCTCCGCGCAGTCCAGGATCGCGCGGACGAGCACGTCGGACACGCAGTCGAACGCCGGAACCGCATAGTGCCCGGCCTGGGCCGCCTTGAGAATTTCCTTGGAAGTCGTGTACATCTGGACACCTCAATGACTGTGACGATTAGCGCATCAGCATGCCGCCGGTGGCGTCGAGGGTCGCACCGGTCATGTAGTCGGACAGGAAAGACGCGAGGAAGGTGACGATCCCGGCGATGTCCCCGGGCGTCGCCAGACGGCCGAGGGGAACCCGCTTTTCGTAGTACTCGCGGTCGGCCGCGAGGGCGTCGGCGAGCATGTCGGTCTCCACCAGACCGAGCGCCACCGCGTTGACGGTGATGCCGTCCCGCGCCACCTCGCGCGCGAGCGAGACGGTGAACGCCACCAACGCCGCCTTGCTCGCCGCATAATGGCTGTGGCCGGTGGTGGAGCCGAAGAACGCCGCCTGCGAGGTGACGTTGATGATCTTGCCCGGCCGCCCCGCCGCCTGGAGGTCGCGCACCAGACGCCGGCTGAGCAGAAACGGCGCGGTGGCGTTCACCGCCATGGTGCGCTGCCAGTCGGCGAGCGAAATCTCCGTCGCCCAGCCCTTGAGCCAGATGCCGGCGTTGTTGACGAGCACGTCGATCGGTCCGAGGGCGTCGCGCGCGGCGTCGTAGAGCCCCTCGGCCTGTTCCGCCGCACTCAGGTCGGCGGCCAGGGCCACCGCCCGGACGCCGGTCCCGTAACGAGTCCGCACCGCATCCACCACCTCGTCCGCCGCCGCGCGGTTGCTCGCGTAGCTGAAGGCGACGTTCGCCCCCTCCCCCGCCAGCGCCAGCACCAGAGCGCGGCCGACGCCGCGCGAGCCGCCGGTGACGAGAACGGTCTTGTCCGCAATTCCGAGATCCATACCACTCCTCCCGCAGGTCTTCGGCGCGCCACCCGGGGCGGCGCGCCGCGATGGGCCTAAAACCGCCGCCACACGCCCGAAAGCGCGGCGATGGTGTCCTTGTAGAGGGCAAACTTGCGGTCGTAGACCGCCCGGTTCGCCGGATCGGGCGTGAACACGCGGCTCACCCGAACCATCCGCCGTTCGTCGAAATCCTTGAAGCACCCGGCGCCGACGCCCGCGGCGATGGCCGCGCCGATCGCCGAGAGCTCCTCGCCCTCGACGGTTTCCACCGGCATCTGGAGAACGTCGGCGAACATCTGCAGCCACACCGCCGACCGCGCGGCACCCCCGGCGATGCGGATCGTGCGCGGCGCGGTGCTGTGGGCGAACAGCTTCTCGATGTGGACGCGGTGGGCGAACACCACCCCTTCGTAAAGGGCGCGCAGGGCGTGCGCCTTGGTGTGCCAACCGGCCAGGCCGATGAAGCACGCCTTGGCGTGGACGTCGGCGTTGCTGCCGTAGAGGAACGGCAGGAACACGACGTTGGATTCGCCGGGATCGGCCGACTGCACCATGTCGGACGCGCAGTCGTAGAGCGAGCGGGCGCCGTTTTCGCACTGCAGCCGCCGCTCCTCGCCCATGAAATAGGTGGTGAACCATTCGAGGTTGCTCGCCGAGGTCGGGCTGCCTTCGAGGATCAGCCAGCGGCCGGGAGTACAGAACAGGCTGGTCATGAACAGCTCTTCGCTCACCACCGGCGCGGTGCTGACATACTCGTTGATGCTCCAGGTGCCCGCCACCACGCACAGGCGGGTGTCGTCGGTCACGCCGGTGGCAACCGCCGCGGCGTGCACGTCCATCATTCCGCCCACCACCGGCGTACCCTCACGCAGCCCGGTGCGCGCCGCGGCGGCCGCGGTGACGCCGCCGCGAACCTCGCCGGAATCGATCACCTCCGGCAGCTTGTCGATGACCTCGCCGATCCCCCAGGTTTCGAGAACCTCGCGGTCGAAACGGCGGGTCGAGAGATTCATCAGGCTCGAAGCGCTGGCGTCGGTGACCTCGTAGGCGACCTTGCCGGTGAGGCAGTAGCCGAGATAGTCCTTGCACGACAGCACCCAGCGCGTCCGCGCGTAGCTCTCCGGCTCGTGCGCCTTGAGCCACGCCAGCAGCGCCGGCGGCTGACCCGCCCAGATCGACTGCATCGTGCGCGGCAACTGCTTGGCGTGGGTGCCGTCGGCATACCAGCGGTCGATGAAGTCCTTGGCGCGGGTATCGGTGGAGATGATCGCCGGGCGCACCGGTTTGCCCGCATCGTCGAGCAGATAGAGGCCGTTGCCGTGGCCGGTCGCCCCGATCCCGACGATGTCGGCGGGATCGACGCCCGAGGTGGCGATCAGCTCGCGGATGCAGTCCATGTTGGTTTCGCGCATCTCGGTCATGTCGCGCTCGGTCCAGTCCGGGTGCGGCATGCGCACGTCGGACTTGCGGCTGGCGATCGCGACGGTTTCGCCGTCGGTGCCGAACAGAACCGTCTTCGTGACCGTCCCGCCGTTATCTATCCCAATGAGATATTTAGGCATTTCTTGAAGCTCCCTGTTCGCGTCCGGTTTTCCGGATCGTGGTTCCTCCGCATTCCGTCGGGCGTCACTTCAACGCCGACAGCAGCTTGACGATCGCCCAGCCCTGCGGCGTGGTATGCGGCGCGACGAGATTGACCACCTCGCGGTCGCCCGCCTCGCCAGGAAGCGAAACGCCGGTCATCGCAGCCGCCTTGGTATAGCCGGGCGCGAGATCGCCGGCGGTGTAGAGCGTCACCACCATCACCAGCGCCGCCGTGCACAGAAGCCGGAAGATGTTGTTCTTGCAGTAGGGCGCCGCCATCGGCAGGAAGAACAGCAGCGACGCGAGATCGACGAACGGCAGCACCCGGTTGCCGGGCAGCACCATCGCCAGCAGCAGCGCCATCGGGATCATCAGGAGCCCGGTAGCGAGCACCGCGGGTTCGCCGATCAACAGCGCGGTATCGAGGCCGATGTAGAACTCGCGATTGGGGAAGTGCTTCTTGAGGCTGACCTCGGCGGCGTCGCGGACGATCACCAGCCCTTGCACCAGCACCCCGATCATCACCGGCAGCAGCACCATGATCGCCGCCATCTTGATGCCGAGATTGAACACCTCGCCGACGTCCCACCCGGCGAGAAGGCCGAGCCCGACGCCCAAGATGATGCCGAGGGTGAGCGGCTCGCCGAGAATGCCGAAGCGCTTGTTGATGGCTTCGGGATTGGCGTCGATGGCGCGCAGGCCGGGGATGCGCTCGATGATCGCGTTGACGATCCATCCGAGCGGCGCATACATCGCGGTGGTCGAATGGGCGAAGGAGACCCCCGGCAGGTTGAACGACTTCTGAATCAGCGGCGCGGTGCGATCGGCGATGAACAGCGCCACGATCAGCAACGCGAACGCCGCGCCGCAGCCGAGGGCGACGCTGCCGGTATTGGCGTAGACGATCGTCGCGGGCAGGAGAATCAGCCAGTAATTGAAGATGTCGATGTTGACGGTTTTGGTGAAGCGCACCAGCAGCAGTACCACGTTGATGCCGAGCCCGCCGAACACCACCAGCGGCACCAGCGGCGACCGCCAGCCGATCTGCGCGCCGACCGGCCAACCGACGTCGAGCACCCGCAGGTTCAGCCCGAACCGCTGCACCATCGCCTCGGTCGCCGGACCGAGGCTGCCGAGCAGCAGGCCGATCACCAGCCCGATGCCCTCGAACCCGATCCCCACCAGCATGCCGGCCTTGAACGCCTGCCCGGGTTTGACCCCGAAGATCAGGGCGAGGATGAAAAACACGATGGGCATCATCACCGATGGCCCGAGTTTCAAAAACGCGGAAATGATTTCCATGGAAGCCTCCCGACGAGTTGAACGCCACCAAACCGAAGGACTTCACGCAACTTCGAATACAAAAAAGCCGCCATAATCCCGAGACGGGATTAAAAGCGGCTTCGATCCGTAGCCAGTCCAATTATCGCATGTTACGGAAAGCTAGAATTTCGCCTGTCCGATTTGAGCCTGCCTGACGAACCGGAACCCCGGCATCGTCCGATCCTTTCACAGGATCAATAGACGGCTGCGCCGAACGGCATTCAACTTTCCGTGATCAGCAGGCTTCCACACTCCGTGCCCGTTGTCAAGCGGCACCCATTCCATCGGGTGGGGCCTCGCCCGCAACGCACTGCTCGCGCGCACTCCGCATCGCCGGGCGCGGCGACTCCGCGACCGCGGCTAAGCGACTGGACACTCATAATTCCAGAGATCGCGCTGCGACGTGGTGAGGCCGGTGTACCCGGCGGCGAGAATCTCCTGCACTTCCTTCCGGGACTTGATGAATCCACCCGCAAGCATTGGCACGCCCTTGGTTTTGAGCGAGGCCGCGAACTTGACCGACATATGCCCGGGAAGAATTTCGACGGCGTCGACCTTGGAGTTCCGCAGAGCCGCGAGCGCCGAATCCCAGGCGTACGAATCGACCAGGAACAGTCGCTGGATGCACATCAGCCCTTCCCGCCGCGCCTGCTGGAGTTGCTGAAGACTGCTCGACGCGATCATGTCGACGCCGAAGTGCTGCCGCAGCAGGCGCAGGCCGGTCGCATCCGACGCCAGCCCGCCGACCAGGCTCGGGTTGACGATGGCGATCTTGCGCGCGGCGTGGATCTCCTCGACGCTGGCCTTGAGGACGCTGACGTCGAGACCGCTGATCAGCACGTAGCGGCTGGGGCACGACAGGGCGAACGGAAGGATCTTGGCCTGTCGCACGGACGGAATGATCTCGAACGGCCCGGTCATCGCGGGTTCCTCCTCCTCGATGGCGTTGGCCGGAGCCGCGGCGGCGGGACCCTCTGGGCTATCGCGCCGGGCACATCGGAGTCAAGATGATGAATCCATACGATCATACGCGCTTTTCCGCCCGCCCATAAGGCGCTCCGCCGCCCGCCCCTCCCCGCTCCGGAGTTCGACATGCCCGTGACCATCCGCCCCGCCCGCGCCGACGAGGCCGAAACCGCCGTCGCTCTGTGGCGCGCCTGCAATCTCGTGGTGCCGACCAACGATCCGGTCGCCGATTTCCACCGCGCCCGCGACCGGGCGGCTTCCGACGTGCTGCTGGCGCTGGCGGGAGAGGCGATCGTCGGATCGGCGATGGTCGGCCACGACGGCCACCGCGGCTGGATCTACTACCTCGCCGTCGACCCGGCGCGGCGCGGCGAAGGCATCGGCCGCGCGCTCGTGGCGGCGGCGGAGGCATGGGTGAAGGCCCGAGGCGTGCCGAAGATCCAGTTGCTGGTGCGGCGCAGCAACGCCGGCGTGATGGGTTTCTACCAGGGCTTCGGCTATGCCGAAACGCCGACGGCGGTAATGCAGAAGGTGCTCATCCCCTACTCCGCCGACTAGCGGCGGGAGCCCGAGCCCCCGCCGCAGCCGGAAGATCAGAGCGTGCCGAGCAGTTGCCTGGCGTCCTCCAGCCCCGGATACGGGCGGCCGTCCCTGACCGCGAGTTCGAGCTGCTTGCGGGCCGCCGCCTTGTCGCCCGCCAGCGCCAGCGCCTTGCCGTAATGGTAGTGGATCTGCCGCGGCAGATTGGCGGTGGCGGTGACGCGGGCGAGGATCGGCAGCGCCTGCTCGTACTGCCCCTGGCGCACGTAGACCCAGGCGAGGGTATCCTGGAACAGCGGGTTCTGCGCCTGGATGAAGCGCTCGGCGACGCGGCGCGCCTTTTCGAGCGCCGCCGGATCGGCGTACTGATGGTCGGCGATCAGCTGCGCCATGTTGTTCGCCGCGATGTCGAGGCTCGGGTTGCGCTGCAGAACGTTCTCGTAGAGCGCGATCGCGTCGGACACGCGGTCCATCTGGCTGTAGAGATCGGCGAGCATCATCGGCATATGCAGGTCCGCCGGAGCCGCGGCGATGCCGCGCCGGAGGATGTCGACGGCGGGAATTCGCTGTTTCTCGGTAATGTAGAGCCGGGCGCGCAGAACGTAGGGCTCGGGCC
Organism: uncultured Alphaproteobacteria bacterium; assembly: GCA_900079695.1. Taxonomy (NCBI): domain Bacteria; kingdom Pseudomonadati; phylum Pseudomonadota; class Alphaproteobacteria; species uncultured Alphaproteobacteria bacterium. The sequence goes on from LT599022.1 coordinate 1,175,998, forward strand.
GCGCAGGGGACTGCGCGATCGCCTTGTCGACCGTCGCGGCGGCCCGATCGAGACGGCCGCGGCTCGCGTGCGCCTCGGCGAGCACGGTGAGCGCCGCCGGATTCGTCAGGTCGAGACCGTCGAGATACTTGGTGGCCTCGTCGGTGCGGCCGAGCTTCTTCATCGCCGGCACCAGGGCGATCACCGCGCGCTCGGCGATCGGATCGTTGGGATCGGCGTCGATCACCTCGGTGAACACCTTCGCCGCCTCGTCGGTCTTGCCGGTATTGGCCAGCACCTCGCCGTGGAGGTACCGGGCGAGGCGCGCCTGACCCTCGATGGAGGCCAGCCTCGCGAGCGCCGCCTCGGCGGATTGCCAATTCTTGGTTTCGATCGCGATGCGCGCGCGCGTCTCCCACGCCACCGCGAAGTCGGGCTCCGCCTCGGTCACCGCCGCGAGCATCGCCAGAGCGCGATTGGTGTCGCCGTTGATGTGATGGAGCTGCGCGAGGCGCACCTTGGCGACGCGGTTGCCGGGATCGAGTTCGAGGAACTGGCTGAGGGTCTCGATCGCGAGATCGAGGCGACCCTGTTGCAGCAGCGCCTCGGCCAGGAGTTGATAGACCTTCGCGGCGCGCGGGTTGTCGCGCAGGATGGTGCGGATGTCGGTGACGGTGCTCTGGGTGTCGCCCTTCTCGAACGCGAGGGAGGCGCGCATGTAGAGCGCCTCGGGATTGGTGGGCGCGCGGGCGAGCACCTCGGCGATCAGTCGTTCGGCGGTTTCGCGGTCGCCGCGGCCGAGGTTGATCTGCGCCAGCATCGCCTTGGCGGCAAGGCCGCCGGGCTCGGTGCGCTGCCGCGAGATCACCTCGTCGAGGGTCGCCACCGCGCCGTCCACGTCGCCCTGGCGCAGGCGGATTTCGGCCAGCCAGAAGCTGTAGGCGTTGTTGTCCGGCTCGGCCTTGATGAACGCGCGCACCTGCGCCTCGGCCGCCGGAGTGCCGCGCACCTCGTTGAGGAAGGCGATCAACTGGCTCTTCATCTGCGGATTGCCCGGCTGCGCGGCGACGCCGTCGCGCAGCGCCTTCTCGGCCTGATCGGGACGCTTCGCCGCCACCAGCATCCGCCCGAGTTCGGCGCGCAGCCCGGCGTCGTTGGGCCGCAGCGCGAACAGCGCGTCGTACGCGGCGGCGGCCTTGTCGACGTCGTCGAGCTTGCGATAGAGGGTGACGCGCAGTTGCAGCAGCGAAATGTCGCGCGGATGGCGGCGGATTCCCTCCTCGAGGATGTCCACCGCCTTCTCCGGCTGGTCAGTGGCGGTGTAGAGGCCGGTGAGAACGGCGATCGCGCCCGGCTGCCCGGGGTCCTTGGCGAGCGCCGCGCGCGCCTCGGCCTCGGCGGCGGAGTGCTCGCCGCGGCGCAGGTGCAGCGCCGCGCGGATCGCGTGCAGACCGGGGTCGTCGGGCGCATCCTCGGCGACGATCGCGAGACGCTTCTCGACCTCGCCGTAGCGCTCGCCCGCCATGTAGTATTCGGCGAGCTTGAGCAGCGCCGGGCGGAAACGCGGGTTCTGGTTTTCCGCCTCGCGGAAGCCCACGAACGCAGCGCGCAGGTTGCCCTGGGCCTCGTCGACGAGCGCGAGGCGATAGCGGATCTCGGGATCGGTGGGTTTGATCCGCCCGGCGTTCTTGAACTCGACCCGGGCCTTCTCGTACTGGCCCTGGGCGAGGTACTGCATGCCGCTATCGATATACTTCGCCGCACGCTGCTCGGGGTCGGAACACCCTGCGACGACGACCGCGAGACCGAGCGCCATCAGCAGGAACCGCACACTACGTAAGGTCATGTCGCTGCTCCGAGATTGCCGCTGAAGGGTTACGGAACCACGCGAACCCACACCCGGGCGCGGTGCCCGGCCGCCGACGACGACGGTCAGCCCCGTACCCGCCCGCGCGCACGGGGACACGGCGTCATCGGACGCGGCGAAGGTCGATCGGGAGCGAAGCGAAGGGAAGCCACTGTCCTGAACCCGTCATGGTGGGATGGTTGAAATGCCTCTTGGCGGGCGCATATACTGGATGAATGCTCCGTACCGACAATTGCAAGGGTCGGTCCGGTTTTTTTCTGGAAATTACCCGCCATCCGCCACGACCCGGATTCGTCAATCCCCGTCGGAGCTTGCGGACAACCGGCGGAACACTCGGGGGGGGGACGGCCTGAGGCACGCGCAACGGTTCCCGCGCGCGGTTTCGAGTACGAGTGGTCGAAGACGGCATCCGGCGCGAAGATCCCGGGCTCGCTGCCCGGTTTCGCGCGCGAAACCTGCGAAACCGCTGGTGAAATCATGCATCAGATCGTAACCGAGGCGACCCGCGCCGAAACCTTCAAGAAGAGTCTGAGCCTCAACGGCGCCACGGTAGTGACGCTGGTGGCGCTGCTGGATCTCGCGGCGATGTCGGGGTTCTTCATCCTCTCCTATCTCCAGGCGAGCGCCGCGCCGCCCGAGGCCGCGCGAATCTGGAAGATCACCGACGGACTGTTCGCCGGCAGTCTGCTCTACCTGATGTTCGCCTCGGGGGCCTATCGCGCCTCCCGGCTTTCGAACGTCACCGCCCAACTCACCTACATCCTGGTCAACGGCCTCGCGATCGCGCTGATCGAATGCGCGGTGCTGTGGGCGCTCGATCTCGCCGGCGCGTTCGCCTGGCCCTGGGACGGCCCGATCAACATCGTCAGCCTCGGCGCGATGACGATGTGCCTGATCCGCATCGGCGTGCACTCGCTGCTGATCTCGGCCGCCGAGCGCGGCACGATCGCCCGCAACATCGCGGTGGTCGGCGCGGGCAAGTCGGGGCAGCGGCTGATCGCCCAACTGCGCGAACAGCGCGAACCCTGGACGCGGGTGATCGGCATCTTCGACGACCGCAAGGAACGTCTGCAGAAGGCCGCGGGCGCGCTGCCGATCACCGGCACGGTGGAGGACCTGATCGTCTTCGCCCGCGACCACCGGGTGGACGAAATCCTGGTCGCCCTGCCCTGGCACGCCGAGGCGCGTCTGCTCGGCATCCTCGAACGGCTCAAGGTGATCCCCTGCAACGTGCGGATGGCGCCCGACGGCATCAGCCTGCACTTTCTCGACACCGGGTTCTCCTCGGTCGACGGCATCCCGGTCTACAACATCTACCGCAAGCCGATCAGCGAATGGGGCGCGCTGCTGAAGCGTACCGAGGATCTGGTGTTCGGCCTCGGCATCATGGTGGTGGCGCTGCCGGTGATGCTCGTCTGCGCGATCGCCATCAAGCTCGACAGCAAGGGCCCGGTGCTGTTCCGCCAGAACCGCTACGGCTACAACAACTCGCTGATCTCGGTGTTCAAGTTCCGCTCGATGTACCACGACATGAGCGACGCGGACTGCGACATCCAGACCACCCGCAGGGACCCGCGCATCACCCGCGTCGGCGCCTTCCTGCGCCGCACCAGCCTCGACGAACTGCCGCAGCTCTTCAACGTCATCTCGGGCGAGATGTCGCTGGTCGGGCCGCGGCCGCACGCGGTCAACACCAAGGCCGCCGGTCGCCTGTTCGAGGAGGTGGTCCACGAGTACGCGGCACGCCACAAGGTCAAGCCCGGCATCACCGGCTGGGCGCAGGTGCTCGGCTGGCGCGGCGAGACCGACACCGAGGAAAAGATCCGCCGCCGCGTCGAGGCCGATCTCTACTACATGGAGCACTGGTCGCTGTTCCTCGACATCGAAATCCTCTTCCGCACCGCCAAAGTGATCCGAGGGGAGAACGTCTATTGACCATCCTGCTACGCGAAGCCGCCGCCGCCCGCGACGACGGGCCGGAGCGTAAGGTGGTGAAATTTCCCGGTGCGCCCGGCTTCCCCGAAGGAAGCCCGGCGCACCGCGTCGTCTCGGCGATCCTCGCGGTGCTGTGCGCGGCTGCCCTGGCTGCGCTGTTCCACCGCACCCTCGCCGGGCAGATCAAGGCGTGGGAGATCGACGAATACAGCCACTGCTGGCTGATCCCGCCGCTCGCGGCCGCCTGGGCGGTGGGCCGGCTGAAGCACGACCGCCCGTCGCTGCGGCCGGCGCCGGTCGCGGGCGCGGCGATCGTGGCGGCGGCGGTGCTGCTGAAATGGGCGGGCGACCTGATCGTCAACAACTGGGTCTCCACCACCGCGTTCCTGATCGCGGTCGGCGGGCTGATCGTGTTCGTCGGCGGCTGGCGGACGATGCGCACCCTGCTCGCGCCCTACGTCTTCCTGTTCTTCACCGTGCCGCTGCCGGTGACGCTGTTCGCCCGCCTCACCGCCGAGCTGCAACTGCTCTCCTCGGTGCTCGGCACCTGGGGGCTGCAAACCCTCGGCATCGCCGCGTTCCAGGACGGCAACATCATCGACCTCGGCACCATCAAGCTGGAGGCGGCCGAGGCGTGCAGCGGGCTGCGCTATCTGTTTCCGCTGATGAGCTTCGGCTACATGATGGCGTTCCTCGTCCACACCGGCTGGCGCGACCGGATCCTGATCTTCGCCGCCACCATCCCGATCACCATCGCGATGAACGCCGCGCGGATCGTCTCGGTGGGCTGGGCGGTGGATCGCGGCTACATGATCGTGCTCGACGATTCGCTGCACTGGGCACAGGGTTTCGCGGTGTTCCTGCTGAGCCTCGGCGTGCTGGCGCTGGCGAGCTGGGGGCTGCTGCGCCTCACCCGGCGCGGCGGTACGGGCGGCTTCAACGGGGTCGAGACCGAGGGGCCGATGACCTCGGGCGGCCATACCCCGGGCGGACGGGCAGCGGTGCCGCTGATCGCCGGGCTCGCCCTCGCGCTGGTGGCGCAGAGCACGGTTCTCGAAGCCGGAACCGGTCCCGAGAACGTGCCGCCACGCCGCCAGTTCGTCGACTGGCCGATGGTCGGTGGCGAATGGCTGGGCCGCCGCGAAACCCTGACCCCGGAAGAGCTGCGGGCGCTCCGGCTCGACGACTATCTCCTCGCCACCTATCAACGCGGCCCGGCCGACGTGCCGGTGGGGCTCTACATCGCCTATTACGCCACCCAGCAGACCGGATCCTCGACCCATTCGCCGCTGGTGTGCCTGCCGGGAACCGGCTGGGAGATCGCCGACCTCGCGCGTGTCGAGATGCCGTATCCGGCGGCGCAAGGCGCACCGCTCAAAGTCAACCGCGGCATCATCAAGAAGGGCGAGCAGCGCCTGCTGGTCTACTTCTGGTATCGCGAGCAGGGCCGGGACCTCGCCACCACCGGCGAGATCAAATGGAACCTGATCAAGCGCTCGCTCACCGACCGCCGCAGCGACGGCGCGCTGATCCGCCTGATCACGCCGATCACCGAAACCGGCGACATCGTCGAGGCGGATCAGCGCCTGACCGCGTTCCTCGGCGAGCAGATCGCCCGGCTGCCCGCCTACGTGCCGTAGCTCAGGCCTCGCCGACGCGACGGCGGCGGAAGAACCCGACGAGACGGCGCACGTCGCGGCGCAACAGCAGCGCGCCGGCGAGGCCGAACGCCGCGCCGCCCGCCAACAGCGCCAGCAGCAGCCGAAACCACGGATCGGCCGCCGCCCAGGGGCTGGCGGCATATCCGGCGATCGCCGCCGCCATCGCGCCGGAGGCCGCGAGCGGCCGCCACAGCCCGGCGAGATCGCCCCACAACGCCACCCCTTCCCACCGCTGCAAGGCGCGGAAGTAGACCGGCAGAAACGCCACCCCCACCGCCAGCGTCGCCGCCGCCATCGCCAGCAGGCCGAACGGCAGCGCCGCCGCGCTCGCCGCCAGCACCGCGGCGACGTACGCCACCTGGAGGCGGAGGAAGCGGTGCAGACGGTTGTGGGTGCGCATCATCTCGCGCACCACGTACTGCAGCGGCAGCACCGCGCCGCAGAGGATGAACACCTGCAGCAGCGGCACCACGTCGGCCCATTTGCCGCCGAAGAACAGGGTGACGTAGAGCGGCGCGGCGACCGCGGCGCAGGCGAGCGTCGGGAAGATCAGTACCCCGGTGGCGACCACGAACAACCCGAGCATCTGTTGCTGCGCGGCGCGGTCGTGGTTGAGCTTGGCGAGCGACGGGTAGAACACCGAGAATGGCGGGTTGACGAAGATATCCTGGATCGCGTAGCGCACCCGCGCGACGAACGAATAGAAGCCGAGCGCGAGCGGCCCGAGGAAGGCGACGATGAGGATGCGCGGCACCTCGCGCTCGGCCACGGTAACGATCATCGTGCCCGCCATACGAATGCCGGGGCGGATCGTCTCGGCAAGGCTCGCGCGATCGAAGCGCAGGCGCGGCCGCCAGCGCACCGACAGCCACACCACCACGTTCGACACCGTGAACAGGGTGATCTGCTGCAGGATCAGCGCATACGCCCCCATGCCCTGGAACGCGCCGGCGATCCCCACCGCGCCGCCGATCAGCGACGCGGCGATCGAGCGCAGCGCGTAGACGCGGAAATCGAGCTCCTTCAGCACCAGCATCGTCGGCACCGAGGCGAGCGACAGCAGCAGCGGGATCGCCGAAAACCACAGGATCAGGTCGCGCAGGCGGGGTTCGTCCATCGCCTCGGCGAGCGGTTGCGCGCCGAGGATCGCGATCGCCGCGAACCCCAGGCCGACCGCCAGCGCGGTCCAGAACAGCGTCGAAAGGCGCTGGTCGTCCTCGATCTGGAGACTGACGACGCCATCGACCACCGCCAGGATCAACAGGTTGGCGATGGTAAAGAAGACGAAACAGATGTTGGCGAGGCCGTATTCGGTGGGGCCGACGAGCCGGGCGATCACCATGAACACCAGAAACGAGATGCCCTGCTGGCCGCCCTTCTCCAGCAGCGACCACATCACCCCCTTCGCCATCCGCGACTGAAGACTCATTTCCGCGGTCTCCGCCGCGCCAGGGCGCGGTCGTAGACCTCGCGGAAGCGTTGCGCCACGCCCGGCCAGGCATAGCGCGCGGCAAGCGCCATCGCCGCCGTCCGGCGGGCGGGGAAATCCTCGGCATGCCGCCGGTAGGCCGCCTCCAGCCGGTCGGCGCTGGCGGCAAGATCGGCGGCGTCGATCACCACGCCGTCGCCGAGCGCGTCGACGAGCTTGAGGAACGGCGCGAGCGGCGACACCACCGGCAGCAGCCCGGCCGAGAGCCCCTCGACGATGGTGAGGCCGAACCCTTCGTAGGCGGAGGCCGAGGCGACGTAGCCCGCCCGCGCGATCAGCCCCTTGAGCGCCGCGACGTCGGGCTTGACGTGAACCTCGACGGCGGCGGCGACCCCCTTGTCGCGGGCGTGCGCGGCGAGGCTCTCCTCGGTTTCGGCGTCCGGCACCCCGGCGACGATCAACCGCCAGTCGGTGCCGCCCGCGCGCAGCGCCGCGACCAGGTCGATCAGCAGCGGCACCCGCTTGTTGGACGACCAGCGGCCGATGAAGATCAGGGTGCGGGTGGCCTCGGGGCTCCCCGCCCCGGCCCATTTGTCGACGTTGACGCCGTTCTCGATCGCGATCGTCTTCTTCGGTGCGATCCGGCGGAAGGTGGCGGCATCGTTTTCCGACGAGGCGCAGATGGTGTGGTAGGCGCGGCACGAGGCGCGGGTGACGGTCTCGAAATACGCCTTCTTGGCCCGCGCCGCGAATTCGGTGTGGAAGAACCCGCCATGGGTCGAAGCGACCAGCGGCAGGCGGTGGATCGGCTTGGTCCAGGCCATGTAGTCGAAGAAGAAGTCGACCGCGTGAACGTGGACGAGATCGGCCTGCTCCAGCGGTTTCAGCACCGAGAGCGCGAGCGGATAGCGGCTCGACCCGTGCCAGGGAATGCGCGCCACCGGAATGCCGTCGACGGTCGCGGCGCGCGGCAGCACCCGCTCCGGATCGGAGAACAGGCGGTCGAGCGTGACCACCCGCACCCGCAGATCGGGCATGTCGGACAGATGCTTGCAGAGGTTCGCCACCGCGTCCTCCAGTCCGCCGACCGAGGGTGCGTACTGTCGCACCAGATGCACGATCTGGATCCTATCGGGCATGGGGCTTCAACCTTCCGTGCAGCAGGCGCAGGCGCGCGCCGTGAAATGCGAAGACGACGCCGCCGAGAATGTAGCGCCGCCACAGACGCCGCGGCTCGTGGATCAGACGATAGAGCCATTCGAGGCGCAGCCGCCGCCAGATTGCGGGCGCGCGGGGGAAGCGCCCGGCAATGAAATCGAGGATCGCGCCGCCGTTGAGGATCACCGCCGGACGGTCGAGGCGCGCCGCGAGCTCGGCCGCCACCTCCTCCTGACGCGGCATTCCCATCGCCAGAACGAACAGATCGGCGTCGCAGGCGCAGAGGTGGTTGACGGTGGCGGCAAGCCCCTGGAAGCCGTCGATCGCCTGCACGATCACCTGCCCCTGCTCGCGCAGCTCGGTGGCGGCACGCGAGAGCCACGGCTCGGCCGTCCCCGCGAGGGCGACGCGGCGGCCGCGGCAGGCGCGGAGAATCTCCGGAATCAGGTCGGTGCCGTTCATGTTGAGCCCGGCGTCCGCGCCCAGCAGGCGCAGCATCGCCGAAACCCCGACGCCGTCGCGGAACAGCGCGTCCGCCGCCATCAGGTTGGCGCGAAACTCGGCGTCGCGCTCGGCGAGATTGAAGGCGTGGGCGTTCAGGAACGATACCACCGTCGGCTTCAACGGCGCGGTCAGCGAAGCGAGAAACGCCGCCTTCGCCGCCGCGTCGGGCATCGGGGTGATACGCGCGAGCAGCGCGAGTTCGGGCTTCGCGGGCGGGGCGGCGAGCGGCGGGATCGCGGCTTCGGTCATTCAGGCGACGCTCCTTCCGGCGCGGACCGGCAGGGCGATCCGCGTGAACAGCGCGGCGCGGCGCTGCATCGCGAGGCCCACCGGCACCAGGAACAGGGGCAGGATCATTCCGGCGGCGGTGCCGAAGACGAGATGGGGGCCGACGTCGAACACCCCGAGGCGCACCAGCAGCGCCCGCATTCCCGCGCCGAAGATCACGTGGGAGAGGAAGATGATCATGCTGTTGGCGCCGACGAACGCGAGCGCCCGACCGACCGGCCCGGGCGTGGGCGCCTCGCGCGCCGCCGCTTCCATGAACACCTTGTAGAACAGCAGCACCAGGGCCACCGTCACCCCGGCGAACAACGGCGGGGTCTCGGGTGCGACCGGCAGCGCCGCCGCCATCACCACCGCGAAGGCGACGAGGAACGCCAGGGGGTGCGCCCCGGCGCGGTCCATCGCGGCGTTGCCGCACGCCATGCCCAGCAGCAGGAACGGGAAATGCCAGAGGAACTGGCCGACCAGGAACCAGTACGGTCCGCTCTCGAACGCGGTCTTGATCCAGCCGTCGAGGCCGACGCGCGCGGCGAGAGCGGCGACGCACGCGGCGGCGGCGGCGCGGCGGGACGCGCCGAGGGCGGGCAGCAGCCCCGCCACCGCCATCGCCACGAACAGCACGCCGAGGAACCAGAACTGCTGCGCCGGGGGAAACGGCGCCGAGATCACGTCGTCGAGGCCGACCTTGAGGTTGGAACTGCCGGAGAAGACGTATTGCATGCCGACCTGGATGTAGGACCACACCACCAGCGGCCCCACCAGCACCACGAGGTTGCGCCTGAGCATGCCGAGATAGCCCGCCTTCGCCACCGTCTGCGCGAAGAACAGGCCGGAGAGGTAGAAGAACAACGGCATGTGGAAGAGGTAGATCGCCCAGTCGACGGTCCGCCAGACGCCGTCGAAGGCGACCAGACCGCCGCGTTCGAGGCCGCGCAGCACGTGGCCGAACACCACCAGCAGGATCGCCAGGGCCTTGGCCTGATCGGGAGCGAGGGACGCGCGGTTGGGGTTTCTCATGTCGCCCCCACCTGACGGAACAGCGGCGCGGGCTTGGGCCGGGCGGCGCGCACCGCCTCCGCCTGCGCGGCGAGGCAGCCGCAGATCATCCACAGCGGCGCGCTTACCTTGATCGACAGGATCGCCGCGCCGACCATCAGGTTGACGCAGATGAACAGAAGGGCCGAAAACGCGAAGCGCTTGTCCATCGCGCTCTCGGCGGGCAACAGCACCCACAGGAAGATCCAGAAATACGCCAGCCCCACCACCGTGGTGGCGTAGACGAGGTAGGCGTATCCGGAATCGCCGGTGCGGGCGATGTTGGCGACGTCGCCGGTGACGAGATCCGACAGGTCCATGCGCGCGAGCAGGCCGACGGTGTGGCCGATGCGCCCGGCGAGCGTATCCGAGAACCCCTGTTCGGGGCGATAGAACAGCAGCGCCGCGACCAGCAGCAACGCCGGCATCGCCGCGCCGTAGAAGCTCTTCGGCAGTTTCGGAAAGATCCAGTAGCCGAGCGCCATCAGCAGGCAGAGCGCGGTGCCGGTGCGGCTGCTGTTGGAGAGGATCATCAGCACCACCGCGACCACGAACAGTAGGCGGTCGAAGCGCTTCATCCGCTCCCACCAGGTGACCGCGAAGATCGTCAGCACCATCGCGAAATTGGCGAGCGACACCTGTTCGAGGAACACCGACGACAGCCGCCGCTGCCCGAACAGGCCGTAGGAGAAGCGCCCGGCGAACCCCAGGGAATTGCGGAACAGGCCGCTGTCGTCGAGCGAGAACTTCTCGATGCCGCGGGTGTTGGCGAAATAGTCGGCGGGCTGGAACAGCCAGACGTAGAGCGGCACCGCGAACCCCTCGATCAGCAGCACCGCGAGGGTCACGAGGGTGATCGAGCGGAACGCTCCGAGCATCCGCTCCGGCGGACATTGGGTGCCGACGAGGTAGAACATGCAGACGATCGCGAACTCGCGCGGCGTGCGCACGAAGACGATGCCGTTGGTGAACGTCACCCACACGAACAGAAACAGGAACACGCAGAACGACGCGATCACGAACGCGCGGTTCGGGCCGAGCCTGCCCCAGCGGAACATCAGGAACATCGCGGTGGCGAACAGGATCGCGAGTTCGGTAACGGCGACGTGCGCCTCGGTGAGGCGGAGGCCGTGGGCGTTGAGGAAGGCGAGCCCGGCGTTGTAGTAGATCGCCCCCGACAGCAGCAGATACGGCAGCGCCGAACGGCTCGCGCGGCCGAGCGGCGCGGCGGCGCGGCCGATCGCGTTGGTCCTGTCGATGGAGCCGAGGCCGTCCACGGGCGGTCTACCTCCGCATCGCCTGGTCGAGAATCTCGATCTGCGGAAACCGCGCAGGATCGGGCGGATAGACGTTGAACATGTAATCGCCGAACCACGGCGCGGCGGCCCAATAGGTCCACCCGACCCATACGTCGGAATTGTCGGCGATGAATTGAAGGGTGTTGCGCAACGCCTCCATGCATACCGGCTGCTTCGACGCGCCGAACTCGCCGAGGAAGCCCCGGTTGCCGGTCTCGTGGAGCCAGGCGTTGAAGCCCGATAGACGCTGCACGCCGATCTCGGCCGACACGCACTCCGGCTTGGTGCCCGAGGTGTTGGAATCGAAGTACTGGTGCACCTCGAAGGCGAAGTTGTTCGCCGGATCCTTGATCCCGCCCAGGGCCTCGGCGTTGGAAAGGCTGCCGTCCTTGGCCAGCCACGCGTGCGCGCCGGACCAGCGGGTGCCGGGCACCAGCACCAGTTGCTTCGCCCCGGCGGCGCGGATCGCGTCGAGCCCGGCCTGGGCGATCGGCGCCCAGTCCTCGGCGTTGTGCTTGTTGGGCTCGTTCATCAGCCCGAACACCGCCGAAGGGTTGTCGCGGTAGCGCGTGGCGAGACGGGTCCAGAGATCGGCGAACGCGGCGGTCGGCACCTCGGGCGAACCGATCAGCTTGTCGTAATAGGCGGCGTAGTTGTGGGGGTCGAGGATCACCCTGACGCCGCGCGCGTCGCCCTTCTTCACCAGGGCGTCGAGGCGGCCCGCCTCGGCCGGGTCGAGGGGGCCGAACAGTTCGGGCTGCATCCGCTCCCACAGGAACGCGACACGCACCGCAGTGGCGCCGCGATCGGCGTAGAGGTCGATGTCGGACGGCTTCGGCCAGAGATAGTTGACGCCGTGCGTGCCGGGGCGGGCCGAACCGCCGAACCCGGCATTGGCAAGGTTGACGCCGACGAGTTCCGGCGTTTCCGCCCGGGCGGGCGCGGCCAGCGCCAACCCGAGGCACAAGGACAGTGCGAGGCGATCGATCACGGGGACATCCTTTCGCTGGAGGTCGCGATACCGCTCGTCGTGGAGAACGCGGAAGGCTCCGCCTCAGGCGGAAAAACGCGAATCGTTGAGTATGGTGCCGAGGAAGTTGCGTCCGGCGAGGCTTTCGGCGCAGGCGCGCACGTCGGCGATCGGCGAGACGCCGTCGCGCACCACCAGCAGCACGCCGTCGACCAGGGGCAGGAACGCCAGGGTGTCGTCCTGAGTCAGCAGCGGCGGCATGTCGTAGATGACGATGCGGTCGGGATAGCGGGTCTTCAGCTCCTCGGCGAGCTTCGCCATCTTCGGCGTGCCGAGGAGTTCGGAGGAGTCCTGGAGCGAATTCGCCACCGGAAGCACCACCAGGCGGTCGATATCGGGTTTGAGCAGGCACTGCGAGATCGGCAGATCGCGCAGCAGGTAGTCGTCGAGCCCGGCCTCGGGGCGAATGCCGAGGAAATCGTGAACCGACGGCTTGCGCATGTCGGCGTCGACCAGCAGCACCGTCTGCTTGACGTCGAGCGCGAGGCTCATCGCGAGATTGATGGCGATGGTGGTCTTGCCGTCTCCGTATTGCGGACTGGTGATCGCCAGCGTGCGCAGCCCCGCCCCCTGCATCTGCTGCATCACCTTGGTGCGCAGCATGCGGAAGAGATCGACGGTTTCTCCGCTGCCGGAGCGCGCCACCAACCGGTGGCGTTCGAGTTCGGCGGGCGACAGCGGCAGAACCCGGGTGCGCGCCGGCTCGGGCGGCGGCGCGGGCGCGGCTTCGGGCGGCGGCATGGTGGTGACCTCCGCCAGCACCCGTTCGCGGTCGAGGCGCGCCTTCTGCAGGGCTTTTTCGAGCTTGTCCATGCGGCTCCGTGGCGGCTAGTTGATGCCGATCTTGAGGGCGAAGAGTGTCCAGGCGAGGTCGATCGGCATCACCATGCGGTCGAACACCAGCACTGCCGCGCCGGCCGCGGCGAACGCGCCGCCGAACGCCATCAGCCAACGATTCCGGCGGGCCCTGCGTTCCGCGCGGGTGGAAATATGGGGAATGATCACCAGCGGCGACAGTCCGGTGATCGCGGCGAGATGCCCGGCGCCGTGGATGCGGCGGCTCAGCACCTCGGTGACGACGATCGCCGCGAAGCCGCAGAACACCGCGAACAGGAAGCCGCCCGCCAGCAGCAGGGTGCGCGCCGGACGAGTGCGGGTCGGCACTTCGGGCGGGTTGATGACGTTGAGGCGCTGCGCCTTGCGCGACTGCTCCATCTGCACCGTCATGTCGGCGATCTGCTTCTTGGTCTTGAGCTCGCGATAGCGCGCCTGGGAATTGTCGTAGTCGCGGCTCAGCGCGGCGAGTTCCTGCTCGATCGCGGGCGCGGCCGCCACCGCCGCCTCGTACTGCTCGTGCTGCGTCCGCATCTCGACGAGTTGCCGCTGCAACGAACGCGACTGCTCGTCGAGGCCGTTGATCTGCGCCTGCAGCATCAGATACGCGGGATTGTCGGCGTCGTCCTTGACCGTGCGGCGGTTGGCTCCGGCGCGGCTGGCGGCGGAATAGCGCGCCTCCAGCGCTTCGATCCGCTGCTGGGCCTGGCGGACGTCGGGATGGTTGGGGCCGTAGACCTTTTCGACCCGGGCGAGTTCGGCGCGCGCGTCGGCGAGCTGCTTTTCGAGATCGGCGGTCAGCCCCCCGCCCGAGGTCTCGGCCTTGAGCGCTTCGATCTGCGCGGTGAGCTTGACGACGTCGGGGTGGCGCGGGCCGTATTGCCCGGAGATCGCCGCGAGCTTCGCCTGCAACACCTTGAGCTGGGTGGCGGGGGTGGTCATCAGTTCGCCGTCCTCGATCACCCGGGTGTAGGGCTCGGTCGAGGCGAGCTGGCCGCGCAGGTCGGCGCGGTTCCGCTCGACCGAGCCGAGCTGCGCCTGAAGACTCTGGAGGTTGAGCGCGGTGGTCGCCGCCATCTGACGATTGAAGGCGAGGGATTCCGGGCGGCTGTCCGGATGCCGCTCGCGGAATTCGGCGATCCGCCGCTCCTGGTCGAGCATCGACTTTTCGAGATCGGCGATCTGCGCGTCGAGGAACGCCTGGGTCTCGCGCACCTGGGCGCGGCGCTGCTTCAGGTCTTCGTCGAGGAAGCGCGACACCAACTCGTTGGCGACCTGCTGGGTCTTGAGCGGGTCCGAATAATCGAAGCTCAAGGTGAAGGCGATCGCGCCCATCTGCGAGGCGCGGAGCTTCGACGACGCGGCCGGATTGGAGAGATCGGCGCCGACCATTTCGAGGCGCACCTTGTCGCCCATCCCCTCCGCGATCTCGGAGATCGGCGTGCGCTGGCGGATGCCGGGATAGAGATCGAACTTGGTGATGATCTCGACGAGGCTCGAGGTCGAGGTGACGATCTGCTGGATCTGGGTGATGCGCTGGTCGACGAGCGCCTGCATCAGATCGGCGGCGTTCATCCCCACCGGGATCGTCATCCCTTCGGGAATGTCCGACGGCACCACCTGGATGGTGGCGGTGGACCGGTATTTCGACCAGTTGAGGGCACCCATGACCGCAATCGCGAACACGATCGCGAAGGTGATGAGGAACGCCTTCTTCCGCCTCAGAATGATCGCAAGGTAGTCGTAGATCGAATAGTCCATTGCGACGCTCCGTTGGATCTGGCTTCCCACGGAGGCTGCGCGCCCGTCAGTCGATCCGGAATTCGTCCGGACGGAAGGTCAGCGTCACCATCACGGCATCGGAGGTCGCCTCGGCATCGCCGATTTCGCGCTCCCGGTGCCGGTACATCAGGTTGAGGTTGAGCTTCTCCGTCAGACGATAGACCAACTGCGGCGCGGCCTCGATAAAGGTAATATCGTTGTTGCCGGAGGAATTTGAACCGGACCTGTCGGAGATTTGGTAAGTGAGACCCAATTTCAAGTCGAGCCGCTGATTGAGATTATGCGTGCCGGTCAGCTTGAACTGGGTGGTCTGCGCCTGGTTTCCCGACGACAGCGACGAGGGTCTGCGGCTGGTCTGGAACGCGATATGGTCGTTGAGATCGTCGTAATTGACCGCGACGTCGAAGTAGTGGGTCCACTCCGAGCCATCCTCGCGGCCGGGAAACTCCAGATCGTACGAGGTGGTGGAGTACTGCACGCCGACCGAGCCCGACGCCCTCCAGCGCGGAGAGAACTGCGACACCCAGCCGACCTGGGGGATCAGCGTGTCGGTGGTGACGCCCGAGCCCGAGGTGGTTTCGTAATGCACCCCTTCGAGGGCGAAGGTCGTCGCCTGGGTTTCGCTGAAGGAATGCTGCAACGTCGGCTTCAGCGTGTAGGTGCGGTAGTTGGTGTAGTTGTCGAGATCGTCGTATTTCGAGATCGCCACCGACCCGTCGAGGATCAACTGATCCACCTGGGTGATGTCGGACTGGACGTGCGGCGCGACGGTGAAGCGGGTGTTGCGCACGCCCGCGATCGACAGGCCGGAATCCGCCACTTCCGAAGTTCGGGTGGTGTCGTAGCTGAAGTCCGCCTTGAGCGACGCGGCGCCGGTGCGGAAACGGCGCTGACCGGCGAAGTTGAGATAGACGTCGTTGGAATTGAAATCGGAATCGTCGTAGCGGTTGGCTTCGAGCTGACCGCCGAATTCGAGCCGCGAGACGTCGGTCTCGCCGATCACCGAAACCCGCGGCGTGGCGATGAAGCCGAAGATCGAGGCCGCGTCGTCGGCGCGCAGCAGGGGATTGTCGTCGTATTCGAAGCGACCGGATCCCTCGACCTGCAGCACCGGGGTGCCCGCCCCCGCGGCGCGCTCCGGGGCGCCCGCGCTCTCGACGCCGCTCGCAGCCGCGGCGCATTCGCCGACGCTGGAGGGAATGCCCGGGCAGATCACCCGGCCCGACGCGGTTCCCACCGCGCCCGTGGGCTCGGCCGAGGGTACGGACTGCGCCTTCGCCGGGGCCGCCCCGAGAAGCGCGGCCGCCGACGCGCCCACCATCAATCCCAGCGCCTTCTTGATCATGAAGCCCTTCCCCCTTGGGGCCGATCCGGAACGGTGACTCTAGAACAGACTGGCGGTGGGCACCACCACCACGTCTCCGGTCTGCAGGATGATGTCCTTGTCGAGTTCGCGCCCGCGGATCACCTCGTCGTAGGGGAACGGAATCGCGACCTGCTTGTCGCCGGTGCGGCGCAGGATGATGATCCGGCTTTCGGAGGCGTAGGGCGTGAGCCCGCCCGCGGCGGAGAGCGCCTGCATCACCGAGACCCGGCGGCCCGGGGTCTGCACGCCCGGCAGAGCCACTTGGCCGATGACGTTGACGACGTTGCCGAGCGCCTGGCGCACCGCCACCGTCACCACCGCCTCGGGAATGTAGGGCTTGAGGCGCTCCTTGATCGCGGTCTGGGTCTGTTCGGTGGTCAGCCCCTGCACCTTGAGGGTCCCGGCGAGGGGAAAGGTGAGGCTGCCGTCGGGCATCACCAGGGTTTCGAGGTTCATCCCCTCTTCCTTCCAGACGTCGATCTGCAGGACGTCGCCGGGATTGAGGGTGTAATCGGGTTCGACCGCCGACGCCGCGGTGGAGCACAACGCCACCACCAGGGACGCAGCAAGAGACGCGAAAGTCTTCATGGGAACCCCCGTGAATCCGAGCAAGAATCAGGACGCCGCCGCAACGGCCATGCAACCGGGCCGTCTGGCAACGGCTCAGGACTAAACCTACGGGGAAATCCGGTCGTTGCAATATCGGAGTGCAAATTTTCCGCGTCTCTTTATGACGAAATTCCGCGCTTTGGCCGTCGCGGTGGAAAATCACGCGTGGGGCATTGTGCCTGAGCCGGGTCGTGGGTAGGTAATAGGGGCGGTGTTTTCCTCCCGCGGGCGCGCAGAAGCCCCTGCAGACGAGCGACCGACGGAGTCCCCGATGTACGAACACTTCTACGGACTGAGCGGCAAGCCCTTTTCGCTGCTTCCCGACCCGGATTTCCTGTACGACAGCAAGCGCCACCGGATGGCGATCAACCTGCTCGACTACGGCATGATGACCCAGGCCGGGTTCGTGGTCATCACCGGCGAGGTCGGCACCGGCAAGACCACGATCATCCGCCGCTTTCTCAAGACCGTCGGCGACGACGTCACCGTCGGCGTGATCAGCAATTCCTCGCGCGGGCTCGGCAAGCTTCTCGGCTGGGTGTCGATGGCGTTCGAGCTCGACCACCGCGGCCGCGACCAGATCAAGCTCTACAACGCCTTCGTCGCGTTTCTCGTGGATCAGTACGCCAAGGGCAAGCGCAGCGTGCTGATCATCGACGAGGCGCAGAACCTCGGCGGCGACGCGCTCGAAGAGCTGCGCATGCTCTCCAACGTCAACAACGAGCGCGACCAGCTCCTGCAGATCGTCCTGGTGGGGCAGCCCGAACTGGTGGAAACGCTGCGGCGGCCGGAATTGCGGCAGTTCGTGCAGCGGATCGCGGTGCACTGCCACCTCGACCCGCTGACCCCGGCCGAGACCACCGCCTACATCCGCCATCGCCTTGCGGTGGTGGGCGGAAGTCCCGGGCTGTTCGACGACGACGCCTGCGCCGCGGTCCACTACTTCAGCAACGGCATTCCACGGCTGATCAACCAGCTCTGCGACGTGGCGCTGGTCTACGGCTTCTCCGACGAGGCGCGGACGATCGACTTCCCGATCGTCTACGAGGTCGCCGCGAGCCGCGAGCGCATGGGGCTGACGCCGTTCCGCGCGCTCCCCGCCAACGCCACCGCCGACAGCCTGCGCGACAGCCTCGGCGAGGACGGCATCTCCACCCGCAGCGCCTGACCCGTCCTCACACCCGGCCGAAGGTGTCCTCGATGCGGACGATGTCGTCCTCGCCGAGGTAGCCGCCCGACTGGACCTCGATCAGCCGCAGCGGAATCTTGCCCGGATTCTCGAGGCGGTGGACCGAGCCGATCGGAATGTAGGTGGACTGGTTCTCGTGCAGCAGGAAGCTCTTGTCGCCGCAGGTGACGAGCGCGGTCCCCTCGACGACGATCCAGTGCTCGGCGCGGTGGTGATGGCGCTGAAGGCTGAGTTTCGACCCGGGGGTGACGACGATCTGCTTCACCTGGAAGCGCGAGCCGACGTCGATGCAGCGGTAGCTGCCCCACGGGCGGAAGACCGTGGAGTGGAACTTCTGTTCCGGCCGCCCGGCCGCCTTGAGACGCTCGACCACCGCCTTGACCTCCTGGGCGCGGTCGCGGCGGCAGACGAACACCGCGTCGTCGGTGACGACGACGATCAGGTTGTCGACCCCGACCAGCGCGGTCAGCACCTTGTCGTCGCTGCGGGCGTAGCAGTTGGTCGCGCCTTCGAGGATCACGTCGCCGCGGGCGACGTTGCCGTCGGCGTCCGCCTCGCCCAGCTCCCACAGCGCCGACCACGCGCCGACGTCGTTCCACCCCATGCTCACCGGCACCACCGCCGCGCGGTCGGTGTGCTCCATCACCGCGTAGTCGATCGAGAGCGAGGGCGCGTCGGCGAACGCGGCGGCGTCGATGCGGCAGAAATCGAGGTCCCGCTTCGCGCCCTTGAGCGCGGCGCGGCAGGCGGCGACGATTTCCGGATGCAGGCGTTCGAGCTCCTCAAGGAAGGTCTTGGCCTGGAACAGGAAGATGCCGGAGTTCCAGACGTAGCCGCCGTCGGCGAGATAACCCTCGGCGGTGGCGAGGTCGGGCTTCTCGGCGAATTCCAGAACCCGGCAGGTTTCCGCCCCGGCGGCGAGCTGCGCGCCGACGCGGATGTAGCCGTAACCGGTTTCGGGGCGGTCGGCGGTGATGCCGAAGGTGACGATCGCGCCGCCCTTGGCCGCGCCCGCAGCCGCCCGCACCGCGGCGAGGAACGCGGGCTCGTCGGCGATCACGTGGTCCGAGGGCATCAGCAGCAGCAGACCGTCGGGGTTTTTCGCCGCCACCGTCAGCGCCGCGAGGCACGCGGCCGCGGCGGTATTGCGACCGAAGGGTTCGAGAAAGATCTCCGCCGCCTCGACGCCGCACACCCGCAACTGCTCGGCGACGACGAACCGGTGTTCCTCGTTCGCCACCAGCATCGGCGCGGAAAACTCGGCCCCCGCGACCCGCAGGACGGTCTCCTCCAGCATCGTCCGCTCGCCCACCAGCGGCAGGAACTGCTTGGGATACATCTCGCGGGAAATCGGCCACAGCCGGGTGCCGGTGCCGCCGCACAGGATCACGGGGTGAATCAGCGCTGCGATTGCATCCATCTCGGGCGTCCTCATGCGGTTGGGGGAAGCGTTTCGCCCCAGAAGATAGGCAATCCTTTTCCCGAGCGGGAGAGAAAACATGCGGTTTCCGCACTCTCCCGGCGGAACGGCAAGCTTGCTGACCCATTTTGCGCGGGGCGGCTTGACCGGCGGGAGGCGGAGGTTACCTAAGATAAACCGGGAACGGACCGTTGGGAGGAAGCCGATGCAGCAGGAGACTCTCGCGACCGGCGCCATGCCGGATGCGACGGCGCGGCCGAACTTCCTGCTCGTCGCGCGCCACGACTACCGCACCGAACGCAAGGCGGGATGCCACTTCCTCGTCGACGAACTCGCGAGGATCGGACACACCCGGTTCTTCTCCTGCACCTTCAGCCGCCTGTCGCGCTTCAAGGGCGACACCCGCCTCCCCCTCGCGGACCGCGCCAACCGCGTGGAAACCACCGCCAACGGCGTCGAGACCTACCTCTGGCGAACTCTGATCCACCCCTGCCGGGTGCCGGGCGCGCTCGCGCCGCTGATGAACGCCTACGTCCGGCATTACGGCTCCCACGTGCCCGAGACGTTCGCCCGCTGGATCCGCGAGGCCGACGTGATCCTGTTCGAAACCGGCGGGCCGGAGCTGTTCCACGACCTCGTCAAGCGCCTCAACCCCCGGGCGATGCTGGTCTACCTCTGCTCCGACAGCTTCGACGCGATCAACCCCGCGCCCTACGTGCGCGAACTCGCGCTGCGCCACGCCCGGAGCTTCGACAAGATCATGGTCAAATCGCCGCTCCTCGCCCGGCTGTTCCCGCCCGGGTCGCCGGTGTTCCTCACCTCGCAGGGGTTCGACAAGGCCGAACTGCGCGAACGCCGCGCGTCGCCCTTCGCGGGCGGGGTCAACCTCGTCTCGGTCGGCAACATGCTGTTCGATCCCGAGGTCTTCCGCGCCGCCGCGCCCGCGTTCCCGGACGCCACCTTCCACGTCATCGGCGGCGGGCCGCGCGCCCAGGGCCTCGCCGATCTGCCGAACGTCCGGCTCTACGGCGAAATGCCGTTCTCCGACACCCTCGCCTACCTCCAGCATGCCGACGCCGGGCTCGCGCCCTACGGCGCGGGCGTCGAGCCCTATCTCGCCGACACCTCGCTGAAGCTCGGCCAGTATCGCGTTCTCGGCCTGCCCGCGGTATGCCCGGAGGCGGTGACCGGCGGCTATCCCGGGCGCTTCGGCTATAATCCGGGCGAGGCCGACACGGTACGCGCCGCGGTGGCCGCCGCGCTCGCGCACGGCCGCTTCCCGGGCGTCGACCTGCCGTCGTGGCGGGAGGTCGCGCTCGACATGCTGCGGCCGCCCGCCGACCCGGCGGCGGTGCGGGTCGCCTAAATCCGGCCCATCAGCAGCAGAATCAGCAAGATCACCAGAACCAGACCGAGGCCGCCCGAAGGATAGTAGCCCCAGCCGGCGCTGTAGGGCCAATGCGGCAACGCGCCGATCAGCAACGCGATGAGGACGATCAGCAGGATCGTGCCGATGCTCATGGTCGTCTCCCTGGCTGTCCATTCCCGAGCCAGGGAACAACGCGCGGGCGCGGAATGCGATCCCTCCCCGTCCGCCCCGAGGGACGCCGGACGGATCAGGGCAGCAGCACGCTCAGCAGCACCGGCAGGGTCAGAAACGCGAGCGCGGTGGAGAGAATCACCATGCTCGCGAGTTCGTCGGGGTGCTTGCGATAGCGCACCGCGAACAGATAGTTGAACACCGCCGCGGGCATCGCCGATTCGAGCACCACCACGCCGCGCTCGACGCCTTCGAGGCCGAGCAGCGCCGCCACCGCGAAGCCGACCGCCGTGCCCATGCCGAGGCGCGCCACCGCCAGCGCCGCGCCGATCCCGAGCGCGTTGATCTTCAGCCGCGCCAGCGAGACCCCGAGCGACAGCAGCATTAGCGGGATCATCATCGCGCCCAGCAGGTGGACCGGGCGGCCGAGCCACTCCGGCATCGGCGTGCCGGTGAACATCAGCGCCAGCGCCGCGGCCAGCGCCCACACCACCGGGGTCTTCGGCAGCACCGCGAGCGACGCGCGGCCGGTGGCGAACTGCGGCGACAGGGTGAACAGCAGGATGGTGCTGAGCACGAAATACGACATCGCGGCGGAAAGCCCCGGCTCCCCGAACGCGAACAGGCAGAGCGGCAGCCCGAGGTTGCCGGTGTTGCCGAACACCAAGCCGGGCAGATACGCCGAAACCGGCTGACGGCCGATTTTCAGGAGTGCCCAGCCGCCCGCGAAGAACGCCGCGTGGCAGAGGGCGGAGGCGAGCACCATCGCCCCGAACGCCGAAGGCCCGATGGTCATCGACGACAGGGTGTCGAGCACCATGCACGGCGCGCCGACGTTGGTGACGAGCGCGCCGATCTGGTTGGTGTCGAACGCATGCCCCCGGCGTGCCCAGACGAAGCCCACCAGTCCGATCAGGAAGACGGGCGCGATGATGTTCAGCAGGATGTGAAACACGCCGACACCGCGACAGGAAACAAGGGGAACGGACGACCGACGACGACGCCCCGGCGAAGCGCGAGTATCGCACGAACCGCCGCCGCGGCGGACTCCTTTTCCGCCGGAATCCGACGACTACGCGGGCGCGAGATGACAGGCGACGGCGCGACCGTCGGCGAGGACGCGCGGCACCGGCGGCTCGCGGTCGCACAGCCCGGCCACCGCCACCGGGCAGCGGGTATGGAAGACGCAGCCGGGCGGCGGATCGACCGGGCTCGGCACGTCGCCCTTGAGCGCGCCGCTGCGCCGCGGCTGCCCCGCCTCGGGCACCGGCACCGCCTGCAACAGCGCGCGGGTGTAGGGGTGCTGCGGCGCCGAGAACACCCGTTCGGTCTCACCCTCCTCGACGATTCGGCCGAGGTACATCACCGCCACCCGGCGGCACACCGCACGGATCACCGCGAGGTTGTGGGAGATGAACAGATAGGTGAGGTCGAACTCCCGCTGCAGCGACTTCAGGACTTCGAGAATCTGCGCCTGCACCGAGACGTCGAGCGCCGAGGTCGGCTCGTCGAGAATCAGAAGCTCGGGCTTCAGCGCGATCGCGCGGGCGATGCAGACCCGCTGCTTCTGCCCGCCGGAAAGTTCGTGCGGATAGCGGTAGAGGAACTGCCGCGGCAGGCCGACGGTTTCGAGCAGTTCCGCGACCCGCGCCTCCAGCGCCGCGCCCGACAGCACGTTGTGGATCACCAGCGGCTCGGCGACCGCGCGCAGAATGGTCATGCGCGGGTTGAGGGCCGAGTGCGGGTCCTGGAACACCACCTGGACCTTGCGCCTGAGCGTCGTCTCGACCGACGGATCGGCGAGATCCGCGCCGTCGAGCGCGATGCGGCCCGACGCGACCGGCGCGAGGCGGAGAACCGCGAGGCCGAGCGTCGACTTGCCCGAACCGGACTCGCCGACGACGCCAAGAGTGTCGCCCTTCGCGAGGGAAAGGCTGACGCCGTCCACCGCCTTGATCGTCGTCCAGCGGCGCTGCACGCGCACCGGAAACTGCACCTTGAGGGAGTCGATCTCAAGCATTCTCGGCCTCGGCGGCGGTGACGGGACAGGCAACGCGGTGCACCGCGCCGCATGGCAGCAGCGGCGGCGGCGTCTCGGCGCACGACGGCAGCGCGAGCGGACAGCGGGCGACGAAGCGGCACCCGGCGGGCGGCGCGGTGAGGTCGGGCAGCGTGCCGGGAATGCAGGCGAGCGCCGCGGGCGGCTTGCCCGGATGCGGCACCGCGCCGAGCAGGCCGCGGGTGTAGGGGTGGCGCGGGTGCGCGAACAGCTCGGCGGTGGCGGCGTCCTCCACCACCTGCCCGGCGTACATCACCACCACCCGGTCGCAGACCTTGGCGACGACGCCGAGATCGTGGGAGATCAGGATCACCGAAAGCCCCATCTCCTCGACGAGATCGACGATGAGGTCGAGGATCTGCGCCTGGATGGTGACGTCGAGCGCGGTCGTCGGCTCGTCGGCGATCAGCAGGCGCGGCTTGCCCGAAAGCGCCATCGCGATCAGCACGCGCTGCCGCATGCCGCCCGAGAGCTGGTGCGGATAGGCGTCCATCTGCCGCTCCGGATTGGGCAGGCGGACCTTGCGCAGCATCTCGATCGCATGTTCGCGGATCCGCGCTCCGCCCCAGCGCTCGCCGCGTGGCTTGACCCGCTGATGGGCGCGGATCACGTCGATCATCTGGCGGCCGATGGTGAACAGCGGGTTGAGATAGGTCATCGGATCCTGGAAGATCATCGCGATCTCGACGCCGCGCACCGCGCGCATTTCGGCGGCCGAGAGGCGCAGCATGTCGCGCCCGGCGAAGTCGATCCCGCCGCCGACGACGCGCGCGGGCGGCGACGGCACCAGACCGAGCACGCTCTTGACGGTGATCGACTTGCCGCACCCGGTTTCGCCCACCACGCCCAGGAACTCGCCGGGCGCGACGTCGAAGCTCACCCGGTCGAGGGCGTGATAGGTGCCGTCGAAGGTGTCGAAGACGAGGCTGAAGTCGCGGATCGAAAGCAGCGGCTGTGTCACGGTCATTCCCTGCTCTTCGGGTCGAGGATATCGCGCAGGCCGTCGCCGATGAGATTGAAGCCGAGCACGGTGAGAAAGATGAACAGACCGGGGAAGAACGAGTACCACCACCAGTCCGGCATGTAGTTGCGCCCGACGCTGATCATCGCCCCCCATTCGGGGAACGGCGGCCGCGCACCGAGGCCAAGGAAGCCGAGCCCCGCCGCTCCGAGGATCGCCATGCCCATGTCCATGCTCGCCTTGACGACGATCGGCGAGGCGCAGTTGGGGAGGATGTGGACGAAGACGATGCGCAGCGGTCCGGCGCCCATCGCCCGCGCCGCCTGCACGAACAGCGAGCCCTTGAGCGACAGCGCCTTCGCCTGCACCAGACGGACATAGCCCGGCCACCACACCAGCGACAGCGCCAGCATCGCGTTGAGGATGCCGGGCCCGAGCGCGCCGACGATCGCGATCGCGAGGATCAGCCCGGGCACCGACAGAAAGACGTCGGTAACGCGCATGATCGCCTCGCCGGGAATGCCGCCGACGTACCCCGCGATCACCCCGAGCGGCACGCCCACCAGCACCGCGATACCGGTGACGATCAGCCCGACCTGGAGCGACACCCGGGTGCCGACGACGACGCGGGTGAAGATGTCGGCGCCGACCTCGTCGGTGCCGAACCAGTGAGCCGCCGAGGGCGGCAGCAGCTTGTCGGCCATGTGGATCGCCCCGGCCGCATCCTCCGGATAGGGCACCAGCATCGGGCCGAACGCGGCGAGGAAGACGAACGCGAGCACGATCGCGAGCCCCAGCAGCGCCGAGGCATTGCGCGAGAAGGTGCGCACGTAGAGCCGCGCGAGGCGGAGGCTGCCGTGGTGGCGCTGCGCCCAGGTCGGCGGCGCGGCGGACATGTTCGTGGCGTCGCTCATAGGCTCACCCGGATGCGCGGATCGATCGCGGCGTAAAGAAGGTCCATGACGAAGTTCACCACCATGAAGCTGAAGCCGACCAGCACGGTCACCGCCATGATCGGCTCGAAGTCGGAGGACACCGCCGCCTGCACCGCATAGAGGCCGATCCCGGGCCAGTCGAACACCGTCTCGACGAGCACGGTGCCGCCGAGCATCCAGCCGAAGCGCAGGCCGATCATCGCGAGGGTGGGCAGCATCGCGTTCTTGAGCGCGTAGACGCCGACGACGCGGACCGTCGAGATGCCCTGCGCACGGGCGCTGACGACGTAGTCCTGTCGCAGGGTTTCGAGCATTTCCGCCCGGTTGACGCGGATGATCGAGGCGAGCGCGGGGAAGCACAGGGTGATCGCGGGCAGGGCGATGTGGGAGAAGACGTCCGGGATCACCGCGAACTGCCCGGAGAGCAGCGCGTCGAGCCCGTAGAAGCCGGTGATCGCGGGCGGTGGATCGGTGAGGATGTCGAGCCGCCCGCCGAGGGGGAAGGCGTCCCAGCCGAGCGAGAGCCATTGCTGAAGCAGCAGCCCGAGCCAGAACATCGGCAGCCCGACGCCCGAGGTGCTGAAGATCCGGATCGCGTGGTCGATCCAGCTGTTCTGCACGAACGCGGAGGCGACCCCCAGCGGAATGCCGATGACGATCGCGATCGCGATCGAGACCAGCACGAGTTCGAGGCTCGCCGGGAAATACCGCGCAAGATCGTCGGCCACCGCCTTGCCGGTGTGGATCGAGCGGCCGAGATCGCCATGGAGAATTCCCGCGACGTAACGGAAGAACTGCTCGTAGAGCGGCCGGTCGAGCCCCATCCGCTCGCGCAACTGCGCGATCATCTCGCGCGAGGCATCCGGCCCGGCGGCAAGCGCCGCCGGATCGCCGGGCGCGATATGGGAGATCACGAACGTGAGCGCGAGCAGCATCAGCAGCATCGCCACCATCAGCGCCACCCGCCGCGCGAAAAACCGCAGCATGGAACCTTCCGTATCGTTTGAGATCGCTCCGCCGGACCGCATCGCGGCGGCCCGGCGGTCGCTTGCGTTACTTGCCGATGTGGAGCGGGTAGAGATCGGTTTCGGTGGTCATCCGCACCGGGCTGTAGGCGTAGCCCTTCACGTAGTCGCGGTAGACCACCGCCCGGTCGCGCATCATTCCGAAGATTTCCGGCTGGTTGGCGACGATCCGCTTCTGGATCTCGGCGTAGATCGGCGCCCGTTCCTCCCAGTTCACCGTCTTGCGCGCCGTTTCGATCAGCTTCGCGAGTTCGGGATCGTCGAGGAAGTGGGAGCCGTAATACTTGCCCCAGGAGTCCGGATGGTACTGGATCGCCACCGCGTCCGGGTCGGTCGAGACCGGCGTCGCGAACACCGCCATGATGTCGGGCGAGGTCTCGGGCTTACCGGCGCGAGCCACCATGTTCGGCCAGGTAAGCGGCACCATCTTGATGTCGATGCCGAGCGGCTTCATCGCATCGAGGAGGATGAGGCCCATCTTGCGCTCTTCCTCGAACCCCTGGATGTAGACGTATTCGAGCTCGATGCCGCCCTTCGGCCACGCCGATTTCGCCATGAAGTCCTTAGCCTTGGCGAGATCCTGACGCGGCATCTCGGGAACGTCGACCTTGCCGCGGATGTCGTCGGTGAACGGGCTGGTCTCGAGCTTGGCGCGGCCGTTGTAGACCTGCAGCAACGCGGTGTAGTCGAAGGCGTAGGCCATCGCCTTGCGCAGGTTGATGTCCGAGGTGTACTTGCCCTTGGTGTTGAACTTGAAGCCGTAGGACGTGAGCGCGGGCTCGACCGAGGTCGCCACACCCTTCTGCTTCGACACCTTGTCGAAGGTATCCGGCGGCAGATCGACGACGATGTCGGCCTCGCCCTTGGTCAGAGCCGCACTCTGCGCCGCCGGCTCGCGCATCAGCTTGTAGATCACCCCGCCGAATGCGTCGTCCTGATAAGGGAAGCCCTTCCAGTAGTCCTTGACGCGCTCGACCTCGTAGAGGGTGCCCTGCTCGAAGCGCTTGAGCTTGAACGGGCCGCTGCCCGCCGCGTGCTCGGTCAGCCACTTCTGCCCCATGTCGCCGTTTTCTTCGTGGGCGGCGATCTCGGCCGGGTTCATCACGTACCACCACGGCAGGAAGCTGAGGAACGGCGCGTAGACCTGAGTGAGCTCGAAGCGGATGGTGTAGGGATCGACGACGGTGATGCCCTCGGGCTTCAGGAACTCGGAGAGCATCCACGCCGGGCCCTGGTTGAGCTTCAGCGTCCGCAGGAAGGAATACTTCACCGCCTCGGCGGTGACCGGGTCGCCGTTGTGGAACTTCGCGGTCTTCGCGAGGTGGAAGGTCCAGGTCTTGCCGTCGGCGCTGGTCTCCCAGCTTTCGGCGAGCCATGGCACCACCTTGGGCGGCGTGCCCTCGTACTTCACCAGGCCGTCGTAGAGCGCCTGCTGGAGAGTGCGGATCGAGGCGTCGTACTTGATGCTCGGGTCGAGCACCGGCACCGGCTGGCGCGCCGCGAGCACCAGAATCCGCGAGCTTCCCTCGCGCTCGAACGCCTGCGCCGGGGCGATTCCGGCGGCCAGCGCCGCGGCGGCGACACAGGCCAACGTCAACTTGCGAAATCTTGTTTCCATCGCGCGCTCCTTGCTGCTGCTGGGCCGGGGCGCACGCGGGCGCCCGGCCGATTGCGTCACCTGACGAACTGCGCCCATCCGGCGGCGATCACCCGCCGCGACAGGACCACCGGGCGGCCGGAAACCTCCTGGACGCGCCGCGCCATCGCTTCCGTGTAGCCCATGCAGTGCATGACGATGAGATCCATGCCCGCGAGCTCGCGCGCCGCCGCGTCGAGGCGGTCGCCCTCGTACGGCGAGGCGTGGCTGCCGCCCGCGATCGCATAGCCGGTGGGGGAAACCTCGTGCTGGACGATCTGCTCGGCGAGCGGCACCAGAACCCCGACCTTGCGTCCGTCGAGCGCCACCGCGGCGACGAAGCCGTCCACCAGCCGCTGCGCCTCCAGGAACAGCGCGCGGCAATGCAGACCCTCGAAATAGCCGGTGCAGAGCAGCACGATCAGGCCGTAGCCCGAAGCGTCGAGCTCGGCGAAGATGCGGTTGAGGCGCGCGACCGTCCGGGGCTTGCCGATCACCGCCTGACTGCCGTCGCGCAGGCGGGTGCAGAGCCGCTCCTCCCCGGCCGCGGGCGCCATCGCCGCGATTTCGGCGGCGGACAGCCCGTCGAGCGCGCCGACCTCGTCGAACGCGATCCCCGCCCCGGCGGACGGGAGATACGGCAGCAGTTCGGGAACCAGATCGTCCCGCGGCGATTGCCCGATCGTGACCAGAGCGGTTTTCATGTCCGTCGCCTCCTGCGGCGTCGCCCGAAACGGACGGCGCCCTTGTATCGCTTCTAAGAGACTATGCGGCAGGGCGGCGTCGGACCTATACGGATGAATACGTAATCACGCACCTGCTGCGCGGCGCGTTTTTTAGGCAGACCGCTCCCGGATTGGGCATCGGCCACGCTCAGGACGGGCGACGTCCGTCGGCGTTCGCCACCATCCAGATCAATCCGGCGGCGGAGGACACGCCCATCTTCTCCATCATATGGCCGCGATGGATCTCGACGGTGCGCGGGCTGATCGCGAGCGTGCGGGCGATCTCCTTGTTGGCGCGTCCGGCAACCACCAGTTCGAAGACCTGATACTCGCGCGGCGTCAACGCCGCGACGAGCTCGGCGAGCGGCCCCTCGGGCGCGAACGCCGCGGCGGCGGAACGCCCGCACTGCCGCAGCGCCTTGTCGAGCAGGCCGGAGACGATGCGGCGGATCAGCAGCACGAGCTTGCCCGAGGTTTCGGCGACGAGCGCGCGGTCGGCCTCCGAATAGCTGATCGAATTGAGCACGATGTAGTCGCAGGGGGCGAGCCGCTCGCAGGCGGCGACGAGTGCGGCGGCGTCGCCCGGCTCGGCATGCGCGCCGACGAACGGCACCTCGCTCGACGACGGCCGCATGGTGGTCTGGCGCGCCAGCGGGAAGATCCGCCCGGCGGTCTGCCCGGCGGTGTAAAGCGTCTCCATGGTGTGTTCGAGCGCGGTCTGCGCCTGGATCACGTAAGGCGAGCGGGGACCGGTGTCGACGAGACCGGTGGCGCCGACCACCACGAGATCGGACGGCCCGCGCTCGCGGGCGTTGCAGATCAGCGCGACCTTCCGGCTCAACCACGCCCCGGAAACCACCACGCGGCGGCCGTCGGCGAGCGCAGTGACGATGCTGCATTCGTCGCGGTGCGGCGCGAGTTCGGCGATCTCGGAGTGCGTCATGCCGTCGAGCGCGCCGATTTCGATCACCCGGCAGCGTCCGTCGACGTGGGCGCGGGCGTCGGTGACGATGTCGATGCGCGGCGACTGCCCGGCGGTGATGAACGTGACGCGGCGCTCGACTTCGGAAAGGGGAGTCATCGCGAGAGCCTCCTGTTTCGTCGATCCGGGATTCCGGGCGCCAGCGATGCAGGATCGGGGCCAAACCCGAACGTCCCGCGCGGCGCCGTCCGTCTACGTATCCCCCCGTATGTCGCGAACACGGCGATCTGCGTTAGCATCCTCCCGCATTCCCAATCCCGAAGCGGAGGTTTCCCGTGATCCTCAAGCAAGTGCTCGATATTTTCGATCTTCTCGACCGCGCCTCGGCCAACGCCGCCGCAGTCGCGGCCTACCTCGCCGCCGAGGGCGACTGCACCGTCGAAACCCGGCGCGCGACCGGCGCCAAGGGCGGCACCGACCTGATCGAGATCACGATCGCGGGGCACTCCGGCCGCGCCGCCGGCGGTTCCGCACCGACCCTCGGCGTGATCGGCCGCCTCGGCGGCATCGGCGCCCGGCCGGACGTCACCGGCTTCGTCTCCGACGGCGACGGCGCGCTCACCGCGCTCGCGGTCGCCGCCAAACTCGCGCGGATGAAGCGCCTCGGCGACGCGCTGTCCGGCGACGTGGTGGTAACCACCCACATCTGCCCCGACGCACCGACCCGCGAGCATCATCCGGTACCGTTCATGGACTCGCCGCTGACCCAGGACGAAGCCAACGCCGCCGAAGTCCTTCCGACGCTCGACGCGATTCTATCAATCGACACGACACGCGGCAACCGGGTCATCAACCACGGCGGGTTCACCATCTCGCCGACCGTGAAGGAAGGCTACATCCTGCGCACCAGCGAGGATCTGCTCGACCTCATGACCCGCGTCACCGGCCGCGCACCGTGCGTCTTCCCGCTCACCCAGCAGGACATCACCCCCTACGGCAACGGCCTCTACCATCTCAACAGCATCCTCCAGCCCGCCACCGCGACCGCCGCGCCGGTGGTCGGCGTGGCGCTCACCACGGAAGCGGCGGTGGCGGGTTGCGCCTCCGGCGCCACCCAGTTCGCCGACGTCGAGGCCGCGGCGCGCTTCGCGGTCGAAGTGGCGAAGGCCTTCACCGCCGGGCAGTGCGCGTTCTACGATGCCGGGGAATTCGCCCTGATCGAGCGGCTGTACGGCTCGATGCGGCATTTCCAGACATCCGGCACCCGTGCCTGAGGAAACGAACGCCATGACCTCTCCCCGCCTTCTCCTGCTCAGCAGTTCGCGCAAGGGTGCATCCGGATACCTGGAGCCCGCCCTGCCGATGATCCGCGACTTTCTCGATCCGACCGTGCGCGAAGCGGTCTTCGTCCCCTACGCCGCGGTGTCCTTCGGCTTCGACGACTACGAGGCGAAGGTCGCCGACGCCCTCGCGCCGCTCGGCCTCGCGGTGCGGAGCGTCCACCGCGACGCCGATCCGGCGGCGGCGGTGGCGGCGGCGCAGGCGATCATCGTCGGCGGCGGCAACACCTTCGCCCTGTTGCGACGAATGCGCGACGCAGGATTGCTCCCGGCGATCCGCGCCGCGGCGGCGCGCGGCGTGCCCTACGTCGGCTGGAGCGCGGGCGGCAACCTCGCCTGCCCGACGATCCGCACCACCAACGACATGCCGATTTGCGATCCCGGCGGCTTCGACGCGCTCGGCCTCGTCGGTTTCCAGATCAACCCACACTTCGTCTCCGGCAAGCTGCCCGGCCACAACGGCGAGAGCCGCGAGGACCGCCTCGCGGAATTCATGGCCATAAACCCCGCCACGCCGGTGCTCGCCCTGCCCGAGGGCGCGGCGCTGCGGCGCGAGGGGCCGTCGCTCCGCCTGATCGACGCCGACGGCGCGCTGCTGTTCGCCAACGGCAAGGCGGCCCCGCTCGCCGCCAACGCCGACGTTTCGGCCCTGCAGGCGGAAGGCTGACGCCATGCCCGGCATCGCACCCGCTCCGGATCGCGTCCTGACCGCCGACGACATCGAGGCGCTCGCCCTCGGCGCCTGGATCCTCGGCACCGGCGGCGGCGGTTCTCCCTACCTCAATCTCCTCAACATGCGCGAACTCTACGCCGCGGGGCATACCGCGACGCTGAGGGACCCGCTGGCTCTCGCCGACGACGCGCTCGTCGCGGTGCTTTCGAACCAGGGCGCGCCCCTGATCAACCAGGAGCGCCTGAGCAACCCGCGCGTCGCGCTGCGCGCCCTGCGCACCCTCGAAGCCTACATCGGCCGCCGCTTCGAGGCGGTGATGCCGGTCGAGATCGGCGGCGGCAACGGCGTCTATCCGCTGATGGTGGCGGCGCTCACGGGCCTGCCCGCGATCGACGCGGACGCGATGGGCCGCGCCTACCCCGAGGCGCAGATGACCAGCTTCGCGGTCGCCGGGCTGCAATGCTATCCGCTTGCGATGGCCGACATCCGCGACAACGACATCGTCATCCCGCGCGCCGCGAGCTGGAAGTGGATGGAGCGGATCAGCCGCCGGATCTGCGTCGAGATGGGCTCCTCGGCCGCCACATGCAAAGCCCCACGCACCGGCCGCGAGGTCAAGGACCACGCCATCCTCCACACCACCACCAAGGCGATCGCGCTCGGCCGCGCGGTGCGCGAGGCGCAGCGCCGCCATCACGACCCGATCGCGGTGATCCTGCGCGAATGCGGCGGCAAGCGCCTGTTCGCGGGCAAGGTGGCGGATCTCGAACGCCGCACCACCGAGGGATTCCTGCGCGGCCGCGCCCGCCTCGACGGCCTCGACGGCGAACGCGGCGAGACCTTCACCCTCGATTTCCAGAACGAGTTCTCGGTCGGCCGCCGCGGCGAAACGCCGGTGGTGACGACCCCGGACCTGATCTGCGTGATCGACAGCGACACCGGCGAAGGGATCGGCACCGACGCGCTGCGCTTCGGCCAGCGCGTCACCGTGCTCGCCCTGCCCGCGCCGGAGGTATTCCGCTCCGCCGCGGGCATCGCTCTGGTCGGACCGCGCGCGTTCGGCTTCGACTTCGACTATCGTTCGGCCTTCGAGGACGCATCCGCATGAAACGCATCGGCATCGACGTCGGCGGCACCAACACCGACGCCGTCCTCCTCGACGGCGAAACCGTCGCGGCGGCGGTCAAGACCGGCACCACCGCCGACGTCACCGGCGGCGTGCGCAAGGCGCTCGCCGACATCCTCGCCGCCTCGAGCGTGCCCCCCGCCGAGATCGCCTCGGTGGTGATCGGCACCACCCACTTCGTCAACGCCGTGGTGCAGCGCCGCGCCCTCAACCGCGTCGCCGCGATCCGCATCTCGCTGCCCGGCGCGGCGTCGCTGCCGCCGTTCTGCGACTGGCCCGCCGACCTGCGCGATCTCGTCGCGGGCGGCGTGCACATGATCCAGGGCGGCTTCGAATTCGACGGCCGCCCGGTCGCGCCGCTCGACGAGCCGGCGATCGCCGAGGCCGCCCGCGCGATCGCCGTCTCGGGGGTCACCGCCGTCGGCATCGCCTCGACCTTCTCGCCCCTCAACGACGCCTGCGAGCGCCGCGCCGCGGCGATCGTCGCCGACGTCTGCCCCGGCGCGCGCATCACCTGCTCGTGCGATATCGGCCGCATCGGCCTGCTCGAACGCGAGAACGCGACGCTGCTCAACGCCGCGCTCGGCGACCTCGCCGACAACACCGTGGCGGCGTTCACCGCCGCTCTCGCGGAAAGCGGCATCGCCGCGCCGCTTTACATCACCGTCAACGACGGCACCGTCGTCCAGGCGGCGGAGGCGCGGCGCTTCCCGGTCTACAGCTTCGCTTCCGGCCCCACCAACAGCATCCGCGGCGCGGCGTTCCTCTCCAAGCTCGACGACGGCCTGGTATGCGACGTCGGCGGCACCACCACCGACGTCGGCTGCCTGGTGCGCGGCTTCCCGCGCGAGGCCAACACCGTCGTTGCGGTGGGCGGCGTGCGCACCCTCTTCCGGATGCCCGACCTGATGTCGATCGGCATCGGCGGCGGCACCCGGGTGCGGCGCGACCCGATCGCGGTGGGGCCGGACAGCGTCGGCTTCAACCTCGTCCGCGACGCCCTGGTATTCGGCGGCAGCGAACTCACGCTCACCGACATCGCGGTCGCCGCGGGCCTCGCCGACATCGGCGACGCCGCACGGGTGAAGCGCCTGCCCGCCGCGCTGATCAAGGAGACCCTCGCCATCGTCCACCGCGGCATCGCCGACCTCGCCGACCGGATGAAGACCGACGCCCGCGACATCCCGCTGATTGCGGTGGGCGGCGGCGCGATGCTGATCCCCGAGGCGGTTCCGGGGTTCTCGGAGATCCTCCACGTACCGCACCACGCGGTGGCGAACGCGGTGGGCGCGGCGATCACCCGCATCAGCGGCGAAGTCGACCGCATCTTCCGCGACATGTCGCGCGCCGAGGCGATTGACGCCGCCCGGACGCTCGCCACGGAGAAGGCGGTCGCCGCGGGGGCCGACCCGGCGTCGATCGAGGTGGTCGAGATGGAAGACCTGCCGATCGCCTACCTCCCCGGCCAGGCGATCCGCACCCGCGTCCGGGTGAGCGGCGAGATCGCCGCCCCCCGCCGGACCGCACTCTGAAGCCGCGCCGAAGCCGGGGATCCCCTCCCCGGCTTCCCTACGGCCGATGCGGAGACTCTTTAGCCTCTCCGCCATCACGTCGCCGTTTGCCGTCGAGACGGCAATGGTCGAAGGCTCTGTCTTCTTGAGAGAAACGGAACCGGGAACTCCCTCCGTCACTGCGCCGCGAGGCGGACGATGGCGAAGGAGCCGTCGGGCTGCTTTTCCACCGTGAAGGCGACCTTGGCGCCGGGCTCGGCGGGGGCGAGGTCGACGCCGGGCGCGACCGCGAACGGCATCGTCATGCCCGGCCACTGCAGGCTGGCGATCGGGCCGTGGACGATGACGACGCTGCGCTTCGCGGCGTCCACCGACTTCACGGTACCCGAGCCCTCCCCCGAGACGGTGGCGTGGCTCATCGCCTTCATGTCGTGGTCGGGTTCGGCGGCGAGCGCCGGGGCGGCGGCGAACGCGAGGGCGGCGGCGAGTGCGAGGTTACGAAGCATGGGGCAGACTCTCCTGTTGGCGTGAGGGATGGGCGGCGGGAAGGCCGCGGCCCTTGACGAGCGCATACAGCGCGGGAATGACGGCGAGGGTGAGAACGGTGGAGGACACCATGCCGCCGACCATCGGCATGGCGATGCGGCGCATCACCTCCGACCCGGCGCCGGTGCTCCAGAGAATCGGCAGCAGACCGGCGATGATCGCGGTGACGGTCATGATCTTCGGCCGCACCCGCTCCACCGCGCCCTCCATGATCGCGTGGCGGAGATCGGCGCGGGTGAAGGCGAGCCCCTCGGCGGCGCGGCGGGCGCGCAGGTCGGCCTCGGCGTGGTCGAGGTAGACCAGCATCACCACACCGGTCTCGGCGGCGACGCCCGCGAGCGCGATGTACCCCACCGCCACCGCCACCGAGAAGTCGTACCCCAGGATCCATTGCAGCCACAGCCCGCCGATCAGCGCGAACGGGAGCGACAGCATCACGATCAGGGTTTCGGCGACGCGGCGGAAGTTGAGGTAGAGCAGCAGGAAGATGATCGCGAGCGTAAACGGCACCACCACCTTGAGCTTCGCCACGGCGCGTTCGAGGTTCTCGAACTGCCCGGACCAGGTGATGAAGAAGCCCTCCGGCAGATCCACCGCCGCCGCGACCTTCGCCTTCGCCTCGGCGACGTAGCCGCCGAGATCGCGATCGCGGATGTCGATGAAGATGTAGGTGGACAAGAGGCCGTTCTCCGAGCGGATCGCCGCCGGTCCGGGAGCGAAGCCGATCTCGGCGAGCTGCCCGAGCGGGACCGGCGTGCCGTCCGCCGCGTTCACCAGAACGTTCTGGGCGATCGCCTGCGGGTCCGAGCGCAGCGCGCGCGGGTAGCGCAGGTTGACCGAATAGCGTTCGCGACCCTCCACCGTGGTGGTGACGGTCTCGCCGCCGAGCGCAGTGGCGATGGTCGCCTGCACCGCGGCGATCGAGATGCCGTAGCGGGCGAGCGCGGCGCGATCGGGGCGAATGTCGAGATACTTGCCGCCGCCGACGCGCTCGGCGTAGGCCGAAGCGGTGCCGGGCACGTCGCGCACCGCCGCCTCGATCCGGCGGGCGATGCGTTCGAGTTCGCCCAAGTCGTTGCCGAACACCTTGACGCCGATCGGCGTGCGGATGCCGGTGGCGAGCATGTCCACCCGGGCGCGCTGCGGCATCGTCCAGGCGTTGGAGACGCCGGGAATCTGCAGCGCCGCGTCCATCTCCTTGATCAGGGTGTCGGTGGTCATGCCCGGGCGCCACTGGTCGTGGGGCTTGAGGGTGATGACGGTCTCGAACATCTCGGTCGGCGCCGGATCGGTGGCGGTGGCGGCGCGCCCGGCCTTGCCGAACACCGTCTCGACCTCGGGGAAGCTCTTCAGCACCCGGTCCTGCACCTGGAGAAGCTCCGCCGCCTTGGTGATCGAGAGCCCGGGCAGGGTGGTCGGCATGTAGAGGATCGCGCCCTCGTCGAGATTGGGCATGAACTCGGAGCCGAGCTGCTTGAACGGCACCCACGACAGCCCCAGCGCCACCACGGCGAGGGCGAGCACCAGCGCCTTGGCCGAGAGCACGCCCTCGATCACCGGGCGATAGGCGGCGATCAGCGCGCGGTTGATCGGGTTCTTCGCCTCGGGGAGGATGCGGCCGCGCACGAACATCAGCATCAGCACCGGCACCAGGGTGACCGAGAGGAACGCCGCGCCCGCCATCGCCAGGGTCTTGGTCATGGCGAGCGGCTTGAACAGGCGCCCTTCCTGGGCCTCCAGCGCGAACACCGGCAGGAACGACACGGTGATGATGAGGAGGCCGAAGAACAGGCTCGGACCGACCTCGACCGCCGCGGCGATCAGCGCCTCCTTGTGGCTCTCGCCGGGTTCGAGGCGTTCGAGATGCTTGTGGGCGTTCTCGATCATCACGATCGCCGCATCGATCATCGCGCCGACGGCGATGGCGATGCCGCCCAGGCTCATGATGTTGGAGGTCATGCCGAGACGCTGCATCACCAGGATCGCGATCAGCACGCCGACCGGCAGCATCAGGATCGCCACCAGCGCCGAACGCACGTGCAGGAGGAACGCGACGCACACCAGGGCGACGATCACGCTCTCCTCGAACAGGGTGTGCTTGAGGGTTTCCACCGCGCGCCGGATCAGGTCCGAGCGGTCGTAGACGGTGCGGAAGGAGACCCCCTCGGGCAGGCCCGGGGCGATCTCGGCGATCTTCGCCTTCACCGCGTCGATGGTGGCGAGCGCGTTCTCGCCCATGCGCTGGACGACGATGCCGCCGACCGTCTCGCCCTCGCCGTCCAACTCGGCGATGCCGCGCCGCGCGTCGGGGCCGATCTCCACCCGCGCCACGTCCTTGAGCAGCACCGGCGTGCCGCCGCGCGCGGCGAGCACGATGTCGCCGAGGTCGGCGGCGGATCTGAGGTAGCCGTGGCCGCGCACCATGAACTCGGTCTCGGCGCTTTCGATCACCCGGCCGCCGACGTCCTGGTTGCCGTCGCGGATCGCCTGCTGCACCGCCTTGAGCGGAATCCCATAGGCCTGAAGGCGGCGCGGGTCGACGATCACCTGATACTGCTTCTGGAAGCCGCCGACGCTGGCGACCTCGGACACGCCGTCGGCGGTGGCGAGCTGGAAGCGCAGGTACCAGTCCTGCAGCGACCGCAGCTCGTCCAGCCCCTTGTCCTTGGCTTCGAGCGCATATTGATAGACCCAGCCGACGCCGGTGGCGTCAGGCCCCAGGCTCGGACTGACCCCGGCGGGCAGGGTCTTGGCGGCGGTCTGGAGGTATTCGAGCACGCGCGAGCGCGCCCAGTAGATGTCGGTGCCGTCCTCGAAGATCACGGTGACGAAGCTGGTGCCGAAGAACGACTGGCCGCGCACGACGCGCGACCGCGGCACCGAAAGCAGCGCGGTGGCAAGCGGATAGGTGATCTGGTCCTCGACCACTTGCGGCGCCTGGCCGGGGTAGTCGGTGGTGACGATCACCTGGGTGTCGGAAAGGTCGGGCAACGCGTCGAGCGGCAGGCGGAGCGCCGCGACGACGCCCGCACCGGCGATCATCAGCGTGGCGAGGAGAACCAGCAGCGGATTGCGCGCCGACCAGCGGATCAGATGGGCGATCATCGCGCGCTCCTTACGGCGTCTCGAAGGCGGACAGGGCGGCGCGCAGGTTGCTTTCCGCATCGATCAGGAAGTTGGCGCGGGTCACCACCGCCTCGCCCTCGGCGAGCCCTTCGGTGATCTCGACGAATCCGTCCGCCCGCGCGCCGAGCCTGACCGCGCGCGGCGAGAAGCGGCCCTCGCCCGCGTCGATCAGCACGGTCTGACGGGCGCCGGTGTCGAGCACCGCGCTTTCGGGCACCGTCAGCACCGCCTCGGCCGCCACCGGCGCGGCCAGCGTCACCGATCCGTAGAGCGCCGGGCGCAGCACGCCGTCGGGGTTCGGGAGTTCGATGCGCACCCGCGCGGTGCGGGTGTCGGCGGCGAGCGTCGGCGGCACGAACGCGACCTTGCCCGCGAAGCTCCGCCCCGGCAGCGCCGCGAAACTCGCGGTCGCCGGGTCGCCGACGGCGATCCGCCGGAGGTCCTGTTCGAACACCTCGGCGATCAGCCACACCGTGGACAGGTCGACGACGCGGTAGAGCGCCTCGCCGGGCATGAAGCGCATCCCTTCGACGACCCGCTTTTCGAGTATCACGCCGTCTCCGGGTGCGGTGACGGCAAGGGTGCGCGACGGCTTGCCTCCCGCCTTGAGCCGCGCGATCTCGCCCGCCGGAACGCCCCAGTTGGCGAGCCGCGCGAGCGCGCCCGCCGCCAGTTCGGGATCGGCGGCGCGGCTCAGGGCGTATTCCTGCTCGGCCAGCGCCACGGCGGGCGAATAGACGCGGGCGAGCACCTCGCCCCGTTTCACCGCGCGACCGGTCTCGTTGACCGGCAGCGCCTCGACGTACCCCTCGAAGCGCGGCGCGATCACCGACACGCGGCGCTCGTCGGTCTCGACCGTGCCGACCGCCCGGATCTCCCGCGCGAGGCTGCGCATCGCCGCCGCCTCGCTTTTCACCCCGAGCTTCTGCAGTTTCGCGGCACTCACCGAAACCCCGCCCGGATCGGCGGCGGCCTCGTTCTCGTACACCGGAATGTAGTCCATCCCCATGTTGTCCTTCTTCGGCAGCGGCGAGGTGTCGGGCAGGCCCATGGGATTGCGGTAGTAGAGGATCTTTCCGCGCGGATCGGCGGGTTCGGCCGCCGCGGCGGCGACCGCCCCGGACCCGGCCGAGGGCGCGTTGAGGCGGGCGTAGGCATAGCCGCCGCCCGCGCCGAGCGCGAGCATCAGGGCGGCGAGAGAGAGGGCGGTTGCGCGGCTCACAGGTCGTCTCCGATCAAGGCTTCGATTTCGGCTAGGCGCGCCTGCTGGGTGAGGCGTGCGGTGACGAGATCGAGGCCGGATTTCCACAATTGCTGTTCGGCGATCAGCACGTCGGTTGCGCCGACGCGCCCGAATTCGTAGCCCTTGGCGGCAGCGGCGAAGCCGAGCTCGGCCTGGGGCAGTTGGGTATCGCGGATCACCGCCTCGACCTCGCGCGCCGCGACGAGGTCCGCCCACGCGGCGGCGAGGCTTTCCGCGACCCGCAGTTCGGCGGCGTCGCGGCGATTCTCGGCGGCGGCGGCGGCGGCCCGCGCGGCGGACACCTCGGAGCGATGGAGGCTCCACTGCAGCGGCACGCTCATCGTCACCATCGCCTCGTAGCTCTGCACCCGGCCCATCTCCCGCTTGGCGCCGACGCCGACTTCGAAATCCGGATACCAGTTGCGCTGCGCGAGATCGGCGGCGCGGACGGCGCCGTCGTTGGCGGCGCGCTCGGCGCGGAGATCCGGGTTGTCGCGCTGCGCCCGGTCGATCAGCGCCGCGAGATCGTAGCGCGCGGGTTCGGGCACCCGCCGCCACTCGGGTGCCTCGGCGAGCGTGCGCGTCTGCGGCCGCGCCAGCAGGCGGTTGACCCGCGCCTCGGCGACCGCGCGGCGCGCCTCCATGCGGGCGATTTCGGCGAGGATCGCGGCGCGCTCCACCGTCACCCGGGTGACCTCGGGCTGCTGCCCCTCGCCCTCGGCGTAGCGCGCCTTGGCGGCTCCGGCGATGGTGCCGAGGCGACGCTCCAGGGTTCTCGCCAGCGCGACGCTCTCGGTAAGGCCGCGCATCTCGGCCAGCGCGATCTTGAGGCGCATCGCCAGTTCGTTGGCGGTCTGCTCGGCGGTGTAGGCGGCGCCGCGCGCCTCGGCCTCGGCGATATCGCGCTTCATCCCGCGCTTGCCCCAGAACGGCAGGCTCTGGCTGACCGTCAGTTTCTTCATCGTGCCTTCCGAGGACTTCTGCGGCAGATACCCGGGCTCGCTGCGGCCCCAGTCCTCGACGCCGAGCTTGATCATCGGATCCATCAGACTGCCCGCCCCGGCGACGCGCGCCTGGGCGGCGTCGGCGGCGAGCGTCGCGGCCTGAAGCTCGGGGCTGGCGCAGCGCACCTCGGCGAGCAGGGCGTCGAGGCTTTCCGCCCGCGCCTCGGCGGCGAGGGCAAGGGCGAACATCAGAGCGAGGGCGAACGGGCGCGGCATGGTTTCTCCTGTCGTGTGGCCGCGGCAGGATCGGGCGCGCGTGTTGCCGGAGTTTTTCCGGATCGGCGGAAATCTGTGACAAAGTGTGTCGGCGCTTGGCCGCGCCCGGAGCATGGGCTATCTCAGGAACCTCATCGGAGGAAGCGCATGTCCGCCCACATTCTCATCGTCGACGACAATGCCGAGATGCGCGAACTCGTCGGGCGGGCGCTGCGGCGCGAGGGTCACCGCGTCTCCGCCGCCGCCGACGGCCGCGCGATGCGCGACGCGCTCGCCGCCGCCCCCGTCGACCTGATCCTCCTCGACCTGATGCTGCCGGGCGAGGACGGCCTGACGCTCTGCCGCGACCTCCGCGCGACGTCGGCGGTGCCGGTGATCATGCTGACCGCGAAGGGCGAGGAACTGGACCGGGTGCTCGGCCTCAAGATGGGTGCCGACGACTACATCCCGAAGCCGTTCTCCACCCTCGAACTCCTCGCCCGCGTCGAGGCGGTGCTGCGCCGCGCCCGCGGCAGCGCGCCGCCGGCCGAGGCGCCGAAGCGCCTACGCTTCGCCGGCTGGGTGCTCGACCTCGACCGCCGCGAGCTGTGCTCCGCCGAGGGCCTGGTGGTGCCGCTCTCGACCGGCGAGTTCAACCTGCTGCTGGCGCTGGTGGAACGACCGCGCCGGGTGCTGAGCCGCGAACAACTGCTCGACCTCGCGCGCGGACGGTCGGC
The DNA here is from genome assembly GCA_900079695.1 of uncultured Alphaproteobacteria bacterium. Taxonomy (NCBI): domain Bacteria; kingdom Pseudomonadati; phylum Pseudomonadota; class Alphaproteobacteria; species uncultured Alphaproteobacteria bacterium. The sequence goes on from LT599022.1 coordinate 1,216,683, forward strand.
GGTCGTCTTCGACCGCAGCATCGATACGCAGGTCAGCCGCCTGCGCCGCAAGATCGAACCGGACGCGAAATCTCCCGAGATCATCAAGACGGTGTGGGGCGGTGGCTACATGCTCGCCGCCGACGTGAGCCCGGCATGATCCGCTGGCGGCCGCAGAGCCTGATCGCGCAGACCATCATCGTTCTGCTGGTGGGGCTCACCGCTTCGCACCTCCTGAGCATGGTGGTCTACTCCGGCGACCGCGCCGACGCGCTCACCCGCCTCGGCGATCGCGCCGCCGCCGCCCGCATCGCCGACGCCGCGACGCTGGTGTTGCGCACGCCGACCGCCGAACGCGACACCTTCGTCGCCCGCTACGCCGGGCTGTCTCTCGACGTCGGTCTGGTCGCGGCACCGGGGTTCGAAGCCGACCCGATGCCCGACGCCGAAACCCGGGCGGTGGCCGCCACGATTGCAGAGCGTCTGCCGCCCGGCACGCCGCTCCGGGTGCGGATCGAGACGCCGCACCACGTGCCCCTGTTCGACCATTTGCGCGACGCCTTCTATGGCGAACCGGCGCGAGCGACGATCCGTGCCGCGGTTGGAGTGGACGACGGCCGCTGGCTGGCGCTCACCGCGCTACCGCCGGAGCAAGGGGCCGATCATTCGGCGCTGACGTCGATGGCGGCGATGGTGGCGGCGATCGTGCTGGCGGCGGTGTGGGTGGTGCGGCGGATGACCGCACCCCTGGAAACCCTGGCGGCGGCGGCGCGGCGGATGGCGCGCGAGGTGGATGCGCCCGACCTCGCCGAGACCGGCCCCGCCGAGGTCAAGGACGCAATCGCCGCGTTCAACCATATGCGCAGCGAGGTGCGCCGCCTGCTGGAGAACCGCACCCTGATGCTGGCGGCGATCAGCCACGACCTGCGCACGCCGATCACCCTGCTGCGTCTGCGCGTCGAGGCTCTAGAGCCCTCGGAGGAGCGCGAAAAGATGCTCGGAAGCCTCGACGACATGGAGCGGATGATCGCCGCGACACTCTCGTTCGCGCGGCAGGATGCCGCCGACGAGCCGCGCGTTGCGCTTGATCTCAACGCACTGGTGGAAGCGATGGTCGAGGACATGCGGGACCTCGGGCGCGACGTCGCCTACGCCGGGCCGGACGCCCCGGTCTGCCTGTCGTGCCGCACGCAGGCGCTCAAACGTGCGATCGGCAACCTCATCGACAACGCGGTGAACTACGGCGGCAGCGCCCATGTGGCGCTGACCGTCGAGATCGGGCGGGTGAACGTCACGGTCTCCGACCGCGGGCCGGGCCTGCCGTCGGCGCAGCTCGAAGCGGTATTCCAGCCGTTCTACCGCGGCGACGCCTCGCGCAGCCGCGCGACCGGAGGCTCGGGGCTCGGCCTTTCGATCACCCGCGAAATCGCCTCCGCCCACGGCGGCACCGTCACCCTCGCCAACCGCCCCGGCGGCGGCCTCGTCGCCACGCTCACATTGCCGTCGTAGGTTTTACGAGCGCCTTGTCTCCTCTCTATGCGGAGAGTTCCCGCGCCTGCGGGAATAAGGCTCCGAGTACTCAGGATACTCTGCGGCGCTAAATTTCGATGCATTCCGACGGATGCAACGGATCGTCGACGTCGGCCTGTGCCGACGCCGCGGCAGCCGGAACCGCTCGGGATCGATCACGTAAAAACCGTCGCCCCGATGGACATACTGATTGTCGACCACCGACACGGCGCCGATGGCGCCGGAAACGTCCGGCCCCACGATCTGCGGCACACCTTCGCGTCCGACTATCTCCAAAACGGCGGCCGCATCGCACGGCTGCAAGCGATCCTCGGACACGGCCGGATCGAGCGGACGATGGAGTACGCCCACCACTCGACCTTCACGAGGACATGGAGCGTGTGACGAGAAAAAAGCTACAGCCGTCACGGATCAGAAAATGAAAAAGCGGGCATAAAGCCCGCTAAGTCTTTGAATTGGCGGAGGGACCGGGACATTCCGACTCCTCTACCCCAACCCCGCAGAAGCCTTGATTTCCGCTATATTCAAGGACATAACGTGTGGGGGAAACGTGTGGGGGAGCCTGCGAGAATGTACCTGGAGAAGCGCCGGAAACGGTGGTACGCGATACACGAAATCCCGGAGGACGTGAGGAAGGCGCTCGGCTGCGGCAAGCAGTTCTTCAAGAGCCTGGAGACCGAGGACAAGACGATGGCGAAGCGCCGCGCCGCGCTTCTCGAAGTCCGCTGGCTCCACGAGATCGAGACAGCCCGCAAGGGCGGAACGCTGGATCATGTCGAGAGGGACGCGCTCTACTGGCGCAAGGTGCTGGCGGATACCCCCGAAGACCAGCGCGAGATCGTCATCGGCCTGATCGCGGATGAAGCACAAGATCGTGTCGAAACCGCTCTGGCCCGCGAGGGCATCTGGGACGAACGCGATCCTCGCGCGGCAGACCTGCCCGTATACGACGAAGCCGGACGCTTCTACGGCATCGCCACCGGCAAGATCGTCCGCCTCACGGAGCATCTGGACGAATGGCTCGCCACGCTGGACAACGAGGCGAAGACCAAGGACATGAAGCGGTCCACCATCCAGCGGTTCGCCGAGAAGTTCCCCTACGTCACCGACGTTCGCGGCAAGCCCGTCCAGCTATGGGTCAACGCCCTCGCCGCACAGGAAGGCAAGAAAGCGAAGACGATCCGCCGCATCCTGTCCGAGCTTCGCGGATACTGGGCCTATCTCGTCTCCATCGAGGTCGTGCAGAGCGATCACCAGCCGTTCATCCAACTCCAGGTACCGAAGGCCAACGGAAGCAAGGTCGGTTCGGAGTCCTGGGTTCCGTTTTCCCCCGCTGATGTCGTCCGCCTCCTCCAGGCAGCCGAAGCCCGGAAGGACGACACTCTCGCGGACCTAATCCGCATCGCCATGTGGACCGGGGGACGCATCGAAAGCCTGTGCGCCCTCAAGGTGAATGAGGTCGGTGACGGTTTCTTTGACATCCTGCACGACAAGTCCGAAGCCGGACGGCGAACGGTCCCGATCCACTCCAAGCTCAAGCCGACGATGGACCGGCTCCTGAAGAACGCGAAGGCGGACGGCTACGTCCTGCCCGGCCTGACCGAGAACAAGTATGGGGACCGCTCCGACGCCATCGGCAAGCGTTTCGGTCGCCTCAAGACCGCCCTCGGCTTTACCGAGCAGCACGTCTTCCACTCGATCCGCAAGACCGTGGCAACCCTGCTGGAAAACGCCGGGGTACCCGAGAACGTAGCGGCGGACATCATCGGCCACGACAAGCCGACGATGACCTACGGCCTCTATTCCGGCGGCGCGAGCTTGGAGGTCAAGCGGCAAGCCCTGGAGAAGATCGACTATCCCGTCTAATTTTTACTCCACGCTCCGCACCGATAAATGTGATCCCGAGTAGCGTCGTCCCTTTCAAGAATACAAGCCGATATCTTCCCCGAACGATTGTCCATCCTGGCCACGCTCCCCCCAACAGCCGCCACTAGGCTGTATTTCGGCGCGGAGAGAAATATCCCAACGGCCAGAATGACCGCCCCAACGACAACAGCAATATCAGTTCGCATAACCCCTCCCGACATTTACCGATCCACCAACTTGGCAGCTTCAGGCCGTGTAAAGCGGCCCCTTCCGTGCCCGGCGTTTTTCGCGCCAGAGATAGGCGATCAACGCGGGTGAGAGCGAGATGATCTCCACCACGAAGTTGATCAGATTGTAAGGGCTGTAGGTCTCCTGGATGTAGTCGATGCCGCCCGAGAAGCCATAGAGGTAGAACTCCGTGGCGATGCCTACGAGGTTCGCCAGGGCGATCAAGGATGCCCACAGGTAAATGAAGATCGTCAGAGTGCGGTCCATTTCGTTCATCCCTGCCTAGATCGCATCAATCGTGCAGCCGAACTGCTTTTCGACCTCGCTGATCGCCGTGTTCAGGATGACCGTCAGGTTTTCCGTGGACTCGGCATGTAGGGCTGCATTCACAAACGAGCGCAGGACGACGTTGCTTATGCCGTCCGGTGTCCTGTCATCATCGTACAGGTAGTGAAGAGCTTTTGCCGTCATGGCGGATTCATAAACCTTTGATGGTGCAAATAACTTCGCACCAAGTAGGCCGAACCTGGACTTCTTAACAAGAACGCCAGTCTGTGCAACACCTATGAAAATAGGGTCGCCATTATCCATTCTGATGTTCGCATAACATGCGGTTCCATTATCCGTGAAGCTGTGGATCGTCGGCATTTTCTTGTCCTATCGTAGCTTTCTGCATTGAAGGTTGCGTGACGGTGGTGGCTCATGTTCAGGGGGTGCGGTTGTCGTAGGTCGCCATTCCACGATTGCGGCCAATCAGATGGGCGAGTTCTTTTGCGATGTCATTGAACAAGCGGCCTTCGATCACATTGCAATCTCCCGTCCAGCCGCCCTTCGACACGGTGCCGATTACTGCCCCGGTTTCGATCTCGACAACCTCGAACGTTACCTGATCATACAGGGCCTTTCTGGTCGGGCCGGTCAGGTGGAGGCACTGGTCGAGCATGGAGCCGAAGGAAACGAACACCCCGTATTTCGTCCCCTTCGGGGTTTGGCCGGGGATGATGATCCGCGTAATGGTGAACCCCGCCTCTTGGAGGGCTGACTGGATTTCTGGCCGGTACGGCGTATCGGTTATCACGGTCAAGGTGTCCACTTCCTGAGGGGCCGTGCGAAAGCCGACGACATTCAGTCCTTGCGGGGCAGCACAGCCCGAGAGCAAGGCAAGCGCCAGGGCGATGAGAAGCGGTTTTTTCACGATCCATTCTCCTGAGGCGGGAAGAGCAGCTAGCGGAAGACGTATTACGGCGCGGGTTTTCGACTTAATACCGCGTGTGAAGCCATTCACCAAGACCCGTTTTCGGAGAACCATGCGGCATGGACATCAGAAGCCGCGTCGCACTCCGTATCCGAACGATCCGCAAGAGCCGGGGGTTAACCCAGGAAGACCTTGCGGAGATGATCGAGCGTTCCGTTGACGCAGTGTCGAACATCGAACGAGGGGCCAGCCTTGCCGGATACGATACCCTGGAGCGCCTTGCCGCAGGGTTGAAGGTGCCGGTGTCGGCCTTCTTCGAGGATGCCGAACCGGGATCAGCCGACCGGACGGCGTTCATGGAGCGGATGGTTGATGCGGGACGGGTCTTGGACGATAAAACACTCGCCAAGGCTGCAACTATCGTCGAGGTTCTCGCAGGACGCAAGTCGCCCGAATAATTTGCGGCGAACTTCTGAACGCCCAATCCCCTATGTCCGCTGATCCGATTTCCCCCGCTGGGGGTCGGGACTGCCGGGGTGGCGGTGTTTCCTGTCCCCACCCCCTGCCTGCTGCGGGCGGTTTGGTGTCCCGCCGTCTCAATGAACCAAGCCCCAGTGAGTCGTCTCGCTTCTGGCTGGATAGCGTCCCACATAAATGGTTCTTGATTTCTGGGACGGGCGGACTCATACATCTTAAACGTTGTGAGACGAAACCCACCAGGAGTTCCCGCCATGCTCATCGGTTATGCCCGCACCTCCACCCTCGACCAGAAGGCCAGCATCGAAGCCCAAGCCCGTGACCTTGCGGCGGTGGGGTGCGACAAGCTCTTCAGCGAGCAGGTCTCCTCGGTGGATGTCGTCCACCGCGAGCAGCTTGCCCTAGCCCTCGATTTCATCCGTGAGGGCGATACCCTGGTGGTCACGAAGCTGGACCGCTTGGCCCGCTCGGTGAAGCACCTGCTGGAGGTCATGGAGACGATTACCGCCAAGAAGGCGAGTCTTCGCATTCTGAACATGGGCATTGACACCAACACGCCCACCGGCAAGCTGATGCTGACGGTGCTGGGCGGCATCGCCGAGTTCGAGCGGGAGATCATGCTGGAACGCCAGCGCGAGGGCATCGCCAAGGCCAAGGCCGATGGCAAGTATAAGGGGCGGAAAGCCACCGCTCGGGCGAAGGAGGAGGAGGTCGTTCGCCTCAAGTCCGAAGGCGTTGGCCCCACCGAGATCGCTAAGCGCCTCGGCATCGGACGTGCCTCGGTCTACCGCATCCTCGGCGAAGCCACCGCCTGAACTCTTGCGCCCTTCCCGCCGATTTGCTTTCCTTCCTGTCCCCGAGGAGACGGGCGCGAATACTCCCCATGAGGTCTTGATGAACCACTGCCGCGTTCCCGGCTGCAATGCCCCGGTGTCCCGCTGGGGCAGCTTGTGCAGCACCCACAAGACACGCCAGCGCCGCCACGGGCATCCCCAGCAGCAGGGCGTCACCAAGGCCGAGTTGGCCCCGTATGCCGCGATCATCCGCCTGCGGAAGGCGAGGAACCCGGATAGCCCGCTCTGGCCGGGCATCGAGGCGCGGTGGTTCGCCCTGGTCGATCACTGCCGGGGGGTCGTCGCCGCATCCCTGCAAGGCAAGGCGATGAACCGCTTCGAGCGGCAAGCCTGCTATGAGGTCGTGAAGCTGGCGGATCATGCCGAAGCCGCCGAGGTCGTCGAAACCGCGCTGGCGGTGTTCCTGATGCAGGAGCAATCGCCTCGGCGCTTCCTGTCCGATGATGCCTTCCGCCATCAGCTTGCCCGCCGCCTTCGCGCCTTGTCGGACGTGAACGCCGGGACGTGGTTCGATCACAAGACCGGCAAGGTGAAGCGGGTCTACCGCGATCTTCCCGCCGGAACCACGGTGCTGCTGGGGGCGATGTTGGCGGAAACCTTCGGTGTCGCGGGTCTGCTTCTCGCCCGCCGGGAAACCGAGGATGCCGAGAAGCGCCGCCGCGAGAACGAAGAACTGGCCCAGGCCGTCCAGGAGTTGAAGTGATGCAGCAGGAAGCCCCGATCACCACCGCAGAAGCCGAGGAAGCGGATGCCGCCGCCGAGGTGGTGGAGTCCGAAGCCGCGTCTCTGATGGCGAGGTTGAAGGCCGAAGTCGCGTCATCGCCGAACCCGGAGCCGTTGTCGGTTCAACTGCCGTTGGACGAGATCACTCTACTGCCAGAGCTTTTCCAGCCGCGCGGCGTGTCCGAACAGCACGTGTCGGAACTCATGCGGAAGCCGAAATCCGGACACACACTGGACCCGCTGACGGTCTTTCAGGTTGGGCGGAAGGCGTACCTGATCGACGGGCATCACCGCATCGCCGCCTATCAGCGGGCAAAGTTCGAGAAGCCGGTTCCGGTGGTCTTCTTCGATGGCACGGTGGAGCAGGCGGTCCTGGAAGCAGGGCGGGCGAACAGCAAGGCGAAGCTCAGCATGTCCACCCAGGAGCGGATGAACTTCGCATGGCGGTTGGTTCGCATAGGCACCTACAGCAAGACGGAGATCACGGAAGCCGCGTCGGTCTCCGATGGGCAAGTCGCCGCGATGCGTCGGGTGCTGAAGGCTTTGGGGGACGAGGCGCACGATTTCGACAGCTGGATGAAGGCCAAGCGGCAGGCGGAGGGCAAGGGGAACCTGGAGTTCAGCGACGAGGACATCGCAACGTGGAAGGAGGCGGCAGCGCAGTCGATGGCGGATCGCCTTGCGAAGGCGCTGAGCACCCGCATGGCGGACAGGCCGGAGATCGCCGCTCGCGCCCTCAGCATCTACTTCGGTCGCCGGTTACCGGAACTCTACCGCGAACTCGGCTCCTACGTGTCCGATGTCGATCTTGAGGACGACGAGGAGTCGGACTTCTGACCACCCTGTGCATTGCTTACGTCATGCAATCTGCATAGGTGTGGCCTACCTCACGGCGTTTCTGTTCGCCACGGCTGCTTCCGCATCTTGACCAGCCGCAAGCGTGGAAACCACCCCGTGGGAATCCTCTCCTCGGCTCAAACGCCAAGAAGGGGTTGAGCGTGTGGGGGAAACGTGTGGGGGAAAGAAAATCCAGCCATCCCTATGACGTTGAAAAATAAGAGAAATTCAACGTCATGGGAAGCTGGCGGAGGGACCGGGACTCGAACCCGGGGACCGCTTTAACACGGTCACGGATTAGCAATCCGCTGCATTACCGCTCTGCCATCCCTCCGCGCCGGGCCGCGGCGCCGGGGCGACGCGGTCAAGAGCCGAATGTCTAGCCGAACCCCGGGCATCCGTCAACACCGACGGCCGGGGTTTCCCCTGTCTTTTCAGAACGCATGCCTAAACGTTCGCCGCCTCCAGGTGGGTGCGCAGCACCTCCGCCAGAAGTTCGAACTCCTTCTTGCGCGGCGAAGAAGCGCGCCACACCAGGGCGATGCCGCGCGAAGGCTCCGGGGCGACGAACCGCCGCGCCACCACGCCGGACCCGGCATAGGCTTCGGTGGGCACCGCCATTTCCGGAATCAGGGTGATGCCGAGGCCGTTCGCGACCATCTGCACCAGCGTTCCGAGGCTGGTGGCCTGCACCGCCTCGTTGGCCTTGAGCACGTGCCCGGCGCAGGCGTCGAGCGAATGCTCGCGCAGGCAGTGGCCGTCCTCCAGCATCAGCATATCCTCGGTCTCGAGATCGGCGGGAGCGATGGCGCCTTTGCCGGCATAAGGGTGCTGCGCCGGAACCGCCACCAGCAGGTGGTCGGCGCCGAGCGGCAGGCTCGCGAGATCGCCGAGATCGTAGGGCGTAGCCAGAACCGCGCAATCGAGCCGCCCGGCGTGGAGCCCGTCGACGAGACGCGCGGTCTGATCTTCCCGCAGGTAGAGCTTGAGGTCCGGATACGCCGAGCGCACCGCGGGCAGCGCACGCGGCAGGAAGTACGGCCCGATCGTCGGGATCACGCCCAGGCGCAGCCGCCCGGCGAGCGGGCGACGGCCGGTCTCGGCGACTTCGGCAAGAGCCTCGGCGTCGCGCAGGAGCGCGCGGGCGCGCTCGACGATATCCTCGCCGAGGGGCGTCAGCATCACCTGGCGGCGCGTGCCGCGCTCGATCAGCCGGCAATCGAGGATCGATTCGAGGTCCTGAATCCCCGAACTCAGAGTCGATTGGGTGACGAAACACGAATCGGCGGCGCGGCCGAAATGCCGATGGTCGGCCACCGCGACGAGGTATTGGAGCTGGCGCAGGGTTGGAATCAGTTTCATTGGGATTCCCGATCGGGGTGGCTGCAATTCCCTAATTGTCTCTAAACCTCAAAAGGGATAGGGTCTTTGCGTCCGTTATCCCGTCCGAAGCCGGGACCCCGGCCGGAAGTCGTCTCATCGCGAAGCTTGTCGAGACCTGGAAGAGCACACACCATACCCGGGATCCATCGTCCGATCCACCCGATACAAGGAGCCAAACCATGTCTAAATCGGTTGCCGTCGACATCTCCAAGCCGCTGCCCATCGACATCGGCATTTCGGAGAAGGACCGGCAGAAGATCGCCGACGGCCTCAAGAGCGTTCTCGCCAACTCCTACACGCTCTACTTGAAGACCCACAACTTCCACTGGAACGTCACGGGTCCGATGTTCAGCACCCTGCACCTGATGTTCGAAGGGCAGTACACCGAGCTGGCCGCAGCGGTGGATGTGATCGCCGAGCGCATCCGCGCCCTCGGGGTGTTCGCGCCGGGCAGCTATTCCGAGTATGCGAAGCTCTCGACGGTGAAGGAAGAAACCGGCGTGCCCTCGGCGGTGGAGATGATCCAGCAGCTCGCCAAGGACAACGAGACGGTGTCGAAGGCGTGCCGCGAGGTTCTGCCGCTTTCGGGCAAGGCCGACGACGAGCCGACCAACGACCTGCTCACCCAGCGCATGCAGATCCACGAGAAAAACGCCTGGATGCTGCGCAGCCTGCTCGGCTGATCGCGCTCCGGAAACTGGGAAAAGCGGCGGATCTCCGCCGCTTTTTTTGTGCGCGGCGGCAGAGGAACCGCAAACCCGCTCCGTCGTTAGGTCTGCAGCCCCACCGAAGCCGGGAGACCGACCATGGATCCGCTTTCCGACGGCCGCATCCGCGAACGCGCCCGGCGCATCTGGGAACGCGAAGGCAGGCCCGAGGGACGGGCCGACGACCACTGGCGTCTGGCGCGGCTGGAACTGGCGTCCGAGGCCCCGCCGCCCGACGCGACCGAACCCAACCCGATCGCCGAAGGACGGGAGGCCGATCCCCGGGGGCAACCGGTGGAACCGCTGCTTGCGGTGGAGAACCAGGGGTCGTTCCCGGTGATCGCCGATCAGGACGAGAAGCAGCCCTACCCCAAACCGCGCCGCAAGCCGAAGCGCTAGCCTTCTCCCGGACCAATGGAAAACGGGCGGTCCTTCCGGGCCGCCCGTTTCCGCGAGGGGGCAGGCTGCGCCCGCCCCTCCGGTTTCCGATCGCTTACGCCAGCGCGGCGTCGGCTTCGAGCATCGAGCCGGTCTCGAGGAAGCGCTGGTGCCAGGACAGAGCCTTGCCGATCACGTGCGGGGTGTGGCCGCCGAGGGCTTCCGCTTCCTTCACGTAGTCGCGCATCATGTCCTTGAAGTTCGGATGCACGCAGTTCTCGATGATCAGGCGCGAACGCTCGCGCGGCGCGAGGCCGCGCAGGTCGGCGAGACCCTGCTCGGTGCAGATGACGTTGACGTCGTGCTCGGTGTGGTCGACATGCGACACCATCGGGACGATCGACGACAGCTTGCCCTTCTTCGCGCACGAGGTGGTGACGAAGCAGGTGTAGCCGGCGTTGCGGGCGAAGTCGCCCGAGCCGCCGATGCCGTTCATCATCTTGGTGCCGGCGACGTGGGTCGAGTTGACGTTGCCGTAGATGTCGGCCTCGAGTGCGGTGTTGATCGAGATCAGGCCGAGACGGCGGATGACTTCCGGATGGTTGGAGATCTCCTGCGGACGCAGCACCAGCTTGCCGTGAAGCTTGTTGACGTCGTCGAAGATCCGCATGTAGTCCTTGGTCACCGAGATCGCGGTGGTCGAGACCGCGGTCATCTTGCCGGAGTCGATGAGGTCGAAGACCGCATCCTGCGCCACTTCGGTGTACATCGTGAGGTCGTGGAACGGGCTGTCCTGGAAGCCCGCGAACACCGCGTTGGCGACCGCGCCGACGCCCGACTGCAGCGGACGCAGGGTGTTGGTCAGCACGCCCTTCTTCACTTCATGCTTGAAGAAGTCCATGAGGTGGCCGGCGATGGTGTAGGCGTCGGCATCGGCCGAGAGCGAAACCGGGGTGTCCGGCATCTGGTGCACGACGATCGCGACGATCTTCTTCGGATCGATCGGAATGAACGGGGTGCCGACCTTGTCGCCCGGGTTGATGATCGGGATCGGGCCGCGGCCCGGACGGTTGCCGACGGTGTAGATGTCGTGCAGGCCGTACATCTCGAAGGGATGGGTCTCGTTGATCTCGACGATGATCTTGTCGGCGTTGAGCGCCCAGAGCGCATTGTTGCCGACCGACGAGGTGCAGACGAGGCCGCCCTCTTCGGTGATGTAGGTGGTGTCGAGGACCGCGATGTCCGGCTTCGGCAGCCCGCCGCCACGGATGTATTCGCCGGTGTGCGAGAGGTGCTGGTCGAGGTACATGGTGCGGCCGGCGTTGATGTGCTCGCGCAGCTTGCCCGAGCCCATGTACGGCAGGCGGCGCGCGATCACGCCATGGTCGCCGAGGTCTTCGTCGAGGTTCGAACCGATCGACGCGCCGGTCATCAGCGTGACGGCGAGCTTCTCGCCCGCCTCGACGCGCTTCACCAGCGCGAGCGGCACGGCGCGGGCGTCACCGAACTTGGTGAAGCCGGAGATTCCGACGACCATTCCGTCGGTGATCATCGCGGCGGCTTCCTCGGCCGAACAAACCTTGCTGAGCAAGGATTTCATACGAATGCGGTCACTCATTACGGCGAACTCCTGATTAGTTTGATGGTGTGCAGACAGCCAGTTTCTTCGGGTAATTTTTTTCTTGGAGCGAGCGTTTTACGGAAGTGCGCACATCGTGCCCGGTCCGGCGCTCGCCAAGGCGCGCCGAACCCTTTCCCGATCGCTTCGACGCCCCCCGTCGTCGATCGAGCCTTCCGTGACGGTACGGGCGCGCGAAATCGCGCGCGCCGAGGCGGACGCTCGCCCGCTCAAGTCGTGTCCGGCGTGACACCCATGCGACTGCAAGGTTTCCAAGCCCCCACTCAGATCTCGGCCGGACTCCCCGTCCGGCCCACCCCGTTGCCGACCGTGCGGGCGAGCCCGCCGATACGGCTGGCGACCCCAACGGGATTCGAACCCGTGTTGCCGGCGTGAAAGGCCGGTGTCCTAGGCCTCTAGACGATGGGGTCGGCGCCCGTTTTCTTAGCCGAAATCGCCGCCGCTGTTCAATCCTTTTCGGTAGGTTCGGCGCGGAATTCCGCACCCTCGGCAAGGACTCTTGCACGGTTCTCAAAAACTGGCATATACCTCGGGTTCCATAGGAATCCACGCCTCAAGGACGCACAGACGATGGCCCATCCCCCGGTCACGGTGGTCAAGGTCGCGGCGCCGATCGAGCCCGCCATTCGCGATTCCCGCACAGAGGACCTCCCCGATATTCACCGCATCTATGCCTTCGCGGTGGAAAACGGGACCGGGTCGTTCGAGGAGTCGGCCCCGAGCCTCGATGAGATGACCGTGCGACGACAGACGGTGCTCGACCGTGCCCTACCCTTCCTGGTGGCGGAATATCGCGGCGCCGTGGTCGGTTACGCCTATGCCGGACCGTTCCGTCCGCGTTCGGCCTATCGCTACACCGTCGAGGATTCGGTCTACGTCGCGCCGGAGGTTCGCGGCCTCGGAATCGGCCGCGCGCTGTTGCGCGAACTCGTCGCCCGCTGCACCGCCCTCGGCTACCGGCAGATGGTCGCGGTGATCGGCGATTCCGGCAACGGCGGCAGCATCGGCGCGCACACCGCCTGCGGCTTCACTCACATCGGCACCTTGAAATCGGTGGGGCTGAAGTTCGGGCAGTGGCTGGATTCGGTCTACATGCAGCGACCCCTGAACGAACCGGATCAGCCCGGCTGACCGCCGAGGAAGCGCAACGCCAGACACACCTCCGGGTCTTCCGGCGCGATCCGCGACGCCGCCAGGGCGTGGACGCGCGCTGCGGCGAGGTCGCCGGTCGCGAGCGCGAGGCGGGTGAGCCCGGCGAGGGCGCGGGTCTCGATGAGATCGCGCGCCGGATCGCCCGCCGCCAGCTCGCACGCCCGGCGGAACTCGGCCGCCGCCCCGGCGAACGCCTTGCGCTTCTCCAGCACGCCGCCGAGGGCGAGGCGGAAGTGCCCGGCGTGCCCGGCCCTCGGCTCGATCTCGCGCAGAAAGCCGAGGCCGCCGTCGGCCGCGTCGGCGAACAGCGCCTGATGCAGCAGCATCGCTAGATCCCCGGCGATGTGCGGCGGGCGGATCTCCGCCCCGGCGCGCAACAGCTTCAGGCACGCCCGCGCCACCGGCCGCGCCTTATGCGGCGTCTTCCAGAAGCGGTACAGCTCCAGAAGCTTGTAGCGGCTGTAGAGATCTGAAGGATCGTCGGCGAGCGTCATCTTCAGCAGCCGCTCGTCGCGCATCTGCTTGTCGCGGCCGCGCATCTCCGCCTCGACGTAGCCGATGTGCCGCACCGGCGTTTCCAGCGCCGCGAGGCGCAGCCCGTCGCGCGCGAGAACCGCGAGGATCGTCGCCGAGGCGTCCTCGTGAATACGGCAGGCATAGCGGATCGACGGGTCGGCGCGGAACAGCCGCAACGGCCGCGCATAACGGACGATACCGTTGCGCTGGGCGTCGGCGCGGCGAATCGTCGCGGCGCCGACCGTCGGATCGGCGATCAGCGCCCGCAGTTCCTCGGCGAAGCCCGGCTCCGGATATTCGTCGGCGTCCAACACCAGCACCCAGCCGCCGCGCGCATGGCGCAGGCTTTCGTTGCGGGCGCGGGCGAAATCGTCCGCCCACGCCTGGCGGTGGACCTCCGCCCCGGCGGTCGCGAGCAAATCCGGCGTGGCGTCGGCGGAGCCGGTATCCACCGCCACCAGCCGATCCCAGCACCCCGCCGCGGCGCGCAGGAATTCGGGCAGCCGTTCCGCCTCGTCGCGGACGATCATGCAGAGATTGAGATCGGAAGGCATCGGCTGTCCTCGGATGGGGTGCCTAATCGACGAAGGCGAGATCCTCGACCACGAACTGCACGTCGCGCCGCCCCTGCCAGGTGTCGGCGCGCAGTGCGCCCAGAAGGTGCACCTGCCGGTCGCGATGCGCCAGCAGCGCCGCGCCGAGGTCGTCGTCGGCGCAGCGGAACGCGATGACCTTGAGCCGCCCCCCGGCGCGCCCGTAGGCATAGGCGCGCACATGCCCGGCCCCCACCCTCTCGACCCGGCCGAGGCGCACCGAGGGCACGACGAAGCGCGGCTCCTCGTTGCCCGCGCCGAACGGCTCCATCCGCGCAAGCGTCTCCACCAGCGTCGGCGTGGCCGCGCCGATGTCGATCGCGCCGTCGACGAGCTGCTCGCTCACCGCCGGTCCGCCCGCCATCTGCGCGCGCACGTGGTCGGCAAGGAAGGCGCAGAAGCGCGAGAGATCGGCGCGCGCTACCGTGAACCCCGCCGCCATCGCGTGGCCGCCGCCGCTGAGCAGCACGCCCGCCTCCCGCGCCGCGAGGATCGCCGCGCCGAGGTTGACCCCCGGTACCGAGCGCCCCGAGCCCTTGCCGACCTCGCCGAGGAAGGTGACGGCGCAGGCGGGCACGTTGAAGCGTTCCTTGAGGCGCGCGGCGACGAGGCCGACCACGCCCGGGTGCCAATCCTCGCCCGCGGCCACCACCACCGGGCCGTCGGCGGGCATGATCCGGTCCGACTGCGCGATCGCCTCGGCAAGCGCCGCCGCCTCGATCTCGCGGCGGTCGGCGTTGTGCTGCTCCAACTCCTCGGCGAGGGCATTGGCGAGGGCGCGATCGTCGCAGGCGAGCAGGCGCGCGCCGAGATCCGACTTGCCGACGCGGCCGCCGGCGTTGACGCGCGGCCCCATCACGAAACCGATGTGGTAGGTGCCCGGCGCGACGGTCAGCCCGGCGCGCGCCGCGAGGCAGGCGAGGCCGACGTTGCCGCCCTCGCCCATCACCTTGAGCCCCTGCACCACGAACGCACGGTTGAGCCCTCGGAGCGGCACCACGTCGCACACCGTGCCGAAGGCAACGAGATCGAGGAGCTTCATCAGGTCGGGCTCGGGACGCTCCGGCCCGAACGCTCCGGCGGCACGCAACGCGCGATTGAGGCCGACGAGCAGCAGGAACGCCACCCCCACCGCCGCGAGATCGTCAGCGCCGCTGTCGTCGTCGCGGCGCTTCGGGTCCACCACCGCGAGGCATTCGGGCAGGCTGTCCTCGACCTGATGGTGGTCGATCACGATCGCCTCCATCCCCGCCTCGCGCGCCGCCGCCAGCGCCGCGAACGCGGTGACGCCGCAATCGACGGTGACGAGCAGGTGCGCACCGTCGTCGTGCAGCGCGAGGAGCGCCTGGGCGTTGGGGCCGTAGCCCTCGGCGATGCGATCGGGGATGTGGGTGCGCACCGGCACGCCGAGGCCGGTGAAATAGCGGCAGAGCAGCGCCGTCGAGGTCGCGCCGTCGACGTCGTAATCGCCGAAGATCGCGATCGTCTCCCTTTCCGTCACCGCGCGGACGAGGCGCGCCACCGCGGCGTCCATGTCGGCGAGGCGGGAGGGATCGGGCATCAGCGCGCGCAGCGTCGGCGCCAAGTAGGTTTCGGCCGCGTCGGCGGAGATACCCCGCGCCGCCATCGCCCGCGCGACCACCTCCGGCAGGTCGAAGCGCCGCACCAGCGTCGAGACGGTGTCGGCGTCGGCCGGATGGAGACGCCACAACCGCCCGCGCGCCGACCGGGAAACGCCGAGAAAGACATCGGGATCGCGCAACGCGGTATCGTCGGGCACGGAGATCGGACCTCGCCTATCGGGGAATCGCGGGGCAGCCGCGGCTGGGGTCGTGGAACGCGGTAACGAACCGCACCGTGCCCGACTTCGAGCGCATCACCACCGAGTGGGTGACGATGCCGCGCGGCACCCGCCGCACGCCCTGGAGCAGCGCGCCGGGCGTGACGCCGGTGGCGGCGAACATCACCTCGCCCCGCGCCATGTCGCCGACCGCGTACTTCCTGTCGAAGTCGGTGATGCCGCGGCGCGCGGCAGCGGCGCGGTCCTTGTCGTCGCGCAGGCGCAGGCGGCCCTGCATCTGCCCGCCCATGCACTTGAGTGCGGCGGCGGCGAGCACGCCCTCGGCGGCGCCGCCCAGGCCCATGTAGATGTCGGGCGCGACGTCGATCCCGGCGGCCGCGGTGGCGATCACCGCCGAAACGTCGCCGTCGGGAATCAGCATCACCCGCGCGCCGCACTTGCGCACCTCGCCGATCAGGGCTTCGTGACGCGGCCGGTCGAGAATGCACACCAGCAGGTCGCCCACCGGCACGCCCTTCGCCTTGGCGAGGTTGGCGAGATTGTCGCCGGGCGCGGCGTCGAGGTCGACGACGCCGTCGGGCACGTCCGGCCCCACCGCGATCTTGTCCATGTAGACCCGCGGCGGATCGAGGAATCCGCCGGGTTCGGCCATCGCGATCGCCGAGAGCGCGTTGAGGCCGCCGCGTGCGACGATCGTCGCGCCTTCGAGGGCGTCGATCGCGAGGTCGACGCGCGGCCCCGTGCCGGAGCCCACCTTCTGCCCGCAGAACAGCAGCGGCGCGTCGCCCTCCAGACCCTCGCCGACGGTGACGAGACCGTCGATGCCGATGCACGTCAGGGTGCGATGCACCGCCGCGATCGCCGCCGTATCGGCCGCGAGGTCGTCGCCCTGCCCCATCAGCCGGGCGGAGGCCATCGCCGCGGCCTCGGTGGCGCGCACCACTTCGAGCGCGAGGTTGCGGTCCATGCGGGCATCGGTTTCCTGGCACTCGCCGGGAGTGTGCTCGGTGCGATCGGACATCTCGCCCTCCTCAAACCGCCTCGATACGGATCGCGCGCGGCTGGTCGAGCACGCCGTCCACCCGCGCGATGCGGTCGAGCGCGCGCATGAACGCGCCCTCGGTGGTTTCGTGGATGGTCAGCACCACCGCCACCGGCCCCTGCGGGGCGCGGCCATGCTGCAGAACCGATTCCATCGACACGTCCTCGGCGCCGAGCGCGGTGGCGATCGCCGCGAACACGCCCGGTTTGTCGACCACCGAGAGGCGGACGTAATAGGAACCGACGTGATCGCCCATCGGCGCGGGCGTGAGCGGCCGCTGCGCCGCGGCGGGCACGCCGAACGGCGGCGCGACGGCGCGACCGGTGGCGACGTCGATCAGGTCCGCGACCACCGCCGAGGCGGTCGGCCCCTCGCCCGCGCCGCGACCGCGGAACGCCACCTGGCCGACCGCGTCGCCCTCGACGATCACCGCGTTGTAGACCCCCTCGACCGAGGCGATCGCGGAGGCCTTCGGCACCATGCAGGGGTGCACGCGCTGCTCGATGCCGCGCTCGGTGCGGCGCGCGATGCCGAGCAGCTTGATGCGGTAGCCGAGCTCCTCGGCGTACGAGATGTCGAGCGCGGTGACGTGACGGATGCCCTCGACGTGAACCCCGGCGAAATCGACCCGGGTGCCGAACGCGAGGCTGGTGAGGAGGCTGAGCTTGTGCGCGGCGTCGACGCCGTCGATGTCGAAGCTCGGATCGGCTTCGGCGTAGCCGAGCGCCTGGGCGTCGGCCAGCACGTCGCCGAAGTCGCGCCCGGTCTCGCGCATCGTCGTGAGAATGTAGTTGCAGGTGCCGTTGAGGATGCCGACGACGCGGTCGATGCGGTTGGCGGCGAGGCCCTCCTTCAGGCCCTTGACGATCGGAATGCCGCCCGCCACCGCCGCCTCGAAGGCGAGCGGCGCGCCCGCCGCCTCGGCGCGCGCGGAGAGCGCCGAGCCGTGGTGCGCGAGCAGCGCCTTGTTGGCGGTGACGACGCCGCGCCCGGCGTCGAGCGCGGTCTCCACCATCGCCTTGGCGGGACCGTTGGCGCCGCCGATCAGCTCGACGACGACGTCGGCGTCGGCCTCGCGCGCCATCGCCACCGGATCGTCGTACCACGCCACGCCGTCGAGCGCGACGCCGCGGTCCTTGTCGCGGTTGCGCGCGCTGACCGCGGTGACGACGATCTCCCGCCCGGCGCGCGCCGCGATCTCGGCGCGGTTGGCGGCCAGCACCTTGAGCACGCCCGCGCCGACCGTTCCCAGGCCCGCGACCGCGACCTTGAGCGGCGCGCCGCCCGGTTTCTTCGGTTCCTTCACGCTCAACTCCCCACAGCTTCGGCCGCCACCCGGGCGGCGAGTTCATCGCTCCGCGCGAGGAACGACTTGATGTTGCGCAGCGCCTGACGGGTACGGTGCTTGTTCTCCACCAGCGCGATGCGGACGTGGT
This sequence comes from uncultured Alphaproteobacteria bacterium, assembly GCA_900079695.1. Taxonomy (NCBI): domain Bacteria; kingdom Pseudomonadati; phylum Pseudomonadota; class Alphaproteobacteria; species uncultured Alphaproteobacteria bacterium. The sequence continues at coordinate 1,235,019 of LT599022.1, forward strand.
TGTCGCCGTATTCGCCGAAGCCGAGGCCCGGCGCCACCGCCACGCCCGCTTCCTGCAACAGCAGCTTCGAGAACTCCACCGAGCCCATGTGCGCGAACGCGGGCGGGATCGGCGCCCAGGCGAACATCGTCGCGGGCGGGCTCGGCACGTCCCATCCCGCCTGGGCGAGGCCCTCGATCAGCACGTCGCGACGCTCGCGGTAGAGAGTGCGGATCTCGTCGATGCACGCCTGCGGCCCGTTGAGCGCGGCGGACGCCGCCACCTGAACCGGCGTGAACGCACCGTAGTCGAGATACGACTTGATCCGCGCCAGCGCCGCGATCAGCCGCCGGTTGCCCGCGGCGAAACCGATCCGCCAGCCCGGCATCGAGTAGGTCTTGGACAGCGACGAGAATTCGATCGCAACGTCCTTCGCGCCCGGCACCTGGAGGATCGAGGGCGGCGGGTTGCCGTCGAAGTAGATCTCCGAATAGGCGATGTCGGAGAGGCAGAAGACCTCGTGCTTGCGGCAGAACGCCACGACTTCGCGGTAGAAGTCGAGCGAGGCGACGCGCGCGGTGGGATTCGACGGGTAGTTGAGGATCACCGCGATCGGCTTCGGAATCGAATGGCGCACCGCCCGGTCCATCGCTTCGAGGAAGGCCTCGTCGGGGCTTGCCGGAACCGAACGGATCGCGCCGCCCGCGATGATGAAGCCGAAGGCGTGGATCGGGTACGACGGGTTCGGCACCAGCACCACGTCGCCGGGCGAGGTCATCGCCATCGCGAGATTGGCGAGGCCCTCCTTCGAGCCCAGGGTGACGACGATCTCGCGCTCGACGTCGAGATCGACGCCGAACCGGCGCTGATAGTAGCCCGCCAGCGCCTTGCGCAGGCCGGGAATGCCCTTCGAGGCCGAGTAGCGGTGCGCGCGCGGGTTCTGCGCCGACTCGCAGAGCTTGTCGACGATGTGCTGCGGCGTCGGCTGGTCCGGATTGCCCATGCCGAAGTCGATGATGTCCTCGCCCGCCGCGCGCGCTCGCGCCTTCATCGCGTTCACTTCGGCGAAGACGTAGGGGGGCAAGCGCTTGATCCGGTAGAAATCCTGTTCCATGGAATGCGGGCTTCGTTCTTGAGGGTTGAGAGGAATTTCGTTCACAGGGACCGCCCGGTTTTCCGGGTCGGGATCGGAATTCTAAGCACGCCGGCCGGGACTTTGCCAACGAATTCACCGAAATCGAAAGGCCCGGCTCTGGGGGAGCCGGGCCTTTCGGGACGGATGCGCCGGGTCTCCCTCTAGTAGTTGAGGAAGATCTCGGTTCGCCGGTTGTAGGCTTCGCCCTGCGGCATCGTCTCGCGCGAGACCGGCTCGTTGTCCGACACCGCGCCGACGTAGACCGCCCGCGCGGGCACGCCCATGCGGGTCAGATCGCGCGCCACCGCCTCGGCGCGGCGCACCGAAATGTCGAAATTGGTGAGCTTGTGCTCGAGCGCCGACATGTCGCCGGTGCGGCTGGAAGCATGGCCGACGACGGTGAGCGCGCCGCCGGTCTTCTTGTATTGCGCCGCCACCTGCCGCAGCAGCGCGTGATCGGACGACGAAAGGCTGGTGGATCCGTGGCCGAACGGCACCGACGCGATCATGTAGGACACCGCGTAGCGGGTCGGCACGAAGCTGTCGAGCGACTGCATCGCGTCCTCGGCGGGCTGCGCCGCCGGAGCGGCGGCGGCCTTGGTACCCGGAACCGGAGCGGGCGCGGGCGGCGCACCGGGCAGATCGGCGGGACCGGCGACCGCGCCGGGCTGGGCCTGACCGGCGGGCACGATCTCGGCGCGCGGGGGCAGCGCCCCATCGGGGCTGGCGGGCTTCGCCGCCTCGGCGGCCTGCGGCGCGGGAGCCGGAGCGGCGGCGGGAGCCGGCGCAGGCGCCACGGCGGGCGGCGGCGCGGCCTGAACCACCGGCGCGGGCTTGGGCGCGGGAGAAACCTTGGGCGGTTCGGCGTCGGTGCGCAGCGGCCGCACCACGGTGACGTCGGAACGGGTCTGTCCGTCGGCGTAGTCGCGCTTGCCGCCCTCGGCGGAAAGACCCTTCGGCAGGTCCTCGGCCTGGGCGTTGGGCTGGATCATCTGCGGCGGCTTCGGCGCATCGTCGCCGATGCCGACCCAGGAACACCCGGCGAGCAGCAAGCCGCCGAACGCGGCGATTCCGACGCCGCGAGCCCGCGAGGCCCACATGCCGGCGCCCCCCCACACATCCGCCCCGAATCGCATTGCTTCAGATTCCTTGTTCGACACGATACCGCACGGCCGCCCCCGACGACCGTCGTGCGTCCGATGACACGCCATTCATATAACATCAAAACCGGAGGCGGCGAAACCCCGACGCGGGGTCACTCCGCCGCCTCGGCCTCGGTGTCCTTGTACTCCCGCGACAGCTCGACGTAATGCCAGGCGTGCGGCACGAAGTTCTCGATCTCCTCGGGCCGGAGCTTGCGCAGGAACCTGGCGGGAGAGCCGCCCCAGAGTTCGCCCGAAGGCACGCGCTTGCCCTGGGTGAGCAGCGAGCCCGCGCCGAGCATGCCGCCGCTCTCCACCACCGAGCGGTCGAGGAGCGTCGACCCCATGCCGACGAAGCTGCGGTCCTCGAGGGTGCAACCATGGAGGATCGCGCCGTGGCCGACGGTGACGTCGTCGCCGACGATCGTCGGGGCATCGTGCGAAAGGTGGACGACGGTGCCGTCCTGGATGTTGGAGCGCTTGCCGATGCGGATCATGTCGACGTCGCCGCGCAGCACGCAGCCGAACCAGATGTTGGAATCCTCGCCGATCACCACGTCGCCCATCACCGACGCGCCGGGCGCGACGAAGGCGGAAGGGTGGATCTCGGGGCGGACGCCGCGGTAGGGAAGAACGATCGGCTTCATCGGCAACCTCTGAGCAAAATGGGGGCGCGGCCCGAAGGCCGCGCGTCGTCCTTATTTAAGGGAACATCGGCACCTGGACCAGCCCCAGGGTTTCGTCGAAGCCGAGCATTGCGTTCATATTCTGCACCGCCTGCCCGGACGCGCCCTTGGTGAGGTTGTCGATCGCGCAGGTGAGGATCGCCGCGTTCGGCCGCCGGTCGGCGGTCACGCCGATCAGCGCGAGGTTGGAGCCGCGGGTGTGGCGGGTATGCGGCGTCTGGCCGAACGGCAGCAGCTTGACGAACGGCTCTCCGGCATAGCGGGCGGAGAGGGTCGCGTGCAGGTCCGCCGCGGTCGCGCCGCCGGCGAGGTTGACGTAGATCGTCGAGAGCATGCCGCGGTTCATCGGGATCAGATGCGGGGTGAAGCTCACCGTCACCGCGCGGCCCGCGGCGTCGCTCAGACCCTGCTCGATTTCCGGCGAATGCCGATGGCTGGCGACGCCGTAGGCGTGCATCCCCTCCGCCACCTCGGTGTAGAGGGACCCCTCCTTCGCCGCGCGCCCCGCGCCCGAAACCCCCGACTTGGCATCGATGATGATCGGATCGAGGGCGATCTGCCCCTTTTCGATCAACGGCACCAGCGGCAGCTGCGCGGTGGTGGGGTAGCAGCCCGGGTTGGCCACCAGCCGCGCCTTCGCGATCCGGTCGCGATGCAGTTCGGTGAGGCCGTAGACCGCCTCCGCCTGAAGTGCGGGCGCGAGGTGGGCGTGACCGTACCATTCCGCGTAGCTGTCGAGGCTCCGTAGCCGGAAGTCGGCCGAGAGATCGCAGATCTTTTTGTCCTTCGGCAGCGCCGCGATGATTTCCTGGGTAGTGCCGTGGGGCAGCGCGCAGAACACGAAGTCCACCGACGCCGCGTCGAAGGCGTCGAGCGCGATCAGATCCGGCAGGCCGAACGGCGCGAGGTGCGGGAACACCGCCGCCATCTTCTGCCCGGCCTTGCGGTCGGCGGTGAGCGCGGTCAGGCGGACGCGCGGGTGGTTCGCCAGCAGTCGGATGAGTTCCGCGCCGGTGTAGCCGCTTGCGCCGAGAATCGCCACTTTGACCTGATCCGCCATCGCTTCGTCCTTTCCTCTGTCCGCGCGACCGTCGCGCAACAGAAGTTATTGGACCCGGCGGACTTTCCCGCAACTGCAAAAATGCCGTCCCGGGTGCGACGGCGGCGGATGGCTCAGGCCGCCGTCAGCCGCGCGAGCGCCGCCGACACCGCCTCGACCGGAATCGCGTCGATGTCGGCACGCCCCCAGGCGCGGGCGTCGAGCACCTCGCAGCGGGGGGTAAAGGGACGGAACTTCCTTGCCGAACTGGGCCCGAACAGCGACACCATCGGCACCCCGGAGAGCGCGAGCAGATGCGCGGCGCCGCAATCGTTGGAAACCGCCGCCGCGAAACGCCCGCCGAGAGCGGCGGTAAGTTCCGGCGTCATCGCCCCGGCCTCCTGGAGCGGCAGCCGCGCCTCGGGCAGCGCCGCGCGCACGGTTTCCACCCACCCGGCCTCCTGCGGGCCGAGCAGAAACGCCGGAACGCGCCCGGCCGCCGCCTGCTCCCGCGCCACCGCGAGGAAGCGGTCGAGCGGCCAGCGCTTCTTCTCTTCCGCCGAACCGGGCGCGAAGCCGACGTAGACCGACCCTTCCGGCAGCAGCCGCGCCGCCTCGGCGCGGGCGGCGGCGGGCAGCGGCACGCCGTTGTGCCAGTCGACCGCGTGCCCGCAGGCGAGTTCGAGCAATTGCGCCAACTGGCGCGTCACCTCGGGCGGGCGCTTGCCGCCGACCGGACGCGCGGCGGACAGCAGAAACCCGGCGGCGCCGGAAACGAAGCGGCGGTGGGGAATGCGCCGCACCGCCAACGTCGCGAGAAGGTGGAGCTGGGTATCGACGATCACGTCGAAGCGCCGCCCGCCGAGCGGCCGCGCGCCGAACAATTCCGTCCACGACCGGCCGACCCCGGCGTTCTCGATCACCTCGTCGAGGGCGTCGCCGACCAGTCCCGCGAGTTCGTGCGCCAGCGCGCTGCGGCCGACGCCCGCGAGCCAGGTGACGCGCGCCTGCGGGAACGCCCGCCGCACCGCCAGCGCAAGCGGCAGCTTGATCGTCGCGTCGCCGATCTTGTGGTCGCCGCCGACGTACACCAGCACGCTCTTCACGTCGTCCATGCTCTCCCCCAATAAAAAAGCGAGGGCCATGGAAACCACAGCCCCCGCCGACCGCGCCGCAAGCGCGCGGGATCGTTAACGCTTCGAGAACTGGAAGCTGCGGCGGGCCTTCGCCTTGCCGTACTTCTTGCGCTCGACGACGCGCGAATCGCGGGTGAGGAAGCCCGCTTTCTTGAGCACCGCGCGGAGCTCCGGCTCGAACAGGTTGAGCGCGACCGAGATGCCGTGACGCACCGCGCCCGCCTGACCCGAAAGACCGCCGCCCTTCACCGTGCAGACCACGTCGAACTGACGCTCGCGGTTGGCGACGACGAACGGCTGGTTGATCACCATGCGCAGAACCGGACGCTGGAAGTAGTCCAGCATGTCGCGACCGTTGACGGTGATCTTGCCGGTGCCGGCCTTCACCCAGACGCGGGCGACGGCGTTCTTGCGCTTGCCGGTGGCGTAGGAGCGCCCGAGTTCGTCGCGCTTCGGCTCGGCCTTCGCCGGCTCGACCACGACGTCCTTCAGAACCTCGAGGGACTTGAGATCATCGGCCATGGAGTTACACGCTCCTCTTGTTCTTCGGGTTGAGCGCAGCGACGTCGAGGGTCTCCGGCTGCTGCGCCTCGTGCGGATGCGCGGGGCCCGCGTAGACGCGCAGCTTCTTCAGCTGGGCGCGGCCCATCGGGCCCTTCGGAACCATGCGCTGCACCGCCTTCTCGATCACCAGCTCCGGGGTCTTGCCCTCGAGCAGTTCGCCCATCGTGCGGTCCTTGATGCCGCCCGGATAGCCGGTGTGCCAGTAGAAGCGCTTGTCGGTCAGCTTGCGGCCGGTGAGCTTCACCTTCTCGGCGTTGATCACGACCACATGGTCGCCGCAGTCGATGTGCGGGGTGTAGGTCGGCTTGTGCTTGCCCCTGAGAATGGTGGCGATGATGACCGCCAGACGCCCGAGAACCACGTCCTCGGCGTCGATCAGCAGCCACTTGCGCTCAACCTCGGAGGGCTTGGCGGAATAGGTTTTCATCACACCGTCCGTCTTGTTCTGATTCGGTGAACAGCCGGCCCGCGCACCACGCGCCGGCCGTCAAGGGCGCGGAGTATGCCACAGGCACAGCCCCTGTCAACGAAGATTATTCGTTGAATATCAATGCATTGCCGTGTGGTATTTAAATACCTCATAATTTTCCGATAAATTTCATAAACTTATCTCGAATTCCGAATTTTCGCATCGCGCGGGACAACTGCAAAACGCCACCGCGGCATTTGCATTTCGCAAATCCGCCGCCGCCGCGCGCGGCGGTGGTTCGGACAAACTTCCTTACGTTTCATGCCGGTGCGGGAAACGCGCGAGTTGGCATAAAGCGTGCTTTTCGGGAACTACAAAACGATTACGCCCCCTGTCCCTGGGAGACGCACGATGCGCGGAAAGATCGCGATCCAGCAAGACCACCACATTTGCGGCCGTTTCGACGAAGCGTTCGGCACCCGCGACATCTATCGCTTCGGGCTGCACCTCGGAGTCGAGATCGCGCGCAGCAAGACGCCCAAGATCGTCGTCGCCTCCGACCGGAGGCCGCTCAACCGCACCCACGTCCACCTTGCGGTCGGCGGTCTTCAAGGCGCGGATTGCGACGTGATGTTTCTCGGCTGCGCGCCCTATCCGATGGTAATGCACGCCAGCCGCATCCTCGACGTGCCGCACGCGCTGATGGTGACTTCGGCCGAGGCCGAAGACGGCACGATCGGCTTCCGCGTCGTGCTGGGCGGCGAGCCGATGCCGAGCTTCGAACTCAAGGAACGCTTCGAAGCCAGCCGCACCGACCGCTTCGACGCGATCAGCGGCAACGGCCGCCTGTTCGAGGTCAACCTCGCGCACACCTACCTGCGCTGGCTGCTGCACGGCGCGCGCCCCGCCAACGACGGGCTCGCGGTGCTGTGGGACGCGGGCAACGGCGCCACCGCCGACATCGTCACCACCCTCGCCACGGTTCTGCCCGGCCGCCACGTGGTGGTCAACCAGGGCGGCGACGCGCCCCTGATCGGCCGCACCAAGGACTCGGCGCTGCGGGAACTCGGCGGCTCCGTGGTACAGGGCGGTTTCGACGTCGGCGTGGCGTTCTCGGGCGACGGCACCGGCGTGCTGATGGTCGACAACCTCGGCACGCCGATCCGCGAATGGCACCGCCTGCATATTCTCTCCACTCGCCGGGGCCGCCAGCCGATCGCGGGAAACGGGCTGCTCGCCTCGCGCCGCAAGGCCCGCGGCGATGCGATCAAACACGCGCTCAAGGTGCTGCGCGCGATTTCGGAAAGCGGCACCACCGCGGCGACGCTGCGCCAGGCGGTGGACGCCGAACCGGTGGTGCTCGGCAAGGGATCGATCGCACCCGGCTGGGTGAACCGGAGCGTCGCCGACGCGGCGAACTCTTGAACCGCCCGAGAGGCGCGGGCATGATGCTGCGAACGATTCGCGTCACCCGTTCGGAGGCCACATGCCCGCAGACCGCTCCCTCGAAGACCTGATGCGCAAGGTCCTGACCTCGGTTTCGACGATCGCGCTGGTCGGCGCGTCGGACGACCCCGACCGCCCGAGCCACGAGGTGATGGCGTTCCTCCAGGCGCACGGCTACCGGGTGATCCCGGTCAACCCGGGGCTCGCGGGCCGCACCCTTCTGGGCGAGACTGTGTTCGCGAGCATTGCCGAGATCGGCGCACCGGTGGACATGGTGGATATCTTCCGCCGCAGCTCCGAAGCCGGCAAGGCGGTGGACGAGGCGATCGCGGCGGGAGCCAAGGTCGCCTGGATGCAGCTCGACGTGATCGACGAGGCGGCGGCGGCCCGGGGCCGTGCGGCGGGCCTCACGGTGATCATGGACCGTTGCCCGAAGATCGAGATCCACCGCCTCGGCATTCCGCGCCGGGGTTGACCGAAACCGCCGCCGGAAAGGCCGCCCGATGAGTTTCGCCGCAGTTCTGGGCATCGCCCTGGTGATCGGCACCACCTTGATCCTGGGAGTCGCGATCGTCTCCTACGTTTCTTCGCTGGCGAAAAACGCCTACGAACTCAAGGTGGAGATGCGTCGCGACCTCGACGACGGCCTCAAGGCGATGGAGGCCGAGGTGGCGCGGGCGCTCAAATGGGCGCGCGGCGAACTGGCCGGAGAGATCGAGAAAAGCCGGGCGCTGATGGCCGAGGACCTGGAACGCCGTCAGGCCGAGATCGAGGCGCGCCTCGCCGCCGACATCGAGACCCGCGAGGCCGCCTGGGCCGCCGAACGCGAAGGCCTCCGGACCGAGATCGCGCTCCTGGAGGATCGCCTCGCACGGGTCGAGCACCGCCTCGTCGGCCGGGTTCGCAAGGTCGAAGCCGCCGCGCCCGACCTCCCCGAGCCGGAGCCCGCGCCCGGCGCGGCGACGCCGCTGGCGCTCACCAATTTCGAGGCCGCGCCGACGGCCGCGAAGACGCGGGCGCGCTGAAGCCGCCGCGACGAGGAAACCGTTCCCCGCCGCGCCGGATGCCTGCGATCAGTCCGCCCCTTCCCCTTCCGCCGTCGTGCGGATTTCGCTCAGGAATTCCGTCACCGCCGTATGCAGGGTTTTCGAGGTGGCCGCCAGGGTCTCGGCCGAAGCGAGAACCCGGGCGGTGCCGTCCTTCGCACTTTCCACCTTCTCGCTGATCTGCACGATGTTGCCGGACACCTGTTGCGTCCCCGCCGCCGCCTGCTCGACGTTGCGCGCGATTTCCTGAGTGGCGGCGCCCTGCTCTTCCACCGCCGAGGCGATCCCGGACGAATTCTCGCGGATCCGGCCGATGACGTCGGTGATCCCCTGGATCGCCGTCACGGTTTTATGGGTCTCCTCTTGAACCGAAGAGATCTTCTGCGTGATTTCCTCGGTCGCGCGCGCGGTCTGGTTGGCGAGGCTCTTCACCTCCCCGGCCACCACCGCGAAGCCCTTGCCCGCCTCGCCCGCGCGCGCCGCCTCGATCGTCGCGTTCAGGGCGAGAAGGTTGGTCTGGCTCGCGATGTCGTTGATCAGCGCGACCACCGTGCCGATCTGGTTGGTGGTCTCTTCCAGGCCCTTGACCATCGCGTTGGTGCGCTCGGCCTCGGCGCAGGCCGAAACCGCGATGTCGGTGGATTCCACCACCTGCCGCGAGATTTCGGAGATCGCGGCGGACAGCTCTTCCGCCGCGGCGGAAACCGTCTGCACGTTCGCGGTGGCCTGCTCCGACGCCGAGGCGACGGTCGCCGCCTGAACCGCGGCTTCCGACGCCTGCTCGGACATCGACTGCGCGGTGTCCTTCAGCTCCCCGGACAGCGTGGAAACCGACTTCACCAGATCGAGCGCCCGGGATTCGAAGGTATCGGCGAACCGCCGCATATCCTCGCGACGCCGCGCCACCGCCAGCTTTTCCTCGTTGACGTCGATCAGGGAACCGCACATCCGCGTCACCTTTCCGGACGCGTCGCGGCTGGCCCCGCCGATCGCCCGGAACCAGCGATACGTGCCGTCCTTCCGCCGGAGGCGATAGAACGTATCGTAGCGATCGGTGCCGTCGGCCAGGGCCGAGCGCAGCGCGTCGCCCGCGGTCTTCGCGTCCTCCTCGTGCAGACGATCGTGCCAGGACTTCATTTCGTTGGGGAAATCCCTCTCGTCGGCGAAACCGAGCAGGCGGCGGAATTCGCCCGACCAGCGCCACGCGCTCTTCGGGTGCAGGGGATCGGACTGGTGGAGTTTGACGTCCCACAAACCAACCCCCGCGCGCGCATCCAACAACGAGAGAATTTCCGAGTCATTCTTATAGGCGCCGAAAGTTCCGCCCGACAAAGCTCCCAGTAAACGATCAAACATGGCGCGGTTATCCACCTTCAGTTGTTTTACGATCACGGACAGTCGTACAGTCGATAATTCTAATACGAGCAAGATCCATGACAAGCCTTTTGGGCCTTGTCTGAAGTCTTTCGGCTGGGAAGTTTTGCGGCGACGTTCCCCGCGCTTCGCCCACGGCGATCGTCCGGCAGCGGCGCGCCAATGAAAAACCCCCTTACGCTCGAAGCGTAAGGGGGTTTTTGGGGCGAGTGATGAGATTCGAACTCACGACATCCAGTACCACAAACTGGCGCTCTAACCAACTGAGCTACACCCGCCACACGGGACGCTGTAGATAGCGTTCTTCGCCCGGCGCGTCAAACGTTTTCAGCGCCGTTTCGGCACGGCCGGGGCATCCGGCGCGATGGTCACCGCATCGGGCTTGATCCCCCAGGATTTCGCCCAGCGCAGTCCGGCGAGCGTGCCCATCCGCGGACGGTATTCGAGACCGACCCAGCCGGGATAGCCGTGGGCGTCGAGGAGATCGAAGACGTAGGGATAGTTGACCTCGCCGGTATCCGGCTCGGCGCGGTCGGGCACTCCGGCGATGTGGACGTGGGCGATCGCGGTCATCGCGCCTTCGAGGGTTTCGGCGATCCGTCCCTGGGCGTTCTGGGCGTGATAGACGTCGTAAAGCAGGCCGAGCCCGGCGTCGTCGACGTCCGCCAGCACCGCCAGCGCCTGATCCGGCGTCGCCAGCATGTAGTCGGGGAACACCTGCTCGCAGATCGGCTCGATCAGCACCTTCATGTTGCGCAGGCGCGCCTCCTTGGCGGCACGCTTGAGATTGGCGACGTAGGTGTCGTAGACGTCGTCGAAGTCGGCATCCTCGGGAATCAACCCGGCGAACACGTGAATCCGCTTGGCCTCGACGAATTCGGCGAGATCGAACGCCTTTTCGAGGCCGTCGAGGAACTCCTGCCGTCGCCCGGGCAGCGCCGCAAGACCGCGCTCGCCCGCCTCCCAGTCGCCGGCCGGCGCGTGGAAGCACGCGAGTTCGAGGCCGTTCATCGCCAGCAGATCGCCGAGACGGCCGAGCGGAATATCGTAGGGAAAGCCGAGGTCGACCCCGGTAAAGCCCGCCTCGCGGGCGACCGCGAAGCGCGTCTCCATCCGCCATTCCTGAAACATGAAGCCCAGATGGGCGGAAAACCTCGGCATGACGGACTCCTCAAGCGATCGAATGCGACGCGGAGTGTGCGCGGTGCGGCAGCCCCTTGCAAGGCCCTCGCGCTCCGCCTAGCTTCATCCATGAAAGGGAGCACCATGCCGGCTGAGCTGATCGCCAAATACGACACGCGGATTCCGCGCTACACCTCCTACCCTACCGCACCGCACTTCCATGCCGGGATCACGCCGTCGAGCTTCCGGCAGTGGCTCGCCGCGATGCCGCTGGAGCAGGAGCTGTCGCTTTATCTCCACGTCCCCTACTGCGAGGTGATCTGCTGGTTCTGCGGGTGTCACACCCGCGGCGCGAGCAGCTACGCGCCGGTGGCGAGCTACCTCGAAACCCTGCGCCGCGAAATCCGCCTCGTCGCCGAGGCCCTGGGCGAAACCCCGCGGCCGGTGCGCCACCTCCACTTCGGCGGCGGCAGCCCGTCGATCCTCACCGGGGGCGACTTCGCATTTCTGATGGACGACCTGCGCAGCGCGTTCCGCTTCCGCGACGACGCCGAGATCGCGATCGAGCTCGACCCCCGCACCACCCGCCCCGATCTGGTGGCGGCGATGGCGCGGGCGGGCGTCACCCGCGCCTCGTTCGGCGTGCAGGATCTCACCCCGGCGGTGCAGAAGGCGATCCACCGCATCCAGCCGTATGGAGTGGTCGAGCGCGCGATCGCCTCGGTGCGCGAGGTCGGCATCGACCGCATCAACGTCGATTTGATGTACGGCCTGCCCTACCAGACGGTCGCCAACGTCCGCGACACGGTTGAGAAGATTCTCGCCCTCTCGCCCGACCGCCTCGCGGTGTTCGGCTACGCCCACGTGCCGTGGATGCGCAAGCACCAGAACCTCATCCCCGAGGCGGCCCTGCCGGACGCGTCGGAGCGCTGGGACCAGGCGCAGATGGCACGCGACATGCTCACCGCCGGCGGCTACGTCGAGATCGGCTTCGACCACTACGCCCACCCCGACGACGACCTCGCCGTCGCCCTCGCCAAGGGCACGCTCAACCGCAACTTCCAGGGCTACACCGCCGACACCGCCACCGCGCTGATCGGCATGGGCGCCTCCGGCATTTCCGAACTGCCGCAGGGCTACGCGGTCAACGACGGCGACATCAAGGGCTACGCCGACGCGATCGCCGCGGGCGAGTTCGCCACCCGGCGCGGCATCGCGGTCTCGGTGGCGGACAAGGCGCGCCGCGCGATCATCGAGCGGCTGATGTGCGACCTCTGCGTCGACGTCGCCGCCACCGCGGCGCTGCACGGCGTCGACATCTCGGACCTCCGCGCCGACTACCCCCGCCTCGCCGACATGGTCGAGGACGGCCTGCTGGTGCTGGAGGGCGACATCGTCGCCGTCACCGAGGCGGGCCGTCCGTTCGTGCGCTCCGCCTGCGCCGCGTTCGACCGCTATCTCGTCGAGGGCGAGCTCCGCCACTCCCGCGCGGTGTAGGCCCAACAAACCCCTTCCCTCCACCCGCGGTTCATGCTCCGATAGGCCCGTCCCCACCCCGAAGGGGAGACCGGAGCATGAAGCAGGTTCTGTTCATCGCGCCCTACACCGAAATGCTGGAAACCATCCAGGCGGTGCTGCGGCGTTACCCCGAGCGCGACCGGATCGCCACCCGTACCGCGGTGGTGCCGGTGGACGACGTCGACCACATTCCGCTCTCGCCCTGCGACGCGGTAGTGGCGCGCGGCTATTCGGCGCGGCGGCTGAAGTCCGAGAACCTCGACGTGCCGGTGATCGAGATCGAGATCGGCGGCTACGACGTCCTCACCTCGATTCAGGAATGCCGCAAGCGGTTCCGCCCGCGCAACATCGCCTTCGTCGGCTTCTACAGCGCCTTCAACGGCATCGCCAAGTTCGCCGAGGTGTTCGACTGCGGCATCCGCGTCTACATTCCGCGCGACGTCGACGATCTCGACCGGGTTCTGGAAGAGGCGCGCGCCGACGGCTGCGACGCGGTGATCGGCGGCTATTCGGCCTACGACCGCGCCATCGCCCTCGGCTTCAACGCCATCGGCCTACGCAGCGGCGAGGAGGCGGTGGGCCACGCCCTCGAAGAGGCGGTGCGGGCGATCGACCTGATCCGCCAGGAGCGCATCCGCGCCGAGACCTACCGCATCATCACCCAGTCGGTGAAGACCGGGATCGTCTACGTCGACGCCAACGGCTTCATCCGCGAGCAGAACGGCGCGGCCCGCTCGCTCGCGCGCTGCAAGCTCGACGCCCGCCGCCTCGACGAAGTGTTCCCGTTCATGGCCGAGAGCTACCGCGAATCCCTGCGCAAGGCGCGGCCGATCTTCGGCGAACTGCGCGAAATCGGCGGCGCCACCCTCTCGCTCGACTGCACGCCGGTGATGGTGCAGGGCATGCCCGGCGGCGTGGTCATCAGCTTCGAGACCGTCGCGGCGGAGGATCGCCGGGCGGCACTGGAGCAGAGGCGCCTCTCCGAGCGGCGGCTGGTGGCGCGTCACCGCTTCGCCGACATCGTTCACGCCGGCGGGCCGATCGCCGCCGCCATCGACACCGCGCGACGCTACGCGCGGCTCTCCGCCAACGTGCTGATCTCCGGCGAGACCGGAACCGGCAAGGAGCTGTTCGCCCAAGGCATCCACATCGAGAGCGACCGCCGCAAGGGGCCGTTCGTAGCGATCAACTGCGCCACGCTGCCCGCGCCATTGCTCGAAAGCGAGCTGTTCGGCTACGCCGACGGCGCGTTCACCGGTTCGGCGCGCGGCGGCAAGGCCGGACTGTTCGAACTTGCCGACGGCGGCACCCTGTTCCTCGACGAAATCGCCGAACTGCCGTTGGGGGTGCAGGCGTCGCTGTTGCGGGTGTTGCAGGAGGGCGAGGTGCGGCGGATCGGCGCGGACCGCGTCCACCCGGTCGACGTGCGGGTGATCGCCGCCACCAACGCCGACCTCTCCGAACTCGTCGCGCAAGGCGCCTTCCGCCGCGACCTGCTGTTCCGCCTCGACGTGCTGGAGCTGCACTTGCCGCCGTTGCGCGAACGCCCCGGCGACGTCACCGCGCTGTTCGCGTACTTCCTCAAGCGCGCCTGCCTGCGCGACGGCGTGCCGCTGCCGCAGGTGCAGGAGGCCGCCCTCGACGTTCTGCGGAATCACGACTTCCCCGGCAACGTGCGCGAACTGTCGAACCTGGTGGAGCGCGTCGGCGCGCTCCGCCAGTTCCCCCACCTGATCACCGCCGCCGACATGCGCCGCGCCGTCGATCCCGCCGCGGCGACGGCGGGCGCGCCACGGATCGTCGCCCGCCCGCCCGAGGATCCCCGCGCCCGGACCCTGGAGGCGCTCGCCGTCTGTCGCGGCAACCGCAACGCCGCGGCGCGGATGCTCGGCATCGACCGCACCACCCTGTGGCGGCGGCTGCGGCGCTACGGCGAGGCCTGACGTTGCCCCCCACCCGCAAACGCAACGCCCTGCAACGCCCCGCGCAACGCCGCCGCAACGTCCGCTGACCGGACGCGATCCCGACGCTCTCGCAACCCCCTGAATTCGTTTACGGTTTTCCCGCCCATTCGGGTGGCACCGGGTTTGCTCTCCCCTTTCGTCACAGGGAGGAACGCCACCGCGTTCCGCACGACCAAACTTCAGGCGTCCGCCGGGCGCCCAAGGAGCGCAAGATGTCTACGGCATATATTCTCATCGCGTTCACGATCTGCATTCTGCTGATGATCGTGATGATCTCCCGCTGGAAGATCCATCCGGTCACCACCATTCTCGTCGTCTCGATGGTTCTCGCGATCTCCGTAGGAACCCCGTGGGAGAAGATCGAGAGCACCATCAATTCCGGCCTTGCCAGCACCCTCAAGTCGATCGCGATGGTGATCGTGCTCGGCTGCATCATGGGCAAGATCCTCGAAGAGACCGGGGCGGCGGTGCGCATCACCAAATCGACGGTGGCGCTGTTCGGCGAGAAGCACGTGATCTGGGCGATCGCGGCGGCGTCGATGGTGCTCGGCATCCCGATCTGGGCCGACACCGTGGTGATCCTGCTGATCCCGATCGTCTCCAACCTCGCGCTGCGCACCGGCAAGTCGATGATCTCCTACGGCACCACGCTCTACATGGGCGCTTTGGTGACCGCATCGCTGGTGCCGCCCACCCCCGGCCCGGTGGCCGCGGCGGCGCTGCTGCACCTGCCGCTCGGCTCCGCCATCCTCTGGGGTCTGGTGGTGTCGGTGCCGTCGGTGATCGCCGCCACCCTCTACTGCATGACGATCCGGGAACCGCTGCTGCCGAAGGACGAATACGTCAACAAGGAAACCGCCGACGACGCGGCGCTGCCCGGCATCGGGCGCTCGCTGCTGCCGATCGTGCTGCCATTGGCGCTGATCTTCGCCAACACCATCGTCAACGCGGCGATGCCGAAGACCCCGATCGCCAACTTCTTCAAGTTCGTCGGCTCGCCGCTCGCGGCGCTGCTCGCCGGATGCCTGTTCGCGCTGCTGCTCACCGGCCGCGAATGGGCGTCGAAGAAGGTGCAGAACGACTGGGTGGAATCCGCCCTGCGCTCGTCGGCGATGCCGATCATGGTCACCGCGATGGGCGGCGCGCTCGCCGCCTTCATCAAGGATGCGGGCGTGGCGAAGGTGATCGCCGACGCGGTGATCAACGTCAGCTTCCCCGGCATTCTCATTCCGATCATCATCGCCGCGTTGATTCACGTCGTCACCGGCTCCAACGCGCTCGGCGTGATGACCGCGGCGGCGCTGGTCGAACCGATGCTCGACACCATCGGCGTGTCGCCGCTCGCGGCGTTCCTGTGCTGCGGCACCGGCGCGCTGATGTTCAAGCACGCCAACTCCTCCGGCTTCTGGGTGACGGTGACGATGTCGAACATGGACATCCGCCAGGGCATCCGCGGCGTCAGCATCGGCTCGACGATCGCTGGCAGCGTCGGCGCACTGATCACCGTCGTCCTGCATTACGCCGGGCTCATCTGAGCCCGGCCCTTCCCATCGGCATTTTTCTCATCAGGAGGTATCCCCGATGCAGAGCTTCAAGACCCGCGCCGCCCGCCTCAACGGCCCCCGCGACATCGAGCTGATCGAGCGCGAACTGGTCTGCGGCGACGACGACATCGTGGTGAAGAACCACATGATCGGCATCTGCGGCTCCGACAAGGCGTTCTACCGCGGCATCATGCCGCCCAAGACCGCGGAATTCCGCCAGGATCCGAAGTTCCCCTTCCTCCTCGGCCACGAAAGCGGCGGCGAGGTGGTGGCGGTGGGCGACAAGGTCACCGAGTACAAGGTCGGCGACCGGGTGATCGCGTTCGGCTGGAACAACAACTTCGCCGACTATTTCATGTCGAAAGCGTTCCAGCTTCAGCCCGCGCCGGAGGGGCTCGACATGGATTTCGTCGCCCTCGGCGAACCGATCTCCTGCGCGATGCACTCCGGCCTCAACTGCGGCGCCCAGCTCGGCGATACGGTGGTGGTGATGGGCGCGGGCTTCGCCGGGCAGATCATCGCCCAGTGCGCCAAGAAGAAGGGTGCGGCGCGGGTGGTGGTGGTCGACGTCCTCGACGGCAAGCTCGAACTCGCGAAGACCTTCGGCGCCGACGTGGCGATCAACTCGACCCGCGAGGATCCGGTGGCCAAGGTTCTGGAAATGACCGGCGGCGCGGGCGCAGACGTGGTCGTCGAGGCGGCGGGCGGCCAGGAGTCGTTCAACGCCGCGAGCGAGCTGATCCGCCACAACGGCAAGTTCGTGTTCTACAGCTGGGTGACCCAGCCGATCACCCTCAACATCAGCCGCTGGCACGACGACGGCCTGGAGTTCGTCAACACCTGCCTCGTCCACCACACCTGGCAGCAGCGTCTGGTATGGACGCCCCAGGCCCTGCGGCCGCTGGTGCAGGGGATCGTCGACGTGAAGCCGCTGATCACCCACGAATTCCCGCTTTCCGAGATCAAGGCGGGCTTCGATCTCGCCGATCGCGACGACGCCGCGATCAAGATCGTGTTCCGTCCCTGAAGGATTCCGACATGCATTTCCAGTCCCTGTTCCAACGTTCTCCCGACCGCCCGGTGCGCGCCTGCCTCGTCGGCGCGGGCGAGTTCGGCGCGTCGTTCATCTTCCAGTCGCAGGACACCCCGAACCTCGAGGTCCCGGCGGTCTGCACCCGCACCGTGCAGCGCGCCGTCGACGCCTACGCCGAGGCGGGCGTGACCGACGTCGCGGTGTGCACCGCCCCGGCGGAAGCGCGCGCCGCATTCGACGCCGGCAAGGCGGTGGTCGCGGCGAGCTTCGAGACCCTCGCCGGGCTTCCCCTCGACGTGCTGGTGGAAAGCAGCGGCGCGCCCGAGACCGGCGCCGCCGCCGCCGAAACCGCGATCGCCCGCGGCATGCACGTGGTGATGGTGTCGAAGGAGACGGACTCGGTGGTCGGGCCGATCCTCGGCCGCAAGGCGAAGGCCCGGGGGCTGGTCTACACCACCGGCGACGGCGACCAGCCGAGCATGCTGATCGGGCTGATCAGCTGGGGCCGCGCGCTCGGGCTCGAGATCGTCGGCGCGGGCAAGTCGAGCGAATACGACTTCGTCTACGATCCGGAAACCGGCGAGGTGCGCTGCGAGGGACAGAAGACCACCCTCTCCACCCCCGACATGCCGAAATGGTGGAAGCTCGGCGATCGCAGCGTTCAGGACGTGGCGGCGGCGCGCGCGGCGATGCTGCCGGGGCTGTCGATGCGCTCGGTGCCCGATCTCTGCGAGATGACGGTGGTCGCCAACGCCACCGGCTTCAAGCCCGACCGTCCGCGCCTGCACGCCCCGGCGGCGCGGATGAGCGAGATGCCCGATCTGTTCTGCCCGCGGGCGGACGGCGGACTGTTCGACGAGCCCGGGCGGCTCGACATCTTCAACTGCCTGCGCCGCCCCGACGAAGTGAGCATGGCGGGTGGCGAGTTCATCGTCGTGCGCTGCAAGGACGCCAAAACCTGGAAGGTGCTGGAGGCCAAGGGCCATCCGGTCAGCCGCAACGGCAAGTATGCGGCGGTCTACATCCCCCAGCACCTTCTCGGCGTCGAGACCGGCACCTCGGTGCTGGCGGCGGCGACCCTCGGCCACGCCACCGGCGGGCCGGACCTCCGTCCGGTGTGCGACCTGTTCGGCCGCGCCGAACGCGACCTCAAGCGCGGCCACGTGCTGGAGATGGGCGGCCACCACCACACCATCGAGGGCGTGGAGGCGTGCATGGGCGACGCGGTCGCGGTCGGCCCCGGCAAACCGCTGCCGTTCTACCTGTTCAGCCACCTCGCCCTGGTGCGCGACGTCGCGGCGGGCGAGCCGATCCGCTTCGAGGACGTGCAAATCCCCGAAGGCTCCGCCCTCCTCCGCCTGCGCCGGGAACAGGACCGGGAGTTCGGTCTGGTCTAACCCCCGCCACAGGCACCTCGACGGCCCGGCCCCCGCCGGGCCGTTTTTTCATGCCGTCGGCCGCCGCGTCAACGCCGCCGCGATGTCGTCGGCGGCATTGAGCGGCGTGCGGTCGAGGGCGTCGAACCCGGCGGGCGCGGCGAGCGGCAGGGCTCGGCGACGGGCATAGAGCTCGGCGTGCAGGCGCGCGTGCTTGGCCGAGGTTTCGGCCGCGGGCGCGTCGATCAGCACCGGTTTGTCGGTCCCGCAGGCCTCCGACACCATCGACATCGAATCGCCGGTCACCACCACCACGTCGGCCCACGCGAGCAGGCCGAAATACGGGTTTTCGCCGGCATCGCCCCAGCGGTAGGCCCAGGACTGCGGCGGCAGCTCGGCGAACAGCGCCGCTTCCGCCGCCCGGCCGGTACGGCGCGAGGTGGTGAGCAGCACCCGCCCCCCGGTCGCCGCGGCGAGCCCCGCGAGCGCCCGCCCGAGCGCCGCGGCGCGGCCGGGCGAGAACGGCTTGTCCTTGGTCGCGCCGCCGACCAGCACCGCGATCCGCGGCCCTTCCACCGCGCCCAGGCGGTCGGCCCAGACGGCGCGCGCGGCATCGAGCCGCGGCGCGGTGACGCGATGCGGCGCCCCGGTGACGCGCAAGACGTTCGCCCCCTCGGGCGCACGGCCGTCGTGATTGGGAATCGCGATCAGGTCGAAGTCGCCCCGCCCCGGCCATCCCGGATCCATGATCTGGCACAGCGCCGCGTCCGGCGCCCGCCCCTTGATCCAGCGGGCCACCGGCGCGAGGCGGCGGCCCGCCGCGATCACCAGTGCCGGAGACGCCTCGGCGAGGAGATCCGCGCGGCTCGCGGGCGCGACGCCGAGCAGGCTCGCGCCGCGGATCAGGTTGGGCAGGCGGGCGAAACGGTCGTAGTCGACGCGGATCTGGCGGAACCCGCGCCCGAGCGCCTCGGCGACGCCGAGAGTCTGGGCGGTGTTGCCGGCGCGGTCGTCGATCAGGGCCCAGATATCGTGTGCGGTCAACGGAGTCGCCTCGAACAACGGAGCGGCGCATGCGCGCGCGGTTGGGGTGGCCCCCAGCGATATCGCTTTTCGCCCGCGAAAAAAAGCCGTATATCGGCGCGCCGTAAGGCCGGGTGCTTCGGGCATTGTCATGCGCGCCGCTTCGGCCTAATAAAGCACTCTTCCGCCCCGCCGCCGCAAGAAGGAACCCCGCGCCATGTCCACCGCCTCCCGCACCTCCGAACAACGCCGGACCGGCCAGATCGTGGCGAAGATCCTGATCGAGATCGGCGCCGTGAACTTCCGGCCCGAGGAGCCCTACACCCTCACCTCCGGCTGGGTCAGCCCGGTCTACATCGACTGCCGCAAGGTGATTTCGTTCCCGCGCGCGCGCCGCGAGATCATCGAGCGCGCCCGCAAGATGATCTGCGACAAGATCGGCTTCGAATCGCTCGACGCCGTCGTCGGCGGCGAGACCGCGGGCATCCCCTACGCCGCCTGGCTCTCCGAGGCCCTCGGCCTGCCGATGCAGTACGTGCGCAAGAAGGCCAAGGGCTTCGGCCGCAACGCCCAGATCGAGGGCGATCCGAAGCCCGGCCAGCGCGTTCTCCTGGTCGAGGACCTCGCCACCGACGGCGCGAGCAAGATCAACTTCGTCAACGCCCTGCGCGCCGCCGACCTCGAATGCGCGCATGCGCTGGTGGTGTTCTTCTACGGCGTCTTCCCCGGCGCGCTGAAGCTGCTCGAAGAGAGCGGCGTGACGCTGCACTACCTCGCCACCTGGTGGGACGTGCTGGAGGCCGCCGAGGACGGCGGCTACTTCGCCAAGGAGACGATCCAGGAGGTGCGCGACTTCCTCCACGACCCGGTGGAGTGGTCGCTGCGCCACGGCGGCCGCGGCGCGGAAGCGACGGCGTAACGGCAAAGGCCCCCGGAGCGATCCGGGGGCCTTTCCGCTTTCAGGCGGCCTCGGCCCACAGCTTGAGGGCCGAATAGATGGCGTCGTGGGTCGGCGTCGGCACGTCGTTCCGGTGGCCGAAGCGGCTCACCGCGCCCGACAGCCACGGCACTTCGAGGCGCTTGCCGTAGAGCATGTCGATCAGCATCGAGGTGCCCATCTCCGGCGGCATCGACGCGAACATCTTCATGATCGTCGCCTTCAGCGTCGGCTCGAACTTCACCCCGCACTTCGACGACACATGGATCACCTCGTCGATCGCCGCGCCCAGCATCGCCTTGGCGTCCGGATCCGCGAGAATTTCGCCGAGCGGCAGGCGCAGCAGCGCGCACACCCCGGCGAGCGGCGCGAGGTAGGCGAACTTCTTCCAGATCTCGGTACGGATGTCGTCGCTCACCGCGGCTTCGAGCCCGGCGTCGATCAGCACGTCCTTCAGCATCTCGGCGCGGAGCTGCGGCGCGTTCTCCTCCATCGCCTCGCCGCGCGCGGTCGCACCGGGAACGAAGCGGCCGAACACGAAGCGCCCCCAGCGGCCGATCTGCTGGATGATGCCGGGAGTTTCGATGTAGGCCATGGTATAGGCGACGCCGCCCAGCACCCGCTCCTCGCCGAACGCCTTGACCAGCGGCTCGTGGGCGACCAGTCCGTTCTGCAACGAGATCACCACCGTGCCCGCGCCGACCATCGGCTCCATCTTCCGCACCGCCTCCTCGGTGTCGTAGAGCTTCACGGTCAGGAACACGACGTCGCACGCGCCGATCTCCTCGGGGTCGTCGGTGACCTGCGGCTTGGCGATGTAAGTGTTGCCGAAGGTCTCGCTCTTGACCACCAGGCCGTTCAGACGCATCGCCTTCATCTGATTGTCGCGGGCGACGAAGTGCACGTCCTGGCCCGCCGCGGCGAGTTTCGCTCCGAGGAAACCGCCGACCGCTCCCGCTCCGAAAATCCCGATTTTCATGATCTGATCCTCCGTGGGCGCTCTTTCCGTCGCTCCGGCGGAAGCGGCGCCCCTTCGCGCCATGGGCGGACCCTTGGAATCGGATCCTTATGCGGGAATGGCATCTCACCATTCCCTACTTATAATATGGACTCTCCTCCCGGTTTTCACAGGGTTAAGGGACGTTTCGAACATGAAAATCGGCGCTGGCGAGGTCCGGGCGGGAAGCTATGATAGCCGCAGCGACACCGCCACGAGATGGAAGGACCCCATGCCCAATGCGTTCGAAAGCCCGTTCAAAGGAAAACCGCTGAGCGAGCAAATCACGAATCCCAACATCCGGGTCGGCCGCTACAGCTACTATTCCGGCTACTACCACGGCCATGCCTTCGACGACTGCGCGCGATACCTGCTGCCGGACCGCGACGACGTGGACCGACTGATCATCGGCAGCTTCTGCTCCATCGGCAGCGGCGCCAGCTTCGTCATGGCGGGCAATCAGGGGCACCGCCACGATTGGGCATCGTCCTTTCCCTTCTTCTACATGCCCGAGGAACCGGCGTTCGCCGGAGCCCGCGACGCCTTCCGGAAGGCGGGCGACACGATCGTCGGCAACGACGTGTGGATCGGCGCCGAAGCCATGATCATGCCCGGCATCACGATCGGAGACGGCGCGGTGATCGGCAGCCGGGCGGTGGTGACGAAGAACGTGGAGCCTTACGCCATCGTCGCGGGCAACCCCGCGCGCCCGCTCCGCAAGCGCTTCGCCGATCCGGAGATCGCGATGCTGCTGGAAATGCGCTGGTGGGATTGGCCGCTCGCGCGGATCGAGGCGGCAATGCCGCTGCTGTGCTCGGCGGACATCGCCGGGCTGCATCGATGGTGGCAAGACGGCACCGACGGCGGCGAAACGGAATGAAAAGGCGCGCCGGGTCTCCCCGGCGCGCACCGTTGGCGAATTATCCGCGCCTCGGGGTCAGTGCGACAGCAGCACCGGCACCGTCATGTTGTTGAGGAGGTGGCGCGTCACCCCGCCGAGGATCAATTCGCGGAAGCGCGAGCGGCCGTAGGCCCCCATCACGATCAGGTCGATGCCGTCGTCGGCGGCGCGCGACAGCAGCATCGCGCCGACGTTCATATCCTCGGCGTAGACGGTCTTCGCCACCGCCGGAACGCCGTGACGCGACAGATGGGTGCAGATCGCCGCGCAGGGGATGTCGCCGTGCTGGCCTTCGCTGTCCTGCGGGTTGGCGGCGACCACTTCGACCGACGACGCCTTCTTGAGGAACGGCAGAGCGTCGTGCGCGGCGCGCACCGATTCGCGGCTGGCGTTCCAGGCCAGCATCACCCGCTCGCCGACCTTGGGGAAACTGCCCGCATAGGGCACCACCAGTACCGGCCGTCCGGCGTCGATGACGACGTTGTCGGCCATGCCCATCTCGCCCTCGCGATGGTCGTCGTCGGGATTGAACTGGCCGATCACCACGAGATCGACGTACTTGGCGTGCAGGCACACGACTTCGGTCATGTCGCCCTCGTCGGCGCGGTATTCGCCGGTCATGCCCGCGGCGGCGCAGCGGTCGAGGAACGCGGCGCGCACCGCCACCTCCTCGCGCTCGGCGACCCGCTTCTGGGTTTCGTAGATGTCGGGGCCGATCTGCGCCGCGACGAAATGGGGCACATAGGGCAGCGCGCGGACGTAAAGGCCGATCACCCGCGCCTCGTAGCTCTTGGCGATCCGCAACGCCACGTCGACGCGCTCCGCACACGCCGCGCCGGAGTCGAGGTAGACCAGAATGTCCTTGATGCTCATCGTTGTCCCTCCCGACAGGAGGCCCGCGGCAGAGAACGCGCCCGGCAGGCCGTTTCTCTTAATATGGGGGAAACCGGCGCAAATTTCACGTCGAAACAACGGCGTAATTCGTCAGGGCGGGGAATTTTCGTCGAGTTCGGCGGAAACTACGCGGTCGAGCGTGGCGGGGTATGCGATCGGCTCCTCGACCCCGAGCGGATCGATGTGGACGATCACCTCCGCGCTTTCGAAGGCCCGGCCGATCGCCAGTTCGACGCGGTTGGCGACGTCGTGCGCCGCCGTCACGGTGATGCCGCCGTCGACCTCGACGTGCAACTGGATGAAGAGGTTCGGACCGGAGACGCGGGTGCGCAGGTCGTGCAGCGCCAACGCCCCGGGCTCGGCGAGGGCGATCTCGCAGATGCGGGCGCGTTCCGCCTCCGGCAGTTCCTTGTCCATGATCTGGTCGAACGCGGTCGCGCCGAGGCCGAAGGCGTTGCGGGCGAGATAGAGGGCGATCGCGAAGGCGAACGCCGCGTCCACCCACGCCGCGTCGAACAGCAGGTTGATCAGCAGCGAGGCGACGACGCTGGCGTTGACCAGGATGTCGCCGGTGTAATGAGCGGAATCCGCCGCGATCGCGATCGACCGCGTCTTCTTCACCACATAGCGCTGATACGTCACCAGGGCGAGCGTCGCGGCGATCGAGAAAAGCATCACCGCGATACCGATCTCGCCGCGCGTCACCGGCGTCGGCGCGGCGAACCGGCGCGCCGCTTCGAGCCCGAGGAACAGCGCCGAACCGCCGATAAACGCCGCCTGCGTCAGAACCGCAATCGATTCCGCCTTGCCGTGGCCGAAGCGATGTTCCATGTCGGCAGGCTGCAGGGCATGGCGCACCGCCATCAGGCTGACCAGCGACGCGGCGACGTCGAGGCTGGAATCCACCAGGCTCGCCAGCATCGACAGCGACCCGGTGAACATCCATGCGCCGAGCTTGACGACGATCAGCGTGCCCGCGGTGCCCACCGCCGCCAGGGTGGCGCGGCGCATCAGACGATGGGGGGCGGAATCGGCTTCGCTCATCAGGGATACAGCTTTTCGACCGTCCACGCTTCCCCGGCACGGGTGTAGACGGCGCGCTCGTGCAGGCGGAACGGCTTGTCGGTCCAGAACTCGATGCGCTGCGGCAGGGCGCGGAAGCCGGACCAGTGCGGCGGACGCGGCACCTTGCCGAGACCGAATTTCGCGGCGAACTCGGCCACCCGCTTCTCCAGCGCGAAGCGGCTTTCAAGGGGCCGCGACTGCTGCGACGCCCACGCGCCGATCTGGCTGCCGCGGGCGCGACTGGCGAAGTAGGCGTCGGCCTCCTCCTCGGTCACCGGCTCCACCGGCCCCTCGACGCGCACCTGGCGGCGCAGGCTCTTCCAGTGGAAGTTGAGTGCGACGAACGGATTTCCGGCAAGATCCCGGCCCTTGCGGCTTTCGAGATTGGTGTAGAAGACGAAGCCGCGCGCGTCCACCGCCTTCAGCAGCACCATCCGCGACGACGGACGCCCCTTGTCGTCGACGGTAGCGAGGTTCATCGCCTCGGGGTCGTTGACCTCCTTCGCGGCGGCTTCCGCCATCCACGCGGAGAAAAGGTCGAAGGGTTCCGACCACGGCAACACGGTCATCTCGGGTCCATTCGCAAAATGTCAGACGACGCCGCGCGACCGGCGGCGGTGCCGACTCTTTCACGGAATCGCGGCCCCGGCAAGACTCTGGCGCAAGCGGCGCGAACAGCATACATCTGATGTGCCCGCGGGAAACCCGGGCGAAAGGCGTGTTCAAGGAACAAGAAGAAGGACCAAGGAATGGCCGCGCGAGACCCATACACCGTTCTGGGCGTGCCTCGCGGCGCGGATGCCGCCGCGATCAAGAAGGCGTTCCGCGCCAAGGCGCGCACCGCCCACCCCGACAGCAATCCCAACGACCCGAGGGCCGAGGAGCGGTTCAAGGAGATCAACAAGGCCTATGAAATTCTCGGCGACGCGCAGAAGCGCGCCCGTTTCGACCGCGGCGAAATCGACGCCGACGGCAACGAGACCGTGGCGGCGTTCGGCGGCGGTGCGCGGCGCGCAGGCGGCGCGGGATTCGGCGGATTCGGCGGCGGCGCGCGCGGATTCTCGTTCGAGGACCTGTTCGGCGGCGGCGCCGACGGTTTCGAGGATATCCTGCGCGGCGCGAGCGGCGGCCGTGCCGGCGGCTTCCACCAGCAGCGGGGCGGCAACACCAGCTACACGCTCAAGGTGTCGCTGCTCGACGCGCTGAACGGCGCGACCAAGCGCATCGGCCTGACCAACGGCAAGACTCTCGACGTGCGGATTCCTCCCGGCACCGAGACCGGCCGGGTGCTGCGCCTCAAGGGCCAGGGCAAGCCGGGTGCGGCGGGCGCGCCGGCGGGCGACGCGCTGATCGAAATCGTCGTCGAGGAGGACCCGCTGTTCCGGCGGCGCGACCACGACATCCTCCTCGACCTGCCGGTCACGCTGAAGGAGGCGGTGCTGGGCGCCAAGGTGACGGTGCCGACGCCTTACGGCGCGGTGGCGCTCTCCATCCCCAAGGGCTCGTCGAGCGGCAAGCAGTTGCGGTTGCGCGGCAAGGGCGCGGCGTTCACCAATCCCGGCGACGACCTGCCCCGCCACGGCGACCTGATCGTCACCCTGATGATCGTCCTGCCCGAGCGCGACGCCGCGCTCGAAGCCTTCGTCGAGGCGTGGAAGCCCGCCGCTCACGACCCCCGCAAGGGCATGGTCTGATCACGGCTGCCGCGCCAGCCGCGCCGCGATCGCCGTCTGCACCGGCAGGCTCCAGGCCTCGCTCTCGGCGGCGGTGGCGGCGGCCACCGCGTCGCCCAGCACCGGCCGCCACGGCTGCGGCAAATCGACGCCGCCCGCCCCCGCCCAGCCGATCCCGAGCGCGGCGAGGAGTTCGATGGCGGGCGTCTCCGCGAGGTCGCGCGCCAGGAGCCACTGTCCGCGTTCGTCGCGCACGATGAACCCCGCGTCGTGCAGCGCGGCCATCACCAGTTCCACCTGCGCCTCGGCGGCGGCGACGCTGACGAGAACCTCCTTGCGCTTCACCCCGTCGCCGCCCTTCTGCGCCTCGCGCAGGCGCGCCAGCAGGTCGAGCGCCATGCCGAGGCGCGCCCCCGCGCCCTGGACCGCGCCCAGCGCCGCCATCTTCGCCCGCCATTCCGGCAGCGCCGCGGTCATCACCGCGCCGAACAGCACCACCGCCCACGACAGATACATCGACACCAGGAACAGCGGGATCACCGCCAACGCACCGTAGAG
Source organism: uncultured Alphaproteobacteria bacterium (assembly GCA_900079695.1). Lineage (NCBI taxonomy): Bacteria > Pseudomonadati > Pseudomonadota > Alphaproteobacteria > uncultured Alphaproteobacteria bacterium. The sequence continues at coordinate 1,261,580 of LT599022.1, forward strand.
GGTGCGATAGGTCTCGCCGTTGACGAGGAAGCGCGAAACGCCGTTGCGCAGCGCCACGAACAGCACCGCCGAGACGATGCCGCCGATCGCCGCGTCCTTCCACGCCACCGGACGGTTCGGCACCATCTGGAACAGCACGGTGAGGAACAGGAACGAAAACAGCACGCTGGTGACGTTGCGCAGCAGCGACGAAACCTCGGGCGACGCCGCGCCCTCGACCGCCTGCCGCCACTGCGTGAGGCTGCCCGAGAGCGACAGGCTGGCGCCGAGCAGCAGCGGCCCGAGGGTGATCACCGCCCAGTAGATCAGCACCGACGAGACGATCGGGCGCGCCTGCGCGACGCGGTAGATCGCGTTGAACGCGGTCTCGATGGTGGTCAGCATCAGCACCGCGGTGACGCCGAGCCCGACCACGCCGATCGCGGTCAGCCCGCCGGTGGCTGACACGAAGCGCTGAAGGTAGACGTGCACCGACTGCCCGGCGTCCGGCAGCAGCGAACTGGAGATGAATTCCTGCAACTCCCCGCGCACGTCGGCGAACGCCGGAAACGCCGAGAACGTCGCCACCGCGATCGCCAGCAGCGGCACCAGCGCCAGCAGCGAGGTGTAGCTGAGCGACGCGGCGACGCGCAGGAACTGGTCGCGCTGGCCGCGCTCGTAAACGTAGACGAGGAAATTTATTACCGGCAGGTGCGCATCCAGCCATCTGCGACAGCGATCCACGCGCACCCTCCAGCCCTCCGCCTGCCCCTCGCTCATCCCGTTCCCCTTTGCCGGTCCATAACTTTCGTGTAGGATACGCGCGATTTTCCGCCAGAATGCTCCCGGGAGCGGCGTTCCCTCCCCCGAGGATTTTGGCGTCTTTGCTTATGCTATCAAGAGGATATCTATGACAGCCGCATCGTTGATGGCCGGTAAGAAGGGCCTGATCATGGGGGTCGCGAACAATCTCTCGATCGCCTGGGGCATCGCCAAGGCTTGCCGTGCCCAGGGCGCCGAACTCGCGCTGACCTACCAGGGAGACGCCCTCAAGAAGCGGGTCGCCCCGCTCGCCGCCGAACTCGGCTCCGACTTCCTGCTGCCCTGCGACGTTACCGACGCCGCAAGCATGGACGCGTTGTTCGCCGAAATCGCCGAAAAGTGGGGCAAGCTCGACTTCGTCGTCCATGCCATCGCTTTCGCGGGCAAGGAAGCCCTCAAGGGCAAGTACTACGACGTCACCGCCGAAAACTTCGCCAACACCATGCACATTTCGGTGTTCTCGTTCACCGACGTGTGCCGTCGCGCCCAACCGCTGATGCAGGCGGGCGGCAGCCTGCTCACCCTCACCTACTACGGTTCGGAAAAGTTCATTCCGCACTACAACGTGATGGGCGTCGCCAAGGCCGCGCTCGACGCCTCGGTGAAATACCTGGCGATGGACCTCGGCGAGTTCGGCATCCGCGTCAACGCCCTCTCGGCGGGACCGATCAAGACCCTCGCCGCCTCCGGCATCGGCGACTTCCGCTACATCATGAAGTGGAACGAGCTCAATTCGCCGCTCAAGCGCAACGTCACCATCGACGACGTCGGCGGTTCGGGGATGTATCTCCTCTCCGACCTCGCGAGCGGCGTCACCGGCGAAGTCCACCACGTCGATTCCGGCTATCACACCAACGGCATGATCAACCCGGCCTCGGCCGAGGGCAACGCCGAGCTGATGAAGGCGTTCGCCGAGATGTAATCCGGTCGGAGCGCCCCCGGGGGCGCTCCGCCCCTTTCGGGAAAGGCGCTCCGCCATGGCCGGCAACGCATTCGGCACCCTGTTCCGCTTCACCACCTTCGGCGAAAGCCACGGCCCCGCGATCGGCTGCGTCGTCGACGGCGTGCCCCCCGGGATTCCGCTCGCCGAGGCGGACATCCAGCCGTTTCTCGACAAGCGCCGCCCCGGCCGGTCGCGCCACACCACCCAACGCCGCGAGCCCGACCTCGCGCGCATCCTCTCGGGGGTCTACGAAGGCCGCACCACCGGCACCCCGATCGGCCTCCTGATCGACAACGCCGACCAGCGCTCCAAGGACTATGCCAACATCGCCGAGAGCTTCCGCCCCGGCCATGCCGACTTCGCCTACCACGCCAAATACGGCCTGCGCGACCCGCGCGGCGGCGGCCGCTCCTCGGCGCGCGAAACCGCGATGCGCGTCGCCGCGGGTGCGGTCGCGCGCAAGGTGCTCGACGCGCTGATCCCCGGCGGCGTCGTCATCCGCGGCGCGATGGTGGCGATGGGCGCGCACGCGGTCGAGCGCACCCGCTGGGATTGGGCCGAAGTGGACCGCAACGACTTCTTCTGTCCCGACGCCGAAACCGCCGCCGCCTGGGCGGACGAACTCGACGCGATCCGCAAGTCCGGCTCCTCGATCGGCGCGGTGGTCGAAGTGACGGCCGAAGGCGCGCCCGCGGGCCTCGGCGAACCGGTCTACGACAAGCTCGACGCCGACATCGCCAAGGCGATGATGAGCATCAACGCGGTCAAGGGCGTCGAGATCGGCGAAGGCTTCGCCGCGGCACGCCTGCACGGCGAGGACAACGCCGACGAGATGGAGCCCGACGGCCGGGGCGGCGTGCGCTTCCTCTCCAACCACGCGGGCGGCATTCTCGGCGGCATCTCGACCGGGCAGGTCATCGCCGCGCGCCTCGCGGTGAAGCCGACCAGTTCGATCCTGATCCCGCGCCGGAGCGTCGACGTCAACGGCGAGGCGGTCGACGTCTTGACCAGGGGCCGCCACGACCCATGTGTGGGCATCCGCGCGGTGCCGGTCGCCGAGGCGATGCTCGCCTGTGTGCTCGCCGACCACCTGCTGCGCCATCGCGGCCAGTGCGGCGGCTTTCCCGCCCGCTGACCGCCTTCCCCGCATTCGGGTCGGAGGCCCTGCCGATGTTCTTCAGAAAACCCGCCGTCGCCGGTGTCGACGCCGCCGCCGCCCGCGCCTGGATCGACGCCGGAGAGGCTGCCCTCGTCGACGTGCGCGAGGCCGACGAACTCGAAGCCGCGGCGGTGCCGGGCGCGACGCATCTGCCGATGTCGCACGTCGGCGTGGACGAATACCCGGATTTCGGTGCAAATAAGGTCGTGGTGATGTGCCACTCCGGCGTGCGTTCGGCGCGCGTCGCGGCCGCCCTTGCGGCGCGCGGAGTGGAGGCCTACAACCTCGAAGGCGGCATCGTCGCCTGGATCGCCGCCGGATTCCCGGCGCAACAACAGGGATAGTCAAATGCGGACTCTGGCGCGCTGGCTGGTCGGACTGCTCGCGATGATCGGCGTTCTCGCCGCCGCCGCAGTGGTCGCGGTGGTCTATCTGATCAAACATGCCGAGCCCGAGAAGGTCGCCGTCCGCAACGGCGACTACCTCGTCGTCGACTTCGATCGCGGCGTCTCCGGGCAGCCGCCGCGCGACGCCATCGAGGCCCTCGGCAGGGGCGACGAATACGTCTTCTCCGACCTCGTCGCCGCGCTCCGCCGCGCCGCCGCCGACCCCAAGATCAGCGGCCTCGCCGCACACCTCGGCGGCACGCCGATCCCCGCCGCCACAGCTCTCGAACTCGCCGACGCGGTCTCCGACTTCAAGAAGGTCGGCAAGAAGACCTTCCTGTTTTCGGAATCCCTCGACGGCGGCCCGGGCGCCGTCGCGCTCGCCGCCGCGTTCCAGGAAACCTGGGTGCAGCCCTCCGGCCTCGTCGGCCTGCGCGGCCTCGCGATCGAGAGCCCGTTCCTGCGCCAGGGCCTCGCCGAATGGGGCATCCGCGCCGACGTCCTGCAACGCTACGAATACAAGTCCGCGTTCGATTCCTTCACCCGCGACGAGATGTCGCCGCCGGTGCGCGAAAACCTCCAGCACCTGATCGACGACGTCGCCGCCTCGCTCAACGCCGCGATCGCCCGCGAACGCGGGCTCGACATTTCCGCCGTCGCCGCTCTCGCGCAACGCGGCCCGCTGCTCGCCCCCGACGCGCTGCAGGCGAAGCTGGTCGACCGCCTCGGCTACGGCGCGGAGTTCCAGGCCGAACTCAAGGCCGCCTTCCCCGGCGCGCCGGTGCAGGCGGACGCCTATGCCGCCACCCGCGAGGCCCCGGATACCGACATCAAGATCGCGCTGATCCAGGCGAGCGGCCAGATCGTTCCCGGCGAGACCGAATTCGGCCCGCTCGGCGGCGAAGCGATGATCGGCGCGCAGACCGTCGCGCACGCGATCCGCGATGCCGCCCGCACCAAGGGCGTGCGCGCGATCATCCTGCGGCTCGACACCCCCGGCGGCGACTACGCCGCCTCCGACACCATCCGCCAGGCGATCCTCGCCGCCCGCCACGACAACGTGCCGGTGGTGGTGTCGATGGGCAACGTCGCCGCCTCGGGCGGATACTTCATCGCCTCCGCCGCGGAAACCGTGATCGCGGGCGAGGCCACCATCACCGGCTCGATCGGCGTGATCGCCGGCAAGGTCGTCCTCGACGAAGCCTGGAACAAGCTCGGCGTCCGCTGGGCCACCCTCAAGACCGGCGAAACCGCGACGATGTTCTCGCCCAACCACCCCTTCACCCCGCTCGAACGCGCGCGCATGGAGGCGATCGTCGACGCCGCCTACGCCGACTTCACGCAAAAGGTCGGCGAGGCTCGCAAACTCGACGCCGAGGCCGTCGACCGCGTCGCCCGCGGACGAGTGTGGAGCGGCAAGGCCGCCAAGGCGGTCGGCCTCGTCGACGATACCGGCGGCCTCCTGAAGGCGCTCGCGTACGCCAAGCGCTCGGCCGGAATCCCCGCCGAACGCATCCCCACCCTCGTCGACTTCCCGCGCGCCCGCTCGCTCACCGAGACCCTTTCGGACCTGATGAACGGCGAGCACGGCGAAATCGCCAAGATCACCGCCGCCCCGCTGCCCGAACCGCTCGCCACCCTCTCCGCATGGTCGAAGCTGAACCTCGAAAAGGGCGCGGCGCTGATGCCGCCGATGGTGATGCGGTAAAAGCAGCCGGGGCGAGGGGCAGAGCCCCCCGAAGACGCTACTTCCGCGCCCCGAGCAGGAATTCGACGTTGCCGTCCGGACCGGTGATCGGGCTTTCGGCAACGCCGTCGACCGCCCATCCCTGCGCGGCGAACCACGCCGCGGCCGCATCGCAGGCCTCCTGCCGCAGAGCCGGGTCGCGCACCACGCCGCCCTTGCCGACCCTCTTCGGGCCGACCTGAAACTGCGGCTTGACCAACGCGATCGCCCACGCGCCCGGCGCGGCGAGCGCCAACGGCGCTTCCAGAACGGTCTGCAAGGCGATGAAACTGGCGTCGCACACCACCACGCCGACCGGCTCGGGAATTTCCGCAGACGACAGCGTGCGGGCGTTGACGCCCTCCAGCGACACCACGCGCGGATCGGCGCGCAACTCCGCCGCAAGCTGATCGTGGCCCACGTCCACCGCGTAAATCCGTGCAGCGCCCGCCTGCCGCAGCACGTCGGTGAAGCCTCCGGTCGACGCGCCGACGTCCAGACACACCCGCCCCGCCGCTTCGTAGCCGAAGTGCGCGAGCCCGTGCGCCAGCTTCAGCCCGCCCCGCGACACCCACGGAATCGGCGCCCCCCGCACCTCCACCACGTCGCCCGCGCCGACGCCGCGCGACGCTTTGTCGACCGCCGCGCCGTTGACGAACACCGCCCCCGCCTCGATCAGCATCCGCGCCCGCGCCCGGCTCGGCGCCAGACCGCGCACCACCAGCGCCTGATCGGCGCGCACCGTCATCGCGAGTGCTCCGCCAGCCGGGGGCGCCGCCCCCGGACCCCGCCGGGGCCACGGGCCCCGAACCCCATTCGTAGGTTTTGCGCGAAGCGCCATAGGAACTTCACGCGGCGCGATGGATGTTTCCCGCTGCGCGGAAAAACCAAGGGGAGGTCCGGAGGGACCGAGTCCCTCCGGCGGGGTCCGGGGGCGGCGCCCCCGGTCTGCCTCATCGCCCGCGCGCCGCGCGGGCGGCGGCGGCGATGCCCGCGGCGTCGAGGCCGGCGGCAGCGATCTGGCCTGACTGGGTATCCTGTTCGAAATAGGCGTCGGGCATGTGCAGGGCGCGGAGTTTGAGGCCGCCGTCGAGCTTGCCCGCGTTGGCGAGGAGATCGAGGACGTGGCTGCCGAAGCCGCCGACCGCCCCTTCCTCGACGGTGATCAGCGCGGCATGGCGGTCGGCGAGGCCGAGGATGAGATCCCGGTCCAGCGGCTTGGCGAAGCGGGCGTCGGCGACGGTGACGGAGAGCCCCTCCGCCGCCAGAACGTCGGCGGCGGCGAGCGCGTCGGCGAGGCGGGTGCCGAGGGAGAGGATGGCGAGATCCTTGCCTTCGCGGACGATCCGTCCCTTGCCGATCGCGAGGATTTCCGGCTCGTCGGGAACCGGCGCGCCGACGCCCGCCCCGCGCGGGAAGCGGATCGCGATCGGGCCGTCGTCGTAGAGCGCGGCGGTGGCGACCATGTGCGCGAGTTCGGCCTCGTCGGCGGGGGCGGCGACGGTCATCTGCGGCAGACAGCAGAGGTAGGCGAGATCGAACGCGCCCTGATGGGTGGCGCCGTCGGCACCGACGTATCCGGCACGGTCGAGAATGAAGCGCACCGGCAGGTTCTGGAGGGCGACGTCGTGGGCGACCTGATCGAAGGCGCGTTGCAGGAAGGTGGAGTAGATCGCCACGAACGGCCGCATTCCTTCCGCCGCCAGCCCGGCGGCGAAGGTGACGGCATGCTGCTCGGCGATGCCGACGTCGAACATCCGCGCCGGATGGTGGCGGGCGAAGGCGTCGAGGCCGGTGCCGGTGGGCATCGCCGCGGTGGCGGCAACGACGCGCGGGTCGGCGTCGGCGGCGCGGATCAGCGCCTGCGCGAAGACTTCGGTGAAGCTCGGGCCGTTGCCTTTGGATTTGACCTGCGCGCCGGTCTCGACGTCGAAGCAGCCGACGCCGTGGTATTTGTCGGCGGCGCGTTCGGCCGGGCCGTAGCCGTGGCCCTTCTGGGTCACGACGTGAACCAGAACCGGACGGCGCGCCTTGGCGTCGCGCACGTTCCTGAGGATCGGCACGAGGTGGTCGAGGCGGTGGCCGTCGACCGGGCCGACGTAGTGGAAGCCCATTTCCTCGAACAGCGTGCCGCCGGTGACGAGGCCGCGCGCGTATTCCTCGGCCTTGCGCGCGGCGCGTTCGAGCGGTGCGGGGAAGAGCTGCGCGACGTCCTTCATCGCGCTGCGGATCGAGTGGTAGGAGGGCGACGACAGCAGGCGCGAAAGATAGGCGCTCATCGCCCCCACCGGCGGCGCGATCGACATGTCGTTGTCGTTGAGGATGACGATCAGGCGGCTGTTGGCGGCGGCGGCGTTGTTCATCGCCTCGAACGCCATGCCCGCGCTCATCGCGCCGTCGCCGATCACGCAGACGACGTTGCGCGCCTCCTTCTTGAAATCGCGCGCCACCGCCATGCCGAGCCCGGCGGAAATCGAGGTGGAGGAGTGCCCCGCGCCGAACGGATCGAACTCGGACTCGCCGCGTTTGGTGAAGCCGGAGAGCCCGTCCTTGCGGCGGATGCCGAGCATCCGGCCGCGCCGCCCGGTGAGAATCTTGTGCGGATAGGCCTGGTGTCCGACGTCCCAGATCAGGCGGTCGTGCGGGGTGTCGAAGACGTAATGCAGGGCGATCGTCAACTCGACGACGCCCAGGCCCGCGCCGAGGTGGCCGCCGGTGATCGCCACGGTTTCGATCATCGCGGCGCGCAGGTCGTCGGCGAGCGCCTCCAGGCGCTCCTCGGGCAACGCGCGCAGTGCGGCGACGTCGGAAACGGCGTCGAGAACGGGTGTAGGACGGCTGGCCGGTGTGCTCAACCCTCTGCCTCCGGTTGCGGTGGGTTACAGGGTGCGCTCGACGACGTAGCGGGCGGCGGCGGCGAGAAGCTGCGCGCGGCCTTCGAAGGGTTCGAGGTGCCCGCACGCCTGCTCCACCAGAAGGTGCGCCTGGGCGCGCGCGCGTTCGGCCCCGAGCACCGTGACGAAGCTCGCCTTGCCTCGCTCGGCGTCCTTCGCCACCGCCTTGCCGAGGGCTTCGGGAGTGCTTTCGACGTCCAGCAGGTCGTCGGCGATCTGGAACGCCAGACCGACGTCGTGGGCATAGGCGGCGAGGGCCTGACGCAGGCGCGGCGCGGCCTTGCCGAGGATCGCCCCGGCCTCGCACGAGAACGCGATCAGGCAGCCGGTCTTCATCCGCTGCAGGCGGGTGATCGCGGCGATGTCGAGCTCCCGGTGCTCGGCGAGAAGATCGAGCATCTGGCCGCCGACCATGCCGCGCGCGCCGGAGGCCTTGGCGAGCCTGGCGACGAGTTCGCAGCGCACCTGCGGGTCGGCGTGGACTTCGGGATCGGCGACCACAGCGAATGCCTGGGTCAGCAGCGCGTCGCCGGCAAGTATCGCGGTCGCCTCGTCGAAGCGGCGATGCACGGTGGGCTGGCCGCGGCGGAGGTCGTCGTCGTCCATCGCGGGCAGGTCGTCGTGCACCAGGGAATAGCAGTGCAGCATCTCGACCGCCGCCGCGCACCGCAGCGCGGCACGGGAATCGACGCCGAACAGCCGCGCGGTTTCGATCACGAAGAACGGGCGCATGCGCTTGCCGCCATTGAGGCAGGCGTAGCGCATCGCCTCGACCACCTGATCTTCGGGTGCGTCGGTGAGCGGCAGGAGCGCGTCGAGTTCGGCGGCGACGCGGGCCGCCGCGTCTGCCAGAGCGTCGCGGAAAGGCACCATGTCTTCTATCTCACTCGATATCCGGCAACGGCGCGGTGCCGATGCCGCCGTCCGGCGCGCGGGTGATCTGCTCGACCCGCTCGCGCGCCTCGGCGAGTTTCTGTTCGCAGTGCCGCTTCAGCATCACGCCGCGCTCGAACGCGCCGACCGCGGCGTCGAGCTCGACGTCGCCGGATTCCAGGCGACGGACGATCGCCTCGAGCCCGGCGAGCGCCTGCTCGAAGCTCATCGCGGCGACGTCGGCGTCGGTGTTCTGCTCGGCCATGGCCGGAATCCCGTTGAAGTTGCTCCAAAACGGCAAGGGCGGCGCATGCCGCCCGAAACCGAGCGCCTACTTTACGCCGCGCTCCCGCCTTCGACAACCTTCGATGCAGTGGCGGAGACGCGGTTCGGCCCCCACTTACGGACTGTGGGATGCATCACATATCTCCGCTTCGATCTCCCTAATATACACGGAACGACCGTTGCATACAGAGTGAGTCGCCATGGACATCGAGAACCTTCAAGCCAAGGCCCGCCGCGCGAGTGCGCTTCTGAAGGCGATGAGCAACGAGCACCGCCTGCTGATTCTCTGCCAGTTGCAGAACGGCGAGCGCTCGGTCGGCGAGCTCGAACGCCTGGTCGGGCTGAGCCAGTCGGCGTTGTCGCAGCACCTTGCGCGGCTGCGGCGCGACCAGCTGGTGAAAACCCGCCGCGTCGCGCAGACGATCTTCTATTCGCTCAGCGGCACCGAAGCGACCTCGGTGATCGAGACCCTGTACGGCCTCTACTGCACCGACGACGCCCTGCCGGAAGTCGCCGAGTAGCCTACTGCGCCTCGAAGCGCAGCACCCCGTCGTCGCCCTGCCGCTCGACGACCTCTCCCCGTGACTGCAGATGCCGCACATGCGCGAGCGCCTCGCCCGACGCGATCACCCGTTCGTGATCGGTGAGGCCGGTGGCGAACAGCACGTCGAGCATCTCCACCACCGTCGCGGGCGTGCGGCACGCCTCCGCCACGCGCGCGAGTCGCTCCTCGTGGTGCGCCTCGATCTCGTCGATGCGCGGGTGCAGACCGCGGAACGGCCGCCCGTGCGATGCCAGCACCAGACACCCGCCGTCGAGGTCGCGGAACGGCGCGAAGCTCGACAGGTATTCGCCGAGCGGATCGCTCTCCGGCTCGGACGGATAGATCGAGACGTTCGGCGTGATCGAGGGCAGGATGTGATCGCCGACGATCACCAGATCGTCGGCGGCGAGGCAGGCCATCGCCGGGGAGTGCCCGGCGGCGAGCAGCACCCGCCAGGTCCGCCCGCCGATCGCGATCTCGTCGCCGGTTTCGAGGCGATGGAGCACCGGCGGCACCGGCACCACCTTGCCCGCGTAGGCGTTCCCCACGGCGTCGAGACGGTCGAGCCACGCGGGGGGATATCCAAGACGCCGGTAGAACGCGCGCTGTGCCGCCAGCAGCTCGGGCGTGCGGTCGATGCCGAGGCAGCGCGCCGTCGCCCACTCGATGCGGCTCATCAGCAACGGCGCGCCGGAGCGCTCGCACAACCACGCCGCAAGGCCGATATGATCGGAGTGGTAGTGGGTGCAGATCACCCGCCGCACGCCGCGCCCGGGGAAGCGTTCGGCCAGTACGTCTTCCCAGATCGCGCGGCTCTCCGGCAGGTTCATCCCGGTGTCGACGACGGTGAGCGCGTCGCCGTCCTCGAGGATCCAGAGGTTGACGTGATTGAGGCGATAGGGCAGAGGCATCCGCAGCCAGTGCACCCCGGGGGCGATCGGACAGACGTCGCCGGTGCGCAGCACCGGGATTGGAAATTCCAGGGCGGAGGACGCTGACATGTCGGGGCTTTCGGCGGACGGTGGGACCAACGGCGGCGGCAGTTTGCGCGCGTACGGCGGATTTGACAACCGCGATGCGCGCAGCGGCGACGCCCTCGGAATCGACCTCGGCGGCACCAAGACCGAGGCCATCGTGCTCGCGCCCGACGGCACCGCGCGCGACCGCTGGCGCGTGCCGTCGCCGGTCGGCGACTACGACGCCACGGTGCGCCTGATCCGCGATCTCGCGGCCGAAGCGGCGGCGCGGTTCGGTGCGCCCGACGGCGTCGGCGTCGGCATTCCGGGCGCGATCGCCCCGGCCACCGGGCTGGTGCAGAACGCCAACTCCACCTGGCTGATCGGCAAGCCGTTCGCCGCCAACCTCGCGGCCGCGCTCGGCCGCCCGACCGCGATCGCCAACGACGCCGACTGCTTCGCCCTCTCCGAAGCCGCCGACGGCGCGGGCGCGGGCGCGGCGAGCGTGTGGGGAATCATCCTCGGCACCGGGGTGGGAAGCGGCATCGTCGTGAACGGTCGCCTGCTCGGCGGACCGAACGCGATCGCGGGCGAGTGGGGGCATAATCCCCTGCCCTGGCCCGGCGACGACGAACGCCCCGGCCCGGCATGCTATTGCGGCAAGACCGGCTGCATCGAGACGTTCGTCTCCGGCCCCGGTCTCGCCGCCGACTATCGCCGCGCCACCGGCCGCGCCGCCGCCGCCGAGGAGATCGCCGCCGCCGCCGCGACCGGCGACGCCGAGGCGCGGGCCGCCCTCGACCGCCATGCGGAGCGCCTGGCGCGCGCCACCGCGAGCGTCATCAACGTTCTCGACCCGGAGGTGATCGTCCTCGGCGGCGGGCTGTCCAATCTCGCGCACCTCTACGAGAGACTGCCGGAACTCTGGCCGCGCTGGGTCTTCGCCCCCGCCGTGGCGACCCGCCTCGCGCCGCCGAAACACGGCGATTCCAGCGGCGTACGCGGCGCGGCCTGGCTCGGCAGGATCGCCGCGGCGCACCCGGAAAAATTTGCCCACCCGGCAACTTCTGCCGACCTTCGGTTGCAACAACCCCTTGATTCTTAACAAATCGTAAAGGCACGCGGCATGCAGGGCGAGCGACACCGGGTCGCGCCCGGGGAGCTTCTTCGCCGCCGCGGCAATTCCGGAATCGTTGCCAACCCCAACCACGAGACGCCATGCGAGCCGTGTATCCGCCTCTGTCCCTGTCGCCGCCCCCGGTTTCGCCGCCGGGCGACGCGCGTTTCTTCGAGGACGATCCGCCGCTGTCTCTGCCCGCCCCCGTGCCGGAATACCCGGTGCGCACGATCAGCCCGCGCAGCCTCGCCGACCTCGCCTTCGAGCTCTACCTCGCCGACGCCATCGACCTCGAAGACTACCTGCTGCTCGGCTTCCCCTCGGAAATCAACCCGGCGTTCGACCGCACCATCGGCGCCCTCACCGGACGCCGCGCCGAACCCGACCGGGAACGCGACATGATCCGCGAATGGGAGGCCCGCCTCGCCGACCTGCGCGCCTCCTCGGCCCCCCTGCCTGCGCTGATCGAGCGGGCCGAACGCACCATCCGCCTGTTGCGCTGGCTGGAAACTCCGGCGCTCGGCAAGCCGTAGCCTCGCCCTACCCCTGCACCGCGTCGCCGCGGATGCGCGACGGCAACAGCTCGCCGGAACGGTCGAGCACCGGATAGGCGGCCGCGACGAGATGGGCGTTGATGCGCCGGAGATCGCGCAGGATGTCGAGGTGCAGCGCGCTGGTCTCGACGCTTTCGGCCCGTCCGGCGCGCAGGCGCGCGAAGTGCGCCTCGGTCGCCCGCGCCTCCAGCCCGCGTACGATCGCCTTCTCCCGCATCAGGCTACGTGCGGCGCGCGCGTCGCCGGAAACGAACACCGCCGCCGCCAGCTCCTGGGTCTTCTTCAGGCGCTGGAGGATGGCGATCAGATCCGCCGCGCCCTCCTGCGAGAACTTGAGCCTGCGGCGGATCTTGCGGCGCGCCGCCTCCATCAGGTTGCGGTCGACGATGTCGCCGACGTGTTCGAGATTGCGCGCGAACGCGAGAACGTCGTCGACGCGGCGGACGTCGTCGGGGTCGAGACCCTCCACCGCGATCTCGGTGAGATAGCGCTTGATCGCGTCGTGCAGGCGGTCGAGCACGTCGTCGGTCGCGCGAATCTCGCGGATACGGCGGCGGTCGTCGGCGCGCAGCACATGGAGCGCGCCGTCGATCATCGCGCCCGCGGCGTCCGCCATCCGGAGCGCCTCGCGCGCGGCATTGGCGACGGCGACGTGGGGCACGGCGAGCGCCTGCGGATCGAGATAGCGGGGCGCGGCGGGATCGGCGGCGGCGCGCGCGGGCAGCAGCCGCGCAAGCCCGCGCGCGAGCCACGGCAGCGGCAGAATGAACAGCGCGGCGAGCGCGAGATTGAAGCCGAAGTGGAACAGCGCCACCCGCTGCGCCGGATCGGGCGACGCCTGCTCCAAAACCGCGGCGAGCGGCGCCGCGAACGGCACCGCGAGCGCCGCGCCGATCAGGCGGTTGACGAAGTTGCCGACCGGCATCCGCCGTGCCGCCGGATCGCCGCGCGGCCCTTCGAGCAGAGGATTGACGGCGCTGCCGAGGTTCGCCCCCGCGACCATCGCCACCGCCGCCTCCGGCCCGATCGCGCCGCCGCCCGCGAGCGAGGCGATCAGCAGCACCGCGGCGACGCTGGAATGCGCCGCCCAGGCGACCGCCGCCGCCAGCGCCGCCGCGACGGTGGCGTCGGCGGTCAGCAGCGCGAGCCCGCGGCGCAGCCCCGGCGCGGTTTCCGCCGGGTCGAGCGTCCCGAGCAGCAGGTGGAGCGCCAGCAACATCAGCCCGAGGCCGATGGCGACGCGGCCGAGATCGTGGCAGCGGGTATTGCGGCGGCGGAAGGCGACGAACCCCGCGAGCAGGAACAGCGGCGCGATGCGGGTGACGTCGAAGGCGAGCACCAGCACGATCAGCGTCGAGCCGACGTTGGCGCCGAGCATCGCCGCCATCGCCGGGATCGTCGTCATCGCTCCGGCGGCGGCAAAGCCCGCCACCATCAGGCCGGTGGCGGTGCTGCTCTGCAGTAGGACCGTCACCCCCAGGCCGGCGACGAACGCCGAGGCGCGATTGCGCAGGCCGGTATCGAGCCAGCGCCGCAGATCGCCGCCGAAGGCGCGCAGCAGACCGCTCTGCACCATGTGCAGCCCCCACAGGAGCAGCACGACGTTGCCCGCGAGTTGCAGCAGAAGCTGGGGCGCGTCCATCTCTCCCCTTTCCTCGTCATCGAACTGTCATGAAACCGTCACATGAGATTCGGTCTCACTTCCATTTCGACAAGAGGAAAAGGCGCACAATGTGCATATTTCCACCCGCCCCGGCGCAACCTTCCGGGTCGGAGCGGATTTACGCCTCGACCAGTTCCGCCTCGACGCGCCGCGGCGCGTCGTCGAAGCCGCGCAGCCGCTTCACGAACTCGACGCGCTCGACGCGCAGGGCGTCGGCCCAGCGGGTCAGCTCCTCGGCACGGATCCGGCCGTTTCCGGCTTCGACGTGATCGACGAAGATGTGGTAGGTGAGGCCTACCCGCTCGGCGACGTCGCGGCGGCTCAACCCTTCCGCCTCGCGTTGCGCCTTCAGCCACGCGCCCGCCGATTTGCCGACTTCCACGTCCGCCATCGTCTCGAACAGCATCGTTCGTTCCTCCTCGTTGTTAATGTACTAGAAAAATTGTTGTTTTTGCGGACGGCACAGCGCCGCCCGAATGCGAAAACCGGCGGGCCTCGCAGCCCGCCGGTTTTCGTTCCGGATCATCCCTCCGTGGGAGTTTCGCTCGTCACCTTCAGTTTCGGTTTCGGCAGATCGAGCTTGATGTGAAGTTCTCGCAGGCGTTCGGGCTCGACCTCGGCCGGGGCCTGCATCAGCAGATCCTGGGCTTGTTGGTTGAGCGGGAAGGCGATGATCTCGCGGATGTTCGGCTCGTCGGCGAGCAGCATCACGATGCGGTCGATGCCCGGGGCCGAGCCGCCGTGGGGCGGCGCGCCGAACTTGAAGGCATTGAGCATGCCGCCGAACTTGGCCTCGACCACCTCGGCCGGATAGCCCGCGATCTCGAACGCCTTGTACATGATGTCCGGACGATGGTTCCGGATCGCGCCCGACGACAGCTCGACGCCATTGCAGACGATATCGTACTGGAACGCCTTGATGGTGAGCGGGTCCTGGGTGAGGAGCGCCTCCATCTCGCCCTGCGGCATCGAAAACGGGTTGTGGCTGAACTCGATCTTGCCGGTATCTTCGTTGAGCTCGTACATCGGGAAGTCGACGATCCAGCAGAACTTGAACTGGTTCTCGTCGAGCAGGCCGAGATCGGCGCACACCCGGGTGCGCACCTTGCCCGCGAACTTGGCGGCGGCGAGCGCCTTGTCGCAGGCGAAGAACACCGCGTCGCCGTCGCCCACTCCGGCGGCGGCCTTGATCGCCGCGATCCGCTCGGGTTCGAGGTTCTTGGCGATCGGCCCCTTCGCCTCACCGCCCGCGAAAGTGATGTAGCCGAGGCCGCCCGCGCCCTCTTCCCGCGCCCAGGCGTTGAGACCGTCGAACCACGATCGCGGCTTGGCCGCGCCGCCCGGCGCCGGAATCGCGCGCACCACCGACCCGGCGGCGACGCCCTTGGCGAAGATGCCGAAGCCCGAGTCCCGGTAGGCCTCGGTCACGTCGGCGATCACGATCGGATTGCGCAGATCGGGTTTGTCGGAGCCGTACTTCAGCATCGACTCGTCGTAGGGGATGCGCGGGAACGGCGCCGGGGTCACCGGGCGGCCGTTGCCGAACTCGCGGAACACCCCTTCCATCACCGGCTCGACCGCCGCGAACACGTCGTCCTGCGTGACGAAGCTCATTTCGAGGTCGAGCTGGTAGAACTCGCCCGGGCTGCGGTCGGCGCGGCTATCCTCGTCGCGGAAGCACGGCGCGATCTGGAAATAGCGGTCGAAGCCCGCCACCATCAGCAGCTGCTTGAACTGCTGCGGCGCCTGCGGCAGGGCGTAGAACTTGCCCGGGTGCTGGCGCGCGGGCACCAGGAAGTCGCGCGCGCCCTCGGGCGAGGAGGCGGTGAGGATCGGGGTCTGGAACTCCATGAATCCCTGCTCGATCATGCGGCGGCGGATCGAGGCGATCACCCGGCTGCGCAGCACGATGTTGGCGTGCAGGCGCTCGCGCCGCAAATCGAGGAAGCGGTAGCGCAGGCGCATCTCCTCCGAGAACTCCTCGCTGGAGGCGACCTGGATCGGCAGCACCTCGGCGGTCGAGAGCACCGACACCTCGTCGACGCGGATCTCGATCTCGCCGGTCGGCAGCTTCGGGTTCACCGTCTCGGCGTCGCGCCGCACCACCCGTCCGGTGACGCAAATCACGGTTTCGGGGCGCGCGGATTCGAGGGTGGCGAACACCGCGCTGGCGCTGTCGGTGACGCACTGGGTGATGCCGTAGTGATCGCGCAGGTCGACGAACAGCAGGTTGCCGTGGTCGCGCTTCCTGTGCACCCAGCCGGAAAGCCGGACGGTCGCGCCGGTATCGGCGGCGGTAAGCTGGTTGCAGGTATGGCTGCGGTAGGCGTGCATGGCGCGGTCCTCGGGGATTGCTTCGGCAGGCAAAAGCACAACGAAGCGGCACCTTTGTCAAGGCGGGATTTGCGCGCCCGCGCACGCTCCGCGCGCGGACCAAACGCTTGTCTTCCGCCAAACGTGAGAGTATAGGTTGCCGCCATGAGCCTGATTACAGATACCGGCGCCCTTGCGGCGCTGTGCGAGCGCCTGGCGGATTCCAAATACGTCACCGTCGACACCGAGTTCATTCGCGAGAAAACCTATTGGCCCAGGCTCTGCCTGATCCAGGTGGCGGGTGAGACCGAGGCGGCCTGCATCGACCCCCTCGCCGAGGGGATCGACCTCGAACCGTTCTTCGCGCTGATGCGCAACGCCGCGGTGCTCAAGGTCTTCCACGCCGCGCGCCAGGATCTCGAAATCCTGATGAAGCTGATGGGCGAACTGCCGAAGCCGTTGTTCGACACCCAGGTCGCGGCAATGGTCTGCGGCTTCGGCGAGTCCGTCGGCTACGAGACGCTGGCGACCAAGCTCGCCAACGCCCACATCGACAAGTCCACCCGCTTCACCGACTGGTCGAAGCGGCCGCTCACCGAGCGCCAGGTGGTCTATGCGCTGGCCGACGTGATTCCGCTGCGCAAGGTCTACCGCAAGCTCGCCTCGGTGCTGGCGCGCACCGGCCGCTCCGAATGGCTCGACGAGGAGATGAAGATCCTCGCCGATCCGGCGACCTACGTCGCCGAGCCGCGCGAGATGTTCCGCCGCCTGAAATCCCGCACCAAGAACCCGCGCTTCCTCGCGGTGCTGCGCGAACTCGCGGCGTGGCGCGAGCTCGAGGCGCAGCGACGCGACCTGCCGCGTCAGCGGGTGGTGCGCGACGAGGCGCTGCTGGAAATCGCCGCCTCCGCCCCGACCACCCTCGCCGCGCTGGCCGACACCCGCCAGCTGCCGAAGAGCATGACCGAAGGCCCGACCGCCGAGGCGATCGTCGAAGCGGTGGAGACCGGCCTCGCGCTGCCGGTCGGCGAACTGCCGGAGCTTCCCGCCCACAAGGATCACCCGCCCGGCCTCGCGCCGGTGGTGGACCTGCTGCGCGTGCTGCTGAAGACCAAGTGCGACGCCCACGGCGTGGCCCCGAAGATCGTCGCCACCACCGAGGAACTCGAAGACCTCGCCGCCGACGACGACGCGCCGGTGCGCGCCCTGGTCGGCTGGCGGCGCATCCTCTTCGGCGACGACGCGCTGCGGCTCAAGCACGGCCACATCGCGCTCGCGATCTCGCCCGACAACGGCCGCATCGAACTGATCCCAGTCGAGGACGACGCCGAGGGCCAGCCGATCGGCGAGGCCGCCGACGTCACCTCCGGCAACACCGCCGAGCTGATCGCCGACACCGACGCCGCCTGACCCGTCGGCGCAGGTCGCCGCGAACCAGGGCCTCCCCTCCGCGGGAGGCCTTGATTTTTCGGGGTTTCGGACCGAAATCAGGACGCGGAAGGAGGGCGCCATGGCCCGCAACTGCCGCTTCACCGCCGCCGTTCACGTCTGCGCCGTGCTCGCCAGCCATCCGGACGAGGACGTCACCTCCGATTACGTCGCCGCCTCGCTCAACACCAATCCGGTGGTGGTTCGCCGCCTGCTATCCGCCCTCGGTGCGGCGGGTCTGGCGCATGCCAAGCGCGGCAGCGCGGGCGGCTACCGGCTCGCGCGCGCGGCCGCCGAGATCGACCTCGCCGAAATCGCCGCGGCGGTCGACGACGACGACGGCCCGGCGTTCGCGCCCAATCCTCCAAACCCCGCCTGCATCGTCGGGCGCGGCATCAAACCCGCGCTCGCCGGGTTCCTCGCGCGCGCCGAAGCGGCGAAGCGCGCCGAGCTTGCGCGCGTCAGCCTCGCCGAGGTGATGGCGCGGGTGTTCGCGGTGGTTTGACGGGTCAGGCGACCTCGATCGCCGGATCGCGGCCGAGCAGCCGCGCGAGCCGTTCCAGCCGCTTGTCGAACGCGCCGACGTCGAACGCAGGATCCTCGCCGGGGATGCGCAGCACCAGCCGCTTCGGCTCCAGGATCAGGCGGCAGTTGCCGAGAATGCCGGGCGCGCCGCCCGAAATCACGTGGGCGAGGCGCAGGCCGCAGCCGACCGCCTGCACCCGCACCCGGTCGTCGGGCGCGAGCAGCGCCAGAACGTCCTGGGCGTCGTGAATCTCGTCGTAGGACTGGTAGCGGTAGAGCACCATCAGCGCCAGCGCCGCGCGGTCCTCGTGGTCGAACCCGACCACCGGCAGGCGCAGGGTCTTGAAGAACGCCTGCTGACCGCGGAAGTCGGGGTGTTCGTCCCAGTAGAGATCGCCGAGCATGCAGGCGGCGAAGCGCTGGCGGTGCTGCTTTTCGGTTTCGTCGGGGAACAGCGGATCGAGGAAGCGCATCAGCACCGCGGGCTGTTGCGCGAAGCGATGGCCGTTGCCCGCCACCGCCTCGCACATATCGACGATCGGGTCGCGGTCGCGGATCGCCTCGGGCATCAGGGTGTAGTAGAACCCCTCGCGCATGCCGTGGATCGAGAACACCACGCGCTCGGGGCGGATCGTCGCCAGCAACGCCGCCAGCAGGCGCGCCGCGTGCGGCAGCACCACCAGCCGACGGCGCGAAACGCCGGAGATCTTGTCGAGCGAGCGCCGCCCGATGCGCGCCACGAGATCGGAGAGTTCGAGCGCCTTGCCGCGGCTCAAGGTGTATTTGTCGAGCACCTGGAGCGGATGGTTCTCCTGCATCATGCAGAGCTTCGCCATCGCGCGCCACGACCCGCCGACGGCGTACAGAGTCTTCACCGGCCGCTCGGCGATCCATGGTGCCTTCGCGAGCTCGGCCTTGATCGCCGCGTCCACCGCCGCCTCGCCGCCCGTGCGTTCGATGTCGTCGAGACGCAGCACCCCCAGGGGGAACGACCGCAGCCGCCCGAGCGGATCGACCTGCCCGCCGTCGATCTCGACGAGTTCGAGGCTGCCGCCGCCGAGATCGGCGACGACACCGTCGGCGTCCGGCGTGCCGAGCAGCACGCCGAGCGCCGCGAGCCGTCCTTCGTCGTCGCCGGACAGCACGTTGACGTCGACGTCGAAACGCTCCTTGAGTTCCGCCACCAGCGCCGGACCGTCGCGCGCGTCGCGCACTGCGGCGGTCGCCAGCAATTCGAGCCGCCCCACCCCCATTGCACGGGCGAGGCGCACGAAGCGGCCGACCGCGGTCACCGCGCACTCCCGTCCCGCGGGGTTGAGGACGCCGGACGTCTGCAGTCCGGCGCCCAGCGCGCAGGCGGATTTTTCGTTGAACAGCTGCACCGGCGCGCGGGTCAGCCCCGCGAACACGACGAAGCGCACC
Source organism: uncultured Alphaproteobacteria bacterium (assembly GCA_900079695.1). Classification (NCBI taxonomy): domain Bacteria; kingdom Pseudomonadati; phylum Pseudomonadota; class Alphaproteobacteria; species uncultured Alphaproteobacteria bacterium. The sequence goes on from LT599022.1 coordinate 1,281,169, forward strand.
GAGTTGGAACCGATGTCGATGACGCCGACCGGGCGGCCGTCGCCGGACACCGAAACCGTCGCGTCGTCGAGGTGGTGGAGGGGGTGCGCGGTCATGCCCAGCCGAATCCCGTTGGCGCCTGCGCCGGCCGTCTCGCGTGCGGGCGCGGCGCGCATCTTAGTTTTCCGCCCGGGTCGATGACAAGGTGGGAATCCCGTCGCCCTGCCGCCGCACCCGCGCACTGCCCCGGCCGGAGAGGCTGGGATTGGTCATGAAGTAGGTATGGGCGCTGAATCCTTCGCCGATCGGCTCGCAACGGCGGAAGCTGCCGTCGCTGTCGAGTATCCAGCTTTGCGCGGTGTCCTTGAGGTTCGCCATCATGATCTGGTCGAGAATTTGCCGGTGCACCGTCGGATTCTCGATCGGCACCAAGCTTTCGACCCGCCGCAGGGTGTTGCGCTGCATCCAGTCGGCCGAGGAAATGTAGACCTTGGCATGCGGCGAGGGCATTTCGTGGCCGTTGGCGAAGCAGGCGACGCGCGCGTGTTCGAGGAAACGCCCGACGATACTCTTGACGCGGATGTTGTCGGACACCCCGGGCACGCCGGGACGCAGGCAGCAGATGCCGCGGATCACCAGCTCGATCTTCACCCCCGCCTGCGAGGCGCGGTAGAGGGTGTCGATGATCGCCGTATCCACCAGGCTGTTGAGCTTGGCCCAGATCGCCGCGGGCTTGCCCGCCCTGGCGTTGGCGATCTCGTTCTCGATGTCGGCGATCAGGCGGCCGCGCAGGTTGATCGGCGCGATCGTGAGCTTTTCCATCGATTCCGGGCGGGCGTAGCCGGTCATGTAGTTGAACATCTTCGCGGCGTCGCGGCACAGCGCCGGGTCGCAGGTGAAGAACGACAGGTCGGTGTAGATCTTCGCGGTGATCGGATGGTAGTTGCCGGTGCCGTAGTGGACGTAGGACCGCAACTGCCCGCCCTCGCGCCGCACCACCAGCGACACCTTGGCGTGGATCTTGAGGTCGATGAAGCCGTAGACCACCTGCGCACCCGCGCGCTCCAGGCGGCGCGCCCAGCGGATGTTGGCCTCCTCGTCGAAGCGCGCCTTCAGTTCCACCATCGCGGTCACCGACTTGCCGGATTCCGCCGCCTCCACCAGCGCCGCGACGATCGGCGAATCGTCCGAGGTGCGGTAGAGCGTCTGCTTGATCGCCACCACGTCGGGATCGCGCGCCGCCTGCCGCACGAACTGCACCACCACGTCGAAGGATTCGTAAGGGTGGTGGACCACCATGTCCTTGTTGCGGATCGCCTCGAAGCAGTCGCCGCCGAAATCGCGGATGCGCTGGGGAAAGCGCGCGGTGAACGGATAGAACAGCAGGTCGGGGCGGTCGTTGACGATGATCTGCTTGATGTCGGAAATGCCGATCGTGCCCTCGAGGTCGAACATGTCCGCCTGCTCGATGTCGAAGGCGTCGGACAGGCGGGCGCGCAACTCGGGCGCCATCTCGTGAGTCATGGTGAGGCGGATGACGTGGCCACGACGACGGCGCTTCAGCGCGCTCTCGAAACTCCGCACCAGATCCTCGGCCTCTTCGTCGATTTCCATCTCGCTGTCGCGGAGGATGCGGAAGTGGCCGCTCTTCGCCAGGGTGTAGCCGGGGAACAGGCGGTCGAGATGGAGCATCACCGCCGCCTCCTGCAGGATGAAGCGGATCCCCTCGCCCGGCAGGCGGATGAAGCGGTCCACCTGATTCGGCAGCGGCACCAGCGCATGCAGGAGCTCGGGCCGCGCCTTCGCCTGCAACTCCAGCACCAAGGCCATCCCCATGTTGGGAATGAACGGGAACGGGTGCGCCGGGTCGATCGCGAGCGGCGTCAGGATCGGAAAGATCTGGTTCATGAAGTGCTCGGAAAGCCAGGCGCGGTCGGCCTGGGTGAGCTCCTTCGGCTCGATCACCGCCACCCCTTCCTTGCGCAGCTCGCCTTGCAGAAACTTCCAGGTGTTGACCTGGCGCGCCACCAGGTTGCGCACCTCGGCGTTGATGCGGGTGAGCTGCTGTTCGGGCGTCAGGCCGTCGTCGGAGGGGGTGTTGACGCCCGCCTCCACCTGTCCCTTGAGGCCGGCGACGCGCACCATGTAGAACTCGTCGAGGTTCGACGCCGAGATCGACAGGAACCGCACCCGCTCGAACAGCGGATGGTTGGGGTTGTCGGCCTCCTCGAGCACGCGGGTGTTGAACGCCAGCCACGACAACTCGCGGTTGATGTAAAGCGTATCCACGGGCAGCGTGCCGAGGTCGACGGGGACGGACGTGGTAACGGGCTGGGCGCCGCTCATGCAATTCTCCGGTGGCGGGGCGCGGGTTCACGCGCCGCTGGACTTCGGCGTCCATTGTGGCGGAAACTCGCGGGCGTCGAAAGAGCCAACACGTTTCGCATAGCGGCCCCGGCCCCCTTCCAGGATGATGTTTTCATGACAAAAACCCTGATCCTGATGCGTCACCTCAAATCCGGGTGGGACGACCCCTCGCTCTCCGACCGCGAGCGGCCGCTGGCGCAGCGCGGCCTCGACGACGGACCGCGGGTAAGGGCCGCGCTCGCCACCCGTCTGCCGCGGCCGGACGTGGCGCTGTGCTCGACCGCGCGGCGCACCCGCGAAACCCTGAGCCAGGTCCTGCCCGATCTCCCGCAGGAGGCCGCGATCTTCTCCGACGCGGTCTACGAGGCCTCGGCGCAGACCCTGATGCGGCTCGCCGCCGCGCTTCCCGACGACGCCGAAGCGGCGCTGATCGTCGGTCACAATCCCGGGCTGTTCGACTTCGCCTGGACCCTCGCGCGCCGCTCCGAGGCGGCGGGCAATCCGGCGCTGACCCGCTTCCCTACCGGCGCGACCGTCGGCTTCACGTTGCCGATCCCGGCGTGGAGCGAGATCGGCCCGGGCCGAGGCGCGATCCTCGCTGCGTTCGCGCCGAAGACCCTGGTCAACCCCGACTGAAGACCTCGAGGGTTTCCTTGAGAATCGGGATGCCGACCTTGCGCTTCTGCGCCAGGGCGCGGCGGTCGGCTTCGGCCACCACCGCCTCCGCCGCCGCGATCGCGCGCTCCATATGCGACAGAAGATAGGAAATCTCCGCCTCGCCGACCACCAACTGGCGGTCGTGGAATAGCTTCGCCAGCACCGCCGCCATCAGCCGGTCGTCGGGGCGTCCGATTTCCGCCACCGCGCAGGTCAGCAGCCGCGAGCGCCAGTCCGCGAGGGCGAGCGGAATCTGCGCGGGCGGCACGCGGCTGGTGAACAGCAGCGACACCCCGGCCTCGCGGGCGCGATTGTAGAGGTGGAACAGTGCCGTCTCGTCGGGCTCGCGGTCGATGTCCTCGACGATCAGCGCCTTCGCCCCCGGCGCGGGCAGGCGTCCGGCGGGACATGCCGCGGAGGCCACCTCGGCGCCGGTCTCGTGGGCGAAGATCCGCGCGAGGTGGGTCTTGCCGCCGCGCGGCGGCCCCACCACCACCAGCCCCGGCGCGCTCCACTCCGGCCACGCGTCGAGCCACGCGGTAACGGCGGCATGGCATTCCGAAACCCAGAAGTCCTCGCCGCCGAGCGCGGCGCGATGCGGCAGGTCGAGAACGTATTGCGGCGGGGCGTCAGTCATCGTCGGTGGCGGATCCGTTGGCGTAGGCGTCGCTTGCAAGGTAGCGGCGCAGGGCGTGGCGCACCAGCACGCCGATCACCGCCGCCACCGGCAGGGCCACCAGAACCCCGAGAAAGCCGAACAGGTTGCCGCCCGCGAACAGCGCGAACAACACCCACACCGGATGCAGGCCGACGCGGTTGCCGACCAGCCGCGGCGTGAGGAAATAGCCTTCGAGCGTCTGGCCGACGCCGAACACCGCGGCGACGCCGAGAATGTGCGGCCAGTCGGAATACTGCACCAGCGCCAGCACCACCGAGATCGCGAAGCCGGTGATCGAGCCGACGTAGGGGATGAACGACAACATCCCGGTGCCGATGCCGACCAGAAGCCCGGCTTCCAGCCCCACGAGGCTGAGACCGCCGCCGTAGATCGCCGCGAGGCACAGGCACACCGTCGCCTGGCCGCGCACGAACCCGGCGAGGGTGCGGTCGATGTCGGCGAAGATGCCGCGGATCTTCGGCGCCTGGGCGCGCGGCAGATAGGCGTCGACGCGCGCCACCATGCGGTCCCAGTCGCGCAGCAGGTAGATCGTCACCACCGGCGTCACCACCAGGAACGACACCACGTTGATCACCGCGAAGCCCTGCTTCAGCAGCCCCCGGACGAAACTCCCCGCCCAGCTCACCGCGTTGCCCGCGAAGCTGCCCGCCGCGTCCTTCAGCGACTGCACCTGTTCGGGCGGCAGGTGTTCGATCGCCCAGTCGACGTGGGGGCTTACCGCCGCCCAGAAGCGATCGGCGTAGCCCGGGGCGTTCTCGATCAGCGTCACCACCTGACCCTGAATCGCCGGAATCAGCACCAGCGCCAGCCCCGTCACCACCAGGGCGAACGCCACCGACAGCACCACCACCGCCGGCACCCGGCGCATTCCCGCGCGTTCCAGCCGGTCGGCGATCGGATCGAGGAAATAGGCGAGCGCGAAACCCGCCACGAACGGCAGCAGCATCCCGCGCAGCAGATAGAGCGCGAGGAAGAACAGTGCGACGGCGATCAGCCAGCCGCGCAGCGTGCGCTTTTCGATCAATTCGGTCATCGCGCCAGCGGCGTCGCCGGCTCGCCGCCGGGGACGACCTCCCAGTACCCTTCGCGCTGCGTCACCGCGAAGCCGACCCGGGTCATCGCCTGCCGCAACGCCTCGGGATCGCCCGCGTACTGCACCGCCGCCTGCACCACGTCCGGCCGCGAGGCGCGCAGCGACACGCCGCGCACGCCGGGCAGCGCGCGCAGGGTGCGGTCCACCCGCACCCAATCGGCGAGCCCCTGCACCGGTACCAGGATCGCAAGCTGGTCGAACTCGCCGACCATGGTGCCGCCGGTCTGCGGCTTGGCCGCGCGCGCCACCGCCAGCACCGCGTGCGCGGCAAGATCGCCGAGCGCCGCGTCGGGATCGTCGGCGACCGGCGATTCGAGGCGGGAAAGCGAGGCCGGGATCGCGCGCGGATAGCCCTTGAGGGTCAGGCTTGCGCCCTGCCCCGGCGTCATCACCGCCTCGGCCACCACCACCGCGTCGGCGCCGTAGCGCGCCATCAGCGCGTCGAGCCCGGCGGCGTCGAGCGCCAACGCCTTCTCGGCCGGGGCCTGCGCCACGTCCTCGATGTCGCCGAGCGGCACCACCACCGGGAACAGCCCGCGCGACACCGCCGCGTTGGTCAGGAGCGGCCGCCACGGATTGGTCTCTTCCCACAATTGCGGCGCGGCGCCGGGTGCGTCGCGGTAGACGCCGAGCAGAATCACGCTCTCGTCGGAGCCCTTGACCACCGAAATTCCGCGCGCCTGAAGGAAGGCGTTCACCCGCGCGGGATCGAAATGCACGGTGAGGCTGGCGATGTAGCGCGTCGCCGAGGCGCGTTCGTCCGCCACCGAGAGGTCGCTCACCATCGTCTCGATCTCGTCGGCGGAGGGATCGGCCAGCCGCGCGCGGTCGCCGTCGGACACCAGCACCGACATCATCCGCCGGAACGCCTCGACCTGCCCCTGCCGCAACGCCTGCTCGCGCGCCTGCGCCGCCGAGGCGGCGCGCACGTCGACCCGCACCCCCGACACGTTGAACGCATCCGCCCACGCCGTGCCCCCGGCCACCGCCAGCAGCATCATTCCCAGAGCCGCCACCAGCATGGCGCGCAACCCGCGACCCATTCCCTGTCCCTTTCGTCCGTTCCGTTCGCACCGCTCGAAAAAGCCGCGCGAGCGCCTTTGCAAAAAGGCGTCGGAAACCGTATGGTTCAACCGCGTCGACGGGAAAAATCCGCGACGCGCGACACCACTCTAACAAAAGGTGCGGCCATTTCCAGTTTTCCCGAGAACGGCCGGGGCGACGCCGGCCTCAGCTACCGTGACGCGGGCGTCGACATCGACGCCGGCGACGCCCTCGTCGAAGCGATCAAGCCGCTGGCGCGCTCCACCATGCGCCCCGGCGCGGATACCGAACTGGGCGGCTTCGGCGCGCTGTTCGACCTGCGCGCGGCCGGGTTCACCGACCCGATCCTGGTCTCCTCCACCGACGGCGTCGGCACCAAGCTGAAGATCGCGATCGAAACCGGCATCCACGATCACGTCGGCATCGACCTCGTGGCGATGTGCGCCAACGACCTCGTCGTCCAGGGCGCCGAGCCGCTGCTGTTCCTCGACTACTTCGCCACCGGCCACCTGTCGGTGGACGCCGGACGCGCGATCGTCGCGGGCATCGCCGAAGGCTGCCGTCAGGCGGGCTGCGCCCTGATCGGCGGCGAAACCGCCGAAATGCCCGGCATGTACGCCGACGGCGACTACGACCTCGCGGGGTTCTGCGTCGGCGCGGCCGAGCGCGCCGACATCATCACCGGCCGCGGCATCCGCGCGGGCGACGTGATCCTCGGCCTCGCCTCCCACGGCGTCCACTCCAACGGCTTTTCGCTGGTGCGCCGGATCGTCGCGCGTTCGGGCCTCGGCTTCGCCGACGCCGCGCCGTTCGCCCCCGGCAAGACCGTCGGCGAGGCCCTGCTGACGCCGACGCGGATCTACGTCAAATCCTGCCTCGCGGCGATCCGCGCGGGCGGAGTGAAGGGCTTCGCCCACATCACCGGCGGCGGCATGACCGAAAACGTGCCGCGGGTGCTGCCGAAGGGCCTGCACGCGGCGATCGACGGCCGCCGCTTCCCGGTGCCGCCGGTGTTCGCATGGCTCGCCGAGCAGGGCGGCGTCGCCCTGCCCGAGATGCTCCGCACCTTCAACTGTGGCATCGGCATGGTGGCGGTGGTCGGCCCGGCCCACGCGGGCGACGTCCGGGCGGCGCTCGAAGCCGCGGGCGAGGCGGTCTACGAAATCGGCACGATCGAGCCGGGCGCGGACGAACCGACCTGCCGGGTCGAGCATTTCGACCCGCGCCGCACCAAGGCGGAGCGATGAGCCGACTGCGACTCGGCGTCCTGATCTCGGGGCGCGGATCCAATCTCCAGGCCCTGATCGACGCCGGCGCCGATCCGGGCTTTCCCGCCGAAATTGCGCGGGTGGTCTCCAACGTTCCCGGCGCGGCGGGGCTCGATGCCGCCGCCCGCGCCGGGCTGGCCACAGCCACCATCGCCCACAAGGCCTACCCCGACCGCGAATCCTTCGAGGCGGCGCTCACCGCCGAACTCGAAGCCGCGGGCGTGCAACTGGTCTGCCTCGCCGGGTTCATGCGCCTGCTGACGCCCGGCTTCGTCGCCCACTGGCGCGACCGGCTGATCAACATCCACCCCTCGCTTCTGCCCGCCTACCGCGGCCTCGACACCCACGCCCGCGCGATCGCCGACGGCGTGCGCTTCTCCGGCTGTACCGTCCACTTCGTCCGCCCCGATTGCGACACCGGGCCGATCGTCATCCAGGCCGCCGTCCCGGTCGCCCCCGACGACACCCCGGAAACCCTTGCCGCCCGGATTCTCGTCAGCGAACACCGCATCTACCCCGAAGCCGTCCGGCTGATCGCCACCGGCCGGGCCCGCGTCGAAGGCGAGCGTGTCGTCGTCTCCGGCATGGGCATGCCGGACGCGGCGATCAATCCTCAGCCGTAGATCCAAGGCCGGGCGGAGCCCGGCCTGGTTTTCGTCCCGCACGAACGAAACGGCCCGGAGCGAGCTCCGGGCCGTTTGCGCATCTCGGCGAGAGGAACGTCGGGATCAGCCGACGATTTCGCACTTCGAGAAGAAGTAGGCGATTTCCTCGGCGGCGGTTTCCGGAGCGTCGGAGCCGTGGACCGAGTTGGCCTCGATCGATTCCGCGAAGTCGGCGCGGATGGTGCCGGGAGCGGCGTTGGCCGGGTTGGTGGCGCCCATGATCTCGCGGTTGCGCGCGATCGCGTTTTCGCCTTCCAGCACCTGCACGACCACCGGACCGGAGATCATGAACTCGACCAGCTCGCCGAAGAAGGCGCGCTCGCGGTGGACCGCGTAGAAGCCCTCGGCCTGTTCGCGGGTCATCTGGATGCGCTTCTGCGCGACGATGCGCAGACCGGCTTCCTCGAAGCGGGCGCAGATCTTGCCGACGAGGTTGCGGCGCGTGGCGTCCGGCTTGACGATAGAGAACGTGCGTTCAACGCCCATCATGAAATTCCTTGTGTTTGGTCCTTGGTAGGGTTCGCCGGGGCCGCGAACGGCCGCTCCGGCGGCGTCCGGGAGATGCGCCGCACGCAGGCCCAGACTGGCGGCATTACATACCCGCATCCCATGACGAACGCAACCGCTCGATCATGCAATTTTTTCAGCGGCGGGTGAGACAGATTCCACCGAGCGCGCCGCCCACTTGGCCGGTTTGCGGCGGTGTGCTATCACCGCCGCCATGCTGCACATCAACGACCTCGGCTATCGCATCGGCGCGCGCGTCCTTCTCGAAGGGGCGAGCGTCCACATCGCCCAGGGCCAGCGCGTCGGCCTGGTGGGCCGCAACGGCTCGGGCAAGACCACGCTGTTCCGCCTGATCCGCGGCGAGGCCGCGCCGAGCGCGGGCAGCGTGACGCTGCGGCCGCGCATCAAGCTGGGCTGGGTGTCGCAGGACATCCCCTCGGGGGAGACCGGCCTGCTCGACTGGGTGCTGAACGCCGACACCGAACGCAAGGATCTGCTCGACGAACTCGCACGGCTGGAAACCGCCCATGCGCCGGACGCAGGCCTGCGGATCGCCGAGATTCACGAGCGCCTGATCGCCATCGACGCCCATTCGGCCCCGGCGCGGGCGGCGGCGATTCTCACCGGCCTCGGTTTCCCGGCGGAGCAGCACGGGTTGCCGGTGGAACAGTTCTCGGGCGGCTGGCGGATGCGCGTGGCGCTGGCGGCGGCGCTGTTCCCGCGCCCCGACCTGCTGCTGCTCGACGAGCCGACCAACCACCTCGACCTCGAAGCGACGCTGTGGCTCCAGAGCCACCTCGCCGCCTACCCCGGCACCCTGATCCTGATCTCCCACGACCGCGACCTGCTGAACGCGGTGCCCGACCGCATCGTGCATCTCGACGCCAGGCGGCTGGTCGCCTACGGCGGCAACTACGACGCCTTCGAAACCACGCGGCGGATGAAGCTCGACCTCGCCGCCAAGGCGCTGACCAAGCAGCTCGAACAGCGACGCAAGATCCAGGGCTTCATCGACCGCTTCCGCGCCAAGGCGACCAAGGCGCGGCAGGCGCAGAGCCGCATCAAGATGCTGGAGAAGATGGAGGTTCCGGTGCCGATCGTGGAGGAGAAGGCGATCGCCTTCGACTTCCCCGATCCCGAGCCGCTGTCGCCGCCGCTGATCGCGATCGAGAACGGCGTCGCCGGATACGACGGCCGCGCGGTGCTGCGCAAGCTCGACCTCCGCATCGACACCGACGACCGGATCGCGCTGCTCGGCGCCAACGGCAACGGCAAATCGACGCTGGCGAAGGTGCTCTCCGACCGCCTCGGCCTAATGGACGGCACGATGCGGCGCTCGCCGAAGATGAAGATCGGGTATTTCGCCCAGCATCAGGCCGACGAACTCAACCTCGCGGCGACGCCCTACGAACACATGGCGGCGATCATGCCGACCGCGACCGAAACCAAAATCCGCGCCCATCTCGGCCGCTTCGGCTTCGGCGCGGAACTGGCCGACAGCAAGGTCGCGACGCTGTCGGGCGGCGAGAAGGCGCGCCTGCTGTTCGCGCTGATGACCCGCGACGCGCCACACGTGCTGATCCTCGACGAACCGACCAACCACCTCGACATCGATTCCCGGCAGGCGCTGGTGGCCGCCCTCAACGCCTTCGACGGCGCGGTAATCCTGATCTCGCACGACACCCACCTGGTGGAAATGGTCGCCGACCGGCTGTGGCGGGTGGCGGACGGCGTCTGCCAGCCCTACGACGGTGATCTCGCCGACTATCGCCGGACCCTCCTGGAAGAGCGCCGCGCCGCCGCCCGCGAGAGCCGCGACGACCCGCGCGAGGATGCCGCCGACCGCCGCGAGGACCGCCGCCAGCGCGCCGAGAAGCGCGCCCAGCTCGCGCCGCTGAAGAAGAAGGCGACGGAAGCGGAAAAGGCGGTGGACAAGCTCACCGCCGAAGCCGCGAAACTCGAAAACGCGCTCGCCGACCCCAGGCTCTACGAACGCGAGGGCGGCGCGCAGGTGGTGGCGCTGCAGAAGGACCTGGGCGCGCTCAACGCCCGCCTCGCCGCCGCCGAAGCGGCGTGGATGCGGGCGATGGAGGAGCTGGAGGCCGCCGAGGCCGAACAGGACTGAAAAGGGGGCCGGAGCCCCCTTTTCCCGGCCGGACGGACCGGCCTCAGTAGACCGCCGACAGCACCGCGATGAACGCCAACGCCGCGACGCCGCCGATCGGCACCGCACGGAACAGAAGCTGCGGGAACAGCTTCGCCCGCCCCTCGTCGGTGGCGCAGGCGCCGAGCATCAGGCTGCCGCCCGAAGAGAACGGCGAGATCGCCGACGACTGCGCGCCGACGACGATGCACACGAACAGCACCAGCGGGTCGATGCCGGTGGCGGAGACGATCTCCGGAACCGTGGGGAACAGCGCGGGCGTGACCACCCCGAGGGTGCTGGCGAACAGCGACATGATCGCCGCGACCACGCCCATCGCCAGCGGCACCAGAGCCGTCGGCAGGCTGGTGGTGACCCAGGAGGCGAGCAGGTTGATGGTGCCCGCCTTGATCGCCACCGAGATCAGCATGCCGACGCCGCAGATCATGATCAGGGTGCTCCACGGCACCATCGCCACCACCTTCTTCTCCTCGCCGAGGCGCAGCAGCAGCGCCACCACCGAGAACACGCTCGCCACCAGCCCGATGTTCATCTTCGAATTCACGAACGTGATCGTCGCGTTGGCGGGAAAGGCGAGGTGCAGCAGCGGCGCGCCGAGCACGATCGCCATCATCGTGAGAATCAGGAGCAGGGTCTTCTTCTGGATCGGATCGAACGGCTCCGGGCGCACCGCCTCGCCGATCGCGCCGCTCATCGCGGTGCGGTGACCGTTCGAGAACACCAGCACGCCGAGCACCGCCACCGGAATGATCATGGTGCCGGCGAAGATGCCGATGGCGTTGACGAACGCGACGTCGGGCTCGACGCCCGCGTTCTGCATCAGGCCGCGGAAGATCAGGCCGCTCTGACTGGTCATGAAATTGGCGCCCGCGAGCGCGCCGTAGTTCACCGCCATCGCGCCGATCATCTTGCTCATGCCGGTCTTGTCGCACAGCAGGAGGGTGATCGGCGCCATGAACGCGAGCACGGTGTAGAACCCGGCGCCGAGCCCCGCGATGATCGTCGCGGCGGCGAACACCGCGAACGGCAGCAGATAGGGAAACCCGCGGCAGGCGTACATCAGATGCCCGGCGAGCTTCTCCAGGGTGCCGTTGACGAGGGCGAAGTTGTAGAACACCGACACCGCGAAAATCACGAAGAAGATCTGGATCGGCCACATCTTGATCACGTCGGGCGCCTTGAGCCCGAGCACGAAGCAGCCGAGCAGATAGGCGAACGCGATCGCGAAGAAGCCGGTGTTGATCTTGGTGCGGTATCCGAGGGCGATCGACACCACGATCGCCAGCACCACCAGCAGACTCATCATTCCCCGTTCCTCCCTGGTCGCCCCGGCGACGCGCCGACCACATAACCCCAGTGCGCGCGGTTCCGGAACCGTTATGGTTCGTTGTGCCCGGAGGCCCCGCCTCAGCCGAGGCGATAGAGCTCCGCCGGGGTCTCCACCAGCACGCGACGCCGCTCGGCGGCATCGGGGACGCGATAGTCGAGCGCGGCGAATTCCCCGGCGTAGGAGGCGCGCGTCTCGAACTGGGTGTGGGGCCAGTCGCTCCCCCACAGCAGCCGCGCCGGACCGAACGCCGCGCGCAGCAGCTCCGACATCCGCTCCTCCGCGGCACGGTCGGCGTCGGAGCGGTAGGGGGCGGAGATCTTCACCCACACTTGCCCGACGCGGGCGAGATCGAGCAGGCCGCGAAAGCCCGGATCGTCGGCGCAAAGCTTGGGGTCGGGACGGCCAAAGTGATCGACGACGACGCGCAGGCCGTAGTCGAGGATCGGCGGCAGAAGCCGCGACAGATCGGCCGCGCCGCGATGGATTTCCACGATCCAGTCGCGGTCGGCGAGCTTGCGGAACAGCCCGGCCCAGGGCTCGGCGCGGCAATCGGGAACCGGCAGCCCGATGAGGTTGAGACGGATACCGACGACGCCCGCCGCATCCATCTCGTCGAGGGCGTCGCCGCCGATCTCCGGATCGACCGCGGCGATGCCCTTGAGCTTGCCCGGATTGCGGCGCAGCGCGTCGATCATGTAGCCGTTGTCGGTGCCGAGAAAGCTCGGCTGCACCAGCACGCCGTGCGACAGCCCCGCTCCGGCGAGGCGTGCGAGATAGTCCGCCTCGGTAGCGTCGTAGTCGAGGGTGTAACGCCGCCCCGGAATCAGCGGCAGGCCGCGATGGAAGATGTGGGCGTGGGTATCGACGCCGACGACCGGCGAAGCGCCGCTCCCACGGGCCGAAGGTGGTACGGAGTTGGGCTCGGTCATCTCGCCTCCCTGCGCAGCGTCGCGCCGTTGCGGAATCCTCTAGTCATATAGATGACTATATGTATAAGAACGCTACGGGGTCCGCGGCGATCCGTCAACCCGTGGACTCGGCGAACGCCCGAGAGTAGACTCCTCCCCGCTGCGGCATCCGCGACGGCACCTCGGGACTCAGGGGTTTCAACCGGTCTCGGAACATTGCGGAATCGTTCCACCCCGGTGCACCGCGGATGGATCGCTGCCGCGGGAACCGGCCGCGATCGTCTCCGGGCGCGGAATTCAACGACTCGTGGATGCCCCTATGAAATCGGCCGAGCTCCCGCAAGACGTCCGCCTCCCCCTCTACCACCGCCTGCGCGACGAAATGCTGGAGCGCATCACCCACGGCGAATGGCGGCCGGATCAGGCGATCCCGACAGAGGCGGAGCTCGCGCGCGCCTACGGCGTCGCCGTCGGCACGGTGCGCAAGGCGGTGGAGATGCTGGTCGCCGAGGGCCTGCTGGAGCGCAACCAGGGGCGCGGCACCTTCGTGCGGCGGCCGAGCTTCGACAACTCGCTGTTCCGGTTCTTCCGCCTGCTGTCCTCGGGCGGGCAGCGCGTGGTGCCCGACGGCAAGGTGCTGGCGCGCACGCTCGCCGCGCCGCCACCGCCGGTCGCGGCGGCGCTCGGCCTCGGCCGTCAGGCGCAGGCGATCCGCCTCGACCGGCTGCGCCTGATCGCGGGCGCGGTGGTGCTGGTCGAGGAGATCTGGCTGCCGCGCGCACCGTTCGCCGGGCTCCTCGACGTCGAACTCGGCGAGTTCGGCAACCTCCTCTATCCGTTCTACGAGGCCCGCTGCGGTCAGGCGGTGGCCTCGGCGCGCGAGACCCTGACGGTCGACGCCGCCGACGCCGCGACCGCGCGCGCCCTCGGCATCGCCGAGGGGCGGCCGGTGGTGGTGATCGAACGCCTCGCCCTCGGCTACGACCGCCGCCCGCTCGAGTGGCGGCGCTCGGTCGGCGCCGCCGACACCTTCCGCTATCAGGTCGAGATCTGCTGACTGACAGGAGAACGCCCATGCCCGCCCCCACCCCGGTCGCCCTCGCCGGACGGCTCGTCGAACTGCTGCCGCTCGCGCACGAGCATCACGACGCGCTGGTGGCCGCGGTGAAGGACGGCGAACTGTGGAAGCTGTGGTACACCAGCGTGCCCGCGCCCGGCGAGATGGCGGCGGAGATCGCGCGGCGGCTGCGCCTGCAGGCCGAAGGGACGATGCTGCCGTTCACCGTCGTCGACCGCAGGTCCGGACGGATCGTCGGCATGACCACCTACATGAACGTCGATGCCGCGCTGCCGCGGGTCGAAATCGGCTCCACCTGGACCGCCGCCTCGGCGCAGCGCACCGGCCTCAACACCGAGGCGAAGCTCCTGCTGCTGGACCACGCCTTCGACGTCCTCGGGTGCCCGGCGGTGGAGATCCGCACCCATGCCCTCAATCTCCAGAGCCGCCGCGCCATCGAGCGCCTCGGCGCGCGGCTCGACGGCATCCTGCGCGGCCACCAGCGCGCCAAGGACGGCACCCTCCGCGACACCTGCGTCTATTCGATCGTCGCCGCCGAATGGCCCGCGGTGCGCAGCCATCTGCAATGGCAGTTGAAACGTCACGAAACCGAAACGAGCCCGGACGCCTGAGCGGACCCGCGCGTCAGGAGCGGCCGATCACCGGGTCGAGGTGGACGAGCTCGTCGTAGCCCCGCCGCCAGCCGAGGCCCGCCAGCAGCCCCGCGGCGAAGGTGACGGACACCGGAAACAGCAGAATGCCGAGAAGACGGCCGCCCGCGCTCAGGCTCTTGAACTTCGCCCACAGGTCGCGGCGCAGCTTGAGGATGGTGCCGTCGCGGTCGACGACGCGGAAGCCGTAGGTCGCGGCGAGAGCGCGGATGCCGGGATCGTCGCAACCCTCGGGGCCGAACAGCTTGCGGGAGCGGATTTCGCCGACTAGGCGCGCGACGTCGGGGCTGGCGGGCATGCGGCCGCGGTCGGGGAAATAGCGCACCGCCATCGCCACGCCGAGGAGGAAGACGAGCGCGAAAAACACCACCGCCGCAGTCAGCATTCCTTGTCCTTTCTCCGGTTCAGACGTTCGCCGAGATGCCCGCGCGGGTCATCATCGCGTGCAGTTCGCGCAGCCCCCGTTCGCAGGCGGCGGCATCGGCGAAGCCCGCGGCGAACGCCTCCACGAAGTCGGGACGCTTGAGATGGTCGCGAATGCGGCTGCGCGCCAGATCGGTGGCCCGGCCTTCGGTCAGGGTGCCCGAAAGCAGAAAGCCGAGCAACCGCGTCGCGCGGTCGGCGAGGGCGAGTTCCGGATGGTCGATGCGCTCGATCACGCGGTGGGTGACGAGATGCTCGGCCGACAGCGCGTCGAGGTGCGCGCACACCGGCTGCGCCGCCTTGGGCGGGAATCGCCGCGCAAGCCAGCGCGAGAGATCGGCGGCGACGGCCAACGGCGCCAGCGGGTCGCCCTGCCCCGGCGCGAGATCGGCCAGCGCCGCGCCCTCGACGGTCCGCCGCAGCGCCTCGAACGCCGCGCCCCGCACCTCGGGCTCGTGGGTGAGCGGCGCGTCGAGGCAGCGCAGCAGCGCGATCCGCCGCGCCGCGCCGTCGAGCGCCATCAGCAGCCAGTCGAGCGCGCGCTTGCGCCCGGTGACGCCGCCCTCGACCACGAAGGTTCCGGCACGTTCGAGCAGGGCGAGCGCCGCCGCCTCCCCCTCGACCACCGCCGACGGGCCGATCAGACGGTTGGCGAGGGTGCGGAAGCAGGCGTCCTCGCGGGTGGGGTCGAAGCGCGACAGTTCACCCGGCCCGGCGACCATCTTCAGACAGCGCTCCACCAGCGTGGCGCGCAGGAGCGGCAGCGCGCCCGCCTTCAGCCCCGCGACGAACGTCTCGCGCCGCGGCATCGCCGCGTCGAAACCGGGCGCTCCGCCCGCCAGAAGCGGCAACAGCGCCTCGATCGCGGCAGCGAGATTGTGCCGGGGGCCGAGCGCGTCGATCAGCACGTCGCGGCTCATGAACACCTGCGCGGCCACGGAATCGAGAATCGCACGCGCCTCGGCGTCGGTCTCCGCCGCCAGCAGTTCGCCCAGGCGATCGAGCTTGCCGAGCCAATCGCGCCGCTCCGCAAGATCGCGCGCGAGCACCACGGTGGCGGCGAAGGTTCCGTCGAATGGATCGGCCGCGTCTTCGTCGCGCAGCACCACGCCGAAACGGGTTCCGATCCGGCGCGGCAGGTTCTTGCGGCGGTCGGCGCGGCGCGCCCGCGCGCCGATGCCCTCGATCGCGCGGTAGATCTCTTCGCCGCGGGTCTTCGGCAACATTTCGGAGCCGCGCGTCTGCACCAGGGCGACGCGGTCGACCCCCGCCATGACGATCGATTCGGTATCCCAGATGCGCTGGTATTCGCGCCAGACGTGCAGCACTTCGGTGGGGGTGAGGCAGGTTTCGTCGAGGTACTTGCGGAACAGGCGCGCCATCAGCGCGAGACTGTCGTGCCCGAGAAACTCGGCCTCCTCGCGGCACATCGGCGCGCTCTCGACCGGGGTGATGCGGACGTCGCGCAGCGGCTTGACTGCGCCCATCTTCTCGAACACCTGCTTTTCCGCGTGTTCGCCGTCGGCGCGTTTCCACAGGCGGAGAATCCGCACGCCCTCGACCCGGCCGGACTTGAGGTCCTGCTCGGCCGCCTGCTTGGCGGTTTCCTCGTCGTCGTAAAGATTCCTGACCGTCCAGTTCTTGGCGACCAGAACCTGCAACTCGAACGTCGCGCGCCGGTTCGACATCGCCGCGTCCTTTCCCTCGTTCCCTCTGCCGGGCCCCTTTTCCGGAGCCTCTGAAAATGCGGGGCGGCCTTCGTGCCGTGCCGCTCCCGTTCCGTATTTCAGCTTTTGGACGAATTCGCCCTCTCCGTCCAGCGTCCGTTGTCGTCCTGCTGCCAATAGCGCAGATCGTGGCCCGCGTCGCGCAGGCTCGCCCAACGGCGGCGGGCCGCCGCCACGTCGTCCGGAACCGCGCCGTCGAAAAGGTCGAGTACCCGCTCGAACCCGGCCGGATCCAGGAAATCCGCGCCCTCGGTGATCACCAGCAGGTTGGCGCCGTTGGGGTTCTCGGCGGAGTCGGTGATCCACACCGGCTGCTCGCCCGGCTCGCCGCCCCCGGGGCTCCCGTGCGGCAGCCAGGAGTCGTCCGTATACGTCCAAAGGAGCGAATCGAGATCCTTGGCGCGCTCCGGGGACCCGGTGGTGACGACCGCGCGGAAGCCGCCCGCCAACGCCCGCTCCAGGAGTTCGGGGAGCGCACGTTCGAGCGGCCATTTCTGCAGGTGGTAGAAGTCGATCCGGGCCATGGTTCCGTCATACCACGCCGCGGCGGGCAAGCGAAAGGCCGGGGTCTCCCCCGGCCTCCGCGCGCCTTCGCAAAGAAAGGCCGTTCACTTCTTGGCGTCGTCGATCCGGAGCGCGAGGAAGCGCTTGCGGTCGCCGAGGCGCACCTGCAGCAGCACCGACTGGCGGCCCGCCTTCTTCGCCGCCTCGATGCCGGCGCGCAGATCGTCGGGCGCGGCCACCGCACGCTGCGTCACCGCCTCGATCACCATGCCCGGCTGCACGCCCTTGTCCGCCGCCTGACCGCCCGGGTCGACGCCGATCACCACCACGCCCTTGACGTCGTCGCCGACGCCGTACTTCTCGCGGAGTTGCGGCGTGAGCGCGGTCACGGTGAGACCGAGAGCCTTCATTTCCCTGGCCGGACCGGAGGTCTTGCCGGGCGCGGGGAGCTTGTCGGCTTCGGCCGCCTTCACCTCGTCGTGAAGCTCGCCGACCTTGACCTTCTTGGTCAGGTGCTTGCCGTTGCGGATCAGTTCGAGGCTCACCGACTTGCCGATTTCGGTCTCGGCGACGATCCGCGGCAGGCGGCGCATCTCCTCGACCGGCTTGCCGTCGAAGGAGACGATCACGTCGCCCGCCTCGATGCCCGCCTCGGCCGCCGGGCTGCCCGACTGCACGCCCTGCACCAGCGCGCCCACCGGCTTGTCCATGCCGAGGCTCTCGGCGATGTCCTCGGTGACGTGCTGGATGGTGACGCCCAGCCAGCCGCGGCGCGCGTGGCCGTATTGCTGGATGTCCTTGATCACCTGCTGCACGGTGCGCGCCGGAATCGCGAAGCCGATGCCGACCGACCCGCCCGAGGGCGAGAAGATCATCGAGTTGACGCCGATCACCTTGCCGTCCATGTCGAACATCGGCCCGCCGGAATTGCCGCGGTTGATCGACGCGTCGGTCTGGATGAAGTCGTCGTAGGGCCCGGCGTTGATGTCGCGGCCGCGCGCCGAGACGATACCCGCGGTGACCGTGCCGCCAAGGCCGAAGGGATTGCCGATCGCCAGCACCCAGTCGCCCACCCGCGCCTTGTCGGAATCGCCGAACTCGACGTAGGGCAGATCGGTCTTGGTCTCGACCTGAAGCAGCGCGACGTCGCTCTTGGCGTCGCGGCCGATCAGCTTCGCCGGGGCCTCGCGGCCGTCGTGGAACGAGACGACGATCTCGGTGGCCTCGTCGATGACGTGGTTGTTGGTGACGATCAGCCCCTTGGCGCTGATGATGAAGCCCGAACCGAGGGAGCGGGTCTTGCGCTTGGGCGCGGATTGGCCGCCCTGCTGGTTCTGGAAGCGGTCGAAGTAGTCCTTGAAAAACTCCTCGAACGGCGATCCCGGCGGCAACTGCGGCAGCCCCGGAATCACCTGATCCTCACCCTCGGCGTCGTGCGTGGTGGCGATATTGACCACTGCGGGCAGCAACCTGTCCGCAAGGTCGGCGAAGCTGTCCGGCGCAGGCCGGGCGAACGCCGGAAGCGGCGCCATGCCCAGCACGACCACCAGCGCGCCGAGCACGCGCGCCCAGGAGCGAAGGCCGGGGCCGAAGCCCCGACGCCCGCGCGTCGTCAGTTGCAGATCCGACACTCTTTACCTCCGTCTGGCTCTATTTCCCGCTCACCCGCCCGAAGTAGCGGAAGAACTGCGAATCCGGGCTGAGCACCAGGGTGGTGTCGGCACCGAGGGATTCGCGATAGGCGTCCATCGATCGATAGAACGCGAAGAACTCCGGATCCCGCCCGTAGGCACGGCCGAGGATTTCGTTGCGGGTGGCGTCGCCCTCGCCGCGCAGCACCTGCGCCTGACGGCGCGCCTCCGCGAGGATCACGGTACGCTCGCGATCGGCCTCGGCCTGGATCTTGGCCTTCAGCTCCGCGCCGTCTGCGCGGTAGCGGGCCGCCTCGGCGAAGCGATCCGAACGCATGCGGTTGTAGAGGGCGTCGGCGGTATCCTTCGGCAACTCGGTGCGGCCGATGCGCACGTCGATCACCTCGATGCCGAACTCGCGCTCGCGCTCGCGCACCGCATTGTTGATGTTCTCCATCACCTCGGCGCGCTTTTCCGACAGGATATCCGTGAGCAGCACCTTCGCCACTTCGACGCGCACCGCGTTGTTGAGCTCGCGGCCGAGACGCTGGCGCAGCACCGCCTCCGAGCCCGCGGATTTGCGGAACTGCAGCGGATCGGTGATCTTGTAGCGGGCGTAGAGGTCGACGATGATGCGGCGCTGGTCGCGCAGGTTCATCTCTTCGGCGTCGGGATCGAGGTCGAGGATGCGCTTTTCGTAGAACGCCACCTCCTGGATGAACGGCACCTTGAAGTAGAGGCCGGGCTCCTGATAGACCGCGCGCGGATCGCCGAACTGGAGCACCAGCGCCTGCTTGGTCTGATGCACCACGAACATGCTGTTGGCGGCGACGAACAGGGCGATCACCGCCCCGAGGCCGAGAAAGGCATAGCGTCGGTTCATCTTACTTCGCCCCCCGGTTCGGCATGTTGGCGCCGTTGGCCGGCGCGGCGTTGCCGCGCTTCTGGATTTCCGGCAGCGGCAGGTAGGGCACCACGCCCGAGCCGCCCTGCGCCGGATCGATCAGCACCTTGTTGGACCGGCTCAGCACGTCCTGCATGGTTTCGATATAAAGACGCTCGCGCGTGACCGGAGCGGCCACCTTGTAGCTGTCGTAGACCGAATTGAAACGATCCGCCTCGCCCTGTGCGTCCTTCACCTGACGCTCCTTATAGGCGAGCGCGTCCTGCTGGATCTTTTCCGCCTCGCCCTTGGCGCGCGGAATGATGTCGTTGCGGTAGGCGTTCGCCTCGTTGCGCTGGCGGTCGAGATCCTGGCGGGCGTTGTTGACGTCGTGGAACGCCTCGATCACCTGCTTCGGCGGATCGACCGCGAGCAGCTTGACGCCGGTGATGGCGACGCCCGCGCCGTAGTAGTCGAGCAGCGCCTGGAGCTGCGTCTGCATCTCCGCCTGGAGCGCCTCCTTGCGGTCGGTCATCAGTTGGTCGAGGCTCGAACGCCCGGCGACCTCGCGCATCGCGCTCTCGGCGGCGCGGCGGATCGTCGCCTCCGGATCGCGGATGTTGAAGAGGAAGTCCTCGGCCTTGGCGACGCGCCAGAACACCGAGTAGTCGGCGTCGACGACGTTCTGATCGGCGGTCAGCACCTGGCGGTCGTCGCTGGAGCGCTGGACCTGACCGTAGCGGCGCTGGGTGTCGTCGGCGAGCTGCGCGCCGATGTTGATCTGGCGGATGTTCGTCACCGACACGGTGGTGACGTCGCCGACCGGCGCGGGGAACCAATAATGCAGGCCCGGCTCGGTGGACTTGACGAATTCGCCGAACAGCAGCTCGACGCCCTGTTCGTCGGACTGGACCTTATAGAAGCCCGAGCTCGCCCACGCGGCGACCAACACCGCGAGGCCGAGGACGATCGCCCGCGGCCCCTGCGGCCCGCGCGGGAACCATCCCTTCATCCGGTCCTGGCCCTTGCGCAGAATGTCTTCGAAATCCGGAGGCTGCTGCCCCGGACCGCGTCCCCCGCCGCCCTTGCGCGGGCCGTTCCCCCACGGGTTGTTGGGCGGCGTGCCGCCGGGCGGATTGCCCCCGCCCCAAGGCCCACCTCCATTCCCGCTGCCGGTATTCCAGGGCATCGTCGCTTGTCCCCTCTGGATTGGATTATTTTGGAATACGGGTTTGCCTGCCCCGTCCCCGAAACCTTATATCGAAGGACCGAACCCTGTCACCCGCTTGATCGGACACCACCGAGATGAATTGGCGCAACTTTCTCCCCCGCATATCGGGGCAATCTCCACGCGTGTCAACGTCCGCCGACCCCAAGGAAGCGTTGGCGGAAGCCGTTCTGGGCGCGTTTGCGGAGGCCGCTCCCGGCGCAACCGTCGCGGGTTGGAACCCCGCCGAGCAGGTCGCCGGATTCGACGTGACCGGCGGCCGGGTGCTGCTGGCGCTCTCGGCCCCACCCGACCGGGCGGAAGAGCTCGAACCCGCGCGCGCGCGCCTCGAAGCGGCGCTCGCCAAGGTTCCGGGGGTCGCGGGCGTCAACGTGGTGCTGACCGCCGAGCGCGCCGCGCCGCCCCCGCCGCCGCAACAGCCGCGCCTCGGCCAGCACCCCACCGGCGGCAAGATCGAACTGCCGGACGTCGGTCTGGTGGTCGCGATCGCCTCCGGCAAGGGCGGCGTCGGCAAGTCCACCACCACCGCCAACCTCGCGCTGGCGATGGTGCAGAAGGGGCTGCGCGTCGGCGTTCTCGACGCCGACATCTACGGCCCCTCGATCCCCACCCTGTTCGGCTGCGAAGGCGCGAAGCCGGGCATGGCCGACGGCAAGATGGTGCCGGTGGAGGCGCACGGAGTGAAGCTGATCTCGATCGGCTTCCTGCTGCCGCCCGATGCGCCGGTGATCTGGCGCGGACCGATGGTTTCGGGGGCGATCGAGCAGTTGTTCCGCGACGTCGTCTGGGGCGGGCTCGACGTGCTGCTGGTCGACCTGCCGCCCGGCACCGGCGACGCCCAGCTGACGATGAGCCAGAAGGCGCCGCTCTCCGGCGCTGTGATCGTCTCGACGCCGCAGGACCTCGCGCTGATCGACGCCCGCCGCGCCCTGCAGATGTTCCGCAAGGTCGAGGTGCCGGTGTTCGGCATCGTCGAGAACATGAGCTACTACGAGTGCCCCAACTGCGGCCACCGCGAGCACATCTTCGCCCACGGCGGCGCGGAAACCGCGGCGCGGGAGTTGGAAACCCCGTTCCTCGGCGAAATCCCGCTCACCCTCGCGATCCGCGAGGCCGCCGACGCGGGCGCGCCGATCGCCGTCGCCGACCCGGACGGCCCGCACGCCAGGGCCTACGCACGCATCGCCGAGGCGATCCTCTACGGCGCGGCGTAGCCCTACCGGGCGATCCGTTGCAGGCGGATCACGAACTCGGGGTCGGTCATCAGCCCGCGGTCGGTGACCGAAACCTCGAGAAACGGCAACGCGCCGTCGACCGAGCGGGCGAAGCCGCCGTCGATCACCGCGGCGTCGCCGGGCTTGAAGGTCGCGGCGGGGCCGAACGCGGTGGGCTCGGCGTTGATCTCCGGCGCGATCAGGGTGGCGGCGCAGGGAAGGCCGAACTTCGCCACGCCGAGTTTCGGCAGCGTCGCCGAAACCTCCATGGTCGCCACCTTCCAGCCGTCGATCCGCCCCTCGCCCACCGCCTTGGCGAGGCGCAGGCGACCCTCGGCGGCGGCGGCGGCCTCGGCGGCGTCGCGCTCCGCCGCGTCGGCGATGCGCGCCGCCTTGAGCCACGCGGCGCGGTTGTCGTCCACCGCCTTGCACAGGGCGTCGCGGCCGTCGTCGCCGCAGGCGGTGAGCAGCAGTGGCAGCAGAAACAGCGCGAAACGGCGCATGGCGGTCTCCTTCAGCCGGGAATCTCGATCACGCCCTCGGCTACCGCGACCGCATGCCCGGCGATCGCGACCCGGTCGCCGCGCACCTCGGTCCACAGCCAGCCGCCGCGCGCGCTCGCCTGGCGGCAGGTGAGCCTCGCCTTGCCCAGCCGCGCCGACCAGAACGGCGCAAGCTGGGTGTGCGCCGCGCCGGTCACCGGGTCCTCGGGAATGCCGACCTTGGCGGCGAAGTAGCGCGAGGTGACGTCGGCGCGCGCGCCGCCCGGCGCGGTGGCGATCACGCAGGTATCGTCGGCCGCGGCGGTGGCGATCACCCGCTCGCCGTCGAGCGCCGCGATCTTCGCATGGTCGGGCGTCAGCGCCTCGACCTCGGCGGGGGTGCGGAACACGCAGATCCAGTCGCGCGCCTTGTAGACCTCCACCGGTTCCGCCCCGAGCGCCTCGGCGAGCCCCGCGGGCGGCGTGGCGGGCGCGGGGACCCAGGCGGGGAAGTCGAGCACCAGACGGCCGTCCGCCTCGCCGACCGCGAGCGCGCCCGACAGGGTGTGGAACCGCAGCGGCGCGGGAAAGCCCATGCGCCGGAGCACGAACCCGGTGGCGAGGGTGGCGTGGCCACACAGCGGCACCTCGACCGCCGGGGTGAACCAACGGAGCTTCCAGTCCGCGCCGTCGGCCACCACGAAGGCGGTCTCGCTCAAATTGAATTCGGCGGCGATCGCCTGCAGCGTCGCGTCGGGCAGGAAGGCGTCGAGCTTCAGCACCGCCGCCGGATTGCCCTTGAACGGCGTGTCGGTGAACGCGTCGACGACGCTGTAGGCGAGCCGCATCGTCGTCACTCCCGTCCGAGCTTGGCCATCAGTTCCCCCCACTCGCGCTTCGAGAGACCGGCGCTCTCGGGGGTCGGCGTTTCGCCCGCGATCAGCGCCTTCACCACCGCGAGATCCTTCGCCGAAAGGCTCGCGCCGCCCATGCGGTAGTCGCAGAACGCCTCGTAGGTGGCGGGCACCCAGGCCTCCAGCACCTTCAGCATTTCCTCGGCGTAGACGCGGATCTCGTACTGCGCGTGCGGGTCGGCGCGCAGCGAGAGGAAGTGCATGAGATTGTGAAGATCGATCTTCCAGTACCACTGGGTGTAGGTGTTGAGGGTCAGGTTCATCCGCGCCAGTTCGCGGGCGAGACCGTCGCGGCCCGCGTCGGACGGGTTGCCCTCGGCGTCGACGTTGAGCAGGAATTCGTAGTCGGCGTAGCAGCGTTCGGCGTCGGCGCGCAGCAGGTCGAGCACCGCCTTCGCCTGTTCGCCCTCGATCAGGTCGCCGCGCCCCTGGCGGTTGACCGCGCTCTGCGCCGCGAGCTGCTGCGGCGCCGGGATGTAGTATTCCTTGTCGAGAATCGAATAGCGCGCCGAGATCTCGTTGACGTTCGCGGTGCGGTGGCGAATCCACTGCCGCGCCACGAAGATCGGCAGTTTGACGTGGAACTTGATCTCGCACATCTCGAACGGAGTCGAGTGGCGGTGCCGCATCAGGTAGCGGATCAGGCCGCGATCCTCGGAAACCTTCTTCGTCCCCCGGCCGTAGGACACCCGCGCCGCCTGCACGATCGCGGCGTCGTCGCCCATGTAGTCGATCACCCGCACGAAGCCGTGGTCGAGCACCGGCAGCGCGGTATAGAGCAGGGCTTCGAGCGCGGGAACGGACGGGCGCAGGGTTTCGTGCGGCCGGGCGCGCAGGGCTTCGATCTCGGCGGCCTGTTCGGCGGAAAGCGGCATGGACAACATCCTCGGAGGCATGAATCGGGCAACGAGCATAACGGCTCGCCCGCCCCCCTCCAACCCCCTTGGATTCACCCTTTCGCTCGGCGGCGGGAGGCCTTATATATGGGCTGTCCGGGCAACCGGACTACGGTGCTAAACCCATGATGGAATAATCGTTGCGGACCCGGGGGCAGTGCCCGGCGCCTCCACCATTTCCCGGCTCGCCCGGGGCCATGGGGGCGAAACAGGATCGACGCGCGTGGTAAAGATCATGGCTGTGCTCGGCATGGTTCCGCCGTTATCGGGCCAATCTAGTAGCTGCGAATGATAATCGCGCTCCGGTTCTGGCCGCCGCGTAAGCGGTTTCCAAACCGAACTTGAATTCCTGATGCCTTGAGCGGTTTCAGGTGGGGGATGGGGCACCTAGCAACAGAACGCCCCACTTCCCTTCCGGTCGATTTTTCTCGTCGCAAGATGCGCGTTAAGGGCTTTCTCCCTCGCGCGTTCATGCCTAATATGGGCCGCCAAAACACGAGAGGCGCCCCGTGGAGAACCATCCCTCCTTCGACTACGATGCCCTGGTGGAACAAGCCCTGCGCGGCGTGGTGCGCGAGGCGCTGACGCGCGCCGCGGCCCTCGGCCTGCCGGGCGACCACCACTTCTACATCACCTTCCGCACCGATGCCGAGGGCGTCTCGATACCCGAGCACCTCAAGGCGGCGCACCCCGAGGACATCACCATCGTGCTGCAGCACGAATACTGGGACCTCGGCGTCGACGTCGACGCGCCCGACAGCTTCTCGGTGAGCCTCTCCTTCAACAACCGGCGCGAGCGCCTGGTGGTGCCGTTTCCGGCGATCACCGGGTTCGCCGACCCTTCGGCCAAGTTCGGCCTGCAATTCCAGTACGAGGACGACTTCGAGGACTATCTCGACGACGACCTCGCGGAGGACGTGCCGCCTCCGCCCGCCACGCCCGAAACCGCGAAGAAACCGGACGGCGACACGCCGCCCGGCGACGGCAGCAAGGTCGTGGTGCTGGATGCGTTCCGAAAGAAATAGCAAAGGCGGAACGCCCGGATCCACATTGACAGGGAGCTATCCATGCCGTTCGACGCCGCCTATGCCGAGATGTTCCCCCTCGCCCACGACGACACCCCCTACCGAAAACTCACCGGCGATTTCGTGAAGGTCGAGAAGATCGGCGACAAGGAGATCGTCGTCGTCGATCCCAAGGCGATCGAGCTTCTCACCTACGAAGCCTTCAAGGCCATCAACCACCTTCTCCGCCCCGGGCACCTCGCGCTGATGCGCAAGATCATGGACGACCCGGAGGCCAGCGCGAACGACAAGTTCGTCGCCCTCGAACTCCTCAAGAACGCCAACATCGCCGCGGGCATGGTGCTGCCGATGTGCCAGGACACCGGCACCGCGATCGTGATGGGCAAGAAGGGCCAGCAGATCTGGACCGGCGGCGGCGACGCCGAGGCGATCAGCGAAGGCGTCGGCAACGTCTACCGCGACCTCAACCTGCGCTACTCGCAGAACTCGGCGGTCGACATGTTCGAGGAGGTCAACACCGGCAACAACCTCCCGGCGCAGATCGAGCTCTACGCCACCGAGGGCGACGCCTACAAGTTCCAGTTCGTCGCCAAGGGCGGCGGTTCCGCCAACAAGACCTTCCTCTACCAGCAGACCAAGGCGCTGCTGAACCCGGCGAGCCTGCGCAAGTTCCTCTCCGAACAGGTCAAGACCCTCGGCACTTCCGCCTGCCCGCCCTATCACCTCGCGATCGTGATCGGCGGCACCTCGGCGGAAATGACGATGAAGACCGTCAAGCTCGCTTCCACCCACTATTACGACAACCTCCCCACCCAGGGCGGCAAGCACGGCCAGGCGTTCCGCGATCTCGAACTCGAGCGGGAGGTGTTCGAGATGACCCGCGCCTACGGCATCGGCGCGCAGTTCGGCGGCAAGTACTTCTGCCACGACGTGCGCGTCATCCGTCTGCCGCGCCACGGCGCGTCCTGCCCGGTCGGCATCGGCGTGTCGTGCTCGGCCGATCGCCAGTGCCTCGGCAAGATCACCCGCGACGGCGTGTTCCTCGAACAGCTCGAAACCAACCCGGCCCACTACATGCCGGAGGTGAAGTCCGAAGCCCTCGGCGGCGAGGCGGTCAGCATCGACCTCAACCAGCCGATGCCCGCGATCCTCAAGACCCTCTCGCAGTATCCGGTCAAGACCCGGGTGATGCTCACCGGCACCATCATCGTCGCCCGCGACATCGCCCACGCCAAGATCAAGGAGCGCCTCGACAAGGGCGAGCCGATGCCGGACTACCTCAAGAACCATCCGGTCTACTACGCCGGCCCGGCCAAGACGCCGTCCAACTACGCCTCGGGCTCGTTCGGCCCCACTACCGCCGGACGCATGGACAGCTACGTCGATCAGTTCCAGGCCGCGGGCGGCTCGCTGGTGATGGTCGCCAAAGGCAACCGCTCCAAGGCCGTCACCGACGCGTGCAAGGCCCACGGCGGCTTCTACCTCGGCTCGATCGGCGGCGCGGCGGCGCAGCTCGCCAAGGAATCGATCAAGAAGGTCGAACTCCTCGAATATCCGGAGCTCGGCATGGAAGCGGTGTGGAAGATCGAGGTCGTCGACTTCCCCGCCTTCATCGTCGTCGACGACAAGGGCAACGACTTCTACGCCCAGATCTGAAGATAAATCTCGCGGAGGGACTCGGTCCCTCCGCCCCCTCCCATTCGTCGGTTTTCTTCCGCGAAGAGGGAAATCCCGTTCGCGTCGTGCGACGTCCCGTTCGCGCTTCGCGCACGAACCGAAGGAATCGAAGGGTCCCGGACCCTTCGCGGGAAGCGGGGCAGCGCCCCTGCGAAACCACGAGGCCGCCGATGATTTTCACCACCCCCACCGCCCCGTTCGCGGCATTCCTGTTCGCCCACGGCGCGGGCGCGCCGATGGACAGCGGCTTCATGACCGCGATGGCGGAGCGGCTGGCGGCGCGCGGACTGGCGGTGGTTCGCTTCGAATTCCCCTACATGGCGGCGCGGCGGGCGGAGGGAAAGAAGCGCCCGCCGGACCGGATGCCAGCGCTGCTCGCGCGGTTCGCGGAGGCGGCGGCGGTGGCGCGGGCGGAATTTTCCGAACTGCCGCTGCTGATCGGCGGCAAGTCGATGGGCGGACGCGCGGCGGCGATGGCGGCGGCGGCGATCGCGCCGATCGGCGTGACGGCATTCGGCTATCCGTTCCACGCGGCGGGCAAGGCGGCGACGCCGGAGCGCCTGGCGCCGCTGGCCGCGCCCCCCTGCCCGGTGCTGGTGGTGCAGGGCACGCGCGACGCGCTCGGCAACGCTGACGACGTGGCGGGCTACGCACTCGGCGCGGAGGTCGAAATCCGCTGGATCGCCGACGGCGACCATTCTCTGAAACCCCGCCGCGCCTCCGGCCTGACGCCCGAGAGGGCGCTCGACCTCGCCGCCGACGCGGCCGCCGACTTCGCGCGAAGAATAGGCCGATGACCGACGGCGTCCGGAAGCGGTCGATCACCCTCGACGGCCACCGTACCAGCATCTCCCTGGAAGAACCGTTCTGGGAGGCGCTCAAGGATCTGGCGCGCGAACGGGGCGTCAGCCTCCACGCCCTGGTGCAGGCGATCGACCACGGTCGCGACGATCCCGATGTCAACCTCTCCGGCGCGCTGCGCGTCCACGTGCTGCGTGCGCTGCAGACGAAACTCCGTTCCTTCGAGGACCATTCCCGATGAAGCGTCTCCCGAGCCTCAGCGCCCTTGCCGCGCTCGCGCTGTCCGCCTGCGCCACGCCGCCCCCGACCTACGCGCCCGCTGCGGGGCTGACGCCCGAAACCGGCGCGACGATCACCGGCAGCCGGGACAGCTTCGCGGACTCTCCCTACTCCAGCCGCATCACCGTGCTCAAGATCGACGGCGTGATCACCGAAGCGGGGATCGCGACGTTCTCGCAATGGGACGACCGGGAACTCGTCGCGCCCGGCCCCCACAGTCTCGAAGTGCGGGCGACGCTGATCAAGTACGGCCTGAGCGCGCGCATCGGCGCCGCGGTGATTCCCTTTGCGGCGCGCGCGGGCGAAAGCTACGCGGTGCGAAGCTGGGCGCGGCCGGACCAGGAAACCGACCGGGAGCGGATGGACCTGTGGGTGGAGGCGGCGAACGGCGACCGCAGTTCGCCGGTGGTGACGGTGCCGGTGTTCCTGCCGCGCGGCGGTCCGGTGGTGGTGCCCGCCACCAAGAATTCGCCGATGATGATCCTCGATCAGTGACCGCTCCGGGCGCGGCGGCGCTTCACTGCGCCGCGCCGGAGTCCCGCGGAATCGGCGCGAGGATTTCGCGCAGGACGTCCTTGGGTTTGATCGCTTTCGGCGCGGGCGGCTCGCCCGATTGCGGCTTCGAGAGCGACTTCAGGAAGTCGCCGAGCCCCTTCTTCAGCACGTGCTGCTGAAACGCGTTGGTATCGAACGCCACGCGCGGCGCCGCCCACGCCCCGGCGAGCCGGATGCCGAGGGGAGGCGCGTCCCTGAGGTTGTCGAGGGTGAAGCGCAGGTCGGCATCGAGGGTTTCGGCCGCGAGGTCGGCGCGCCCCTTGGCGCTGGCCGTGCCAGCCGGGGCGGCGAGCGCGAGATCGTCGGAACGCAGCACGCCGTTCTCCACCACGAAGGTGCCGGTCAGCGTGTCGAAGGCGGTGCGGCCGCGGCTGCCCGCGTCGAGCGCACCGAGAATGTCCTGAAGGTTGCGGATGCGATTGAGACGCTCGTTGACCGCGCCGAGATTGGCCCCGGCGAACGAGCCCTGCGTCACCGACAGTCGGCCCTTGCCGTCGAGCGCGCGCAGCAGCGCGTCGCGATCGTTGCCGGTGGCCGCGCCTTCGGCCTCGAGGTCGACCCGTCCGGCGATCGGCGCGTTGCCGCCGAACAGCGGACTGTTGGAGGCGACGGTCACGTCCTTGGCCCGGAAACTCGCCTCGATCTTCGCCGTCGCGCCGGTGAGGTCGGCGCGGCCGCGGCCGGAAACGTCGCCGCCGAGAAGGCGGGCGGCGGCGCGGTCGAGAGTGACGATCCCCTGGTTGAGCCGGAGCGCCGCCTCCGCCGCGTCGGCGCGCAAGTTCGGCGCGAGCACGGTGTCGAAGCGCGCGGTCAGCTCGCCGTCGAAGTCGCGCAGGACCGCCCAGGCCGGCGTCTTGGCCGCGGGCTGCGCGGCGACCGGGAAAAATCCGGAAACCGGCGCGGTGGCGACGCGCGTCGCCGCGGGCAGTGCAGCGACCGACGGCCACGGCAGGGTGTTGCCTTCGAGGCGGACGCCGACGAACGGCCGCGGCCCGTCGGTGCGCACCTCGGCGGAACCCGAAATCGCGACGTCGCCCGCAGTGATCGACACGGCGGGCACGGCGTAGCCGGTGTCGCGCGCGACGATCGGCGCGGTCGCCGCGACCTTGCCCTTCTTCGCAAGGTCGGCCGGAAGGTCGCCGCCGAAGACGTGCACGAGCGCGCCCAGCGTGGGCGCGGCGAGACGCAGTTCGCCATCCGCGGCGGGACGGCCCTTCACGCCGTCGAAGCGCCCGGCAAGGCTGGCGGACACCTCGCCGAGGCGGACCGCCGCGTCGAGCCTGAGGTCCGCGAGCGGGCCGTCGGCCGCAAGCGTCGCCGACAACCCCCGCCAGTCGCGGGTGAACGCCGGAGCCTCGAACGGCAACAGGCCGAGCAGGCGGTCGGCGCGCGGCGTGGTGACGTCCGCCTTCACGCCCTCGAAGCGCGGCGCGCCCTCGCCCACGGTCCGCACCCGGCCGCTGCCGCGCAGATGGCCCGCGCCGCCGAGATCGGCGGCGAGCGCGGCGACGTCGAGCACGCCGCCCTGCCACGCGCCCTTGGCGGAAACCCGGTCGAAGGGCTGACCGCCGACGGTGAGACGCCCGACCGAAAGATCGAGGTTGGCGTCGAAGCCCTGCCACGGCCGATCGGCGGCCGGCGGCGGCATCTCTCCCGCCACCGCGGGCGAGGCGTTCGCGCGCGGGGCGACCGGCGCGGGGCGATAGGCGTCGAGATTGAGCTGGTCCACCGCGAGCGACAGACCGAACGCCGGGCGCGTGCCCCAGCGCAGGTCGAGCGCGCCCCTGGCGCGGGTGGCGTCGAGGGCGAGGTCGATATCGCGCACGCGCAGAAGGTCGTCCTTGCCGCCCGAGATCTGCGCGGCGAGCCCGGCGCGGCGCAACCGGTCGGAGGGCACGCCGGACACGTCGGCACCGAGCCAGTCGAGCACGCCGCGGAGGTTGGCCGCGCTCGCCTGCACCGTCAGGTCGAGGTTGCGCATCGCCGCGCCGCCACCGACGAAGCCGAACGCGCGCACCTGCGCCGCGCCCGGCAGTTCGGCGGAAACCTGATTGATCACGAGATCGCCGCGGCTGACCTCGCCCTCCGCGACCACCGACTGCGCCGCCTGTCCGCGCCACACCACGCTGGCGGCGGACACGTCGAAGGCGAGATCCACGTCCTTCGGCAACGGCAGCACGAACGGCGGCGCGGGTTCGGCGGCGGCCGCGGCGGCGACCAGCGCGAATCCCGGCGCGGCGGCGGCGCGCTGCGCGGTCCAGGCGTCGAGATCGAAGCTCTGGGCGGCAAGGCGCAGGCCGACGCGCGGGCGCGATCCCTCGAAGGACCAGTGCGCGCCCGCCGCGGCGCTCGCGGGTCCGAGACGGAGCTGTCCCTCGTCGAGTTCGCCGTCGTTGGCGTCGAGGCGGAGCTGACCGCCGAGCGCGAACGCCCGCCCCGCGAGCGGCGCGGGCGCGGCGATCCCCCATTCGGACAGGAGCGCGGCGGCATCGGCGGCGGAAAGATCGGCGGCGGCCTTGAGCACCGGTCCGGCGTCGGTATCGCGCAACAGCAGACCGTCGATCTTGGCGGCGAGGCTGCCGGTGCGGGCATTGAAGCGGACCGGCACGGCGCGGCCGCCCTGAATCCGCCCGACGTCGCCGTCGAACGCAACCGCGCGGTTGCCGACGGTGGCGGAGCCGCGCCCGCGGAACGGCCCCTCGACGCCTTCGGCCTCGACGTCGAGGGCGATCGCGACGACGTCGACATTCCGGCCGCCGCCGCCGTCGCGATAGGCGACGCGGCCGTCGCGAACGCTCAGGCGGCGGAAGCTGAACCCGTCGCCGTCGTCGTCGGCGGTCTGCGCGTTCGCGGTCGAGATCAGCCCGCCCGAGCGCACCCCGACGCGGCCGGGAATCTGCCCGGGCGGCACGAAGTTCCAGTTGCCGCGCCCGGCGCGGCGCTCCAGCAGCACCCGCGGCCGGTCGAGTTCGATCGCGCGGGCGACGACTTCGCCCTTCAGGAGGTCGAGCGGCGATACCGTGACCGACACCTTCGCCACCTCGACCATCCACGGTTCGGCGCTGTCGGGCCAGTTGGCGAGGCGCACGCCCTCGGCCGCGAAGCGCGGCGTCGGCAGCAGCGAGAAATCGAGGTCGCCCTGGATTTCGAGGGTGCGGCCGGTGCGGTTCTCGACCGCGCGGGCGATCTCGCGCTTGATCGCGGCCTCGTCGACCAGCACCATCGGCAAAACGACCGCCAGCACGGCGACCCCGAAAAGGGCGACCAGCCCGTAACGCAACGACTTCCGCATCGACATTCCCGACCCGTGGCGGCGGCCCCGTCGGCCGCCCAATTTCAAGGAGAATCTGCAAACCGGGCGAGGATAACGCAACCCGTCCGGCGGCGCGACGTCCTTAGGGGCGGAAAAACCGGATGCCGGCTGGGGGACCGGCATCCGGCGAAGCGCCGCGTCGGGGAGAACCGGCGCTTCCGTCCGCGCCGCGCGGGAGACGTCACGCTGCGGCGCGCGGGGCGACGAGGCGGCCGGTCAGGCCGCCAGCAACATGAAGGTGCCGCCGATCAAAACCCCGGAGAGCACCAGCCAGACGATGCAGTAGCCCATGATGTCGCGCGCCGAGAGCCCCGCGACGCCGAGCAGCGGCAGCGCCCAGAACGGCTGGATCTGGTTGGTCCAGCCGTCGCCCCAGGCGAACGCCATCACCGTCTGCGGCAGATCCGCGCCGATCGCCTGCGCCGCCTTGACCATGATCGGCCCCTGGATCGCCCACTGGCCGCCGCCCGAGGGAATCGCGATGTTGACCAGACCGGCGGAGAGGAACGTCATCAGCGGGAAGGTCATCGGCGTCGCGATCTCGGTGAACCAAGTGGAGATGATCCCCACCAGACCCGAGGCGCCCATCATTCCCGAGATCCCGGCATAGAGCGGAAACTGCAGCAGAATGCCGCGGCAGGAGACCACCGCCTCCTTGATCGCGCCGAGGAATTCGGCGGGATTGCGGTGGAACAGCAGCGACAGGAACAGAAAGATCAGGATCACGAGGTTGAGGTTGAGATTGAAGCTGAAGCTCGCGAAGTTGTTGGCGAGGTAGACGCCCGGCATTACCGCGAGCGCGATGTTGACCCAGCGCCGGTGCTCGATGCGCTCGGAGAACGACATCTCCGCCAGCGGCTTCGTAGTTTCAGCCTTCGGCTTTTCCTCGTAACGGAACTCGACGACGTCCTTCTTCGGCACCGTGACGGTGGCGTAGAGCATCACCAGCGCGAACACCATCGCGACGCTGAGGCCGAGGTTCCACGAGGAATAGAGGGTTTCGGTCACCGGAATGAGATGACCGATGGTCTTCTCCATGAAGTTGCCCGGAGTCGCCACCACCAACGGAATCGACGACGACGGGCCGCGGATGATCTCGCCGCCGTAGGCCGCCGCCACCACCAGGGGAAAGTGCAGGCCGGGCATCTTGCGGCCCATCTCCTTGGCGAGAATGGCGCCGATCACCAATCCGAAGGCCCAACTGAAATAGCAGCCGATGATCGAGACCAGGGCGGTGACCATCAGCGCCTGACGCGGGGTTTTCGGCAGATCGGTGATGCGGTCGAGGACGCGCTTGATCACCGGCGACAGCGCCAGGGAATAGCCGGTCAGCAGCACCAGCGCCATCTGCATGGCGAAGGTGAACAACGACGAGAAGCCCTTGCCCCAGTAGTTCACCATCTGCATGGGCGACTGCCCGGCGAGGGTGATTCCGGCGAACAGCGTGATGAACGTCAGTCCGATGGCGAGAATCAGCGCATCGGGCAGATACTTCTGCACGATTCTTACGGTGACGTTGGTAATGGCTTGCATGGAAGGTCTCCCTGAAACGCGTTCGTTACACTTTCTTGGCTCCGTGGACGCGGGCCGTGCCCGCGGCGATACCTGCTTCCGGCCGCTCCTGCGGAGCGCGGCCGGTCCGTTTCAATGACCGCCGCGGACCGCGCTCACATCCGCCGGGGCGTCGCCTTTCAGCGCGGCGGTCAGAAGAGTTTCGATCTCCGCCGCGGACGCCGCGCGGGGATTGGCGTAGGCGGCACGCGCGGCCGCTGCCGCAGCCGGGGCGACCGCTGCCTCCGGCATGCCGATCGCGGCGAGCGACCGTGGAAGACCGAGCCGCTCCGAAATCGCCCGCAGCCATACCGTGCAGCCCGCCGCATCGCCTGCGCCGACGGCGTCCGCGAGCCGCGCCAGCGCCGCGGAGGCAGCCGGAGCGTTGAACGCCAGCACGTAAGGCAGCAGCACCGCGTGCATCTCGGCGTGGGGCAGACCGCACATCCCGCCGAGCACGTGGCAAAGCTTGTGATGCAGCCCCATCGCCGCCGAGCCGAGGGCGTCGCCGCCGAGCCACGCGCCTTCCAGCAGCGCCGCCTCGGCGGGTTCGCCCACGGCGAGGCTCTCGAGGCCGCGCGCCAGGGCCGCCGCGCCGCGTTCGGCGACGAGGCGCACCAGCGGCGACGCATCGGCGGCGTAGAGTGCCTCGGCGCAGTGGGCGAACGCGTTGAGCGCGCTCGCGGCGGCGGCGGCGGGCGGAAACCCGGCGAGCAGATCGGGATCGTAGACGACGAGGCGCGGACGCACCCGCTCGTCGCGGCCGTTGACCTTCTCGCCGTCGCGGGTCAGCCCCCAGATCGCGGTCATCTCGGACCCGGAATAGGTGGTGGGGACCGCGGCCACCGGCAGGCAAACGTCGAGGGCCGCCGCCTTGGCGAGGCCGGTGGCCGCGCCGCCGCCGACCGCGAGCAACCAGTCGGCGCCGAGCGCCTTCGCCCGTTCCGCCGCCGCCGCGGCTTCGGCGACGCCGACATGCTGGCGAGCCCCCGAGATCGATCCCGCCCATGCGCGGCCAAGATCGCGGGCGATGCGCTCGGCGACCGGCGCGCGGCCGGGAGTGTGGATCACCAGCACCCGCCCCGCGCCGAGCGCTGCGAGCTCGCGCGCCGTCTCCGTCGACGCGCCGGAACCGAACACCACCCGGCGCGGCCAGGTCTGATGGACGAAGCGCAGACCGTCCGGCTGCGATGCGAGCGCAGGTTTCGCCATTGCCTCGTCTCCCTATTGACCGCTTCGGCCAAAATGTTCGTTAAAAGCACAAACGTTCGTTATATAGCAACCACCCGTCCGGGTGGCTTGAAACCGGGTGTCGCGTTCTGATAGAGTGCGCGCGTTCGCACTGCGAACGCACCCGTCCCAATCCCCTGAGAGGCAACACCCCGATGATCGAGCCGGACTCGCCCGACTTCGTCTCTTCTTTCGCCCGCGGGCTGGCGGTGATCCGCTCCTTCGGCGCGGAAACGCCGCGGCAGACCCTCACCGAAGTCGCCGAACGCACGGGAATGACCCGCGCCGCCGCGCGGCGCTTCCTGCTCACCCTCGCCGCGCTCGGCTACGCCCACTCGGACGGCAAGCACTACGCGCTCGCGCCGCAGATCCTCGAACTCGGATACTCGTACCTCTCGTCGCTGTCTCTCACCGAGGCCCTGCAACCGTTCCTCGCGGGCGTCACCGAAACCCTCAAGGAGTCCTCCTCGGCGGCGGTGCTCGACGGCGCGGACGTCACCTACGTGGCGCGCTCCGCTGCCCGACACCGGGTGATCGCGGTGAACTTGGCGATCGGCGCCCGACTGCCGGCGCACGCCACCTCGATGGGCCAGGTCCTGCTCGCCCACCTGGAACCGCAGCGCCTGCAACACTTCCTCCGCACCACGCCGCTCGAACGCTATACCGACAACACCCTCACCGATCCCGCCGACCTCGCCGCCCGC
Source organism: uncultured Alphaproteobacteria bacterium (assembly GCA_900079695.1). Taxonomy (NCBI): domain Bacteria; kingdom Pseudomonadati; phylum Pseudomonadota; class Alphaproteobacteria; species uncultured Alphaproteobacteria bacterium. Next base: position 1,316,595 of record LT599022.1, read on the forward strand.
CTCGACCGCGTGCGCGCCCAGGGCTGGGCGCTGTGCGACGGCGAGCTGGAGATCGGTCTGCGCTCGGTCGCGGTGCCGGTGCGCGGCCGCGACGGCCGGGTCACGCTCGCCATCAACGTCAGCACTCAGGCTTCGCGAGCCTCGGTGGAGGCGCTGCAGCGCGACTATCTCTCCGTACTCCAGGACGCCGCCGCCGCGTTCGAGAAGACCCTTCATCTCTAGACCTCGATGGTCTTGAGATCGGGCGCGGCGGCGAGCGGCGCGGCGGTCAGCCGCCGCACCGTTTCGAGATCGAGGCCGGGCGCGATTTCGCGCAGCACGAAACCGTCCGGCGTCACGTCGACGACCGCGAGATCGGTGAACACCCGCGCCACCACCGCGCGGCCGGTGAGCGGATAGCTGCAACGTTCGACGAGCTTCGGCTTACCGTCCTTGGTGACGTGTTCGGTGATCACCACGATCCGCCCCGCGCCCGCGACCAGATCCATCGCCCCACCGACCGCCGGGATCGCGTCGGGCGCACCGGTCGACCAGTTGGCGAGATCGCCGTTCGCGGCCACCTGCATCGCGCCGAGGATGCAGACGTCGATGTGCCCGCCGCGGATCATCGCGAAGCTGTCGGCGTGGTGGAAGAACGACGCCCCGGGCAGGAGGGTGATCGGCTTCTTGCCCGCGTTGATCAGCTCCGGATCCTCCTCGCCCGCGGGCGGCGGCGGCCCGAAGCCCATCACGCCGTTCTCGGTGTGGTAGACCACCTCGCGGCCGGGCGGAATGTGGGCGGCCACCAGTTCGGGAATGCCGATCCCGAGGTTGACGTAGGCGCCGTCGGGAATGTCGCGGGCGGCGCGGCGCGCCATCCGGTCGCGGCTCAGGCGAAGTGCGGCGATTTCGGCGTTCATGGATAGGTCACTCCTTGCGCGACGAGCACGGATTCGTGCGCGGCATCCGGAACCTCGACGACGCGGGCGACGAACACGCCGGGCGTCACCACCACCTCCGGGTCGATCTCCCCCGGCGGCACGATGCGGCTCACCTGGACGATCGCGGTCCGGGCCGCCATGCACATGATCGGGCCGAAATTGCGGGCGGATTTGTTGTAGGTGAGGTTGCCCAGCCGATCGCCGAGCTCCGCCTTGACCAGCGCGAAGTCGGCGCGCAGCCCCCGCTCCATCACGTACGGACGGCCGTCGAACTCGCGGGTCTCCTTGCCTTCCGCCAGCACCGTGCCGACCCCGGAGGGGGTGAAGAACGCCGGAATCCCTGCGCCTCCGGCGCGGATCCGCTCCGCCAGGGTGCCCTGCGGCACGAGTTCCAGTTCGATCCGCCCCTGGCGATAGAGCTCGGGGAACACCCGCGAGTTCGACGACCGCGGGTACGAACAGACCATCTTGCGCACGCACCCGGCGGCGATCAGCGCGGCGAGACCGACGCGGCCGTTGCCGGTGTTGTTGCTGACCACCACCAGATCGCGCAGCCGCCTGTCGATCAGCGCGTGGATCAGCTCGATCGGGCTGCCCGCCTCGCCGAATCCGCCGATCAGGACGGTCGCGCCGTCTCCGATATCGGCCACCGCCTGGGCGGGATCGCCCACCGTCTTGTCGATCATCCGACCGTACTCCCTTTCACACCGCTTCCAAGGCCAGCGACACGCCCTGCCCGACCCCCACGCACATCGTCGCCAGCGCCCGGCCGCCGCCGCGGCGTTCGAGCGCATGCACGGCGGTGAGCACCAGCCGCGCGCCGGACATCCCAAGCGGATGGCCGAGCGCGATCGCGCCGCCGTGCGGGTTGACGTGCGGCGCGTCGTCGGCCAGGCCGAGTTCGCGCAGCGTCGCGAGACTCTGGCTCGCGAACGCCTCGTTGAGTTCGATCACGTCGAAATCGCGGATCCCGAGCCCGAGCCGGGCGAGCAGCTTGCGGGTCGAGTGCGCCGGACCGATGCCCATCACCCGCGGCGGCACGCCCGCCGTCGCCATCCCCAGCACCCGAGCGCGCGGCACGAGACCGTGCGCTTTCGCCGCCGCCGCCGAGGCGATCAGAAGCGCCGCCGCACCGTCGTTGACGCCGGAAGCGTTGCCCGCGGTGACGGTACCGCCCGCGCGCACCACCGGCTTGAGCCCGGCGAGGATGTCGAGCGTGGTTTCGGGGCGAGGATGCTCGTCGGCGACGACCTCGATCGTGCCTTTGCGGCCGTTCGGCACGCACACCGGCACGATCTCCTCGGCGAAGAACGCCCTCGCAGCCGCCGCACGCCGCTGGCTGCGCAGCGCGAAGGCATCCTGGTCGGCGCGGTCGACGCGGTAGTCGTCGGCGACGTTCTCGCCGGTCTCCGGCATGCTGTCGACGCCGTAAAGCTCGCGCATGCGCGGATTGACGAAGCGCCAGCCGATCGTCGTGTCCTCGATCCGGGCGGCACGCTGAAACGCCTTTTCCGCCTTCGCCATCACCAGCGGCGCGCGGGTCATCGATTCCGCGCCGCCCGCGATCGCGAGGCCGATCTCGCCGCTCGACACGGCGCGCGCGGCTGCGCCCACCGCATCCATGCCGGAGGCGCACAGGCGGTTGACGGTAACGCCGGGGACTTCGGGCGGAAGCCCCGCCAGCAGTGCCGCCATGCGCGCCACGTTGCGGTTGTCCTCACCCGCCTGATTGGCGCAGCCGAGGATCACCTCGTCGAGACGGGACCAGTCGAGATCCGGATGGCGGTCGAGCAGCGCGCGGATCGGCGCGGCGGCGAGATCGTCGGCGCGAACCGCCGAAAGGGCGCCGCCGAAGCGGCCGATCGGGGTCCGGACGTAATCGCAAATGAACGCATCGGTCATGAATCGGGTGTCCTGGCACTGCGACGGAAACCAACCTCTTGGTGTAGGTCGATGGTGCGCAAAACCACCCCCCCGCGTCAACCGGATTGCGCGCTATATATACTTTTGTTCGTTAAACGCACAAATTCGGCTCGGCGACGAATTTTTCTCGATCCCCCCTTGCAACGCGAACACAATGAATCCCGTTATTAGGGAGAGAACCCGCACCCGCCGGTTCCGCCCGTCCGGACTTCCGCCGAAACCGCCGAGTCCCGCCGGGCGAATCGCCGACCGGCGCCAACTGGAGTGAAAGAAGTCATGAACGTCCGTCGTAGCATCACCGCCATCGGCCTCAGCGCCGTACTCGCGATCGCGGTTTCCGGCTGCGGCAGCAGCACCGGCGACCGCGGCCTGTCGGGCGCGGGCCTGGGCGCCGCGGGCGGCGCGGTGGTCGGCGCGATGACCGGAAGCTGGGTCACCGGCGCGGCGATCGGCGCCGCCGCCGGCGCGGCCGCCGGCGTCCTCACCGACGACAGCCAGGTGAACCTCGGCAAGCCGTGGTGGAAGTGACGCGCAACCGCGCCTGACTCGTCCGGGTTTCCCGGCTCCCCCTCTTGCCCCGGGGCGGAGTCGGGATTATCCATTGCGCAGACCTCTCAACGGGATTCCACGGCATGAGCATCTGGGGCAAGATCATCGGCGGCATGGCCGGCTTTTCGCTCGGCGGCCCGCTCGGGGCGCTCCTGGGCGCGGCGATCGGCCACGCGGTCGACAAACGCATCGCGAGCGGCGAGGCGCATACGTTGCCGCCGTGGATGGATGCGGGCGCGGCGCACACCGAACAGCAGCGGCAGGTCGCCTTCACCCTGGCGGTGATCGGCCTCGCGGCGAAGATGGCGAAGGTCGACGGCGTCGTCACCCGCGCCGAGATCGACGCGTTCAAGCGGCTGTTCCAGATTCCCCAGCACGACATGGCGAAGGTCGGCGCGATGTTCGACCAGGCGCGGCAGACCGCCGACGGGTTCGAGCCCTACGCCCTGCAGATCGCGCAGCTGTTCCACGACAGCCCGGCGGTGCTGGAGGAACTGCTCCATGCGTTGTTCCTGATCGCCCAGGCGGACGGCGACCTCCATCCGTCCGAGGCCGCGTTCCTCGCCCGGGTCGCGCAGATCTTCGGCTTCTCCCCGGCCCACTTCGAGACCATCCGCGCCCGCGCCCGGGCGGGCGGCGCGTCGGGCGCGCGGCCCGCGGGCGAGGATCCCTACGCGGTTCTCGGACTCGCGCGCTCCGCCACCGACCAGGAGATCAAGGACACCTACCGCCGCCTGATCCGCGAAAACCACCCGGATCTTCTGATCGCCAAGGGCATGCCGCCGGAACTCGTCGCCAACGCCAACGCCACGATGGCCGCGATCAACGCCGCCTTCGAGGACATCAAGCGTCAGCGGGGCCTGAAGTGACCGCTGCCGCCGCGGGCGACCGGCTCGGCGGACGCGATCTCTGTTTCGCCACCGTGGTGGTGGTCTTCTGGGGGCTCAACTACGTCGCGGTCAAATACAGCGTCGCCGAGATTCCGCCGCTGCTCGTCACCGCCCTGCGGTTCGCCATCGTCGCCGCCGCGGTTCTGCCGTTCGCGCCGATCCGCCGCGAACAGATTCCCGCCCTGATCCTGCTTTCCTGCACCATGGGCAGCCTGCACTTCGGCATTCTCTTCTACGCGATGGTATCGGTGGAGGCCGCCACCGCCGCGATCGTGCTGCAGGCGTCGGTGCCGTTCGGCGTGGTGATCGGCGCGCTGATGTTCCGCGAGCGCGTCGGCCTCCGCCGCGCCCTCGGCGTGGTGCTGGGGTTCGGCGGGATCGTCATCCTCGCCGGAGCGCCGGACGGCGGCAGCGCGCCGCTGTCGATCGCGCTGCTGCTGCTGGCGGCATTGTGCTGGGCGCTGTCGAGCGCGCTGTTCAAGCTGGTGCCGCCGATCCCCGCGCTCACCTACATCGGCGGCACGGCGCTGTTCGCGGTACCGCAGACTCTCGCCGCCTCGCTGCTGCTCGAACACGATCAGCTCGTCGCGATCCGCGCTGCGAGCGCGTTCGCCTGGGGCGGCGTGACGTTTTCGGCGATCGGCGCGTCGATCGTCGGCCACGGGCTGTGGTACGGCCTGGTGAAGCGCCACGACCTTTCGCTGGTGGTGCCGTTCACCCTGCTCGCGCCGGTGATCGGCGTGATCGCAGCGGTGACGATCCTCGGCGAACCGTTCACCGCCGCCAAGCTCGCGGGCGGCGTCGTCACCATGGCGGGGGTGGCGCTGATCCAGTTCTCCTGGCCGCGCCGCCGCGCCCGCGCGATCTGACTCAGGCCTCCGGCTTCACGCCGACGAAGCGCAGCGTCGCGGCGACCCCTGCGTGGAACGTCCCCTCGTCGAGATCGACCAGCGCCTCCTCGCAGAGCCGCACGTCGAGACCGGCGAAATCCGCCGTCAGCTGTTCCGGAGTGTACAGCATCGCCACATCCTTCGGCCCGCCGCTGGCATAGCCGAGCTGCGCCGGACGGAAGGCTTCGAGGATCACCGTGCCGCCCGGCCGCAATGCGGCGACGATACGGCGGTGCACCGTCGCGCGCGCGTCCGGCGGCAGGTGCAGGAACATCGCCGCGACCGCGTCGAACGCCGCCTCCGGCCAGCGCCAGAGCGTCAGGTCGGCGCACTCGGTGGCGATCCGCACGCCGCGCGCGGCGGCAAGGCGCTGCGCCTTGCCGAGCCCGACCGGCGAGGCGTCGACCGACAGCACCTCCATCCCCCGCTCCGCCAGCCACACGCCGTTGCGGCCCTCGCCGTCGCCGGGCAGAAGCACCCGCGCCCCCGGCGCGAGACGCTCCGCCTGGACGCGCAGGAAGGCATTGGGCGCGGTGCCGTAGACGTAGTCCTCGCCGCCGAAGCGTTGGTCCCAGAATTCGCGCGTCATCGGATCTTCTTCCTTCGCAAGGCCGCGGCTTTCGTCGCGGCGACGAATGCCATATAACTCGCCTTTCGCCGTTCGCCACCGCAAAGGAACCGCCGCCATGCCCGATGCGCTCTCGCCCAACTGCGAACCCCGGCCCGAAGGCGCGGCGATCGACATGCTGGTGCTGCACTACACCGGCATGGAAACCGCGGAGGCGGCGCGCGCCCGCCTCCTCGACCCGGCGGCGAAGGTGAGCGCCCACTACCTGATCGACGAGGACGGCCGCATCGCCGAGCTGGTGCCCGAGGCGCTGCGGGCGTGGCACGCGGGCGTGTCGTTCTGGCGCGGCGCCACCGGCGTCAACGACCGCTCGATCGGCATCGAGCTCGTCAACCCCGGACACGACTGGGGGTATCGCGACTTTCCGCTGCGGCAGGTGGACGCTCTCGCCGATCTCTGCCGCGCCATCCTCGCACGGCACCCGATCCCGGCGCGCAACGTCGTCGGCCATTCCGACGTCGCGCCGCGCCGCAAGCGGGACCCGGGCGAGCTGTTCCCGTGGCGACGCCTCGCCGCCGTCGGCGTCGGCCTGTGGCCCGCGCCCGCCGAGGTGCCGCACTGGGGGATGGCCGCCACTCTCGCCGCCCTCGGCCGCTACGGCTACGACGTCGCCGACCCGCACGCCGCGCTCGCCGCGTTCCAGCGCCATTTTCGGCCGAAACGGGTGGACGGCCTGCCCGACCGCGAAACCGCCGAAATCCTCGCCGGGCTGCTGAAGGCCGCAGGCGACGCGCCCGCCTGAGCCTTAGCCGAGAAACGCCGCGACCACCGGCGCGAGCGTCGCGGCGTGGGTGACGGCAAGGTCGTGCGCGCCGTCGGCGACGACGTGCAGGCGCGCATCCGGCAGCAACTCCAGCAGACGGCGTCCGACCGCAGGCGGGCTGATCGGATCGGCACCGCCCCACAGCAACAGACACGGCATCGCCAGCTCGCCGAGCCGGGCGGAGAAATCCGGCTGCGGCTCGGCGATCCACCCGGCGGCATGGGGATAGGCGGCGCGATAGTCGCCGCGCCAGTCCGCGCCGCCGAGATCCGCGACCGGCACGCCGCCCGAGGTCGCCGCCAGAACCAGCCGCCGCACCCGCCCGGGCCGGGCGAGCGCCGCCCGCACCGCGACGACCCCGCCCATCGACTGCGCGATCAGGTCGGCGGGCGCCTCGTCGAGCGCCGCCACCACCAGCGCGACGAGATCGTCGATCCCGCGCACGCCGGGATCCGGCGGTTCGTCGCCGAGGCCGGGCCAGGAGAAGTAGCGGCGCGCGACGCCGCCCGGCAGCCGATCCCCCAAAGGCTTCCAGAATCCCGCGCTGCCCCCGGCACCGGGAAGAAACATTTGCCGCATCGTTCTCGCCTCCGTTTCACGCGATCTGTAGATTTGCATGCCGCACCGGTTCTCGGCTAGTATCCGCCCGCGTCAGGAGGTCGGATGGCCGCGATCCCGCTCACCCGGGGTCGAGGAAAGTCCGGGCTCCACGAAAACACGGTGCCGGATAACGTCCGGCGGGGGCGACCCCAGGGAAAGTGCCACAGAAAGCAAACCGCCCGGCTCCGGCCGGGCAAGGGTGAAAGGGTGCGGTAAGAGCGCACCGCGGCCCCGGCGACGGGGACGGCACGGCAAACCCCACCGGGAGCAAGACCGAATAGGGACGGCGCGCCGCAAGGCAGGCGACGTTTTCGCGCCGCCGTCCGGGTTGGTCGCTCGAGGCGTCTGGCAACAGCCGCCCTAGATGAATGGCCATCCCCCGCCCTCGGGCGGGGACAGAACCCGGCTTACAGACCTCCTGACGCCATCTCCTTCGCCCCGCGTCGCGCCGCGTCGCAGTCGCGTCAAATAGAACAAAACAAGAACTCCAATATTGCCGAGTGATGCGCGTCACAAGGGCATCGCCGCCCGGTTCCGCAGAGGGGTTTTGTTTGCAATTCGCAAAAACGAGATTTCCGAACAGCTTACATCGAGTCGCGAAATGGTTCCCGGAACACCGCGAAAAACCTTGGGTTTTTGGCGATCTTTCCCATGCCGCGTTGATTGACTGGCACGATTTCCCATGTTAACCCATAAATACCCATGCAAGGACGACTTGCGGGTCGCGCCGGACGCGGCGCATCCAACGAAAGGCGCAACACCATGGCGGAAGGAACGAAGGCTCGGGCCTTCATTTCCACCACGACCGTGAAGGTCGACGCGAAGGGACGGCTCTCCGTCCCCGCGCCGTTGCGCACCCAGTTGGTGGCGATGGGGGGCGAGGAAGAGCTCGTCGCCTATCCCAACTTCAAGCTCCCGTGCATCGAATGCTGCCATCGCGACCGCCTCGACCAGATGTGCGAGGCGACCGACGAGCTTGACGTGTTCTCCGAGCAGGTGGACGACATCCAGGGGCTGATCTTCGGCCTTTCGCAGGCCCTGGCGTGGGACACCACCGGCCGCATCACCCTGCCGGACCTGTTCATCGAACATGCCCGCATCGCCGGCGCGGCGGTGATCACCGGCATGGGCCGCACCTTCCGGATCTGGAATCCCGAAGAGTACAAGGCCGACCTCGCCGCCCGCATGCAGCGGGCCAAGGCCGAGGGGCTGTCGCTCGTGCTGTCGCGCAGCGGGGTGGGCAAATGACCGGGACGCCGCACATTCCGGTGCTGCTGCCCGAGGTGGTGGGCGCGCTCGGACCGAAGGACGGCGGGCTCTACGTCGACGGCACCTTCGGCGCGGGCGGCTACACCCGCGCGATCCTGGCCGCCGCCGCCTGCCGTGTGTTCGCGATCGACCGCGACCCGTCGGCCGCCGCCGCCGCCGCCGAGGTGGGGCGCTCGTTTCCCGGCCGCTTCGAGTTCCTGCCCGGTCGCTTCGGCGAGATGGCGGCGCTGCTGCCGCCCGCGGCGAAACGGCGGATCGACGGCATCGCCCTCGACATCGGCGTCTCGTCGATGCAGATCGACCGGCCCGAACGCGGCTTCTCGTTCCAGAAGGACGGCCCCCTCGACATGCGCATGGGCGGCGACGGCCCGACCGCCGCCGACCTCGTCAACACCCTGCCCGAGGGCGAACTCGCCGACCTGATCTATCGCTACGGCGAGGAACGCGCCTCGCGCCGGGTCGCCGCCGCGATCGTCCGCGATCGCGCGCTCGCGCCGTTCGCCACAACGCTTCAGCTCGCCGCGACGGTGCGCGGCGCGGTGCGCCCGTCGAAGGATGGCATCGACCCCGCCACCCGCACCTTCCAGGCGCTGCGCATCGCCGTAAACGACGAACTCGGCGAGCTCGAACGCGCGCTCGCCGCCGCGCTCGACCTGCTCGCGCCAGGCGGCGTGCTCGCGGTGGTGAGCTTCCATTCCCTCGAGGACCGCATCGTCAAGCGCTTCCTCGATGCCGAGAGTGGCCGCGCCGCCGCGCCCTCGCGCCATCTTCCCCACGCCGCCGACACCGCCGCGCCGACTCTCCGCCTGCCGTCGCGCAAACCGATCGTCGCCGGCGACAGCGAAACCCGCCTCAACCCGCGCGCCCGCAGCGCCCGGCTGCGCGTCGCCGTGCGGACCGGCGAAGGAGGCAGAGGATGATCCGTCTGCTCGTCGTCACCGCGTTCCTGTTCAGCGTCCTCAGCGTCGGTCTGGTGGCGGTGAAGACCCGCGTCCAGGAGATGGAGACCCGTCTCTCGGTGCTGCAGCGCGACATCCGCTCGGACCGCGACGCGATCCGCGTGCTCAAGGCCGAGTGGAGCCACCTCAACGACCCGGTGCGGCTGAAGCGCCTCGCCGACGCCTACCTCAAGCTCTCCCCCGTCACCTCCGCCCAGATCGCCTCGGTCAAGGCGCTGCCGTTCGCCGCGCCCGACGCACCCGAGGCCCGCACCGCCAACCAGCCCGCCCGCCCCGTTCCGCCGCCCGGCCCGCCCGAGGTCGCCAGCCGGAGGACCGCGCCATGATCATCCGCCGCAAGGCCGCCCCCGCCATCGTTCCCGGCATCGACCTGCCGCCGGACCCGTCGCCGCCGGCGCGGCCGGGACTGGTGCGCGTCGAAGGCACCGCCAAGACCGCCCTCGAAACCGGCCGCAACCGCCTCGCCTTCGCCGGCGGGGTTTTTCTCTTGCTGTTCCTGTCGGTGGCGGTGCGCCTCGTCGACGTCGCCTTCCACCCCAACGCCGACCAGGTGGCGCGCGCGGTGCCGCAGCCCGAACTGCCGATGAAGACGGTGCGCGCCGACATCACCGACCGCAACGGCATGCTGCTCGCCACCAACCTGCCGACGGTGAACCTCTACGCCGACGCGCGGATCGTCCGCGAGCCGGAAAAGGTGGCGCGCGACCTCAAGGAGATCCTCCCCGAGATCGACGTCGCCCGCACCGTCGAACGGCTGAAGTCGGGGCAGGCGTTCGTCTACCTCCACCGCCACCTCACCCCGGCGCAGCAGTTCGCGGTCAACCGCCTCGGCGTGCCCGCGCTCGGGTTCGAGGACGGCGAACTGCGCGTCTACCCGCAGGGCGGGCTGTTCGCCCACGTCGTCGGCAAGACCGACATCGACAACCGCGGCATTTCCGGGATCGAGAAGCGCTTCGACGACCAGCTCAAGGACGGGCAGGCGGTGCGGCTCTCGGTCGACCTACGGGTGCAGACCGCGGTGATGCGCGTGCTTCAGGATTCGATCGCCACCTTCAAGGCCGAGGGCGCGGCGGCGGTGGTGCAGGACGTGCGCACCGGCGAGGTGATCTCGCTGGTCTCCCTGCCCGATTTCGACCCCAACCGCCCCGAAACCATGACCGACGACGCGATGTTCAACCGCGCGACCCTCGGCGTGTACGAAATGGGCAGCGTTTTCAAGGTGTTCAACACCGCGATCGCGCTCGAAAGCGGCAAGATCCAGATCTCGTCGCGCTACGACACCAGCCCGCTCAAGATCGCCAACTACACCATCCACGACCTGCATTCGCTCAAAGGTCCGGCATCGGTGCCGGAAATCCTGATCAACTCGTCGAACATCGGATCGGCGCGGATGGCGCTCGAATTCGGCGGCGAGTTCCAGCACGCCTATCTCGACCGCTTCGGCCTCACCCGCGCATCGGAGCTGGAGATCCCCGAGGTCGGTTCGCCGCAGGTGCCGTCCGGAAACTGGTCGAACATCACCGTCGCCACCGTCTCCTTCGGTCACGGCATTTCGGTGTCGCCGCTACAGGTGGCGACCGGCGCCTCGGCGGTGGTCAACGGCGGCGTCTTCCGCCCCGCGACCCTGCTCGCCCACGCGCCGGGCGACGCCGCGCCGGGCGTACGCGCGGTGTCCGAGCGCACCTCGCTGATGATGCGCCGCCTGATGCGGATGGTCGTCACCGAAGGCTCGGGCCGGAAGGCCGACGTGCCCGGCTACCGCGTCGCGGGCAAGACCGGCACCGCCGAGAAGGTGGTGAACGGCCGCTATTCCAAGCATCAGGTGCTGTCGAGCTTCCTCGGGGTGTTCCCGGCCGACAACCCGCGCTACACCGTGCTCGTCACCCTCGACGCGCCGAAGGGCATTCCCAGCACCTACAACTTCGCCACCGCCGGATGGAACGCCGCGCCGACCGCGGGCAAGGTGATCGCCGCGATCGCGCCGATGCTCGGCGTCGAACCCGCCGCCGACCCGTTCCAGCAGGCCGACCCGAAGAGCGGGCCGCTGATGGTGGCGGCGATGAAGGGAAACTGAGGATGGACTGGGATACGCTGATCGCCGCCGCCTGCGCCGCGGAACCGGGCCTCGCCGTCGTCGGCGAGGCCCCGGCGCAGGTGGCGGCGCTCGCGATCGACTCCCGCGACGTCGTGCCCGGTGCGTTGTTCGCCGCCCTGCCCGGAGCGAAGGCCGACGGCCGCGACTTCCTCCCCCAGGCCGCGGCGGCGGGCGCGCGCGTCGCCCTCGTCCCCGCCGGAACCGACCCGGCACGCCTCCCCGCCGGGATGGCGGCGATCGTCTCCGCCGATCCGCGCCGCCTGATCGCGCGCCTCGCCGCGGTCTTCCACGCCCCCCTCCCGGCGGTGATCGCGGCCGTCACCGGCACCAACGGCAAGACCTCGATCGCCGAGTTCACCCGCCAGATCTGGACCCGCGCCGGGCACGCCGCCGCCTCCCTCGGCACCCTGGGCGCGATCTCGCCGTTCGGCCACGAGAAGGGCAGCCTCACCACTCCCGACGTCGTCACCCTCACCCGCACCCTCTCCGGCCTCGCCGCCCGCGGCGTCGGCCACGCCTGCATCGAGGCCTCCAGCCACGGCCTCGACCAGCGCCGCCTCGACGGCCTCGCGCTTGCCGCCGCCGCGTTCACCAACCTGACGCGCGACCATCTCGACTACCACGGCACCACGGACGCCTACTTCACCGCCAAGGCGCGGCTGTTCGACACGCTGTTGCCCGCGGGCGCCGCCGCGGTGCTCAACGCCGACATCCCCGAGTTCGCCGCGCTCGGCGCGATCGCCGCGCGGCGCGGACTGACCGTCGTCGACTACGGCGCGAACGCCCGGGCGCTGCGCCTGCTCGGCCGCGCCGCCACCCCCGGGGGGCAGATTCTCGACCTTTCGGTGAACGGATCGGCGGAACGGGTGGTGCTGCCGCTCGCCGGAACGTTTCAGGCGATGAACGCCCTCGCAGCCTTCGGCCTCGCGCTTTCCACCGGCGTTTCCAAAGACATCGCCCTCGTCGCCCTCGCCCACCTCAAGGGCGCGCCGGGGCGGCTCGAAAGAAGGGCCTTGCGCGACGACGGCGCGGCCGTCTATGTCGATTACGCCCACACGCCCGACGCGCTCGAAACCGTGCTCACCGCGCTGCGCCCCCACACCCACGGACACCTGATCGCGGTGTTCGGCTGCGGCGGCGACCGCGACCGCGGCAAGCGTCCGGTGATGGGCGGCATCGCCCGCCGTCTCGCCGACAGGGTCATCGTCACCGACGACAACCCCCGCACCGAGGTCGCCGGCGCGATCCGCGCCGAGGTGCTGGCCGGCTGCCCGGACGCCGAGGAGATCGGCGACCGCGGCCGCGCGATCCGCACCGCGATGGCGGAGATGCGCGCGGGCGACGTGCTGCTGGTGGCGGGCAAGGGACATGAAACCGGGCAGATCGTCGGCGCGACGGTGCTGCCCTTCGACGACCGCGAGGTGGTCGACGCGCTGTCACGGGAGATCTGGTGAGATGACGACCCCTCTGTGGACCTCCGCCGAGCTGGAGAAAGTGTTGAAGGCGAAGGCCGGCGCGCGCTTCGACGTCGCGGGCGTCTCGATCGACAGCCGCAGCGTCGGCGAAGGGGACCTGTTCGTCGCCCTCGCCGGGCCGAGCCACGACGGCCATGCCTTCGTCGCCGATGCCTTCGCCGCGGGCGCGGCGGCGGCGCTGGTGCACGCGGACGGCGCATACCCGGGGCCGACGATCCGGGTCGAAGACACCCTCGCCGCGCTCTCGACCCTCGGCGCGGCGGGCCGCACGCGCGCCGCGCGCACCAAGGTGGTAGGCGTCACCGGATCGGTCGGCAAGACCGGCACCAAGGAAATGCTCGGCGCGATCCTGGCCGATCAGGGCGCCACCCACATCAGCCGGGGCAGCCACAACAACCACTGGGGGGTGCCGCTCACCCTCGCCCGCCTGCCGCGCGACAGCGTCTACGCGGTGCAGGAGATGGGCATGAACCACACGGGCGAACTCGCCGCCCTCACCCGGATCGCGCGTCCCGACGTCGCGGTGATCACCACCGTCGGCCCGGCGCACCTCGAACACTTCGGCGATCTCGCCGCGATCGTCGCCGCCAAGTGCGAGATCTTCGAGGGCCTGACCTCCGGCGGCACCGCGGTGCTGCCCGCCGACCACGCCTTCTTCGGCACCATGGAGAGCGCGGCGAAGGCGGCGGGCGCGGCCAACGTCATCACCTTCGGCGCGGCCGAAAGCGCCGACCTGCGGCTGCTCTCGGCGCGCGTCGTCGCTCTCGAAACCCGGGTCGAAGCCGAGATCGGCGGCCAGGCGGTGGAGTTCTCGCTGCCCTTCATCGGCCGCCACTGGGCGATGAACAGCCTCGCCGCCCTCGGCGCGGCGATCGCCGCCGGAGCCGACCCGGCGCGGGCGATCGAGACCCTTTCGGCGATCCGCGTGCCCGACGGCCGCGGCGCGATCACCGAGGTGGCGACGGACGGCGGCGCGTTCGTGCTGCTGGACGAAAGCTACAACGCCAACCCGCAGTCGCTCGAAGCCGCGATCGACGCCCTCGCCGCGATCGCCAACGTGCGGCAGATGTACGGCACCGGCCGCGCCATCGCGGTGCTGGGCGACATGTTCGAACTCGGCCCCACCGCCCGCGCGCTGCACCGGCAGGTGGCGCAGCAGTTGGCGGCGCGCGAGGTCGACCGTCTGTTCGCCTGCGGCGAGCTGATGCGCAGCGCCTACGACGCCGCGCCGGACGCGATGCGGGCCGCCTTCGCCGACGACGCCGCCGCGCTCGTCGCCCCCCTCGCCGCCGAGATCCGTCCCGGCGACATCGTCATGATCAAGGGCTCCCACGGCATGCGCATGGACCGCATCGTCGCCGCGCTCAAGGCCCGCCCGTAACGGAAACAGCGACCGATGCTCTACCACCTCTTCACCCCCCTGGCCGACCAGTATCAGGTGTTCAACCTGTTCCGGTACGTCACCTTCCGCACGGCGGGGGCGGTGCTCACCGCGTTGCTGTTCGCGTTCGTGTTCGGCCCGGCGATCATCCGCATGCTCCGGCGCAAGCAGGGCCGCGGCCAGCCGATCCGCACCGACGGCCCGGAGACCCATCTCCTCACCAAGCAGGGCACGCCGACGATGGGCGGCCTGATGATCCTGCTGGGCGTCGGCATCTCCACCCTGTTGTGGGCGAAGCTCGACAACGGCTACGTCTGGGCGGTGCTGCTGGTGACGATCGGCTACGGCATGATCGGCTTCACCGACGACTACATGAAGGTGACGAAGCGCTCGACCGCGGGCTTCGCGGGCCGGAAGAAGCTCGCCGCCGAACTCGGCATCGGCCTGCTCGCCACCGCGTGGATCGTCTGGATCGGTTCCGCCAACGCCGACCGCATGGGCCTCGCGGTGCCGTTCCTCAAGGACGTAGTGGTCAACCTGGGCCTGTTCTACCTGCCGTTCGCGGCGGTGGTGATCGCGGGCGCGGGCAACTCGGTCAACCTCACCGACGGTCTCGACGGCCTCGCGATCGTGCCGGTAATGATCGCCTCGGCGGTGTTCATGATCATCGCCTACCTCTCCGGCCACGCGGTGTTCGCCAACTATCTGCAGATCCACCACACCCCGGGCTCGGGCGAACTGGCGGTGTTCTGCGGCGCGATGGTCGGCGCGGCGATGGGGTTCCTGTGGTTCAACGCCCCGCCCGCGCAGGTGTTCATGGGCGACACCGGCTCGCTCGCCCTCGGCGGCGCGCTCGGCGCGATCGCGGTGGTGACCAAGCACGAACTGGTGCTCGGCATCGTCGGCGGCCTGTTCGTGCTCGAAACCGTCTCGGTGATCGTTCAGGTGGCGAGCTTCAAGCTCACCGGCCGCCGGGTGTTCCGGATGGCGCCGCTGCACCACCACTTCGAGAAGAAGGGCTGGGCGGAACCGACGGTGGTGATCCGCTTCTGGATCATCGCGATGATTCTCGGCGTGATCGGATTGACCACGCTCAAACTGCGGTAGGGAGTTTCGGGAAGATGATCCCGTTGTCCGGAGTTGAGGGCAAAACTTTCGTCGTCGTCGGGCTCGGCAAGTCGGGCGCGGGCGCCGCGCACGCGCTCGGCGCGGCGGGCGCGACGGTGCTCGCCTGGGACGACAAGCCGGAACTGCGCGCCGCCGCGGGCGCGGCCGCCCTCGCCGACCCCGGCGCGATCGACTGGGCGAAGGTCGAGGCGGTGGTGTGGAGCCCGGGCATCCCGCACACTCTGCCGAAGCCGCATCCGCTCGCCCTCGCCGCGCGCGCCCACGGCGTGCCCCTGGTGTGCGACGTCGACCTGCTCGCCCGCGCCAAGCCCGAGTGCCTGTTCGTCGGCGTCACCGGCACCAACGGCAAGTCCACCACCACCAGCCTGATCGCCCATATCCTGACGCGCGCCGGGCGGCGGTGCGCCGCGGGCGGCAACCTCGGCACCGCCGCGCTCGAACTCGACGACCTGCCCGCGGGCGGCGTCTACGTGCTCGAACTCTCGTCCTATCAGCTCGAACTGGTGCCGTCGCTGCGGCCGAACGTCGCGGTGCATCTCAACGTCAGCCCCGACCACCTCGACCGCCACGGCGATCTTGCGGGCTACGCCGCCGCCAAGCGCCGCCTGTTCGACCACCCGGCCGCCAACGCCACCGCAATCGTCGGCGTCGACGACGCCGAATCCCGCGGCATCGCCGACGGCGTGCGCGCCCAGGGCGGCTGGCGGCTGCTGCCGCTCGCCACCGAGGCGACGGCGGAGGGCGGCGTCTACGCCCTGGGCGGGCACCTCGTCGACGCCGCCCACGGCGCCGCGGAACAGATTCTCGACCTCGCCGAAGTGCCCGCCCTCACCGGCCGCCACAACGCCCAGAACGCCGCCGCCGCCTACGCCGCGGTGCGCGCCCTCGGCGTCGGACCGGCCGACGCGGTGGCGGGAATCCGCAGCTTCCCCGGCCTCGCCCACCGCCAGGAGCGGGTCGGCGAGGCGAACGGCGTGCTCTACGTCAACGACAGCAAGGCCACCAACGCCGACGCCACGGAAAAGGCGCTGACCGCCTACGATACGATGTTCTGGATCATCGGCGGGCTGCCCAAGGCGGGCGGCATCACGCCGCTCAAGCGCTATTTCCGCCGGGTGGTGAAGGCGTATCTGATCGGCGAGGCGGCGGAGGCGTTCGCCGCCACCATCGGCGACGACATCCCGTTCGCGCACTGCGGCACCCTCGACGTCGCCACCGCCCGCGCGGCGGCGGACGCCGAGGCGTTCGCCCGCGCCCACCCCGGCACCCGGCCGGTGGTGATGCTCTCCCCCGCCTGCGCCAGCTGGGACCAGTTCAAGAGCTTCGAGCACCGCGGCGACGTCTTCCGCGATCTCGTCCGGACCCGCATCGCGGTGGAGGCGCGGCCATGACCCGCATCGTCGCGCGCAGCTTCACCCGCGCCGACACCTCGGTGCTCGGCCGCTGGTGGTGGACGGTCGACCGCTGGACCCTCTCGGCGCTCGCGGTGCTGATCACCGTCGGAATGATGCTGATCGTCGCCGCCTCGCCGATGAAGAAGGGCGGCATGGAGGCGCTCCACTTCGTCGTCCGCCAGGGGGTGTTCGTGCCGTTCGCGATCGCCCTGATCTTCTTCCTTTCGCTGCAGACGCCGAAGACCATCCGCCGCGCCGCGGCGATCGGCTTTCTCGTCACCCTCGGGCTGATGGCGCTGACCCTGGTCGCGGGGGCGGAGGTCAAGGGCGCGACCCGCTGGATCAAGTTCGGCGGCTTCTCGCTGCAGGCCTCGGAAATGATGAAGCCGTGCTTCGTCGTCGCCACCGCGTGGATGCTCGCCTCGCACCGCGAGGACCCCACCTTCCCGGGCGTGCACATCGCGATCGCGATGCTGGGCGTCACCCTCGGCCTGCTGATTCTCCAGCCCGATTTCGGCATGAGCGTGGTGGTCACCGCCACTTGGTGCGGCCAGCTCTTCCTCGCCGGGCTGCCGATGCTGTGGATCGTCGGCCTCGGCCTGCTCGGCGCGGGCGGCGCGGTGGCGGCCTATACCTTCCTGCCGCACGTGCAGAGCCGCATCGACCGCTTCCTCGACCCCTCGACCGGCGACACCTACCAGATCACCAAGGCGCTCCAGGCGTTCCAGAACGGCAGCCTGTTCGGCCGCGGCCCCGGCGAGGGACGGGTCAAGGAGGTGCTGCCCGACGCCCATACCGACTTCATCTTCGCGGTCGCGGGCGAGGAGTTCGGCATGATCCTCTGCCTGCTGCTGATCGCGCTGTTCGCCTTCGTCGTGCTGCGCGGCTTCGTCATCGCGATGAAGGACGAAAGCCTGTTCCGGCTGCTGGCGGTGGCGGGGCTGCTCGCCGAGTTCGGCATGCAGGCGTTCATCAACATGGGCTCCAGCCTGTCGCTGATCCCCACCAAGGGGATGACCCTGCCGTTCATCTCCTACGGCGGATCGTCGCTGCTCGGCCTCTCGATGGCGATGGGCGCGGTGCTGGCGCTCACCCGCAAACAGACCGACCGGGGGGAAGGCTGATGGCCGCCGAGAATTCCAAGCTCATCGTGCTCGCCGCGGGCGGAACCGGCGGCCACGTCTTCCCGGCCGAGGCGCTGGCGGGCGAACTGCTGGCGCGCGGCTACGAACTCGCGCTGCTCACCGACCGCCGCGGCGTGAAGTGGGGCGGCGCGCTCGAACGCGTCGCCGTGCATTCGCTGCGCGCGGGCGGCATCGCCGGGCGCGGCCTCAAGGCCAAGGCCAAGGCGATCCTCGACCTCGGCCTCGGGGTGCTGCAGGCGAAGGCGCTGCTGGAAACCCTCCGGCCCGCCGCCGCCGTCGGCTTCGGCGGCTACGCCTCGATCCCCGGCGTCACCGCCGCCCTGTGGCGCGGCGTGCCGACCCTGGTGCACGAGCAGAACGCGGTGCTCGGCCGCGCCAACCGCCGCCTCGCGGCGAAGGCGAAGCGCGTCGCCACCGCGTTCGCCGAGGTCAGATACCTGCCGAAGGACGCCGCCGTCATCCAGGTGGGCATGCCGGTGCGGGCACCGATCCGCGCGCTGCGCGACGCGCCCGCGCCGACGCTCGGCGAAAGCGGCCCGATCGAAGTCCTGGTGCTCGGCGGTTCGCAGGGCGCGACGGTGTTCTCGCAGGTGATCCCGGCGGCGCTGAAGGCGCTGCCCGACGACATCCGGGCGCGCCTCCGGGTGAGCCAGCAGGCGCGCCCGGCGGACATCGACGCCGCCGAAGCCGCCTATGCCGGAAGCGGTCTCGACGTCACCCTCAGGAGCTTCTTTGACGACGTGCCCGAGCGCCTCGGCCGCGCCCATCTGGTGATCTCGCGGTCGGGCGCGTCGACGGTGGCGGAGCTCACCACCGCCGGACGCCCGGCGATCCTGGTGCCCTATCCGCACGCCATCGACGACCACCAGACCGCCAACGCCCAGGCGGTCGCCGAAACCGGCGGCGCATGGCTGATGCCGCAGGACGTGTTCACCCCCGAGGCGCTCGCGGCGCGGCTCGAAAACCTGTTCGCCCAGCCCCGCGCCCTCGAAGCCGCCGCCGCCGCCGCGCGCTCGGCCGGGCGCGACGACGCCGCCGAACGCCTCGCCGACGCCGTCGTCGCGATGCTGCCGAAGGAGACCGCCCGATGAGATCGCTTCCCCTCGACATCGGCGTCGTCCACTTCGTCGGCATCGGCGGCATCGGCATGAGCGGCATCGCCGAGGTGCTGCACAACCTCGGCTACAGGGTCCAGGGATCGGACCTCGCCGACAACGCCAACGTCCACCGCCTGCGCAAGCTCGGCATCGACGTCCACGTCGGCCACTCCGCCGAGAACCTCGGCGACGCGCGGGTGGTGGTGATCTCCTCGGCGGTCAAAGCCGACAACCCCGAGGTCCGGGATGCCCGCGCGCGCCTGATCCCGGTGGTGCGCCGCGCCGAGATGCTCGCCGAGCTGATGCGCCTGAAATGGGCGGTGGCGGTGGGCGGCACCCACGGCAAGACCACCACCACCAGCATGATCGCCAGCCTGCTGGTGGCCGCCGAGCTCGACCCGACGATCATCAACGGCGGCATCATCAACGCCTACGGCACCAACGCGCGGCTGGGCGCGGGCGACTGGATCGTGGTCGAGGCGGACGAAAGCGACGGCACCTTCACCAAGCTGCCCGCCACCATCGCGGTGGTCACCAACATCGACCCCGAGCACCTCGACTTCTACGGCGATTTCGACGCGGTCAAGACGGCGTTCAAGACCTTCGTCGAGAACGTGCCGTTCTACGGTTTCGCGGTGCTGTGCATCGACCATCCGGAGGTCCAGGCGCTGATCCCCCGGGTATCCGACCGCCGCCTGATCACCTACGGCTTCAGCCCGCAGGCGGACGTGCGCGGCGCCAACCTGCGCGCCGACGCCGACGGCACCCGGTTCGACGTGGTGATCTCCAACCGCCGCTCCGGCGAAAGCGTGGCGCTCGCCGACGTGCGCATCGCCATGCATGGCGAACACAACGTGCTGAACGCCCTTGCCACCGTCGCGGTCGGCTACCAGATGCGCGTCGAGCCCGAACGCATCAAGGCGGGGCTCGCGGCATTCTCGGGGGTGAAGCGGCGCTTCACCAAGACCGGCGAGGTGAACGGCGTCAGCATCGTCGACGACTACGGCCATCATCCGGTGGAGATCGCCGCGGTGCTGAAGGCGGCGCGCGAGGTGGCGGGCGAGCATCAGGTGGTGGCGGTGATCCAGCCGCATCGCTACTCCCGCCTGCACGCGCTGTTCGACGACTTCTGCCTGTGCCTCTCGGCCGCCGACCGGGTGATCGTCGCCGACGTCTATCCGGCGGGCGAGCAGCCGATCGCGGGCGCCTCCCGCGACGCCCTGGTCGAGGGCCTGCGGGCGCGCGGCCACCGTCACGCCGACCCCCTGCCCTCGCCCGACGCGCTGGCGGCGATGGTGGCGGGCGCGACCGCCCCCGGCGACCTTGTGGTCTGCCTCGGCGCGGGCAGCATCAGCCAGTGGGCCAACGCCCTGCCGGGCCAGCTCCATGCCCTGAACGGAGGCGCGGAATGACCGCAGCCGATCGCCTGAAGCGCCTCGCCGACCGCCTGCCCCCGGTGCGCGGGCGGCTGACCTTCGGGGTGTCGCTGGCGTCCGTCACCTGGTTCGGCGTCGGCGGCCCCGCCGACGTGCTGTTCAAACCCGCCGACGCGGCGGACCTCGCCGATTTCCTCGCCGACAAGCCGGACGACCTGCCGGTGACGGTGCTCGGCGTCGGCTCCAACCTGCTGGTGCGCGACGGCGGCGTGCGCGGCGTGGTGGTGCGCCTCGGCCGCGCCTTCGCCGAGGTGATCGCCGAGGGCGACACCGTGCGCGCGGGCAGCGCCGCGCTCGACGCCTCGGCTGCCAAGATCGCGCAGCGCGCCAGGCTCACCGGCCTCGAATTCCTCTCCGGCATTCCCGGCACGGTGGGCGGCGCGGTGGTCATGAACGCGGGCGCCTACGGCCGCGAGATCAAGGATGCCCTGGTACGCGCCACGGTGCTCGATCCCTCCGGCTTCCGCCACTTCCTCACCGCCGACGACCTCGGCCTCGCCTACCGCCGCTCGGCCCTGCCGGAGGGGTGGATCGTCACCGAGGCGCTGTTCCGGGGCGCGCCCGGCGACGCCGCCGCTATCGCCGCGAAGATGGCCGCGATCCGCACCGCGCGCGAGGAGAGCCAGCCGCTCGGAAGCCGCACCGGCGGCTCCACCTTCGCCAACCCGCCCGGGTACAAGGCCTGGGAACTGGTGGACCGGGCGGGCTGCCGCGGCCTCCGGATCGGCGGCGCGGTGGTGTCGGAGAAGCATTGCAATTTTCTCGTCAACGCCGGCGGCGCCACCGCGGCCGACATCGAAACCCTCGGCGAGGAGGTACGCCGCCGCGTTCTGGCGCAGAGCGGCATCGAACTGACCTGGGAGATCCGCCGCATCGGCGAGCCCCTGCCGGAAAAGGAGACCGCCCGATGAGCAAGCACGTCACCGTCCTGATGGGAGGCTTCTCCGCCGAGCGCGAGGTCAGCCTCACCTCCGGCGCGGCGTGCGCGCGGGCGCTCGCCGACGCGGGTTATCTCGTCTCCACCCTCGACGTGCCGCGCGACGTGCGCGCGATCGTCGCCGGAATCCCGAAGGACACCGACGTGGTGTTCAACGCCCTGCACGGCCGCTTCGGCGAGGATGGCTGCATCCAGGGCATTCTCGACATCATGGGCGTGCCCTACACCCACTCCGGCCGCCTCGCCTCGGCGCTGGCGATGGACAAGCCGATGGCCAAGCACGTGTTCGCCGCCGCCGGAATTCCGGTGGCCGCCGACGCGCTGGTGGATCGCGAGACCTTCAACGCCGCCGATCCTCTGCCCCGCCCCTACGTGCTGAAGCCGTTCAACGAGGGCTCGTCGGTGGGCGTGAAGATCGTCCGCCACGGCGACAACCGCGAACCCTACGGCGTGCGGACCTGGCCCTACGGCAGCCACGCGATGGTGGAGGAGTACATTCCCGGCCGCGAGGTGACGGTGGCGGTGCTCGGCGACCGCGCCCTCGGCGTCACCGAGATCTGCCCGGCCGAGGGATTCTACGACTACGCGGCCAAGTATACCGAGGGCAAGGCGGTGCACGTCTGCCCGGCGCAACTGCCGCCGGACTGGGGCGCGATGGTGCGCGACTACGCGGTGCGCGCGCATCGGGCGCTCGGCTGCCGCGGTGCGTCGCGCGCCGATTTCCGCCTCGACGACAGCGATCCCGCGCGGGTGCGCTGCGTGATCCTCGAAGTCAACACCCAGCCGGGAATGACGCCGCTGTCGCTGGTGCCGGAGCAGGCGCGCGCCGCGGGCATGACGTTCGAGGAACTGGTGTCCTGGATGGTGGAGAACGCGCAATGCGACGGTTGAACCCCGGGTCCGAACCTTCCCTGTCCGCCGCGCCGTGGGCGCGCGAGCCGGCCGCCGCGCCGCGCGAGCCGATCCTCGCGGCCGACTACGGCGGCGCCGCGGACGACGCCGGAACTCCGGCGCTCGCCGCCGAGCCGCGCGCGCCGAAGCGCCCCGCCGCCCGCGAGCCGGTGCTCGCCGCCGACTACGGCGACGCGGAAGCCGACGCGGGAACCCCGGCGTTCGCCGCCGAGCCGCGCGCGCCGAAGCGGCGTGCCGCGCCGCGCCGCACGCCGCAGCCGCAGAAGCGCGGCGGCTCGCGCCTCTCGCGCCGCGCCGCGATGTGGAAGAAGCGCCTCGGCATCGCCGCGCTCGCGGCCGCGGTCTCGGCGCTGGCGGCGGCGGCGGCGATCGGGCTCGCCTCCGACCGCCCGGCGCAGGTGTGGCGCGAGACCCGCGCCGACGTCCTCGACTGGACCGCGCGGAACGGCCTGGTGGTCTCCGACATCCAGGCGGTCGGCCGCCGCAACACCTCGGGCGCGGATCTGCTCGACGCCCTCGGGGTGAGCGCGCGCACGCCGATCCTCGGGCTCGACCTCGTCGACGCCAAGCGCCGCATCGAAAGCCTGCCGTGGGTCGCCTCCGCCGAAATCGAGCGCCGCCTGCCGCACGCGCTCCGCATCGTCATCACCGAGCGGGTGCCGGTGGCGATCCTCCAGACCTCCGACCGCTCGATGCTGATCGACGCCAAGGGCGTGCAGATCGTTCCGGTCGCCGCGCAGCCCGGCAACCTACCGATCGTCACCGGCCGCGGCGCGGCCGAGAACGCCGCCGCCCTGATCGCCGAACTCGCGCGCTTCCCCGAGATCGGGGCGCGGGTCAAGGCGGCGGTGCGGGTCGGCGACCGGCGCTGGGACATCCGCCTCGATTCCGTCGAAAGCGGCGTCGAGGTGCGCCTGCCGGAGATCGACGCCGCCGCCGCGATCGGCCGCCTCGCCGAACTCGACCGCAAGCACCGCCTGCTGGAACGTGACGTCGCGCTGATCGACCTGCGCATGCCCGACCGCATGGTGGTGCGCCTCGCCGACGGCAAGACTCTGCCGACCCCGAACTTCGCCCAACCGCAGAAAGGACACAGCGCATGACGCCGCCCGCCGAGGCCTCGCGCAAGGACCTGATCGCCGCGCTCGACATCGGCTCGACCAAGGTGACCTGCGTCATCGCCCAGGGCGAAGGCGCGGAGGGAATGCGCGTGGTCGGCATCGGCACCTACCGCAGTTCCGGCCTGCGCCACGGCGTGGTGGTGGACATGGACGCCACCGAAACCGCGGTCAGCAATGCGGTGGACGCGGCCGAACAGATGGCGGGCACCCGCATCTCCCGGGTGATCCTCGGGGTTTCCGGCTCGCAGATCCGGGCGCACCGCCTCAACGCCGAGGTCTCGGTGGCGGGCCACGCGATCCAGGCGGCCGACGTGGTGCGGGTGATCGACAGCGCCTCCGCCGCGCTGCGCGAGGCCGAGGACCGCGCCGGCATCGATTCCGTGCCGATCCACCGCATCCCGGTGGGGTTCGCGGTCGACGGCGGCGCGGGGGTCAAGGACCCGACCGGGATGTTCGGCGAGAACCTTTCGGTCGACATCCTCCTCGCCACCGCCGCGCCCGGCCCGGTGCGCAACATCGAAACCGCGATCCAGCGCTGCCACCTCGGCATCGAATCCCTGGTCGTCACCGCCTACGCCTCGGGCCTGTCGTGCCTGGTCGACGACGAGCGCGATCTCGGCGTCACGGTCGTCGACATGGGCGGCGGCACCACCTCGGTGGCGGTGTTCGTCGAGGGCTACGTCGTCCACGTCGGGGTGCTGCCGATCGGCGGCCAGCACGTGACCAACGACATCGCCCGCGGGCTCTCCACCCCGGTGGCCTCGGCGGAGCGGCTCAAGACCCTCTACGGCCACGCGATGCATGCGCCCTCGGCGGACCGCGAGCTTCTCGACGTGCCGCTGATCGGCGAGGACGAGGACGGCCAGACCAATCAGGTGCCGCGCTCGATGCTCACCCAGATCATCCGCCCCCGGCTCGAAGAAACCTTCGAACTGGTGCGCGACCACCTCGAAACCGCCGGGTTGTTCTCGGCGGCCGGGCGGCGCGTCGTCCTCACCGGCGGCGCGAGCCAGCTCAACGGCGCGCGCGACGTCGCCGCCGAGATCCTCCAGCGTCAGGTGCGCCTCGGCCGTCCGCTCGGCCTCAAGGGCATGCCCGACGCCGCGGCAGGCCCCGGGTTCGCGGCCTGCGCCGGGCTTCTGCGCTACGGCATGATGGGGGTCCCGTTCGACCGGGGCCTCGACCGCTTCCGCAGGCCCTTCGCCAATCCCGATGCCGGGGCGCCCCGCGCCCCGCGCGCCACCAGCCGACTGGGGAGATTGGGACAATGGTTCAAACAGAATTTCTGACGACCGTCACAGGCGACTCGGCTGACGACTTGCTAAGAAAAAGTAAAGACAGGGCATTGCCCGATTCGCCGACTTCTGATTCAATGCCTCCATCCACGCACGCGGAGACGGAAATGCCCATCAACCTCGGACTGCCACAGGCGGAAGCCACCCTTCTGAAGCCCCGAATTCTCGTGATTGGCGTCGGCGGCGCCGGCGGCAACGCGGTCAACAACATGATCCAGTCCGAACTCGAGGGCGTCGAGTTCCTCGTCACCAATACCGACGCGCAGGCGCTGTCCACCTCCCGCTCCAACCGCTGCATCCAACTCGGCGCGTCGGTGACCCAGGGGCTCGGCGCGGGCGCCCGGCCGGAGATCGGCCGACGCGCCGCCGAGGAGAGCCTCGAAGAGATCGTCAAGGAGATGCAGGGCGCCAACATGGCGTTCATCACCGCCGGCATGGGCGGCGGCACCGGCACCGGCGCGGCGCCGGTGATCGCCTCGGCCGCGCGCGAGCTCGGCATCCTCACCGTCGGCGTCGTCACCAAGCCGTTCGATTTCGAGGGCCTGCACCGCCGCCGCCTCGCCGACAAGGGCATCGAGGAGCTCCAGCAGTACGTCGACACCCTGATCGTCATCCCCAACCAGAACCTCTTCCGCGTCGCCACCGAGAAGACCACCTTCGCCGACGCCTTCAAGATGGCCGACGACGTGCTGCACTCCGGCGTGCGCTCGGTCACCGACCTGATGATCATGCCCGGCCTGATCAACCTCGACTTCGCCGACGTCCGCACGGTGATGGAGGGAATGGGCAAGGCGATGATGGGCACCGGCGAGGCCGAGGGCGAGGAGCGCGGCGTGCGCGCCGCCGAAATGGCGATCGCCAACCCGCTGCTCGACGACACCTCGATGGCGGGCGCCAAGGGCGTGCTGATCAACATCACCGGCGGCCCCGACCTCGGCCTCTACGAGGCGGACGAGGCGGCCAACCGGATCCGCTCGGAAGTCGACGAGGACGCCAACATCATCTTCGGCTCGTGCTTCGACGAGCGCCTCGCGGGCAAGATCCGCGTGTCCGTGGTCGCCACCGGCATCGGCGGCGCGGTCGCGGCGAAGCGCCCGGAGGAACGCACCCCCGCGGTCTCCACCCAGCCCGCGCCGCAGCCGACGGTGCAGCCGCCGCAGCCGCCGACCCCGCCGTCGGGCGGGCCGAAGGGGCCGCTGCCGGAAAAGGCCGCCGATCCGCTCGGCCTGTCGCTGTTCGACCGCCCCGCCGCCCCGGCCGCGCCGGTGGCCCCGGCGCAGATCGACGCCTTCATCCCCGCCGCCCCGATGATGCCGGAAGAGATGGCGATCCCCGCGCAGCCGGAGCCGCAGCTCGCCGCCGAGCCCGCGCCGCAGCTCGCTCCCGCGCCGGTCGCGCAGCCCGACGACGCGGAGGCGCGCACGCCGCGCCGCTGGGCGCTGTGGGGCAACGCCCACCCGGCGAAGCCGCTGGTGGCTCCGCACGAGGACGTCGCCCAGAACCTTGCGGTCGAGCCCGAGGACCGGTCGCGCCTGTCGGGCGGCCTCGCCCCCGAGATCGACAACATTCCGGCGTTCCTGCGCCGCCAGGCGAACTGACCTCCGGTCACGTCAACCGCAACATCTGGTGGCGCAATCCACCGACACCCCAACCGGAGGCCCCTGGCCTCCGGTTCCGCGTTTCTCGAAATCCTCGCCGAGGCCTGCATACCCCGATGATTCTTCAGGGTTTTTCACACCGAATCGGTGTAACAATCGGTAACAATCATTGATTTGAGGAGATGACGGGCCGCTGTTACATAACTCATGGTTCCCGAAAGGCGGCGCGCACGGCCCTGCGCCGGAGACTTCAGGGAGCCCTCGCGGCCACATCGACGGCGCACATGTTTTCGCTTCCGCGCCGGTGACCGCCCGAAAGGGCCGGTTGTCTTGACGATTTTAGTGGAAAGTCCGCGCACCATGTTCGATGTCACGCACGCACACGAGGCTCCCGTCGCCGAACGCACGGCAGGCCGGGTCGTCGCCTTCAAGCAGAAGACCCTGAAATCCGCGATCGGATGCTCGGGCGTGGGGTTGCACACGGGCAAGAAGATCTCGATGACCCTGAAGCCCGCCCCGATCGGCACCGGCATCGTCTTCAACCGCACCGACGCGGGCGAGAAGGACGGCCGCATCCCGGCGCGCTACGACACCGTGGTGGACACCCGTCTCTGCACCTGCGTCGGCAACGCGGACGGCTTCGTCGTCGGCACCATCGAACATCTGATGTCGGCCCTGGCGGGCATGGGCATCGACAACCTGATCGTCGACATCGACGGTCCCGAGGTTCCGGTGATGGACGGCTCGTCCGCGCCGTTCGTGTTCCTGATCGAATGCGCGGGCATCGCCGAACAGGATGCGCCGCGCCGCGCGATCAAGGTTCTGAAGCCGGTTTCGGTGGCCGACGGCGGCATCCTCGCCCGCCTCGACCCGGCCGACGACGGCTTCACCGTCGACTTCGAGATCGATTTCGCCAATCCGCTGATCGGCCGCCAGACCTTCGGCATGACCTTCCCGCTCACCGAGGCTTCGGCCGAGAGCGGCTACCGCGCCGAAGTTTCCTCCGCGCGCACCTTCGGCTTCCTCGAAGACGTCGAGCGCCTCAACAAGATGGGCCTCGCGCTCGGCGGATCGCTTGAAAACGCGGTGGTGATCTCCGGCAACAAGGTGCTGAACGAGGAAGGCCTGCGCTACGAGGACGAATGCGTCCGCCACAAGGCGCTCGACGCGCTCGGCGACCTCTACCTCGCCGGGGCGCCGCTGGTCGGCCGCTTCTCGGGGCTGAAGTCGGGCCACGCCCACTCCAACCTGCTGCTGCGCGCGCTGTTCGCCGACGCCGACGCCTGGACCTTCGTCGAGATCGACGACATGGCCGCCGCGCAGCCCCGGGAATGGCGGCATACCGCCTGAATCGCCGCACCGTTCTGCACCGCACGCGGGAGGCTGACAAAGCCTCCCGCTTTGCTTTATAGTCCGTGTCCTGTGCCGCTCCGCCGCGTCCCCAAGAGGGTGTCCCCGCCGTGTTCCGACTGCATTTTTCGAAGCCCGCCTCCATTCTGCGGCTCGCGCCCGTCGCCCTCGCGGCGCTTCTGATCGCCGGCTGCGCCGCCGACCCGAAACCCGACGAATACGTCGAGAAGCCGATTCAGACCCTCTACGACGACGCGATGGGCAAGCTCGGCGCGCAGAACTTCAAGGAGGCCGCCAAGGCGTTCGAGGAAGTGGAGCGCCAGCACCCCTACTCCACCTGGGCGGTGAAGGCTCAGCTGATGGCGGCCTACGCCTATTACGAAGGCGGCAAATTCGACGACGCGATCCTCGCCGCCGACCGCTTCATCGACCTCTACCCGGCCAACGCCGACGTTCCCTACGCCTATTATCTCAAGGCGTTGTGCTATTACGAGCAGATCAGCGACGTCGGCCGCGACCAGAAGATGACCCTCGACGCGCGCGCCGCCCTCTCCGAAGTGATCAAGCGCTTCCCCGAGAGCGAGTACGCGCGCGACGCCCGCCTCAAGCTCGACCTCACCACCGACCATCTCGCCGGCAAGGAAATGGAGATCGGCCGCTGGTACGAAACCACCGGCAACTGGCTGGCGGCGATCAACCGCTTCCAGAAGGTCGCCACCGACTACCAGACCACCAGTCACGTGCCGGAGGCGCTCTACCGCCTAGTCGAGATCTACACCAAGCTCGGCCTCAAGGAAGAGGCGAAGAAGTCGGGCGCGGTGCTCGGCTACAACTATCCCGGCTCGGATTGGTACGCGATGGCCTACCGCGTTCTCGTGGACGACAACAACGCCCCCGATGTCGCGCCCGAGCCCGGCAAATGGTACACCAAGCTCTGGCCCTGGTAACTCCGGCCCGAGGGACGCCCCGATGCTGGTTTCCCTGTCGATCCGCGACGTGGTTCTGATCGAACGTCTCGACGTTCCGTTCGCACCCGGCCTTTCCGTGCTCACCGGGGAGACCGGCGCGGGCAAGTCGATCCTGCTCGATTCCCTCGGCCTCGCGCTCGGTGCGCGCGGCGACGCGGGGATGGTGCGCGCGGGAGCCGAACGCCTCTCGGTGGCCGCCGAATTCCTGCCGCCGCGCCCCGGCAACCCGGCCTGGAGCCTCCTCGCCGAAGCCGGGATCGACGCACCGATGACCGATCCCTGGGTGCTGCGCCGGGTGATCGGCAAGGACGGCCGCGGCCGCGCCTTCGTCAACGATCAGCCGGTGGCGGCGGCGCTGCTGCGCCGCATCGGCGACGCGCTGGTGGAAGTGCACGGCCAGTTCGACACCCAGGGGCTTCTGAACCCCGCCACCCACCGCGACCTTCTCGACCGCTTCGGCGGTCTCGCGCCGCATGCCGACGCCGCCGCGGCCGCATGGCGCGCCTGGAGCGCGGCACGCGACGCGGTGACCGCGGCGGAAGCGCGCCTCGCCCGCGCCCGCGCCGAAGAGGAATTCCTGCGCCACGCCGCCGCCGAGCTCGAAACCCTCGCGCCCGAGGCGGGCGAGGAGGAACGTCTCGCCGACCGCCGCCGCCTGCTGCAACAGGGCGGCAAGCTGATCGAGGCGGTGGAGACCGCGCAGAAGGAGCTCGCCGCCGCCGCGCATCCGCTCGCCGCCGCCGCCCGCGCCCTCGAACGCGCCCAGGCGGGCGAAACCTTCGACCCGGCGCTCGAAGGCATCGAGCGCGCCCGCATCGAGCTCGACGACGCGCTCGGCCTGCTCGCACCGATCCTCGCCGACATCGACCTCGATCCGGCGCAGGCGGACGTGATCGAGGAGCGGCTGTTCGCGTTGCGCGCCGCGGCGCGCAAGCACGGCGTCGCGGTCGACGATCTCGCCGCGCTCGCCGCCGACTTCCGCGACCGTCTTCAGGCCCTCGACGACGGCGCCGACGGCCTCGCAAAGCTCGCCCGCGCCGAAACCCAGGCCCGCCAGACCTACATGGCCGCGGCGCAGGCGCTTTCGCGCGCCCGCGCCGAGGTCGCCGCGCGCCTCGATGCCGAAGTCGCCGCCGAACTGCCGCCGCTCAAGCTCGACAAGGCGCGGTTCGTCACCGAGGTGATCGCCGAACCCGAAAACCCCGGCCCCGGCGGCATCGACGCGGTGCGCTTCGTCGTCGCCACCAATCCCGGCGCGGCGCCCGGCCCGCTCGCCAAGATCGCCTCGGGCGGCGAACTCTCGCGCTTCATGCTCGCGCTCAAGGTCGTGCTCTCCCACGCCGACCCGGTGCCGACCCTGGTGTTCGACGAGGTCGATTCCGGCATCGGCGGCGCCACCGCCGCCGCGGTGGGCGAGCGCCTTGCGCGTCTCTCCGCCGAGGCCCAGGTGCTGGTGGTGACGCACTCGCCGCAGGTGGCGGCGCGCGGACACCATCATCTGCGGGTGCTGAAGGACGGCCGCGACGCGGTCGCCACCACCGTCGAGGTGCTCGACGACGAAGCCCGCCGCGAGGAGATCGCGCGCATGCTGGCGGGCGAAACCCTCACCGACGAGGCGCGGCTCGCCGCCGCCGCATTGCTGGAAGGACGCCGATGACCGAACCCGACCCGGCGGCACTCGGCCCGGACGACGCCCGGACCGAGCACGACCGCCTTGCCGCGGAGATCCGCAAGGCCGACGCCGCCTATTATCAGGACGACGCGCCGGTGCTCTCCGACGCCGACTACGACGCCCTGCGCCGCCGCCTCGCGCGGATCGAGGCGGCGCATCCGGAATTGATCGCGCCGGACAGCCCGACCCAGACGGTCGGTGCGGCCCCGGCGGAAGGGTTCCACAAGGTGCGCCACGCGGTGCCGATGCTCTCGCTCGACAACGCCTTCTCCGACGACGACCTCGCCGAGTTCGCCGAGGGCGTGCGCCGCTTCCTCCGGCTCGGCCCCGAGGAGCCGCTGGCGCTGGTGGCGGAGCCGAAGATCGACGGCCTCTCGTTCTCCGCCCGCTACGAGAACCGCCGCTTCGTGCGCGGGGTGACGCGCGGCGACGGCAGCGAGGGGGAAGACGTCACCGCCAACCTCGCCACCATCGCCGGCCTGCCCGACCGACTGCCGGACGGCGCGCCTTCGGTGTTCGAGGTGCGCGGCGAGGTGTTCATGGAGAAGGCGGGCTTCGCCGAGATGAACCGACGCCACGCCGAGACCGGCGACAAGATCTTCGCCAACCCGCGCAACGCCGCTGCCGGATCGCTGCGCCAGAAGGACCCGGCGGTCACCGCGCGGCGGCCGCTCAAGGTGTTCTGCTACGCCTGGGGCGAAACCGCCGCCGAGCCGTGGGCGAGCCATCACGAGTTCCTGGAGACGATCGCCGCCTGGGGATTCCCCACCAATCCGCGCAACCGCCGCTGCGCCGACGCCGCCGAGGCGCTCGCCGCGTTCGCCGCGCTCGACGCCGAGCGCGCCGCCCTGCCCTACGACATCGACGGCGTGGTCTACAAGGTCGACCGCCTCGACTGGCAGCGCCGCCTCGGCTTCGTCTCGCGCGCGCCGCGCTGGGCGATCGCGCGCAAATTCGCCGCCGAGCAGGCACGCACCCGGGTGCTCGGCATCGACATCCAGGTCGGCCGCACCGGCGCGCTCACCCCGGTGGCGCGCCTCCAGCCGGTGACGGTGGGCGGCGTGGTGGTCGAGAACGCCACGCTCCACAACGAGGACGAAATCCGCCGCAAGGGCGTGCGGGTCGGCGACACGGTGATCGTGCAGCGGGCGGGCGACGTGATTCCGCAGGTGGTGGCGGTGGTCGCGGACGCGGAGCGCGGCGCGGCGGACTTCGTCTTCCCCGAGGTCTGCCCGGTGTGCGGCAGCCATGCCGAACGCCCCGAGGGGGAGGTGGTGCGGCGCTGCACCGGCGGCCTCACCTGCCCCGCGCAGGCGGTCGAGCGGCTCCGCCACTTCGTCTCGCGCGACGCCCTCAACGTCGAAGGCCTCGGCGACAAGGCGATCGAGCAGTTTCACGAACTCGGCTGGGTGACCCGGCCGTCGGACGTCTTCACCCTCGAACGCCGGGTCGCGGCGGGCGAGATCTCCTTCGCCGGGATCGAGGGCTGGAAGGCGCTCAAGATCAACAAGCTGTTCGCGGCGATCGCGGCGCGGCGCACCTCGCCGCTCGCCAAGGTGATCTACGCGCTCGGCATCCGCCACGTCGGCGAGACCACCGCGAAGGCGCTCGCCTCGCTCTACGGCAGCTTCGTGGCCTTCCGCGCCGCCGGCGCGAAGCTCGCGGCGGGCGACCCGTTCGCGCGCGAGGAACTGGTCAACCGCGACGGCATCGGCGACGCGGTGGCCGAGGCGCTCGCCGAGTTCTTCGCCGAAGCCCACAACACCGAGGAACTCGCCCGCCTCGCCGCCGAGATGACGGTGGAGCCCCACGTCGAGGCGGCGAAGCGGACCACCGCGCTGTCCGGCAAGACCGTGGTGTTCACCGGCACCCTCGAACGGCTGTCGCGCAACGAGGCGAAGGCGCGCGCCGAGGCGATGGGCGCGAAGGTGGCGAGTTCGGTCTCCGCCAAGACCGACTTCCTGATCGTCGGCGCGGACGCGGGTTCGAAGGCGCGCAAGGCCGCCGAACTCGGCGTCGCGACGATGACCGAGGACGACTTCCTCGCGATCGCGTAGGCGAACCTACAGCGCCGCCAGCAGGCCGCCGTCGACCGCGAGGATCTGGCCGGTCACGAAGTTCGCCCCCGGCGAGACCAGGAACAGGGCGGCGGCGGCGATATCCTCCGGCTTGCCCCAACGCTTCGCCGGCGTGCGGTTGACGATGAAGTCGTTGAACGCCTTGTCCTGCATCAACGGCAGATTCATCTCGGTGGCGATGAAGCCGGGCGTGATGCCGTTGACCTGGATGTCGTAAGGCGCCCATTCCACCGCCATCGCCTTGGTGAGCTGGCGCACGCCGCCCTTCGACGCGGCGTAGGGCGAGATCGTCGGCCGCGCGATCTCGGCCATCAGCGACGCGATGTTGACGACCTTGCCGCCGCTCGCCTTCATCATCGGGAATACCGCCTGCCCCATCAGGAACACGCCCTTGAGGTTGGTGTCGATCACCCGGTCCCATGTGTCCTCGGGCAGGGTTTCGATCGGCCCGCGCAAGTTGACGCCCGCGCTGTTGACGAGAATGTCGACGCGCGCGCCGTCGTCGGCGACCTGCCTGACCCCGGCCTTCACCGAGGCGGCGTCGGACACGTCGATGGTCACCGGCCGCACCCGTCCCTCGCCCCGGGGGTCGAGGGCTTCGGCGGCGGCGGCGAGCTGATCGGCGCTGCGCGCGGCGATGTAGACGGTCGCGCCCGCCTCGACCAGCGCCTGCGCGATCGCCCGGCCGATGCCGCGTCCTCCGCCCGTCACCAGGGCGGTCTTGCCTTCGAGAAGACTCATGGGAAGTGTCCTTTTACACGTCAGCGGGCGTAGGCCGGGTCCGCCACCGCGAGGTCGTAGCGGCGGCTCTCGGGACGGAACGCGGCGAGCGCCCAGAAATACGCGTTGCGCAGGTTCGGGCTGGCGACGGTGGGGTGATAGCCGCGCGGCGCGAGCACCATCGTGCCGCTCTGTACCCGGTGCGCCACCGCGTCGGCGACCCCGTCGCTTTCGAGGTAGCTCAGGTGGAAGCCGAAATCCGGCGCGGGCATGTCGAAGTAGCAGTACGCCTCCTCGAGATCCTTCTCGTGCTGGTGCGGCGGCCAGCTCGTCCAAGCGCCGACGCCGCCCCAGGTGAGACCGCAGATCAGGCGGGAGGCCGGGGTGGCCGGATCGAGGGTGAACATCACCTCGCGCCGTCCCGCGCCTTCGCCGTGGATCTGGTGGATGTCGCCGATCGGCAGGGTCGCGTCGTAGGCGCGGAAGCTCGGCGCGCCGATGCCATCGAACGGCGCGGCGGCGATGTAGGCCACGCAGTCGGACGCCGCCACCATCTCGGTCTCGGCTCCGGCGGGGAGGTAGAAGGAATCGAAGCGCGTCATCGCGCGTCCGGCGAACGGGCCGGACACCAGCTTCGCCGCGCCCTCCATCAGCACCGGGTGGATCTCCTGCGCGCCGCTTTCGAGGACGTAGCGCATGCCCTTCGGCAGGTTGAGGCGGTATACCGAGATCGCCTTGCAATCGGCCTCGCCCGCAACGATCACCCGATGGAATCCCGGACCCTCGGGCGACTGGAATCGCCAGCCCTCGATCCGCTTCCGTTCGCTCGCATCCAACATCGTCGGAGACTCCTTTTCACAGCTCACTGGAGGAAGAACGTGCTGAACCACGGCACGCAGACGATCAGGAAGAACACCGCGGTATAGCCGACGAAGAACGGCAGTTCGCCCTTGGTGATCTCCTCCATCTTGAGCCCGGTGACGCTCGACGCGGCGAACAGATTGACCGCCACCGGCGGCGTCATCGTGCCGATGACGTTGGAGAGGCACACGATCATGCCGAAGTGGATGACGTTGATGCCGAGGCTCTCAGCGATCGGCCACAGCACCGGCACCAGCAGCACGCAGGTGGCGACGCCTTCGAGGAAGGTGCCGAAGATCAGCAGCACCAACGCCACCACCACGCAGAACAGCAGCGGTGCGAGATCGAAGGCGATGATCGCCCCGGTGAGCGAGCGCGAGATGCCCGAGAACGTGAACAGCCACGAGAACGCGGTGGAGGTGCCGATGATGAACAGGATCATCGCGCTGCCCTTGGCGGACTCGCACACGATCCCCCAGAGATCGCGCCAGGCGATCTCGCGGTAGAGGAACACCCCGACGCAGAAGGCGTAGACCACCGCCGTGGCGGCGGATTCGGTGGGGGTCTGGATGCCCGAATAGATGCCGCCGAGGATCAGCACCGGCAGGAACACCGCCGGCAGCGCGTGGACGGACGAGCGCAGGAACTGCCCGAGGTCGAGCGCGCCGCTCTCCTTCGGCCAGGCCTCGACGGTCGCCAGC
Source organism: uncultured Alphaproteobacteria bacterium (assembly GCA_900079695.1). Taxonomy (NCBI): domain Bacteria; kingdom Pseudomonadati; phylum Pseudomonadota; class Alphaproteobacteria; species uncultured Alphaproteobacteria bacterium. The sequence continues at coordinate 1,351,350 of LT599022.1, forward strand.
CGCCACACCAGCACCAGCAGCACCAGCACGATCATCAGCCCCGCCACCAGTCCGGCGGTGAACATGTCGCCGATCGAGCTGTTGGTGATGGTGCCGTAGACCACCATGATGATCGAGGGCGGGATGATCGGCCCGAGGCCGCCGGAAACCGCGAGCAGACCGGCCGAGCGCGCCTTCGGATAGCCGAGGCGGACGATCTCGGGATAGAGCATCGAGCCGATCGCGACCACCGTGGCGGGCGCGGAGCCCGACAACGCGGCGAAGAACGCGCACGCCGCCACCATGGCGAACGCCATGCCGCCGCGCGCCTTGCCGACGATGCTGTTGACGAACGCGACCAGCCGCCGCGAGATGCCGCCCGAGGACATCAGGTTCCCGGCGAGCACGAAGAACGGGATCGCCATGATCGCGGTGGAATCGAGACCGGTGAAGATGCGCTGCGCCACCACCGCGATCGGAATGTTGAGGCTGAGCATCGAGAGCATGGTGGCGACGCCGAGGGCGACCGCGATCGGCACCCCGATCACCAGCAGGACCGCGAAGCCGCCGAAGAGGATGAGACCGGTGATCATGGCCGCGCCTCCCCGTCGAAGGCTTCGAGGATCAGATTGGCGAGGCGCGCCGCCTGCACCAGCGCGATCAGCGCGAAGCTGAGCGGCAGGGCGAAGTACGGAACGTACATCGGCATGCCGAGCCCCGCCGAATGCGCGCCGAAGGCGATCTGCTTCTCCAGCAGCACCAGGGAGGTCAGGAACACCGCGGCGGAAAACCCGATGACGATGGCGTGGGACACGATCTTGAGCGCCAGCCGCCCGCGCGGCGGAAGCTTGTCGGTAACGGCGGTGACGGAAATCTGGGTGCCGTCGCGCAGCCCCAGTTCGGTGGCGAGCAACGCCATGTAGATCATGCAGTAGCGGGAGACCTCCTCAAGCCAGGAGATTCCCGCGCCGACGAAGTTGCGGTTCACCACCTGCGTGAACGTCGCGATCACCATGATCACGAACGACGCCACGATGATGGTCTCTTCGCAAGACTGAACGGTTTTGAGTAGACGTTTCATCGTTCCCCCCGGAGACGCGCGTGGTTCCTCGGCGCGGCGGCGGGTCGGCCCCGCCGCCGCGCGACGGATCACGCGGTGTATTCGGCGAGAGCGTCGAGCCAGGCCTTCGGCATGCTCTTGCGGAACGGCGCGAGCGCGGGCACCACCTTGGCCTTCACCGCCTGGCGGTCGATGTCGTGGAACTCGACGCCGAGGGTCTTGAGCTTGCCGACCGACTCGGCGTTGTAGTCGAGCAGGAGCTGGCGCTGGAACTGCACGCCGCGGCGCACCCCTTCCTGCACCTTCGGGCGCAGATCCTGGGGAATCCGGCTCCAGGCGTTATCGGAGAAGCCGACGGCGATGTAGGCGTATTGATGGTTGGTGTAGGTGACGTGCTTCAGAACCTCGTAGAAGCGGCTCGCCAGCATGTTACCGACCGCGTTCTCGCAGCCGTCGACGGTGTGCTGCTGCAACGCGGTGAACAGCTCGCCGTAGGCCATCGGCGTGGCGGTCGCGCCGAGGGCGTTGAACGCGGCGATCTGCATCCGGTTCTCCATGGTGCGGATCTTGAAGTTCGAGAAATCCTCGACGGTGGTGATCGGCCGGTTGGAGAAGACGTTGCGGAAGCCCGATTCCAGCCAGCCGACGATATGCACCCCCTGGGTGCGCGCCTTGTCGGCGATCAACTGCCCGAGCTTGCCGTCGATGGCGGCGTGAGCCTGGTCGACGGTGTTGAAGATGAACGGCTGGTCGAGCACCGTCATTTCGGGAATGAACGAGCTCAGCACGGTGTTGACCACGGTCGGCACGTCGATCGACCCGATCTGGGCGCCTTCGTACATATCGCGCTCGTTGCCGAGCTGCGAGCTGCCGTAGACCTCGATGAGGACGCGATTGTCGGTGAGCTTCGCGACTTCTTCCGCGATCTTCTTGCCGCCCTGGACGTAGTTGCTGTTCTCCGGGTCGGTGAATCCCATCTTGAAGTGCAGCGCACCGTCGGCGGCGAAGGCGACGCGCGGCATCGCCGCCAGAACCACGCCCGAGAGAGCGCCCTTCAGAAATGCATTCCGTGTGATCGACATATGTTCGTCTCCTTGACCGCCGCACCTTGAGATCCGGCCGACGGAATCGTGGCGGTGAAACCAACCGCGGCGGCGCGCGCCACCGATACCACACCATCGGGAGATCCGCCCCATCCGGGCGGGCAAACGCGCACGGGAACTTCCGTCCGCCGTGTATGCAGGGCTGCGTTTTGGTTTTGAATTCGCCCCAGCCTCCCGATTCGGAGACTACCAGAAAGGATGGGGGGCAAATGTCACCCAGGAGACAATGTCTGCCGGAAATCGTGCATATCGCAGTATGTGGAACAAGACCCGGCGAGGGGCTCAACAGGAAGAACCGCAACCGCAGGTGTCCGGCACCCGAGCGTTCGCACGACGGCGCGATGAATTCACTTCAATTTACATGGAACGCGCGCATGAAACACTTGGAAACAATTCGTCACTTCTGTTTCCATGCAAATTTTATACAGTGTCCGCCTTCAGCCCGTCGAACCGCCGCGATCCCATCGGGGTCGAACCGGGTCGCGGCGCCAACGCCGGCTCCGGATCCCCCACCGGAGCCGGCGTTGACATTCCCGGCATCAGGCCGAGCGCACGCCCTCGAGGAACTTCGCCACCTGGCGATCGAGGGCGGCAAATTCCGCCACCAGCCGCTCGGCCGCGGATTTGACTCCGGAACTCCGGTCCGCCGCTTCGACCACCACCGCCCCGACGTCCTCGATCTCCGAGGCCGCCCGCTGCGCACCCGCCGCGGCACGGTTGACGTTGCGGGCGATCTCGCGGGTGGCGACGCCCTGCTGTTCGACCGTCGCGGCGATGCTGGCCGCAAGCTCCTGAGACTTGGCGGCGACGTCGGCGATGGAGCGGATCTCGGTCACCACCGTCTCGGTGGCGGCCTGGGCGGCGACGATCTGCTGGTTGATGTCCTCGGTGGCCTTGGCGGTCTGGGTGGCGAGGGTCTTGACCTCGCCCGCCACCACCGCGAAGCCCTTGCCCATCTCGCCCGCGCGCGCCGCCTCGATCGTCGCGTTCAACGCCAGCAGGTTGGTCTGGCTGGCGATGTCGGTGATCAGGCTGACGATGCTACCGACGCTCGCCATCTGGGTGGCGAGGCTCTCGATGCTGCGGCGGGCTTCCTCCGCGCCCGCGGCGGTGCGCGTGGCGATCTCGGCGCTCTCGGTGACGCGGTGCGCGATCTCGCCGATCGACACCGACAGTTCCTCGGCGGCAGCGGCGACGGTCTGGACGTTGGCGGAAGTTTCGTCGGTGCTGCCCTTGACCGCATCCGACCCCTGGCGCGCCCGCGCCATCTCCTCGCCGAGCCGCGCGGCCGCGACGCCCATGTCGCGGGCGGATTCGGACACGCTGCGCATCACGCTCCGCACCTCGGATTCGAAGCTGCCCGCCAAACCGTCGAGCAGGGCGCGGCGACCGGCCTCGGCCTCCGCCCGCAGGGCCTCGCGTTCGGCTTGGTGGCGGGCGACCTCGTTGGCCTGGTCCTTGAACACCGCCAGCGCCGCGGCCATCGCCCCGAGCTCGTCGTTCCGGTCGAGACCGGGGATCGCAACTCCGAGATTGCCGCGCGAAAGCTCGGTCATCGCCGCGGTCATGCGGGTGACGGGGCGGGCGACGAAGCGCATCAGCAGGCCGCCGAGCACCGGCAGCACCACCGCGAGGGCGGCGAGCACCGCCACCACCGCGAAGGTGCGCAGAGTGTGGATGGGCGCGGTGACCTTGGCGCGATCCATCGCCACGCCGATGCGCCAATCGACTCCGGCGACCCCCTTGATCGGATAGAAGCGCACGATCTCGGCGTCGGTATCGGCCTTCGCCTTGCCGACGTCGAGCCCCGATGGCTTGAGCATCCGCCCGGCGTCCGGATGCACCAGCATCGTCCCCGCGCCGTCGACGAGGAAGACGTACCCCTTGCCGCCGAGATCGATGCCGGCGAGGAACGTCTGCAACGCGTCGAGGGGAATATCGGCGCCGACGACACCGCGCAGCCCGCCGCTCCCGGACACCGGGTTGGCGACGCCGATCACGAGCTTCTGGGTCGTGACGTCGACGTAGGGGGCGGAGAACGTCAGCGCCTTCGCCTTCACCGCCGCGCCGTACCACGGCCGCTTGCGCGGATCGTAGCCCGCGGGCGGCACCGTGCCGCTGGTGACGAAGCCGCCGTCGGCCTCGCGGCCGAAGTAAACCTCCGAGAAGGTCCGCACCAGGGCCTCGCGCTTCAGCAGCGCCTGGACCGCGGCATCGTCGGCGCGGGTGACGTCTTCGGTGAGGCCCGCCACCAGCGTCAGCCGCCCCTGCACCCATGTCTGCACACCTTCGGCGGCAAGCTGGCCGACACCCTGGATCCGGGCGTCGATCTCGGCTTCGAGCTCGTCTCCGGCGGAGGTTGCGAGCCAAGCACCGAGTCCGCCCATCGCCACGGCGATGATCACCCCCACCACGACAAGCACCCGAACGACGAAATGCCGGGTCCGCTCTCCGCGACCGGCGATCACGCTCTCACCCATAGCTCCTCCGATGCCCCCTTCAGAATGCAGGAAACATCATATATCCGCTTCCGGAGTATGGGTAATCGGAAATCGGAGCCGCGGCGTCAGATCGGCCGGGTCGCTTCCTCCAGCCAGCGCACGGTGGCGGCGTCGACGAGCGGCGCGACCACCTCGGCGACGCGCTCGTGATAGGCGTTGAGCCAGTCGCGCTGTTCGGGCAGCAGCATCTCCGCCACCACCAGGCGGCGGTCGATCGGCGCGAGGGTGAGGGTCTCGAAGCCGCGCATCGGCTGCTCGCCGCCCTCGACCGCGCGCACCGCGAGGAGATTCTCGATGCGGATGCCGTAGGCGCCGGTCTTGTAGTAGCCGGGTTCGTCGGAGAGCACCATGCCGGGCTCCAGCGCCACCGCGCTGGGCGCCTTGCCGATCCGCTGCGGCCCCTCGTGGACCGATAGGAACGCGCCGACGCCGTGGCCGGTGCCGTGATCGTAGTCGAGCCCCTCGGCCCACAGCCAGCGCCGCGCCAGGGCATCGAGCTGGCTGCCGGTGGTGCCCTTGGGGAAGACCGCCTGCGCGAGGTCGATGTGCCCCTGCAACACCAGGGTGAAGTTGCGGCGGATCGCGAGGTCCACCTCGCCGAGCGCCAGGGTGCGGGTGACGTCGGTGGTGCCGTCGCGGTAGTGCGCGCCGGAATCGAGCAGGAAGAGCTGCCCCGGCTCCAGCACCCGGGCGGTTTCGGCGCGCACGTGATAGTGGACGATCGCGCCGTTCGGCCCCGCCCCGGCGATGGTGGGGAAGCTCGGGCACACGAACCCCGGCTGTTCCATCCGGAACGCCAGCAGGCGGTCGGCGAGCGCCTTTTCGCTTTGCCCCGCGCCGTGAATCTCGAACCACGCGAGGAAGCGCGCCAGCGCCGCCGCGTCGGAGCGATGCGCGCGGCGGAAGCCGTCGAGCTCGACCGCGTTCTTGCACGCCTTCGGCAGCAGGCACGGATCGGCGGCGGACACCACCTTCGCGCCCGCCTCGGCGAGAATTTCCGCCACCGCCGCGGGGCCGGAGGCCGGGTCCACCCGCACCGCCGCGCCGCGCGCGCCGAGTTCCCGCAGCACCGGCACGAACGCGTCGCGCGGGCGCACCCGCACGCCGACGCCGAGGTGGGCGCGCACCGCGTCGCCCACCTTGCCGGGCTCGACGAACCAGTCGACCGTGGCGTCGCGGTAGACGATCGCGAACGACAGCACCACCGGCGTGCAGGGCAGGTCGCGGCCGCGCACGTTGAGCAGCCAAGCGATCGAATCCGGCAGCGTCAGCACCGCCGCGTCGTCGCCCTCGCGCTCCAGCGCCGCGGCCACCTCGCGCTGCTTGTCGAGCCCCACGCGGCCGCTCACGTCCACCGGATAAGGCGCCGCCTCGGCGGTGGGCGGCAGCGGGCGATCGGACCAGACCGCGTCGAGCGGATTGCCTGCGCACGCCACCATGTCCGCTCCGGCGGCGCGTGCGGCCTCGGACAGGCGGCGGACGTCGGCGGCGGTGTGCAGCCAGGGATCGTAGCCGATCCGGTCGCCGGGTTTGGCGGTGCGCCTGATCCACGCGGCGGGCGGATCCTCGGTGAGATGCAGAAGCTGGAAGTGCGCGGCGTCCACCTCTTCCCGCAGTTGCAGGGTATAGCGGCCGTCGGAGAACACCGCCGCCGCATCGCCCAGCACCACCGCGACCCCGGCCGACCCGGTGAAGCCGGTGAGCCATGCCAGACGCTTGGCCGAGGGCGGCACGTATTCGCCCTGGTGTTCGTCGGCGCGCGGCACGACGAAGCCGGCAAGGTTCCGAGCCGCGAGTTCGGAACGCAACAGATCCAGCGGACTGGCCACGATTGCGGAAGGTTTGCTGTCCATCATACCCCATCACATGGTGCGCGCCGGGCGATTATGCGCGGATTTCGCCCCGGGAAAAGCCCGACGCGCGGACCGCCTCCGCAACGGCGTGGAATTCCGCCAAGGAAGGTCTCAGGCAACGATACATGGCGGCCAAGACTCCCGATATTCGTTATTTCATGTTGCCGACCCGGCGAAAACGTTCTAATCTTGTTCGTCCCGTCGCCCGGAAGGAGGCCTCCCAAATGGTGAAACCGGCGCAAGTCCTGATCGCGGCGGCTTTGCTCGCGGCGGCGCTCCCGGCCCGCGCGGACGACGTGCCGCCGACGCCCGAAAGCCTCGACCGCAGCCTCCCCTGCCCCTCCATCTACGGCACATGGGAAATCGCGTTCGTGATCGGTCGCGTCCGCCTCGTCCCCATTCGACCGGGAGAATGGTGGGGAGGCCTGTTGATGAGGGCCACCATCGGCGAAGACGAAGCCACCCTGACCTGGATGAAAAGCGACGCCGGCGGCGCGCGGATTTCCGTATTCAAATCCGATTATCCGCCCGGCAAATACGGCAACGCATTTTATGGAACCGCCCCAAACGGAGCAACGATCGGCGTTCGAATCATCGATGGGGAACTTCTGGATATCGACCCCGATCAACGGTGCATGCTGAGTCTCGGAGAAGCCCCGCACGCACCGAGCGACGACGGCTACCAGTCATACATCATGCGCAAGGTCAAATAACGAATCCCGACACGTCCGACGCGACAGTCCCCCCGACTACCCCCGGGCGGCCATAAGAACGGCAACAGAATCCCGATATTCGTTATTTCATGTTGCCAGCCCCGAGAAAACGTTCTAATCTTGTTCGTCTCATCGCCCGGAAGGAGGTCTCCCAAATGGTGAAACCGGCGCAAGTCCTGATCGCGGCGGCGCCCTCGGCCCGCGCGGACGACGTGCCGCCGACGCCCGAAAGCCTCGACCGCAGCCTCCCCTGCCCCTCCATCTACGGCACATGGGAAACCGCGTTCGTGATCGGTCGCGTCCGCCTCGTCCCCATTCGGCCGGGAAAATGGTGGGAGGGTCTGTTGATGAGGGCCACCATCGGCGAAGACGAAGCCACCCTGACCTGGATGAAGAGCGATGCCGGCGACACGCGGATTTCCACATACAAATCCGATCTTCCACCCGGCGAAGAAGCCAACGAATTTTACGGAACCGCCAAAAATAGGGCAACGGTGGGAGCCAGACTCATTGATGGGGAACTTCTGGATATCGACCCCGACCAACGGTGCATGTTGAGGCTTGGAGAAGCCCCACACTCACCAAGCGACGACGGCTACCAGTCATACATCATGCGCAAGGTCAAATAACGAATCCCGACACGTCCGACGCGACAGTCCCCCCGACTACCCCCGGGCGGCCATAAGAACGGCAACAGAATCCCGATATTCGTTATTTCATGTTGCCAGCCCCGAGAAAACGTTCTAATCTTGTTCGTCTCATCGCCCGGAAGGAGGTCTCCCAAATGGTGAAACCGGCGCAAGTCCTGATCGCGGCGGCGTTGCTCGCGGCGGCGCCCTCGGCCCGCGCGGACGACGTGCCGCCGACGCCCGAAAGCCTCGACCGCAGCCTCCCCTGCCCCTCCATCTACGGCACATGGGAAATCGCGTTCGCGATCGGTCGCGGCGGCCTCTTCCCCATTCGGCCGGGAGAATGGTGGGGAGGCCTGTTGATGAAGGCCGCCATCGGCGAAGACGAAGCTACCCTGACCTGGATGAAGAGCGACGCCGGCGGCACACGGATTTCCACATACAAATCCGATTATCCACCCGGCGAAGAAGCCAACGAATTTTACGGAACCGCCCAAAATGGGGCAACGGTGGGAGCCAGACTCGTCGATGGGGAACTCCTGAATAACTACCCCGATCAACGGTGCATGTTGAGGCTTGGAGAAGCCCCACACTCACCGAGCGACGACGGCTACCGGTCATACATCATGCGCAAGGTCAAATAACGAATCCCGACACGTCCGACGCGACAGTCGCCCCTCGGCTTCCCGTGGGGAACGGATTTCTTTTGCCCAAAGAGGCCCCAAATGCCGATACGCTTCCCCCTCCCCCGGAAGAAACCTTCGCCTCCCGCGGAGGCCCCCTCAAAACGCCACCCCCTCGAACCCACGCCTCTCGACGCCAACGCCTATGCGAAAAAGGCGTGGACGCACATCAAAGAGCATGAGGGAATTCCCAACCGCATTTACAGCGACCCCAAAGGAATTCCCACGCTCGGCGCGGGTTACGCCTTGGCGGTCCGTGGGCACGACGGCAAATATCGGCTTCGCCCCTGGGACGAGATCGGACGGGCAATCAACCCTTCCAAGCCTTATGCGTTCACCGAGGCGGAGAAACAGCGCCTCGAGGAGGCCGTCGGCTACCTCAACGGCGAAGTTCCAGAGCCAGACCAGGGCCGCTACGAAAAAGAAAAAAAATATAAAGAAAAATACGATAAATACAAGAGCATAATAAAACACAATACAGACAAACAGAGACAGAAAGCGCAATCCCTTATTCCTCCCTTAAGAGGAAAAGAAAATCCGGAGAAAAATCATTTCGGATTCACGATTTCCGAGGGCCGCGCGCAGGATCTCCTCGCGGAGATTTGGCCGAGTTATCGCGCGACCGTCCTCCGGGAACTGCGGCGGCAGGCCCGCGCCCGCGGCTGGACCAAGGCCGAGATCGACGCCTACATCGAGAAGTACTTCCGGAATTCCGACCTGGACCTGGCGCTGACGTCATTGCAATACAACGGCGTTTCGTCGCCGAACGCGAGCGGCGCGGTGCTCGACGGCGACCTCGCCCGCGTGCGCGAGGAAATCCTTTACCTTTCCAATGGCAAGACGGACGACAACGAGGCCGTTCGCGGAGGTCTCGCCAAACGCCGCCGCGCCGAGGCCGACCTCGCCACCGATGCCCCCGAGGGGTGGAGCGACACGGCCAAGGAAGCCTGGAAACGCATCGAGGACAAGCCGGGCAACAAGGCCTACCGCGAAGACTTTCCCGACGCCTTCGCGCCGAAGCCGATCGGCTGGAATGTCTCGCCGGACGCGCATCGGGCGCTGACGCTGGCGCGGTCCCGCACCGCCGACCCGACGCAGGCGATCCTGCTCAAGTCGCCAGCGGCATGGACCGAAGACGAGGTGCGCACGGTGATGCGCGGCGACGACTATTGGAGCCACGACCGCTTCGCCCGCGACCGCGCCCAGGCACGGGTCGGCGCGTGGTTCCGCCACCACTATGGCGACGACCGGTTGCGCCTCGATTCGAGCGGCCGACCGCTGCGCCCCACGCCGATCCGCGCAATTCCCGAGACGCCCGCTCCCGCCCGGACCGCCGACGGCTCGGATCTCGACGAAGCCGCCGAAGCGGTCGTTGCGCAAGTCGTCCGTTCGGCACAGGACGAGGGCCTTGGGGAGGCGATCCGCAAACTCCAGATCGGCATGAACCGCTTCGGCGGCGCAGGACGCACAGTCGCGGAAGACGGCGACTACGGCCCCGAAACCGACCTTCGCCTCAAGGAAATTCTCGCGGCGGACGGCATCGGCGCGGCGGAGACCGCCTATCATCGCGCCACTCTGCTCGACCTCCTCGACGGCGCGCTGCAAAGCGGCACGATCGATACGGTGCTGCCGGTGACGGCAGACGCCGCCGGGACGGGCATCGCCGCCGAATTGGCGAAACTCGCGAGCCGCCTCCGACCGGACGGCACGGAGGCGTTCGTGCGCGATCTGTCCGACGCGCAAGTGGGGGCCGCCACCGTGCACGTTCGCGCCCATATCCGCAACGGCGGCAAGGTTTCCGCCTACGACCGCGCCGCGCCGGGGATGTGAGGGGCGCGCGGCAACGTGGCGCCCCGGATCTCGGAAAAGGCCGCCCCTCAGATCGTCACCGGGCCGCGGGGCGTGAACCGCGGCAGGCGGACGCGGCCGGGGGTGCCGGGGCCGGATTTGCGCAGCACCAGGGTGCTCCAGCCGCGATGGCGGAAGCTCGCCACCTTCGCCAGCCCCTGAGCGCGGTGGGCGGCGAGCACCATCGCCTCCTGCTTCACCAGCAGCCCCGACAGCACCGCGAGGCCGCCTTTCGCCAGCGCGCGGTCGAGCTTCGGCGCCATCTTCATCAGCGGCTTGGCGAGGATGTTGGAGAGGATCAGATCGTAGGGCGCATGCCGACGCACCATGCCGACGCGGTAGCCGTCGCCCGCTTCGGCGCGCAGCGTGTGGGAAACCCGGTTGCGCACGCCGTTGAAGCGGGTGACGCGCACCGATTCCGGGTCGATGTCCACCGCGTCCACCCGCACCGGCCACACTTTCGCCGCGCCGATCGAGAGGATGCCCGAGCCGCAGCCCATGTCGAGCACTCGCGACGGGCGCCGGTCGTGGCGCTTGAGCGCGTGGATCGCCAGCAGGCACCCCATCGTCGTGGGGTGCTCGCCGGACCCGAACGCGGTGGCGGCGTCCACCAGGATCGCGACCCGGCCGGAGCGGTTCGGCGCTTCGAGGTGCGAACCGTGGACGAAGAAGCGCCCGATCGGCAACGGTGGAAACGCCATCAGGTTCTCGCGCAGCCAGTCGCGTTGTTCCAACGGCTCCAGGGTGTAGTCGGGCGTCGGCAGCCCCAGCCGCGCCGCGGCCTCGGCGAGCGCCGCGGCGATCCCCTCGGCGTCGGGCTCGTCCTCGCCGATGCCTTCGAGGGTCCAGAGGTTCGAAGCCTCGTCGGCCTCGAACGCCAGGAGCGCCGGGGCGAACGGTTCGAGGGCCAGTTCGAACGCCTCCACCGACCGCCGGTCGCCCGCGAGCGCCAGACGCCACTGCTTCACCGCTTCCATTCCCGTCTCCCTCACGCGGGCGCGACGAAGCGCGCCATCACCTTTTTCAAACCGGCCTTGTCGAAAGCGATGTCGAGCTTGTTGCCCTCCACCGACTTGATCTCGCCGTAACCGAACTTGTCGTGGAACACCCGCTGGCCGCGCCGGTAGCCCGTGCCCTCGGCCGAGGTCTCGCGGGTTTCGAGCGCGGGCGCGGCGAGGTGCGCGGCGCGCGGCGCGAACGCCTGACCGATCCCCATCCCCGCCTCGGAGAACCGCGCGATATGCGCCTCCGGCAGGTCGTCGATGAAGCGGCTCGGCATGTTGTTCTGCCACTGGCCGTAGACCCGACGCGCGGCGGCGAAGGTGATCGTCGCACCCTTGCGCGCCCGGGTCAGGCCGACGTGGGCGAGGCGGCGCTCCTCTTCGAGGCCCTTCGCGCCGGTTTCGTCGAGGGCACGCTGGTTGGGGAACAGGCCGTCCTCCCAGCCGGGCAGGAACACGTGGTCGAACTCCAGGCCCTTGGCTGCGTGCAGGGTCATCACCGAAAGGCGGTCGACGTCGTCGCCGGTCTGGTTCTCCATCACCAGCGCCACGTATTCGAGGAACTCGGCGAGATCGGCGAACTCGTCGAGGGCCGCCAGCAGTTCCTTGAGGTTCTCGACCCGTCCCGGCGCGTCGGGGGACTTGTCCTGCCGCCACATGTCGAGGTAGCCGGATGCCTCGAGCACCTCGGACAGGAGGGTGCGCGGGTCGGCGGTGGCGGCGAGCGTGCGCCAGGTCGCCAGGTCTTCGAGGAAGCGGCCGAGGCAGGTGCGGGCGCGCGCGGCGAGATCCCCGGCGGCGATCATCTCCGCCGCGGTCGCGGTCATCGGCAGGTTGCGGGCGCGGGCGGCGTCGCGCACCTGGGCGACGGTGGAATCGCCGATGCCGCGACGCGGCAGGTTGACGATGCGCTCGAACGCGAGGTCGTCGGCGGGCTGGCTCACCAGCCGTAGGTAGGCGACCGCGTCGCGGATCTCCTGGCGCTCGTAGAAGCGCGGGCCGCCGACGACGCGGTAGGGCACGCCCTCCGCCATCAGCCGCTCTTCGAAGGCGCGGGTCTGGAAGCCCGCCCGCACCAGCACCGCGATCTCGGACAGCGGCACCTTCTTGCGCTGCAACGCCTCCGCCGCCTCGACGACCACGCGCGCCTCGTCCTCGCCGGTCCAGACGCCGCGCACCGCCACCTTCTCGCCCGCCTCGCCCGAGGCCGGGCGCAGGGTCTTGCCGAGGCGGTCGGCGTTCTGCGCGATCAGATGCGCGGCGGCGGCGAGGATGTGGCCGGTGGAGCGGTAGTTGGTTTCCAGGCGGACGATCTTCGCCTCGGGGAAATCGTGGGAGAAGCGCAGGATGTTGCCGACCTCGGCGCCGCGCCAGGAGTAGATCGACTGGTCGTCGTCGCCGACGCAGCAGAGGTTACCCCAGCCGCGCGCCAGCGCCTTGAGCCACAGCCCCTGGGCGACGTTGGTATCCTGATACTCGTCGACCATGATGTAGCGGAAGCGCCGCTGATAGCGCTCCAGCACGTCGGGCGCTGCCTGGAACAGCTCCAGGCACTTCAGCAGCAGGTCGCCGAAGTCGCAGGCGTTGAGGCGCGCGAGTTCGGCCTGATAGGCGCGGTAGACCGCCACCGCGCGGCCGCCCGCGTATTCCGCGCCGGGGTCGTTGCCGACCCGCTCCGGCGGCACGCCGCGATCCTTCCAGCGCTGCACCACCGCCAGCAGCGCCTGCGGCGGCCAGCGTTTCGAATCGATCTCCTGCCCGGCGGCGATCTGCTTGATCAGGCGCAACTGGTCGTCGGCGTCGAGAATCGCGAAATCGCGCGGCAGGCCGATCCGCTCGCCGTCGCGCCGCAGCATCCGCGCGCCGAGGGCGTGGAAGGTGCCGAGCGCCACCGCCGCCCCGGCGTCGCCGATCATCGCGCCGACGCGCTCGCGCATCTCGCGCGCGGCGCGGTTGGTGAAGGTGACCGCGAGGATCTGCCAGGGCTGCGCGAAACCGCCCGCCAGCAGGTAGGCGAGCCGCGTCGTCAGCACCTTGGTCTTGCCGGTGCCCGCGCCCGAGAGCACCAGCACCGCGCCCTCGGTGGTGCGCACCGCCTCGGCCTGCTCGGGGTTGAGCCCGGCGAGCAGGGTTTCGGGCGCGGGCCCGGGAGCGGGCGGCGGCGGCGCGAAGCCGTCATCGAGTGCGAACGGATCGGTCATCGGTCTCTCTTCGGTGAAACGGATCGGGGTGTTGTGCCCCATCGGAGGCCCCCGCCGCAAGGGGCAACCACGCCTCCGCGCCGGCATGCGCGCGGAGGCGAAAAAAACGTGGCGAAAGTCCTTGCCCTCGGGGAACGGCGCTCCCTAAACTGCGTGTGCCTTATTTAAGGCTCAAATTTCGCTTCGGAACACATTTTCCTCGCCGGCGTGGGCCTGGGGGGCGATGGGGATCTGGTTCCGGATGAACCGCAACCCGCGCCGTGCCGAGAACCCCTCCCCGATGCCTTTGCCCGTCTTCCGCTTCCGCCTGCCGCGTTCCCCCCGCAGCCGCCGCGCGGCCCGCTCTCCCGCCGACTGGTGGGTGTTCGCCACCCGCTGGTTCAAGCGCTTTTCGGTCTGGGTCGGCGGCATCGCGGTGGCGCTGGTGGCGATCCTGTTCGCCCAGGTGACCGAGCAGGCGTTCGAGATCTTCAGCCGCCTCCTCGAACGCCACCCCGCCCTGCCGTTCGTCATCACTCCGCTCGGCCTCGCGCTCGCGGCGCTCGTCACCATCCGTCTCGTCCCCGGCGCGCAGGGCTCGGGCATTCCGCAGACGATTGCGGCGCTCAGCCTCTCGGCCGAGCAGCGCCGGGCGGTGCTGTCGCTGCCGATCGCCGCCGCCAAGATCTGCCTCACCGCGATCGGGCTCGCGTCGGGCGCATCGGTCGGGCGCGAGGGGCCAACCGTGCAGGTCGGCGCGTCGCTGATGCTCGGGTTCTCGCGGATGTTCCGCCTCAACTCCGCCCTGAGCGAGCGCAGCATGACGGTGGCGGGCGGCGCGGCGGGCATCGCCGCCGCCTTCAACACGCCGCTCGCGGGCGTGGTGTTCGCGATCGAGGAACTCACCCGCTCCTACGAAACCCGCACCAGCGGCACGGTGATGACCGCGGTGATCCTCTCCGGCATCACCTCCCTCGCCCTGGTCGGCAATTCGCCCTATTTCGGCCACTCGATCGCCACCCTCGACATCGGCAGCGGCTGGCTCGCGGTCGGCATCATCGGCATCGTCGGCGGCGCGGTCGGCGGCCTGTTCTCGCGCCTGCTGATCGGCGCGAGCCAGAACGGTCTGCCCGGCGCGATCGGCCACCTCGCGCGGCAGCGCCCGGTACTGTTCGCCGCCGCCTGCGGCCTCGCGCTCGCGCTGATCGGCGTGGTCTCCGGCAACGCCACCTACGGCACCGGCTACACCGAGGCGCGCACCATGCTCGACGGCGGCAGCCTCGGCTGGCTGTTCTTCCCGCTCAAGGTGCTGGCCACCGCGGTGTCCTACCTCAGCGGCATCCCCGGCGGGCTGTTCTCGCCGTCGTTGTCCGCCGGGGCCGGTCTCGGCTCGGTGGTGGCGCGGTTCGTCGCCGACGTGCCGCTCGACGCCTGCATTCTCCTCGGCATGGCCGCCTACTTCACCGGCGTGGTGCAATCGCCGATCACCGCCGCGGTGATCGTGATGGAAATGACCAGCAACCACGGCATGATCGTGCCGCTGATGGCGGTGTCGTTCCTGGCGTTCGGCGTCTCGCGCATCGTCTGCCCGCATCCGCTCTACAAGGCGCTGGCGCTGCGCTTCCTCTCGCGCAAGTCGGACCCCGCGCCCGCCAAGCTGCGCACCGACCTCAGCGACGAGATCGAGCCGCCGCCTCCGCCGCAGCCGGTCGGCCATCGTTTCGACTGAGCCGCCCTCAGGACGCGCACACCGCGCGGTTGGCGCCGCCGACCTTGGCGGCGTGCAGCGCCTCGGCGGCGCGGCGCATCAGATCGGCGTGGGTTTCGCCGTTGCGCAGCTCGGCGATGCCGAGGGAGAGCGTGACCTGCCCGAGGGTGGCGCGGGTGCGGCGGTTGACGATGCTGCGGGCGGCGATCGCGGCGCGGATGCTCTCTGCGGTGGCTTCCGCCTGGGCGAGGCCGGTCCCCGGCAGAATCGCCGCGAAACTCTGGTCGCCGTGGCGCGACACCGTATCCTGCCCCTTGACGTTTTCGAGAATCGTGCGGCCGATCAGCCGCAGCACCTGATCCGCCATCACCTGGCCGTAACTCGCGCGGAACTCCGCGAAGCCGTCGACGTCCATGACGATCACCGCGAGCGGCTGGCGGTCGTGGGCGGCGAGGACGACGTGCTCCTTGAGGGCGATGTCGTAGACCCGGCGCGCGGCGAGGCCGGTGACCGGATCGGCGCGTCCGGCGCGGCGCAGCGCCTCCAGGTGCTCGCGCAACTGCGAGATCTCGCGCTCCGAGGCGGCGAGATTGCGTTCGAGCGAGCGGTTGACGTCGACGAAGCGGCGGGTTTCGGCGGCGGCCCGGGTCAGCACCAGCGCCACCTCTTCCGAATTCGGATCCTCCAGCCGGTCGGCCGCCGCCTCGATGGTGCGGCCGTAGTCGCTGGCGGCGCGGTGCGCCGAGCCCACGTACTCCATCGCCCGCAACACGCTCTGGCGCACGCTCTCGCTCGCCGCCTCGATCCCCGGGTCGGCTTCCGGCTCGGCGACGAACCGCGCGTAGAAACTGGCGCAACGGGCCTCAGTGAACGGCTGGCCGGCGGCAATCGCCGCATCGACGGCGCGCACCAGCGGCAGCAACTTGCCGGCGCAATAGGCATACCACAGCGCATAGTTGCGCGGATGCGGCACCACGCCGTGCAACGCCATCGCCTCGCTCGCGCGCCGCGCGGTGGCGAGGGCGAATTCCGGGCTGTCGGTGAACTCCTCCATGGCGGGTCCGTCGGGCACTCAATCGGGCGTCCATGGTGAGGCCACGGACGCCCGACGACAAGATCAATCGTCCCCACGCGCCGCCGCCGAGGAAGACTGACGCTTCCGAACCGAGGCACGTTCGGCTAACCTGGGCCCGATCTGGAGGGAGATCACGGAAACAACGCCACACATCGGGGGCAACGAAAGACAATGTCCATGCACGCAGAGCCTGAAGCGGAAAGCCTCGAACCGGCCTTCCGCCGGGTCGGCTTTCACGGTCGCGCCGGAGAATACTTCGGAATCTGGATCTCCAACCTATTTCTCTCCATCGTCACCCTCGGCATCTACTCGGCCTGGGCCAAGGTGAGACGAATCAAATATTTCTACAACAACACGATGATCCAGAACTTCTCGTTTTCCTATCATGCCACGGGAAAGCAAATCCTCATCGGGCGCCTGATCGCCTTTGCGGCGATCGCCGTCTATTCGATCGTCACCACGCTCTTTCCCTTGTCCGCGATCCCCTTCTCGATCGCCTTCGTCTTCCTGCTGCCGTGGCTGATCAATCGCTCTCTCCGGTTCTCGGCGCGCATGACCTCGTGGCGGAACGTCCGCCTGAACTGGCACGGCACCTACGGTAAGAGCTTCCTGTTCTTCGTCGTCTGTCCGTTCGTGGCGGTGATTTCCCTCGGCACGCTGGTGCCGCTGATCGCCCGCTACACCTACCGCTACTTCGCCGAAAGCCATGCCTTCGGCACCACCCGCTTCCGCGCCGACGCGACGATCGCGCAGTACTACAAGGGATTTCTCGCCGCGACCGTGGTGCCGGTTGTGGCCGCCGCCGGAATCGGACTGCTGCTGACGGCGCTGGTCGGCGCGCTCGGGGACGGCAGGTTGCCGGTGATCCAGTTCGTGCTCTTCCCGATCGCCGCCTTCCTCTACCTGTTCCAGACGATGTACCGGGTCGTCTGTCGCAACATCCTGCTGCGCTCGCTGACCCTGGGCGAGGCCGCGACCTTCGATTCCCGGCTCAACCCCTTGCGCGTCCTGTGGATTTCGATCAGCAACGCGCTGGTGACGCTGGTCTCGCTCGGCCTGCTGTTCCCCTGGGCGATGATCCGCCGCTACCGGTATCTGGCGGAGAACACCGGCGTCAACCTCACCGACGCCTCGCACGAATTCCTCGACGCGGAGACCCGGAACGTCGGAGCGTTCGGCCAGGAATTCATGGATCTCGAAGGCATCGAACTCGGGATTTGACGATGCGCGAACCCGATATCCTGGAGGGGCAGTTCTTCCCGCCCCTCTCCTCGAAGAGCCAGGCGGCACGGCTGTCCGTCACGCCGGGGACCGGCGCTCCTTGCGTCTCGGCGGCTCTGGCGGACGGCACGACGGTCGACGGCCTCACCGTCGACGACCTTCAGGCACGGGACACCCTGCACTTTCGCGGCGGGAGCAGCTTCAAGGCCGACCGCCCCCTGCCGCCGGAGATCGCCGCCCGGTTCCAAGGCCGCATGCGGCGGCGGATCGCCGCGCTGGAAGCGTTTTCCCCGGTCAAGGCTTTGGCGATGGGGCTCGCGCTGGTCCTCTGCGTGCTGTTCGTCCGCGCGGCGCTGCCGTTGGCGGCGCGCGGCATCGCGCTGGCGCTCCCCGACCGCCTGGAGCAGCTCGTCGGCGAACACACCTACGCCACGCTGCGACGCATCGACCTGTCCGCCAGCGAGCTTCCGGAACGGCGGCGGCAGACCCTGCGCCGCCGCTCGGACGCTCTGGCCGAAGCCGCGCGCCTGACCCGCCGCCCGGAGATCGTCTTCCACCGCAGCCGGATCTTCGGCGCCAACGCCATGGCCCTGCCCGGCGGCCCGATCATCGTCACCGACGACCTCGTCGGCCTGCTCGGCTCCGACGACGCGGTGCTGGCGGTGATCGCGCACGAACTGGCGCATGTGGAAAACCGCCACGCGATGCAGCAGGTTCTCGCTCTCGCCGGAGCGGCGGCGATGGCCTCGGTCGTCCTCGGCGTCGACGACAGTCTGCTCGAAGAGCTGTCGGCCACGCTGATCAACGTCTGGTCGTTCAACAACAGCCGGAATTTCGAGAAGGAGGCCGACCTCGCCGCGCTCGACTTTCTGCGCGCCGGAGGGCTCGACCCGGCCCTGTTCGTCACCGCCATCGAAAAGCTGACGTCGCAGGCCTGCGCCGACGTTGCCGAGGACGCGCGCGCGCGTTGCCTCGCCGCCGCCGGCAACGCCGGAACCGGCTGGCTCTCCACCCACCCCGGCGCGAAGGAACGCCTGGAGTATCTGCACCGGGCCCTCGGCGGCTGACCGCCGCCGAGGCCCTCCATCCTACACCCCGAAGTACTTGGCCTGCGGGTGCAGCACCACGATCGCCGAGGTCGACTGTTCCGGGTCGAGCTGGAACTCGTCGGTGAGCTTGAGGCCGATCCGCTCCGCCCCGAGGAGCCGCAGCAGCGCCGCCTGATCCTCGAGATTGGGGCAGGCCGGATAGCCGAACGAGTAGCGCGACCCGCGGTAGCCCTGCGCCAGCATCTTGTCGATGTCGCGGTCGTCCTCGGCGGCGTAGCCCAACTCGGCGCGGATCCGCTTGTGGGTATATTCCGCCATCGCCTCGGCCAACTCCACCGACGCGCCGTGCAGGTAGAGGTAGTCCTGGTACTTGTCCTGCGCGAACCATTCGCGCGCGGTTTCCGAAGCCTTGGCCCCCACCGTCACCGCCTGGAGGCCGATCACGTCGCGCTCGCCGGAGGAAACGTCGCGGAAGAAGTCGGCGATACACAGCCCGTCCTCGCCCGACTGCCGCGGAAAGCCGAAGCGCGCGGTCTCGGCGCCGGTTTCCGGGTCGAACAGGATCACCGCGTCGCCCTCGGAGGCGCACGGCCAGTAGCCGTAGACCGCCCGCGGCTTGAGGATCTCCTCGCGCTCGCAGCGGGCGACGAGGTCGTGGAACACCGGCCGCACCTCCTTCGCCGCCCATGCCATCCAGTCCTCCAGGGACTTGCCCTGCTTCCGGTAGCCCCACTGGAACTGGTAGAGCATGCGCTCGTTGACGAACGGAATCAGCGCCTTGAGCGGAACCTCCTCGACCAGCCGCGCCCCCCAGAACGGCGGCTTCGGCACCTCGGCCCGCTTCGCCAGCTCGGCGCGCCGCAGCGCCAGGGCCTCGACGTCGACCGGGCGCTCGCTCGGGCGCTTCGCCCGGCCGAGCGCGCGGCGGGTGTTCGACGGCCGCCCGGCGCGCTTCGCCTGCCGCTCCGCGAGATAGGCGTCGAAGCTGCCGCCCATGATCCGCCCGATCAGATCGAGATCGTCGAACGCGTCCTTGCCGTAGGCGACGCGGCCGCAGGTGGCGTAGGCGTCGACGCAGTCCTCCTCGACGTACTTGCGGGTGAGCGCCGCGCCGCCCAGGATCACCGGCACCGAGAGTCCGCGCCGCGTCATCTCGATCAGGTTCTCGCGCATGATCACCGTGGACTTCACCAGCAGGCCAGACATCCCGACGACGTCCGCGCGGTGTTCCTCCACCGCCTTGAGGATGTCCTCCACCGGCTGCTTGATGCCGAGGTTGACGACCTTGTAGCCGTTGTTGGTGAGGATGATGTCGACGAGGTTCTTGCCGATGTCGTGAACGTCGCCCTTCACCGTCGCCAGCACCATCGTGCCCTTGTGCTGGCCCTCGACCCGCTCCATGAACGGCTCCAGGTAGGCGACCGCCGCCTTCATCGTCTCGGCCGACTGGAGCACGAACGGCAACTGCATCTTGCCCGAGCCGAACAGCTCGCCGACCGTCTTCATCCCCTCCAACAGCAGGGTGTTGATGATGTCGAGCGGCGCATGGGTTTCGAGCGCCGCGTCGAGATCGGCGTCGATGCCGACGCGGTTGCCGTCGACGATGCGGCGGATCAGCCGTTCCTCCACCGTCGCCGGTTCGGGACGCGCCTCGGCTTCCGCGTCGGCCTTGTTCTCGAACAGCGCGATGAACGCCTGGAGCGGATCGCCCGACTCCCAGCCCCGCGCCAGGATCAGATCCTCGGCGGCGCGCGCCTCGGCCTCGGGGATCGCGTGCAGCGGCATGATCTTCGAAACGTGGAGGATCGCCGCGGTCATCCCGGCCTTGACCGCAAGGTCGAGGAACACCGAGTTGAGGACGTGCCGCGCCGCGGGTTTGAGCCCGAACGACACGTTGGAAAGGCCGAGGCAGATCTGGCATTCCGGCAACTCGGCGCGGATCGCGGCGATCGCCTCCAGGGTTTCGAGCGCGAGGCGGCGGTCGTCCGGATTGCCGGTGCAGACGGTGAAGGTGAGCGGATCGAACAGCAGGTCCGACGCGGGCAGGCCGTGTTCGACGCAGGCGAACGCGTGGAGCCGCTTGGCGATCGCCAGCTTGGCGGCGGCGTCCTTGGCCATGCCGGTTTCGTCGATGGTCAGCGCGATCACCGCCGCGCCGTATTTGCGCGCGAGCCTGAGGCGTTCGGCGGCCTCGTGCTCGCCGTCCTCGAAGTTGATCGAGTTGATGATCGCCTTGCCGCCGTAGAGCTTGAGCGCCGCCTCGATCACCTTGGTGTCGGTGCTGTCGATCACCAGCGGCGCGTCGACCGAGCCGCGCAGGCGCGAGACCACCTCGGTCATGTCGCGGATTTCGTCTCGTCCGACGAAGGCGGTGCAGACGTCGAGCGTGTGCGACGCCTCGCGCACCTGCTCGCGCGCCATGCCGACGATGCCGTCCCAGTTCTCCGCATCCTGGAACTCGCGGAATTTCTTCGAGCCGTTGGCGTTGCAGCGCTCGCCGATCGAGAGAATCGCGTTCTCCTGCCGCAGCGGCACCGCCGAATAGAGCGAGGCGACCGCCGGAACCCAGTGGACCGACCGCTTCACCGGCGCGGGGCGGTCGCCGTTGCCGATTTCCTTGAGCATCGCGTCGATCGCGGCGATGTGTTCCGGCCGGGTGCCGCAGCAGCCGCCGATCAGGTTGACGCCGTCCTCGGCGACGAAGCGGCGGTGCCAGTCGGCGAGTTCCCTGGGCGAGAGCGGATAATGGGTCTGGCCGTCGACCAGTTCCGGCAACCCGGCGTTGGGCTGCACCGAGATCAGCCCCGGCCAGTTTTCGGCCAGCCACTTCACGTGCTTCGCCATCTCGGCCGGGCCGGTGGCGCAGTTGAGGCCGAGGCTGTCGATGCCGAGGGCCTGAAGCGCGGTCGCCGCCGCGGCGATCTCCGCGCCCACCAGCAGGGTACCGGTCGTCTCCACCGTCACCTGCACCAGGATCGGCGTCTTCGCCCCCGCGCCCTCGCGCGCGATCTTCGCGCCGTTGACCGCCGCCTTGATCTGCAGCGGGTCCTGGCAGGTCTCGATCAGCAGCGCATCCGCGCCGCCCGCGATCAGACCCGCGCTTTGCACCGAGAACGCGGATTCGAGCGCGTCGTAGGCGATGTGGCCGAGGCTCGGCAGCTTGGTGCCCGGGCCGATCGAGCCGAGCACGAAGCGCTGCCGGCCGTCGGCGAAGCCCTCGGCCGCCTCGTGCGCGATCTCGGCGGCGCGCTTGTTGATCTCGTACGCGCGGTCCTGGAGGTCGAACTCGCCGAGCGTCACCGGCGAACCGCCGAAGGTGTCGGTTTCGACGCAGTCGGCCCCGGCGGCGAAATAGCGGGCGTGAATTTCGCGGATCACGTCGGGGCGCGAGAGCACCAGCACCTCGGTGCAGTTCTCCTTGCCGAGAAAGTCGGTCTCGACCGAGAGGTCGAGCGCCTGCACCAGCGAGCCCATGCCGCCGTCGCACAGCAGCACGCGCTCGGAAAGGGCATTGAGAAAATCGGTCATAAGCTACGGCCTTCGTCACGGGTTCGAGCGAGCCCCCGCCTCTTTTCGGGCGTCGGGGCCGGAGACGTCAGGGCTGCGGACGCACCCCCAGCAGGTGGCAGATCGCGAACGTCAGATCGGCGCGATTGAGAGTGTAGAAGTGGAAATCCTGGATGCCGTCGTCGGCGAGCGCCCGCACCTGCGCGGCCGCCACCGTGGCGGCGACCAGGCGGCGGGTTTCCGGATCGTCGTCCAGCCCCTCGAACGCGTGGTGCATCCACTGCGGCACGCTCGCGCCGCACGCGGCGGAGAACTTCACCACCTGGGCGAAGTTGGTGACCGGCAGAATCCCCGGCACCACCGGCACCGAGATCCCCGCCCGCGCGACCCGGTCGCGGAAGCGCCGGAACACGTCGGCGTCGAAGAAATACTGGCTGATCGCGCGGGTCGCCCCGGCGTCGATCTTGCGCTTGAGATTGTCGAGGTCGTCCTCGGGCGAGCGCGACTGCGGGTGGCACTCGGGATACGCGGCGACGCTGATCTCGAAATCGGCGATCCGCCGCAGCCCGGCGACGAGATCGGAGGCGTAGGCGTAGCCGCCCGGATGCGGCGCGTAGGCCGACTGGCCGTCCGGCGGATCGCCGCGCAACGCGACCACGTGGCGGATGCCCGCGTCCCAGTAGGCCTTCGCCACCGCGTCGATCTCGTCGCGCGTGGCGGCGACGCAGGTCAGGTGCGCGGCGGGTTTCATCGGCGTCTCGCGGGCGATCCGCACCACCGTCTCGTGGGTGCGCTCGCGGGTCGAGCCGCCCGCGCCGTAGGTCACCGACACGAACTCCGGGGCCAGCGGCGCGAGGCGCTCCACCGCCTCCCACAGCGACTGCGCCATCTTCTCGGTCTTGGGCGGGAAGAACTCGAAGGAGACGCGCACGCGCCCCGCCGCGGCGAGCGGATCGCGCCGGGCTTGCTGGGTTTCGGGATGGTTCATCGGGCGTCTCCCTGTTGCGATGTCTTGCGGCCGACCCAGATGCCGACGGTCAGCGAGCGGCCGGGCAGCTCGCGCGCCGGCCCGGGGTCGAGCCCGGCATCGGCGAACCAGCTCCGCACCTCGACGTCGGAAAAGCCGAGCCGGGCATGGTTGTGGACCGCGCGCAACTCTTCGAGCGCGTGCGGCAGATAGTCGACGATCAGCAGTCGCCCGCCGGGCACGAGCGCGCGGGCGGCCTCGCGCACCGCCGCGCCGGGGCGCTGCGAATAATGCAGAACCTGATGGAAGACCGCGAGATCGAAACCGCGCAGGTCGCCCGGCAAGCGCTCCATGTCAGCCAGGCGCACCACGCAATGGCGCAGCCCCAGCCCCTGCAGCCGCTCGCGCGCGAGCGCCAGCATCTCGGGCGAAAGATCCACCCCCTCGGCGCGCGGCAGATCCCGGCCGAGCAGCGCCAGCATCCGCCCGGTGCCGGTGCCGACGTCGAGCAGACTGACCGCCGGTTCGGCGCGCACGAGATCGAGAACCGTCGCCTCCACCAGTGCGTCGTCGGCCTGAAGGCCGCGCAGGCGGTCCCAATCTGCGGCGAGGGTGTCGAACCACGTCCGGGCCCGCTCGGCGCGCCGTTCGGCCAAGCGCCGGAGTCGGTCATCGTCGGCGGCGAGCACCGGATCGTTGACCGACAACGCGTCGAGCGCCGCGCGCACCAGCGGCAGCTGGGTTCCGTCGCGAGCGAGTCGGTAGAACACCCAGCTCCCCTCGCGGAAGCGCTCCAGCACGCCGCCCTCGACCAGCAGCTTCAAATGCCGGGACACCCCGGGCTGGCTGGATCCGAGCAGATCGGTGAGGTCGCTCACGGTCAGATCGTCGGCGGCGCACAGCCGCGCCAGACGCAACCGCGTCGGTTCGGCGAGGGCCCGCAGGCAACCTAAAGTGGCGTTCATCGGCAACGACCTCCCAAAGAAGCACCTAACGTATACACGAATATTTATATGTCAATTCGGTTCTGAGTGACCTCCGTCACACCCGTCGCGGCGGGTGTTCGGTTTTTGCCACACTTACCCGGATTCCGACCGCAACCCTGCGTCTTGTCACTAGAAACTCCGGGCGCCGCTATGATATGGGAAGTGTGAGCCGCGCGTTCTGCCGCGCTCTCCGGATCGCGCCTACCTTGGAAGCATTCATCATGATCGGTTTTTCGTCTGTTTCGCGTTCTCTGCGCCGCGCCGGTTTCGGCGCCCTCTGCGCCCTGTCTCTTTCGGCGACGCCGGTCCTGGCGCAGGACGCCGACGACGCGAACGATCCCCTCGAGCCGGTCAACCGCGCGATCTTCTCCTTCAACATGACGCTCGACCGCTACACCCTGAAGCCGGTCGCGACCGGGTACCGCGATTACGTGCCCGAGCCCGCGCGCAAGGGCATCCACAACGCGCTGATCAACCTGCGCTCGCCGATCGACCTGCTCAACACCCTGCTGCAGGGCGATTTCGACCGGTCGCTGATCGTGCTGAAGCGCTTCATCGTCAACTCCACCGCCGGCGTCGGCGGCCTGATCGACGCCGCGGCGGAAACCGGCGACACGCGGCAGGAGGAGGATTTTGGGCAGACCCTGGCGGTGTGGGGCGTCGGCGACGGCCCGTACCTCGTCTGGCCGCTGTTCGGCCCCTCGAACCCGCGCGACACCGTCGGCGCGGTCGCCGATCTCGCCTCCGACCCGCTGTTCTGGCTCGGCATGAATTCCGACTGGAACGCGGCGGAACCGTTGATGTGGACCCGCTTCGGTCTCACCGTCGTCGACAATCGCGTGCCGCTGATCGACCCGCTCGAGGAACTTGAGCGCACCTCCGTCGATTACTATGTCGCGGTGCGCGACTTCGTGCGCCAGAAGCGCATGCTCGACATCATGAACCGCTCGGCGGCGGACCGCCCCGGCGAAGGCGAAGGCTACCGCTTCAGCTTCACGCCCCAGTCCTAACCGCCTGATACCGAGGAATTTGCAATGCTCGATGCATTCCGCCGCGCCGCGCCCGCCCTGCGGAGCGCAGCGCTCGCCCTTCTGTTGCTGGTCCCCGGCGCGGCCCACGCCGCGCCCACCGAGCAGGCGACCAAGTTCGTTGCCAAGCTCGTCGATACCGCGATCAACGACGTCATCGGCGCGCAGATCTCGGACGCCCAGCGCGAGGAACGCTTCCGCGAGCTGTTCGTCGAAGCCGCCGACATTCCCGGCATCGCCGCATTCGTGGTCGGCCGCGAGTGGCGCGGTGCCTCCGAGGCGAAGAAAAAGGAATTCATCCAGCTGTTCGAGGACGTCTCGATCCTCACCTGGATCTCGCACCTCGACGAATACAGCGACGTGCGTATCCAGGTGACCGGCGCCTATCAGGACAAGTCGGACGTGTTCGTGGAGAGCCAGGTGCAGACCTCCAGCGGCAAGCCGATCCCGATCGTCTGGCGGGTGCAGGAGCGCCAGGGCGGTCAGTTGAAGCTGATCGACGTGGTGATCGAGGCCAACTCGATGCTGATCAACACCCGCAAGCAGTACGCCTCGGTGATGCGCCGCGAGGGCGGCCTCGACGGCCTGATGACGGCCCTTTCGCGGATGCGCGACGACCTGCGCGCCGGCAAGCAGCCCGCCCCCCTGCCCGAGAACTGAGGTCGTCCGCTTCGACGAAAAAAGCCCCGGAGGCGACTCCGGGGCTTTTTCTTTGGGGGATTTCAGCCGCGGGTCAGCGGCTTGAACTTGAGGCGGTGCGGCTGATCGGCGTCGGCGCCGAGGCGGCGGCGCTTGTCGGCCTCGTAGTCCTGGAAGTTGCCCTCGAACCATTCGACGTGGCTGTCGCCCTCGAACGCGAGGATGTGGGTGGCGAGACGGTCGAGGAACCAGCGATCGTGGCTGATCACCACCGCGCAGCCGGGGAAGTCGGCCAGCGCGTTTTCGAGCGCGCGCAGGGTTTCGACGTCGAGGTCGTTGGTCGGTTCGTCGAGCAGCAGAACGTTGACGCCCGACTTCAGCATCTTCGCGAGATGAACGCGGTTGCGCTCGCCGCCCGAAAGCTGTCCGACCTTCTTCTGCTGGTCGGTGTTCTTGAAGTTGAACTGGCCGACGTAGGCGCGGGACGCCATCTTGCGGGTGCCGAGGTTGACCTCCGCCTCGCCGTCGGAGATTTCCTCCCACACCGTCTTGTCGGCGCGCAGAGTGTCGCGCGACTGGTCGACGTAGCCGAGCTTGACGGTATCGCCGACGCGGAAGCTGCCGTCGTCGGGCTCCTCCTGACCGGTGATGATGCGGAACAGGGTGGATTTGCCCGCGCCGTTGGCGCCGATCACGCCGACGATGCCGCCGGGCGGCAGCTTGAACGACAGGTTCTCGAACAGCACGCGGTCGCCGTAGGCCTTCGAGAGATTCTCGGCCTCCAGCACCAGCCCGCCGAGGCGCGGGCCCGGCGGGATGACGATCTGCGCTTCGTCGAGGCTGCGGTTGGCGGCGCGCTCGACGAGTTCGTCGAACGCGGCGATGCGGGCCTTGCTCTTCGCCTGCCGCGCCTTCGGCGACTGACGGATCCAGTCCAGCTCGTTGCGGATGGTGCGCTGACGCGCGCTCTCCTCGCGCGCCTCCTGCTCCAGGCGCTTCTGCTTCTGCTCCAGCCACGAGGTGTAGTTGCCCTCGTAGGGGATGCCCTGGCCGCGGTCGAGTTCGAGAATCCAGCCGGTGACGTTGTCGAGGAAGTAGCGATCGTGGGTGACGACGACGACGGTGCCCGCGTATTCGCGCAGGTGCTGTTCCAGCCACTGCACCGACTCCGCGTCGAGATGGTTGGTGGGCTCATCGAGCAGCAGCAGGTCGGGCTTCGCCAGCAGCAGGCGGCAGAGCGCGACGCGGCGCTTCTCGCCGCCCGAAAGCACCGTGACGTCGGCGTCGCCCGGCGGGCAGCGCAGGGCGTCCATGGCGATCTCGACGGTGCGCTGGAGATCCCAGCCGTCGGCGGCGTCGATCTTCTCCTGCAACTCCGCCTGCTCGGCGATCAGGTCGTTCATTTCGTCTTCGGTGAGCTCCTCGGCGAAGCGCGCCGAGACCGCCTCGAAGCGGTCGAGCAGGCCCTTGACCTCGGCGGCGCCCTCCATGACGTTGCCGAGCACGTCCTTCGACGGGTCGAGCTGCGGCTCCTGTTCGAGGTAGCCGACCTTGGCGCCCTCGGCCGACCAGGCCTCGCCGCCGAACTCGGTGTCGAGGCCCGCCATGATCTTGAGCAGGGTCGACTTGCCCGCACCGTTCGGCCCGAGCACGCCGATCTTCGCGCCCGGCAGGAACGACAGCGACAAGCCCTTCATGATCTCCTTCCCGCCGGGATAGATCTTGGTCAGGTGCTTCATCACGAAAATGTACTGGTAGGCGGCCATCGGCGTCTCCCGGGGTTGCGCGTTCGGCGCAGACTCTACGGGTCCGCGCCCTGAAATCAAGTGCCATCGCAACCTTGGCCTTGCAGGCGGTCGCGCCAGTCCCTACCCTCTTGCGGTTGCCACCCCCGCCGGAGCCGGAATGGACCAGTCGAACCGCTACGCCGCCCTCGAACTCGACGAACCGGCGCTGATCGCGCGCGGCCGGCATGTACTCGCGGTCTACGCGATGCAGCCGAAGCGCGGCACCTATCTCGCCGCCGCGGCGCACTTCGCGGCCGAATCCTCGACCGGCACCAACGTCGAGGTCTGCACCACCGACGACTTCACCCGCGGCATCGACGCGCTGGTCTACCACGCCGACGCGGACGCCGGACTGATGCGGATCGCCTTCCCGCTCGCGCTGTTCGACCGCAACGTCACCGACGGCAAGGCGATGGTCGCCTCGGTGCTGACGCTGCTGGCGGGCAACAACCAGGGCATGGACGACATCGCCCACGCCAAGCTTCTGGATTTCTACGCCCCGCCCGACTTCCTCAAGGCGTTCGACGGCCCGGCGGCGAACATCGAAACCCTGCGGCGCGTGCTCGGCCGCGGCACCGGGCCGATTCTCGGCACCATCATCAAGCCCAAGCTCGGCCTGCGCCCGCAGCCGTTCGCCAAGGCGTGCCACGACTTCTGGCTCGGCGGCGACTTCATCAAGAACGACGAGCCCCAGGGCAACCAGGTGTTCGCGCCGATGAAGGAGACGATGCGCGCGGTCGCCGACGCGATGGCGCGCGCCCAGGACGAAACCGGCGCGGCGAAGCTGTTCTCCGCCAACGTCACCGCCGACGACCCGGCGGAGATCCTCGCCCGCTGCGAGCTGATCCTCGACGCCTTCGGCGAGAACGCCGACCACGTCGCCTTCCTCGTCGACGGATTCGTCGCCGGGCCGACCGCGGTGGCGACGGTGCGCCGCAACCACCCGGACCACTTCCTCCACTACCACCGCGCCGGCCACGGCGCGATCACCTCGCGCCAGAGTCGGCGCGGCTACACCTCGCTGGTGCTCGCCAAGCTCGCGCGGATGATGGGGGCGTCGGGCTTCCACACCGGCGGCATGGGCTTCGGCAAGATGGAGGGCCGCCCCGAAGACCGCGCCGTCGCCGACATGCTCGACCACGATCTCGCCGCCGGTCCCGCCTTCCTGCAACCCTGGCACGGCATGAAAGCCGCCACGCCGATCGTCTCCGGCGGCATGAACGCCTTGCGCTTGCCGGGTTTTTTCGACAACCTGACTCACGCCAACGTGATTCTCACCGCGGGCGGCGGCACCTTCGGCCATCTCGACGGCGCCGCCGCGGGCGCGCGCTCCCTGCGCGCCGCGGTGGCGGCGTGGGAAAGCGGCACCCCGCTTCTCGACGCGGCGCGCGCGGATCGCGACCTGGCGCGCGCCTTCGTCTCCTTCCCGCACGACGCGGACGCGCTCTACCCCGGCTGGCGGGAGGTTGTTTCGGCCTGACCCTTTCCTTCCGCGGAAGCCCCCGCCATGTCGCGCAGATACCCGATCGTCGCCGTCACCGGATCCTCGGGCGCAGGCACCAGCACGGTGCGCGAAGCCTTCGAACACATGTTCCGCCGCGAGGAGATCGCCGCCGCGGTGGTCGAGGGCGACGGCTTCCACCGCTACACCCGCTGCGAAATGCCGGAAAAGATTCGCGAGGCGGAGGCGGAAGGGCGGCGGATCAGCCACTTCGGCCCCTCCGGCAACCTCTGGCCGGAACTCGAAACCCTGTTCCGCGACTGGAGCAAGGAGGGCACCGGCCGCTACCGCCGCTACCTCCACAACAAGCGCGAGGCGGACAAGGCGGGCGGCGTCGCCGGAACCTTCACGCCGTGGATCGACATCCCGCCGGACACCGAACTGCTTTTCTACGAGGGCCTGCACGGCTGCCTGAGGACCGACGGCGTCGACCTCTGCCAGTACGTCGACCTCAAGGTCGGCGTCGCGCCGGTAATCAACCTCGAGTGGATCCAGAAGATCCACCGCGACACCCGCATCCGCGGCTATTCCCAGGAGGCGGTGGTCGACACCATCCTGCGACGGATGGACGACTACGTCCGCTACGTGGTGCCGCAGTTCGAGCTCACCGACATCAACTTCCAGCGGGTGCCGATCGTCGACACCTCCAACCCGCTGATCGCGCGCGACATTCCCACCCAGGACGAAAGCCTGACGGTGATCCGCTTCCGCCGTCCGGAACTCTTCCGCGTCGACTTCCCTTATCTCCTGCAGATGTTGCAGGGCTCGTGGATGTCGCGCCGCAACACCATCGTCGTTCCCGGCGGCAAGACCGGGCTCGCGATGGAGTTGATCGCCACGCCGATCCTGCGCCGCATCATCGAGGACCGCCGCTGCCTGATGCACTGACGGTTGTCGAAGGGTGCGGACGCTCTACATCTGAAGGCTCCGCATCTGAACCGTTGGGCGAAGGAACTTCGATGTTCTCCATCGAGGAGATGGCGACGATCCTGTCGGCGCTGCCGGATCCCGCATTCGTGCTGACGCGCAGCGGGCGCTGCGCCGCGATCTTCGGCGGCCGCGACGGCCGCCGCGACGGCAGCGCGCTCGCGGGCAAGACCCTCGCCGAGATGCTCACCCCCGAGAAGACCGCGTGGTTCCTCGCGCAGATCGAGATCGCGCTCGCCACCCAGATGCCGGTGACGGTGGAATACGCGCTCTCCCTCGGCGACGTGAAGACCCTCGGCGACGAAGGGCCGGACGCGCCGGTGTGGTTCGAGGCCCGGCTACAACCGCTCGACCTCCGCGTCGACGGCGAGGAGGCGGTGCTGTGGGTGGTCGCCGACATCACCGAGCGCCACGAACTCGAACAGCGGCTTCTGGCGCAGAGCCGCGTCGACGCCCTCACCGGGCTGTGGAACCGCCGCCAGTTCGACGCCGCCGCGAACCTCGAGATCGAACGCGCGCGGCGCTACTGCCAGCAGGTGTCGCTGCTGATCCTCGACATCGACCACTTCAAGGCGATCAACGACAGCCGCGGCCATCAGATCGGCGATACCGTGCTGATCGAGATCGCCGCGATCCTGCGCGGCGGCACCCGCGTCTCCGACTGCGTGGCGCGCTGGGGCGGCGAGGAGTTCGCGATCCTGATGCCCTAGACCGACGGCGCCGAGGCGGCGCGCGCCGCCGACAACATCCGCGCGGCGGTGGAGGGCAACCCCTTCTCGTGCGCGATGCCGGTCACCGTCAGCGTCGGCATCGCCGAGTTCCACGCCGAGACGGACAGCCTCGACGACCTGATCCGCCGCGCCGACGACGCCCTCTATCGCGCCAAGACCGGGGGCCGCAACCGCATCGACCTCGCGGCCTGATTCTCAGCCGGCGCGGCTGCCTTCGACGCCGGGCAGCCATTCGCCCCAGTCGCGCAACAGCTCCACCAGCGCGAGGGTGGCGCGGTTGGGCGGATAGTCGCGCGACCACGCCAGCACCGCGCGGCGGCGCAGGGCGGCGTCGGCGATCGGCATCACCCGGAGCACCCCGGCGGCGACGCCGAGGGCGCACGCGGCGGCGGGAAACACCGAGCACCCCATGCCGCGGGCGACGAGGTCGAGCTGCAGGTTCATCGACGCCAGTTCCACCGGCACCGTCACCGCGAGGCCGCGCTCGGCGGCCGCGGCCTCGACGGCGGCGCGCAGGCCGTGGGCCTTGCCCGGCAGAATCAGCGGCTGCGCCAGCACCTCCGCCAGGGTCGCCTCGGCGCGGCCGGTCCACGGCGGGCGGTTGGGCGCGACGAACGACAGGGTTTCGCTCCACAGCGGTTCGAGCCGCAGGTTCGGCGCGGGATGCGGGTCGGGGAAGATCAGGCCGAGATCGAGCCGCCCGCGCAGCAACGCGTCCCGCGCGGCAGCGGAAAGCACCGTGACCGCCTCCACCCGCACCGCCGGATAGAGCGCCAGGAACCGCTCCAGCACCGCGCCGCCGAGCGCCGCGCCGATCGACGGCGCGAAGGCGATGCGCACGGTGCCGGAAACCTCGGCAACCCGGGCGCGCACCTCGGCGTTGAGGGCCTCGAACTCGGCGAGCACGCGCCGCGCCCGCACCTCGACGTCGAGCCCGGCGGCGGTGGGCTTCACGCCGCGGCCGGTGCGCACCAGCAGCGGCGCGCCCACCTCCTCCTCCAGCAGGCGGATCTGGCGGGTGAGCGCGGGCTGGGTGACGCGCAGCCGCACCGCCGCGGCGGACAGGCTGCCGGTCTCGACGGCGTGAACGAAACTGCGGAGCTGGCGGATATCCATGCCGCCACGATATCAGCAAACGTTATAGCTGATAAAACCAAAACGCAGTCGCGGCATGGCCCGGAACCGGCTTAGATCGTGGAACACAGACTGGAGAGGTTCCAATGGCTTCCGCCGTCGACGACCGTCCCGACACCTTCGCCACCGCCGCCGTGCTCGGCGCGACCGTCGCCTTCGCGTTCAAGGGCGTGGTGGCGAAGCTCGCCTACGCCACCGGCATGGGAGTCCCGGCGTTCCTGGTGCTGCGCTTCGCCGTCGCGGTGCCGCTGTTCTGGCTCGGCGCGCGAATCCTGGTGAAGGGCGGACTGGGGCTGACGAAGCGGCAATGGCTGCTCAGCAGCCTGACCGGCCTCGCGTTCTTCCTCGCCGCCTACACCGACCTCACGGCGATCTCGCTGATCGACGCGGGCACCTCGCGGCTGGTGCTGTTCACCTTTCCGGTGATCGTGATCTTCCTCAACTCGGCGCTGGAGCGCCGCCGCCCGCGCCTGCGCGATGTCCTCACCTTCGCCGTCACCTACGTCGGCGTGGCGATGGCGGCGCTGCCGAAGGGGCTCGGCGCGCTCACCCCGACGCAGACGCACGGCATCTTCTGGGCGCTCGCCTCGGCGGTCACCTACGCGATCTACCTCACCGCCAGCCAGAGGATCATGAAGGAGATCGGTTCGGCGCGCTTCACCGCCGCCTCCAACACCGTCACCCTCGCGGCGATGGTGGCGCTGGTGGGGGCGACTCCCGGCTTCGACGCCCTCGTCTTCCCCGAGGTCGGAATCGTCTGGGGCGTGGTCAACGCGATCGCCTGCACGGTGATTCCGTTCTTCCTGCTGTTCGAGGGAATCCGCCGCTGCGGCGCGGTGCGCGCATCGCTGCTCGCGCTGTCGGGCCCGGTGGTCACCGCGGTGGCGGCGTGGGCGATCCTCGGCGAGACCCTGAGCCCGATCCAAATCGCCGGGTTCGCGATCACCATCGCCTCGGTGGCGAGCCTGTCGCTGCCGCCCGAACTGCTCGCGCGGCTCCGGCCGGGGCGTCGACGCTGCCCCTCGTAAAATCACGGAATTCCCTGGCGGAAAGCCGGTTTTTTCCCATATAAGGAAGGCCCTGCCGACACCGTCGCCACGACCTTGCCGAAGGACCTTCGATGCCTCCGAGACGCCCGCTACCGATCAACCCCGAGGCCGCGAGCGGGATGCTCCTCGTCGGCTGCGCGCTCGTCGCCATCGTTTTCGTCAATTCCGGATTGGCGGAGATCTACCGCGCCGCCCTCGACGCCCACCTCGCGGTCGGCTTCGGCGACTTCAAGATCGACAAGCCGTTGCATCTCTGGATCAACGACGGCCTGATGGCGATCTTCTTTCTGCTCGTGGGCCTCGAAATCAAGCGCGAGGCGCTCTACGGCAGACTCTCCTCGCGGGAGCGCGCCGCCTTACCGGTGCTCGCCGCGGCGGGCGGCATGGCCGCTCCCGCGCTGGTCTACGTCGGCTTCAACCTCGGCAGCCCCGAAACCCTGCGGGGCTGGGCGATCCCGGCGGCCACCGACATCGCCTTCGCCCTCGGCGTCCTCGCCCTGGTCGGGCCCCGGGTGCCGCGCTCCCTCAAGATCTTCCTGATGGCTTTGGCGGTGATCGACGATCTCGGCGCGATCGTCATCATCGCCGCGTTCTACACCGCCGATCTCGCGCTCGCGCCGCTCGCCGTGGCGGGCGGCTGCGTGGCGGTGCTGGCGGCGATGAACCGCCTCGGCGTGCGGCGCATCCCCTGGTACCTGCTGGTCGGCGCGGTGCTGTGGGTGGCGGTGCTGAAATCGGGCGTGCACGCGACGCTGGCGGGCGTGGCGCTCGCGCTGGCGATCCCCGCCGACTGCGCGCACGGCGAGCGCGAATCGCCGCTCAAGCATCTGGAGCACGCGATCGCCGGATGGGTGAACTTCGCGATCATGCCGATCTTCGCGTTCGCCAACGCGGGCATCGAACTGGCGGGCATGACCGCCGACGACATGGTCGCGCCGGTGCCGCTCGGCATCGCCGCCGGGCTGTTCCTCGGCAAGCAGGCCGGGGTGATGGGCGCGGTATGGCTGGCGATCCGCACCCGCGTGGCGCAGATGCCGCAGGGCACCACCTGGACCGACATCTACGGCGTCGCGCTGCTCACCGGCATCGGCTTCACCATGAGCCTGTTCATCGGCATGCTCGCGTTCTCCGACCCCCAGCACGCCAACGCGGTGCGCTTCGGCGTGCTTTCAGGCTCGCTCGCCTCGGCGGTGCTGGGCTTCGCGTGGCTGCGCCGCCTGCCGGTGCGCGAGGGCGAAGCAGAAGCCGAGGCCCATTGAATGATCGTCGCGGTCGTCGGCGGCGGCCCCGCGGGCCTGATGGCGGCCGAGACGGCGGCGAACGCGGGCGCGGCGGTGACGGTGTTCGAAGCGATGCCGACCCCGGGCCGTAAGCTGCTGCGCGCGGGCGTCGGCGGCCTCAACCTCACCCGCGAGGCCGGACGCGACGCCTTCCTCTCCGCCTATTCCGCCGCCGACCGCCTGCGTCCGTTCCTTCAGGCCTTCGGCCCCGCCGAGGTTCGCGCCTGGGCCGACGGTCTCGGCGCGGAGACCTTCGTCGGCAGCTCCGGCAAAGTGTTCCCGCGGGCGATGAAGGCCGCCCCCCTGCTGCGCGCCTGGCTGGCGCGGCTCGACCGCCTCGGCGTGCGCCTGCACACCCGGCGCCGCTGGGTCGGCTGGTCGGGCGGCGCGCTCGCCTTCGACGGCCCCGACGGGCGCGAGACCTTCGCCGCCGACCGGACGGTGCTGGCGCTCGGCGGCCCGAGTTGGCCGCGCCTCGGCGGCAACGCCGACTGGGCGGCGGCGCTCGCCGCCAGGGGGGCGGCGTTCGCGCCCTGGCGGCCCGCCAACTGCGGCTTCGACATCGCCTGGAGCGTTTCCTTCGCCGCCCGCTTCGCGGGAACCCCGGTGCCGACCGCGACGTTCCGCTTCGGCGACCGCGCGATTCGCGGCAACGCCGCGATCACCGCCCACGGCATCGAGGGCGGCGCGGTCTACGCCCTCGCCGCCGAACTGCGCGACGCCATCGCCGCCGAAGGAACCGCCATCCTGACCCTCGACCTCGCCCCCGACCGCCCGGAAGCCGACCTCGCCCGCGCCCTGGGCCGCCCGCGCGGGTCCCGCTCGCTCGCCACCCATCTGAAGCGCGCCGGGATCGACGGCCTGCGCGCCGCCCTGGCGCGCGAAACCGCGCCGGGTTTCGACGCTCTCCCTCCGGCCCGCCAGGCGCGCGCGCTCAAGGCCGCGCCGCTCCGCCTCCTCCGCCCTCGCCCGCTCGCCGAGGCGATCAGCGCCGCGGGCGGCGTGACCTGGGCGAGCGTCGACGACCGCCTGCGTCTCAAGACCGCGCCGGAGGTGATCCTCGCGGGGGAGATGCTCGACTGGGAAGCGCCGACCGGCGGCTATCTGATCACCGCCTGCCTCGCCACCGGGCGCGCCGCCGGAGCGGCCGCCGCCGCCTGACCTGGACGAATTCCGGGTTTCTGCCTAATGTCGAAGGATAACGTCCCAACGGAGGCTTTCCATGCATGAGACCCGTGCCGCGACGGTGATCTCGACCACGCCGTTCGACGACCAGAAGCCCGGTACCTCGGGCCTGCGCAAGGCGGTGCCGGCGTTCCGCCGCCCCCGCTATCTCGAAAATTTCGTGCAGTCGGTGTTCGACTGCCTGCCCGACGTCGCCGGCAAGACCCTGGTGGTCGGCGGCGACGGCCGCTTCTTCAACGCCGAGGCGATCCAGGTGATCCTGCGGATGGCCGCCGCCAACGGCGTGGCGCGGGTGCTGGTGGGGCGGAACGGCCTGCTCTCGACCCCCGCGGTCTCGCATCTGATCCGCAAAAACCGCGCCTACGGCGGCTTCGTGCTCTCCGCCAGCCACAACCCCGGCGGGCCGGAAGGCGACTTCGGGGTCAAGTACAACATCGCCAACGGCGGCCCCGCGCCGGAGAGCCTGACCGAGGCGGTGTTCGCGGCGAGCAAGAAGATCGCCCGCTACCTCACCCTCGACGCCCCGGATTGCGACCTTTCGGCGCTCGGGACCCTGCGTCTCGGCGAGACGACCATCGAGGTGGTGGACCCGGTGGCCGACTACGCGGCGCTGATGGAAACGCTGTTCGACTTCGACGCGATCTCGGCGCTGCTCAAAAGCGCCGACTTCCGCATGCGCTTCGACGCCATGCACGCGATCACCGGCCCCTACGCCAAGGCGATTCTCGAAGACCGCCTCGGCGCGCCCGCGGGCACGGTGGTCAACGCGGTGCCGCTGCCCGATTTCGGCGGCCACCATCCGGACCCCAACCTCGTCCATGCCGCGGAACTGGTGGCGGCGACCCGTGGCCCCGGCTGCCTCGACTTCGGCGCCGCCTCCGACGGCGACGGCGACCGCAACATGATCCTCGGCCGGGACTGCTTCGTCACGCCCTCGGACAGCCTCGCCCTGATCGCCGCCCACGCCGACCTGGTGCCGGGCTACGCCGGGCGGCTCTCGGGCGTGGCGCGCTCGATGCCGACCAGCCGCGCCGCCGACCGCGTCGCCGCCAAGCTCGGCGTCGGCGCCTACGAAACCCCGACCGGCTGGAAGTTCTTCGGCAACCTGCTCGACGCGGGCAAGGTGGTGTTCTGCGGCGAGGAGAGCTTCGGCACCGGCTCCGACCACGTGCGCGAGAAGGACGGCCTGTGGGCGGTGCTCTACTGGCTCAACATCCTCGCCCGGACGCGCAAGCCGGTGGCCGAGCTGCTCGCCGCGCACTGGGCCGAATACGGCCGCGACTACTATTCGCGCCACGACTACGAAGGCCTCGACAAGGCGGCGGCGGACGCGCTGATGGCCGACCTGCGCGCCGCGAAGCTCCTCGGGCGGCGCGTCGGCGGGCGCACCGTGACGCTGCACGACGACTTCGCCTACACCGACCCGGTCAACGGCGAGCACACCGCCGGGCAAGGGGTGCGGATCGGCTTCGACGACGGCGCGCGGATCGTCTTCCGCCTCTCCGGAACCGGCACCAGCGGCGCGACGTTGCGGATCTACCTCGAACATTACGAGGCCGATCCGGCACGCCAGCACGACGACACCCAGACCGTGCTCGCCGACCTGATCGCCGCCGCGCGGACGCTCTCGGGGGTCGCCGAACGCACCGGTCGCACCGCGCCGGACGTCGTCACCTGAGCCGCAGGGCGAGGTGGGACTGGATTTTTTCGCGTTCCCGGCCGATGATTACCGACCGGGAGCGCGTATATGTCCCGGGTAGGGTGCATCGGACCCGCGCTGTCGTTGGTTTTTCAGAATGCAGAAGGATCAGCCCGCCATGACCGAAACCACCGAGACCAAGATCCGCGACCGCGCCTATGCCCTGTGGCAGCAGCATGGCTGCACCGAGGGCCGGGACTGGGACTTCTGGCTCCAGGCCGAGCGCGAAATCCTCGGCGACGCCGCCACCGGCATCCCGCCGGTCGCCAAGGCGACCAAGCCGCGCGTCGCCAAGCCCAAGACCCCCGCCGCCGCCAAGCCGAAGGCTCCGGCAAAACCCCGGGGCGCGGCGAAATCCAAGCCCTGAGTCCCCTTTCCGGAGCGGCGCTCCGGCGCAAACGACGGGAACGATGAAGACACCAGCCAAGACCCCGAACGCGGGCGACGTTGCGGGGTTCGCCCGCGTCGCCGCCGCCGACCATCCCGATCCGTTCGGGTTCCTCGGCCCCCACCGCGACTCCCGCGGCCTGGTGGTGCGCGTCTTCGCGCCCGGCGCCGAGCGCGCCGAACTTCTCGTCGCGGAGGACGCGGCGCCGATGACGGCGGCGGGCGTCCCCGGCGGCTTCGTCGTCGCGCTGCCCGCCGAGACGCCGGAGCCGCTGCGCTACCGCCTCCGGCTGTTCCGCGGCGACGACGCGTGGGAATGCGAGGACCCGTTCCGCCTTCCCCCCGCGCTCGGCGAACTCGACCGCCACCTGATGGCCGAGGGCCGCCACCGCCGCATCTTCGAAAAGCTCGGCGCGCATCCGTCCACCCTCGACGGGATTTCCGGCACGGCGTTCGCGGTGTGGGCGCCGAACGCGCGGCGCGTCTCGGTGGTGGGCGACTTCAACGACTGGGACGGCCGCCGCCACCCGATGCGCCTGCACCCCGGCTGCGGCGTGTGGGAGATCTTCGTCCCCGGCGTCGGCGAGGGCGCGCTCTACAAGTTCGAGCTGATCGGCGCGGACGGCACGTTGCTGCCGCTCAAATCCGACCCCTACGCGTTCGCCTGCGAGCGGCCGCCCGCCACCGCCAGCCGGGTGGTGCGGCGCGGTGCCTACGCCTGGAACGACGCCGAGTGGATGGCGCGCCGCGCCGAGGCCAACCGCTTCGACGCGCCGATGGCGATCTACGAGGTCCACCTCGGCTCGTGGCGGCGCAACCCGGACGAGGGCAACCGCTATCTCAGCTATTCCGAACTCGCCGACGAACTCGTGCCCTACGTCCGCGATCTCGGCTTCACCCATATCGAGCTGCTGCCGATCAACGAGTATCCGTTCGACGGGTCGTGGGGCTATCAGCCGATCGGCTTGTTCGCGCCCACCAGCCGGTTCGGCGCGCCCGACGACTTCCGCCGGTTCGTCGACGCCTGCCACGCCGCGGGCATCGGCGTGATCCTCGACTGGGTGCCCGGCCACTTCCCCGAGGACGCCCACGGGCTCGCGTGGTTCGACGGCACCCATCTCTACGAGCACGCCGACCCGCGCCAGGGCCGCCACATGGACTGGGGCACCCTGATCTACAACTTCGGCCGCGCCGAGGTGCGCAACTTCCTGATCGCCAACGCGCTGTTCTGGATGGAGGAGTACCACATCGACGGCCTGCGGGTGGACGCCGTCGCCTCGATGCTCTACCTCAACTACAGCCGCAAGGAGGGCGAGTGGGTGCCGAACGCCTTCGGCGGCCACGAAAACCTGGAGGCGATCGGCTTCCTCAAGCGGATGAACGAGGTGCTCTACGAGGAGCACCCCGGCGCGTTCACGGTGGCGGAGGAGTCCACCGCGTGGCCGATGGTCTCGCGCCCCACCTACCTCGGCGGCCTGGGCTTCGGCTACAAATGGAACATGGGGTGGATGCACGACACCCTCCGCTACATGGGCAAGGAGCCGGTGCATCGCTCCTTCCACCACAACGACATGACCTTCGGCCTGATCTACGCGTTCCAGGAGAACTTCGTGCTGCCGCTCTCCCACGACGAGGTGGTGCACGGCAAGGGCTCGCTGATCGCGCGGATGCCCGGCGACGGCTGGCAGAAGTTCGCCAACCTGCGCGCCTATTTCGCGTTCATGTGGGCGCACCCGGGCAAGAAGCTGCTGTTCATGGGCGGCGAGTTCGCGCAGGGGCGCGAGTGGGACCACGATGTCAGCCTCGACTGGCACCTCCTCGGCATCCCCGAACACGCCGGAGTTCGGCATGTGGTGCGCGACCTCAACGCGCTCTACCGCCGCATGCCCGCGCTGTTCCGCGTCGACTTCGACCCCGCCGGATTTACCTGGCTCGACGCCGGCAACTGGCAGCAGAGCGTGCTCGCGTTCCTGCGTCGCGACCCCGCAACGGCGGGCGGCGAGGCGGTGGTGGCGGCGAACTTCACACCGGTGGTGCGGGAGGGCTACCGCCTCGGCGTGCCGCGCGCCGGGCTCTACGCCGAGGAAATCAACACCGACAGCGGCCTCTACGGCGGCAGCAACGTCGGCAACGCGGGCGGCGTGGCGGCGGAGCCGGTTCCCTGCCACGGGCAGCCGTTCTCGGTGGTGCTGACCCTGCCGCCGCTCGCCACCCTGATCCTGCGCGCGCCCGACGCCGCCGAAGGGGGCTAAGCATGGGCAGCGTGGTCTGGCCGGGCCGCCCGTATCCGCTCGGGGCGACCTGGGACGGCAAGGGCACCAACTTCGCGCTGTTCTCGGCCAATGCCACCGACGTGGAGCTGTGCCTGTTCGATTCGTCGGGCAAGAAGGAACTCGAGCGCACCCGCCTGCCGGAATATACCGATCAGGTGTGGCACGGCTTCCTCCCCGACGTGCGCCCCGGGCAGCTTTACGGCTACCGCGTCCACGGCCCCTACGAGCCCTCCGCCGGACACCGCTTCAACCCCAGCAAGCTCCTCGTCGACCCCTACGCCAAGGCGGTGTCGGGGGAGATCGTCTGGCACCGCAACAACTACGCCTACCGCCTCGACCACCCGAAGCAGGACCTCTCGTACAACCGCCAGGACAACGCCCGCTACATCCCCAAGGGGGTGGTGCTGGAAGGCCCTTCCGGCCGCCACACCGCGCAGCCGCCCGACGTCCCCTGGCAGGACAGCCTGATCTACGAGATGCACGTGCGCGGCATGACGATCCGCCACCCGCAGGTGCCGCTGGCCAAGCGCGGCACCTTCGCCGGGCTCGGCACCGCGCCGGTGATCGCGCATCTGAAATCCCTCGGGGTCAACGTCGTCGAACTGCTGCCGGTGCACGCGATCGCCGACGAGCAACACCTCGTCGAGAAGAAGCTCGCCAACTACTGGGGCTACAGCACCTACAACTTCTTCGCCCCCGCGCCGCGCTACCTGTCGAGCCGCAACATCGCCGAGTTCCGGACGATGGTGAACCTGCTGCACGACGCGGGCATCCAGGTGGTGCTCGACGTCGTCTACAACCACACCGGCGAAGGCAACCACCTCGGCCCCACCTACAGCTTCCGCGGCATCGACAACGCCACCTACTACCGCCTCAACCGCGACGACAAGCGCTACTACACCGACTTCACCGGCTGCGGCAACACCCTCAACCTCGCGCACCCGCGGGTGCTGCAGATGGTGATGGACTCGCTGCGCTACTGGGTCGAGGTGATGCAGGTGGACGGCTTCCGCTTCGACCTCGCCACCACCCTGGCGCGCGCGCCCGACGCCTTCGCGCAGGAGAGCCCGTTCCTCGCGGCGGTGCGCCAGGACCCGGTGCTCTCCCGCGTCAAGCTGATCGCCGAACCCTGGGACGTCGGCCCCAACGGCTACCAGCTCGGCCGCTTTCCGCCGGGCTGGTCGGAATGGAACGACGCCTACCGCAACAAGGTGCGGCAGTTCTGGCGCGGCGATTCCGGGGTGATGGGCGATTTCGCCTCGGCGATCACCGGCTCCTCGAACCTGTTCGAGCACCAGGGCCGCCGTCCGCGCGCGTCGATCAACTTCGTCACTTGTCACGACGGCTTCACCCTGACCGACCTCGTCTCCTACGAGCGCCGCCATAACGAAGCCAACGGCGAGAACAACCGCGACGGCTCCGACTACAATCTCTCGTGGAACTGCGGCGTCGAGGGGCCGACCGACGACGCCGCGATCCGCACCCAGCGCTTCCGCCAGAAACGCAACGTCTTCGCCACCCTGATGCTCTCGCAGGGGGTGCCGATGATGAACGCGGGCGACGAGCTCGGCCGCACCCAGAACGGCAACAACAACGCCTACTGCCAGGACAACGAGATCTCCTGGCTGGACTGGACGCCGCTCGCCGACGAGGATCGCGAGTTCCTCGAATTCGTGCGCTGGATGGCGCGCTTCCGCGCCGAGCATCCGTCGTTCCGCCGCCCGCGCTTCTTCCACGGCAGCCGCCTCGGCAAGGGACTGGTCAAGGACATCACCTGGCTGTCCCCCCGCGGCGGCGAGCTCGCGCCCGAGGACTGGGGCCTGTCCTACGCCCGCTGCCTCGGCTGGCACCTCGGCGGCGAAAGCGGCGAATACATGTCGCGGCGCGGCGACGTGCTCGACGACGACCCGTTCCTGGTGCTGATGAACGCACATTACGGCGCGGTGCCGTTCCGCCTCCCCGTGGCGGAGCTCGGGCGCTGCTGGAAGGCGCTCGTCGACACCGCCTATCCGGTGCCGTTCGCCGAGGGCCGCCAGCCCCTCTACCGCGCCGGCGAGATCTATCCGTTGCAGGGCCGGGCGCTGGTGATCCTCGCCCAGTCCGCCGTCTGCCCGCGGCGCGGCGCCGCCGATCCGTCGCTGCCGCCGATGCTGTTCACGCCCGGGAAGGAGTGAGCCGTGAGTCCCGTCGACCTGCCGGAACCCGGAGATGCGCTGCGCCAACTCGCGATCGCGGCGGGCATTCACGAGTCCTACTGGGACATCGCCGGGGAGCTCCACGTCACCTCCGACGAAACCCGCCGCACCCTCCTCGCGGCGATGGGAATCGCCGCCGCCACCGACGCCGAGGCGCTCCAGAGCCTGCGGCTGTGGCGCGAGCGATGCTGGCGGCACCCGCTGCCGCCGGTGGCGGTGGTGCGCCGAGGCGGCGATCCGCGGCGGTTCGCGATCGAGGTGACGATCCCCGAACGCCGTACCGCCGAGACCCTAGACTGGACGATCGAACTGGAGAACGGCAACGCCGTCGCCGGATCGGCCGCCGCCGAAACCCTCGAGATCGCCGCGGTCGGCGAGATCGACGGAATTCCGCTCGCGCGGCGCCTGCTGCCGCTGCCGTCGACGCTGCCCGAGGGCTACCACGCGCTGGTGACGAGCTTCGGCGGGCGGGCGAGCCGTTGCCCGCTGATCGTCGCCCCCGCCGCCGCCTACGTGCCGCCGTGGATGGAGGCGGGCGACCGCCGCTGGGGCCTTGCCGCGCAGGTCTACGCGCTGCGCCGCGCCGACGACTGGGGAGTGGGCGACTTCACCGCCCTCGCGGAAATGCTGCGTCAGGCGGATACGCTCGGCGCGCAGATCGTCGGGGTCAACCCGCTGCACGCGCTGTTCCCGGCGTGGCCGGACGCCTGCAGCCCGTATTCGCCCTCCAACCCCGAATTCCTCAACCCGTTGATGATCGACGTCGACGCGGTGCCGTTCGCGGCGCGCAGCCCGGCGTTCCAGGCGTTTCGCGCCGACCCGGAGGTGGCGGCGGCGCTCGACGCGGCGCGCGCCTGCGAACTGATCGACTATCCGAAGGTGAGCGACCTCAAGTACCGGGCGCTGGAGCTGATCTACGACGACTTCCTGCGCGCGCCGGACGCACCCGAGAACGCCGCGTTCGAGACCTTCTGCGAGACCGGCGGCGCACGCCTGAAACGCTTTGCCGAATTCGCCGCGCTGCATGAGACGATGGGCGGCCTGCCGTGGAACACCTGGCCCGCGCCGTTCCAGAACCCGGCGTCGCCCGAGGTCGAGGCCTACGCGCTCGCCAACGCCGAACGCGTCACCTTCCACGCCTTCCTGCAATGGCTGGCGGAAGATCAGCTCGCCGCCGCCGCCGCAGCCGCGCCCCAGGTCGGCCTCTACCGCGACCTCGCGGTCGGCGTCAACGCCGAGGGCGCGTCCGCCTGGGCCAACCAGGACGACGTCGTGCGCGGCATTTCGGTGGGTGCGCCGCCCGACGCCTTCAGCCCGGTGGGGCAGGACTGGGGCCTGCCCCCGCCCAATCCGCACCGCATGCGGGAAACCGCCTACGCGGGCTTCGTCGCCCTCCTGCGCGCCAACATGCGCCACGCCACGGCGCTGCGCCTCGACCACGTGATGGGACTGATGCGGCTGTTCTGGATTCCCAAGGGACTGGGGGTCAAGGGCGGGGCCTACGTCTCCTATCCGTTCGACGACCTGCTGGCGATCGTTGCGCTCGAAAGCCGCCGCAACCGCTGTCTTGTGATCGGCGAGGATCTCGGCACCGTGCCCGACGACTTCCGCGGCCGGATGGCGGCGGAACGGCTCCTGTCCTATCGCGTGCTCTACTTCGAGCGCTGGCCCTCGGGCCTGTTCAAGCGCCCCGACGCCTATCCGCCGCTGGCGCTGGTGACGCCCACCACCCACGACATGCCGACGATCGCCGGACACTGGCTCGGCCTCGACCTCGCGCTCCGCGCCGAAATCGGCATCTACGCCGACGCCGAGGTGGCGAACCGCGAGGCCGCCGGACGCGCCGCCGAGCGCGAGGCGCTGATCGCCGCGCTCGGCGACCAGGACCTGATGCCCGCGGTGCCGCCGTCCTCGGCGGCCGACGCGCTCGCCGCGCTCACCCTCGCGGTGCTGCGCTTCGCCGCGCGCACCGCCTCCCGGCTGCTGGTGGTCAACCTCGGCGACCTCCTGGTGGAGACCACCCAGATCAACCTCCCCGGCACCGTCGACGAGCATCCCAACTGGCGACGGCGGATGGCGGCGGAAGTGACGACTCTCGCGGCGCACCCGCTGATCCGGGCGGGCGTGGCGGCGCTGCGGCGCGAGCGGTAATCGCCCGACAATCGAAAGCGGCCGGCGGAACCGCCGCGTTCCTGCGAAATTCTCAATCGGTTTTGTCGTTCAATCTCAAGGGGAAAACTTGTTTTCCAGGGCTTCGCCCGACTCCTAGGATGGGCCTCGGTTTCGAATACCCCTAAAAAAAACCTGGAGAGATTGCGATGTCGCTGATCAACACGGTCATCAAGCCCTTCAAGGCTCAGGCCTTCAAATCC
The DNA here is from genome assembly GCA_900079695.1 of uncultured Alphaproteobacteria bacterium. Lineage (NCBI taxonomy): Bacteria > Pseudomonadati > Pseudomonadota > Alphaproteobacteria > uncultured Alphaproteobacteria bacterium. Next base: position 1,395,600 of record LT599022.1, read on the forward strand.
GGCAAGTTCGTCGAGGTGACGGACGCCAGCCTCAAGGGCGCGTGGTCGGTGGTGTTCTTCTATCCGGCCGACTTCACCTTCGTCTGCCCGACCGAACTTGAAGACCTCGCCGACAACTACGCCGAATTCCAGAAGCTCGGCGTCGAGATCTACTCGGTCTCGACCGATACCCACTTCGCCCACAAGGCGTGGCACGACAGCTCCCCGGCGATCAAGAAGATCAACTACACCATGGTCGGCGATCCGACCGGCACCCTGTCGCGCAACTTCGACGTGATGATCGAGGCCGACGGTGTCGCCGACCGCGGCACCTTCGTGATCGACCCGGAAGGCAAGATCCAGATCCTCGAGATCAACGCCGGCGGCGTCGGCCGCGACGCCAAGGAACTGCTGCGCAAGATCAAGGCGGCGCAGTACGTCGCCGCGCACCCGGGCGAGGTCTGCCCGGCGAAGTGGCACGAGGGCGAGAAGACCCTCGCGCCGTCGCTCGACCTCGTCGGCAAGATCTGATCCGGCATCGGGGGCCGCGCCCGCCGCGGCCCCTCCCGCCCTGCCCTGCCGCGCCCGCCCGCGGCATTTTCGTTGCCCTAGGGGAGCCCCCATGCTCGACGCCGCGCTCAAGGATCAGCTCCGGTCCTACCTCGCCCACATCGTCCACCCGGTCGAACTCGTCGCCAGCCTCGACGACGGCGACAAATCCCGCGAACTCCTGGAGCTGCTCGAAGAGATCGCGCCGCTGTCGCCGCACCTCAGCCTGCGGCGCGACGATGCGGCCTCGGCGCGCAGGCCCGCGTTCGCGATCGTGCGGGCGGGCACCGGGGTTTCGGTGAGCTTCGCCGGGCTGCCGATGGGCCACGAATTCAACTCGCTGGTGTTGGCGCTGCTGCACGTCGGCGGCCATCCGGCCAAGGCCGAGCCCGAAACCGTCGAACGGATTCGCGCGCTCGATCGCGACTACCGGTTCGAGACCTATTTTTCGCTCTCCTGCCAGAACTGCCCGGACGTGATCCAGGCGCTCAACCTGATGAGCGTGCTCAACCCGCGGATCCGCCACGTCGCCATCGACGGCGCGCTGTTCCCCGACGAGGTGGCGGCGCGTCAGGTGATGGCGGTGCCCGCGGTCTTCCTCGACGGCAAGCCGTTCGCCCAGGGGCGGATGAGCCTCGACGAACTGCTCGCCAGGCTCGACACCGGCGCGGCGGCGCGCGAGGCGGAGAAGATCGCCGCGAAGGCGCCGTTCGAGGTGCTGGTGGTCGGCGGCGGCCCGGCGGGTGCGGCGGCGGCGATCTACGCGGCGCGCAAGGGGCTCGTCACCGGCGTCGTCGCCGAGCGCGTCGGCGGGCAGGTGCAGGATACCCTCGGCATCGAGAACCTGATCGCGGTCTCCCACACCGAGGGGCCGAAGCTCGCCGCCCAGCTCGAAGCCGCGGTCAAGGCCAACGGCGTCGACCTGATGAACCTCCAGAAGATCGAGACGGTGATCCCCGCCGCCGCGCCGGGCGGGCTGATCGAGGTGCGGACCGCGAGCGGCGCCGCTCTCAGGACCCGCGCCCTGATCCTCGCCACCGGCGCGCGCTGGCGGCTGATGGGGGTGCCGGGCGAGGCCGAATACCGCAACAAGGGCGTCGCCTTCTGCCCCCATTGCGACGGCCCGCTGTTCAAGGGCAAGCGCGTCGCGGTGATCGGCGGCGGCAACTCGGGCGTCGAGGCGGCGATCGACCTCGCCGGGATCGTCGGCCACGTCACTCTGATCGAGTTCGACGCCAAGCTGCGCGCCGACCAAGTGCTGCAGGACAAGCTCGCGAGCCTCGCCAACGTGTCGGTGATCACCTCGGCGCTCACCACCGAGGTTCACGGCGACGGCGACAAGGTCACTGGCCTCACCTATCAGGACCGCACCTCCAAGCACCTGTTCCGCCAGGACCTCGACGGCATCTTCGTGCAGATCGGGCTGGTGCCGAACACCGAATTCCTGAAGGGTGCGCTCGCTCTCAGCCAGCGCGGCGAGATCGAGGTGACGGCGCGGGGCGAAACCAGCGCCCCCGGCATCTTCGCCGCGGGCGACGCCACCACCACGCCCTTCAAGCAGATCGTCATCGCCATGGGCGACGGCGCGAAGGCGTCGCTCGCCGCCTTCGACTATCTCATCCGCACCAAGGCCGAGGACGCCACCGCCGCCGCCTGACCGCCGATCTCGCATGCTTGCGCCGCGCGCCGGAACCGACTTCGGCGCGCGGCGTTTTCCATCTACGCACGCACGATGGACGATATCGGACTCAGCCGCGATGACCCCGCTCCCCCCCGCCCCGCTTCACGCCGCCTCCGCCCACGGACCGCGCGGCACCGGCGGCGGCGCGCCGCATATCGGCGATGTCCCCGCCCTCCGTCGCCGCGCGCCGGTGCTGGTGGTGGAGGACGAAGCCCTGATCGCGATGGATCTCGCCGATCAGATCGAGGCCGACGGCGGCGTGGTGCTCGGCCCCGCCGCCACGTCCGAGGCGGCGCTCGCCCTGCTGGCCGCCGCACCCGAGATCGGCGCCGCGGTGCTCGACGTGGTCCTCGGCCGGGACACCGCCTTCGCGGTGGCGGCGGCGCTGACGCGGCGCGGCATTCCGTTCGTGTTCTACACCGGCTACGACGACCTCCGCGCGCCGCCCGAATTCGCCGCCGCGCCGGTGCTCGACAAGACCCACGGCTGGCGCGAGATCAAGCGCGCGCTCCGGCGCGAACGCCGCAGCCTCCGCACCGAAGTGGAGGCCCTGCTGCCGGAGCTGCGGGTAATCGCGCGCGAAATCGCCGGAGACGCGGAGACCGGCGACCGCCTGATCGAACGCACCCTCGCCCGCGCCGCCGACGAGGTCGCCAGCCGCCGCCATTATCCCAGCGTCGACGCCTGGCTCCGCCACATGATGAAGCACCTCGCCTTCGGCCGCGACCCGGGCGTGAACTGACTCACAGCCCGCGCGCGCGGTCCTCGTCCGCCAGCCGCTTCAGGTACGAATGCGCGGTGTAGAGCGCCGCCGCCGGATTGTGGGCGAGCACCCGGTCCTTCGCCACCAGCACCGTCACCGGCGCCTCGGAGTGGCGGATGAACAGGCTGTCGTGTGGCCGACGCACAGCCCGACCAGAACGTTGAGATCGGTCTTGTGGGCGTTGAGAAGACGCGCCTGCAGCACCGGGTTGCAGCAGCACTCCGGCCCGCCGGGCCGCACCTTCATCGCCTCGGGCACGCCGATCTCGGTCTTGTCGATCGCGCCGACCTTGCACAGCACCGCATAGGGTTCGAGCCCGGCGCGCTTGAGGAACGCGGCGAACGTCCGCGTCTCCTCGATCAGGCCGACGCAGGTGGCGACGCCGATCCGCACCGCGCCGATGCGATGGGCGAACGCCACCGTCTCCTCGACGCGGGTCAGCTTGCCGTAGTACGTCGCCTCCACCTCGGCGGCGGCGCGGGCGATGCGGCCGTCGAGGCATTCGCCGCGGTAGAGCTCCAGCGTGTCCGCGCGCTCCGCCGGGTCGAGCGCCTCGGTGAGGCAGAATTTCGGGTAGAGTTTGTCCTGGCGGTAGCAATTCATCTGGCGGCAGTCGGCACAGCTTTTCTCGTCGGTTTCGGCGGTCATCGCGGATCTCCCCCTGGCTTGGACGCCTCAGCATACGCCCTCCGCCGCCGCTCCGGGGGCGGCATTCGCCGCTGGTCGTACCTATCTTTCCCCAAGAACGGAAAACCACGCTTCGGGAAGGACATCATGGAACTGCGCGCCCTCGGGAAGACCGGTCTCGCCACCGCGCCGGTGGTATTCGGCGGCAACGTGTTCGGCTGGACGGTCGACGAGAAGACCAGCTTCGACCTGCTCGACGGCTGGCTCGACGCGGGCTTCAACGCCGTCGACACCGCCGACAGCTACTCCCACTGGGCGGAGGGCAACCGCGGCGGCGAGTCCGAAACGATCATCGGCAAATGGCTGAAGGCGAACCCGTCGAAACGCGACAAGGTGCTGATCTTCACCAAGGTCGGTTCGGTGCAGGACGGCAAGGTCAAGGGGCTCTCGGCGCGCTGGATCGCCGAGGGCGTGGAGCGCTCGCTGAAGCGCCTGCAGACCGACCGCATCGACCTCTATTTCGCCCACAAGCCCGACCCGAACACGCCGTTCGCCGAAACCCTCGAAGCCTTCGACCGGCTGATCCGCGCGGGCAAGGTGCGCGCGATCGGCGCCTCGAACCTCGACGCCGCGCAGCTCGGGGATTCGCTGCGGGTGGCGCGCGACCACAACCTGCCGCGCTACGCCGTGCTCCAGCCCGAATACAACCTCTACGACCGCGACGGCTTCGAGGGCGCGCTGCGGGAGCTGACCACCCGCGAGAGCATCGGCGTCGTCACCTACTTTTCGCTCGCCTCGGGCTTTCTCTCCGGCAAGTACGCCACCCCGGCGGATATCGAGGGCACCAAGCGCAACGCCTTTCTCGGCAAGTACTTCACGCCGCGCGGCGCGCGCATTCTCGAAGCTCTCGGCAAGGTGGCGGAGCGCACCGGCGCGAGCCCGGCGGAAATCGCGCTGGCGTGGCTGATCGGCCGCCACGGCGTCACCGCGCCGATCGCCTCGGCCACCGGCCGCGACCAGCTTGCGAGCCTTGCCCGCGCCGCCACCCTCAAGCTCTCGCGCGAGGACACCCTCACGCTCGATACCGCCAGTGCGGCGGAATAGGAGACCTCCCATGACCGGTACGGTTCTGATTCTCGGCGCGTCGCGCGGCCTCGGCCTCGGGCTGGCGCGCGAATACCGCGCCCGCGGCTGGCGGGTGATCGCCACCGAGCGCCCGTCGCGCCCCTCCCTCGCGCTGCGCGACCTCGCCGACGCGAGCAAGGGCGCGGTGCGGGTCGAGCCCTTCGACATCACCGACTGGGCGGGCCTCGCGGGGTTCGCGCGGCGCCTCGACGGCGTCTCCCTCGACCTGCTGTTCGTCAACGCCGGGGTCTCCGACGACACCCGCAAGAGCGTCGGCGAGGTCGCGCCGGAGGAATTCGTGCGGGTGATGACCACCAACGCCCTGGCGCCGCTGAAGGCGATCGAGGCGCTGCATCATCTGGTCGCGCCGGAGGGCACGGTAGCGGCGATGTCCTCCGCCCTCGGCAGCGTGGCGCTGCCGCCCAACGGCAACTTCGAGGTCTACGGCGCGAGCAAGGCGGCGCTCAACAAGCTGCTGAGGGCCTGGGCGGCGCGCGCCGCGGGCAAGCGCACGGTGCTGGCGCTGATGCCCGGCTGGGTGAAGACCGAAATGGGCGGGAGCCAGGCGCCGCTCGACGTCGAGACCAGCGTGAGGGGCCTCGCCGACACCATCGCCGCCCACGCGGGGACCGGCGGCGTCGCCTTCGTCGACTACCGCAACCAGCCGATCCCGTGGTGAGGCCTCAGACCCGGCGCACCTCGCCGAGGAATCCCTCCACCTGTCCGCGCAGGCGCGAGGACGCGGCCATCAACGCCTCCACCGCGCCGTAGACCTGATCGGCCGAACCGCCGGTCTGACGGCTGGCGTCGGCCACCGCGCCGATCGTCTGCGTCACCTGATTGGTGCCGTCGGCGGCGAGGTTGACGTTCCGCGCGATCTCCTGGGTGGCGGCGCTCTGTTCCTCGATCGCCGCTGCGATCGCCGAGGAACTGCCGTCGATGCCGCCGATCGCGCCGGCGATCGCCCGCACCGCGTCCACCGCCTCGCCGGTGGTGGTCTGAATCTCCGCGACCAGCCGCTCGATGTCCTCGGTCGCCTTGGCGGTCTGGTGGGCGAGGTTCTTGACCTCCCCCGCCACCACCGCGAACCCCTTGCCCGCCTCGCCCGCGCGCGCCGCCTCGATCGTCGCGTTGAGCGCCAGCAGATTGGTCTGATCGGCGATCTGGCGGATCAACGCCACCGCCTCGCCGATATTCGACGCCGCGTGCATCATCGCCGTGACCACCTCGTCGGTGCGCTGCGCCTTGACCGCCGCGGCGCGCGCCTCCTCGGCGCTCGCGCCCACGCGCCCGGCGATCTCGCCGATCGAGGCGTTGAGCTCCTCGGTCGCGGCCGCCACCGTCTGGACGTTGCCGGTCGCCTGCGCCGCCGCCGACGCCACCTCGTTGGCGAGCTCGCTCGATTGCGCCGAAAGCTGCCGCATCTCGTCGGCATTGCCGCGAAGCTGGCGGGTGGAGGCGTCGAGGCTGTCGATCGCTTCCTGCACCGCCGCGTCGAACTCGCCGCACAACGCCGCCAGACGGCGGGCGCGCTCGGCTTCATCGGCGCGGCGCGCCTCCTCGGCGGCGGCCAGATCCTCGGCCCGCTGCGCGCTCTCGCGCAGGGATTCCAGCGCCACCGCGAAGCCGCCCAACTCGTCGTCGTAACGCGAACGCTCCACCGTGGTGGCGAAATCGCGCCCGGCGAGGCGCTCCACCGAGACCTGAAGCCCGGCGAGCGGCCCGACGATTCGCCGCCGCAGGGTCAGCCAGCCCCACGCCGCCAATCCCACCGCCCCCAGCACGCCCGCCAGCGCCAGCGCCGCCGCCCGCAGCGCCGCGTCGCGCTCGTCCTCGGCGAACGCCACCGCCTCGTCGAGGGCCCGGGTGCCGACGGCGTTGATCGCGGCGAACGGCGCATTGCACCGGCTGGTCCATTCGGCCGCCGGAAGCAGCGGCTTGCCGCTGCCGTCCAGCTTCGCGATCAGCCCGTCGATCCATTCGGTCGCCTCCGCGACCTCGGCGTCGGCCTTGGCCGCGGCGGACTTGATCTCCGGCGAAACGTCGGGCGCCGCCAGCAGCGTGCGCAAACGGTCCTGGCTCACCGACACGCTCCCGCGCAGCGCGCCGACCGTGCGGACGCCTTCGGCGGTGAGCGGCTCGGATTCGGCGATGTTGGGACGCAAGACCGAACAGTTGAGACCGAACGCGCTGCGGATCGCCCACGCCGCCTCGCGGGTCTGCGAGAGTTCGGCCAACGCCGGATCGACGGCGCGCACCCGAACCGACACCTGCGCGCCGATCGCCACCAGTTCGGCCGCCATCTTCTGGGTGGTGGAGATCCACGGCGCGACGTTGCGGACGTCGCGGTCGGCGCGCGGCCGCTCGGCTTCGGCGGCGATCAGGCTTTCCTTCGCCTTGATCTCCTCGCGCTGCGCGCGGATGCGCGAAAGCAGTTGCGGCGTTTCCGGCAGTTTGGTGCGGTCGAGGGCGGCGATCGCGGCATCGAGCTGAGCGGCCGAGGCGCGGCGGATCTCGGCGATCCTGTCCTTAGGCGCTTCGGTAGTGAGCAGAGCGGTCTGGATCGCGCCGCCCTGAACCCGCACATGCTGCATCGCGTCGAACAGCGCCCGGTCGACCTTGGCCAGCTCGACGACGCCGTTCGCGGCCGACAGGCGTCCGGCCGCCGCCGCCAGCCCCCAGACGCCGATGGCGATCACCGCCAGCAGGGGAATCCCCAGAAGAACCGTGAGCACCCGTACCAGCGAGCGTTTCGCCGTCATGTTTCCGCCTCCCGCGCCCGACCACCACGCCAGACGATCGTGTGATTCAGAAGTTCAGAATATATGAGTCGGGAAAGGCGATAAAGCTTTCGCGCGTTCTTTGCTGAGATTTTCTCGCGCGATGCGCGCGCCCGGATGCCTCAGGCGGCGGTCTTCTCGAAATAGACCTGAATCGGCAACAGCGGCAGTTGCCGCAGCTTGCGGAAATACATCGCGTAGAACGCGTCGATGGCCGGGCGCGGGCAGCGCAACGGGTCGCGGCCGCCCGGCAGCACCTCGGCCCAGAGATAATCGTCGAACGCCATCAGCCCGCCGACGCGCACCAGGCGGAAGCCCAACACCGCGTCGCACAGCACGTCGGGCGCCTGATGCGAACCGTCGACGTAGACGACGTCGAAGTATTCGCCGTAGCCTTCCGCCAGCAACCGCGCCAGGACCCGGTCCGACTGCCCCTTGTGGACCTTGAGCTTGACGATCTTGGGGGTGTTTTCGAGGGCGATCCGGGTGTTGTGATGGAAGCGCTGCTCGACGTCGCCCATCGGGATGTCGCCGTGCTCGATGCCGCCTTCCCAGGTGTCGACGCAATGGACCTCGGACTGGGGATTGCTGGCGACCGCGTCGATGAAATAGCAGGAGCCGCGCCCCTCGTAGCTGCCGATTTCGAGAATCCGCGAAGGGCGCCAGTCCGCCACGATCGCGTCCCAGGCGCGGCGGGCGGCTTCGAACCAGTCGTTGGTGAATCGGTGGTCGGCATCCATGGGAAACCTCGCGGGCGGAAACGGCATTCCACTATGCGCCTCCGCCCGGTTCCGTCAACCGAGGCTACACGTCGAGCGGTTCGATTCCCCAGATCTCCTTCGCGTAACCGTGGATGGTGCGGTCGGACGAGAACTTGCCCATGTTGGCGACGTTCCGGATCGCGCGCCGCGTCCACTCCGCCGGATCGCGATAGACCGCGTCCACCTCGTGCTGGCAGCGCACGTAATCGGCATAGTCGGCGAGCAGCAGGTAGGTGTCGCCGCCCCTGAGCAGGCTGTCGAACAACGGCTTGTAGCGCGACGGATCGTTGGGCGAGAAATAGCCGTTGCGCACCATGTCGAGGGCCTGACGCAGCGCCGCGTCGCGGTTGTAGTACTCCCACGGGTCGTAGGACCCGGCCTTGAGCGCCTTCGCGCCCGCAACGTCGAGGCCGAAGATGAAGATGTTCTCGGGCCCCACCTCGTCGTGGATCTCGATGTTCGCGCCGTCCATGGTGCCGATGGTGAGCGCGCCGTTGAGCGCGAACTTCATGTTGCCGGTGCCCGAGGCCTCGGTGCCCGCGGTCGAGATCTGCTCGGAGAGTTCGGAGCCCGGAATGATGATCTCGGCGTTCGAAACCTTGTAGTCCGGGATGAACGCGACCTTCAGCATCTCGCTGGTGGCGCGGTCGTGATTGAGGGTCTCGGCAACGTCGAGCACCAGGCGGATGATCAGCTTCGCCATGTCGTAGCCGGGCGCGGCCTTGCCCGCGAAGATCACCGTGCGCGGCACCGCGATGCCCGCCGGATCCTCCTTGAGGCGGTTGTAGCGGCCGATCACCTGCAGCACGTTGAGGAGCTGGCGCTTGTATTCGTGGAAGCGCTTGACCTGGGTGTCGAACAGGCTCGCCGGATCGACGGCGACGCCGCAGGTCTGCGCGATCAGCTTCGCGAGGCGCTCCTTGTTGGCGCGCTTGATCTCGCGGAAGCGCGCCTGCACCTCGGCGTCGTCGGCGAACCGCGCGAGGCCCTTGAGCCTGCCGAGATCCTTCTCCCACCCCTTGCCGACCTTCTCGGTGATCAGCGCCGAGAGCGGCGGGTTCGCCTGCCGGAGCCAGCGGCGCGGGGTGATGCCGTTGGTCATGTTGACGAACTTGTCGGGCCAGATCTTCGCGAAATCGGCGAACAGGCCCTCGCGCAGCAGCTTGGTGTGGAGCGCGGCGACGCCGTTGACCTTGTGGCTGCCGATCACCGCGAGGTGCGCCATGCGGATGCGGCGGGTGGCGTCGTCGACCAGCGACACCCGCGACAGGATCGCGGAATCGCCGGGGAACGTGCGCCGCACCTCGCGCAGGAACACGTCGTTGATTTCGTAGATGATTTCGAGGTGGCGCGGCAGGATCGCCTGGATCATGTCGATCGGCCAGGTTTCGAGGGCCTCCGGCAGCAGGGTGTGGTTGGTGTAGCCGAAGGTGCGGGTGCAGAGGCCCCACGCTTGGTCGAACGCCATGCCGTGGTCGTCCATGAACAGGCGCATCAGCTCCGCCACCGCCATCGCCGGATGGGTGTCGTTGAGCTGGATCGCCACCTGCTCGGGGAAGTTCTCGAGATTTTCGTGGTTGCGCAGGTAGCGGTGGAGAATGTCCTGCAACGACGCGGAGACGAAGAAGTACTCCTGCTTGAGCCTGAGCTCCTGGCCGTCCTGGCTCTTGTCGTTGGGGTAGAGCACCTTCGAGAGGGTCTCGGAGAGGGTCTTGTTGCGCACCGCCTCGACGTAGTTGCCCTGGTTGAAGGTGGAGAGGTCGAACTCGCGGGTCGCCCGCGCCGACCACAGGCGCAGGTTGCCGACGGTCTGGGTGTCGAAGCCCGACACCGGATTGTCGAACGCCATCGCCATCACCTCGTCGGCGTCCACCCACTGGCACACCTCCTTGCCCTCGGCATCGCGCCAGCAGAGGTTCTTGCCGCCGAAGCGCACGCGGTAGAGCACCGAGGGGCGCGGCACCTCCCACGGGTTGCCGTAGCGCAGCCAGTTCTCCGGCTGCTCGATCTGCTGGCCCTCGTCGATGCGCTGGCGGAACATCCCGTATTCGTAGCGGATGCCGTAGCCGATGCCGGGGTAGTCGTGGGTGAACAGGCTGTCGAGGAAGCACGCGGCGAGGCGGCCGAGGCCGCCGTTGCCGAGCGCGGCGTCGAACTCGTAGTCCTGGAGCTTGTCGAAATCGAGCCCGAGGTCGGCGAGGGTCTCGCGCGTGATGTCCATCACCCCGAGGTCGAGCAGCACCTTCTGCAGCGAGCGGCCGATCAGGTACTCCATCGACAGATAGTAGACCAGCTTCTTGCCCTGGTCGTAGTTCTGCGCCGAGGTCTTGACGTTGCGCTCGGACAGCACGAAGCGCAGCAGATTGGCGAGCGCGAGGAACCAGTCGCGGTCACCCGCGCCGTCGGGCGACCGGCCGACGCTCTGGATCATCGACCGCGCCAGCGCGACCTTGAGACTCTCCTTGTCGTCGAACACCGAGATCAGCGGTTCGCCGAGATAGCTTTCGACCGGCTTGTGCATCGCTCACCTACCCTCTTCTGGCCCTCAGGACGGCTTCGTAAACTTCGCGATAGCGCACCGCGGCGGCGCGCCAGGAGAAATCCTTGGTCATGCCGCGCGCCCGGACCTCGGCCCAGGCGGCGGGGCGGTCGTAGAGCTCGCGGGCGCGGATCAACGCCGCGAGGAAGTCGGCGGGGGCTTCGCCGTCGAAGACGAAGCCGGTGCCGTCCGGGGTTTCGCCGACGTCGGCGACGCTGTCGGCGAGGCCGCCGGTGCGGCGCACCACCGGCAGGGTGCCGTAGCGCAGCGCGTACATCTGCGTCAGCCCGCACGGCTCGAAGCGCGACGGCACCGCGAGAACGTCCGCCCCCGCCTCGATCACATGGGCGAAGGTTTCGTCGTAGCCAATATGCGCCGCCACCTTTCCCGCGAAGATCGCCGCCGCCTCGCGGCAGCGTGCCTCCAGGGCGGGCTCTCCAGCACCCTGGATCACTACCTGGAATCCCATCTCGACGATCTCCGGCAGCGCGTCCAGGACGATATCGACCCCCTTCTGCCACACCAACCGCCCGAGCAGCCCGAGCAGCGGCGCCTGCGCGTCGGGCGCGAGGCCCGCGGCCGCCTGAAGCGCCGCCTTGCATCGCGCCTTTCCGCTAACGTCCGAAACCGAATACGGTTGCGCGATCGCCGCGTCGACTTCGGGGCTCCAGATCTCCGGATCGATGCCGTTGAGGATGCCGCGCAGGGTCTGCGCGCGCCAGCGCACCACGCCGTCGAGGCCGTAGCCGAAGCCCTCGGTCTGGATCTCCCGCGCGTAGGTGGGGCTGACCGTAGTGAGGTAGTCGGAGAACACCAGGCCCGCCTTGAGCAGACTGACGTTGCCCCAGTATTCGAGCGCGTCGATGGTGAACAGCGCCGGATCGACGCCGATCTCGCCCAGCACCGCAGGCGGAAACACCCCCTGGTAATGAAGATTGTGGATGGTGAACACCGAACCCGCCGTGCTTCCGCCCCACTGCCGCATGTAGACCGGCACCAGCCCGGTCTGCCAATCGTGGGCGTGCACGATGTCGGGCTGCCAGCCCGCGAGGCCGCCGCCGACCCCGAGCAGCGCCGCGGCGCGGGACAGCAGGGCGAAGCGCCGCGCGTTGTCCGGCCAATCGCGGCCGTCGGCGTCCTGGTACGGGCCGCCCGGGCGGGCGAACGCCTCGGGGCAGTCGACGAGGAAGACGTCGAGGTTGCTGTCCGGCATCCGCGCCGGAACGATGCGCGCCGCGCCGTAGCCCATCGCGTCGGCGAGCGGCAGCGGACGGCCCGTCTCCGCCACCCTGGCCATCGCCTCCGGATAGCCCGGCAGCATCACCCGCACCTCGTCGCCGAGGCTCCGGAACGCCTTCGGCAGCGCACCGACGACGTCGGCCAGCCCGCCGGTCTTCGCCAGCGGGTAAACCTCCCCGGCGACAAAAAGAATCTTCATTCGCTTGCGCCATCCTCGGCCGTGCAACTCTCCGGACTATGGCACAGCCGCCGCCCCCGCAGTAGTCCAAAGGCGGTCGCGGCTCGGTTGCATCCTCAAGAAATCTCCCGGTTTTCCCTTTGCGGCCTTGCGCCGATGACATACCTTCATTGTCGAAACCACGGATCGCTCACGGGGAGGACGCTCAATGGATACCAGTCAACGCGACCTCAATACCTCGTTGAAGAACACCCTCGCTCTCGTGCTCGCGGGCGGGCGCGGCAGCCGCCTGATGGATCTCACCGACTCGCTCGCCAAGCCCGCCATCCACTTCGCCGGCAAGTTCCGCATCATCGACTTTCCGCTCACCAACTGCATCCATTCGGGCATCCGCAAGGTCGCGGTGCCGACCCAGTACCGCTCCCACCACCTGATCCAGCACGTTCAGCGCGGCTGGAACTTCCTCAAGGCGGAGCTGCAGGAGTTCATCGAAATCTGGCCCGCGCAGCAGCAGACCGCCGACGAAAGCTGGTATCGCGGCACCGCCGACGCGGTCTACCAGAACATGGACCTGCTGAAGGCGATCGACCCCACCTACATCCTCGTGCTCGCGGGCGACCACGTCTACAAGCAGGACTATTCGAAGATGCTCGCCCAGCACATCGAACGCCGCGCCGAGGCCACGGTCGCCTGCGTCGAGGTGCCGATCGGCCTCGCCTCGTCGTTCGGGGTGGTCAAGGTCGACGAGAACGAGCAGATCGTCGAGTTCATGGAGAAGCCCGCCAACCCGGCGCCGGTTCCCGGCCGGCCCGACACCGCGTTCGCCTCGATGGGCATCTACATCTTCAACGCCGACTTCCTGTTCCAGCAGCTCATCCGCGACGCCGGAACCCAGGGTTCGAGCCGCGACTTCGGCAAGGACATGCTGCCGAGCCTGGTCGGGCGCTCGCGCCTGTTCGCCCACCGCTTCGCCGACAGCTGCGTGCGCTCCGGGCCGCAGGTCGAGCCCTACTGGCGCGACGTCGGCACCGTCGACGCCTATTGGGAAGCCAACATCGACCTCACCAGCGTCACCCCGGCGCTCGACCTCTACGACCCCGACTGGCCGATCTGGACCACCCAGGAACAGCGCCCGCCGGCGAAATTCGTGTTCGACGACGACGACCGCCGCGGCGTCGCCCTCGATTCGGTGGTCGGCGCGGGCTGCATCGTCTCCGGCGGCACGGTGCGCGGCTCGCTGATCTCCAACAACGTGCGCGTCAACTCGCATTCGCTGGTGGAGGATTCGGTGATCCTGCCGAACTGCGACATCGGCCGCCACGCGGTGATCCGCAAGGCGATCATCGCCGAAGGCACCCACATCCCGCAGGGCATGGAGATCGGCGTCGACGCCGAACTCGACGCCAAACGCTTCTACCGCTCCGAGGGCGGCGTGGTGCTGGTGACCCGGCAGATGATCGAGGATCTGGACTGAGCTTCCGCGCCCTCTATATTAGGCTCATCGAATACGGCGACCCGCGCCGCGGATCGCCGCCCTCCCTTCCCGAATGCAATCAAGGACGCACGCGATGACCATCCTCACGGCGCGGAACGACGGCGGCAGCCGCTTCACCGCAACCTTCACCAACCATGGCTCCACCGTCGTCACCGATGCCGCCGCGGGTCACGGCGGCGAGGGCAGCTCCTATTCGCCGATCGACCTCACCCTCGCGGCGCTGGTCAACTGCACCGGCACCCTGATCGCGATCAAGGCCCGCTCGATGGGCCTCGACACCACCGGCATGACGCTGGCGGGCGACTACGCCATGGGCCAGGGGATGATCGGCTCCTGCACCATCGCCGTGGCGGTGCCGTGCGAGGCCGACGAGCGCCAGCGCCAGGGAATGGTGCGCGCCGCCGCCCACTGCCCGGTGCGCCGCAGCCTGCACCCGGACATCAAGGTGGAGCTCACCATCCGCTGGGCCGACGGCTCGGTCGAAACCGTCGCAGACTAGGCCGGCTCGGCGATCGTCTCGGCGACGCTGCGGAAGCTGCGCATCGAGCAGAACGCCTCGCCGCACATCGTGCAGTGATGCGCCCCCGCCGCCTCGCCGCGATAGACGAGCGCGGTCGCGGGGTCGAGGGCGAGGGCGATCTGCTCCTCCCAGCGGAAGCCGTAGCGCGCCTGCGAGAGGGCGAGATCCCGCGCCTTCGCCGCCGCGTGGCCGCGTGCCACGTCGGCGGCGTGGGCGGCGACGCGGAACGCCGCGACCCCCGCGCGCACGTCGTCCCGGTCGGGCAGGCCGAGGTGCTCCTTCGGCGTCACCACGCACAGCATCGACGCCCCCAGCCACGCGATCATCGCGCCGCCGATCGCGCCGGTGACGTGGTCGTAACCCGGCGCCGCGTCGGTGACGAGCGGCCCCAGGGTATAGAGCGGCGCTTCGCCGCAGGCGGCGCGGTGGCGGGCGATGTTCTCGGCGATGCGGTCCATCGGCACGTGGCCGGGGCCTTCGATCATCGTCTGCACGCCCCGCCCGCCCGCGTGGGCGGCGAGCTCGCCGAGGGTGTCGAGTTCGGCGAACTGGGCGGCGTCGTTGGCGTCCGCGCCCGAGCCGGGGCGCAGGCCGTCGCCCAGCGAGACCGCCACGTCGTAGGCGGCGAGGATGTCGCATACCGCGTCGAAGCGGTCGTAGAGGAAATTCTCGGCATCGTGCGCCGCGCACCAGCGCGCCAGGATCGCGCCGCCGCGGCTGACCACGCCGGTGGTGCGCGCCGCCGCGAGCGGCAGGTGCGCACGCCGCACGCCCGCATGGACGGTGACGTAATCCACCCCCTGGCGGGCGTGGTCGCGGAGGGTTTCGGCGAAGATCTCCCAGGTGAGGTCCTCGGGCCTGCCTCCCGCGCGCACCAGCGCCTCGTAGAGCGGCACGGTGCCGACCGGCACCGGGGAGGCGCGCAGAATCGCCTCGCGGGTGCGGGCGATCTCCCGCCCGGTCGAAAGATCCATCACCGTATCCGCCCCCGCCGCCACCGCGTCGGTCATCTTCTCCACCTCAGCGGCGAGATCGGACACCTCGCCCGAGGTACCGATGTTGGCGTTGACCTTGACGCGGAAGCCGCCGCCGATCGCCATCGGCTCCAGTTCCGGATGGTTGGGATTGGCGGGCACGATCGCCGCGCCCCGCGCCACCCGCTCGCGCACCGCTTCGGGCGTCACCCAGCCGGGCGCGCCGAGCGACTCGCGAATCGCCACCCACTCCATCTCCGGGGTGATCTCGCCCGCCGCCGCGCGGTTGCGCTGGGTGATGCGGCAGCCGGGAGCGGCGCGCAACGCCCCGGTTTCGTCACGCGCCAGATCGGCGCGGCGGGCGAGCCACGGACGCTTGATCCCCGGGCCGCCCGCGTCGACGGCGTCGAGCACCAGAGGCGGAGCGTCGGCGCGGGGAATCTCGCGGCACGGCACCGCAACCTCCGGGTGGAGGACGCCGCGCACGACGCGGCGGACGGGACACTGGGAATTCGACATCGAAGGCCTCCTCGCAGGGCTGGAGACCCGGGGCGCGAGAAGACGGGCGGAGGCGCGAAAGCCGCCGCGATCCCATCCCTTCGCCGGAATGACCCGGATCAGGTTCAAAGGGTCATCGCGCGTCGCGGCGATATCTCAGCTCCCTGACGGAGCCCCCCTTGGGTGATCGCCAGCCTGGGTCCGCCGGAAGATTTTGTCAAAGACAAAACCGCCGATAGAGCTTGGATACAACTGGACGTATGCAAGCGCGCATGGTTTGTTGATGAACGGCTCATATAGGAGGAAAGGCATGGCCGGATCGCATTTCTCCGTGACGGTTCTGGTGGAGAACACCGCGCGCGAGGGGTTCGCGGCGGAACACGGGCTGGCGTTCTGGATCGACACGCCGCAAGGGCCGATCCTGTTCGACACCGGCCAGGGCGGCGCGCTCGTCGCCAACGCCGGGCGCCTCAACCTCGACCTCGGCGCGGCGCACTTCCTGGTGCTTTCCCACGGCCATTACGACCATACCGGCGCGGTCGATCAGGTGCTGGCGCACAACGACGCGCTGATGGTCGTCCACCATCCGGAAATCTTCCGCGAGCGCTACAGCGTCCGCCCCGGCAACGTCCGGCCGATCGGCATCGCCCCCGCCTGCGCGGCGGCGATCCGCGCCCTGCCGCCGCAGCGCGTGTGCGCCAGCGCGGCCCCGGTCGAGTTGGTGCCCGACGTCGGCACCACCGGCCAGATTCCGCGCGCTACCCCTTACGAGGACGTCGGCGGTCCGTTCTTCCTCGACGCCGCGGGCACGATCCCCGACGACATCCCCGACGATCAGGCGATGTGGTTCCTCACCGAAAAGGGCCTGGTGGTGATCTGCGGTTGCGCCCACGCCGGGCTGATCAACACCGTCCACCAGGCGCGCCGGATCACCGGCGAGCACCGCGTCGCCGGGCTCGTCGGGGGCTTCCACCTCAACGCCGCGACGGAAACCCGCCTCGAAGAGACCGCGCGGGTGCTGATCGACTGGAACGTCGGCTTCGTCATGCCCTGCCACTGTTCGGGCGTCGCCGCCACCGAATTCATGCGCGCCGCCCTCGGCTCCCGCGTACTGGCACCCTCGGCGGGAGATACGCTGGAGTTCTGAGGCGCACCATCCGCGATTTATTTTGATTGAACGTTCAATCTATTTCGCGTATACCCTCTACGCGGGGCGGACCGCCGTCGGCCGCCCGGAGAGCCCTTCCGCCGCTCTCCCATCTCTCGCCCCCGTGATGCGCGCGCCTGCGCGCCGCTCCGGCTCGGGCCGTCCGCCGCAACGCCCCGTTCACGCGTTTTCCGATTCACCACGAACAGGAGCACCCCCGTGAACCTCTTCAAATCCGCAGGCACGCTGGCCATCGCCGCCGCCTGCCTCGCGCCGCTCCCCGCCGCCGCCGCCCCCCGATGCGAGATCGACCGCCCGGTCGTATTCGCCGCGCTGGATTGGGATTCCGCCGCGTTCCACACCGCCCTCGCCCGGTTCGTTACGGAAACGGGCTACGGCTGCAAGACCTCGACGATTCCCGGCAGCAGCATTCCGCTGCTCAACGGCATGGCGCACGGCGACGTCGACGTGACGATGGAGCAGTGGATCGGCGTTCTCGGCGAAGCCTGGCGCAAGGCCGAGGCGACCGGCAACGTGCGGATCGTCGGCGTCGCCTTCGACGACGCGACGCAGGGATGGTACGTGCCGCGCTACCTCGTCGAAGGGCCGGACGCACCCGCGCCGGGGCTGAAGTCGGTAGCCGACCTGCCGCGCTACAAGGACCTGTTCCGCGACCCCGAGGAACCCTCCAAGGGCCGCTTCTACAACGGCATCGCCGGCTGGGGCGCGGAGATCGTCAACACCCGCAAGCTCCAGGCCTACGGCCTCGACGCGGACTACACCAACTTCCGCCCCGGCACCGGCGCCGCGCTCTCCTCCGCGATCGCCTCCGCGTTCAAGCGCAAGAAGCCGATCCTCTTCTACTACTGGGGACCCACCTGGGTGCTGGGGCGCTATGACAGCGTGATGCTTGAAGAACCCGCCTACGACGAAAAGATCTGGGAGGTCCTCAATTCCGACAAGCCGGTCGGCAAGGCCACCGCCTTCCCGACGATGAAGGTCTACACCACCGCCAATACCCGGTTCATCGCCCAGGCGCCGAAGCTCGTCGCCTTTCTCGACAAGTTCCGGACGAGCAACGCCGAAGCCTCGCGGGCACTGGTGAGGATGCGCGAGCTGGGCGGCACCGACGCCGCCGAAACCGTGGCGAAGCAGTGGTTGCGCGACAACCCCGCGACCTGGAGCGCCTGGATGCCCGCCGATGTCGCCGCACGCGTCAAGGCGGCGCTCTGAGCCCGCGGGCGGCGGAGCCCCGCGCGGGGTTTCGCCGCCGTCAGGGGATCAGCGCGGTCCATGCTCGGGAAAGCGGCATCACCAGGATCAGCGCCGGGATCATGTCGGCGACCGGGAACGGCTTGATGCCGCAAATCCGGAATCCGGTGGCGAGCATGATCAGCCCGCCGCACGCCGAGAAATCCGCCATCGTCTCGGGCGTGGTGAGCGGCACGATCTGCGCCGCGCCGAAGTAGAGCAGCGCCTGCACCGCGAACTGCGGAATCGCCAGCAGGCACACGGCGAAGCCGAGCGACGAAGCGAAGATCAGGGCGGTGAAGAAATCGAGGATCGACTTGACGATCAGCAGCGAGGGATCGCCGGTCATGCCCTCGTTGAGCGAACCGTACACGCCCATGCCGCTGACGCAGAACAGCACCACCAGCGCGACGAACTTGTCCAGGAACTCCTCTTGCCCCACCCCCGCGGCGGGCCGCGCCACCTTCTCCACCAGCTTGCGCGACTTGGCGGAGACGCGCTGCACGCGCTCCTCGACGCGGACGAGAATACCGAACCCGGTCCCGAGAATCAGCGCCAGAACCACCGGCGCGAAGGCGTGGACCTTGAGAACCATCGACACGCCGATTCCCATTGCCGAACACCCGAACACCAGCGGAATCTGCTGACGCAGGGACTTGCCGAGGCGGGGGCCGACGACGGCGCCGAACAGGCTGCCGAAGACCAGCGCCCCGCCGTTGATTGCGGGACCTATCATACGATTGACCTCAAAAACGTTCTGAAACTGCGCGGAAGAGCAGGCCTTGCCTCACTCGGGGCGAGTGAAGCCGAATTCGACCCGGGATTTGACGTAGAACACCCGGTGGCCCTGCGCCGAGATGGCGGCCAGCAGCTGCTCGCATTCCTCGGGCGTGAGGGCGAGAACCACCTGCAACGGCGGATCCTCCATGTCGAACAGACTGTCGGAATGCACGCGGCCGTCGTGGCCGAACCCCTCCTGACCGGCGAGGATCGTGGCCCCGCCGACGCCGAGCGCCCGGGCCTGTTCGAGAATCCACCCGGCAAGCGGGGTGCCGTCGTGGGCGCGGCTCTGCTGCGTGAAGAAGGTGACGAGATAGCCGTCCAAACAAGAACCTCCGCGGAAGACGCGGCGCGTTCAGCCGCGCCGGTACGTTCGTCTTCCGCCCGCGAGCGGGGGATGTCAAGGATGCGCTTAAATTGATTGACTGTTCAATCTATTTATGAGAAGGTCTTTCCATGGGACGCCGCAGCCTCAAAACCGTACGCCGGGACGACCTGATCCGCGCGTGCATCGAAACCCTCGCCGAGGACGGGTGGGACGGCGCGAGCCTCGCGCGGATCGCCGGTCGCGCCGGCCTGAGCGCCGGTCTCGTCGCCCACTATTTCGGCGACAAGGCGGAACTGATGGAAGCGACGATGCGCCACGTCTGCTTCCGCCTGTGGCGGCGTCAGGCCGACCTGCTGACGCAGGCCCGGGCTCCGATCGACCGGGTCGCCGCCGTGATCGACGCCAATCTCGGCAGCGACCAGTTCGGCACCGAGAGCTGCGCGATCTGGCTCGCCTTCTGGGCGCAGGCGAACCACCTCCCCCGCCTCGGGCGGATCCACCGCATCACCGCCGCCCGCCTGTCGAGCAACCTGCGCCATGCGCTCGGCGGCCTGCTCCCTCCCGAAACGCCGGAGCGTGCGGCCACGCTTGCCCGCATCGCCACCGGGCTTTCGATCCTGATCGACGGGCTCTGGCTTCGCGCCGCGCTCGGCGACGTCTCCCCGGCGGAGGCCCGGTCGCTGGCGCTCGCACACCTCGACGCCGAACTCGCACGCATGGTATGCCGATGATCCCGCTCCTTACGTCCCACGTCGGCGGCGGTTTTCTCCCGCCGTCCGACGGCGAAACGTTCGAAACCCGCAGCCCCTTCGACGGACGGCCGATCGCCCGCGTCCTCGCCGCCACCGCGACCGACGTCGACGCCGCGGTCGGCGCCGCACGCACCGCGTTCGCGACATGGTCGGAGACCGGGGGCGCCGCGCGCGGCAAATGTCTCGCCCGCGCCGCCGAGCTGATCCGCGCGCGCGGCGACGAGATCGCCCGCCTCGAAAGCCTGGACGGCGGCAAGCCGATTTCGGAAACCCCCGAAGCGGACGTGGCCTCGGGCGCGGACTGCTTCGCGCATTTCGCCGGAATCGCGGAACGCCTCGCCGACTCGCCCCGCGTCGCGGTGGGCGACCAGGGCTATTTCTACACCCGCCGCGAGCCCCTCGGCGTGGTCGGCGCGATCGGCGCCTGGAACTATCCGTTCCAGATCGCCTGTTGGAAGGCCGCACCCGCACTCGCCGCGGGCAACGCGGTGGTCTTCAAGCCCGCGGAGCTGACGCCGCTGTCGGCGGCGCTGCTGGCGGAGATTCTCGTCGAAGCCGGCCTGCCGGAAGGCGCGTTCAACGTCGTCCAGGGCGACGCGCGCGTCGGCCGCCTGCTCACCGCACACCCCGGCATCGACAAGATCTCGTTCACCGGCGAGGTCGGCACCGGCAAGGCGGTGGCGGCCGCCGGTGCGGCGACGCTGAAGCGGGTCACCCTCGAACTCGGCGGCAAGTCGGCGCTGCTGGTGTTCGCCGACGCCGACCTCGACGACGCGGTCGCAGCGGCGATGCTCGGCAACTTCTATACCCAGGGGCAGATCTGCACCAATTGCACCCGCGTGTTCGTTCACCGCGACGTCCACGACGCGTTCGTCGACCGCCTCGTCGCGCGCACCCGGCGCCTGCGGCTCGGCGACCCGCTCGACCCCGCCACCCAGGTGGGACCGCTGATCTCGCCCGCCCACCGCGACAAGGTGATGGAGTACGTGAACCTCGGCACGCGCGAGGGCGCGAAAATCGCCGTCGGCGGCGGCCCGCCGGACGATGCGGCGCTGGCGGCCGGCAACTTCGTGTTGCCGACGGTGTTCACCGGATGCGCCGACGACATGACGATCTGCCGCGAGGAGATTTTCGGCCCGGTGATGAGCGTGCTGCGCTTCTCCGACGAAGCCGAGGCGATCGCGCGCGCCAACGCCCTGCCGTTCGGCCTCGCCGCCGGGGCGATCACCGCCGACCCGGAGCGGGCGCGCCGCGTCGCCCGCCGCCTTCAGGCGGGGGTGGTGTGGATCAACAGCTACAACCTCACCCCCGTGACGATGCCGTTCGGCGGCTGCAAGCAGTCGGGCTACGGCCGCGAGAACGGCGGCATGGCCGCGATCGCGGAAATGACGTTCGAAAAGAGCGTCTACGTCGCAACCAACCACGTGGAGTCCCCCTACCGATGAAGCATCCCGCCACCGAATACGACTACGTCATCGTCGGCGCGGGCTCGGCGGGCTGCGTGCTCGCCAACCGCCTCAGCGAGGATCGCGACGTGTCGGTTCTGCTGGTCGAGGCGGGCAAGCGCGATCTCAGCCTCTACATCCACATGCCCGCCACCTTCGCCTGGCCGCTGATGAGCCGCACCTTCAACTGGTGGTACGAAACCGAACCCGAGCCCCATGTCGACGGCCGCCGGATGTACCAGCCGCGCGGCAAGGTCTGGGGCGGCTCCAGCTCGGTGAACGGCATGTGCTACATCCGCGGGCACGGCAAGGACTACGACCGCTGGGCCGGAGAAACCGGCGATCCCGCCTGGAGCTATGCCCACTGCCTGCCCTACTTCCGCGCCTGCGAGAATTTTCCCGAGGTGGGCGAGACCGACTATCACGGCGTCGGCGGCCCCACCGAGGTGACGCGCGGCACGCACTGGACGCCGCTCTACGACGCGTTCGTCCGCGCGGGCGTCGAGGCGGGGTATCCGGAGACCGACGACCTCAACGGCCGCCGCCAGGAAGGCTTCGGACCGATGGACCGCTCGGTCGGCCGCGGCCGCCGCAGTTCCACCGCCACCGCCTATCTGCGCCCGGCGCTGCGCCGCCCGAACCTGACCCTGGTGGATCGGGCGCTGACCCGCCGCGTCGCCTTCGAGAACGGCCGCGCCGTCGGCATCGAGTTCCGGCGCGACGGCAAGGTGCGGCGCGCGCGGGCGCGGCGCGAAGTGATCCTCTGCGGCGGCGCGTTCAATTCGCCGCAACTGCTGATGCTGTCGGGCATCGGCGACCCCGAACACCTGCGCGCGCACGGCATCGCGGTGGTGGCGGATCTCAAGGGGGTCGGCGAGAACCTCCAGGACCACCCGGAGATCTACGTGCAGTACAAATGCCGGACCCCCGACACCCTCTACGGCGTGATGAAGCCGTGGCGGCAGATCCCGATCGGCCTCGACTGGCTGCTGCGCGGCAAGGGCCCGGGCGCGACCAACCATTTCGAGGCGGGCGGTTTCATCCGCTCCGAACCGGGCGTCGAACACCCGAACCTGCAGTTCCACTTTCTGCCGGTCGCGGCGAGCTACGACGGCTCGGGCATGCAGAACGTGCACGGCTACCAGGCGCACGTCGGGCCGATGCGGCCGGAGAGCCGCGGCTGGGTGCGCCTGCGGTCCGCCGATCCCACCGAGCATCCGCGCATCCGTTTCAACTATTTCTCCACCGAGCGCGACCGCCGCGAGTTCCGCGACGGCATCAAGCTCGCCCGCGAAATTCTCAACCAGCCGGCGATGTCGCGGTTCAACGGAGGGGAGCTCGCGCCCGGCCCGGAGGTGCGCACCGATGCCGAAATCGACGCCTACGCCCGCCGGATGATGGAAAGCGCCTACCACCCCTCCTGCTCCTGCGCGATGGGACCGGCGACCGACCCGACGGCGGTGGTGGATTCGCAAGGCCGGGTGCACGGCGTCGCCGGTCTGCGGGTGGTCGACGCGTCGATCATGCCGAGCATCGTCTCCGGCAACCTCAACATGCCGACGATCATGCTGGCGGAAAAGCTCGCCGACGCGATCCGCGCGCGTCCGCCCCGGCCGCCCTCGGCGGCGGGATACGAGATCGCCGGAAACTGGCGCGAGGCGCAGCGCTGAAGCGGGAACGTCCGCCGGTCACATCCCCGGCGGATCGACGAACGTGGCGTCGCCGGTTCCGGGGTGGAGGGGATCGGGGCCGAAGCGGTTCGGCCCCTCGCCCGGATTGGTGAGCCAGTAGAGCAGCACGAGCTGGCCGAAGATCGGGATCAGCCACAGGAGCTGCCACCATCCGGAGCGGCCGGTGTCGTGCAGGCGGCGCGCGGTCGCCGCGATCGTCGGCAGAAACACCGCTAGCGCGAAGAGCCCCGAGAACAGCGCGTCGGACTCGCGGAAGGCGGCGACGTCGAACACCGACGCCACCACCACGCCGCCGAGATAGGCGAGCACCCACCACCAGAACTCCGAGCGCGGCGCGCGGCCGGAGAAATCCAGGTATTTGCGCAGGCAGGTGCGGATCGCGGTGCCGAAATCCATGGCGGGCTCCCGGGGTTCTCCCTCGTCCCTCCAGAGATAGGGGGCTAGCCGCGCCCCCGGTAGGGCGGCACGCCCTGATCGGGCAGCCACACCCCCTCGGGCACGGGGCCGGTCTGCCAGAACACGTCGATCGGGATGCCGCCGCGCGGGTACCAGTAGCCGCCGATGCGCAGCCACACCGGATCGAGGACCTCGACCAGACGGCGGCCGACCATCACCGTACAGCTCTCGTGGAACGCGCCGTGATTGCGGAAGCTCTGGAGGAACAGCTTCAGCGACTTCGACTCCACCAGCCACTGCGCGGGCACGTAGTCGATCACCAGATGCGCGAAGTCGGGCTGCCCGGTGACCGGGCACAGCGACGTGAACTCGGGGCAGACGAACCGCACCACGGTGCGGGGCGCGTCGTCGCCGCGCCACGGCACCCGCTCCAGCACCGCGTCCTCGGGGCGCGCGGCGGCGGCGGCGGAATGGCCCAACTGGGTAAGGGTCTCCTGGGTCATGGCGGTCTCCTTTCGCTGACGGGATAGCGGATTTCGCCGCGCCGCGCATCCGCCGATTTCTCTGGACGCGCGCCGCCGCGCGCGATTTCATCGCGCGATGACGCCGTTTTCCGCCGCCGAATCCCGCCTGATCGCGATCCGCGCGCCCTGGGCCGACCAGGCGGCGGCGTTCGCGCCGCCTCCGGACGATCCGGCCTGGGCGGCGCTCGCCGCCGCGCGCTTCGCCGAGGCCGCGGCGCTGGCGCAAGCGGAGTTCGCCGCCGAGGCGATGGGCGCGCTCGCCCGCCTCGCGGGAAACCCGGCGCTCGCCGCCGAGCTCTACGCCCTCTCCCCCGCCCCCGACGCCCGCGACCTGCGCAACCGCGCCGCGGCGGCGATCCGCGGCCGCGACTGGTCCGCCGCCGCCGCCGATTTCGCCGCGGGCGCGACCCGCGCGGGCGGAGATGCCGACTGGTGCCGCGAGGGTCTCGGCCTGCTGCTCGCGCTCGCCGGGCGATGGCGGGCGGTCGCCGATCTGCTCGGGCCGCCCGCCGAGGCGGAGGAGCGCGGCCTCGGCCTGCACGCCCACCTCTGCCGCATCGCCGCCGCCCACGCCCTCGGACGCGATCTCGGGCCGGATATCCGTCCGGGCGGACGCACGCCCGCCCCCAACGCCGGTGCGGGCGACCCCGGCCGCACCCTCGGCGGCGACCTGATCGCCTTCCTCGCCTGCGATCCGGGATATCTGCACCGCTACGGCTTCGCGGCGCTGGCGGCGTTCGCCGAGGCGCACGCCGGAGCGGCTCTGTCGGTCCACCTCCACCTCTACGACGGCGATGCCGACACCGCCGCGCGCGCCGCGCATGCGGCCGACCGCCTCGGCCTCGCGCTCGCCCTCACCGGCGAAGCCGCGCCGGCCGAGACCGACGTCGCCCGGCGCGGCGCCTATTACGCCTGCGCGCGGTTCTGCCGCCTCGCCGAGGCGCTGCCGCGCTATGCCGCACCCGCGGTGGCGCTCGACGCCGACGCGCTGGTGCGGCGCGACCTCCGCCCGCTGGTGGCGCGGGTGCCCGCGGTCGGCCTCGCCACCTCGCCGCTCAGCGTGCCGTGGAACCGCCACCCGGCGGGCTTCGTGGTGCTGCGGCCGGGCGCGGCCGCGCAGGAATTCGCCGACCGGACGGCGGCGCTGATCGGCGACAGTCTCGGCCGCGGGCGACGGCTGTGGTTCCTCGACCAGTGGGCGCTGCTGATCGCCGCCGAGGCGCACCAAGTGCGCCGAATCCCCGCCGCCTGGACCTACGACACCGGTTTCGGCCCCCATACCTGGGTATGGCAGGCGAGCGATTCGCGCAAGGCCGGGGATCCCGCCTATCTGGCCGAACGGAACCGCCTGACGGCAAAGGCGGGGATCGCGCCGTGACCGCGGTCTGGCCTGTTGCCCGCGGCCCCGGGGAAGCGGTATGTTGTGGCGGGGCGATCACGCCCCGCATCGCGCCTTCATCCTCCCAAAGAATGAAGGCGGGGGGTTGGGGGGTCCGGGATGCGCATCGCCGACGGTTCGATCCGGCGCAAGCTGTTCACGTTCTATAGCCTCGCGGGCATCGTCCCCTTGGTGACGGTGGTGCTGCTGTGCCTCCACTTCGCCTCCGAGGCGCTGCTCGACAAGTCGTTCCAGCAGCTCGTCACCACCCAGAGCCTGCGCAAGAGCCGCATCGAACAGGACTTCACGCGGCGCCTGGACGCGCTGAAGCGCCTCAACCAGCGCAACGACGTGATCAACCTGTTCGCCGAACTCGACGCCCTGCCGAAAATTCCCGGCACCGACGTCGTCGACGTGCTGACGCAGTCCTACGCCGAAATGGCCGAGCGCTACACCTCGTCGCTGCGCCATTTCCTCGCCACCGACAGGTACGACGACCTGCTGCTGCTCTCCACCGACGGCCGGATCCTCTATTCCCTCAACTATCCGCACCAGGCGGGCGCGCTCCTCGCCTCGGGCGCGCTGATGGACAGCAGCCTGTCGCACCTCTGGCAGCGGATCTCGGTCACCCGCCAGACCGCGATGATCGACTTCCGCCCCTATGCCGAGGGCAGCGTTTCCGGCTACGCCGCGTTCCTCGGCCAGCCCTACTTCGGTCCTTCGGGCAAGATGACCGGGATCATCGCGCTGCGTCTCGGCCCCGACCTGCTCGACGCGATCGTGGACTCGCGCGACGGCATGGGCGAAACCGGCGAGAGCTACATCATCGCCTTCGACAAGGCCTCCGGCCGCTACGAGTTCCGCACCACCATCCGCACCGGCGGGCAGGGCCGCTGGCAGATGGGCCGGACGATGCCCGAACTCGCCTACTGGGCGGACGCCCGCGCGCGCGACGGCCGCGCCATCGGCGAGTATGCCGACAGCGCCGGCAAGCCGGTGCTCGCCGCCGTCGACGCCCTCGACATTCTCGGCGTCGACTGGCTCCTGGCGTCGAAGGTGGATACCTCCGAGGTGCTCGCGCCGGTGCGCAAGCTCGCGATCGACGTCAGCATCCTCGGAGTCTGCGTGATCGTGTTCATGGGGGTCGGCGCGCTGCTGTTCTCCGCCAACTTCACCGCGCCGATCCTGAAGGCGACGCGGCTTGCGGAATCGATCGCCGCGGGCGACTTCGAGGTGGCCATCGACACCGACCGCAGCGACGAACTCGGCATCCTCACCCGCGCGCTCGACACCATGGCGACCCGCTTGCGCGACCAGGACTGGCTGAAATCCGGCACCGAAAAGCTCGACTCCGCACTGCGCGGCGAACACGATCCGCAGGCTCTCGCCGGCCGCATGCTCGAGGTCACGGTGCGCCACTTCGACCTGCCGCTCGGCGCGGTCTACCTCGCGCGCAACGACGCCCCGGTGCTGCGCCTCGCGTCGCGATGGGGCTGGACCGACCGCGACGCCGAACGCCTCGGCCACGTCGGCTTCGGCGACGGCATGGTGGGCCAGGCGGCGATCGAGCGCGAGCCGATCTATTTCGCCGCTCCGGCGGGAGCTCCGGTGGTCGACTACGGCGCGGGCGAGGCCCGGCCCGCATGGTTCGCGGCGGTGCCGCTGCTGTTCGAGGGCACGACCCTCGGCGTGCTGCTGCTCGGCGCGTTCCAGGCGTTCGGCGAGAACCAACGGCGCTTCCTGCGCGATCTCTCCAACACCGCGGGCGTGCTGATCTCCGCCGCCGACAGCCACCAGACCATCGAAACCCTGCTGAAGCGCGCACAGGAGCAGGAGAACGAACTCCGCGCCAACAACGCCGAGCTGCATCGTCAGGCCCAGGCGCTGATCGAAAGCGAGCGCGAACTCCAGACCCAGCAGGAAGAGTTGCGGGTGATCAACGAGGAACTGGAGGAGCAGACCCGCGCGCTCCGGAAATCGGAAAGCGAGTTGCAGGCGCAGCAGGAGGAACTGCGCGTCACCAACGAGGAACTGGAGGAGCGCACCCAGGAACTCGAAACCCGCAGCCGCGCGATCCAGCAGAAGAACGACGAACTGGTGGTGGCGCGCGACGAGATCCGCCAGAAGATCAAGGAGCTCGAAACCGCCAACCGCTACAAGTCGGAATTCCTGGCGAACATGAGCCACGAGCTGCGCACGCCGCTCAACAGCATCCTCATCCTCTCGCAGCTGATGGCCGAGAACCGCGCCGGCAACCTCACCGCGCGCCAGGTAGAGAGCGCCCGCACCATCAACGCCTCGGGCAGCGATCTGCTGAAGCTGATCAACGACATCCTCGACCTGTCGAAGGTCGAAGCGGGCAAAATCGAGATCACCGTCGAACCGATGGCTCTCGACGGCTTCGTGGCCGATCTCGAACGGGTGTTCCGCCCGGTTTCCGATTCCCGCGGCATTCCGCTGACGATTTCGGTGGCCGACGACGTGCCGACGTCGTTGATGACGGATTCCCACCGCCTTCAGCAGGTGGTGCGCAACCTGCTGTCCAACGCCTTCAAGTTCACCGAGCCGGGCGGCGCGGTGAGCCTCGACGTGCGCCGCCCCGCCGCCGCCGAGGTGCCGCCGGGGGTCGCCCTCGACCCCGCCGACGCGGTGGCGTTCGTGGTCCGCGATCAGGGCATCGGCATTCCCGCCGACCGTCAGGCCGACATCTTCGAGGCATTCCGGCAAGCCGACGGCGGCACCAGCCGCAAATACGGCGGTACCGGCCTCGGGCTGTCGATCTCGCGCCGCCTCGCGGAGGCCCTGGGCGGCTGCATCACCCTGACGAGCGAACCGGGCAAGGGCTCGACCTTCACGGTGATCCTGCCCGCCTCCGCCGCCGCGCCGGTCGCCGCCCCGGCGCCCGAACCCGCCGCAGCGGAGCCCCCGCCCCAGCCCACGATCGTCGCCGCGCCCGCGAAGGCGGCGCCGCAACCGGCACAGCAACGGACCGAGCCGCCGCCCGCCGCCCCCGACGACGTGCCCGACGACCGCCGCAACCTCGGCGCCGACGACCGGGTGCTGCTGATCGTCGAGGACGACGCCAACTTCGCCGCGATCCTGCGCGACCTCGCCCACGAGCGCGGCTTCAAGTGCCTGATCGCCTCGGAGGGCGAGACCGGGCTGCACTTCGCCGACTACTACCGCCCGAGCGCGATCATCCTCGACGTCGGCCTGCCCGGCATCGACGGCTGGGAGGTGATGAGCCGCCTCAAGAGCAACGTCGATACCCGCCACATCCCGGTCCACTTCATCTCCGGCACCGACAACGCGATGGACGCGCTGCGCATGGGCGCGGTCGGCTTCCTCACCAAGCCGATCAGCATGGAGAGGGTCGAGGCCGCGTTCACCAAGATCGAGGAGGTGCTCGAGAAACCGGTCTCCAACCTTCTGGTGGTGGAGGACGACTCGGTGCAGGCCGACGCGATCCGCCAGCTCATCGGCGCATCCGACGTCGCCACCACCATCGCCGCGTCGGGTGGCGAGGCACTCGCGTTGCTGGAGGCGAAGCCCTTCGACTGCATGATCCTCGACCTCGGGCTCAAGGACATCTCGGGCTTCGAACTGCTGGAGCGGATGCGCGCGCTGCCCGCGTGCGCGCGCCTGCCGGTGATCATCTACACCGGCCGCGAGCTCTCGAAGGCGGAAGAGGAACAGCTTCAGCGCCACGCCGAAAGCATCATCATCAAGGGCGTGCGGTCGCCCGAGCGTCTGCTCGACGAGAGCGCGCTGTTCCTGCACCGCGTCGAGGCGAGCCTGCCGGAGCGCCAGCGCGAGATGATCCGCATGGTTCACGACCGCGACGCGACCCTCAAGGACCGCACCGTGCTGCTGGTCGACGACGACATGCGCAACGTCTTCGCGCTGTCGAGCGTGCTGGAGGACAAGGGCCTGACCGTGGTGATCGCGCGCGACGGCCGCGAAAGCCTGGCCAAACTCAAGGAGCACCCGGAGATCGACCTGGTGCTGATGGACATCATGATGCCGGAAATGGACGGCTACGAGGCGATGCGCGAGATCCGCAAGGAGCGCGCCCACGCCAAGCTGCCGATCATCGCGCTCACCGCCAAGGCGATGAAGGGCGACCGCAACAAGTGCATCGAGGCGGGCGCCAACGACTACCTCGCCAAGCCGGTGAACACCGAGAAGCTTCTCTCCCTGCTCAGGGTGTGGCTGTACAAATGACCTCGGATCCGCTCGTCGTCGAGAACCAGCGCCTGGAGATCCGCCTGCTTCTGGAGGCGATCTATCAGCGCTCGGGCTACGATTTCCGCGGCTATGCCAGCGCCCACATCAAGCGCCGCCTCGACCACGTGCGCGCCCGCAACCGTCTCGACTCATTCTGCGAGATGATCCACAAGCTGATCTACGAGCCGCCGTTCTTCGAGGAGGTTCTGCAGGCGCTGTCGATCAACGTCACCGAAATGTTCCGCGACCCGCAGTTCTACCGTTCGGTGCGCGAGAACGTGGTGCCGCATCTCAAGACCTTCCCCTTCATCAAGGTCTGGCACGCGGGCTGCGCCGCGGGCCAGGAGGTCTATTCGATGGCGATCCTGCTCGAGGAGGAGGGGATGCTGTCGCGGGCGCAGATCTACGGCACCGATATCAGCCCGCCGGTGCTCGAAGTGGCGCGGCGCGGCATCTACCCGCTCGAGGCGGTGCGGCAGTACACCTCCAACTACCAGAAGGCGGGCGGCACGGCGTCGTTCGCCGACTACTACACCGCCGGATACGAATCCGTCGCGATCGCGGCGGACCTCAAGAAGAACGTGCTGTTCTCCCCCCACAACCTCGTCACCGACGGCATCTTCGGCGAGATGCACATGATCTTCTGCCGCAACGTGCTGATCTACTTCGGCGAAGAGCTGCAGGAAAAGGTCATCAAGCTGTTTCTCGACAGCCTCCGCAACGGCGGCTTCCTCTGTCTCGGCACAAAGGAAAGCCTGCGCTTCTCCGCCCACGCCGACGCCTTCGAGGTGGTCGACGCGCGCGAGAAGATCTACCGCAAGCGCCACCTGCGCACCACGCCTGCGCCGGGGGAACCGTGAGGTTCGGCGCGGTCGCGATCGGCGCCTCGGCGGGCGGGCTCGAAGCGGTCGCCGCGGTGCTTTCCGCCCTGCCCGCGGATTTCCCGCTGGCGGTGATGGTGGTGCAGCACATCGCCCCCACCGCCGACGACGCCCTGGCGCAGCGATTCCAGCGCGGCTGCCGCCTGCCGGTGCGCGAGGCGGAAGACAAGGAGCCCCTCCTGCCTGGAGTAGTGTTCGTTGCCCCGGCGGACTTTCACCTGATGGTCGAACCCGAACTTCGTTTCAGTCTATCGAGAGAGGAGCGGGTGAACTATTCCCGCCCTTCCATTGACGTGCTCATGGAAACCGCGGCAGAAGTCTTCTGTTCGGCGTTGACGGGTGTTATCTTGACCGGGGCCAGCGCGGATGGGGCGGCTGGTCTCGCCGCGATCAAGCGCATGGGAGGGCGGGCGATCGTTCAGGCGCCGGAAACCGCCGAGGTCGACATCATGCCGAGGGCCGCGCTCGCCGCCTGCGAAGTGGACGACATCCTGCCGCTCGGCGACATCGGTCCCGCTCTCGCGGGCCTGGCATCGGGGGCGCCATGCAAGCCGATATCCTGATCGTCGACGACAACCCGAACAACCTGTTCGCGCTCGAAAACCTGTTGGCCGCGCCGGATCTCAACATCATCACCGCGCAGTCGGGCAACGAGGCGTTGGCGAAGACGCTTTCCCACGAGTTCGCGATCGCGCTGCTCGACGTGCAGATGCCGGAAATGGACGGCTTCGAGACCGCGGCGCTGATGCGCGGCAACAGCCGCACCCGCCACATCCCGATCATCTTCGTCACCGCCAACCGCACCGAGCGCGAGCACGTCTTCCGCGGCTACGACAGCGGCGCGGTCGACTATCTGTCGAAGCCTCTCGACGCCAACGTCCTCAAGAGCAAGATCAACGTCTTCCTCGAACTCCACCGCCACCGCCGCGCGCTCGAGGAGAAGACCGCCGAACTCGACGCCAAGATCGTCGAACTCGAACGCCTGCAGACGCTGCTGCAGGAGCGCAACGAACAGCTCCGCGTGCTCTCCCGCACCGACCCCTCACCGGCATCTTCAACCGCCTGTCGTTCGACGAGACCCTCGACTACGAGTGGCGGCGCTGCCTGCGCACCGGCAAGCCGCTGACCCTGATCATGGCCGACATCGACCACTTCAAGGCCTACAACGACCGCCTCGGCCACATCGCCGGCGACCATTGCCTGAAGCAGGTGGCATGGGCCCTTTCGGCGGCGCTGATGCGCCACGTCGACACCCTCGCGCGCTACGGCGGCGAGGAGTTCGCGGCGATCCTGCCGGAGACCGACGAATCCGGCGCGGTGGCGGTGGTGACGCGGATGCGCAACGCGGTGAAGGCGCTCAACATCGCCCACCCCGCGTCGGAAACCGAATCCCACGTCACCGTCAGCCTCGGCGTCGCGGCGATGATTCCCGGGCCGGACGCCCACACCCTCCAACTGATCGAGAACGCCGACGCGGCGATGTATCGCGCCAAGCAGCTCGGCCGCGACCGCTACGCCCTCTACAGCCAGACCCTGCGGAACTGACCCCTACCCCGCCATCCACGCCGCGACCGACGAGAAGCTCGCCACCGCGACCACCGTCGAGATCAGGATCGCCGACGACGCGCGCGCGCCGGAAAACCCGGAATTCTGCGCCACCAGATAATAGTTCCCCCCCACCGGCAGGGCCGCCAGCAGCACCCCGACGACGAACCGCTCGCCGCCGCCGAGGAACAGCCCCATCGCCGCCGCCACCACCAGCGGCGCCAGCGCGAGCTTGCAGACCACCATCAGGCCGACTTCGGGCAGCCCGTCGGCGATGCGCCGCCCGGCGAGGCTCGCGCCGATCGCGAACAGCGCCACCGGTCCGGCGGTGCGCCCCAGCATATCGGAAAAGAACGTGACCGCCGCGGGCGGGCGGATCCCCGCCGCCACCACCACCACCGCCAGCGCCACGCCCGAAACCACCGGGATCCGCACGAACCCCTTCAGCACGTTGGCCGCGACCTTGAGGGGATCGCCGCCGCGCGATTTCGTCATCTCCAGGAGCGCCAGCGTCGGCACCTGGATCAGCAGGGTGTCGCACAGCATCGCCAGCACCGCCAGCGCCGCCCCGGTTTCGCCATGGAGCGAGAACATCAGCGGAATGCCCATGTAGCCGACGTTGCCGAGCTGCGCGCCCTGCCCGAGCAGCAGCGCCTCGCCCGCCGGGGCGCGGAACAGCACCCGCCCGAGCGCCGCCACGCCGACGTAGAGCGCCCAGCCGCCCGCCAGCCACGCGGCGACGAAACGGCCGTCGAAGCTTTCCGACAGCGGCCGCAGCGCCAGCGCGCGAAACGCCATGCACGGCAGCGCGAAGTACCAGACGTAGACGTTGAGTCCGGCGATCGCGCCCTCGGGCAGCAATCGCCGGCGCGCCGCGAAGAAGCCGCAGCCGATCAACGCGAAGAACGGCAGGATGACGTCGAGGACCGCGCCCACGGCGGGACTCCCAGGGGCAGGACGGGCGGGCGAGGCGCCCGCGGCGGAAGGATTACTTGTTCGGGGTCGGCAGGCCGTGCCGCCGCATCAGTTCGAGATAGTCCTCGCGCGGCGGCACGAAGATGTCGAGGCCCTTGAAGCCGGTCTTGCTGTAACCGCCGTGCACGATGTTGGAGGGATGCAGCACCACGTCGCCCGCTTCGAGATGGAAGCTCTCGTCGCCGACGTTGTGGTCGAGCGACCCTTCGAGGACGATCAGCACCTGCATCGCCTCGTGGCTGTGCATCGCGAGGTCGGTCTCGGGCGGGCACTCGATGAAGCTCATCAGCAGTTCCTCGGACGCGATCATCTTGGCGCGGATGCTGGCGTTCGGCGCGATCGACGGCAGATCCTTGAGCGAATGGCGATATTTCGAAGCGGTGGCGGTCATCTGGCGGCGCTCTCCCGGGCGATGCGACGGAAGCCGGATGGTAGCACCGATCGCCGCCGAAGGCGACGCGGGCGGCGCCGGATCGCCGCATTTTCCCCCGCGGCGGCCGGGCGGACCCGCGCGGGCCCGCCCGCGCGCGGTCAGGGCATGATCTGGCCGCCGTTGACGTCGAGCACCTGCCCGGTGACGTAGCCGGAGAGACCGTCGCAGGCCAGGAACAGATACGCGCCGACGAGATCCTCGGCGGTGCCGAGGCGGCCCATCGGGATCGCCTTCTTGAAGCCCTCCATCGCCGCCTCGGGGGTCGACTTGTGGAACGGCGTGAAGATCACCCCGGGCGCGACCGCGTTGACGCGCACGTTGTGGGCGACCAGCTCCTTCGCCAGGCTCTTGGTGAAGGTGTGGACGAAGCCCTTGGTCGAAGCGTAGATCGACGCGCCCGGGCCGCCGCCGTTGCGCGCCGCCACCGAACCGGTGGAAATGATCGCGCCGTGGTTCTGCTTGACGAAGTGCGGGATCGCCGCACGGCTCGCCGCCACCACCGAGCGGATGTTGAGGTCGATCACCGCGTCGACGAACGCGTCGTCGTTGTCGGCGGGCGGCGTGCGCTTGATCAGACCGCCGGCGTTGTTGACGAGCACGTCGATGCGGCCGAAGGCGGCCACCGTCTCGTCGACGACGCGCTTCGCCTCGGCGGACTTGGTGACGTCGCCCGACAGCAGCACCGCCTCGCCGCCCGCCGCCTTGATCGCCGCGACCACCTTTTCGCCCTCGGCGCGGCTCTTGTTGCAGTGCACCGCGACCTTGGCGCCGACGTTGGCGAAGCCGATCGCCACCGCCGCGCCGATACCGGTGGACGAACCGGTCACCAGAACCGCCTTGCCGATCAGATCCTCGAAATAGTTCTTCATCCGAAATCCGCCTTTCCCGTTGGTTGACGGGCCGTTCCGCCCACAGGTTCCGCGCCGCCGCCGCTCGCGGCGACCGGTGCGTCCGCACCCGTTCCAGATAGGCCCGCCGTTGCGAAACCGAAACCGCCAAGCCCCCGTGCCGACGAGAAAAATCTCACCAATGCCGGGCCTTGAGGAGGGCGACCACCGCTTCGAGGCCGACGCGGTCGGTTTCGTCGAAAGCGTCCGCCTCGGCGGCGTCGACGTCGAGCACCAGGCGCGTCGCACCACCCGCCACCAGCGGCACGACGATTTCCGACCGCGACAGGCTGGAACAGGCGATATGGCCGGGATACGCGTCCACATCCGGCACCACCACCGTCTCCCGGCCGCGCGCCGCAGCGCCGCACACCCCGCGCGCGAACGGGATGCGGGTGCAGGCGAGCGGCCCCTGGAACGGCCCGAGCACCAGGGTCTCCGGCTCCACCGCGCGATAGAAGCCAACCCAGTGGAAGCCGAACGCCGCCTTCAGCATCGCCGCGACGTTGGCGAGATTGGCGATCGGGTCGTCTTCGCCCGCGATCACCGCCTCCACCTGCGGCAGCAGCGCCGCGTAGGTTTCCGCCTTTCCGGCTGCCTCGGGCAACGTCAGGGTTTCGGTCATTTCGCACCTCTCCGGGAACGTCATCGGCGTTCGATCGTTATCCCACGGCCCGTTCCGCACGGCAACCGACCGGGGGAGGATCCGATGACCGCAGCCACCGCCCAGCGCCATGCGCCACTCCGCGCGCCGCACGCCGAAATCCGCGCCCGCTTCCGCCGCGTCCGCGCCGAGACCGAGGCGCTCGCCGCGCCGCTTTCGCCCGAAGACCAGACGATCCAGTCGATGCCCGACGCGAGCCCCACCAAGTGGCACCGCGCGCACACCACCTGGTTCTTCGAAACCTTCGTCCTGGTGCCGCACCTCGAAGGCTACACCACCTTCGATCCGGCGTTCCGGACGGTGTTCAATTCCTACTACGAGCAGGTCGGCCCCTATCACCCGCGGCCGCAGCGCGGCGTGCTCTCGCGCCCCGGCGCAGCCGAAGTGGGAGACTACCGCGCCCACGTCGACGCCGCGATCGAACGCCTGCTCGACGCCTGCAACGACGCGGTCGCCGAACTGGTGCTGATCGGCACCCATCACGAGCAGCAGCATCAGGAACTGATCCTCACCGACATCAAGCACGCGCTGTCGCTTTCGCCTCTCGCGCCGGTCTACGCCGCCGTTGCGCCCGAGGTCGCCGCCGCGCCGCCCGCACCGCCCGGCTGGTGGGCCCTCGCGGGCGGCATCCGCCGGATCGGCCACGCCCCGGCGGACGGGCCGCTCGCCTTCGCGTTCGACAACGAAGGTCCGGCCCACGACGCGCTGATCCGCCCCTGCGCGATCGCCGACCGCCCGGTGAGCAACGGCGAGTTCCGCGCCTTCGTCGAGGACGGCGGATATCGGCGGGTCGAGCTCTGGCTGTCCGAGGGCTGGCAGACGGTGCGCGAGCGTGGCTGGAACGCGCCCGGCTACTGGCGCCGGGACGACCGCGGCGACTGGCGGGTCTACACTCCCCACGGCGAGAAACCGGTACGCGACGACGAACCGGTCTGCCACGTCAGCTACTTCGAGGCGGCGGCCTATGCCCAGTGGGCGGGCAAGCGCCTGCCCACCGAATTCGAGTGGGAAGCGTGCATGCGCGACCGCGCCGAAGCCCACGCCGACGACGAAGCCCCCCGCCCCCACCCGCGCCCGCTCCGCCCCGGCGTGCGGCAGGACGTCTGGGAATGGACGCAAAGCGCCTACGCCCCCTATCCCGGCTTCCGTGCCGCCGCGGGCGCGCTCGGCGAATACAACGGCAAGTTCATGGTCAACCAGCAGGTGCTGCGCGGCCGCTCCTGCGCCACGCCGTTCGGCCACGCACGTCTCACCTACCGCAACTTCTTCCCCGCCGCGGCGCGCTGGCAGTTCGCGGGATTCCGCCTCGCCGAGGACCGATGACCGGGGGCGCGCCGCAGCGCCGCACCCCCGAACCGGAGGCCGAGGCGTTCCGCGCCGACGTCGCCGCCGGGCTCTCGCGGCCGCAGAAATCCCTGCCCTGCAAGTACCTTTACGACGACGCCGGATCGCAATTGTTCGCGCGCATCTGCGAACTGCCGGAGTATTACCCCACCCGCACCGAAACCGCCCTGCTCGCCGCCCGCGCCGAAGAGATCGCCGCCTGCGTCGGCCCGCGGGCGCGGCTGGTGGAGCTCGGTTCCGGCGAAGGCGTGAAGGTACGGCTGCTGCTCGCCGCGCTCGACGCGCCGACCGCCTACGTGCCGGTGGACATCGCATCCGGCTGCCTCGCCGCCTCGGCGAAGGCGCTCTCCCGGGACTTTCCGCACCTGCGCGTGCAGCCGCTGTGCGCCGATTACACCCGCCCGTTCGCCCTGCCGCCCGCGCCGCCCGGAACCGCCGCCACCGCCGGTTTCTTCCCCGGCTCGACGATCGGCAACTTCGACCCCGAGGCGGCCGTGGCGTTTCTCTCCCGCATCGCCCGGTTGCTCGGCCCCGGCGCGGCGATGATCGTGGGCGTCGACCTGCCGAAGGATCGCGCGACGCTGGAAGCCGCCTACGACGACGCGGCAGGAGTCACCGCGGCGTTCAACGCCAATCTGCTGGCGCGCATCAACCGCGAACTCGGCGGCGACTTCGACGTCGCCGCCTTCGCCCACCGCGCGCTCTGGAACGCCGGAGACAGCCGCGTCGAAATGCACCTGGTCAGCCGCACCGACCAGACGGTGCGGATCGGCAGCCACCGTTTCGCCTTCCGCGCGGGCGAAAGCATCCACACCGAGAATTCCTACAAATACTCGCCCGAAGCCTTCGCCGCCCTCGCCCGCCGCGCCGGCTTCCGCCCCCGGACCTTCTGGACCGACCCGGACGCCCTCTTCAGCATCCACGCGCTGGTCGTGGCCTGACCTCTCCCGAAGAGACATCCCATGCCTTGATGCCGCCCATCGGGCATGCAACCATTTCCCGGCGTTGCGAGAAGCCCGAGCGGCCGCATTGACCGGGGGCTCTAAGACCACTCGCCATCCCCCCGTTCCGCCCAGTTTTAGAGCGGGCTTGCCGTCAGATCGGCCAGTGCAAGTCGAAGACGGTGCCGCCCAACGTCGATGGACGGCAAGTCACCTCGCCGCCATGGGCCCGGGCGATGGCCTGAACCACCGCCAAGCCCAGCCCGCTGCCCGAGCGGCCGTGGGGATTTCCCCTCTGAAACGGCTCGAAGATTTGTGCCGCCAGGGGCATGGACACACCCGGACCGGAATCCTCGATCAGCAGGTGACAAAATCCTTCGGTGATTTGAACCCCAATCCGCAGCGGTCCGGGATCGGCGTGGCATAGGGCGTTTTCCAGCAGCGCCAACAATGCCTGGCGGATCCGGACGGGATCGCACACGACCGCCGGACCGTCCGCCGGGCAGGATACCGTGAAACCCGCCTCCCTCAGGCTAGGTTCGAAGACCTGCACCACCTCGCTCGCCGCCGTCGCCAGATCGGTCAACTCCCGGCGCAGTTCCAGACGTCCGCTTTCCGCCAACCCCACCAGTCGAAGATCTTCGATCAGCCTTCCCAGTCCCTCGATCTGGGTCAGCAATGACCGGAACATCGCCGGGTCCGGCTCGAACACGCCGTCGGTCAGCCCCTGGAGACGCCCGCGCAGCACCGTAACCGGGGTCCGCAATTCGTGCGCGATCGCCGCGTTCCAGAATTGACGCTCTCGTTCCACGCGCTCCAGGCGTTCGGCCATCGTATTGAAATCCCGGACCAACTGCGTGGCCTCGTCCGGCGGATGGCCGTCGATATCGGCGCGGATCGACAGGTTGCCTTGCGCGACCTGACGCAGGCTCTCGGCGACGGCGTTCAGCGGCGTGATGATCGTCTTCGATAGCTTCAGCGCGAACAGGATGGCGGCGCTCAGCGCAACGCCGATCACCAAGGCCATCCACCCCCATTCCAGCGGCGTCGGGAACCAATCGCCGCCATCGCCGGCCTCGACGTTGGGAAACAGCGCAAACCATACGGCATAGAAGGCGTAGG
The DNA here is from genome assembly GCA_900079695.1 of uncultured Alphaproteobacteria bacterium. Lineage (NCBI taxonomy): Bacteria > Pseudomonadati > Pseudomonadota > Alphaproteobacteria > uncultured Alphaproteobacteria bacterium. Next base: position 1,434,019 of record LT599022.1, read on the forward strand.
TCCCCAGCAGCGACAGCAGGGTGGTGAGCAGTGCCAGCAACACCATGAAACGGGTGATCTTGCGGCTCAGGTTTCCAGCCCCCCTCACGATACGTCTCCCAACCGATAGCCGACACCGCGCACGCTCGCCGGAACGCCCGCAAACCCGGCGGCCTCCAACTTCTTGCGCAGCTTGCTGACGTGGCTGTCCACCGTGCGTTCGAGTGCCTCGCCTTCGGGCAGGCAGGCAACCAGAAGCTCCTCGCGTTCGAACACCCGGCGCGGGGCTCGCATCAGGTGCACCAGAATCCGGAATTCGGTCAGGGTCAGGGGCAGGACATGAACAACGCCGTCGTGTTGCACGGTGATCTCGTGGCTTTCCAGGTCGGCCTGCAACCGTCCCAATCGAATGAAACGCGGAACCGGTTGGTCGCCGCCGGGACGGGAGCGCCGCAGCACCGCCTGCACGCGGGCGACCACCTCGGCGGGGTTGAACGGCTTGACCACGTAATCGTCCGCTCCGATCCGCAGCCCCATCAGCTTGTCGATGTCCTGGTCCATGGCGGTCAGCATGATGACCGGCGTCCCGCCGCGATGGCGCACTTCCGACAGCACCTGCCAGCCATCCAGACGCGGCATCTGCACGTCCAGAACGATCAGGTCGGGTTTGAGGGACAGGTGCAGGTCCAAAGCCCGGCGGCCATCGGCGGCATGCACGCTGCGCAGGCCGCTGCGGGCCAGGTAGGCGGCCAGGATCTCGGCGATCTCGGGCTCGTCCTCGGCGACGAGCACCAACGGCTGCGGTTCGACAATCGAAGGGGTCATGGGGCTCTGCGCACTTTTTTGGGCGTCCATTGTATCTCCACACACCCTCGACGGAAACGCCATCGGCCCCGCCTAGGGTGGTTTTCCTGCCGAGACGGCAGGGCGGAGAGAATACCCCTGAAAGGTCGGTTCATGAGGAGCGAGAAACGATCCCGTCGCCACGTCGGGATGATCGCGGCGATGGCGGTGCTTGCCGGATGCGACGATGCCGTCGCACCCGAGCCGCCGCCCCCTGCACCGGTGACGGTGTCGACGCTGGCTCCCTCCCGTGCGGAAGTGACCGAGGACCTTCCCGGCCGCGTCGCCGCCGTGCGCGTCGCCGAGATTCGTCCTCAGGTCAGCGGCATCGTGCGCCGTCGTCTGTTCGAGCAGGGTGCGGAGATTCGGGCGGGCGAACCGCTGTTCCAGATCGACCCCGCCCCGTTTCGGGCCGATGCCGATATGGCCGCCGCCGCGCTGAAGCGCGCCGAAGCCGCGCTCGCGCGCGCTCGGGCGCAGACCCGGCGCCTCGAACCCCTGGTGGAGTCCGAGGCGATCAGCCGCCAAGCTTACGACGATGCCGTGTCTCTGCGGGATCAGGCGGCTGCGGATGTCACCCAGGCTCGGGCGGTTCTGGCGCGCCGCCGTCTGGATCTGAAGTTCGCCACGGTGGACGCGCCGATTTCTGGGCGCATCGATCAGGCGTTGGTGACCGAGGGTGCGCTGGTTTCGCCCTCCGACACTGGCCCGATGGCGCGGATCCAGCAGGTGGACCAGGTTTACGTGGATGTGCGCCAGCCCGCTGCGTCGCTCGCCGGCCTGCAACGGATCGTGGCCTCGCCCGACGCCGGGAGTGGTTCGGCGCTACCGGCCGAAATCCTCCGCCAAGACGGCACGCCCTACGACGTCGGCGGCCGTGTTCTGTTTTCCGGTGTCAGCGTCGATGCCGGCACGGGAGACGTGCTCCTCCGCGTACTCGTGGACAACCCCCGAAGGGATCTTCTGCCCGGCATGTTCGTGCGCGCCCGGATTCCGCGTGCCAGCTACGCCGACGCCTTGTTGGTGCCGCAGGAGGCCGTCGCCCGCATCGGCGGCAGGCCGCAGGTGTGGGTGGTCGGCAACGGCAATGCCGTGCGTGCCGTATCGGTGGAATTGGGCGAACTGATCGAACGTCGCTATCGCATCCGCAGCGGACTGGAAGCCGGCGAGCGGGTCGTGGTCGAGGGACGGGAACGTCTGAAGGACGGGGCGGTCGTCGCGCCGCGCGAATGGCGGCCGACCGGCCTCGCCGCACGCTGAGGGGCAGGGAGTACCGCCGGAATGCCGAGTTTCTTCATCCACCGCCCGGTCTTCGCCTGGGTCGTCGCCCTGTTCATCATCCTGATGGGGGTGATCTCCCTGCCGCGCCTCCCCATCGCCCGCTACCCCTCGGTCGCCCCGCCGACCGTCAGCATCGACGCGAGCTACCCCGGCGCGACGCCGCAGACGATGAGCGATTCCGTGCTGGGGCTGATCGAGCGCGAACTCTCGGGCGTCAAGAACCTGTTGTATTTCGAATCCACGGCCGACGCCTCGGGCACGGCGCAAGTCACCGTCACCTTCAAGCCGGGGACGGATCCCGAGCTTGCGCAGGTAGACGTGCAGAATCGCTTGAGGGCGGTCGAACCTCGGTTGCCGCAGGCGGTGCGCCAAAACGGCCTGACCGTGGAATCCGCCAACTCCGGGTTTCTGATGATGGTCAGCCTGAAATCGGACGACGACCGTTTCGACGAAGCGGCGCTGAGCGACTATCTGGCCCGCAACATCGTCGAGGAACTGCGTCGCATCGATGGCGTCGGCCGGGTGCAACTCTTCGGCGCCGAACAGGCGATGCGCGTCTGGGTCGATCCGTCGCAGTTGATCGCCTTCGGCTTGACCATGAACGATCTGTCTTCGGCCATCGTGCAACAAAACGCGCAGATCGCTCCCGGGCATGTCGGCGCGGCGCCCACCGTGCCGGGACAACGGGTCACCGTTCCGTTGACCGTGCAAGGCCAGTTGCAGACGCCCGAGGAATTCGCGGCCATCGTTTTGCGCGGCAACGGCGACGGTTCCAAGGTGACGCTCGGCGACGTCGCGCGCGTGGAACTGGGGTCCCAGAGCTATGGGTTCGTCAACCGCGAGAACGGGCTGGTCGCGACGCTTGCCGCCGTGCAGTTGGCGCCGGGCGCCAACGCCGTGCGCACCGCCGAAAGCGTCAAGGCACGTCTGGCCGAGCTGAGCCGGGCGATGCCGACGGGCATGAGCTATACGACGCCGTTCGATACCGCGCCATTCGTCAAGATTTCGATCGAAAAGGTGATCCACACCCTGATCGAAGCCATGGCGCTGGTGTTCCTGGTGATGTTGCTGTTTCTGCAGAACATCCGCTACACGCTGATTCCGGCGATCGTGGCGCCGATCGCGTTGCTGGGAACGTTCACCGTCATGTTGATGGCGGGCTTTTCCATCAACGTGCTGACGATGTTCGGCATGGTTCTGGCGATCGGCATCATCGTCGACGACGCCATCGTGGTGGTGGAGAACGTCGAGCGCCTGATGGCGACCGAGGGGCTCTCGCCCAAGGACGCGACGATCTCCGCGATACGCGAAATCGCCGGAGCGGTCATCGGGATCACCCTGGTCCTGACGGCGGTCTTCATTCCCATGGCGCTCGCCGGGGGATCGGTCGGGGTGATCTATCGCCAGTTCGCCCTGTCCATGGCCGTGTCGATTCTGTTTTCGGCGTTCCTGGCGCTCAGCCTGACCCCGGCCTTGTGCGCCACCTTGCTGAAGCCGCTCGATTCCGACCGTCACGGCAAGATCGGCGTCTTCGTCTGGTTCAACCGACGCTTCGATCGCCTGACTCGCGCCTACGAAACCCGGGTCGCCGTCCTGGTGCGGCACGGCGGCCGCATGATGGCCGGTTTCGCCGCCATCGTCGTCGCTCTGGCCGTCGGGTTCCTGATTCTGCCCTCAGCCTTCCTGCCCGAGGAAGACCAGGGATACTTCATGACGTCTTTTCAGTTGCCGTCGGAAGCGACCCAGGAACGCACGCTGGAATTGGTGCGCAAGTTCGAGGCTCACGTCGCCGCCCGCCCGGCCGTGGAGTCCAACTTGTCGATCCTCGGCTTCGGGTTCTCCGGTTCCGGAGCCAACACCGCTTTGGCGTTCACGACGCTCAAGGACTGGGACCGGCGCGGCGGCGCGACCGCAGCCGGCGAGGCCCAACTCGCGCAACACGCCATGTCGGACAGCGCCGACGGCACGGTCATGAGCCTGCTGCCGCCCGCCATCGAGGAAATGGGCACGTCGTCCGGGTTCAGCTTGCGCCTGCAGGATCGCGCCGGGCGCGGGCAGGCAGCCTTGAATGCCGCCGAGACGGAACTGCTGGCGCTCGCGGCGCAAAGCGACGTCGTCTCCGGCGTCTATTCCGACGACCTCCCCGGCGGCACCGGCGTCCGCCTGAATATCGACCGGCAGAAGGCCGAAGCCCTGGGCGTATCATTCGAATCCATCAGCGATACCCTGACGGCGGCCATGGGGTCCTCGTACATCAACGACTTCCCCAACGCCGGACGCATGCAGCAGGTGATCATTCAGGCGGATGCGCCCGCCCGCATGCAGGTGAACGACGTTCTGAAGCTGTATCTGCGCAATTCCAGCGGCGGCATGGTCGCGCTTTCCGAAGTCGTGACGCCGGTGTGGGAAGACACGCCGATACAACTCGTCCGCTATCAGGGCTTTCCGTCGGTCCGGATTTCCGGCGGCCCGGCACCGGGCGTATCCAGCGGCGAGGCCATGGCCGAGATGGAGCGGCTCGCGGCCCGATTGCCCGCAGGGTTCGCCGTGGAATGGACAGGCCAATCGTTGCAGGAGCGCCAGTCGGCAGCGCAAGCGCCGCTGTTGATGGCGTTGTCGATGCTGGTCGTGTTTCTGGTTCTGGCGGCGCTTTACGAAAGCTGGTCGATCCCGCTCTCGGTGATGCTCGTGGTCCCGTTGGGGCTGTCGGGCGCGGTCGCCGCGGTGATGCTGCGCGGCATGCCCAACGACGTCTTCTTCAAGGTCGGCTTGATCACCGTGATCGGGCTATCGGCCAAAAACGCCATCCTGATCGTCGAGTTCGCCCGGCAGATGCACAGCCGAGGGATGGAACGGACGGAGGCCGCGGTCATGGCGGCGCGGCTGCGGTTGCGCCCGATTCTGATGACGTCGCTGGCGTTCGGCCTCGGGGTGACGCCGCTGACGCTCGCTCGGGGTGCCAGCGCCGAAACCCAGAACGCCATCGGCACCGGCGTGTTCGGCGGCATAACCTGCGCCACGGTGCTGGCGGTGTTCTTCGTCCCCGTCTTTTTCGTCGTCGTCGTCGGAGGCCAGGAAAAACTCCAAGCATGGCGTCGAGCCCGGCGTAGCGGCCCATTCCAGGAACAGGGCTGACACCATGCGCTTGATCATCACTGCGATCTCCTTCGCGCTGTCCGCCTGTTCTCTGGCTCCCGATCCGAACACGCCCGATCTCCCGGTGCCCAACGCCTATCCGTTATCGGATGGCGGGAGCAGCGACATCGTTGCCGCCGATCTGGATTGGCGAAGCATGTTCGGCGATCCCCGTCTGCGGCGGCTTATCGAACTCGCTTTGGAGAACAATCGCGACTTGCGTCTGGCGACATTGAACGTCGAAGCGGCGCGGGCGCAATACGGCATTCAGCGCGCCTCTCGCCTGCCATCTTTGAGCGCGTCGGCGGGAACGACGCGCCAGCGGGTCGCCGCAGACGACCGAAGCGATCCCGCCACCCCCGCCCGGATGCAAACCCGGCACGAATTGAATCTCGGCGTCAGTGCGTTCGAGATCGATCTGTTCGGTCGTGCGCGATCGCTGTCCGAAGCCTCCTTCGCCCGTTATCTCGCCAGCGAGGAAGGGCGTCTTGCCGCCCATATCGCGTTGGTCGGCGCCGTGGCGGACGCCTATTTCGCAGAGCGCCTGGCGCAGGAACAGGTCGATCTGGCGCGGCGAACGCTGACCGATTGGCGGCAATCTCTGGATCTGGCTCGGCAATTGAAGGCTGCCGCTCAGAACAGCAGTCTCGACGTCGCCCAGGCGGAAGGACAGGTCGCCGTCGCAGAGGCCGACCTGGAAGGACGCTCCCGGGCTTTTGCGCGGTCCACCAACGCCTTGACGCTGCTGGTCGGCGCCACTTTACCGGAGGATCTGCCGCCACCGTGGCCGCTCGGCGAAAACGCGGTGCGAACCCGCCTGCCCGCCGGATTGCCCTCGGACCTGCTGATTCGGCGTCCGGATATCCGCCGGGCGGAACGGACTCTGGTGGCGGCCAACGCCGATATCGGCGCGGCCCGCGCCGCCTTCTTTCCGCAACTGTCGCTGACGGTGTCGCTGGGATACGCCAGCCCGGCCCTGGGGAGCCTGTTCGACAACGGCCAGGGGGTCTGGAGTTTTGCCCCCCAAATCACCCAGCCGCTGTTTCAGGGCGGGCGGTTGCGGGCCGAACTGCGGTTGGCCGAGATCCGCAAGTCCGAAGCCGTCGCCGAATACGAGCGCGCCATCCAGACGGCGTTCCGCGAGGTCGCCGACGGCCTCGCCGGCAGCGCCACCTACGGCCGCCAGATCGAGGCCCAGACGCGCGCCATGGCATCCGCCGAACGACGAGTCGCACTTTCGACTCTCCGCTACCGCGCCGGCTGGGAAGGGCGCCTGGAGGTGTTGGATGCCCAGCGTCAGCTGTATGCCGCGCGCCAGACCCTCCTGGACCTGAAACGCGAGGAGATCGGCAACGCCATCGCTCTCTTCAGGGCTTTGGGTGGCGGCACACCCTTGACTGAACCGGCGATTCCCCAGTGAGGCCTCCCCGACGGGGCCTTCGACAATCCGAATGTTGCTACGACCAGAGGTGAACACGATGTCCATCGTCGATCAAACGATACGAGAAACATATGCTTCCGAGGTAGCGGTATATGGCGGAGTAAAGTCGGAAGCGCTCTTGCGCGCCTACGCGGCGGTCCCCCGTGAGCGCATGCTGCCGCGAGGACCGTGGGTCGTCGAGGCGCTCGACGGCTCCTACTATGTGACCGACGACGCCGATGTCTCGCGAATTCTCCATGCCGTGGGGGTATCCATCGACCCCAAGCGGCAACTCAATAGCGGCAACCCGGCGGAAGTCGGGCGCATCCTCGAAGAAGCGCGCTTCGAACCCGGAGAGACGGTGTTTCACGTCGGCGCAGGGCTCGGATACTTCTCGGCGATCATGGCGGAAATGGTAGGCGCTTCCGGTCGCGTCATCGCGGCGGAGGTCGATCCCGTTCTGGCGTGGCGCTGTCGCATAAATCTGGAACCTTGGCAGCAGGTCGAAGTGGTCGGCGATGCCCTGGCCTGTTCCTTGCCTCCGGTCGACGTGATCTTCGTGAGTACCGGGATCGCGCGCATTCCGGCGAGTTGGCTCGATGTGCTCCGCCCCGGCGGGAGGTTGATCTTTCCCCTGACGGGGTCGCTGAACGGCGGTTTCATTTTTCGGATCGAAAAAGGCGCCTCAGCTTCCTGGTTGTCCGCAAAGCCGCTGAACTTCGCGCGCTTCTATCCGTGTTTGGGGGCGCGTGACCCCGCGGCGTTATCGGCTATCGACCAAGCCATAGCAGATCCCCGGGGGTCGCACGTCCGGTCGTTGCGCCTGGACGCCCACGCGCCGCAGCCCGACTGCTGGCTGCACTCCGACGGATGGTGCCTGAGCACTGCCGCGAACGATCACTCGGATCGAACGGAGCCCTCTTAACCCTCTTCATTGCCTACGACGACAATCGGCCCGCTTGGCGCCTGCTCCAAACCCACGAGAGGTCTCGATGGCCAACTGTTTCGCGAATCTCGACGCCCCTTCGTCCGATCACAGAAAATCACCCGGACGTGCGCGAGCAGTCGGCACGTTTCGGCCCCAGTTTCTCGGCATTCCCTGGGGCCGAACCTCATGCGCCAAGCCTTGGAGGCGAAGCGTCGGGACTTTAGTGACTCGCTGAGGAGATATCGCTTACACAAGACGGCTCAAGGCTTCGCCCGGCACGCTACAGGATTGGCGTCGGCAGCGAAATTACTCCCTCATCAGCCCCCTCCACTGCTCCTTTTTTACCCTCGAACGCCCTTTCGGCGGGAGAAAGAGGCGAATTCGAGCGACTCCGGGTCAGCGGTTCGATGGCATCTTGCGTGGCCACCCGCTCGAAACGTTCGGTCGCATTTCTCAGTCGATACTGCGGCAAGCCGTCGTTTGGCGGGAGCTTCGCAGTAATTCGGAAGATATCGGCGGATCTCGCGGTTCGCGGGCCGTCGTTGCGCATCCGAACGACTTGTCCCACCATATACATATGCGATGCCGCTTCGCGACGGCGCGCGCGCAGAGAAATGTCGATGATGCCCATACCTGAATCCTTTCGGGATTCCGAGTGTTCGCACAGATCCGGCAGGGTCTGCGCGCCGTCGCATCCGGTTTCGATCGGTTCCGCGCCCCTGCATAGACGTGGCAATTCCGCTGGGAATCAGGCGGCTTCGTCGGGCCTTGGCGCCAAACCGCTCAAATGCACGGAGATGAACTTTTCGTTCTTGGATCGAGACGTCAAATCCCCGCATGGTCCTACCGGATGTAGGCATTTCCTCTGAAAATCCAAACGAATTAAATTATGATCATTTTACAGGAGCTCAGGCCGAGATTTCGCTATCGTATACTCATGGAGATCCGAGGCGATCAGGATGCTCCCATATGGTTATAGGGATTTATTTTTCGAAATACCTTGCGCAGGGGCGCGCCTCGTGCGCATATCACCTGCATCGAAACGCCGTGCGTAGATGGGTCGCCCAAAGCGGACCCCCCACGGAGTTTTCTCTGGATGCCGCGCCCTCCTCGTCAGGATCGCCCGCCATCGAGTGATCCCCACAGAGGGACGCCATCGGGCAGCGGATCTACGCCAGCTTCCTCCGTTACTTCCTCCGTCGCGCCGGTTCACCCGAGCATGGCGATGAGACAGGACACATAGCGTTTGACACAATTTTCCGAGCTCGGCCTATCCGAGCCTCTCCTTCGCGCCGTTGGCGCGACAGGCTATACCCAGACAACGCCGATCCAGGCGAATGCGATTCCCGCCCTTCTTTCCGGACACGACGTCGTCGGCATCGCACAGACCGGCACCGGTAAGACCGCCGCCTTCGTTCTCCCGCTTCTACATTCGCTCGCAGCGATGCCGCATCGCGCCGCGTCGCGTTCGCCGCACGCCCTGATCCTGGCGCCGACGCGAGAACTCGCGGCGCAGATCGACGCCAACCTGCGCGAATACGGTCGCTTCCTGCCGCTCACCTCGACGGTGGTGGTTGGCGGCGTATCTGCGCGACCGCAAATCGCGGCGCTGCGTCGCGGTTGCGATATCGTCGTCGCCACGCCGGGACGGCTTCTCGACTTGATGGGCTCGGGCGATGTGAGCCTAGGCGAGGTGGTCTGGGCGGTCCTGGACGAAGCCGACCAGATGATGGATATGGGCTTCCTTCCGGCGATCCGCCGGATCATGGCTCGGCTTCCGAAGCGGCGCCGCACCGCGCTGTTTTCCGCCACTATGCCCGTCACGATCCGCCGCCTCGCCGAAGCGTTTCTGGATCGGCCGCAGGAGATCCGCGTCACCCCCGCCGCTCGGCCCGCAGAGCGGGTGGCTCAGACGGTGATGTTGGTTTCGACCGCCGAGAAACAGACCGCCCTGCAAACGATTCTCGATGCACCGGAGGTAACCTCGGCGATCGTGTTCACCCGCACCAAGCGGGGGGCCGATCGGGTTGCTCGCCAATTGGCTCTGAAGGGTCTCGCTGCGGGAGCCATCCATGGCAACCGTAGCCAGACGCAGCGCGAGCGGACTCTCCGCGAGTTCAAGAGCGGTGAAATCACCGTGCTGGTGGCAACCGATATCGCCGCCCGCGGCCTCGACATCGAAGGCGTGTCGCACGTCATCAATTTCGAGATCCCCAACACCCCCGAATCCTATATCCACCGGATCGGGCGCACCGCCCGCGCCGGCGCGGCGGGGATTGCGATTTCTCTCTGTGATGCCGCCGAACGACCGTTGCTCCGCGATATCGAACGGCTGATCGGTCGTTCGCTGGTCGACGGAGCCGATGAACCCACCGCCCGCGCTTCGATGCGACCGGGAAAAGGCATCAGCCCGGCGAGCAAGGGCAGCCACGCCAAGTCTTGCCATCGACGCAGCCAGCAGGCCGCCCTGCATGCCGCCTAAGAACGCACCCACGCGGACATCCGAGCGGGCGTAAAATTCAAATCTTTTTCAAAAGGAACGACAAAATGCAAAAGGGAACCGTGAAGTGGTTCAATGCCCAGAAGGGCTTCGGCTTCATTCAGCCGGAGGACGGCTCGAGCGACGTGTTCGTGCACATCAGCGCCGTCGAACGCTGCGGCAGTTCGTTGCTCAACGAAGGCCAGAAGCTGAGCTTCGAGCTGCAGCGCGACGCGCGAACCGGCAAGAGCTCGGCGGCCAATCTCGTGCTCGAATGAGCGCGTCATTGCCCCAATGACTCTGGCATTGAAAAACGCCGCGCGCGAACTTGTGCGCGGCGTTTTTTTGATATTCGAAATATCTCCCGAAGATCTTGAACATATTTCTTAAATACCTTGAAGATTCAGACAATACGTGAGCTGAATGAGCCAATTCGAATTTGTCGGGCTTTTCCATAAGCACCCCGGCGACAGGCTTCTCCTGGATATTCCTGAAGCGGATTTGATGCTTCCGTATTTTTACGCCGACGCAACCCAACCCTAGGAGACGGCTGTGCCCAACCCCGCTGCACCAAACGTTTCGACGCGGACCGAATGCGGTTCGTCGAGCCCGGACCTGGCGTCGTGAGCCTTATTCCGGCTCGCAAGCGCTTCCGGCATCAAATGGAAGCGCTTGCGGCGGCCCTGGCGTGGCGGCTCTTCGCCGCCCTACCGGTGGTGGCCGCATCCGGTCTCGGCGGATGGATCGCCCGAACCGTGGGACCGCACCTCAAGCCCAGCCGGATCGCCCGAAACAACCTGCGGCGCGCCTTCCCGGATATGTCGGCATCCGAGATCGATCACGTCGTCGGCGAAGTCTGGGACAATCTCGGCAGGAACGTCGGGGAATTCCCCCACCTCAAGACGATCGCCGCCGAACGCATCGAGATCGTCGGAGGCGAGCATATTGCCGCCCTCGGCCGCGACGGCGTGCCGGGGATTCTCGTCGGCGCCCACTTCGGCGGGTGGGAACTGTCGGGCCTCCTGGCGGAACGCCTGGGGGTCCCGGTACATGTCGTGTATCGCGCCCCGAACAACCCGCAGATCGACAGCCTGTTCCGCAAGGCTCGCGGGAATGCCGCGGAGCGTTTCATCCCCAAGGGTGCGCAAGGGGCACGCCGTTTGGTTGCGGTGATGCGCCAGGGCGGTCATCTCGGCGTGCTCGTCGATCAGAAGATGAACGACGGCATCGCCGTCGACTTCATGGGGCGTCCGGCAATGACCGCTCCGGCGGTTGCCCATCTCGCGCTTGGCTTCCGGTGCCCGGTGGTTCCCGGGCGCATCGAACGGCTGCCGGGAGCGCGCTTCCGGGCGATCGTCGACCCCCCTCTGATTCTGCCGGACAGCGGCGACAAACGCCGCGACACGCTCGAACTGATGGAGCGCATCAATCGAACGATCGAAGGTTGGGTGCGCGACAAGCCGGGCCAGTGGCTGTGGCTCCACCGCAGATGGCCGGACTAGCCCCGGCCTCGACAACGCCCCCTCCGCGAGCGGCGATGCGGGAAATTTTCGCTTCCCGCCTCACTCTTCGTCTGTAGCGGCCGCATCGTCGGCCGCATCATCGTCGTCGCCGTCGAGAGGCTTAGGCTCCTGGGCGTCCCACGTCCGCGCGGGACGGAGCCGGATCGCGGGCTTGCTCTTGGGTTTCGGGCGTGGCGCGCGCGGCGGCCGCGCGACCACGACGTACTCGGTACTGCATTTCGGACACGTCGGCGGAACATGGGTCAGATCATAGAAACGGGTTCCGCACTCCGAGCAGACCCGTTTGGTACCCCTTTCGGAGCGGTCTTGAAGCAAGGTCCTATCCTTTCAGAAATGATGGGATGCGCGAGCGGCGCTTCAGTCCGGCATCGCGCCGGAACGATCGGCCGGCGCGGCCTCGGCAGGCTCCGCCGCCGGAGCGGTTGCCGTGTGGCTGTCCTGTCGTCGCGCCGCCTGAGCTTCTTGCTTCCGGCGCTTCTTGGCTTCCTTGCTGCGCGCTCGCTCGGTTCGCTCGAACTTATAATTCGGCTTCATCAGTCTCCGCTCTCCTTTCGCACTACGGCCCCAAAGTCGGCGAGGCGGTCACGTCGTTTCACTCATGCATGGGTCGACCGAGCTTCGACGGCACGATCCGCCGCCGCGCCGACCGCGAAGGAACTCGCATCCACCAAACGCGAGAACGGCAACGACGGTCGCGCAGCCGGAAGGCCGCCGTCGCGTCTGACGCCGAGAATCGGAACCTCGATCCGGCCCAGGCGCTTGAGGCCCGACGCGGACACCGCGATCGCCTCTCCTGCCGCGCCGACCAGGGCCTCTTCCGCGCCACACTCGCGCGCCAAAGCGGCATGAGCCTGCAGATGCGCGGCCGTGCCGTGAACCGGAATCGCGAAGCGCGGGCGGGCGTGGCGGTACATGGTTGCAAGCTCGGCACGCCCGGCATGTCCGCTGACGTGGACGCTCAGCCCGTCCGGCGCGTCGTCGCGGGTCAAGACCTCGATTCCCCGCGCCCGCAACGGAGCCAGAACACGCGCAATCTCCTTCTCGTTTCCCGGAACCGCGCTCGACGACATCACCAGCGTGTCGCCCAGACCGAGTTCCGGCAGACGCCAGTCCTTGCCTCCTGCAAGACGGGCGAGAACCGCGTTCTCCTCGCCCTGCGTTCCGGTGCAGACGAGCGCGATCTCGCGGCGATCGAGCCCGCGCAAATGAGACGGCTCGGCGAGAACGGCCTGCAGATCGATGAGACCCAGTCGCTCGGCTGCGTCGGTGTGATCCCGCAGCGAGCGCCCCGCAAAGGCGACCTGCCGCCCCGAGCCCAGGGCCGCTTCGGCGGCCGACATCGCGCGGACGACGTTGGTTCCGAAACAACAGACCACCACGCTGCCGGCGCGGCTCCCGAATATCCGCCGCAACGAGTCCCGCACCTGGGCTTCCGACGTCACCGGAAGGTCGCGGTCGGCGTTGGTGCTGTCTCCCACCATCGCCAACAGGCCGGAGTTGCCGAGTTCATGGATCGCTTCGAGGTCGGTAGGCTTGCCGATCAGCGGCGTCGGATCGAGCTTGAAATCGCCGGTATGGAGTACGGTTCCGGCGGGGGTGGCGACGGCGAGCGCAACCGCTTCGGGCACGGAGTGGGTCAGGCGAATCGAGCGGATCGCGAACGCGCCGATACGAAACGCTCCGCCCACGGGAAAACTGCGCAGATCCGCCTCGCCGAGCGTTCCGGCTTCTTCGAGACGACGCGAGATCGCGGCGCGGGCGAACGGCGTCGCCCAGATCGGACAGGACAGGGCGCGGGGAAAGACATACTGGATGGCGCCGATATGGTCCTCGTGCGCGTGGGTGACGACAAGGGCGTCGATGCGTCCCACCGCCCGGCACAATGCCTCGGGATCGGGAATGAAGGCATCCACCAGGCCGGCCCGATCGTCGGGGAAAGCGATTCCGGCGTCGACGAGAATCCACCGGCCGTCGTGGCCGTAGAGCGTCCAGTTCATGCCGATCCGGCCAAGCCCACCCACCGGAACGACCACGATTTCGCTCGCGCGAGGCCGGGGGAGTCGGGACAGAATTCGGGTTTTGAGTTGAAGTGGCGAGGCATTGCCTCGGTTGATATCAGGAGAGCTCTTTCGGCCGTTCCTGGGCGCGCGTAGCGTCGGCCCGCGCAATCTGTGTGAATCCATTGCCCGGCAATATAGTCGGTCGGCGCACGAGATGCAAGAATCGCCCGAGGAAAGGCGCGGACAATTCCCGAGGCGGCGGAGTCTTGGCAGAATTGTTGAACAGTTCCGGAGATGCCGCAAAAAACCGCGGGACCGCCCGGAATGACGACGCAGCAGAGATTTTCGCCGATTTAACGCACCCCATAGGCAGATCTTTTGAGAAGAATCGGATATTGAGTACGGATATTTTTTGACGATGTCGGAAATATTTCGGCGACATCGTTGCCGCGTGAATGACCGCACGGCCGGAAGGCCGGAGGCGTGCCACCGAAGCGCTGAAATGGGCGCGGCTCGGATTAAGTGGACTGCAGGCGGAGCGCCTCGGCTCCGCGCCGAGGAGCGCGCGACAGTCTTTCCGTCTCGCAATTTCAACTCTCGACCGAGCCGAAGCGAATTCCCCAACCGACGAGCTTTCCCTTGGCACTGGGCGGTGTTTCCCGGCGCCCTCCCCTCGTCGACGGATTTCGCCGATCCGAAGCCGCCGCGCCCCCAGGGGGCTTCGTTCCAACCATCGTTTTCGCAAGGGCGGCGTGGCGGATGCGGCACGGACGCGCTCGTGGGTGGTGTCCGCCTTCTTTTGCGGTGTTTTGGCGGTCACCGCGATCTACCTTCGTCGCCTGCCGGGTGATCCTTGGCCCGAGGCGCGATGTCGCGGTCGAGGTGAGGCAGGTCTACGGAAGGATGCGCAGCGCGCACCCTCCATTCGACGAATTCCTGCAGCGGGCGCTCATCGCCTCCTCGAGTTCAGGCTTCGTCCGCCCGCCACGGAATCAGGGCGGCACGCTGCGCGAGATCGTCGGTCACCTTCGCGATGAAGGAGGCTTCATAGCCCCCCCGCTGTTTCAGCAGAGGATCGGCAGTGCCGCTCGCCAGCAGGCTCTGGTTGATCACCCAGGCGAACGGCGCGATCTCGGCCCGCGCGAGGTCGCCCTGGAGCCGTTCGGCCTCATGCACCGGCGTACTTTCCGGCAGGGTGACGATGATCGCGCGGGTGAACTCGGGGTCGCGCAGCCGCGGCAGCAGATTGCGGACCGCCTCCGGCATGTCGGCCTGGGTCCGCAGCACCTCGCGGTGATAGGATTCGGCGGCATCGAGCAGCAGAATGGTGTGCCCGGTGGGCGCGGTGTCGACCACCACGAAGCGGTCCTTGCCCTGGTCGACGGTGCGGGCGAAGGCGCGGAACACCGCGATCTCCTCGGTGCAGGGCGACCGCAAATCCTCTTCCAGCATGGCGCGACCCGCCGCGTCGAGACCGCTGCCCGCCTTCCGGAGCACCTCCTCGCGATACAACCCGACCTCGCGTTCCGGATCCACCCGGGTAATCTCCAGGCCCGGTACGGGTTCGCTCACGGAATAGGCGACGTGCGCCGCCGGATCGGTGGTGGTGAGGGTCGCCTTGTAGCCGCGCCGGGCCAGTTCGACCGCGATCTTCGCGGCGATCGTGGTCTTGCCGACGCCGCCCTTGCCCATCGTCATCACCACGCCGCGCCCGGCGTTGGCGATCTCGTCGATCAGAGCGTCGAGGCTCCCGGTCGGCAGCGGCGACGGCAATGGCGCAGGACCCTCGGCGGCACCGATGACGCCGCAGGCCACGGCGCGCAGACCGTCCAGCCCCACCGTGCCCTGCGGGATCAGAGGCGTCTCGGTACGGGGCAATCCTGCGAGACCGGCGGGCATTTCGGCCAGCGCATGGGCGGCGCGCCGGGTCATCGCATCGGCGATCGCGTCGCCTGGCCGGGCCGCGGCGAAAACGCCGTTGACCGCGAGATGAAGATTGCGGACGCCGAGGTCGGCCAGTTCGCCACGGGTGCGTTCGGCCTCCCGCAGCGCCGGGCGATCGGGCCGGGCCACCAGCACCACGGTGGTCATCGCCGGATCGGCGAGATGCGCGACGGTGGCGGCGTAGAGCGCGCGCTGGGCATCGAGCCCGGCGAGCGGCCCGAGACACGATGCGCCGCCGGTCGAGGAGGCGATGAAGCCGCTCCACGCGGAGGGCAGGGTCAGCAGCCGCAGCGTATGGCCGGTGGGAGCGGTATCGAAGATCACATGATCGAAGCCCTCGGTCGCCTGGGGCGCGCCGAGAAGCTTGGCGAACTCGTCGAAAGCGGCGATCTCGACGGTACAGGCTCCCGAAAACTGCTCCTCCATACTGGCGATCGCCGCAGACGGCAGGATGCCCCGGTAAGGCGCGACCATGCGCTCCTTGTACGCCTGCGCCGCCGCCTCCGGGTCGATGTTGAGGGCGAACAGATTTGGCACATCCTCTACCAGCGTCGGGTTCGGGCCGAGCGGGGTTCCCAGCACCTCGTCGAGGTTGGAGGCCGGATCGGTGCTGACGATCAGCACCCGCCGCCCGGCCTCGGCGAGGGCGAGACCGGTGGCACAGGAGAGCGAGGTTTTTCCCACGCCGCCCTTGCCGGTAAAGAACGCGTAACGGGTCGCAATCTCGGGAAGCGGCACGGGAATCTCCTTCAGCAACAGCCGGAGGTGGGAGAACAGCAGCGCGACGCGGCGGCGGGAGCCGCTTCGATGCCGAGCTTGCGGGCGAGTTGGTCGCGCGAAAGATAGCCGCCGGTGGCGATCACCTTGCCGTCGAGCACGAGCACCGGCAGGCGGTCGATGCCCGCCTCCATCTCCTTGACCACCGCGGGATTGGCGGCGAACGCCTGCGGTTCCTGGCCGAGGTTGTAGCGCCGCACCTCGACGCCGCGCTCCGCCAGCCACTTGAGATCGGCGGCGAAGGCCACCAGCGCCGGATCGACGTCGGGACCGCAGACGCCGGACGAACAACACATCGCGGGATCGTAGACTTCGAGCTTCATGGGAGTCTCCTGGTTTCGGACGCAGGGGTCCGGTGTTCAACGGCAGGCGACGCGGCGCCCGTCGGCTCGATGCCCGCATGACGGATCAGGGCGAGCATGTCGCGCGAAGTGCCGCATTCCGCGGTTGTGATAGATCCCACGCTCATCAAACGCGATCCGCCGATGCCTTCATGGTCGCGCCGTCGAGTTGGCCGATGTCGCGCAGGCGGTTGCCGAGCGCGAGGCGGTCGACCTTTTCGATCGGCAGCGCGAGAAACACCGAGATGCGGTTCTTCAGGTAGCGGAACGCGGTGACGAAGGCGGCTTCCTTCTGGAGCTCGGCGCCTTCCGCCTGCGCCGGGTCCTCGATGCCCCAGTGGGCGGTCAGCGGATGGCCGGGCCAGATCGGGCAGATCTCCCCGGCGGCGTTGTCGCAAACGGTGAAGACGAAATCCATCTGCGGCGCATCGGCGCCGGAGAATTCGTCCCAGCTTTTCGAGCGCAGATCGTCGGTGGGGTAGCCCAGTTCGCCCAGCACTTTGCGCGCAAGCGGGTGAACGTCGCCTTTGGGGTGGCTCCCGGCGGAAAACGCCCGGAAGCGCCCCTCGCCGTCCATCCGCAGGATGCTTTCGGCGAGGATCGAGCGGACGGAGTTGCCGGTGCAGAGGAACAGCACGTTGTAAACCCGATCGGACATGGGGCCTCCGATCTGTCGTTGCGGCGGAACGGGAAGCGGGAAACCGCAGGTCTCGTAGCGCCCCTGGCAACAGGCGTTGACCATGAAGCCCACGAGGCTCTGGATGTTGTCCATCCGCGCCCGGTAGATGATCGTCCGCCCCTGCCGCTCGGCCATCACCAGCCCGGCACGCGCCAGCACGCCGAGGTGGGAGGAGAGCGTATTGGCGGGCACGTCGAGGCGTCGCGCGATCTCGCCGGAGGGGAGGCCATCCGGTTCGTAGGCGACGAGCAGGCGGAAGACGTCGAGACGGGTGGTCTGCGACAGGGCGGCGAATGCGGCGAGGGCGATGCGTTGTTCCATATTTCAACGATAATTGAATTATGGAATTGGACAAGCGAAAAATTCCGATGCCCGTCCCCTTTCGGGTGCCGTAGACCCGGTGCCGTAAGACCGTATGAGTGCGGAACGAGCCCGAAGGGCCGGAAGCGGAACGGCTCTTTCTCGTCAGACATGACGAATTGCGGACAGCTGCCTGCAGACTACCGCGGAAACGGGCTGAAGGAGGCCAACCAGAACCTATGCAAGGGTGGATTTTCGCATCGATCCTGTGCCGAAACCTCCTTCTTGAGCGGCATCTCCGTTCGCCGGATCGGCGCCCACCGTCACGGAATCGATCTCAACAAGGAGACCAGACGGCTTTCCGTCGCATCGCCGACGATCGCCGGTCCGACGGCGACACTCGCCGTCAGTCCTGCCGCCAATTCGACGCCGGGCGGCACCCGGTCGATATGGATACGCACCGGAATGCGCTGGGCCAGGCGCACCCAGCTGAATGTCGCCTCTACGCTGGGCAGGCCGAGATGACCGGGGGCGTCGTTGCCGTTGTCGATGCCGCGGCCGATGCTTTCGACATGGCCGGACACGGGTTGATCGAAGCCCATCAGCGTGATTTGCGCCGGGTTGCCGACGCGGATGTGCCGAAGCTTGGTCTCCTCGAAATATCCGGTGATCCAGAAACTTGACGAGTCGAGAACGGCGATCTTGGTTGCACCGGCCGTCGCGTAATCGCCGGGCCGCAGCCTCAGATTGGTGACATAGCCGTCGACCGGCGAGCGGATGACGGAACGGGCGAGATCGAGTTTGGCGAGATCGAGGGCCGTCGAGGCCCTCCGATAGTCGGCGGCCGCCACCGCCGCCGCGCCGCTGGTTTGCTGGAGATTTTCCTGAGACACGATGCCCCGTTCCCGGAGCCGGCTGCGTCGCTGCGCCGTCGCTTCCCGAACGAGCATGTCCTGACGCCGGGCCTCGACATCGGCCTGTGCCGACGCCACGGCAAGCCGGAACCGTTCGGGATCGATCACGTAAAGAACGTCGCCCCGATGGACATACTGATTGTCGGCCACCGACACGGCGCTGATGGTGCCGGAGACTTCCGGCGCGATCTGGACGACTTCCGCGCTGACGCGGCCGTCGCGGGTCCAGGGCGTTCGCGCCGACCGTATCCACGCCTGCGCCGCGACGACAGTGGCGATGGCGACGAAGCCGATGGTCAGGGCATAGCGGCCGAGCAGTAACAACGCGGGTTTCATGAGAACAATCCGGTGAATGGCAAGGTCTGCACGAGCAGACCGTAGATGAGGGCGAAAGCGGCGATCTCGACGAGCGGCCGATGGACGAACACACGGCGCCCCCCCGCGATGGACAGGAAACGGAGCACCACGATGGTGGCGAGCAGCGCGACGACCGCCAGCACCAGCAGCCCGGGGAGCAGAACGCCCCCGACATCGACGTCGACGATCATGACTCGCGCCTCCTATCCGTCGCGTGCTGTGGAAGCAGAGCGAAGCGAAGGTCGACGAGCAGATCGAGCCAGCGCGAGCGGTCCTCGATCCCGCTTGCGGTGACGAGTGCCGACAACCTCTCGATGCGTCGATCCAAATCGGCGGTCTCGACGGGACCTTTCCGGCGTCCGCTCCCGTAATGCGCGGCAACCGCCGACAGAAGCTCTCGCGCCGCATGACCGATGTCGCCATCCCCACGGCGGATCGCTTCGCGAAGTCGATCTGCGGCATGGCCGACGCGAAGATGGCGCAACAGGTCGTCGAGCGCACTCGCAGGGGCGTTCTTGGACTGCGCCAACCTTGGCAGCAGCAATGCCGTCCGATCGACCATGAGGTTCGTCCAGTGTACTTTGCTGCGCGCACCGCCGCGGGTCAGCCGTCGGACGTCCCGCCGGGTGAGCCGGGACAAGCGCGTGATCGCCGCGTCGGCCGGAGTGGTCTGGAACAGGCTCATGCTCGCGATGCCGAACCCGATAGCCGCGAAAACGGCGACGACACTGTTGAGGACGCCGGCGAAGGAGCCGCCATAGGTGGCGCCCAAGCCGCCGACGATCGGAATCGTCAGGGTGATGCCGAGCGCCATGAGCGTCGCCGACGGGCGCGCTTGCAAGGATCCGGCAAACAGAAAGGCCGGTGCGAGCACCGCGACCAGAACATCGAAATCCGTTACGCGAGGCAGGATCACGAAACTGTAGACGAGGCTGATCGCAACGCCATAGACGAGGCCGATCATGTACTTGATGACGTTCGGCGCCGGTGAGTCGACATTTCCGAACAAGGTGCAGCACACGCCGAAGATCGAAACCGCCATTCCGCCGTCGGGCCAGGCCGAGCGGATCCAGAAGGTGCAGCCGATGACGATGCCGAGGATGGCGCCCAGCGCCGCCCGCGCCGCCATCCAGTGATCGCGATGATAGACATAGCCCCTCGCACGTGCCGGTCCGCGATCGGGCGTGTCGTCGCGCGACCGGCCGGCACGGCCGATGTTCCGCTCCAGCCGGTTGCAGTCTTGGATCAGGCAGATCGTCTCGGCGAGGTGACCGGCGAGGTTGGCGGCAAGCCTGTCTCCGGGCGTCGCCCCGTCCGCGCCGATGCGAGCCTGGAGCGACCGTGCGCGCGCGATCAGGTCGCTGGCCGTGCCGTCCCTCCCGGCGACGGCATCGATCCAGTCCTCGGCGTCCGCCAGCAACGCGATCAGCTCGTCGGGCGTGGTGTGGCCTCCGCTGCCGAGGACATGAAGGCGGTCCTCGATCTCCATGGTGAGCGGAAGCAACTGTGCCAGCCGGTCATGGACACGCTTCAGCGTCTTGCGGCGCGGCGCGGCATCGGCCGGGTCGTATGGCAGATGCGTCGCCAGACCTTGCAAACTCAGGAGATCGAGAGCCAGTTGCGTGCGGTCGCGATGGGTCTTCTGCTCGGACGCTCCGCGAAACGCGTCCCCGGCCAGCCGTCGGGCATTCCGCAGCGTTGCCGACAGCTTGCCGGTGAATTGACCGGTCATGCGCTTCGGCAGAACGAAACGATGCATCAGGATCGAGCAGAGAATTCCGATCGAGATTTCCTGGACCCGCATCGACGCCGTCGTGAAGACCGCGCCGGGATCGAGAACGCTGGGAAAACCGATCAGGCTCACGGTATAGCCCGCCAGAACGAACGCATAGGCGCGCGGCGTGCGGTCGAGCAGCGAGAAATAGAGGCATAGGCCGATCCAGCAGGCGAGCATCACGCTGCACGTCATCGGATCGTTCACGAAATTGGGAACGATCGCCACAGTTGCCACGGTACCGACGACCGTTCCGGTGAAACGGTAGACGCCCCGGCTGAGCGAGGCCCCGGCAGAATTCTGCGAAACGATATAGACGGTGACGATCGCCCAATAGGGTTTGGCCAGCCCGATATGCAAGGAAATGCCGTAGGCCAGCATCGCCGCGGCGAAGCTTTTCACCGAAAACAGCAGTGCCTCCGCATCGGCCTTGAGCGCGGGAGTCTTCAGGAGGGACGATCCCGCGCGCACGATCGTGGCGAGAGGTTTCCTCAACGGGCGGTTCGTGGAACTGGCGGCATTCATGCGAGTGAGTATTATGCGCTTTGCGCCATCCGATAAATTCGATATTCTGCCATAAAATAACTAAATACTGCCAATCCATGCCCGCGCCATCCCCCACCGTCTTCGTGTTCGACCCCGATCTGACCGATCGCTCGGCCGTCGTGGGTCAGCTCGACTTCACGGATTACGCCGCGGAAGTGCCCATGCACACGCATCGCAAGGGCCAGCTCATTCTCGCGCGGCATGGAGCGGTCACCTGCACCGCGGATAACGAAGTCTGGATCGTGCCGCCCAATTGCGGGGTCTGGATTCCGAGCGGCATTCCGCACAGCGCCCGCGCAACCGCGAACGCCCGCCTCAACTACCTCTTCGTTGAACCGGGGGCGGCGGAGCTGCCCAAGGACTGTTGCACGCTGTCGGTCTCGTCGTTGGTCCGGGAACTGATCGACCGCCTGGCACGCGAAAGCGCGGATTACCCAATCGACAGCCATGCCGCCCGGCTGGCGAGAGTGACGCTCGACGAATTGGCGGGAATGCCGCGCGAACGCTTCAACCTCCCGATTTCCGATCACCCCAAAGTCCGTGCGATCGCAGACGCCCTGGCGGCGGCGCCATCCGACCGACGGACACTGGGTGAATGGGCGAAGACGGTGGCGATGAGCGAAAGGTCGCTGGCCCGTCTGATGCGCTCCGAAACGGGCCTGACGTTCGGACGCTGGCGGCAGAAACTGCACCTCGTGGTCGCACTTCGGGAACTCGCCGGTGGCGCATCGGTGCAGAATGTAGCGGCAGAGCTCGGCTATGAATCGATCAACGCGTTCATCACGATGTTCAAGAAAGCGCTGGGAAGCACGCCTGCGCAGTACTTCGCACAACGCGGCACGGAACGCCCCGTTGTGAACAGAGGTGCCGTACCGACCAAAACCCTCTGATCATTCCGAGTTAAACCTTTGCTACCCGCACGGAGGGCCTCGCGCTTCCTCGATCAGACAATCAACGAAACGGGCGGCCAGGTTTCCTGGCATCCGCCTGGAGGAGAACGACAGCGACACACCCTGTCTTCGGCGCGCCGTATGTGCCGAAGAGCCCTGGCCGATCACGTGGCATTCCTACATCGATGAGCGATCTGCTCGTGCCGTTTCTGACGGCCGCCAGCAACGTGCCCGGCTAACGATCTTCGGCGCGATCCGCTACGGATGACCAAACCGGCTGAAGGCGCGCCACGCTGCTCAAATGGCCGAGAATACCGAGCCGAGGAACCTGAACTATCCCGTCTTCGGGGTCGCCGCCCGCGGCCGCATCGCGTGACGACTTGGTCGGTCACCTGAGCGTCGGGAACGGTTCGATGACCTTCCAGCGTGGCCCGCTCGCGCTCGCCATGCGCCACGGCGGCATCTTTCTTCTCAACGAGATGGACTTGCTCGATCCGGCGTCGGCCGTCGGGCTCAGGGGCATCCTCGACGACGCGCCGCTGCGCCTGCCGATGAATGGCGGCGAGATGATCCCGCCGCATCCGACGCCCCGCTTCGTCGCCGCCGCCAACACCAGCGGCGGCTCCGACGACGGCGGTCTCCACCGGAGAGCCCCGCGTCAGAACCTCGCATCCACGGATCGCTTTCGCCTCCGCGAGATCGGCCAACCCGAGTCCGAGGCAGAACTCCGCATCTTCGCGGCGAGCGGCGGCGCATTCCGGAGGAAGAGGAAGATACCCTTACCGGTCAGCGGCTGCAGTCGGAAAATCTCGGCGACCGCCTGACGTGACAGCGACACGATGCACCGTCGCCGCACCTTCACCTTTTCGGCAGGGAAGCGTCCGCAGTCGGCCGCAGAAATTGCCGACAATTTTTCCGCTAAGATCACCGAAGAGAGCGCCGCTTTTGCCTAAAGCATTGAAACTTGGAGCGGGTGAAGGGAATCGAACCCTCGTCGTAAGCTTGGGAAGCGGTTAAGAAGCTATTTTGGCGTCAAGGAGCGCCTATAGGTTCTTTATTTATCAATGTCATAATGGTTCTCTTAGGGTGCTTTGAGTCCGCTCAGGTTCGCAATTCACGGTCCAATTTGGTCCACACCCCCGCCGTTTTAGGCTTGCCCAAGAACAGCAAGGTCGTGTAGGTTCGTTTAACCCCTCGACCCATGACTGATAACGCCGAGAGCGTGGGAGAG
This sequence comes from uncultured Alphaproteobacteria bacterium, assembly GCA_900079695.1. Taxonomy (NCBI): domain Bacteria; kingdom Pseudomonadati; phylum Pseudomonadota; class Alphaproteobacteria; species uncultured Alphaproteobacteria bacterium. The sequence goes on from LT599022.1 coordinate 1,457,360, forward strand.
TGACGGAGGATGCCAGGGTTAGCCCGTCAGGGCTTTCACAGTAAGTAAAGGTTGCAAGTGGGCTTAGCGACGCCGATAAGCGGATAAGCTTGCAACTGACGGGCCGAAGCCCCTTCCAAAGGGCCTCGACCGCTTCAGGCCAAACCATTGGCACTGTGGCACTTTTTGACAGCACGGTGCGTCGATCTCAGCTGTCTACGCCGGTGATACCCGGCTGCGGGACTATTGAATAGTGACGGGTTCGCCGGCTAACAGCCAATAGTCTTAAGCGAGTGTACTTCGGTGTAAATCCACCGAGGGAAGTCACATCCTGGTGTGCCGCACAATCACTGTGGTCCTGCCTTTGGGGAAAGGCGGGTCGCAGTATAGGTGCGCCCATAAATGGCTCTGTCCGACTATATCACCCGAAAAGAACTCGCGGCTCGCGGCCCCATCCCTTACTCGACGCTGAAGAAACTGTCGGGCGATCCGAAAGGACCTCCGACCATCCGCGTTGGTGACCGCGTCTTTTATCACGTGCCATCGGTTGAGGCATGGCTTGCCGCACAGATTGGCACGCCTGCCCATTCTCACCGTCGCCGCGGCCGCCCAACCAAGGCCGAACAAGTCGCTCGCGAACAGGCTACTCAACAGCAGTCGGCATCAAACGCCGACGCCGCCCGCTGACACCGCGCATCTGATCCGACCAGATGACGATGGCAGGGACGGCGCCCGTTGCTCCCGCGCACCGATCGGGCGCGAATGCAACATCGAATGTAGTTGCTCCGACCTCCCCGAACAAGACCCGGCCCAACCCAGGCCGCATCAAGGCCCCGCAACCGGTTTTGGAGCGCGCGGGACGCGCAACTCGCCATGACAGCTATCTCGAGACGCTCAATCGAGCCGAGGCATTCGAGGGCGTCTCCGCCGAAACCCGGATCACCACAGCGACTGTCTCCGGGATAGTTCGACGCGGTTTTCCGGGGCTTGTCGACGAGATGGGATTGCCTTTGTTCAGCAACACCGATCGGGCGGTGATGGTCGAGCTGGTGGAGAGCATCTGGGATGCGAGCCGCTGGCAATCGGGTGATCTGATCGTGCACGTATCGATGTATCGCCTGACGTCGCGCTGTTTGATCGATGATCGGCAGCTCAGGCGCGTGCTGAAGAAGCTCGAGGCGTATGGATGGCTGTTGCGGCGCTACGACGCTCGCAACAGGCGGCAGTTCTCCGGCGGCATCGACCTTCGTCCTCTGGCAGCACGTCTCGACGAGCTGGTGGATGCCGACCTCGCGATCGAGCGTAAGATCGAGATGCTCAAGCTGCAGGCCAAGGCCGAGATGGACGACCGCCTCGAAGTCGAGGAAGCGATCGCCGCGTTGGCCGAATCGAATGAAGAGGGAGAGTCCTCCATGGCGGACATGAATGTCCGCATATCTTCCCTACAATCCCACTCCCATCCCTTAAGGGATGTATCAAAAGAGGCTCGCCAGGGAAGCGTGGCGGAGCCGACTGCGCCTCGCAAGCGGACATTCGATCCCGCGGACGAACGCGAGATGATGGATTTGATGCTCGCGAACTCGGTGCTTCTGGCGAAGGCGATGAATCCGGCCGATCTCGCCGATCCGACCCCGCTAGCGGTGACCCGGGCGATCGCCTTCCTGTTGCGTGAACACGGGGTGTTCCGCGAGATACGGCCCGCATTGTTCGTGGCCGCATGCGACCGGCACGGCCTGGCCGCAGGGGCGGCAGCGCTGATCGCCTTCGAGCGCCCTGGGATTCGCAATCCGGTCAAATACTTGGCTGGTATGCTGCATAAGCCCAGCCTCAGGATGACGATCAAGGAATCCCTGCGTCGGATGGCCTACGAGCCGCAGCCGCGAAAGGACAACTAGCCATGCTGACGAGCGACGAAGTGGCGACCCGCATATAGCGGGTACAGAAAATCCCGGTAACAGAAATAATCCCGGTACGATAATCAATCCGACAGGTGACGAGATGATGCCCAGCTTTCCTAATCGCGGTCATGGCCCTCACCCTCTTGATCTTCCCGACGACGTCCTGTCTGGTCAGTGGACGGCATTTGTCGCGGCTATGGCCGCAACTCATCCCGACACGCGCGACGGCACCGCCCCATCGGCACAGCTGATGCTCTCGTGGGAAGCGGCGTTTCTCGCAACCCCGGAGGAGATCCGGAAGGAGTACGTCGGCCGCGTCTACGACCGCAGCCATCCCCTTGTCGACATCACTGTTCGCAACCGCGCAATGCTGACCACGGTGGGGGTCGGCGCCATCATATGCCTCTCTGCCTACGCCAGTCGATACGACGAACCGCGCGTACTCGGCAGCATCATCGGCTTGGCACTAGTGATCGGGGGCCCGATCGCTCTCTGGGCCGTAACCAGGCGCGCCCTTACCGAAAATCGGGGAGCCGGACAGGATGATGCATGATGCGGCAGCATCTTCCTCGGTTGGCCCCAGCCTTTTTCGCTTTCGCTGTTCCCGGAACCGTCTTCGCACAAACCACCGACGAAGAGATTTGTATCCCCTGCGGTTTCTTCGACAGCCTCGACGCCATCAAGCTCAGCTCAGCCCCCCAGATTTATGAGGCGATCCGCCTCGACGGTGGTCCAGTGTTGGCCCACTTCCTCGAAGTCGGGCTTTACCTGATGATGGGGTTTGCGGTCATTCTGACGTTCTTCAAGGGCCGGAATCTCGACAAGGAGTTCTTCAGCTCGATCGGCCAAAAGGCGGCTTTGACCCTGCTGATCGCTATCACTTTCCTTAAAGGCGGCGGCTACGACCTCGTTCATGTCGTTACCGCGGGCCTGGAAGGCTTGGCACTTTCGGTCGGCCAGGTCGTGCTCGCGACCGGCCTCGGCGATATCACGTTTCCCGCCGGCGCGACCAGCGGCTACTCGCAGCTCGCATTCCTCGTCCAGAAGCAAGTCTGGAACGTGTTCAAGGTCTGCGGCGCGATGATGAATTTCCCCGGCATGGATATGATTACTGCCGGCGCAGTGATGATCGTTCGCATCATCGCGGCGATCCTCCTGATGCTCCCCTACCTGTTCGTGATCGGCGTGTTCGTCGCTTTTCTGGTGGAGGCGATGTTTAAATTCTTCGTCGTCGAACTGCTGTCGCCGTTACTGCTACTCGGGATTCCGTTCCCACCGTTTCGGCCGATGGCGATGGCGGCGTTCCGCCTCCTTCTCGGAGCGTCGATCACCATCATCGCCGCAGCAGGCGCGATGGCGTTCAGCATGAAGACTGTCGAAGTTCATGGCGGAAAACTGATCGAAAAGATCAGAATTGCCGACGGGCAGTCAACGGACATCGGCGTGATGGAGGCACGAAAATCTCTTGCGGGAAAATCTGCAAATGATGCTTGTGAATATCAATCCGATGACTCATTCCTGGACCAAGGAACTGGAGGTCAAGCGGGTTGGAAATCGATGTGTGTCAATCGGGAGCCTCTTCCGTTATTAGCAGACAGAACCCCCGCCTGGCACGCTTCTCGAAACGCAGCCTGCGATGAAGAATGGAAGCAGCTTGTAGCAGAGAATGCGGGTACATCAGTCATTGCCCAGTGCCAAGCCGCTCAACAAGCCTATGCAACAGCGGAAGCTGATTACCAGAAGGCGACAGAGGTGGTAAAATCTGCAACTCGCAACGTGTTTTTCGACGACGATTACCTGATGTTGTTCATCATCGGTTTCGCATCGATCTTGTTGCATCTTAGTTCGAAAGCAATCGCCTCCAACATCTCCGGCGCGAACGACGGCGCAGGGCCTGCGGCCGCCGTCGTCATGGCCGGAAAGGCGGCACTCGGCATGGGCATGACGGGGGCATCGCGAGGCCTTTTCGGTGAAGGCGGACTCCGCAAATCGCTCGGAAACGCCCTGAAATCACAAGGCTCTATAGGAGAAACGCTGCAGAAACACGGTCTACTGGGCGCAGCCTTCTCACTCGGGGGCAGTGGAAAGGACAAGGGTGGGGACCCCTTCCTTCCCAATGTCGGTAAGGTCGGCTCCGAGAGATTCTCAACCGGGGCCGGAGGGGGGGATCAAGCAATGATGAAAATGATGACGCGGCAGACGCAAACCCTCGAACGCATAGCCAAGGCACTCGACGGTGGCAATGGCCGTGGGCAACGGAGGAGATAAACGATGAAAGCGGCAATGCGCGGAGCGACCATCGGGGTGGCGATGATCGCGATCGCGGGGATGGCTTCTCCCGCCGAGGCGCGCGGCAATCGGCGCCAGGATCCCAACCTCGACATTCCCGGGCCAGATTTCATCCACGTCCTCTTCCTTGCCACTCTCGACGGCAAGGAAGTCGCGGTTGGAACCGAAATGCAGCAGGGGAATGTGTGCGTCTATCAGGCCAACAGCGGCGGCACCATGAAGAAGCTCGGCGACATGCTGTTCTGCGGTGGACGAATCGTCGTTCCGGTCGGCGACTGGGACTATCGCGTCAGCGTCGAGCTCTACCGTCCGCTCAAAGGCGACAGCTATACCCTCAAGATCGGGTCCGTCGAGCCGGTGCGGACGCGCTACTCCGGCAACTACAAGAGCCAAAAGACGGCCCAGCCTTTCACGATCTCGCTGCGCGAGAATTTCAGCGAAGCGCAGATGTGGGCGGATCCGACTAAGGGCGTCCTCGGCTATCCGCTCAAAACCGAGTTCCGGGTGGGCGAAGCCATGAAGGGAGAAATCCGGCTACTTGTGTTGCCGAGCGATAACTATTTCGCTCCCCCCGGATCGAAGTGGTCGAGTTGGAGCGTCATCCATTTCCAGCATCGCGATCGGCAATATTTTGCCGAGATGCTACCCTGATCGCCAAGCCCTAGGCGTCCCGCCGGCGTGGTCCAGTGGCATGGAATGACCCCGGCAGAAAGGAGGGCAAGGCGGCCGCCCGCGAGTTATAGTAGCTCGCGGGCGGTGTGTTCCATGGCGGATGATTCGCGGGCTTTCTGCGGAGGTAAGTATGGTCGAAGATGCCTTTTCCGGCGAGGAAGATGAGATCAGCGGATCTGCGGACATCCCCCTCTTTTGCCCCGGACTCTTCACCCTCCGGCCGCCAAACGCCCCGCCCATTCTCCGCGCGGTCGGCGGCACGGGGCACCGGCACGAGTGGCTGATGACCTCGCCCGCAGTCGTCGTCCTGTTCGATCGCCAGTGGCGGCGCTTCCGCATCACGCCTGACGGCGGCTTAGAGATCGCGACCGGCAGCCGCAGGGCTTGGCGCGCGATCGACAACGACGAGATGCTGAAGCGGATCGGCGGAATCCGGACAGAGCGCCGGATCTACTCGTTCAAGGCTGCCCGATGGCACGCCTCGCGCTGGCTCACCACGGAACAGCTCGCCTGTCCATACATCACGCTGCTGGGAGGGGAGACCATCGAGCAGGAGATGGAGCGGCGGAGGATGAGCATTCCCGTTGACGAGCAGCGCCTGCCGCCAATCCACCCCGGCCTCTTCCTGCGCGAGGAGTTCGGTGAGCTCCTGCTCGAGATCGAGCTCGTCGCCAAAGCCCTAGGTGTGCCGCTGGAGACCATGCGCGACTTGCTTGCTGAGCGGATATCCATCACCGAGGATCTCGATCGGCGATTGGCCTCGTACTTCGGCATGAGTGAAGGCTTTTGGCTCGGCCTCCAGCGAGACTACGAAACCCGCGACCTCCCCCGATGGCCGGAGCGCAACCAGCCGCCGGCGCAGGAGCGGGAAGATCCATTCCCGACGTTCACCGAGTGGTCCGGCGACGCCGACACACACCTCGCCCAGCAACTCGCCGACCTGGCGGCCGAGCACCTTCCCGCCGTCGTCGATGAGCTGCCGAAGGACGAGGAGAAGCCGTGAGCGAATGCTTGGAAGGCTCGAAGCCAACGTACCCGAACGTCCGGCTCGCCCATCGCTCCTTCTCCGGGCGGGGCTCTGCGCGACCCTTGACGCGTGTTCGTGCCGTCAACGACAATCGCCGCGAACCGTCGTGGTGGGGCGACATCGACCCGGCCGGCTTCATCGCCAGCCTAATGATCGAGCGGGCGTTCCGGAAAAAGACCGCGAACGACCAGGCGCTGCGGCCAATCTCGTTCCCCGAAGTGCCACAGCACGGCGGCAACGTCACCTCACTTCCTGGCGCCTGGCGCTACGCGAAGCGAACCGATCGGTAATTCACATTCTAGCGGCACCAAGCGCGCCGCATCTCACACCAAAGGGGGAATTCTAATGGCTGATGTTCCGGATCTCGCCGGCGACATGGGCGTGGGAGAAATCACGTCCAAGAAAACCATGTTCGGGCGCACCGTATTCGTGTTCGACGGCAATGAATACGATTCTGAGGAGGCCGCCAAAAGCGACCGGAAGCTCATCATCGAACGCCGCCGCACCGCACAGGCCGCGCAACAGGAACAGGACGAACTGGCCCACGCGACCGCCAAGATCTACGACGAATACGATGCATCCCCGGAGATCATGACCGTGTGGGTTCAGACGCAGCCCAACACGGACAAGAGGAAAATTCTGTGGGGCTTGCTCGGGGAGAAGGAAACCGGTCTCGCCGCGTTCGTCGACATGGAAGCCCTCAACAGAGCCATCTACGAGGTGAGCCGAGATCTCAGCCTGCAGGGTTACGAGGTGTTCTCAATCACCCCCGTCGAGGCGGGTGTCGGCGCCTACCAATTCCCCGCAGGGAAACAGGGCGGCGGCGCCGGATGGGGGTACAGCTTCACCCAGGGCGTCATAGTCACCGCCCGGCGGCGGCGCTAAGCGCTGCCTATACGGATCGGGAAAAAGCTCCCCATTGGAGCTACCTCGAATGCAACACCGCACCAGATTCGGTGCACTTCTCCGGATACCGGTTGCCGCCAGCAACGGATCATCAATATGCGCGACACCTCCACATACTCCCTGCTGGAGGTGTCGCAACGGAATGTGGCTTCCCCCCTGGTACAGGGCACTCCCTCCTGAAACTCAAAACGAGGTGAGCCATGAGTCGTGTAGCCGCACTTTTACCTCTCGTGTCCGACACTGAAATCCGGAATCTGCTGCTGCGGATCGCGCCGCGCTACGTCTGGTGGAAGACGGTCGAGGAGGCTGTGGCGATGCCCGAGCACCTGGTGCGACGGGTCATCGATTTCGGCACCTACGACGACCTTCGCGCCCTCGAAATCGCTCTCGGGGAAGACGTCATGGCGGAGATTCTTGTCACCGCCGAAGGGGGAGAAATCAGCCCCAAATCGTGGACCTATTTTCACTACCGGTACGGCTTGACCGAGCCTGGAAAACCCGTACCCCCGGTTCCCGTCCGGTACATTCCGGAAGCACCGGAAAGCGATTAATCAGGACCCTTAGGGAAAAAATATATGGTGTGTATGCCCAATTACCTTTATAAAATAAAAGTAGTTGGGCATACACACCATATCACCATGACAAACACGGAACAGAATCGTGGCGTCGGCCACGATGGAGCAGAAGCACTTACGAGCGCTCGGGTCGGCCCGACAGGGCGCACCTTTCACGCAAACATCAGCTCATACCATTGCAATCCTGGCGAGACCGCGCAGCGAGCAATAGCCGGGCTTGACTATGATGCTCGAAAGGGGGCGGCCCACGCACATAGAGCCGACGAGCTGGAGGACGAAGGTGGGCGGCAACGGAAAGAGATGGAGAGCATTCTCATCGCCGCTGCGACCTCAGTGAATCGCAAACATGGCAAATTCGCAGAAGAAATTCACGTCGAGCTCCCTTTCCGGACGACACCCGCACAACGGCGAAAAATCGCGGAAGATATCGCCGCGTGGTGTGAGGCGAAAGGCTGCCCCACCCACTGGGCAGTTCACACCCTCAACGAAAAGAAAAACTGGCAACCGCACATCCACTTGATGACCACGACGAGACCAGTTCGGTCGTCGGAAGGCGAATGGATCGGCACTCCAGCCGGAGCAAAGGGACGTCCGGGTGTCCCCGCTATCGTCAACGGCCCGGCGGCAATGATGCGGTTTCGTCGCGAAGTCGTCGCACCAATCATTAACGCCAACGTCCCGCTGAAAGATTTGGGAGGCGTTCCGTGGCATGGCGGCACTCTGGCGGACACGGACATCAGCCGCCCGGCAAAATCCCGCTTACCAATGGCAATTTATAAGGCGATCGAGGAACGCGAAAGGAGCCTAGCGGAAGGCAAAAAGATTCGCCCCGAACGCGAGTCCCTCGCCACCCTACATGATGACGGCCCGACGCGATCAAATGCGCTGATCGACGAAGGCATCGCATCGGGACGAACAGATGCCCCGACCTACCAAGCCGTCGCCAACGAACGGCGCAAGTGGGTCGAAAACGCCCGCAAGGCGCGCGCCGAGAAAAAGGCCGCGAAGGAAGCGGAACGCTTGGCACGGATACGCATAAAGGCCGAAAGCATCGGAATGGTCGATGCCGAGAAATTAACGACCGTTCGAATGGAAGCGGATGCTTATCTTCGGTCCGCCATCGATGCCAACAATCGCGCCCGCTCCGCTGAGGAGCAGCTCCGCGCCGTCGCTGAAGAAGCCGAAGCGAGGATGAGCGAAATCGGAACCATCCTTGATCGTGAGCGCGACGCCCGCTTGGCCTCTGAAAAAGCTCTGCATGCCAAATTGGAGGCCGAGCGTCATCGCGCTGAAACCGCCGAACGCAGCATGTTCGAGGTCGGCAACACGCTCCAGGCAGAGCTCGATAGATCGAAAAAGCGTGAGGCAATGGAGCGGCGCGAAGCAGAGCGCGCGAAGGCCCATGCTTCGCCGAAACAGGTTGCTCTCATTGCCGCAATGGCGACGGAGCGTGGCCTCAAAATCCAGCCAGACGAGTTCGAGGGCTTGACCGGACTCGAAGCTGATCGGCACATCGCCGAGCTGCGCAAAATGCCCATTCCCGCGCGTCCGGTTGCCGTGCAACACGTTCCGGCTACGCCAGAATACTGCCCCACAAATCCCGCTAATGCGCTTACGCAGGCGTCTGTAAAGCCATTGGGTTTTGATCCTGCGACACCAAGCATCGAGCGAAACAAGATCGTATCTTCTTTGTCAAAAGATGATCTGATTGCGCGACAAGCTGCCACAAAGATCGCCTACAGCCAAGCTGCACCTAAGACCCCCGAGTGGCTAGAGCTACGGCTTGGTAACGATGCTCTTTCGTTCGAGATGAAGCGGCGCGGCCTTCGACCGATGCCGCCCCTCCAGGAGGAGGAAAAGTGGACAAGAGCGCCGCTATGAGCCGCGGAGATCGGCCTCGACAGCGATGCTGAGGCAGTCCTGCACGTCTCTAAAATCCATCCGGCGCCGGAGATCGACCGACAAGGCTTCCGCGCACTCTGGGCCTCCCAAATCTGCCACGCTTGAATCACAACTAAGCGCGGGCGGGAAGCCCTCGATGTACTATCGCTCACTCCGCTTAAGGCTCGCCCCCGGTTATACGGCACCCAATCATACACTCGCCGGCTGAGGCTTTCGCAAGGCCTGTAGCTGCGCCGCCGAGGGAGGTGACAGTTTGGTCCCCCGATCACGGATCGTAAGCGAACGCCCTGCGGAGTGGGCAACCCGGGCATAGTGGCGTCGGCCACCGAAGCCATCTCCGTATGGTTGGCCATACACGTTCTTCTCTCCGGTGATCAACCAGACGGCAGCCAGCTTTTCCCGGGAGAGGAGTTCCAGAAAGGCTGCCCGATCGATCAACGCGGTGGTAGTCGAGCCGTTTTCCGCAGTCGGATCTTGGAAGATGACTCGATTGTCGCTGTCCACGTATTCGATGGCGCGTCCGTCGCCGAGATGCAGGTCGAGCGCCTTCATCAGCCACGGGCACGGCAGGCGGGCTTCAACCGGCACAGCGAGCGACTGATCGTACCCGCGGTCTTCCGCGAGATATCCGATGGTCGTGCCGCGCACCTTCACGCCTTTGGCACTGCGTTGAGTGCGCGGGATCCATGGCCGGTTCCAGCCGTCATCCGGCTCCTCGGGCCACAGCCATGGATGTTCACCAAGGTAGCTCCGCCAGAAAACGCTTCCCTTCCCCTCCAGAAGGTGATCGTGATCCAGCTCGGGTTCGCCCTCCACCAGCTTGAGGAAGTCTGTAAGATCTGCGTGCCGGATAACGAAGCAGGTGATGAATCGCGACATCTGCCGATTCAGGGTTTCCGGTCCGCCGCGCCAGTTTTTGAAATCCTTAAGGACCAGCCATGGCCGATCATCGACATTGAGTTCGATGGCCTCCAGGCCGTCCGGAACATCTTCAAGTTCGTCTCTCCAAACCAAAGCTTCGTCGAGATTGACCGGCGGCAAGAGGATCGATGGCTCCCATTCAGGGACTTCGAGGGGCACCGTGTCGTTATCGCCGTCGTCATCGGTCTCTTCGTCGTTCTCGCTGAACCGCGCGCCAGCGAGCAGGGAAGGATCGATCGCGCGCAGTTCGTTAGGCTCGTTTCCGATCCCGCTTTTCACGGGCTCCAGATTGTCGGCCATACGAGCGCACAACTCGTAGAGAGCCAACCACTGATACTTCTTCCCGAGCCGTTCGGCGTGATGGGACATCCGGTCGTTGCTAATGGTGTCGTCAAAAGCGCCGTGGAGCGCCTGCGACCAGCCAAGCTGATGAGCGCGCAGACAGACCCAGCGTCGTGCCCAGGCGAGATTGAATTCGGCATGGTTACGCGGCTGGAGACCTTGGTACATTCCGCTTCGACGCCAGTTCGCCGCCTCCTCGCGCCATCGCTCGAACATATGCGAGCCGGTCGCAGCCGCGAACGCCGCCTTGGCAGCTTCGGCCTTCGGCCCCTCATGCCAGGGCGAGTCCTTGTAATCTTCCTCAAGGGCCTGGATTAGGCTCGCGTACGCAGCCTGCATCGCCGGCGTGGCTATGGCGTCGAAATCCCGCTGCCAAGCATCGTGGAGCGCCTCGCGAGTGGGCAGAGGGTTGGTCCCGCGCAATGCGGGACTCCAGCTGTCGACAACACGGTCCAGTACATATCGAGCGAAGTCGCCGTTCTCGACGCAGGAAGCGACGATGGCGTCGCGACCAACGTAGCCGCTGGGCCGGATGTGCGTGAAGCCCTCGATCACCGTGTCCGGCACATGTTCGATCGGCCAAGGAGAGGTGAAGGGCCCGTTGGAGGGGGAGGTGTCGTAGTCCGCCGGAAGAACGCCGTGAACGATCGCCCACCGGATCAGCAGACGGCCGTGTTCACGTGCGAGACAGTTCACCGGCGGTGGTCGCAGAATGAAGACCTCCTGGTCGACCACCTTGACCGCGAGAGCGGCGGCGTCCTTGGCCCACCGACCCTGCAGGGCCGCCCCATAGATCGCGCACAACAGGCGTTCGATGACATAGGCGTCGTCGACGTCGATGAAACGCTCAAGGAGCGGGGCGACGAGCGCCGGTTGGTCGGCAAGGATGGCGACTAAGGCTTTAGTCGACCGATCGCGCAAGCCCCGATTGCTTGTCGACAAAAACCAGGTGAGGGTGATGGCTACCAAGAGCGCGCGGGACTCGACCAGATGACCATCGCGAGGCCTCAGAGCCCAATCGCTTAGCTGATCGGCCGCACCACTGGATCCCGCAAGGTGGATCGACCACGTCGCGTCGCGCTTCGGCATGGGCATGGCCTTGAGGCGGGCGTGCAGCGCTTCCGCGTTCTGCGCTGCATCCGGTTCGCTTGCCAGTCGGATCCGGGCGTCCCACTCTCCCTCGACCCCGCAACGCCGCTGGACGAGGTCCCAGGTACGGTCCGTGAAGGCCGTCGCCTCACGAGTCTTCAGGCTCACCTCAAAGGCCTGGACCGCTTCCCACGTCGTCTGTATGGGAATTGGAAGGTCCAGAAGTTCGATGCCAAAACGCTCAGGCACCAACACCGCCAAAGCCTCCAGAACGCCTTCCACGTAGCCCGCATCACCATTCAGGGTTGTCGCCAGCGGACTGTTCTCCTGAAGACGCGCTTCAAGCGCTTTCGCGTCCTTGCAACCTTCGATCAACCCCTCGGCGACCGCGAAATCGCCAAATCGCTCGAAGGTGAAGCGGACGACTTCGCTGTCGCCGTCCATATCCGTCGTTAGCAGGCCGGCGGCGATCAGTTGGAAGAGCAGATCCCGTTCTGCGCGGCCATCGCTTGGTAGGATGGATTGGGCGATCTCGTTGGCCCGAAGATAGGCAATGTAAGCTTCCCCGGTGCGGGTAATCTCACGCGCGAGCGCCGAGATCAGCTGGCTCCCATGTCTCAGCTTCGCGGTTAGCCCCATGGCTCGCTCGACCGCGCCCGTGACCGCTTGAGCGTAGAGCCTGAAAATTGACGAGACCCCCTGCGATCCTTTGGGCAGCGTGGTTTGACCGGACAAGGCGAGCCCGTCGCAAAGCGTCTTGAGGAACAGGGGCGTATCAAACTCGGCCAACGGCCAGGGCGCATCGAGCGTCGTCACACCCCGCATGTCGAGATATCGAGCGGCGTCCGAAGTCGAAAAGCCGACATGCTCGAGCCGGGGCAGCACCGACGGGTCGATCTCAGGTGGGACAGTTGTCTCGATATAGGTGGTCCGGCACGACAGGACGACGCTGATGTAGGGGAAGGACTCCACATCATGAAGGAACGTCGCCAGCCGCGCCGACCACAGGGCTTGGCCATCCCGTTCGTTAATGCCGTCGATCACGACCAGCGCGCGGACGCCGGCGGCCCGGGCTGCCGAGTTCAGGGCACCTAGAAACTCCTCGACCCGCAGATGCCTCGGCAGATCGAGACTCGAGACGATTTGAGTCCACGGATCGTCATCTCTGAGAAGATGCGAAACAACCAGTAGTGCAGGGGCGTCCGCATCAATCTGATGCTTACAGGCGTCGGCGAGCAGATGAGACTTGCCCCGACCGCCCTGACCCGTCACCAGGAGGCGTCGGGCGTTAACGAGCGTCCACCGGTGTGACGCAAGCCGTTCGCGCGCGTCCGCCACCCGACCGTGGAGACGGCTGATGTCGGTCGAGGCCTGCGTCCGGTGGTTGGCGCGATGATCGGAAAGACGCCAGCGGGCTGTCGCCCGTTCGGCCTCAGCCAATCGGGTAGCCAAGTCCGCCTGGGGAAGCTCGTCTGGTTCTTGGTCGACAACGGTCTGCATGGCGTCGATCGCGACATCGACCGCTCTTCGCGCAGCATCCGCCTCGGCCCCGGCATCGTCGGGAGCGCGGGACCGGGCGTCCGCCAAGTTCGCGGTTAGCTGCCTCAGTTCCTCACGGAAGCTCGGATCGCCTGTCAGCGCCAGGACCGCATGGCGGATCGGTAGTTTGATGTTGGTGGAGGGGGTGTAGCGGGCGCCAAGCGCCTTCACTGCGCGAACGAGCTTCTCGGCAAACCACGCCTCCGTGAGGAGGGTCTCGTCGAACCAGAAGGCGATCCGTCCGGCTGCCTTTGGATCCGCCATGAGACGGTCTCTGAGGCCCTGCGCCGGCCAGAGCTGGATCTCTATCGTGCGGTTTGCCTTGGCCGCTTCGGCGATTTCGGCCTTGCTCCAGGCGTCCCATTTCTCGAGCGCGCTGATCGTGTTCGCCTTTCGGCTGTCAGCGGGATCGAATGGAATGCAGGCAATGAACCGGTCCATCGCCGGGTGTTTGTCAAGCGCCCGGTCCAGAGACTCCTTCAGGCTCTTCAAGGCCGTGTCGATTTGCCAGTAGTATTTGACCTGCCAGCCGACTTCGCGGCCGTTCGGCAGGATAGCAAACGCTTCCACGCCCCCGTCGGCACCTCGACCCTTGCGCACGAACCGCGCGCCCAGGGTCTTTGCCTCATCCCCAGCGAGCTGACAGCATAGTTCCTCGAAGGCGTCGGACTTCACCCCACGGTGGAGGCGAATGGCGTTGAAATCGATATCTGGGAGCGACATGGCGACCCGCATTTGTGTCGTAGTGGATTAAGCGTAGCACCGATCGTTCTGCAATCGAGGTGCGAAAACATGAAGCGGTTCCCGTTTTGCCTCTGCTCACGCGGAGGTGGTGTCGGATCGCGCTTATGCGGTTGATGGAGGCCAGGGCGGCGAAGAAGCCGGTGCAGAAACGAGCGAAAAATCACCCCAACCTTACTCCCAACCGATCCGCACGGAGGTGCGTATAACGGGTGAGCATTTCCGGACGGAGATGACCACTGATCGCCATGATTTCGTTGTCGCGGAGGTCGGTGCGCTCGAACAGGCGGCTGATTGCCTCATGGCGGAGGTCGTGCCAACGGAGGTTCGGAAAGTTCTCGTCGTTTACGACATCACGCCAGGCGTGGCCGAAAGCACGGGGCGTTTCGACCGGGAACACCTTCCGTTTGCCAAGAACGGCGACATTCTCGGGGAGAAGGCTACGCATAGCCGCGATCGCCCGCGTTGAGAGCGGCACACGCCGCGGACGTTCGTTCTTGGTGCGAGGCAGGTCGCAGTGCGGGTACTCGGCGTTCAGCATCACCCGGTCCCATGTCAGCCCCGCCAGCTCGGCTTGGCGCATTGCCGTTTCGAGGCTGATGATCACCGCGGCACGCAACCATGGGCGCGTGCCGCCCCCGCAGGCTTTCAGGAGACGCGTCTCTTCGTCGTCACCGCCGGCATCGGGGTGGGGACTCAAGCGTCTATCACGACCCTGCCCCAGCGATGGGCGCACCTTTTCTCCCACCGGATTGGTCAGCTCCACCTTCTGAGCCAGCGCAAAATTCACATAGACCTGAGAGAGCGTGTTGAGGCGATGAACGATCGTCTGCGCGGCGCACTCGCCTTCGCTCAAAAGCTCGTCGCGCCACTCGATCAGATCCCACGGTTTCAACGACACCAGCGACCAGTCGGCAAACTCCGAGGCGCACCAGTAGCGCAATCGCGAGAGCTGGTTTTTCGCGTGCGCCGTCTTCGGCATCCGCTTTTCGGTTTTGCGGTCCTTCGGTGCGATCCGATCCTTGAACCACTCGCAAGCTTGCCGGACGGTGGTTGCCTGGACCAACTTGCGGTCCACGTATTCGTCACCGACCACCTTCCCCTCCTGGATCATCGCCCAGGTCTGCGCGTCCGTCAGATTGGTGAAGGTTTTAGAAATGGTGACGACACGATCGCCGGCCTTGCGGCGGATCCTGGCGCGGTACTGATATGGGCCGCGCGCGTCGATGCTGGCCATGTACGCCTTCCCTCGAATCCGGGCGGACACGTTTGGACCACCCTTGGACCATCAAGCTTGGTCCATTTTGGTCCAATAATCCACGGAAATTCGAGAAAATCGGCCAGAACGCCGCAGGAATCTTGGAGCGGGTGAAGGGAATCGAACCCTCGTCGTAAGCTTGGGAAGCTTCTGCTCTACCATTGAGCTACACCCGCACAGGCCCGGTCGGGGCGGTGTGGAGGGCGGAGTTTAGGGCAGGGCGTCGGCTCTGGCAAGGGGGCTTTTCCGGTGGCGGCGAAGGGCCATTTCCAGGCTTGACCCGGGGCGCATCCCTGGGGCAGCATGAAGGCCGTGGCGATTTGGCGACCAGCTTGCGGCCACGTTAAACATTCCGCTAAACGGTCGAAGGCGCTGGCCCCGACCTTTTTTGGCGGGGCCTTTTTCGTTATTCGGAGCGCTCCATGACTTCCCCCGATCCCGAAACCCTCGACCTTTCCACCCGCCTGATCCGCGCGGGGCATCTGCGCAGCCCCCACAAGGAAACCGCCGAAGCGATCTACATGAACTCGGGCTACGTCTACGACAGCGCCGAGGAGGCCGAAGCCGCGTTCGACGGCTCCGCGCCCCGGTTCGTCTACTCCCGGGTCGGTTCGCCGACGGTGAAGATGTTCGAGGAGCGCCTCGCCGCCGCCGAGGGCGCGAAGATCTGCCACGCCACCGCCACCGGCATGGCGGCGGTGCAGGCGGTGCTCACCGGCCTCGTCAAGGCGGGCGACCGGATCGTCGCCGGGCGCGCGCTGTTCACCTCGTGCCGCTGGATCCTTTCGGATTTCCTGCCGCGTTTCGGCGTGACCGTCGACTTCGTCGACGCTACCGATCTCGCGGCGTGGGAGGTGGCGCTCGCCCGCCCCGCGACCCTGGTTCTGGTGGAGAGCCCCACCAACCCGACGATGGAAGTGATCGACATCGCCGCGGTGGCCGCGCTCGCTCACGCCGCCGGAGCGAAGGTGATCGTCGACAACGTGTTCGCGACGCCGCTGCTGCAGCACCCGTTCGCGCTCGGCGCGGATCTCGTGGTCTACTCCGCCACCAAGCACATCGACGGCCAGGGCCGATGTCTCGGCGGCGCGATTCTCTGCAACGATCCGGAGTGGGCGGAGCAGACCTACGGCGTGTTCCTGCGCCACACCGGCCCGACCCTCTCCCCCTTCAACGCATGGACCCTGCTGAAGGGCCTGGAAACCCTGGAACTGCGGGTGGAGCGCGCCTGCGCCACAGCCCGGGCGGTCGCCGAATTCCTGGAGACGCGGCCCGAGGTGGCGCGGGTGCTGTATCCGGGCCTCGCCTCCCACCCGCAGCACGCGCTCGCGATGCGGCAGATGAGCGGCTCGGGCGGGCCGATGCTGAGCTTCACGCTCGCGGGCGGCAAGACCGCCGCGTTCGCGATGATGAACCGGCTGCGGCTGATCGACATTTCCAACAATCTCGGCGACGCCAAGAGCCTGATCGCTCACCCCTGCACCTCGACGCACCAGAGCCGCCCGGAGGCCGAACGCCTGGAATGCGGCATCACCCCCGACCTGGTGCGGCTGTCGATCGGCCTCGAAAGCGCGAAGGACCTGATCGCCGACCTCGGCCAGGCCCTCGACGGCTGAGAGCCGCCTCCCGGAGCCCCGCCCGGGAGGCGCCCCTATGACGGCGATCACCGACCCGGATCCGAAAACCGCGAATACTGGCGGCGCTCGCGCATGCGGGCCGCACTTGACCGGGAAGGGCCTCCGCCAACATCTAGAGCATCCGAGAC
Source organism: uncultured Alphaproteobacteria bacterium (assembly GCA_900079695.1). Lineage (NCBI taxonomy): Bacteria > Pseudomonadati > Pseudomonadota > Alphaproteobacteria > uncultured Alphaproteobacteria bacterium. Next base: position 1,474,263 of record LT599022.1, read on the forward strand.
CCGCCCGAGGAGTACGATCGTGAACACGCTGTCCAAATCCGCCAAACCCGAACTCGCCGCCAACCATGCGGCGACGCGGCCGACCCGCGAAGAGGCGGAAGAGGCGATCCGCACCCTGCTGCGCTGGGCGGGCGACGACCCCTCCCGCGAGGGCCTGATCGACACGCCGGCGCGGGTCGCCCGCGCCTACGAAGAATTCTTCGCGGGGTACGACGTCGACCCCGACGAATACCTGCGCCGCACCTTCGAGGAGGTCGAGGGTTACGACGAGATGGTGATGCTGCGCGACATCCGCGTCGAGAGCTATTGCGAGCACCACATGGTGCCGATCATCGGCCGCGCGCACGTCGCCTATATGCCGAAGAAACGCGTCGTCGGCATCAGCAAGCTCGCCCGCGTCGTCGAGGCCTACGCCAAGCGGTTGCAGATCCAGGAAAAGCTCACGGTGCAGATCGCCGACACCATCAACAAGGTGCTGGAGCCCTCCGGCGTCGCGGTGGTGATCGAGGCGAGCCACCAGTGCATGACCACCCGCGGCGTCCACAAGCCCGGGGTGTCGATGATCACCAGCCACATGATCGGGGTGTTCCGCAGCAACTCGGATACCCGCAAGGAATTCATGGCGCTGCTTGCCGCCTCGGGCGGAAACCCGCTGCATCCGTAAGAGGAACCGCCGGTGCGCGAAGACGACATCGAATCTCTCCGCGCGGAAGTCCGGCAACAGATGGACGACCTCAACCGTTCGCTCGCCGCGATCGAGTACCGTGCGGTGCCGCTCGCGGAGGGCGACGAAATCGGGGCGCTGATCGCGGCCCTGCGCCCGGAGGCGGGAGCGCGGCCGCTGATCCGCCTCGGCGGCACGGGCGACGGCGGCTATCTCGTTCCCGACGACCTCGACGGCGTCGTCACCTGCTTCTCCCCCGGCGTTTCCGACCGCGCGGAATTCGACCTCGCCCTCGCGGACCGCGGCGCCCGGGTGTTCCTCGCCGACGCCTCGGTGGACGGCCCGCCGGTATCCCACCCCCGCTTCCGCTTCGAAAAGCGTTTTCTCGGCGACGCGCTCCAGCCCGGACGCATCCGCCTCGCCGACTGGGTCGCCGCCAACGCCGACCCGGCGGACTCCGAGATGTTGTTGCAGATGGACATCGAGGGCGACGAATACCGCGTTCTCCTCGACACCCCGCCGTCGCTGCTGCGGCGCTTCCGCATCCTGGTGATCGAATTCCACGATCTCGGCTCGCTGCTCCACGGCGCCACGTTGCGGTTCCACCGCCATCTGTTCGCGCGCCTGCTGCGCGATTTCGCGGTGGTGCACATCCACCCGAACAACGCCACCCCGGTGGCGCGCTTCGGCGGGATCGAAATCCCCGAGGTGATGGAGTTCACCTTCCATCGCCGCGACCGCCACCTCCCGAGCGGCCGCCGCCTGGAGTTCCCCCACCCACTCGACTCCGCGAATCTCGACTCCCGGCCCGATCTCGTCCTGCCCGCGTGCTGGCGACCGGCCGAAATCTCTTGATCGGCACGGCGGATCGCCGGAGAGTCGGGCGTTTCCTTGCCGCTCCGAGTGCCCCCCGATGATCCGTACCGCGCGCCCTGCCGCCCTCGGCCTCGTTCTCGCCATTCTCGCGCTGGCTCTCGCCACGCTCGGCGGCACGGTGGTGGCGGCGATCGATTTCGGGCTCGGCGGCAAGCAGGCGCTCGCGCTCGGCGGCGTGATGCTGGAACGGCGCGCCACCTACGCGGCCCTGTTCGCGATGGCGGGCGTGGCGCTGACGGCGTCGGCACTGGCGCTGACGGTGCGGCCGGGAACCGTGCGCGGCGTGGCCCTGGCCGCGCTGGCGATGCTCGGCGGGGCGATCCCGGCGCATTTCGCCGCGGTGGGCGCGGCGCGGCTGGCGCGGACCGAGATCGTCGACGCCAGCGCGACCGCCTACGCCGCGCGGCCCGCCACCGCGTATCCGGATGCCGGGCGGATCCGCACCCTGATCGACCTGCCCTCGGCGGAAGCGGCGGCGGTCCGGCGCACGGCGCTGATCGAACTGATCTGGAAGACGCCGGAGCTGCCCCCCACCCTGCCCGCGCAGGTGCAACCGGATTTCCCCGATCCCACCGGCGGCCGCCTCCGCAACCTCGCGCGCGACACCCGGCTGACGATCCCGATGGAGCACGGGTTCGCCGCGGTGGTCGACTACTTCACCCCGAAGACGCCCTCGGGCGCGCCGGTTCTCTACAATCACGGACATGTCGGCAACCACCTTGCCGACGACGCGCTGGCAGTGATCGACGCGCTGCTGGCCGACGGCCACCCGGTAGCGGCGTTCACCATGCCCGGCCGCGCTCCGAACCTGGTGCCGTCGACGTTGACCACGGTTCGCGCGGGCGAGATCCCCCCGGCCTTCGATCACGATACCTACGCCTATCTCGAAACCCCGGACTTCTCGCCGCTCAAGCTGTTTCTCCAGCCGCTGGTGGCGACCGTCAACTGGCTCAAGGACGCGCCCGACGGTCCGCGCGCCGCCGAGGTCGACGCGGTCGGCTTCTCCGGCGGCGGCTGGACCGTCACCGTCGCCGCGGCGGTCGACCCGCGCATCGTGCGGAGCTTTCCGGTCGCCGGGTCGCTGCCGCTCTATCTGATGGCGGCGGCGCCCAACGCCCGCCTCGGCGACTACGAACAGCTCCATCCCGCCCTGCTCGCGCGCGCCAATTTCCTCGAACTGTACGTGCTCGGCGGTGCGGGTGCGGGACGGCGGCAGGTGCAGATCCTCAACCAGTTCGACGGCTGCTGCTACCGCGGCGTCGGCGCCCGCGACTATGCGCCGGTGGTGGCGGAAGCGGCGGCGCGCCTCGGCGGCGGTTACGACCTTCTGCTCACCGACGGCACCCGGCACGAAGTCAACGCCGAGGCCCTCGCGCGGATCCGCGCCGGGTTGCGCTGACGAAAACGCTTGATCGGCGGGCGGCTTCGCCGGACAGTCGGGACGACGTTCCACCGCCGATTGGAAACCCGCAGCCCATGACCGCAGCGCCGACCCTTCCCGAACTCCAGCAGCTTCGCGCCAGCATCGACAACATCGACGCGGCGCTGATCTACCTCCTCTCCGAGCGCTTCAAGTGCACCAAGCGCGTCGGCGTGCTGAAGGCCGAGCATGCCCTGCCGCCCTCCGATCCGGCGCGCGAGAAGACCCAGATCGCCCGGCTGCGTACGCTCGCCCACGACGCCGACCTCGACCCCGAATTCGCCGAAAAGTTCCTGAACTTCGTCATCCGGGAGGTCATCCGCCACCACGAGGCGGCGCAGAAGGGGTGATGCCGTCGCGCGCTTTGCGTGTATTTCATCCATTGATCTTCGCGTTTCTAGACGTTCTCCGGAAGACTTGGTAGTCTCGCCGCATCTTCACACGGAGGATCCGGCGATGGAGTGGTTGCGGAAATTCTGGCGACGCCATGTCGTCGCCCCGATCCCCGAAGGGATGGAGCGCTGCGGCGTCTGCAACAAGACCGCCTGCGACGACGCCCATTTCCAGGCCTGCCCCTCGCGGCTGAAGCCGTCGTCTGCTCCCGACGAGACCCCACCGGCCTGAACGAAAAACGCCCCCGGATCGAGCCGGGGGCGTTTTTGCATTGGCTGGGGGACTAGGATTCGAACCTAGACTGACGGAGTCAGAGTCCGCAGTTCTACCGTTAAACTATCCCCCACCAGGGGCCACGAACGCTGCGCCGCAACGTCGTGAGGGCGGCTGTATAGCATGGTCGCCCGCACATGTGTAGCCATTTTTTCACCCGCGCCGAAGCTTCGCGGATTTGCCGGTCCGGGCTTACGCCGCATTGCTTTTTTTGCCTGCGCCCTCACCTCTGTGCTAAGCCTTCGCCTGCACTCGCAACCCATACGGACTCCCGCCATGACCGTTCTCGTTACCGGATCCGCCGGTTTCATCGGCTTCCACACCGCCACCCGGCTGCTGCGCGATGGGCACGCGGTGGTCGGATTCGACAACCACAATGCCTATTACGATCCGGCCATCAAGGACGCGCGGGTGCGCCTGCTGAAGCAGAATCCGGCATACGTCCACGTGGTCGGCGACCTCGCCGACAAGGCCGCGCTCGACGCCGTCTTCGCCGAGCACGCGCCCGACACCGTGATCAACCTCGCGGCCCAGGCCGGGGTGCGCTATTCGGTCGAAAACCCGGCGGCCTACGTGTCGAGCAATCTCGTCGGCTTCGCCAACCTCCTCGAATGCTGCCGCGCGGGCGGGGTGAAGCATCTCGTCTACGCGTCGACCAGTTCGGTGTTCGGCGCCAACGCCCTGATGCCCTTCGGCGAATCCCAGGGCGCGGCGCACCCGATGAGCCTCTACGCCGCCACCAAGAAATCGAACGAGGTGATGGCGCACTCCTACAGCCACCTGTTCGGCCTGCCGACCACCGGCCTGCGGTTCTTCACCGTCTACGGCCCCTGGGGACGGCCCGACATGGCGCTGTTCAAATTCACCCGGGCGATTCTCGCGGGCGAGCCGATCGACGTCTTCAACCGCGGCGAGATGACGCGCGACTTCACCTACGTCGACGACATCGTCGAGGGCGTGGTGCGGGCCGCGGCGCAGCCCGCGCAGGCGAACCCGGCCTGGCGCGCCGACGTGGAAAATCCCGATCCGTCGACCAGCGGGATCGCGCCCTATCGGATCTACAACATCGGCGGCGGCGCGCCGGTTCCGCTGATGGAGTACATCCACACCCTCGAATCCTGCCTCGGACGCACCGCGCAGCTCAACCTCCTGCCGATGCAGCCGGGCGACGTGCCCGCCACCGCGGCGGACACTTCGGCGCTCAAGGCGGCGGTGGGCTACGCCCCCTCGACCCCGGTATCGGTCGGCGTCGCCCGCTTCGTGGCGTGGTACCGCGAATACTTCGACGTCTGACCCGGCGGACGACCGGCCCCTTTTTTCCGGGACGGGAAACGCCTATGTTCGAGAGAGCGGTAGCGGAAGGAGAGCCGACGTGCGCGTTGCCTTGCAGGTGTTGGGATTCCTGGGACTGGCGGTGATCGCCCTCGCCGCGGTGGTCGGCGCCGTGCTGTTCCAGCTTTCGTTCGCGATCTACGTCGCCCTGGCGCTCACCGCGGCCTGCATGATCGGGATCGTCACCCTCTGCTTCGGCCGCGTCGGCGAGAAACCCTAGCCTCCCACCACTTCTCCCGGATCGACGCCGTGATCGCCGGTGGCGCGCGCGCGCGCCTTGGCCCGATACATCGACTTGTCCGCCGCGCGGATCAACGCCTCCGGATTGACCGGGTGCCCCACCGCGGCCTGCGCCAGACCGATGCTGACGGTCAGCGGAACGCCGGCGGCGTCGCGATGCATCCAGCACGCGGCGAGGCGGTCGAGGAAAGCGCGCCCCTCGACGAGGTCGGTCGCCGGCAGGAGAATGCAGAACTCGTCGCCGCCGAGACGGTAGGCGAGGTCCGAGGCGCGGCAGGCGCGGTTGAGGCATGCCGCCACCTCGCACAGCGCGGCGTCGCCCGCCTGATGCCCGTAGGTGTCGTTGAGCTGCTTGAAGCGGTTGAGATCGAGGAACACCAGGACGAGCGGCACGTGCTCGCGCTCGGCGCGGGCCAACTCGCGCCGCAGGTCCTCGTGAAACGCGCGGTAGTTGCCGAGGTGGGTGAGCGCGTCGCGGCGGGACTGCTCCTGAAGCTGGCGGGTGCGCTCGTCGATCACCTTTTCGAGGCTGTCGGCATAGCGCTGAAGGTTGTATTTCCCCGCCTCCACCTCGATCGAGACCGCGAGCAGATAGGTTTCCGTCACCAGATGCAGGTCGAACAGCATCGCCCGGCGCAGCGCGTCGAGGCGCGGCGCGGGGTCGGTATCGAAGGCGGCGGCGACGTGCGGGCGGAGCGCGTCCTCGAGCGCCAGAACCGAGGCGGCGTAAAGCTTGAGCGGCACGCCGATGCGGCTGTGGACGATGCCGACCCGCAGCCGGGAGTCGCAGTAGGCCGCATCGAAGTTGCCCAGGAACAGCGCCGCGAGATAGTCCTCGAGGGTCTGGTGAAGCCGCCGCAGGGTGTCGCGGTCGCCGATCACCTTGGCGATCTCCGGAATCGCCGTCTGCCCCCGGTAGAACGCGGCGACGATCTCGCCCAGATGCGGCTGGACGTGCGCGCGGCAGGCCCGCAGCTCCGCCGCCTCCGCCTCGCCGAGGCGGAAGAGTTCGCGGCGCCGCAATCGCTCGAAATCGGTCAGGCGCAGCTGCTGCGCCAAGCTCTGTTGAATGTCGCCGACGCCTGTCCCGGCCGGCGCGCTGCCGAGCTCGTGCATTCCGGTTTCGCCTTTTCCCCTCGTCACCGCAATCCTGCGGGGGCCCCCACCCCGGCGATCCGTTCGCCGCGACGTTTGGCTGCTCAGCTACCACATTTTTCGAAACGTCGCGCCGATTAAATTCGGAATAAGCCGAGGTTTATCGGGGATGCCCGGCCCGCGCACGAAAAAGGCGCGCCGGAGAAACCCCGGCGCGCCGAAATTGCGCGGATTGCGGTTACGGCGTCCAGCGCAGCACCGGTTTGCGCGCCGCCAGCGTCTCGTCGAGTCGCCGCCGCGGCGTCAACCGAGGCGCGGCGTGGAAGAACTCCGCCTCGCCCGCCTGCGCCTTGGCGGCGAGCGCCTGCACCGCATCGACGAAGACGTCGAGGGTGCGCTTGCTCTCGGTCTCGGTCGGCTCGATCAGGAGCGCACCGTGGACGACCAGCGGGAAGTACATGGTCATCGGGTGGAACCCCTCGTCGATCAGCGCCTTGGCGAAATCGAGGGTGGTCACGCCGGTATCCCTGAGGAAGCCGTCGTCGAACAGCGCCTCGTGCATGCACGGCCCCGGGAACGGCGCGGTCAGCGTATCCTTGAGGCGCGCCAGCAGATAGTTGGCGTTCAGCACCGCGTCGCCGGACGCCTGCCGGAGCCCGTCCTTGCCGAGCGCCATGGCGTAGGCGAGGGCGCGGATCATCACCCCGAACTGGCCGTGGAAGCCCTTCATCCGCCCGAACGGCCGCGCCTCCGGCCCCGCCTCGGCGGCGGTCTCGATCAGGCGGAAGCCCTCGCCCTCCCGGCGCACGAACGGCAGCGGCGCGAACTTCGCGAGCGCCTCCGAGAACACCGTCGGCCCCGCACCCGGCCCGCCGCCACCGTGGGGCGTCGAGAAGGTCTTGTGGAGGTTGATGTGCATCGCGTCGGCGCCGAGATCGGCGATCTTCACCCGCCCGACGACGGCGTTGAAGTTGGCGCCGTCCATGTAGAAGAACGCCCCGGCGGCATGGACGAGATCGGCGATCTCCCGCACCTCGCGTTCGAACAGGCCGCAGGTGTTGGGATTGGTGAGCATCAGTCCGGCGACGTCCGGCCCGAGACGGGCCTTGAGCGCCGCGACGTCCACCCGGCCCTCGGCGTTGGCGGGGATCGCCACCACCGAATAGCCGCACAGCGCGGCGGTGGCGGGATTGGTGCCGTGGGCGCTTTCCGGCACCAGGATCACCTTGCGGGCGTCGCCCTTGGCCTCCTGCGCGGCGCGGATCGCCATCACGCCGCAGAGTTCGCCGTGCGCGCCCGCGGCGGGCGACATCGCCACCCCGGCCATGCCGGTCAGCTCCAGCAGCCAGCCCGCGAGCGTGTGGATCACCGCGAGCGCCCCCTGCACCGTCGAAACCGGCTGCATCGGGTGGAGATCGCCGAGCCCCGGAGTGCGCGCCATCTTCTCGTTGAGGCGGGGGTTGTACTTCATCGTGCACGAGCCGAGGGGATAGAACCCGGCGTCGATGGAGTAGTTCTTCTGCGACAGGCGGGTGTAGTGGCGCACCACCTGCGGCTCGGAGAGGCCGGGCAGACCGATCGGCCCCTTGCGGGCGAGACCGCCGAGACGGTCCGGCACGTCGAACGGCTCGGGCAGGTCGACGCCCGAGTTGCCGGTGGAGCCCTGCTCGAAGATCAGCGGCTCCTCGACGGTGAGGCCGCGGTTGCCGGTGACGGTGCCGGGCGCGGCGGAAGCGGGAGTCGGGGTCATCGCAGCACCTCCGCGAGGGCGGCGACGAGCGCGTCGATTTCCTCCTCGCCGTTGGTTTCGGTCGCCGCCAGCAGCAGCAGGTTGTCGAGTTCGGGATAGCTCGGGAACAGCCGCGAGGCGGGCACGCCGCCGAGAATGCCCTTCTTCGCCAACGCCTCCACCACCTCCGCGGCGGGCTTCGGCAGCATCGCCGCGAACTCGTTGAAGAACGCGGGCGTCGTCACCTTCACGCCGGGAATCGCCGCGACCCCCTGCGCCAGTTTCACCGCGGTCTTGTGGTTGACCTCGGCCAGCCGGGTGAAGCCCGTCTCGCCCAGCATCGCCACGTGGATCGAGAACGCGAGCGCGCACAGGCCCGAGTTGGTGCAGATGTTCGAGGTCGCCTTCTCGCGGCGGATGTGCTGCTCGCGGGTCGAGAGCGTCAGCACCCAGCCGCGGCGGCCGTCGACGTCCACGGTCTGGCCGACCAGACGGCCGGGCATGTTGCGGACGTACTTCTCGCGGGTAGCGAACAGGCCGACGCCGGGGCCGCCGAAGCTGAGCGGCATGCCGAGCGACGAGCCGTCCACCACGACGATGTCCGCCCCCATTTCGCCGGGCGGCATCAGCGCGCCGAGCGACACCGGCTCCGCCACCGCCACCACCAGCAGCGCGCCCGCCTCGTGGCAGGCGGCGGCCAGCGCCGAGTAGTCGGAAAGGCGGCCGAACACGCTCGGAGTCTGCACGATCACGCAGGCGTGTTCGGGGCCGACGCGGCCGATCAGATCCTCGACCCCGACCGGATCGGGAGCGAGGCGCTCGCACGCGAGGTCGGTGAAGCGGAGCTGGGTTTCCGTCACCTCGGCGTAGTGCGGATGCACCGACCCCGAAATCAGCACCGCCTTGCGGCGGGTGACGCGCGCCGCCATCAGCGCCGCCTCGGCGCAGGCGGTGGCGGCGTCGTACATCGAGGCGTTGGCCACCTCCATGCCGGTGAGCAGGCACACCTGGGTCTGGAACTCGAACAGCGCCTGCAACGTGCCCTGGGAGATTTCCGGCTGATAGGGGGTGTAGCTGGTGAGGAACTCGCCGCGCTGGATCAGCGCGTCCACCGCCGCCGGGCCGTGGTGGCGATACGCCCCCGCGCCGAGAAAGCTCGGCGCGCAGCCGGGCGAGAGGTTGCGCATCGCGAAGGCGGTGAACGCCTTCTCGATCGCAAACTCGCCCTGATGGTCGGGAAGGTCGAACACCGCGCCCGCGCGCACCGCCTCGGGCACGTCGACGAACAGGTCCTCGACCGACGAAGCGCCGATCGCGCGCAGCATTTCGGCGCGATCGTCGGCGCTCAGCGGCAGATAGCGCATTATTCCAATCCCTCGACGAACGCGTCGTAGTCCTCGCGGCTCATCAGGTCGTCGAGTTCGCCGTCGTCGGACAGGTTGATCTTGAAGAACCAGCCGTCGCCCTCGGCGCTGGTGTTGACGAGGCCGGGCGCGTCGGCGAGTTCGTCGTTGATCTCGACGATCTCGCCCGATACCGGCGAATAGACCTCGCTTGCGGCCTTCACCGATTCCACCACCGCGACGTCGTCGCCCTTGTCGATGCTCGCGCCGACCTCGGGCAGCTCGACGAACACCACGTCGCCGAGTTGTTCCTGGGCGTATTCGGTGATCCCGACGGTGCCCACGCCACCCTCGACCGAGATCCACTCATGTTCTTCGGAGAAGTAGATTTTCGCCATGTTTTCAATCCCCTCTGGCTTTTCGAACCCGCTCAACCCTTGAAATACCGATGCGGCGCGAACGGCATCGGCACCACCTGCGCGGCCAGCGCCCGGCCGCGCACGCTGCACGCCACCGCAGTGCCGGTTGCGGCATGGGCGGCGTCCACGTACCCCATCGCGATCGCCGCCTCGACCGTCGGGCCGAAGCCGCCCGAGGTGATCTCGCCGATCCGGCCGCCGTTGGCATCGAGAATCTCGGAATGCGCGCGGGCGGGCTGGCGGCCGTCGAGGCGTAGGCCGACCCGCAGCCGCGCCGGGCCTTCGGCCAGCTGTTCGAGGATCGTCTCCGCTCCGGGGAACCCCCCTTCCTCGCGGCGACGCTTGCCGATCACCCACTTCAGCCCCGCCTCGATCGGCGTCGTCGTGGCGTCGATGTCGGAGCCGTAGAGGCACAGCCCGGCTTCGAGGCGCAGGCTGTCGCGCGCGCCGAGGCCCGCGGCATCGACCTCCGGTTGGGCAAGCAGCAGGCGGGCGAGCGTCTCGGCCTCGTTCGCCGCCACCGAGATCTCGTAGCCGTCCTCGCCGGTGTAGCCGGAGCGCGACGCCCACACCGCGATGCCGCCGACCGACAGCGCCCGGGCGGTCATGAACGGCATCGCCGCCGCCTCGGGCGCGAGGCGGGCGAGCGCCGCGGCCGCCTCCGGCCCCTGCAGCGCGAGCAGCGCCCGATCCGGCAACTGCGTCACCTTGCAGCCCGCGAGATTGGCGGCCATGTGGGCGAAGTCCTGCTCCTTGCAGGCGGCGTTCACGACCACGAACAGATGGTCGCCGTCGCGCGTCACCATCAGGTCGTCGAGGATGCCGCCCGCGGCGTTGGTGAACAGGGTGTAGCGGATCTGGCCGTCCTTGAGCGCCAGCAGATCGCCCGGCACCAGCGCCTCGAACGCGCGGGCGGCGGCGGCGAAGCCCTCGGGGTGGCGGACTTCCGCCTGCCCCATGTGCGAGACGTCGAACAGCGCCGCCTTCTCGCGCGCCTGAGCGTGTTCGTGGAGGATGCCCCGGTACTGCACCGGCATCGCATAGCCGGCGAACGGCACCATGCGCGCGCCGAGTTCGCGATGCAGCGCGTCGAGCGGCGTAGTGCGCAGAGGTTCGGAGGTGGTATCGCCCATCGGTTCCCTCATCCAGAGATGTCGCGCCCGCCCTGCGGCGGCCGCGAATCGGCCATGGACCGAACATCGGTCCTTCGGCCCCCCTCTGTCTTCGGAACCTGAAAGATTCGCCGGGACGAGGGTTCGACCACGCACAGGCTTACATCTTCGGTGAGGTTCGCGCCTTTTCAAGCGCGCCTGCTTTCCAGAGGTCCCCCTGACCGTCGCGGTTCCGGGTGCCTGAGAGTTTCCGGGGGCGGTTGCTCCTTCGGCGGCGGGCTTTCGGCCCGCTCTCTCCCGCAACGGCGTTCGGGGACGCCTCCCACTCTTACGGAGGCTTGTCGATCGGTCAACTGTTCCCGCATCGGCGATGCGATTTTCATGAGACGCCCGTGCGGGTTGCGGTATCCTTGCGGGCGGATGTTCGATCGGGGGTGTCATGCGGGTGCGAGGATCCTGGGTAGCCGCGGCGGCGATCGTCGCCGCGTGCGTGGTCTGGATCGGGTCGGGGCTGATCGGCGGCGACCGCCGCCCGCCCGCCGCCCCGGCGAAGGCGGAGCGCGCGGTGCGGGTCGGCGTGATCGAATCGCGGGCGCGGCCGGTGACGGCGCGCCTCGACCTCACCGGCACCACCCGCGCCAACCGCGCCGTGGAGCTGCGCGCCGAAACCCGCGGCCGCGTCGCCGAGGTGATGGCCGAGAAGGGCACGGCGATCGCCCGGGGCGCGCCGGTCGCCCGCCTCGCCGCCGACGACCGCGCCGCCCGCCTCGCCCGCGCCGAGGCGCTGTTCGCCCAGCGCGACATCGAGTTCCAGGCCGCCAGCCGCCTCGCCGACAAGGACTACGCCAGCCGCGTGCGCGTCGCCACCACCCGCGCCGAACGCGAAGCCGCCGCCGCCGAGCTGGCGGCGGCGCGGCTCGACATCGCCCGCACCGGAATCGCCGCGCCGTTCGCCGGGGTGATCGACGCGCGGCCGGTGGAAATCGGCACCCTGGTGGCGGTCGACGACGCGGTGGCGACCCTGGTGGAACTGGACCCGATCAAGATCGAGGTCGAAGTCTCGGAAAGCGCGATCGGCGGCGTGCGCGTCGGCACCGCCGCCGAGGTGCGCCTGCCGGGGATCGGCAGCGGCGCGGGCGTCGTCACCTACGTCGGCCGCGTCGCCGCGCCGGCGACCCGCACCTTCCCCGTCGAGATCGAGGTGCCCAACCCGGACCGCCGCATCGCCGCCGGAATGACCGCCGAGGTGGCGCTGCCGCTCGGCGAGACCCTCGCGCATCCGGTTTCTCCCGCGGTGCTGACGCTGTCGGCGGCCGGCGAACTCGGAGTCAAGGCCGTGACCCCCGGGGGCCTGGTGGAATTCCACAAGGCGGTTCCGGTGCGCGAGGATGCCGAGGGCCTGTGGCTCGGCGGCCTGCCGGAAACGCTGCGGCTGATCACCGTCGGCCAGGATTTCGTCTCCGCCGGGCAGCCGGTCGAGGCCGCCCCCGACACCCTGCTCGCACCCAGCCCGGAACCCGCTTCTCGTTGAGTTAGCTCGTCAACAGATGGGATAGCTTATGAATAAGTTGCACAAACCGTTTGACGATTCCGGAAAGGTCCTTGACGCACTCTTTTCGGTATATACGCGTCCGCGCGGTTTTGACCTTGTACTCGAATCCAGAGGAGGTTCGGATCACGGCCCACGGAAAAGCCGCAACAAAGACTATGCCTTAGCGTTGGAGATTCTCCTTCACAGGATGTCTCTCCTAAAAATGAAAATAACCGATATCCTACTCTCAAGCAGGCCCGTTGTTAACAAACCCGACTCAGAACGAAGACTTACCCTACAAGGATATCCAACTCCAATCTGTCTATCAGACATAAGTGATTTTAAAAAACTTCGTCTTGCTATTGGGCGATCCGGAGCCGCATTCGGGAAGGCTAGCCCTGCGAACGGAAACTACACCAAAAGAATTTCATTCCGCATCGTCTGGCCCGATGCGGACAACCTAGAGCCTGACCGAGTTGCCGGAATCCTGTGCGGGAAATATCCACCTTCCGAAGCTCCCACCTCCGATCCGAAAGAGTTGGAGGAGCGAGTCAGCCGATGCATGAAACGGATGGTACATGACTTTTCCGATCCCCCCTCCATTCCCCCAGAAGGCCAGGATTACCCTCAGATACACGCATCATCGTCTGGTCGTTTCATCAGAGACCCGGAGGTTATTGCTTGGGTGCTGACTGCTGCAAAAGGGATATGTGAGGTTTGTGGGAAAACATCTCCCTTTCTCTCACACAGAAACGAACCCTACCTAGAAGTTCACCACGTAAGGCCTCTTTCGGAAGGCGGCCCTGACAAAATCAATAATGCCGTAGCTTGCTGCCCTAACTGCCATAAAAATCTTCATTATGGGAAAGACGCCTCCCTAATCCGCTCCCGCGTCATTTCGTCGATATCTCGCCTCGTAGATCACCCTATCAGATCTCCCGCCTCATTTTCTGTCGCCGAACGATGAACGCGCTGATCGACGCCGCCCTCGCCCGCTCCCGCACCGTGCTGCTGACCCTGGCGCTGACGCTGATCGCCGGGCTCTACGCCTACGTCGCGATCCCGAAGGAATCCTCGCCGGACGTCAACATCCCGATCATGTACGTGCTGCTCACCCACCGCGGCATCTCGCCCGAGGACGCCGAGCGGATGCTGGTGCGGCCGATGGAGCGGGAACTGCGGTCGATCGAGGGGATCAAGGAGATGCGCGCCACCGCCTACGAGGGCGGCGCCAACGTGATCCTCGAATTCGACGCCGGGTTCGACGCCGACACCGCCCTCGCCGACGTGCGCGCCAAAGTCGACATCGCCAAGTCCGACCTCCCGTCCGAAACCGAGGAGCCGGAGATCCACGAGGTCAACGTCAGCCTGTTCCCGGTGCTGCTGGTGACGCTCTCGGGCCACGCGCCGGAGCGCACCCTGGTGCGCCTCGCGCGCGACCTCAAGGACGAGATCGAGGCGATTCCGGCGGTGCTCGAGGTCAACATCGGCGGCGACCGCGAGGACCAGGTGGAGATCGTCGTCGACCCCGCCAAGGTCGAGAGCTACAACCTCGTCGCGCAGGACATCACCGGCTTCCTCGCGCGCTCCAACAAGCTCGTCGCCGCGGGCGCGATCGACACCGGCCGCGGCCGCTTCGCGGTCAAGGTGCCGGGCGTGATCGAGACCGTGCAGGAGATCATGACCCTGCCGGTCAAGGCCTCGGGCGACGGCGTGGTGCGGCTGTCCGACATCGCCTCGGTGCGCAAGACCTTCAAGGACCCCACCAGCATCGCCCGCGTCAACGGCGAGCCGTCGGTGACGCTCGAAGTCTCGAAGCGCACCGGCGAGAACATCATCGACACCATCGACCGGGTGCGCGCGGTGGTGACCGAGGAGCAGGCGTTCTGGCCCGCCAACGTCCGCGCGTCGTTCTCGCAGGACCAGTCGGACACCATCCGCTCGATGCTCTCGGACCTCCAGAACAACGTGATCGCCGCGATCGTCCTGGTGATGGTGGTGGTGGTCGCGGCGCTCGGCGTGCGCTCCGGCCTTCTGGTCGGCGTCGCCATTCCCGGGTCGTTCCTCGCGGGCATCCTGGTGCTGTTCGCGATGGGGATGAGCATGAACCTGGTGGTGCTGTTCAGCCTGATCCTCGCCACCGGCATGCTGGTGGACGGCGCGATCATCGTCGTCGAATACGCCGACCGCAAGATGGCCGAAGGCGTGGACCGGCGCCAGGCATACCGTCTCGCCGCGCTCCGGATGGCATGGCCGGTGATCGCCTCGACCGCGACCACGGTGGCGGCGTTCCTGCCGATGGTGTTCTGGACCGGCATCGTCGGCGAGTTCATGAAATATCTGCCGATCACGCTGACGATCACCCTCACCGCCTCGCTGCTGATGGCGCTGGTGTTCGTGCCGAGCCTCGGCGCGCTGTTCGGCCGCCCGGGCGAGGCGGACCCGGATACCCTGAAGGCGCTGTCGATTTCCGAAACCGGCGACCTCACCGCGCTGGCGGGCTGGACCGGACGCTACACCCGGCTGCTGTCGGCGGCGCTCGACCACGCGGGCTGGGTGGTGGCCGGCGGCTTCGCGGTGCTGGTGGCGAGCTGGGCGGCCTACGCCGCGTTCGGCCGCGGCGTCGAGTTCTTCCCCGACATCGAGCCGAAGCAGGCGGTGGTCTACGTTCACGCCCGCGGCAACATGGCGGTCGCCGAGCGCGACCGGATCGTGCGCGAGGTCGAGCGCCGGGTGATGGATTACGGCGACGCCTTCGACACCGTCTACGCCCGCGCCGGGCAGGTCTCCGACCGCGAGGCGGCGGAGGACGTGATCGGCGCGATCTCGCTGGAATTCAAGGACTGGCAACTGCGGCGTCCGGCTTCGGCGGTATTCGCCGACATCCGCGCCGCCACCGCCGACCTTCCCGGCATCATGGTGGAAATCCGCAAGAAGGAGGAAGGCCCGCCGGTGGGCAAGCCGGTGCGCCTGCAACTCGCCAGCCGCGATCCCGCGCGCCTGCCGCCCGCGGTCGAGGCGGTGCGGCGGGGGATGGCGGAGCTCGGCGGCTTCATCGACGTCGAGGACAACCGGCCACTGCCCGGCATCCAGTGGGAGGTGGCGGTGGACCGCGCCCAGGCGGCGAAGTTCGGCGTCGACGTCACCGCGGTGGGCGACATGGTGCAGCTCGTCACCCAGGGCCTCAAGCTCTCCGACTACCGCCCCGACGACGCCGACGACGAGGTCGACATCGTCGTCCGCTACCCGGTCGGCGACCGCACCGTCGCGCAGCTCGGCCGCCTGCGCGTCGAGACCGCGGGCGGCGCGATCCCGATCGCGGGGTTCGTCGAGGTCGCGCCGAAGCCGCGCACCGGCACCCTCAACCGCGTCGACGCCAAGCGGGTGATGACGGTGCGCGCCGACGTCGAGCCCGGCCTGCTGGTGGACGACCAGGTGACGCGGCTGCGCACGTGGATCGCCGCCAATCCGCTGCCCCGGGGCGTGACCGCGACCTTCAAGGGGCAGGACGAGGAGCAGCAGAAGAGCCGCGCGTTCCTCGGCCGGGCGTTCCTGATCGCGCTGTTCCTGATCGCGATGATCCTGGTGACGCAGTTCGACAGCTTCTATTCCGCCGCGCTGGTGCTCACCGCGGTGCTGATGTCGACGATCGGCGTGATGCTGGGGCTGCTGATCACTCACCAGCCGTTCGGGGTGATCATGAGCGGCATCGGCGTGGTCTCGCTCGCGGGCATCGTCGTCAACAACAACATCGTGCTGATCGACACCTTCGACCGGCTGACGCGGGAGATCCCCGACGTCCGCGAGGCGATCCTGCGCACCGGCGCGCAACGCCTGCGCCCGGTGATGCTCACCACCGGCACCACCATCCTCGGCCTGCTGCCGATGATGTTCATGGTCAACATCGACTTCGTCGCCCGCGACCTCACCGTCGGCGCGCCGTCGATGCAGTGGTGGACGCAGCTCTCCACCGGCATCGTCTTCGGCCTCGGCTTCGCGACGCTGCTGACCCTGGTGGTGACGCCCTGCGCGCTGATGCTGAGGGGCCGCCTCGCGGCGCGCTTCGGCCGCCTACGCGCCCGTTTGCGGCGCGCCTGAGCGGCCGCCGAGGGCGGCGATCAGGGCGCGCGCCTGCGGCGGCGGGCGGCGTTCGACGCGGCGGTAGGCGCTGCCGTCGGGGTTGCGGGTGACGAAGCCGAGATCGACCAGCCAGCGCCGCAAGAGCGCCGGATCGGCGAAGTTGTGGCGCTCGCCGAGCCATGCGTTCACCGCCTTCTCGGCCAACGCCGCGCGCGGCGGGAACCCCGCCCACAGCGCCCACAGCACCAGCTCCCGCTCCCACAGCTTCGGCGGCCAACGGGTCAGGCGCCCGGCCGCATCGAACAGCCGCAAGGTCCGGCGCAGGCGCACGTAGTCGACGGCGGGTTCGAGCGCCGGTCGCGCCGCGATCGCCGCCTGCGCCGCGCCCTGCGCACGCAGGTGCTGATAGTTGCGCCGCCCGCCCGCGCGGGCGAGCATGTTGAGCAGTTCGAGGTGGCTCGGCGCGCGGCCGAGATCGCGCAGTTCGCCGCCCAGAGCCTTGGCGAACGCGGACAGATCTTCGGTGGTGAAACTCAGGGAAACCCGGGACATCGCTCATCCTCGCAGTGCGCCGCGTGCATCCGGGGAGATCGGAGTCGGGGGTCGTCGGCTTGCCGAAGCGGCGCGGGACAAGATGTCGGGCGCAAGAGCGGAACGGGCAGGTTTAGCTCCCCTCGCGGGGCGACGACGCCTGGGTGAACTGCCGACCGGCCCAGACTATAGGCCGGTCGGCGCGGGATCACAAGCCGGCGTCGAAGTCGTCGTCGGGCTCGGCCGCCCGCCCCTCGGCCTCGATCGCGGCGCGGCGCTTGTACATGGTGTAGCTCAGCGGAATCGTACCGAGGTAGATCAGCCCGAGCACCGACAGCGTCACCCACGGCTGGGTGACGAGGAACGCCGCCAGCAGGCCAATCAGCAACAGCAGCGGCAGCACCCGGTTGACCGGCACCCGCCCCTTCTTGAACGAGAAGGTGGGAATGCGGCTGACCATCAGCGCCGCGACGCCGATCAGGAACGCCCCCACCAGACCGGCGTTGGCGAACACCTCCGGGCCGAACTCGATGGACAGCATCAGCGGGATCAGCACCAGCAGCGCCGCCGCGGGTGCGGGCACGCCGGTGAAGTAGTTGTAGGCCCAGGCGGGCTGATCCGGATCGCCGATCATGGTATTGAAGCGCGCGAGGCGGAGCGCACAGCAGACCGCGTAGACGAGGCAGATCGCCCAGCCCACGCCCGCCGAGCCGTGCATCGCGAACTGGTGCAGGATCAGCGCCGGAGCGACGCCGAAGCAGATGATGTCGGACAGCGAGTCGAGTTCCGCGCCGAATTTCGAGGTGCCGCGCAGCAGCCGCGCGATGCGGCCGTCGAGACCGTCGAGGATCGCCGCGATCAGGAGCGCGATCACCGAATGCTCCCACCGCGCCTCGATGCCGAAGCGGATCGCCGTCACCCCGGCCGACAGCGCGAACAGGGTGACCATGTTCGGAATGATGACGTTGAACGGCAGGCTGCGGATGCGGCGGCGACGCTCGGGCACGATCTGCATCACCGGCTCTCCCCGCGGCGTGGTTCGGCCCCGGCGGCGAGCCGCAGGTCGGCGAGCACGGTCTCGCCCGCGATCGCCTTCTGCCCTTCCGCGACCATCGGCGCGACGCCGGGCGGCAGGTAGACGTCGAGGCGACTGCCGAAACGGATCAGGCCGAAGCGTTCGCCGCCGTCGAGGGTATCGCCGACCTTGACGAAGCAGACGATCCGGCGCGCGATCAGGCCCGCGATCTGCACCACGCCGAGGCTGCCGCCGACCAGGCCCGCGCGGTCCGGCAGGTCGATGCGCAGCGAATTGCGCTCGTTGTCGAGGCTCGCCTTGTCCAGCGTGGCGTTGACGAACTTGCCCGCGGCATAGGCGACCACGCCGACGCTGCCGGCGGTCGGCGCGCGGTTGACGTGAACGTCGAACACGCTCATGAACACCGAAATCCGGGTACGTTCGCCCTCGCCGAGTTCGAGCTCGGGCGGCGGCGTCACCGACACCACCGACTGCACCATGCCGTCGGCGGGTGAAACCACCCAGTGGTCGCCCACCGGCGTCACCCGCTCCGGATTGCGGAAAAAGTAGAAACACCAGACGGTCAGCGCCGCGCCGATCACGCCGAGCGGCTCCCACGCCAGCCACAGCAGCGCCGCGATCACCGCGAAGATCGCGATGAACTTGTAGCCTTCCGGGTGGATCGGCGGCGCCACGTAACGCCGCCAGGACAGATCGACAGTGCTCATTCCCGACATCCGCTGTTCCTCGACGGCGACACAGTATGCGGAACCCGGCGACGGGGCAACCGCCTTGGCGCGCGCCACCGCGCCATGCTATTGTGACCCCCGTATCGCGTACGAGGAGCCATCGTGACACGTCTGGTCAAAATCGGCGAACAGGTGCTGCCGTTGCGCCTGCAATCGGTCGGCGTCGAAGACGGCGAAGTGGTGGTGATTCCGCTCGAGCCGCCGATGACCTACCGCGGCCCGGTCGGGTTCTCGTTCCGCTATCTCGACACCGAATTCCGCGCCCGTTATCTCGAAATCGGCAAGGCCGCGCGCCTCAAGGTCGAGGGCGAGATCGCCCGCCTGCCCGAGGCCGCCGACAAGGCGCGGCGCAACCGCGTGCTCGCGCTCGTCGACGTCGTCCAGGAGGACGTCGGCTCGGGGCTTTCGGTCACCGAGGCGGGGGCGATCCGCTTCTCCGCCGAGACGCCGCTCCAAGCCCCGGTTTCCGCCGAGCGGCTGATGGTCGGCATCACCCAGATCCTCGCCTGGCACAAGCCGCTGTTGCGCCTGATTCAGGAGCAGGCCGCGGCCTGACGCCGCGGCGGCCGCCTCAGGGCTTGCCCTTGCCCTTCGGCACCAGAATCGCCTGCCCCGGATAGATCAGGTCCGGATTGCGGATCTGCGAGCGATTGGCCTCGAAAATCTGCGTGTAGGCCATGCCTTCGCCGTAGACCCGCCGCGCGATCCGCCACAGGCTGTTGCCCGGCTGCACCACCACCACCACTTCGCCGGCTCCGGCGGCGATGGAAACGTCGACGCGGAACTCCACTTCGGCGCGGCGCACCACGTGGCCCTCGGCGTCGATCTGGTCGACCCGCGCGGTGTGGCGGCCGTCGGAGAGCTTGCGGGTGCCCTGCACCCGCCACTCGCCGCCCACGCCGCCGCTCGCGCGGCCGATCTCGGCGTCGTCGAGATAGACGATCACCGGCGCGCCGGGTTCGGCGTTGCCGGAAACGCCGACGCGGCCCTTCTCGTCGTAGTCGATCGCGGCGATGGTGAGCTCGGTGGCCTCGCCCGGGCGCTGCAACACCCGCGAAACGCCGCCCGCTTTCGGCATCTGCACCGCCACCACGCCGCCGGCGCCGCTTTCGGGCACCACCAGCACCACGTCGCCGTCCGAGCGCAGCGGCTCGCCCTTACCTTCGGGCGGGAACACCGCGAGGTTGAGATTGCGGGTGCCGGGCGGCAGCGGTTTCTCGGGCAGGAACACCCATTCGCCGCGCTCGTCGGCCTTGGCGCGGCCGAGTTCCTTGTCGCCGTCGTAGATCACCACCGTCGCCCCCGGCGCGGCGCGTCCGGCGATCACGGTATCGCCCTCGGGACTGATGCGAACGATGTCGAACGACGGCGTCACCGGCTGCGGCGCGGTCTTCGCCGCGGCGGGCGGCGCCTCGGCCGCGGGCTTGGCCTCGGGTTCGGGCTGGTCGCGCAGCAGCCACAACGCGGCGCCGACGCACAACACGCCCAGCAGAAGAATTCCGTAGAGAGCAGCCCGTTTCACCGTCGACCCCGATCCTCGCATCCGTGCCGCCGCGGCTCCGCACGGCGCGCCCGGCTTTCCGTCACCCTACGTCCGAACCGCTTTATACGCAACGGGATAGCGCGGACCGGGCGCCCCGCATTGAAACCTTCACGGGGCACTTCTATGTTCACACCAAAGACTTCGTGTCGAAATGCCCGGGGCGCACCCCGGCGGGGGCAGATTCCCTGATCCGCACCACCATCCATCGGGAAACCATCGTCATGCAGAAAATCAAAGTCGCCAATCCGATCGTCGAGCTCGACGGCGACGAAATGACGCGCATTCTCTGGTCGTTCATCAAGGAAAAGCTGATCCTGCCGTACCTCGACGTGGAACTGCTCTACTACGACCTCGGCATCGAGAACCGCGACGCCACCAACGATCAGGTGACGATTGACGCCGCCGAGGCGATCAAGACCCACCGCGTCGGCGTAAAGTGCGCCACCATCACCCCCGACGAAGACCGGGTGAAGGAATTCGGCCTCAAGAAGATGTGGAAGTCGCCCAACGGCACGGTCCGCAACATCCTCGACGGCACGGTCTTCCGCGAACCGATCATCTGTAAGAACGTGCCGCGCCTGGTGCCCTCGTGGACCCAGCCGGTGGTGATCGGCCGCCACGCCTTCGGCGACCAGTACCGCGCCACCGACTTCGTCGTCCCCGGCCCGGGCAAGCTCACCGTCACCTTCACCCCGGCCGACGGCGGCAAGCCCGAAACCCGCGAAGTCTACGACTTCCCCGGCGCGGGCGTGGCGATGGGGATGTACAACGTCGACGAATCGATCCGCGGCTTCGCGCGCGCCTGCATGAACTACGCCCTCGGGCGCGGCTGGCCGCTCTACCTCTCGACCAAGAACACCATCCTCAAGGCCTACGACGGCCGCTTCAAGGATCTGTTCCAGGAGATCTTCGACACCGAATTCAAGGACGCCTT
The DNA here is from genome assembly GCA_900079695.1 of uncultured Alphaproteobacteria bacterium. Lineage (NCBI taxonomy): Bacteria > Pseudomonadati > Pseudomonadota > Alphaproteobacteria > uncultured Alphaproteobacteria bacterium. The sequence goes on from LT599022.1 coordinate 1,495,542, forward strand.
CGCCAAGGCCGGTCTGACCTACGAACACCGCCTGATCGACGACATGGTGGCCTGCTGCATGAAGTGGTCGGGCGGTTACGTCTGGGCCTGCAAGAACTACGACGGCGACGTCCAGTCCGACACCGTCGCGCAGGGCTTCGGCTCGCTCGGCCTGATGACCTCGGTGCTGATGACCCCCGACGGTAAGACCGTGGAATCCGAGGCCGCCCACGGCACCGTCACCCGCCATTACCGTCTGCATCAGCAGGGTAAGGAAACCTCCACCAACCCGATCGCCTCGATCTTCGCCTGGACCCGCGGCCTCAAGTTCCGGGGCGAGTTCGACGGGACGCCCGAGGTGGTGCGCTTCGCCGAAACCCTCGAAAAGGTCTGCGTCGACGCGGTCGAGGCGGGCTTCATGACCAAGGACCTCGCGATCCTGATCGGCCCCGATCAGCCCTGGCTGACCACCACCCAGTTCCTCGAAAAGCTGAACGAGGGCCTCAAGGCAGCGATGGCGTAAAAATATAAGGAGGCCGGGGGATCGCCCCCCCCGGCCTGGTCCTACGCCTCCGCAAACACTTCCTCGGCGGCGAACAGGCCATTGAGGGCGGCGGGGAATCCCGCGTAGACCGCCATCTGGATGAGGATCTCGACGATCTCCTCGCGACGGAGGCCGACGTTGAGCCCCGCGGCGATATGCACCTTCAACTGCGGGCGGGCGTTGCCCAGCGCCGCGAGCGCCGCGATCGTCGCGATCTCGCGCTCGCGCAGGCCGAGACCCGGCCGGGCGTAGATGTCGCCGAACGGAAACTCGATCAGATAGCGGGCGAAATCCGGGGCGATCCCGGCAAGGCTCGCCGCCACCGCCTCCCCGGCCGCGCCGTCAACCTCCGAAAGGACGCGCAAGCCGGTTTCATAGCGCGTCGGAGTCTGCGTGTGAGAGGTCATCGTTCGTCTCCACCTTGGCGTCGCCGGGGTATCCGGCGATCTTGGCGTCGAGAACGGCGAGGCAGGATTGCAGCTCGGCGACGTGCGCCCGCACCCGGTCGCGGTGTGCTTCGAGCAGGCGTCGGCGCGCCGCGCCCGTCTCCGGTCCGCGATCGCGCAACTGCGCATACTCCAGCATTCCCGAAATCGGCATGCCGGTGGTCTTGAGGCGCCGAAGGAACTCGATCCACGTCAGCACCGACGCGTCGTACTCCCGATGCCCCGAGGCGGCGCGCGGCGGCCTCGGCAACAGGCCGATGCGTTCGTAGTAACGCAACGTATCCATCGAGAGTCCGGTGCGGTGGGCGAGTTCGCCGATCTTCATCGCTGCTTCTCCGTCACGACGCCTTTTTCGCTACAACCTGGAGCACGCTCCAGGTCAAGCGGAATCGGCGACACCGTAAAACAGTCCAGGGCGCTGCCCTGAACCCGCCAAGGGCCTCGGGCGCTTGGGTCTCATTCGTTTCCAAGACAAAGGGCCCCCGCGAGGGAGGCCCTTTGTCTTGGAAGTGAGCGGGTGTTCCTGGACACTAGGTATTGCAGAACCCAGGACAAACCATGACAACGCAGGATTATCCGAGACCGCGTTGATGTGGTGCACTTTTCGGGGAGGTGCATGTGTCGGTGCGTGCGGAACCATGTGTCCAGTGAAATTGCCCGGTTCGGTCGGTGTGGACAGTTGGTTCCGCAGATTGCGGGTATCGTGACCTTGATCCCTCAAAGTCGCCTTACAGTCCTCTGATGCGTGTCTAAATGGCGGGAAACCGCCACTTAGGCCGTTTCGGTGGCGCTGTCCGTTGGGCGTGGTTTGACGTCAGGAACACGGAAGAAACCTGAAACTTCTGTCGCTTCGAGGCAACAGAAGTTTCCGGCATGGCGAAAGTTGTTTTCTCTCAGAGTATTGCGGTAAGTTCCTAAGAAGAATTTCACGCGCGAACCGTTGCTAACCCTGAAATACGAAAGAGGCGAAGCCGTCGCCAATGGAATTTCCACATCTAGAAAAATAGAATTTCCAGAAATGGAAACCAAATTTTCCTATATCTGGGAAACGTGACATTTCCTCTTCTGGAAAAATCAATCGCTCTCTATTCGACCGTGCACGACTCCCGACGGGGCCTCTAGATGCGAACGACGTGCAACGGACATCGTGTCCCTTGCTGGATGCCGGGGTTTCGTCGCCGGGCTGGTTGTCGTGCAAACGACATCGTGTCGTTTGCATCCCAATAGCGCTCGCGCCAAGCCAAGGTTGACGACCCTCTGCAATCCGAGTAGGCTTTGTCTCGGAGCTTAGTAACCTCCAAGTGGCGGTAAGCCGCCCCGCGCCTTCGAGCGAAGCGGCTATTTTCATGCCCGGATTCCGTCCGGAGCATCCCTATACCGGGGGTCGGGTAATACAAGACCCGCAAGGGGAATATCCCGGCCTGTCCACTTCAGGTTACTAGCCCCCGGTGCCAGGGTGCGGCGTAGTAACCCTCCTGGCATCGGCAACGCCGAAGTGGAGGGCTTGCTTATGGCCGATTTTCCCTTTTTCCGTCACGGTAACTCTATAGAAGATGCCTTGGTTGACGCCTCGGACGCCCTGGAAACGCTGTCCCTGTTGATCAGCACCAGCAACATGGACTTTGCCAAGGACACCCGGCATGGATTGTGCGTCATGCTGGACGCGGTTAACAGCGTCATGGCGACCGCCGCCAGCCTCTACAGCGAAGAGAATAGCACTTCGCAAGAGGCTAACTCGTCCGGACTGGAACAAGTCTATCGAGCCGGGTTCGATGCCGGGAGGTTGGACGTGTGCCGTTCCAACGTCGTAGCCGGAACCGAGGCGCGCGGAGAGCTGGAAGGAGTGTATCGCTCCGGATATGGCGACGGTGCGAAGGCGGGTTGGGCGAGTGGGTGGTACGCGGGACGGGGTAAGGTCGAGGCGTTCAATCACAGCAGGCGGGACGAAGACGTCCAGGCCCTTATGTCTCCCATGCCTGGGATCGGCGGCGGAGAGGTGTGCCCCGAAACGGTAGAGCGCCCCCAACATACCGATCCCATTCCGCGCCTGACCGAAGAGGCACCCGCCACGACTGGCAACCAATCTCAGGCCAGCGCCTGACGGCACGGGCCGGGCGGTAACGTCCGCCCCTTCCTGTGTGAGGGAACACCATGTCCAATGACCAAGGGTTCGAGTTGTCGGTTAGCGTGCCCGCGTCCGAGTGGGCCGAACTGCGTCGCCGGGTGCTCTATCTCGAAGCGACGCTGGTTCAGGTGATGCGCGAGGCGCGGTGCTTGAAGGAATGGTTCAGCGGGGCCGAACTGGTGGCGTTGCGTCTGCCGGGACTGCCTGCCAGCAAGAACGCCATTACTCGTCTGGCGCGCGAAGCGGAGTGGCGCTTCCGGGTGGTAACGTGCCAAGGGGGGAACCGCCACGAATACCACTTCTCCAGCCTTCCCCGGCGAGCATTCGAAACACTGATCGAACGGGTTCTAGCGGCGACTATGCCTGACGATGGCGAGGCCGATCCGCACGACCTGGTTCCCAGCCTGCCGCCCCCGGCCTCGCCGATGAAAGAAGCGGACAATACCGCGCCGCCGTGGGTCTTGCCGTTGATGCGGGCTATCCGCCTGGACGGTGCTGCGACGGTGCGCGAGGCGGTAGAACTGCTGCCGCGTCATCTGCCTGCCGGAGTGGCGTGCCCCACGATGGAAGAGGCATTGGACGTGCTACGCCGGTTGGGTATGGTGTCTTGACCACGGCGACGCCGGGGCGCATCATCCGCCCCGGCGTCCTGTTTCGGGATTGTGTTGCTGGTTCGAAATCAGCCTTCCTCTTGGCGAAATGAACCTAAGCCCTTCCCGGAGGACTCCTGAGCCGCCAGCACACGCGGCGGCTACGTAGGTGGCCTGCATAGGCCCCTCGTCGCTGCTGACGGCTTTTACGCGGTCTTATGAGCGTCTTAAAGCTGACCTCATAGCCGCCCTCTCGCTCCTTCCAAATCGCTTTGGCATCCCCGGTCGAGCGGAACTCTTCCGCTCAGACCCCGGAACTGTTCCGCTTGATAGTCTCCCCATCGAGCCGAGCCGTCCAACGCTCGGGAAAATCTAGAAATGATGAGGGGGGGGCGATGGCGGAAACGCCGGACATTTCTCTGTTCCCGGGGATATTGCGGACGCTCGCGACTGCCGGTTTCGTGGACGAAGCCATCAAGTTGGCGGCCACCTGGGGCGGGACGAAACGCTTCATCCCGTACAAGCCCACGCCAGAATCCGAGATTTCCAAGATTATAGGCGTCAAGGCTGCTCAAGTTCTTGCCGTCAACTATGGCACAAGCCACCACGACATTCCTCTTCTCGCCGGCCTTGGTCGAAAGAAGCTGGCGCTGAAGTGGCTTGGTGGCCTCGAAGTCACTGACGCCGCCCGCGCCGTCGGATGCACCGCGCGCTATGTCCGAATGGTGCGGAACGGCGCGACTCCCCGTACTCCCAAAAGCAACCCGTGACACGG